>CAVPRK010000010.1:0-76799 GCA_963707815.1 uncultured beta proteobacterium
AATATCACGGCGCGATGCACTTGCATCGTGCTACGATATATCGGCTGTCATGCGCCCGACCGACTCCCCTCCCCACCCGATCGACGCCCCGTCGACGCGCACCGAGGAGCTGCGCAGCTTCCTTTTCTTCACCATCGTGATGGCACCGGCGCTCGCGGTCGCCATCGTGGGCGGTTACGGCTTCGTCGTCTGGATGTACCAGGTGTTCGCAGGCCCGCCGCAGGGATGACGTCGTTCTGTAGGCGTCGATACGGGAGGATCTTCGCAGTGGGCACTACGCGCAGGCAATTCATGCAACGCTCGGCCGCGGCCGCCGCGGCCTCGGTGGCGACCATCCCGGCCGATGCGCAAAACGCGATCACGGAAGCGGATGCCGCCGAGCTCAAGTGGGCCAAGGCGCCGTGCCGCTTTTGCGGGACGGGCTGCGGCGTCACGGTCGGCGTCAAGAACAACCGCGTCATCGCGACACAGGCGGATCCGCAGTCCGAAGTCAATCGCGGCATCAACTGCGTGAAGGGTTACTACCTCAACAAGGTGATGTACGGGGCGGATCGGCTGACCACGCCGCTCCTGCGCTTGAAGAACGGCCGCTACGACAAGAATGGCGAGTTCGCGCCGGTGTCGTGGGATCGCGCGTTCGACGAGATGGCGGCGCAGTGGAAGCGCGTCCTGAAGGAGAAAGGTCCGACCGCCGTCGGCATGTTCGGCTCGGGGCAATGGACGGTGTGGGAAGGCTACGCCGCGCTGAAGCTCATGAAAGCCGGCTTTCGCACCAACAACCTCGACCCCAACGCGCGTCACTGCATGGCAAGCGCGGTGGCGGGCTTCATGCGCACCTTCGGCATCGACGAGCCGATGGGCTGCTACGACGACATCGAGGCCGCCAACGCGTTCGTGCTGTGGGGCTCGAACATGGCGGAGATGCATCCCGTGCTGTGGAGCCGTGTCACCGACCGGCGCTTGTCCGCACCGAAGGACGTCAAAGTCGCGGTGCTGTCCGTCTTCGAGCATCGCTGCTTCGAGCTCGCCGACCTGCCCATCGTGTTCACCCCGCAGGCCGACCTCGCGATCCTCAACTACATCGCCAACTACATCATCCGCACCAATCGCGTGAACCGCGCCTTCGTCGACAAGCACACCGCATTCAAGATCGGCAACACGGACATCGGCTACGGCTTGCGGCCGGAGCACGCGTTGCAGAAGGCCGCAAAGAACGCAGGTGACGTCAACGGCGGCAAGCCCTACACGTTCGACGAATTCGCGAAGTTCGTGTCCACTTACGACGCCGAGCGCGTCACGAAGCTCTCGGGCGTGCCGAAGGCCAAGCTCGATGCGCTCGCGGAGATGTACGCCGATCCCAAGGTCAAGGTGACGTCGTTCTTCACGATGGGCTTCAACCAGCACACACGCGGCGTGTGGTGCAGCAACCTCCTCTACAACCTCCATCTGCTGACCGGCAAGATCTCGACGCCAGGCAACAGTCCCTTCTCGCTCACCGGCCAGCCTTCCGCGTGCGGCACGGCGCGCGAGGTGGGCACGTTCTCGCATCGCCTGCCGGCCGACATGGTCGTGGCCAACCCCGCGCATCGCGCGAAGGCGGAGGAGATCTGGGGATTGCCGGAAGGCACGATCCCGGCCACGCCCGGCTATCACGCGGTGCTGCAGAACCGCATGCTGAAGGACGGCAAGCTCAACGCGTACTGGGTTCAGGTCAACAACAACGTGCAGGCCGCACCAAACCTTGTCGAAGAAGGCTATCCCGGCTATCGCAATCCGGACAACTTCATCGTCGTGTCGGAAGCGTACCCCACGGTTACTGCGCTTGCGGCGGACCTCGTCCTGCCAAGTGCCATGTGGGTCGAGAAGGAAGGCGCGTACGGCAACGCGGAACGGCGCACCCAGTTCTGGCACCAGATGGTGCCGGCGCCGGGCGAAGCGCGCTCCGATCTGTGGCAGCTCGTGGAGTTTTCCAAGCGCTTCAAGGTCGAGGAAGTGTGGCCGGCCGAACTCATCGCCAAGAAGCCCGAGGTGCGCGGAAAGACGCTCTACGACGTGCTCTTCAAGAACGGCAAGGTGGACCGCTTCCCCACGTCGCAGGTGGAGAAGGGCTACGACAACGACGAGGCGAAGGCGTTCGGCTTCTACCTCCAGAAAGGCTTGTTCGAGGAATATGCGGCATTCGGCCGCGGTCACGGGCACGACCTCGCCGACTTCGACACGTATCACGAAGCGCGCGGCCTGCGCTGGCCGGTCGTCAACGGCAAGGAAACGCGCTGGCGCTTCCGCGAAGGCAGCGATCCTTACGTGAAAGCCGGCACAGGGTTCGAGTTCTACGGCAATCCCGACGGCCGCGCGTACATATGGGCCCTGCCCTACGAGCCGCCCGCGGAGTCGCCCGACAAGGAATATCCGTTCTGGTTGTCGACCGGCCGCGTGCTCGAGCACTGGCACTCGGGATCGATGACGCGCCGCGTGCCGGAGCTCTATCGCGCATTCCCGAACGCCGTCGTGTACATGCACGCCGACGATGCGCGTGCGCTCGGCCTGCGGCGCGGCTCGGACGTACGCGTCATCTCCCGCCGAGGGGAGATCCGCACGCGGGTCGAAACGCGCGGGCGCAACCGCATGCCGAAGGGCCTCGTCTTCGTGCCGTGGTTCGACGCGAGCCAGCTCATCAACAAGGTGACGCTAGACGCGACCGATCCGATCTCGCTGCAAACGGATTTCAAGAAGTGCGCGGTCAAGATCGTGAAGGCGTGACCATGAAGACACTCCTTGCGGCGCTTCTTTTGGCGCTTGCCGCTCCTGCGTGGTGCGCCGATGCCCTCACCGACCCGATGCGCGGCAACGTGCCTATCCTCAACGAAGCTGCGCCGCCCGCGATGCAGGCGCAGGAGAACAAGGACGTTCGGCGCGTGCGCTCGCATCCGATGCAGCCGCCGACGATCCCGCACAAGATCGACGGCTACCAGCTCGACCGCGACGTCAACCGCTGTCTCTACTGCCATTCGCGCGCCCGCATCGAGGAGACGCGCGCCATTCCGCTGAGCGTCACGCATTACATGGACCGCGACGGCAACGTGCGCGGGGACGTCTCGCCGCGCCGGTACTTCTGCACGCAGTGCCATGTGCCGCAGGACGAGGTGAAGCCGCTCGTGGAGAACCGCTTCCAGGACTTCGAGACGGCGTCGCGCCGTCCCGCGGGCAAGGCGACATCGAAGTCCAAATGATCCGTTCGGCGATCGACCTCCTGCGGCGCTACTGGCGCGTCGTACGCCGTCCGTCGACCTATTTCAGCCTCGGCTTCCTCACTGTCGGCGGCTTCATCGCGGGCATCGTGTTCTGGGGCGGGTTCAACACCGCGCTCGAGCTCACGAATCGGGAGCCTTTCTGCATCGGCTGCCACGAGATGCGCGACAACGTCTACGTCGAGCTGCAGCCCACGATCCACTTCAGCAACCGCAGCGGCGTGCGGGCTAAGTGCCCCGACTGCCACGTGCCGCACGACTGGACGGACAAGATCGCGCGCAAGATGCAGGCGTCGAAAGAAGTCTGGGGCAAGATCTTCGGGACGATCGACACGCGCGAGAAGTTCGAGGCGCACCGGTTGACGCTCGCGCAGCACGAGTGGGCGCGGCTCAAGGCAAACAACTCGCTCGAGTGCCGCAACTGCCACGGCTTCGAGTTCATGGACTTCACCCGGCAAAGCCCGCGCGCCGCGCAGCAGCACAGCACGCTTCTCGCCTCCGGCGAGCGCACCTGCATCGATTGCCACAAGGGCATCTCGCACCGCCTGCCGCAGCTTCCGACGCCGCAGGCCGACGCTTCGCACCCTCGTCAGTGAAGCACGATCATCGCGATGCCCGCTAGCGTGAGCGCGGCGCCGGCCAGAGTACGCGCATTGATGCCTTCGTCGTTGCCGAGGAAGAAGTAGCTCATCGGAAATACGAAGAGCGGCGTGCACAGCGTGATGAGCGCGACGACCGACACGGGCGCGAGCTTCATCGCCGCGATCGTGCACACCTGCGCGACGATCGTAAGGACTCCCGATATCGCAAAGAGCGCAAGTCCGCCGCGATGAGCCGAGCTCAATCCGCGCAGCATTTCGCGACGCCCTCGCGTGAACGCGAAGTGGCACGCGATGCCGGCGACCGCGCCGATCAGCGCGCCCGCGATTGGCTCGTCCCATGCGCGCACGCCCGCGCCGCGCAACACGTTCCCGACGGCGTAGGCAGCCGAGCTCGCAAAGCCGACGAGCCAGGCCGAGCGCAGCGGCGATTGGGCACGTTTGGGGTCCGGCCTGGGCACCGTTCGCGCGCCGGCGAGGCTGATGAGGAGCAGCCCGAGCGCGGTGACGACCATGCCGGCCAACGCCTGCGCCGTCAACGTCTCGCCGAGGAACGCAAGCGCGATCAGGAACGTGAATAGCGGGCTCGATACCTGGAACGCGCTCGTCCTGGCGGGGCCGAGGCGCGCGACCGACTCGTACATGAACCAGCGCCCGAGATAGGTGGAGAAAAAGCCTGCAAGCGCGAACAGCAGCGTGCCCTTGGCGTTCCACTGCAGCGGCTGCGACCGCACCGCGAGCTCAGCGATCACCAACAGCGCCGCGAAAACCACGTTGACCGAGACGGCGACGAAGTATCCGGCGCTGATCGGCACGCGCGCACCGCCGACGCGCGCGACCATGATGTTTGCGGAAAAACCCGCCAGCGCGACCAGCGCCAGCGCGATGCCGGTCAAATTTTGAAGGACTCCATCGTCTCGGGCGCGAAGAGCTCCTCCGGTTCGAGCAGGCGCTTCGACAAGCCCTGCTCGTAGTGATAGCGCAGGAACGTCGCCAGCGCATCGCGATTGCGCGCGAAGCCGTACGGCCAGAAGTCCTCGCCCATGAGAGCGCGCGCCTCCTCCACATGCGACGTCAGCCACGGGAGCATGGCCTTGAGCGCGGCAGTGACGTAGAGATCGTCGTAGGTGCGCCGCTGCGCCTCGGTAAAGGCTTTCATCAGCGACTGGGCGATCCAGCGGTTGGCCTCGTACACCTCCCGCCGGATCGCGACCGTGTGCATCATCGGGAAGATGCGGGTCTCGCGGAAGTACTGCTGTTCGACCTTCTTGAAGTCGGGAAACAGGCGCCGGACATTGCCGCTGTCGGGCGAGAATGTCGACGGCATGCGTGCCGTGTAAAGAGCGTCGATCTCGCCGCTCGCGAGCATCGCCGACAGCGTCTGCGTCGGCCCGATCGGCCGAAGTTCGATGTTCGGCGGGAGGTCGAGCTTGATCTTCTCGGTACGCCCGGGCTCCTCTTCGCCGCCGGACCAATACGTCACGGCGTCGACCGGCACGCCGTAGTGCTCGGACAGTATGCCGCGAATCCACACAGGCGCGGTCATCTGGTATTCGGGAACTGCCCACGCGCTTTCCGATGAGGTCGCGCGGCTCGCGAATGCCCGCATTGGCGTTGACGTAGATGCGACGAGTGGCGAAAGAAGCGCGACGGAAAGACCGGAATCGCGACGAACGGGCGCGGATCGCGAAACATCGAGACGGTGTACGACGACAGCGACAGCTCGGCGACGTCGAACTCGCGGTTGCGCAGCATGCGGAAGAACGTCTCCTCGACCGGCAGGTCGAGGTAATTGAGCTCGATGCCGTCGGGCCGCACCGAGCCGTCCATCAGCGCGCGCGTGCGGTCGTAGTTCCAGCAGGCGAGCGAGAAGTTGAGCTTGCTCACGTTGACACTCCTCTCAAACGTCGTACGACGGCTCGAGCACAGGTCCGGGCGTTTCCCAGCATCGGCTTGACGTCGTACGCCTTCCAGTCGACCGTCTTCGGCACGATCGCCTGGAACGAGCACACCTTGGCGGGAATCGCGAGATCGCCAGTGCCGATGGCCGGCTTGCCGTCGATGAAGTCGCGCACCGCGGCGATCATCTGCCTGCGGAACTCGACGACCGCGAGGTCACTCCCGCCGAGGCGATCGTGCGTGCGGTCGGCGATGGGACCCATCGTCACCCACATCGCGATGTCCTGGTTCGGAAAGCCGGTGATCCCGGTGAAGTTGCCTGCCTTCATGGCATTGCGGTCCTGCCAGAAGTCGTTCTCGACGCTGCGAAGCGGGCGATAGGTGGCGTCGAGGTCCACGCCGACACGCTGGCACAGGAACTTGCGCCACGCCTCCGTATCGGGCGTGTTGTGCGGATGGCCCCACGCGATGAAGTAAAAAGCAGTGCTGGTGTCGTCGCGCGGCACATTGATGTTGGCGACGTTGTACTTGTTGTTCGGTGGAATGAGCGCGGTCGCCGGCGCCACGAAAACCGTGGATCTCACATAGTCGGTATTGGCGGCGTTCGCGATCGGGCGGCGAATGGCTGCGTACCGGAAGCCGTAGCCCGCGCGCTCGACCTGCAGCCGCGGCGCCTTGTCCGTGGACGGGCGCAGCCACGTCTTGTCGGTCGCTTCCGCGGAGGTGACGCGCGCCGGGACCATATCGGAGGAATGCAGGCTTGAGCTGTGCGCCGAATCGATGGCGCCCTCGAGCACCTGGGCCCAGTTGCACGGCACGATCACTTTCGCGACGCTGACGCGGGTCTCGTCGGTCGGCGCCCATTGCGGCGGACGAAAGGCCGGCACCGTCTCTTTCGGTCCCATGTATGCCCACACGAAGCCGCCCCATTCCTCAACGGGATATGCCTTGTGCCTGACCTTTTGCGCCATGGTGCTCTCGGCGGGCTCGGACACCATCTCGAGCACGCTGCCTTCGACGTCCATCTTCCAGCCGTGGTACAGGCAACGCAGGCCGCACTCCTCGTTCCGCCCGAAGAAGAGCGACGCGCCGCGATGCGGGCAGAACTCGCCCATGACGCCGACCCGCCCGTCGGTGTCGCGGAAGACGACGAGCCGCTCGCCGAACATCTTCGCGCGCACCGGATTGCCGTCGGGCTCGCTCACCTCTTCGCTCAAGCACACGGGTTGCCAGTGCCGGCGCATCAGCTGTCCCATCGGCGCATCATTTTCGACGCGGCACAAAAGCTCGTTCTCTTCCTTGGTCAGCATGCGGCTTCCTTTGTCGAACTCTCCGGCAACCCAACCTGGTGCGCGAGGGTGACTTCGTGCCCGGTCCGCGACGACTCGAGGATGGCAAGACATACTTCCAGTGTCGCCATCGCCCACTCGCCGGAATGGGTTGACGGGCGTACGCCCGCGATCGCGTCGCACAGCTCGTCGATCACTTCCGCGCGGGGAATCACGGGGGGCGGCAACGGCTCGAGCCACGCGCGCGCGTCGTCGTACACCAGGACGCCGTCGGGCATCGGGCGCAGATCCGCGCGGTCGCAAGACGCGATCACCATCCCGAATTGATTGTGCGCCACCGGCGCCGGCGCGTCCGAAGGCATCATTCCGTACGCGCGCCGATTCTTGAGCGCGGCCTCCTCCGCTGGAGACATCCCGCTGCGCAGCGCCGCGCGCGTCGCGCCGTAACGCGCCGGGTCCTTGCGGTGCCCCATCTCGCCGATCCACCCCACGAGCTCATCCGAGTCGAAATGCGCATAGCCGCTGTACACCAGGGACGCGAACGCGCCGTCTTCGAACGTCAGCTGCGCGGCGTACGCGCCCTCGGTCGGGCGAGATGCGTCCCACTTGCCGGTGTGCGCCTTCACGCGGCGCACGCGCCCGCCACCCAGCAGCCGCACGATATCGACCTGGTGCGCGCCCTGGCTGAACACCACGCCGCCGCCCTTGGCCGTGTCGAGCTCCTCCTGCCGGCGCGGACGGTAGATGAAGTCGGTGAAGTTGAGCGCAGTGATCATACGCACGGCACCGAACGTCCCTTGCTCGATCAGCGCACGCGCGCGCACGAACGGCAGGTCGAAGCTGTGGCTGTGCCCGACCACTAGCGTGACGCCCGCCTCGCGCACCGCGTCCACCATCGACTGGCATTCCGCGAGCGTGATTGCCATCGGCTTTTCGACCAGCGCGTGCTTGCCACGCCGCGCCGCCGCGATGACGTGCTGCGCGTGCATCTCGTGCGGCGTCGCGATATAGACCGCATCGATGCCGCGGTCGTCGCACATCGCCTCGAAGCTTTCGTAGGCGCGACCGCCGAATTCCCGTTCGAATGCCTTTCGCGCTTCCTCGCGCGGATCGGATGCTGCGACGAGCTCGATCCGCGGGTGCGCGACGAGCGTCGGCAGCATCAACATGAAGGCTCGCCCCAGTCCTGCCGCCCCCAGGCGGACCTTGTTCATGGTTCGATGGCCAGTTCGGGAGAGTGCGCGCGCGACACGCACACCATGATGTTGGTGAGGCGCTCTTCGTCGGTCAGCACGAGGTCGCGATGCTCGGCCTCGCCCGCGACGAGTCTCATGCGGCACGAACCGCAGGTGCCGCTCTCGCACGAGCTCGGGATGCGGTGCCCCTTAGCGCGCAGCGCGTGAAGAATGGATTCATCCGCCGCCACGTCGATCTTCTCGCCCTGGAAACGCACGACGAACGGCTTGTCGTCGGCGCTGCGCGTGACGTTGCGAACCGCGAAGTCCTCAAAGTGCACGGCCGACGACGACCAGTGCCCGGTCATGTCCCGGACCGCCTCCATCAGGCCCTTGGGACCGCAGCAATAAAGGTGAGCGCCCTTGGGCCGCTCGAGCAGCGGCCACAAGTCGAACGACCGCCCGGGATCGCCCTCGTCGTGATGCAGGATGGCCTTGCCGCGCAGCTCTGGCGCGCCGAACTCCTCGCCGTAAGCCGTCGCCGCCGCATCGCGGCACAGGTAATACAGCTTCCACGGGCGGTCGCTCGTATTGCGAAGATGCCGGATCATCGAGCGTATCGGCGTGATGCCGATGCCGCCGGCCACGAATAGGTAGCTCGGCGCGTTTTCCTTGAGCTCGAACTCGTTGCGCGGTGTCGAGACATACAGCGTGTCGCCCACCTGCACGTTGTCCACCATGCCAATCGATCCGCCGCGTCCGGCGGCCTCGCGTTTGACTGCGATCGAATAGTGATCGAGCTCCTCCGGCGCGTCGCACAGCGAGTAGCGGCGCGTGACACCGGTCGGGGCCTGGACGAGGAGATGCGAGCCCGGCGTGAATTCGGGCAGCTCCGCGCCGTTGGCGTCCACGAGCGTGAACTCGCGAATGTCCTGCGCCAGCATCCGCGCCTGGTCGACGCGCAGCGCCATTGTGAGATCGGGATTGAGGGCCTCAGCCATCACTCCTCGGCTCCTTGAGGCAACAAGTAGGCGCGTGGCATTCCCGGGTCCCCTGCCGCGTCAATCGCGCGGCGACGCGCGCTTCGCGCCTCTCTCGCTTTGCTCGGCCGCCGCGCTCATTCCGGCTTGATGCCGGCCGCTTCGATGGCCTTCGCCATGCGCGCGTTCTCGTCGGCGATGGCCTTCGCGTATTCGTCGGACCCGCCGCCCACCGGCTCGATGCCGGCCGCGGCGAACTGCTTCTGTGTCTCGGGCATCTTCGTGACCGCGACGACCTCCGCGGCGACCTTGTCGACGATGCCTTTCGGCGTTCCGGCCGGCGCGAGGATGCCGACGATCGGCGCGAAGTCGAATCCGGGAATTACCTCGGCGACGGTCGGGACGTCGGGTGCCTGCGGCGAGCGCTTCGCGCTATTGGTCGCGAGGAGCTTCACCTTGTTGTCCTTCACGAAGCCCGCGAGCGACGGATAGGCAGACCACAGAACGTCGACCTGGCCGCCGACGAGCGCAGGCACCGATTGCCCCGTCCCCTTGAACGGGATGTGCACGATGTCGATCCTGTACTCGGCCTTGATTGCTTCCATCGTGAGGTGGTGCGTGCTTCCGATTCCCGACGAGCCGTAGTTGACCTTGCCGGGATTGCCTCTGGCGTACGCAACGAATTCCTTGAACGAATTCGCAGGCATGCCCGGAACGGCCGCGAGGAACAGCGGTGCGCGCGCGATCAGCGCGACGGGAACGAAGTCCTTGGAAGGGTTGTAGTCGAGCTTGGCATAGATTTTCGGGTTGATCGAGAACATCGAGCCGTCGGTGACGAGGAACGTATAGCCGTCCGCGGGTGCCTGGCTGATCGCAGCGGCGGCCACCGCGCCATTGGCGCCCGGCTTGTTCTCGATGACAACCGACTGGCCGATCCTTTCCTGCAGGCGCTGGGCGACGATGCGCGCCACGGTATCGGGCAGCCCCCCGGGCGCGTAAGGCACCACGAACCGGATCGATCGGTTGGGATATCCCGCGGGCGCTTGCGCCAAGGCGGGCGCGCCAATCACGCCAGCCAGACCCACGAACGCAAGGATCAACCCACGCGTTGCGACACGGTATTTCTGAAACATCGATGTCCTCCAGTTGTTTACGCTGCTAATGAGCCTTGTGGCGCTCGAGCATCTCACGATTCACTTCAACGCCGAGCCCCGGCCGCGACGGGATGTCGACCCAACCATCGACGAGGCGAACCGGATCGGCGATGAGATCGTTGCGGAACGGATGCGAGGAGCGGTCGTACTCGAGCACCGGCTCCTGCGCATACAGCGAATGATGCGCGACCGGCAGTGCCGCGATGACCTGCAGCGAAGCCGCCTGCGCGATCGCCGATCCCCACACGTGCGGATTCACCTGCACGCCGTGCGATTGCGCAAGCGCCGCGATGTGGCGCATCGCCGTGATGCCGCCGCACGATCCCACGTCGGGCTGCGCGATGTCGACCGCGCACGCAGCCAGCAATTCACGAAAGCCGTAGAGCGTGTGCTCGTTCTCGCCGCCCGCGATCGGCGTCGCAAGCTTGCTGCGCAGCTCGGCGTAGCCGCGAATGTCCTCCGGCACCACCGGCTCTTCGTACCAGCGCAGGTTGTACGCGTCGAGCGCGCGCCCGAGGCGCAGCGCGTCGGCGCGTCCGTAGGCATGGTTGGTGTCGACCATCAAGCGGACGGGCTTGCCCTGGATCGCGCGCGCGATCTCCTCCATGGACGCGATGTCGTCGTCCACGCCGTAGCCGAGCTTCACTTTCATGAGCGTGAAGCCCGCCTCGAAGTGACGCAGCGCTTCCTCCGCGAGACGTTGCGCCTCGCCCTGCCCGCGAATGCGATAGAAGCCCGTCGCGTAGGGCTGGACGCGCGTGCGAAAGGCGCCACCGAGCAGCGCATGGATCGGCTCGCCGCGCACCTTGCCCGCGATGTCCCACAACGCGATGTCGACGGCGCTGATGGCCGCGACCACGGATCCCTTGCGCCCGTAGTCGCGCGTCGTGTGGTACATGCGGTGCCACAGGACCTCGGTGTCGAGAGGATTGGCGCCGACGATGAGCGGACGCAGCGCCTTGTCGATCGTCACGGCCGCGATCTCCGGCGGCTCGAGCCCTTGCGCGAACGCCTCGCCCCAGCCGGTGACGCCATCGTCGGTCACGATTTCGACCAGCGTGGCCGAGCGCTGCCTCACCCACCCCTGCGAGAACGCGAACGGCTCCGCGAGCGGGCTTGCGAGGACGTGAATGCGGACGTCGGAGACCCGCATGCCTTTCTCGCGCTCGACGCTATTCCTTGATGCCGGCGTCGGCGATGATCTTGCCCCACTTCGCCGTTTCGCTCTTGACGAGCGCGCCGAGCTGCTCGGGCGTGCTCGTGCGCGCCTCCACGCCTTGCGCGAGCAGCTGCTTTTTCATCTCGGCACTCTGCATGACCTTGCCGATCTCGCTGTTGAGCTTCGCGATCACTGCCGGCGGCGTGCCGTTCGGGACGAAGATGGCCAGCCAGCCATTGGCCTCGAATCCGGGGAATCCGGACTCGGCCACCGTGGGTACGTCAGGCAGCGCGGGACTGCGCGCTGCCGACGTGACGGCGAGGCCCTTCACCTTGCCGCCCTGGATGTGCGGCATGCCCGATGCAATGGACAACGCCGCCATGGGGATGTGACCGCCGAGAAGGTCGGTGATCGCAGGCGAGGCACCCTTGTACGGTACTTGGACTGCCTTGAAATTGCCGGCGTTCTGCAGGAGCTCGACCGCCAGATGCGTGAACGTTCCGTAACCCGCGGTGCCGTACGTCACCTTGCCGGGATTGGCCTTGGCGTCGGCGACCCACTCGCCGAGCTTCTTGTACTTGCCGTCCGTCGCCGCCATGAACAGGAACGGCGAGCTCGCGACCTGGATCACAGGCGTCAGATCCTTCACGGGATCGAGCAGGCCCGTGCGCTGCACGGCGGGCGCGATGACCATGTTGTCCACCTGGCCCATCACGATGTCGTAACCCTCGTTGCGCGCCTTGGCGGCTTCCTGCAGGCCGATCATTCCGCCCGCGCCTGCCTTGTTCTCCACGACCACGGTCCAGCCGGTGGACTTCGCAAGCTCCTGTGCAACGAGGCGCGACACGGCGTCGGTGCCGCCGCCCGGCGGGAAGGGAACGATGAGGCGGATGGGACGCGACGGATAATCCTGCGCATGGACCGGCGTGGCGAGTACGAGGGCGGCCAGCGCCGCCATGACGAAGCGAAGCATCTAAATCCTCCTGTAAGCGGGATCAGCCTGTCGCGCAACGCGCGCTGTCCAGCGCGTACTTGCGAAGCCGCGGGCCTGCCTTCATTACCTGTCCCGGCAATTGGCGCCCGATGACGGACTCTACACGACGCGCGACGTCGATCAACGCTCCAAGATCGATTCCGGTGTCGAACCCCGACTCTTCAAGGAGATAGACCAGGTCCTCGGTGCAGACGTTGCCGGTGGCGCCGGGCGCGAACGGGCATCCCCCGAGGCCGGCGATCGACGACTCGAACTCGCGCACGCCGAGGTCGAGCCCGACCATCACGTTGGCGAGTCCCACGCCGCGCGTGTTGTGAAAGTGGAGCGCGACCGGAAGCTGCGGATGACGCTTGCCGATCGCCTGCATCAGTCGCGCCACCGTCGGCGGTGTCGCCATCCCCGTCGTATCGCCGAGCGTGAGCGCATCGAATCCGAGCTCCGCATAGCGGTCGACGACGCGCATCGCAGCGTCCACCGGAACTTCTCCCTCGAAAGGACAACCGAATGCGCAGGCCACTGCGCCGCGCATATGCGCCTTGGCTCGCACGATCTCGGCGACTTCGGCGACATTGGCAAGCGACTCCTCGATCGAGGCATTGAGGTTGGCGCGATTGTGCGTCTCGCTCGCCGACACGAAGCAGACCGCTTCGTCCACGCCCGCGCCCAGTGCTCGCTCCGCGCCCCGCGCGTTCGGCACGAGCGCGGCGATGTTCGCATCCTTGCGACGGCGCAGGCGCGAGAGCACGTCGTGCGCATCGGCGAGCTGCGGCACGGCGCGCGGGCTCACGAACGACGTGGCCTCGATGCGGCGCAATCCGGCGGCAATCATTGCATCGATGATCTCCGCCTTGACCGCCGTGTCGATGAACCGCTCTTCCGACTGAAAGCCGTCGCGCGTGCCGACTTCGGTGACGTAGACACGGGGCCGCTCGCGAGACTGCGCTGCAAAATCCATTCGTAGCTCCTAGGCGATGCCGCGTTGGTGCATGACGGCGATATCCTGCGTGCCGTATCCCAGCTCGCGCAGGATAGCGTCCGTGTCCGCCCCGAGCACCGGCGGCGGGCGATGCACTACGCAGGGGTCTTTCGTGAACTTGATCGGAAAGCCCAGCACGTCGAGCTTGCCGTGCACGGGATGGTCGATGGTGATCTGCATCTGCTGGTGCCGCACCTGCGGATCGGCAAACACCTCGGGCAGGCTCATCACGCGGCCGCACGGCACGCCTGCCGCGTTCAGGACGTCGACCCAGTGCTCGATTGGCTGCTTGCCGATCTCGGCGTTGATGAGCGCGTTGATCGCATGGCGCCGCTCGAAGCGACCCGCGTTCGTGTTGAAGTCGGGATGGTCTCGCAAGTGCGAGAGGCCGAGCGCGTCGAGCAGCTTGAAGTACACCATGTCGTTGGACGGCGCGATGGCGACCTGTCCATCCTTCGCGTCGAACAGCCCGTAGGGCGCCACGAGCCCGTGGTCGTTGCCCGTGCGCAGGGGCTGCTCGCCCGTGCCGAAGTAATGCGCGGACAGGAACGCGAGGTTCGCCACCATGCCGTCGACCAGGCTCGTCGCCACTTCCTCGCCCTTGCCCGTGCGCTCGCGGCGCACGAGCGCCGCACAGATGCCCATTGCCGCGTACGCGCCCGCGATGAGGTCGGACATCGGCGGCGCTGCGCGCGTGGGCGGCTGGTCCTCGGCGCCGTTCACGCTCATGAACCCGCTCATCGCTTGCGCGATGAAGTCGAACGCGGGACGGTCGCGGTACGGCCCGTCCAGCCCGAATCCCGTGATGTGCGCGGACACGATGTCGGGCTTGATAGCCTCGAGCTCGGCCCGTGACAGCTTCATCTTTTCCATCACGCCGGGGCGGAAGTTGTCCATCACGACGTCCGCGGTGGCAATGAGCTTGCGCAGCACGGCCATGCCCTCGGTGCTGCGCAGGTCGAGGGTGAGCGACCGCTTGTTGCGGTTGAACGAGGCGAAGTAGAGGCTGTAGCCATTGTGCAGCGCGCCCTGCTTGCGCACCGGATCGCCGTCTTCGACGTCCTCGATCTTGATGACCTCGGCGCCCATGTCTGCGAGGAACATGGAGCAGAACGGCCCCGACAGGATGCGCGAGAGATCGACGACGCGTATGCCGGAAAGCTGCATGGTGCGATTCTAAGCCGTTGGTCCGGGGGCAGCGGCCGTGCGCGGCCCCGCCCACGAATGCGCGGATGTGTGGACGTGAGTGCGCATCCGGTCGCAGGCAAGGCCCGGGTTGCCCTCGACCAGCGCATCGATGATGTCCTGGTGCTCGTCGGCGACGCGCTTGCGATAGCTCATCGAGAAATCGCTCGTCGACGACATCTGGGTGGCGCGCAGCGCTTCGTTGAGGATCCGCAGCACCGGGCTTTCCGCCGCCTCGTTGATCACCCCGTGAAAGCGTCCGGCCTCCACGAGGAAGCGATCGCGGTCGGCGATGTGCTCGCGCAGGCTATCGACCGAATCCTGCATCACCGCAAGATGCCGCGGACCGATGCGATGCACGGCGCGCCGCAGCGCGGCGACTTCCATGTCCTCGCGCGCGGCCAGCACGTCGAGCATCGACGCGCCTTCGAGCAGCAGCACCGCGGTGATCGCCGCGCCCAGATCGCCGGGTTGCGGCTTGCGCACGAACGCGCCGCCTGCCGCGCCCGGCCGGACCTCGACGACGCCGCGGCTCTCGAGGAGGCGCAGCGCTTCGCGCAGCGTTCCGCGTGCGCGCCCGGTATCGGCGAGCATCTGGCGCTCCGGGGCAAGACGCGTCCCGGGCGGCAGGCCGCGTTCCACGATGTAGCCCATGATCTCGTCGGCCAGTTGCTCGGCGGCCTTCTTCGGCTTGCGCGCGGCTGCGACGTGACGCGCGAGCGGCGATGCGGCGCGCCTTGCGCTCACGACGAGGCTTCCTCGATCGTGATCGCGCGCGCGGGACACAGCTTCGCCGCCTTGCGTGCTGCTTCGTGCAATGCCTGCGGCGGCGTTGGATCGAGCAGGATCACGAGCCCCTTGTCGTCCTGGTCGAAAATTTGCGGCGCGACCAGCACACACTGGCCGGCGCCGATGCACAGGTCGTCGTCGACGTGGATTTTGAAGGTCATGGTCCCTTCCCTACCAAGCGACAGGCAGGTTGTGCACGCCGTAGATCTGCATGTCGTCCTTGAAACGGATCTCGCCTTCCTGTGCCACCACGCGAAGATTCGGCAATCGCTGAAGCAGCAAGGGAAGGACGACTTGCAGCTCGACGCGCGCGAGCATCTGACCCAGGCATTGGTGAATTCCGAACCCGAACGCGAGGTGATGCGATGCATCGCGACGCACGTCCAGGCGGTCGGGTTCCTCGAAGACCGCGGGGTCGCGGTTGGCCGCGGGATTGAGCGCAAACACGCCCTCGCCTTTACGGATCACCACTCCCCCCATGGCAACGTCCTCGAGCGCCACCCGCCGTGGCGCGAACTGCACCGGGCTCACGTAGCGCAACAGCTCCTCGACCGCACCCGGCACGACGTCCGGGTCGTCGCGCAGCGCCGCCGCCTGCTCCGGATGGTCGAGCAGGAGCAGCGTGCCGAAGCCGATCATGTTGGTCGTCGTGTCGTGGCCCGCGCGCAGGATCATCGCTCCGACCTCCGCGAAGTCCTCGCGCGACAGGTTGCCCGGCTTCACGTGCTCGTCGACGATGCGGCTCACGAAGTCATCGCCGGGCATCTTCTCTTTGCGCACGATGAGATCGAGGAAGTAGCTCGCGAGCTCGCGCGCCTTGCGCTCGGCCTGCTCGGGTGTCTGCGTGAGCCCGTGTCGCGCGGCCGCGCATTCCATGATGAACGTGTGATCCTCGTATGGCGAGCCCACGAGGTCGCACATGACGAACGACGGAAACGGCACGGCAATCTTCGCGACAAGGTCTGCGGGTTGCGGCTGCGCGGTCAGCTCGTCGATCAGGCGATTGGCGATGGCCGCGATCTTCGGGCGCAGGGCCATCATGCGCTTGGCGCTGAATTCCTTGGTGAACATGCGCCGATAATGGTCGTGGCGCGGATTGTCCATGCCGACGAACGCGCGTTCGTTCTTGTCGACGATGACGCGCGCTGCGGTGACGGCAGGAAGGCCCGGGTTGGCGAACTCCCCGCTGAAGCGCGGATCGGCGACCACGGCACGCACGTCGTCGTAGCGCGTGAGAAGCCACGCGCGCCGCCCGTCCCACAGTGTCACGGGGTAGACGGGTTGTGTCGCCCGTGCGCGCGCGTACTCGCCCGGCGGCTGTCTCGGATCGCCGCGGCGGAAGGGAAAGCGCGGAGGCGCAAGGATTTGGTCGCCCATTGCCATATATGATAATGATTCGCTGCCGCCTTGCAATGCCTGGCTGATAGCGCGCCTCGGCTATATATGATCATGATTCTTGCGGACGCCGGGCGTGGGGTATGATCCCGCCTTTGCGCGCGTTCCAGGGAGGATCATGAGCACGCCATTGTCGGCCGGCGTCATCGCCGCGACCGTCCAGCCGTTCCACGACAACGGCGCCATCGACTGGGATACGACGCAGCAGTACCTTGAGCAGGTGGCGCAAGCGCGTCCGACGGCCATCGCCGTCAACATGGCCATCGGCGAAGTGAGCTCGCTCGACGAAGCGGAGCAGCTCGAGAACGTCCGCCGATCCAAGGCGACGGTCGCGGGAGCCTGTCCCTTGCTTGCGGGCTTGAGCGTCACCAGCACGCGCGCTGCCACGGAGCTCGCGCGCAAGCTCGTCGATGCCGGCGCCGAAGGCATCGTCGTGTTCCCGCCGATGCCTGCGTTCCTGGGCGGCGTCACGATCGCAATGATCGAGGACTACCACGGGACGGTCGCGCGGAGCGCGGACGTGCCGATCGTCGCCTTCCAGAACAACATTGCGGCGTATCCGCGCGGCGCTATCACTGCGCTCTCGAAGATCGACCGCGTCGCCTCGATCAAGGAGGCGTCCTTCAGCGTCGACAACACCCTGGCCAACATCGAGGAGGCCGCCGCCGCGCCGCGCCGAATCGGCGTGCTGACCGGCAGCGACACGTTCATCCTGGAAGCGATGCTGATGGGCTGCGACGGCGCCTTGATCGGATTCGCGGCCACGGCAACCGCCGCGATCGTCGACATGCATCGGCACGCCGCCGCGGGTCGCGCCACCGAAGCGTACGCGCTGTGGAACAAGCTGGGACCGCTCGCGCGCATCTGCTGGCGGGCGCCGTTGCGCGATTATCGCGTTCGGATGAAGTACGTGCTGATGAAGCAAGGCGTCTTGCGCAACACCTACGTGCGCGCACCGTTTCCGGCGCTGACCGCCGAGGACCGCCGCGACATCGATCTCGCCTTCGAGCGGCATAGACTCGGCGATCCCATGTTCATGCCGGAAGGGCGCGCATGAAGACCGTCGTTCGCCTGCTGGCGCTGTTCGCGTTTTCGTTCGCCTGTCACGCGCAGGAAGCGTATCCCAACAAGCCGATCCGCCTCATCGTGCCCTACCCGCCGGGCGGCGTGGGCGATGCCGTCGCGCGCATGGTCGCACCCGGCTGGAGCGCGGCCCTCAAGCAACCGATCGTGATCGAGAATCGCGGCGGCGCGGGCAGCAACATCGGCCTCGACGCGGTCGCCAAGTCGGCGCCGGATGGCTACACGATCGGGCTCTTCGATACGGCGCTAGCGACCAATCCGTCGCTCTATCCCGCGATGCCGTTCGACCCGCAGCGCGACCTGGCTCCGATCTCGCTCATCGCGCGCGGCCCGCTCGTGCTCGTCGTGAATCCCGCGTTCTCCGCGAAGACGGTGGGCGAGCTCGTTTCGATGGCCAAGGCCAAGCCCGGCGCGATCACGTACGCGTCGGCCGGCAACGGAACGCCCGTGCACCTCGCCGCCGAGATGCTGAAGTCGTCGGCAGGCATCGATCTCCTCCACGTGCCATACAAAGGCGCGGGACCTGCGGTCACCGACGTTCTGGGCGGCCAGGTGCCGGTCTTGTTCGCTGTGCCGGGCACGGCGATTGCGCACATCAACGCCGGCAAGTTCCGCGCGATCGGCATCACCGGCGAGGCGCGCTTCAAGTCGCTGCCGAACGTTCCCACGTTCACGGAACAAGGCATCCAGGGCGTGGACGGCACGATCATCATCGGCTTTGTCGCGCCTGCGAAAACACCGCGCGCCATCGTGATGCAGCTCTACGACACGCTGTCGAAAGTGCTCGCGTCGGGAGAAGTCACCGACAAGCTTAACGACTTCGGGCTTACCGTGGTGGCCGCAGACCCGGAGCGCTCGGCGAAGCTCCTCGCCGACGAAACCGCGCTATGGGGCAAGGTGGTGAAGAACGCGGGGGTAAAGCTGGAGTAAGCGAGGCGGCCGAGGCGCAGCCGAGGGAGGCGCGCAGCGCGCGTCGCCGAGCGACCGACGGCGGCCGACGCTCGCTTCATCACTTGTCGCCATTTACACAATGAGGCCGCGAGTGACGCTAGCTCTCGTTGTGCGCCACGTTGATCCGCCGGCGCGTGCGCGCTTCCACGTCGTAGATATTGAAGTCGCTCATCATGCGTCCGTACAAGTGCAGGCTGACCACGCGTGGTCGCTCCGAGGGCGCGCCGGTCATGTGGATGTGGTCGGGATTCGGCACGAAGCTCGTCACGGCGCCGTGCCGCAGCAGGATGGTGCCGCCACGCGCGAGGTCGATGTCCGCGTCGAGGCCGCGGTCCGGCGACACGCGCACGTAGCTCCGCTCCTCGAGAACGCCTTCGACTACGCCGACGATTCCCCAGCTGCCGTGGTCGTGGACCGGCGTCCACTGGCCGGGTAGCCAGACGATCGAGTACAGCGAGAGGCTGTCGTCGGGTGCTTCGTAGATGAGGTTGCGCGTATATCCGTCGGGGCTGCTGCGATAGTGCTGCGGCAAGAGGAACGTGGTGTCGCGCTCGAGGAGATCGAACATCAACGGCGCGATGGCGAGCACGCAGTCGGCCGGCTCGCGAAGGGCACGGCTGCGCTCGGCGGCACGATCGACGAAGTCCTGAAGGCGGGATGACGGGTTCATGGTGGCGAGGACGCTACCCCTGCGACTGGGGGCCGTCAACCGGCGTCGATCCAACCGCAGGACGACCGATCATCAAGATCGTCGTTCCGGCCAAGCCGCAAACGAGCGGAAGCGCGCGCCGGAGGCGTTCCGCTAAAACGAAGGGCTAGGCCTCTGGTTCGTGGCAAACCACTTCGATGTTGTGCCCGTCCGGACCAATGACGAAAGCTGCATAGTAATTCGCGTGGTAGTGCGGGCGCAGGCCGGGCGCGCCATTGTCTTTGCCACCCGCCTCCAGGGCCGCGCGATGGAAAGCTTCGACTTGCTGGCGATTCACGGCCACGAACGCCAAGTGGAGATGCGCCGGCTTCTCCTCGGTTTGGTACAGGCACAATGAAACCTTACCCTCCTTTGGGCAAAGCTCGACACCGTACGTCGGCGGCCCCTCCGCGACAACAGCCACGCCGAGCGGTTCAAGTGCCTTGAGGAAGAACGCTTTGCTCACTGCATAGTCGCTGACCCCGAATTTGACGTGGTCGAACATGAGTTCTCCTGAAGCGTGTGGGCCTGTTACGGGCCTGACGATTGAGTTAACCGGCGCGTGCCATCCGCCCTCGCGAGCCTGCGTTCATTGCGCGCGCCCGCAGCCGGCCGGTTTGAAGATTCGCTCACTTGAGGGCGGATGCTTCGCGAGCTTGTCCACAGGGCGCCGTGGCCGAGCGAGCAACTCGCCACCGCAACTTGGACACTGACCGTTCAGGACGGTGCTCGCGCAAGTGGCGCAAAACGTGCACTCAAACGAACAGATGCGTGCAGCTCCCGAGTCGGGCGGAAGATCCACGTTGCAGCATTCACAATTCGGGCGCAATTGCAGCATGTGATCTCCTTTGCGGGGCCAAACGAGTCAAGCTAACCGGCGGGCCGCGCCGAAGTTCGCGAGAAACGAGCCGCGTGCCGGCGCGTCCGGTTGAGCGGCATGGTTGAGCGTCAGTCTTCTCGAGCTTGGGTTCACGTGTTCACTGGTCATTCGCGTCGCCGCTAGTCGCCGCGGTCAACGCCCTTACGGCGATCGCAGCCACCAGCGCGGTCAAAAGGTTCGCCGCCGCGGTTACTCTTTAAGTGCTTCAAGGCGAGTTGGTGCGAACATGCTGCGGCCGAGCCACCGCCACAAAGTCTGACCGCGGCGACCGCCACCGAGTACGCTCAGTTGTCCGGCGCGGATCTCCTTGTCCGGGTCACTGTCACCGGTCCACACTTCCGTCAGTGCGCGCACAGTGGACTCGATAACGACCGACACCTCATGACCGGGGTCGTCGCGACACAGGTCCGCAGTTCGATTCTCAACCACTAGCCACCACAACCGCTCTCCGCGCGGCGCATCCGTGAACCGAAAATGGATCACGATGCGCTGCCCCACCGGAAAGTTGTCGAGTTGCGCGAAGCGGCGGATGTCCCACATCAGGAAACCGGCATCGAGCTGCTTCGGCTTCAGCCGGCTTCCGATCCAGCGCGCGCCCCAATGCCCGAGGCCGACCACGATGGGGCGCAGCTCCTCGCCCGACCGGGTGAGGTGATATTCGGAGCCTCCGTTGACGCGGCGACGCTCGACGACGCCGAGTGCCTCGAGCTTGCGCAGTCGCTGCGTCAGCAAGGTCGCCGACATCCGCGGCACGCCACGACGGATCTCGTTGAAGCGGTGGCTGCCGCAAAGCAGCTCGCGCACGACAAGGGGCGTCCAGAGCTCGCCAAGTACTTCCGCGCCGCGTGCAACCGTGCAGAACTGGCCGTAATCGATCATGCCGCGAGTCTAGCCGGTGTCCTGATTCAACTCCAGATTCTGGACTTGAGCAAACCCGCTGGCGCTGCTAACGTGGACACCATGACGCAGCTTGCGTCCACCCAAAAGAGGAGATGGCGCCATGCCTGAGACGACCGATGCCCCCGTCGCATTTGATTCCGAGAAGTTCAGACAGCTGACACGCGCGCAGTGGGAGGCGGCGGCCGAGGCGTGGGATCGCTGGGCGCCGCTCCTGGCTCGTTGGCTGGGACCGGCGACCGAAGCCATGCTCGACATGGCCGCCGTCGGACCGGGCGCACGGGTCCTCGACGTCGCCGCCGGTGCCGGCGAACAGACACTCGCAGCAGCGCGCCGGGTCGGCCCAAAGGGCTACGTGCTTGCCACCGATATTTCGCCTGCGATTCTGCGCTTCGCCCTGCGCGCAGCGCGCCAAGCCGGATTGACCCAAGTCGAAACGCTCGAGCTCGACGGCGAGCGGCATGACACGCTTGCCCGAAGCGTCCTTCGACGCGGCCATTTCGCGGGTCGGCCTGATCTACTTTCCCGATCAGCAGCGGGCGCTTGCCGGCATCCGCAGGGCACTCAAGCGCGGCGGGCGTTTTGCCGCGGTCGTCTATTCGACCCCCGAGAAGAATCCGTTCTTCTCCCAGCCCGTGGGCATCATTCGCCGCCGCGCGCAGTTGCCGCCGCCGTTGCCTGGACAACCGGGGCCATTTTCGCTGGGCGGCGAGCGGCGTGCTCGCCAGCGCACTGGAGCAGGCGGGGTTCCGCGACGTCGAAGTGCGCAGGGTCGACTCGCCGGTGCGGTTGCCGTCGGCCGCGGAGTGCGCACGCTTCGAGCGCGAGTCCTTCGGCGCGCTGCACCAGATGATGGCGGCGCTGAGCGAGAGCGAGCGCGCCGAGACGTGGAAGGAGATCGAGACGGTGCTCCGCACGTACGAGACGGAAGACGGCTTCGTCGGCCCTTGCGAGATGCTGGTCGGCGCCGGGACCAAGTGAACCGATCCTGGCTGAAGCGTTGCCGCCTAACGTACTAAGCCGACGGCTTTGCGGCCACCAATGCGCGGGAGGAAGAAGCCACGTGCCGGCGGGTCCGGTTGAGCGCGGGGTGGTCGTCACTGTGTGACCGTCCTCCCGCTAGCGTGTAGCGCCAGGATGTCGGCGATCGCACGGTTCAGCGGCGTCGGTACGCCTCTGCGCTGACCCAGCTCCACAACACCCCCGGAGAGCCAGCGTACCTCCAGCGGATTGCCTCGTTCGAGGTCGTGATGCATCGAGGAAGTCATGTCATAGGCCACATCGTCCGCAAGCTTAAGGCGCACCTCGGCGTAGTCTTCGGGCAAGTCCACGCCGTGGGCCCGACCGACCGAGACAACCTCGCGCATGATGTCGAGCAGGAAGGCGCGTGTCTGTGGATTCTCGCGGATCGGGCCAATGGGCTTGCGAATTGTCGTTGTGGTTCCCGACAGCCCCACCAGGAACACATACTTCTGCCAGATCTCTCGAAGGATGTTCTCGGAGAGCTCTGCCTTGATGCCGCCCGCGAGGCAGGCCTCGAGAAGCGCCTGCCCCCGGGGCGACCGCGAGCCATCGAACTCGCCGAACAGCAATCTCTGCATCGGTCCCGTTTGGCGTATGACGCCCGGTCTGTCGATCGTCGTCGCGACGTAGCCGACACCACCCATGATCTGCGACTCGTCATAGGCGGCCCGCAGGTACTGGTCCTTCAGAACGCCGTTCTGAAACGAGATGATTGTCGTGCCGGTGCCGACCATTGGACGAATCTGCTGCAGCGCCGCTTCGGTGTCCCACAGCTTGACGCAGAGCATGACGAAATCGACGACGCCGACTTCTCCCGGATCGTCAGTCGCGTTGACACGTGGGATGTGCATGGGCTCGGGACCTTCGACGCGCAGGCCTTCGCTTCGCATCGCCTCTAGATGCTTACCTCGGGCAATGAAATGCACATCCGCACCACCCTTGCAAAGGCGGGCACCGAAGTAGCCGCCCAGTCCGCCCGAGCCCATGAACGCGATACGCATGGCCTGCACCTCCTCAAGAGTGCTTCAATGCAGCATTCATCCCTAAAGATCGTTTTCTCGGCGGCGGAATCGTGCGCTCGGGCGGCGTATTCTGTGACGCCCAACGCTCGCATTAACCAGGGGTGCGCCGACAGAATCGCGCGCCAAGTTGAACAAGTAACGGCGCGTCTCCTCGAACGCTTGGTTAGGCGTGGCGGATTTCACTTGCCTCGAGGTTCGTCAATAGTTCGATCGCGTTCCAGATACCGCCTGAAATACGCCACTGCAGACTGTTGCGACTGCGTCGCGATAACCGCATTCGCAATGACGTCGACGATTCCGCCCTTGCCCTCTTTCGCGCTCGCGTCGTAAGTCGCACTGCTAAACCGACTGTCCCATCCAAAGGTGGCCTCGGGGTAGACGGTCAGAGAGAAGTGACGCTGTACCTCGACGGGAAGCGCGGCGATGAACTTCGCGCACACTTCGCGATCGCGACTGTCGTAGTCGTTCTTCCCGGCCGCAAGGATACGCACCGGACTACCCGTGATCCGTCGGTAGACCGTTGGCTTGAGCTCCGTCCACTTCCCTGGTTTGTCGGCGACCAACGCGTAGTGCTTCGAACAGGCAGGATAAAGCGCCCAGATGCGCGGCGAAGCGGAGTCTCACCGCGGGAGTACTGTCTGGCGAGTTCGTCGGAGCTCGCCAGCACCGAAACATTGCCGCCCCAGGAGAACCCCATGATTCCGATGCGGTTTGCATCAATGCGGGGATGGCGGCTCAGATAGTCCAACGTTTGATAGACGTGAGGAAGATTGTGGCGCAGTGAGGCCGGGAGTCCCTTTCCCTGGAACATGTCAATTTCCAGCGTCGCGATTCCAGCCAGGTTCAGCGCGTCTGCATAGAACGCGCCGCGGCCATCGAATCCCGGAGAGCTGTTGACAATTACGACTGCGGGTAGCTGCTCGGCGGTTCGAATTTGGAAGCCTGAGCTCACCGATCACTCGTGCATCTTGTTCGAATGCGCTATTGATCGAAAGGGAGATTCTCTCGATTGACAGTTGGTCTTGTGCATTGGCGGGCGCCACAACTAGCGAGTGGGCAAGAATGATCACGACCGGCCCCGGCAAATCGCCTTAGGTGCGCTCATTGGACTCCCCGTGACCTGCGCCGACGCTTAACGATCAAGCTAACCGGCGGGCCGCGCCGATGCGCGACGAGTTGCACGACGAGAGCCGGCCTGTCCGATTGAGCGCCGGGTTAGGCGCCCCTGTTTGCGTATGCATAATCGAAATTGATGGGCGGTGACGTAACCGAGAGATACTCAAACGGAAGCGTTCCGCTGTTTTCGAGGCCGTGAACGTCGCCATCGGCAAAGCGCACGACTTCACCTGCGCATATTGGTCGACGTTCGCCGTTTGCGAGGAGCAGCGTGCCGCTTCCCGAAAGCGCGCACCAAATCTGCTCGGACGACGCATGGGAATGCCGCGGCTGGACGGCGCCCGGCGCGATGACTACCTTGGTAATCGTGACGCGCGCAGACTTCGAGTTATGTGGCGAGAGTAGTTGGAGCGAAGTTACACCTGGGTTGCTCAAGCTCACAAATTGTTCCGGCCGGAGGTGCTCCATGGATCGCCTAACGGACCAGTTGAGCGGCGCGCCGCGCTGACGCTGGCTGAGCAAGCAGCCGCGTATCGGCGCGTCCGCTCGAACGCCGGGTTAGGCCGCCGCCTTTCACAAACCGTCCCCGTTAACAAAGGCAATCACAACTTGGATAAGCGCTAAGACTCCGACCGCGATTGCTGCGTACAGCGCCGCCGCCAAGCCAGTGAGCCACGGACGCTTGACTAGGGCACGTGGCCTCGCCACCACAACTCCAAAGACACCGGTCATGACGAGTAGCGCCAAGACTTCTAATGCCGGCCATCTTGGCCACAGTGTGTACGGCAGCGTATGGTTCGCTAACGCGTAACTGTACGAAACGTGTACGAATACTGCATACGCTAGCGCAATACCTGCGAACGACCATATGCGGAGGGCGGTGCGGCTCATCGCTGTGTCAGGCGGCCTAACCCAAAGTAGGTCGAAGAATTGACTGATATCGCAATAAACTACGCCCGACATCACGGCCGCGTCAACGCCGAGTCTCAGACTTTCCAAGGGTTTTTCAAGAGATACGTGCCGGCCTACACGATATGCGTCGACGCACGCTTTCGCAGCTTCCCGAACAACTTCGCCACCCAAACCCGCTACGCCTTCACTGCCCCCGCCGTCAATCCCGCCACCAGATAACGCTGCAACGCGACCACGAGTGCCAGCACCGGCGCGAGCTGCACGGTGGCGGCGGCGAAGATCACGCCCCATTGCACGCCCTCCACGGTGCCCAGCATCTCGCCGATGACCACGGGCGCCGTCTTCGCATTGCGCGTGGTGAAGATGAGCGCGAACACGTACTCGTTCCACGCGAACACGACGACGAAGATCGCGACGGCGATGACGCCGGGGACGACGAGCGGCAGGACGACGCGCCACAGGATCGCGCCAAGTCCCGCACCGTCGACGGCCGCGGCTTCCTCGAGCTCGACGGGAAGCTTGGCCACGAACGCGCGCATGATCCACGTGCCGAGGCTCACGTAGAACGCGGCGTACAACAGGACGAGCAGCGTGTGCGTGTCGTTGAGGCGCAGCACGTTGAGGACCGGGAACAGCGGCACCGTGATGATGATCGGCGGCAGCATGCGCGCGGCCAGCAGCCCGAATGCAGTGGACGAGAGGAAGCGGCTCCGATAGCGCGCGTATACGTATCCCGCGAGCGTCGAAGCGGCGATGGCGACGAGCGTCGTGCCCAGGGCGACGACGACGCTGCTCCCGAGGGCTCGAAAGAAGGCACCGTGCTCGCGCCACAACACGGCATAGTTGTCGAGCGTCGGCGTGAACACGAACGACGGGGGCACGGCGAAGATCTCGCTTGCCGGCTTGAACGACGAGAGCACGACAAGCGCGATCGGGAACCCCGACCACACGAGAGCGAGCACGATCAGCGCCGCGCGGATCGCGCGCCGCCCCGCTTTACGCTTCACGCTGCACCTCGCGGTACATTTGCCGCAGGTAAGGAATGGCGATGGCGAGCGACATGAGCAGCATGAACCAGCCGGTCGCGGCGGCGACGCCGAACTGGTGGTACTTGAAGACCTCGCGATAGAGATAGATCGCAAGCACCTCGGACAAGCGCGCCGGCCCGCCCTCCGTCAGGAGCCAGACTTCCGCGAAAGTGCGGATCGCGAAAATGTAGCGGAACAGCACCGCGATGAGGATCGCGGGCATGATGAGCCGCAGCGTGATGAGCCGGAACTGCTGCCAATCGGTGGCGCCGTCGATCCGCGACGCTTCGAGCACGTCCTTCGGTACGGTCGTGAGCGCGGCGTAAAGGATGAGGAACGTGAACGGCAGGTGGTGCCACACGGCGATGGTACCCGCGAGGAACAGCGTCGCGATCGGATCCGTGCTCCACGGAAGCTGCGGCAGCCCGAGTCGACCGACGAATTGCGACACCATGCCGACGTCGGGCTCGAACATGTAGCGCCACATGACGATGCCGCTGCTTTCGGTAATCGCGTAGGGCGCGAGGATCACGGCAATGATCACCGCTTTCCCGCGCAGTGGCCCCGACAGCAGCATCGCGAGCCCGAGGCCGAGCGCCACCTCGACATAAACGATCGCGTTGACGAGGAAAAACGTGTTCCAGAACGCGCGCCAGAAGATCTTGTCGCCGAAGAGCTGCGCGTAGTTCGCCAATCCCACGAACGTCGTGTCGCGGCCGTATGTCGAGGTCGTGAAGCTCAACCATCCGACGTACACCGCGGGAATGACCAGGAACGCGAGAAGCAGCCCGAGCGTCGGCGACACCATCGCGTAGTGCAGCGCGCGCACCGTCCGGCGGTCGCCTACCCGCCGCATTGCGGCTGCCATGCCTACGCGATTCCTACGTCGGGAGCAGCGGCGTGACGCGCTTCTTCACTTCCACCATCGCCGCCTGCGGCTCCTTGTTGCCCAGCATCGCGTTGCCGAGCTCCTCGATGAAGATGTCCATCGACTTCGCCGCGTTGGCGAACCCGGGGACCACGAGTCGTGCGCTGCCTAGCGCCTGCTTCTCGGCGGCGGCGTACGGGATGAGCGCCTTCACCTTCGCGTCGTCGTACGCCGACGGCCGCACGGGGCCGTTGCCGTTCAGCGTTTCCGCGACCGTGCTCTCGGGCGTCGAGAGGTGACGGATGAGGCTCCACGCCTTGTCCTTGTTCTTCGCGTTCTTCGGAATCGCCATCGCCCACACCGACGTCTTGGCGGGCATCGGCTTGCCGTCGACACCGAGGGGCAGCGCGACCACCGCGATCTTACCCGGGTACTTCGACGCCTTGGCGTCGTTGTAGTTGAGGTAGCGGTTGAACGGGTTGTTGGTCATCGCGCCGCGGCCCTGCTGCATGAACGTCGTGACGTCCTCCGTCTTGAGATTCATCGAGTTCTTGGGCAGCACGCCCTTCTTGTACAGGTCGCACAGCACCGTGACGCCGCGAACCGACGCGGGCGAGTCGATCACGACCTTGTAGTCGGGCGTGATGAAGTCGCCGCCGAAGCCGCGGATCCAGTCGATCGGCGTCGCCGGATCGTCGAAATTCATCACCAACCCGTACACCTGCACGCCGTCGGCGCGCTTGAACGTGAGCTTTTCGGCAAGCGCAACTGCCTGCTCTACCGTTTTCGGCGGCTCCGCAACGCCCTTCTCCGCGAAAAACTCGGTGTTGTAGTGCAGGCCGTGCGTCGCATGCCGGAACGGTATCGCCGTGAGCTTGCCGCCGAATGTATGTGCGGCCGTCATGCCGGCGGGAATCTCGGCAAAATCGGGAATGGGGTCCTTCGCCTGCCACGTCTTCAAGTCCTCGAACAACCCCGCGAACTGCGGGCCGGTATAGCGATCTAGGATGAAGACGATGTCGGCGTTGCCTTCGGCGAGGCTTGCCTCCTTGAACGCGCGCTCGTTCACGGCCTCCACACTGAACGTCAGCCACTCGAGGTCCACGCCCTGCTTCGCCCGCCATGCAGCAGTGAGGTCGCCGCCCGCACCGGTGGTGGCGGCGGTCTTGTGAACGGCGTGCGCGATGATGGTCATGCGGTCGGCAGCCCGTGCGGGGCCGGTGGCGAATGGGCCCGCGGCCGCAATGGCGGCCATGCCCGAGAGAGACTTCAATACGTTTCTGCGCGTGGTCACGGAGTCCTCCTGGGAACGTTGCTTACTTGCGCCGGCGGGCGGCGATTGGATCGGGTGCGGCCAGTTCCTGCCGCTCGAGCACGAAGGCCCGCGCGAGCGCGATGTGGCTTTCCATGCAGGCCATCGCCTGCTCGGGCTCGGCGCTGCGAATGGCTTCGAACACGGCGACGTGCTCGTCGTGGATGCGTCGCGCACGCTGCGCGATGTCGAGATTGCCGAACGCGCTGCGGTCCAGCTGCTCGGCGCCGATGAAGTTCGGGATCATCTCCACCGTCTTCAGATAGAACGGATTGTGAGTGGCTCGCGCTACCGCGCGATGGAAGTCGAAGTTGAGGTCCGCCAGCAGATGAAGGACACCGCGGTCGATGGACGATTCCGCGCGCTCGAGCGTGCGCGCGATGTCGGCGATGTCGATGGCGTCGCGACGCTCCGCGGCCATTGCCGCCGTCGCGCATTCCACGGTGATGCGAAACTCGTACGAACGCAGGAGATCCGAGACCGTGCGGATCGCAGGATACGCGTGCGTCCCCGGCGCCTCGCCGCGCGTCACGATGCTGCCCGAGCCGCGTTGCGATCGCACGTAGCCTTGCTCCTTGAGCTTGGCGAGGGCGTCGCGAATCACCGGTCGCGAGACGCCGAAGCGCGTGGCGAGCTTCGCCCTCGGGCGGCAGCTTGCACCCCTTCGGGAACTCGCCCCGCGCGATCAGCCGGAAGAGCTGCTCGTGAACGATGTCGGCGAGGCGTCGCGTAGCGCCCGTCGAACCGTTCGCGACTGCGGTCTCGGCGCGAGGCGACGGCGTCACTGCGGACGCTCACCGAGCGTCGTGAGCCGGTGCATGCGACGGCGTCCCTGGCCTGTGAACGCGTCGCGGCGATGCATCGTGCAGCGGTTGTCCCACACGATCAGATCGCCGACCTTCCATTCCTGGGTCCACACGTCTTCGTCACGCGCAGCGTGGTCCCACACCAGATCCAGCATTGCCTCGCTGTCGGCGAGCGGGAGGCCGGGAATGTACGCGCCGAAGCGTCGGCCGAGGTAGAGCGCCTTGCGTCCGGACACCGGATGCGTGCGCACGATCGGATGCTGCGGCCCGGGCAATTCGCGCGGGTCGCTCGTCTTGATGTCGCGATACCCTGGGCGCGGGATGCCTTGCGCCGTGTGGCTTTCCTGGTGCTTGATCTTGAGCCGCGCGATGTCGCGCTTCACGTCCGCGGGCAGGCGCTCGTACGCCGCATACATGTTCGCGAAGCTCGTGTTGCCACCCGTTGGCGGGACTTCGCGAGCAAGCAGGAACGTGAAGCCGGAGGGCCGGTCCACGAAGCCCTGGTCCGTATGCCAATTGAGCTCGCCGTCGCCATGATCGCCGATGGGCTTGCCATCCACCGTGACATTCGACACGACGGTCATCTTGGGAGAAGCCGCGACATACACGTCGCGCGACTTGCTGAAGTCGGGCGAGCCTTCGAGGTCGCCGAAACGCTCGGCGAGCCGCGTGAACTCGACGTCGTCCAGGACGTAGCCGCGCAAGCGGATGACCAGGCGCTCGCGCAGGGCGCGCTCGAGGATGGCGATGTCGGCATCGCCGGAGGATACGAGGTCGACGCCCTCGACGTCGGCGCCGAGCGCGGCGGTCGTGGGACGGATGCTGGGTTCGGCAAGCGAGGTAGCCATGGCTGGGGCCTGCGGCATGAAGTGGGCTGCAGGTTACGGCCTCCAGTGCTACGTGTCAACGTTGTAAAGAGAGGTCACGCGTGCCTCGCCCTGCCGGATCGATGTGACTTTACAACGTTGTATTACTAGCCCTCGAGATTCACGTTGACGTTCTTCACCTGCGTGAACTCGAGCAGCTCGTCGAAGCTCTCCTCGCGGCCGATGCCCGACTGCTTGTAGCCGCCGAAAGGGGCGCCATGGAAATGGGCGCTAGCATTGTTGATCCAGACGTACCCCGCTTCGACGCGCCGCGCGGCACGGTGAGCGGTGACGAGGTCGCGCGTCCAGATCGAAGCGGTGAGCCCGTAATCGACGGCATTGACCGCATCGAACATGACGTCTTCGTCGCTCCACTTGAACACCGACAGGATCGGTCCGAACACCTCTTCGCGCGCGAGGCGCATCGACGGCGTCACATCCGCGAAGACGGTAGGCTCGACGAAGAATCCATTGGCGAGTGCCGGGTCGCCGGGCTTCCTTCCGCCCGTGACCAAGCGTGCGCCCTCGTCCCGCCCCGATTGCACGAATCCCATCACCTTGTCGAACTGGGATTGGCTCACGAGGCAGCCCATCGTCGTCGACCAATCGGTGGGCAGGCCGGGCTTATGGTTGCGCTCGACCGTCCGCACGATGCCGTCGAGCGCGCGATCGTGGATGGACTCGTGCAGGAACACGCGGCTCGTCGAGCCGCACGATTGCCCGGCCCACGTGAAGTTCATGCCCGCGCACGGCGCCTGCGATGACCTTGTCGACGTCCGCGTCGGGGTACGCGATGAGCGCATTCTTGCCGCCGAGCTCGAGCAGGACCGGCTTCAACGAGTCCGCGGCGGCACGCATGATCGCCTTGCCGGTCGGGACACTGCCGATCAGCGTGACCTTGCGCACCAGAGGATGCGTCGACATCGTCTGCCCGCAGTCCTTGCCGCCCGACAGGACGTTGAGGACGCCCGCAGGGAAAATATCGCCGATGAGCTCCGCCATGCGCAGTGCCGACAAGGGCGCCTGCTCCGGCGACTTGACGACGACCGTGTTGCCTACCGCTAGCGGTGCGCCGATCTTCATGGCCGCGAACATGAGCGGATGGTTGTACGCGACGATGCGCGCCACGACGCCGAGCGGCTCGCGCAACGTGTAGTCGAACATCGCATTGCCCATCGGGATGGTCTCGCCCTTCACCTCGGTCACGAGACCGGCGAAGTATTCCATCGCCTGCGCGGCCATGCGCGCGTCGGCCACCATCTGCGAAACGGGATTGCCGGTGTTGAGCGCGTCGAGCATCGCGAGCGCTTCCGCTTCGCCCCGCAGCACCTGCGCCGCATCCTTGAGCCGCGCGGCGCGCTCGAGCGGTGCCGCGCGGCCCCACGCACGGAACGCTTCGTGCGCCGCGGCGATCGCAGCACCAGCGTCCTCCGCGCCGGCATGAGCGACCTTCGCGATGACCTGCCCGCTGGCCGGATTGATCGTCCCGACGTATTCGCCTCCGCGCGGCGCATGCCATTGGCCGCCGTAGTAGAGGTCGAAATGCGAAGGGAGGACGCTTTCGGGACGAATCGAAGCGCGTTGCGGCGCAGTTACCGACATGACTTTCTCCAGGAATTCTTCAGCCGTGCGCGCGCGTCATTCCCGCGGCCATTGCCGGGTTGTAACCGGGCTGCACGTGAACGTCCACCACGACGGCCTTTCCCTGCACGACCGCTTCCACCGCGTCGCGCAGCGCCTGCGGCAGCGCCGCGGCGTCGGTGACGGGCCCGATGCCGTGGAGGCCTTGCGCGCGCGCGATCATGCCGAGATCGGGCGCGGGGTCGTCGATGCGCTGCCCGATCCAGCGATTCTCCACGGCGCGGCCGCGCGTCTTGGCCACGCGCTCCTGGTGCACTTCGTCGTTGAAGAACGAGCGGTTGTTGCACACGATGGCGAGCAGCGGAACACGCGCGTTGGCCGCGGTCCAGAACGCCGTCGCGCCCATCAGGTAATCGCCGTCGCCGAGGATCGAAACGGGCAGTCGCGCGGCGCCCAGGAGAGCAATCGCTCCGCCGACCGTAAGGCCCGGCCCCGCGCCGATACCGCCGCCTCCGTCGGAGCCCACGAAGTCGAGCGGGTGGCGGAAGTGCCACATATCGCCTGCCCATCCGAGCGGCAGGTGAAGAAGGCACGCGTCGCGGCCGTCCAACGCACTGCGCAGCGCGTCGGCCACCATGCCGATGCTGATCGGGCCACGTCTGCGAGGACACCGGGGTCGACGTCGCTCGGGCAGCCGAGTACGCAGGCGCATGCACGCCGATTTCTCGCGCGAGGTCCACGACCGCCGACTCGGGATCGCAGAACAGCGTGAGATCGGTGGGCGGCAGGCCCTGGTGATCCATGTTGATGCCGTTGTGCAGCACCTGGTCCATCGAAACCTGGATGACGCGCGCGCCGACGTCGTCGTTCCCGAAGCCCTGCTTGAGGGTGCCCGCCAGATCCACCCAGTCGAGGCTCAGGATCACGTCGGCGTCGCGCACGACCGCGGCAGCATCGGGAGTGAGAAACACGCCGGGCGGCGCGGCGTGCAACGGATGGTCGGTCGGGAATGCGGCGCCCACCTTGAGGTCGGTGAGGACCCGCGCGTTCAGCGCCTCCGCTAGCGCGACGCGCGTGTTCCATGCGTCGACGCTGCGCGACACGCGGCCCATGAGGAGCAGCGGTCGCGCCGCCTCGCGCAACATCGCCGCCGCGCGTGCAACGAGCTCCGGCGCGGCGCGCGGTGGGTCGGGCGCGCGGTACCGCGTCACGTCCGGACGCTTCGGCATGGCGGGAAGCTTTTCCTCCTGCAACGTGACGTCGAGGCAGACGTAGGTCGGACCTTTGGGCGCTGTCTGCGCTATCTGCTTCGCACGCAACAGCGATTCGAACGCGGCCGCAACCGATGCAGGCTGGTCGTCCCACTTGACGAAGCCGCGCACCAGCGCCCCCTGGTCACGCGATGTGTGAATCCAGTCGATCCATGGCCGGCGGCGCGCGGCATCGACAGGGCCGGTCGCTCCGAGGAGAAGCACGGGCAGCCGGTCGCACCATGCGTTGTAGACCGCCATCGACGCGTGCATGAGACCGACGTTGCTGTGCACGATCGCAAGCAACGGCTGTTCCGTCACTTTCGCGTAGCCGTGCGCGATCGCGACGGCGTGCTCCTCGTGCAGGACCAGCAGCATCTGCGGCCGCTCGTTGCCGAGGTAATTGACGAGACTGTCGTGAAGGCCGCGATAACTGGATCCCGGGTTCAGCAAGACGTACGGAATGTCCATGTCGCGCAACAGCGCAGCGATCGCATCGCTGCCCCATGCGCCTTCGCCTGTCGACGCGACGGGAACGTCGCGCCGCAGGCCGACCTCGCGAGATCTCGTCACTCATTCGGCTTGCAGCCCCGTTTCCTTGATCACCTTGCTCCACCGCCCGGAGTCCGCCTTGATGAGCGCCGCGAGCTGCTCGGGGGAGTTCGCGAGAGGATCGATGCCTTGCGCATTCAACTGTTCCTTGACATCGGCCTGCGCCTGCATGCGGCCAACTTCCGCCGCGAGCTTGTCGACCACGTCCCTCGGCGTCTTCGCCGGCGCGAAGAGAGCGATCCAGATCTCGCTCTTGTAGCCCGGCACACCCGCCTCGGCGAGTGTCGGCACGTCGGGAAGAGACGCGATGCGATTGTCGCTCGCTACCGCGAGGGCACGCAGCTTGCCCGCCTTGATGTGCGGCAACGCCGAGTTGATCGGGCTGAACAGCACGTCGACCTGGCCGCCGAGCAGGTCGGTGAGCGCCGGAGCGTTGCCCTTATACGGCACGTGCACCATCTTCGTCCCGGTAAGCAGCATGAACATCTCCGCCGACATGTGCTGCGGCCCACCCGCGCCCGACGATGCGTAGTTGAGGGTGCCGGGCTTCGCCTTCGCCGCCGCGATGAGCTCGGCTACGGACTTCATCGGCGAATTGGCGTTGACGACGAGCGCGATGGGCACCGTGCCGAGTGTGGCGACCGGCTGGAGATCGGCGATCGGATCGAACGGGAACTTCGGATACATGTGCGGCTGGACGGTCAGCACGTCGTTCGGAATGACCACCAGCGTGTAGCCATCGGGCGCCGCCTTGGCGCCGGTCTCGGCACCGATCTGGCCGGAGGCGCCGGGCTTGTTCTCCACGACGAAGGACTGCTTCCACGTGTCCTGGAGATGCTTGGCGACCACGCGGGCGAGCACGTCGTTGCTGCCGCCGGGCGTATAGCCGACGACGATCTTCACGGGCTTCGCTGGATAAGGCTGCGCAAGCGCGGCGGCCGGGCCGCAAGCGGCCGCGAGCGCGACCAGCGCGGCGACGAAGCGATTCTGCATGACTCCTCCTTTGGTTCTTGTGATCCCATGATAACGCCGCTTCCGATAAGCAGCGCGCAGCGGGGTTCGCGCGGAACGCAATCCGCCCGCGTCGCAGCTGAGGCATCATCGAATTTAACGCCCAAGGAGGTGCCTCATGGCACGCATCATCGGCGGCCTCGCCGTCTCGCACACCCCGACGATCGGGTTCGCTTACGACAAGAGCAAGCAGAGCGACCCGGTCTGGAAACCGATCTTCGCCAACTTCGCGCCCCTCGCGGAGTGGCTGGCGGAGAAGCGACCCGACGTCATGCTGATGATCTACAACGATCACATGACGTCGTTCTTCGTCGATCACTATTCGGCGTTCGCGCTCGGCGTCGGCTCCGAATGGCCGGTTGCGGACGAAGGCGCGGGCGCCCGCGACCTGCCGCCCGCGAAGGGTCATCCGGCGCTTGCGTCGCACATCGGCCACTCGCTCATGGCCGACGAGTTCGACATGTCGTTCTATCAAAACCGGCCGCTGGATCACGGGATTTTCTCGCCGCTGTCCGTGCTTTGTCCCCACGAGCCCACGTGGCCGATGCCGGTGATCCCGCTTGCAATGGGCGTGCTGCAATTCCCCGTGCCCAAGGCGCGCCGCTTCTACAAGCTCGGACAGGCACTGCGTCGCGCCATCGAGAGCTACCCGGAGGACTTGAAGGTCGCGATCGTCGCCACCGGCGGGTTGTCGCATCAGGTCCACGGCGAGCGCGCGGGCTTCAACAATCCCGCGTGGGACGAGAAATTCCTCGACCTCTTCGAGAACGATCCCGAGCAGCTCGCTTCCATGACCATCGCCGAGTTCGCCGAGCTCGGCGGCTTCGAGGGGTCTGAAGTCGTCATGTGGCTTGCCATGCGCGGCGCGCTTTCGGCGAGCGTGAGGTGCACGCATCGCAGCTACTACCTCCCGTCGATGACGGGCATCGCGACGGCGATCTACGAAAGCACCGACGAGCCGAACCCCAAGGTCGCCGAGCGCCACCGCGAGTACGTCGCGCGCGAGCTGCGCGGTGTCGAACGCCTCGAAGGCACCTACCCTTTCACGCTCGAGCGCAGCGTCCGTGCCTTCCGCATCAACGACTACCTGCACCGCATGATCGAGCCCGCGCACCGCGAGCTCTTTCGCCGCGATCCGGAAACGAGCTTCGAGGCGGCGGGACTCACCGCAGAGGAGCGCGATCTCGTCCGGCGCCTGGACTGGCGCGGGCTCATGCGCTACGGCGTGATCTTCTTCATGCTCGAGAAGCTGGGAGCGGTCACCGGCGTATCGAACCTCGACATCTACGCGGCCATGCGCGGCCAATCGCTCGAGGATTTCCAGAAGACGCGCAACGCGCAGATCACGTACTCGGTCGCCGGGAAGGAAGGCTCGTCCCAGACCGCGACGACCCGCTGACTCGAGCAGCGCGCTTTCACGTGCTTTCGATTGAATCCAGTACGGCCGGACACCGCCGCGTGATTTCCTCGATGAGGATTTTCGCGCCCGGCGAGGCGACGCTGTCGGACCGCTGCGTCACGCCGATCTCCCGGCGCGTGTCGGGCAGGGGAAACGGCAGCACCTTCAGGAGACCGGCGCGAAGCTCGTAGGAAAGCTGGCGCGGGGAGATGGCCGTCAGCAGATCCGAGTTGACGAGGACCCCCCGCATCACCGCGAGATCGCTCGTTTCGACCACGACATCCGGCTGCGGCAGCCCGCGCTGCGTGAGCGCAAGTTCGAACAGCGTTCGATTAGGCGTGTTCACGCGCGGCAGGACCCAGCGTGCACGCGCGAGGTCTGCGGGTGCGATGCGCTTTCGATGCGCCCACGGATGTTCGCGACGCGCGACGATCGCGAGAGCGTCGTCGGCAAGCGGCAGGCCCGAGAGGTCGCTTGCGTAGTCCGCCGGCCGCAGCGCGCCGAGGATGAAGTCGACGTCGCCGGCGCGAAGGCCCGCCGCGAGCGTCTCGAACGACCCCTCGATCGTTGCGACGCGTAACCCGGGATGCTTTGCCACGACACCCGCGATTGCCTCGGGCAGGAGGCGCGTACGTCCGAGCGGCAGTGCCCCGACGGTCACCGTGCCCTGGGTCACACCTCGTAGCGCCGCGATGTCCGCGACGGCGTGGCGCGTCTCGGCGAGCGCGCGCTTGAGCCGCAGGGCGAGCGCCATTCCTGTTTCCGTCGGAATCATGCCGCGTGCCGTGCGCTCGAACAGCCGGACGCCGATGCTGTCCTCGAGCTGGCGAATTGCCATGCTCACCGCCGGCTGGCTGATGCCGACGCTGTCGGCTACCGACGGCATGTGATGTTGCTCGGTGAGCGCCACGAACACGCGTATGCCGCGCTCGTGGGCGAGCATGTTGAAGACGGCGGCGTTACGCACCGTGCCCTTGTCCGCCATCGCGACGAGGTCGGTGCGCGCGAGTTGGACCTCGTGCTGGACGCGGCGCGCGCGCACCAGGAGTGCGCGTCCGTACTCGGTAAGCAGCATGCCGTGAGCGCGACGCTCGAAGAGCTTCACGCCGAGCACGGATTCGAGCTTGTGAATGGAGCGCGAGACCGCCGACTGGGCGCGGAACAGCGCCTCGCCGGCGCGGTAGGCGCTGCCCTCCTCCGCAACGGCGAGAAACGCCCGGAGATACCGCAGCTCGAGCTGCATGGGTCGCGACCGGAAAGGAACCGATGGGCAGTGTAACGAACACTCACCGGCCGCGACCGCTACGCTACTCGAGACTGATGTTGCCCTTCTTGATCACGTCGGCGTACTTCGCCGATTCGCTCGCCATGTACGGAGTGAGCTGGTCGAGCGGAAACGGCTCATAACCGAAGCCCGCGTAGCGCTGCAGGATCTCGGGGTCCTGCAACACCTTCTGGATATCGGTGCGGATCTTCTGCGCCACGGCGGGATTGATCGTCTTCGGCGCCGCGATCATCGTCCAGCCGCTCACCTCGAAGTCCTTCGGTCCGCCCGCTTCGCCCACCGTCGGGATGTCGGGATGGGCCGCGAGACGCTTGGGACCGGCAACCGCGAGGTAACGGATCTTGCCCCCCCGCTGCAGCGAGCCCGACGTGCCGTAGCTGCCGAGCGCCCACGCGATGTCGCCGTTCGCGACACCGGTGTAAAGCTGCGACGTTTCCTTGTAAACCACGTGGCCCATCTTGGTCCCGGTGGCCGATTCGAAGACTTCGGAGCCGAGGTGCACGGGGTTGCCGATCGACCACGAGCCGTAGTTGAGCTGGTCTGGCTTCGCCTTCGCTTCGGCGACGAGGTCCGCGACGTTCTTGTACGGGCTGTTGGTCGCGACGGCGAAGAAAAAGGACGCCTTGAACAGCGGCGCGATCACCTCAAAGTCGCCTTTCGGATCGTACGGCAGCTGCTTGAAGAGGTACGGGTAGGCCGTGAGGTGGACGTTGTCGAGCTGGATGAGGTCGTAGCCGTCCTTGTCGCCGCCCTTCAGTGCGCGGATCGCGATGAACCCGTTTCCGCCCGGGCGGTTTTCCACGACGACGGGCTTGCCCCACATCTTCTGCAAGCGGTCTGCGACCAGGCGCAGAACTACCTCTGGTCCGGCGCCAGCGGGAAAAGGCGTGATGATGCGAACGGGCTTTTGCGGCCAGTCGGCGGCACCCTGCGCCATGGCGGGCAGCGAGCCGATGGACATCGAGGCGACACCGGCTACGGCCAATGCGAGCAATGAACGGCGTTTCAAGACAGTTCCTCCGGGGATAGATGAATTCGAGTGCCGCCATTGTGGTCCGGCAGCGGTTGCAGCGCATTGACTTCGCCTGACGACGGTATCGAAGTTGCTTATCGACATCTCCAAGCGCCGAAATAGCGGCGCCCACGCCTGAGGGATACCGGCAGCTTATGACGTACACTACCGCGCGTCCGATCGCGCAATTGCCCTGGTTAGTGTGCGCGGTTCATTCGTTCGACAGGACCCGGGGGATCGAATGAGTCACTGGGCAACACGCCTGCGTCTGGTTGCAGGAATCGTAGGCCTTTCTCTTTTCGCGGCAGCCGGGCAGCTTCACGCGCTCTCGGGCGGTCCCACCGTGCCTCGCTCGGGCGCGCCGGGCGAATCCAACTGTGCTTCGTGCCATCACGGCGCGGAAAATGCCAATGGCAGCGTGGCCGTTAGCTTTTCAGGCGGGAACACCTACACGCCGGGCGTCTGGAAACGGGTCACCATCACGATCACACCCAACCCGACCACCAGCGCCCAAGTGAAGTACGGCTTTCAGGCATCGGCGCGGGCCGGCGGTTCCAGAGCGGGGACCTTCGGGATCATCAACGATAACAGCCAGTTCATGGCCGTGAAATGCGCGGCAAATGCATCCGCGTCGCTGACCGACCGGCCCGCCGGTGGCAGTTGCGGGGCAACGGGATACGAGTACATCCAGCACAACCAGCCTTACGGCGGCGGCGGTGGCTTGGCCACGTACACGGTGTCCTTCCTCTGGCAGCCGCCCGCATCGAATGTGGGGAACGTCACGTTTTACGCAACCTCGGTGCTGGGCGTATCTCCGTATCCAACCCCGACGTACGCGTTCGGTACCAGCAAAACCCTGACGTTCCAAGGCCCGGGCACGGCGCCGGATCCGGTATACCCGGCGGGAAGCCTGGGACTCGAGGCATTGGACACGCCGTCCAACCAGATCGTCGCGACGCGGATTGTCACGGCCAATCCGCTCTGGAAGACCGCCATGAAGCGAGACGGCTCGCGCGTGTACGCGCTGACGCTTCGCGGGAACCAGCTCCTGACGATCGACCCGCGCAACGGTGCGCTGCTGAACATCATTTCCGTACTGGGAACGGCCCTCGCCCTATCACCGGACGAGTCGCGCCTCTACGTGGTCGGCCAATTGAACGTCAGCACCGCCCGGCTCTATGTTTTCGACGCCGGAACGGGCGCGCCCATCGGCAGCCCGCTCGACTTCGCCAGCGCGGCCTATTACTTCGCGGTTGCCGCGACCCCCGACGGCAGACGTATCTACATCGTGCCGTGGTTGTCCAGTCCGACGGTTGTTGTGATCGATGCAGCGACCCGCACGCAACTAGCATCTATCACTACGTCCGCGCTCCCCAGGGCGCTGGCAGTCTCTCCCGACAGCTCGCGGCTCCTCGTCGCGACAGTGGACGGCACGACCTCGGCCAGCGCTCTGACGATATTCTCGACCGCCACGGGCGCCGCGCTGGCGCCGCCAATCCAGCTGGATCCCGTTGCGAGGGGAGTCGTGTTCAGCCCCGACGGTGCGAGCGCGTATGTGCTCACCGAGGATGGCACGAACTTCGTCCGCATCACGACGATCGACGTTGCCACCGCGAACCCGGTGGCGCAGTTCTCGTTTCCGAGCCTAGGCAACAGTAACTTCTTCCGCATCTCGCCCGACGGCGCCTATTTTTATGGAGGCGGGAACGTGAACCCCGGCGGTGAGCCGAACGTGTATGCGTGGTCAGTTGCATTGGCGGGAACCCCGGTGGCGATTCCGTCGGCGCAGGGAGTTCTGGATATCGCGGTACGTCCACCGCCTCCGGTGAACTTGCCGCCGACGGTGACGACGCTCGCGGCGACCAGCATCACGACGACGGGGGCGACGCTCAACGGGACGGTGAACCCGAATGGGACAACCACCACGGCGGAGTTCAACTATGGGCTGACGACAGGGTACGGCAGCACCGTGGCTGCGTCGCCCCCGCCCGGATCGGGCGTAACGCAAGTGTCGGTGAGCGCGGCCGTCGCGGGTTTGACGTGCGGTACGGCCTATCACTACCGGCTCGCGGGGACGAATGCGCAGGGCACTTCCAACGGTGCGGATCGAACGTTCATAACCGGCACGTTCTTCGGCGAGACCTTCGACGCCGCGGTGGCGCCTGCGTTGCCCGCGGGATGGACCACGAGCACGCTATCCGGCAGCACGAATGCCTGGGTAACCAGCGAGCTGACGCCGGACTCGGTGCCCAATCGTGCATTCGCGAGCGACCTGGGCACGACCAGCGACAGTGTGCTGATCAGCCCGACGATTGCGATACCGGCCGGTGCGTCGCAAGTGATGTTCCGGCACCTCTACAATGTGGAGAGCGCATTCGATGGCGGCGTGCTGGAGATTGCCATCGATGGGGGCACCTTTCAGGACATCATCGCAGCGGGCGGGAGCTTCGTCGCCGGCGGCTACACGGGATCGCTGATTGGCACAAACCCCATTGCTGGGCGTCAGGCGTGGACAGGAAATTCCGGTACCTACGTCACGACGACGGTTACCCTGCCCGCCAGTGCGGCCGGGCACAACGCGGTGCTGCGCTGGCGCATGACATCCGATGCCAGCGTTCCCGGTTCGGGCTGGTCCGTGGACACCATCGCCCTTGTTAGCCTCGCGTGCGGTCCGCCTTCGAACGTCGGCAGTTTCGTGGTCAGCAACCCAGGCACAAGCAACCGGCTCACTCTGAGCTGGAACAATCCCGCGAGCAACTTCGCAGGCTTGGTGATCCTTCGCCGGCCAGGGACGGCAGTGACCGACGTGCCGGTGACCGGCGTGAGCTATTCGGCGGGTCAGGTGTTGGGCAACAGCACGGTGGTTTACGCGGGCAGCGCGACCAGCTACGCGGACCTCGGTTTGGTCAACGGCACCGCCTACCACTATCGCGTCTTTGCCCACAACGGGGCGCGCGAATATGCCTCGGGGGTAGCGGGCAGCGGCACGCCGACTGCCTCGAACTGCACCTATGCTTTGGCGCCCACCGCCGTCGAGAACTTCTCCAAGGCCGGCGGATCCACTGCCATCGTAGTCACCACACCCAACGGATGCCCGGTGACCGCGACGTCATTCCAGCCGTGGGTGACGGTGGGCGCGATCACCCCGAGCGGCAGCGGCACGACCAGCGTGCAGCTTGGGATCAGCGCAAATACCGGGCCGGCGCGAGCCACGTCGATCGTACTTGCCGGGCGCCTGTTCCTGGTCAGACAGTCCGCTGGTCCCTGACGCGGCCTCGCACCCGATCGGAAAGCTCGCGAAATCCCCTGTCTTTGATCGCGCCCTCGAAGACACCGGCTGCGCGAAGCGCTGCGACCCACGCCTGAACTTCCGCGGCTGCACTCGCCATCCGCGGCTCCACGCCTGCGTCGTTGACCGTCACCGCGGCCTCGCGCATTTCTTCAGCGCGCCGCTTTCCATGCTGCACGACACGGCGCCAGAACCACGTGGCTTGCTTCTCCCAATCGAGATTCGGAAACGTCTCGGCGAGCGATGCGAGGACTTCGTCCTCGACGCCGTAATGCCGGGCCGCGAGCATGCTTTCGATGAAGAGCGCCTCCATGCCCTTGATCACGATGCTGCGGCACAGTTTGACGGCGGAGACGACGCCGAGCGAGGACGAGCCGACCTGCGCGTCGAAGCCGAGCGCCGAGAGCGTTGGCTGCAGCGCTTCGGCATGCGCCCCGCCGAGCAGCATGGGCACGCGAATGCCGTGCGGCGGCACCGAGCTCATCACCGCCGACTCGACGTAACGCCCGCCGGCGCGATCGACCAACTCCGCGCAAGCGTTCTTCGTGCGCGGCGACGCGGAGTTGACGTCGAGCACGAACGCACCCTTGCGCACCGCGCGCGCGATCTGCGCCGCGGCCGTCGACGTCTGCGCGGCCGTGACCGCGGAGATCACGAGGGCCGCGTCGGCGATCGCCTCTTCGTTCGACGTTGCGACGAGCACGCCGTCGCTGCGCGAACGGGCCTGCGCGAGCCACGCGGCGTCGCTTGCCAGGATGTCGAACGCCGACACGCGCGCGACGCCGGCGTTTGCGAGCGCCGCGCCGAAGATGCCGCCGACTTCACCGTAGCCGACGAGTGCGATGCTTAGGTTGCCGATGTCTTGCATGCTTACCTCACTCCGGCCGCATATTGGCGCGCTCGACGACGGGCTTCCAGCGCGCAATCTCGGCGTCGATCAACGAGCCGAACGCGGCAGGCGTGCCCGGCGCCGCTTCCGCTCCCTCCGTCTCGAGCCGCGCGCGCAGCTCGGGACTTGCGAGCGCGCGATTGATCTCGGCATTGAGACGCTCGACGATCCGCGCGGGTGTCCCGGCTGGCACAACGACGCCGTACCATTGGATCGCCTCGAAATCCCGGATCGTAGCGGCAATGGCGGGAACGCCGGGTAGTGTGGCGACAGGGCCGGCGCCCGATACGCCAAGCGCGCGCAGCTTGCCCGCTTTCACTTGCGCCGCGACCGCGGGCACGCCCGTCATCGTGATCTCGACCTGCCCGCCGAGCACGTCGGTGACCGCGGGCGCCGTTCCCTTGTATGGGATGTGCATGATGTCGACGCCCGCGCGCAGCTTGAAGTACTCCATCGCAAGGTGCGCAGCGCTGCCGTTGCCGCCCGATGCATAGCGAAGCTGCCCGGGCTTCGCCTTGGCGAGCGCGATCAGCTCGGCCACGTCTTTCACAGGCACCTGCGGATTCACGACGAGCACGTTCGGCACGCGCGCAACGAGCGCGACCGGCGCGAAGCTCTTGCGCGGATCGTAAGGAAGATTCGGGTAGAGCGAGGGGTTGATCGCGAGCGTGCCGATGTGTCCCATGAGCAGCGTATGGCCGTCCCCGGCGGATCGTGCGGCCTCGGTCGCGCCGATCGATCCACCCGCGCCCGGCTTGTTCTCGACGACGACGGGCTGGCCGAGCGACTCCTGGAGCTTCGCGGCGATCGCGCGTCCGAGGATGTCGGTCGACCCGCCGGGTGGGAACGGAACGATCATCCGGATGGGCCGCGAAGACAGGGGGTCGACCGCGTGCGTCAGCGACGGTCCGAGCGCCGCGGCCAATGCAATAAGCGCGGCGCGGCGCCAGCAATACATGCGGTTCATGCCGCCATTATCGGACCTTTTGCGCCGCGCGCCGGATCGGCGGCATCGTGACCAGCGGCCCGATCTTGCAGTACTGCAAGCCGCCGATGCGCCCGACGGGATTGAGCTTCGCGAGATCGACCTTCCCGTTGACGCACACGCCTTCGCCAAAGTGGAACGCGACGACCTCGCCAACGATGAATTGCGCGCGCGTGTCCCCGAATTCCTGCACGCTGTGCAGGCGGCACTCCATGCTGGCCGGCACGTCGCGCAACCGCGGAGTGCCGACGATATCGCTCGCAACGGATGCCAGGCCGAGGACGTGCGTCTCGCTCTCCCCGGCCGCGTACTCGTCTGCGCTCTGGTGCATCGCGTCGAGCATCGACTCGCCGCCAATGTTCACGACGAATTCCTGCGTATCGCGGATGTTGCGCGCCGTGTCCTTGAGTTCGCCGTCACGGCGCCCGATGTTGACGCCCACCATCGGCGGCTTGCTGCACACGAACGTGTAGCAGCTGAACGGCGCGAGGTTGACGAGCCCGTCGACGCCGTGCGTGCTGATCCACGCGATCGGGCGCGGCACGACGAGCCCGCTCATGAGCTTGTAGCAGGCCTCCGGGTCGAGGTCCTGCGCGCGCAGCGAGGTTGCGTTACTCATTCTTGAGATTGAGTTGCTTCACGACGTTGCCCCAGCGCACCGTCTCCTCCTGCATCGTCCTGCCGAGCGACGCCGGCGTGTCGGCCACGATGATGAGGCCCTGGCCGGCAATCTTCTCGACCGCCTCCGGCGTCTTCAGCGCGGCAACCGCGGCCGCATTGAGCTTGGTCACGATGTCGGGCGGCGTTCCCGTGGGGACGAAGATCGCCTGCAGGTTGTTGGTCTGGAATCCCGGATAACCGCTTTCCGCGATGGTCGGCAGGTCGGGCATCGCGTTGAGGCGCGTGAGGCTCGACACCGCGATCGCCTTCACCCTGCCGGAGTCGACGAGCGGTTTCACGCCGATCGCGGACAGCATCATCGCGTCGATCGACCCGCCGAGAAGATCCTGGATCGCCGGCGCATCGCCCTTGTAGGGCACGTGCGTGAGCTTGGTGCCGGTCGCGACCGCAAGGAGCTCTCCCGTGAGATGGCTCGGTGTGGCCGTACCCGGCGAGCCGAACGTGATCTTGCCGGGGCTGGCCTTCGCGAGCGCCACGAGCTCCTTCAGCGAATTGACTCCGAGCGAGCTTCGCACCACGACCACGAACGGCTGGTTGGCGACGTGGGTGACGGGAATGAGATCCTTCTCCGGCTTGTATGTGAGCTTCTCGATCATCGGCAGGATCACGAGCGCGCCCAGGGTGCAGAAGCAGACCGTGTAGCCATCCGGCGGCGCCTTGGCCACGAGATCGGTCGCGATCGCTGCGGAGGCGCCGGGCTTGTTCTCGACGATCACCTGCTGACCGAGCTGCGTGGACATGCCCGCGGCGACGATGCGCGCGAGGATGTCCGTCGATCCGCCCGGCGCGAAGCCCACGATCATCTTGATGGGCTTCGTCGGGAACTGCTGCGGCCACGCGTTCATCGCCAACGCGAGGCCCACGAGCGCGCACATGCCGCGCGCCATGCTTGTCATCTTCATCTTCCTTCCTCCGTTATTCGAGCTTGATCTTGCCTTCGCCCACGAGCTTCGTCCACTTCGCCGCTTCGGCCCGCATCAACGCAGAGAAGTCCTGTGGCGACTTGCTGTACGTCGGGTCGGCGCCCCATGCCGTCCAGCGCTCCTTGACGTCGGCGCCTTGCATGATCTTCGCGATCTCGCGATGGAGCTTGTCGATGACCGGCGCCGGCGTAGCCGCCGGCGCGACGATGCCATACCACGGCGTCACGTCGTAACCGGGGAGCCCGTCTTCGGCGATCGTCGGCAACTCCGGCGCGCTTGCGGTGCGCGTCGAGCTGGTCACGGCCAGCGCGCGCACCTTCCCTGCCTTTGCCTGCGGCAGCGCGATCGGCGCGCCGGCAAACGCGAATTGCACGCGATTGGCGAGGATATCCGTGAGCGCCTCGTTGATGCCGCGATAAGGCACGTGCACCATCTTCAAGCCCGTCATTTCGCCGAAGAGTTCGCCTGCGAGGTGCGTGAGGCTGCCGTTCCCCGACGAGCCGTAATACACGTCGCCCGGGCGCTTTTTCACGTAATCGATCGTCTCGCGCACGTTGTGCACGGGCAGCGACGGGTTGGCGACGAGCACGAGCGGAAAGCTTCCGACGAGCGAGATCGGCGCGAAGTCCTTGAGGTTGTCGGCGGGCGTGCGCTGGCGCGAGCCCGAGTCGATGAGCATCGACGAGGCGGCAACGAAGAGCGTGTAGCCGTCGGGCGCGGACTTGGCGACGTACTCGGCTCCGATCACGAGTCCCGCGCCGGGCTTGTTCTCGACGACGAACGGCTGGCCGAGCGACGCTGACAGCTTCTGCGCGACGTACCGGCCAAGAAGATCGGCGGGACCGCCGGGGCTGTATGGGACGACGATCTTGACGGGCGGTCCGGATAGTCGGCGTGTGCGGCGCCGGCAGCCAGCGCGCACACGGCGAGAATCACGAGGCGAATTGGATACATCGTCTACTCCGCGCTCGAGAACAGCCTGGACACGCCGTACAGGTCCGCGAGCTCTTTCACGCGCTCGCGCGGCGGCATCGCCTGGTAGTAGCCGCGCGTGCAACGCGATATGCCGAGCTGGCGCTTCACGTCGACCAGCATTTCCGCGGTCTTGAGCGTCGCGGCCACGCCCTCGATGACGGGGACGTCGTCGATGCGCGTGATGCCCGCGCGTTGCAGCATCAGGCTCATCGGGGCCTCGCCGGGGATGATGACGTCCGCACCCTCGGCAATCAGCGCGCGCGCGTTCTCGTGGAAGATGTCGAGGATCGCCGACGGCGCTTCCTTCGTGGGCAACACCGCCGACGAAGGGAACCCGACGTAGCGGATACCGGCGCAGCGCGACGATGCCCATGCGATCGATGTTGCTCTCGATCATCGGGATCATTTCCTTGATGAAGAGCAGCACGCCGAACTTCTGTCCCAGGTGGCCCGCGAGGGTCATCGCGCACTCGCCGTAACCCACGACCGGGATCGAGACGAGGCTCTTGATTTCACGCAATCCGGGCTCCGGAAGCGTCGCGAGCGCGAACGCGTCGTAGCCCTGCTCCTCCGCAAGGATCGCGGCGTACGCGAACTGGTGCGAGTGCAGCGCCTGGAAGTAGGCGAAGCCCACGTCGGTACTCGGGCCGTCGCCCTTGCGGTGGCCGTGCGTGCCGGCGTGCGTGCCGTGCACGACGACCTCGGTGTCGGGCCGCACGATCCTGCGAATGTGCGCGCGCAGCTGCTCGTTGTACTCGGGCACGCGCGCGAGCGTGGTGAAGCTTTGATGCCAGATTTTCATTGTTTCACTCTATCCAATGAAACGAGGCATGCGGCAACTCGCGCCTCGTCGGTGAGCCCTGTGTCGAGAACGCGCGCGATCACGCCCTCGCCGCCGTAACCTGCTGCCGCAAAGCAATCGCGCGCTTTCGCCGCGAGCTCGACGTCGGTCATGGGATCGGGCGCATCGCCGTGCGCCACTTCAACCCGCTTGCTGCGACGCGCGCCATCACGGGTGACGATCGTCACTTCGCTCCAGCGCGGGAGCACCGCGCCGGCGGATTCCTCGAGCGTGACCTTGCGCATGAGCGCGCGCACGTCGTCGCGTTCGAACGACGCTTCCGTGAAGGTGGCCATCGACACTTGGCGGTCGACGATCGCCGAGGCCAGCGCGTATTCCATGCTGAACTTGGCCTGCATGGGATCGCGTGGCAAATGAGCTATCAGCGCCTCCCGGCCGCGGGCGCTGGTCAGTACTTCGATGCTTGCGGGGTCGTCGTAGCCAAGCGAATGCTCGCGGCACAATGCGAGCGTCGCGTCGATGGCGCGATGCACGCCATAGCAGCACGGATATTTCTTCTGGTCGATGCCCATCGCGTCGATCTCGAGCGGTACTTCGCCGAGCGTCGCCAGCGTCGCATGCAAGTCTTCGTCGTTGGCATAAAGGTGCATGTAGCCGTAGCGGCCGTCGATCGCCGAGGGCGAGGACGTGAATCCGTCGTTGGCGAGGAGCGCGGCGCGAACGGCCGCCGCGGCGCACACACCCGCCTGGAACGACTTGGCCATCGCGCCGAAGTTCTCGCGCGTGCCCGCGGCTTGGGCAACGGCGAGGCCGAGCGCATCGACAATGGCGGCCTCTTCCGCATCGAGCAGGACGCAGCACGCGACGGTGACGCCAAGCACGCCCAGCGCGGACGTCGAATGCCATCCCTTGCTGTAGTGGTCGAGCGCCATCGCGCGGGCGAACTTCGCCATCACTTCAAAGCCCGCGACGTACGCCGCCGCGAATCCCGGGCTCGACGCCGGCGTGCGATCGTGCAGCGCGAGCAGCGCCGGAACCAGGATGGCGCTCACGTGCGCGCGCATCGGCGTCAGCACGTCGTCGTAGTCGAGCACGTGCGCCGCGATCGCGTTGAGCCACGCGGCACTCTCCGCGGGCACGCGCTCGCCGGTGACCCACGCCCGCGCCCGGCCGTGTCCGACCACCTCGGCGACGTACCCGCGCGCAAGCGCGACCGTGTTTTCATCTTGCGCCGCCGCGGCAACCGCGAACGTGTCAAGCAGCGCGCGAAACGCGACCTGACGCTGTGCGGCGGTGATGGCGCGGCGACGCGCGGCGAACCGCGCGATGGCAGCGCTCGCGTTGGTTGCCATCACTCCGACTGTATGTTGGCCGCTTTGACCACGCGGCCCCATCGCGCAAATTCACTCTTGATGAGTTGCGTGAACGCCTCGGGCGTGTCGCTGGACATGGGATCGCTCCCGCTCGCGACCAGCTTCTCCTTGAAGTCCGGCGAGGCCACGACTTTGACGAGCGCGCCGTGCAACGTCGCCACCAGCGCCGGCGGAAGCTTCGCCGGCCCGAGCACGGCGAACCAGTTGCCTCCCGACAGCTCGGGAAGTCCCTGCTCGGCCATGGTGCGAACGTTCGGCATCTCGGCATTGCGGCGCTCGCTCGTGACGCCGAGTGCGCGCAGCTTGCCCGACTTCACGAAAGGCAGTACCGCCGACAAGTCCACTGCAATGCCATCGACCCCCTGGCCCCCGACGATGTCGGTGATCGCAGGCGCCGCGCCCTTGTAGGGAACGTAGCGGACGTCGACGTTACCCGTCGCCTTCATGAGCTCGAAGAAGATGCGCGTCGATCCGCCGGTACCGACGGTCGCGAAGTTGATGGTGGCCGGTTTGGACTTCGCGAGCGCGAACAACTCCTTCATGTCGCTCACACCGAGCTCCGGACGCACGGAAACGACGACCGGCCCCGACGACACGGTGGAGATCGGCGTGAAGTCGTTAAGCGTGTCGTAAGGAAGCTTGGGATACGTTAGCGGATTGAGCACGAGCGTGGTCAGCCCGCCCCACAGCAGCGTGTAACCATCGGGCGCGGCCTTGGCAACCTGCTCGCAGGCAATGATGCCGTTCGCGCCGGGCCGGTTGTCCACGACCACCTGCGCGCCGAGCGTCTCGCCGAGCCTGGCCGCGACGTGGCGCGCGACGATATCGTTCGCGCCCCCGGGCGGGTAGCCGACGACGAGCCGGATCGGCTTGTCCGGGTACGCCGCGAACGCGAACGGCGCCACGAGCGCCGTTGCGCCAACCGCGAGCCAGCGCAAGGCGTCGCGCCGTGTCGTAACGTCATGCATGATCGCGCCCCGCTCGTCGCGCCGCGTCGTAGCCCGCGAGCCTGCCGAAGACGAGGCCCTTCAATACCGACGTGGCGCCGGTGTACGAGCCGTAATAAAGGCCCTGCGTTTCGCCGACCGCGTAAAGACCGGGAATCGCGTCGCCCTGCTGGTTGACGACGCGCCCCTCCGTGTCGGTCTTGAGCCCGCCGAACGTGAACACGATCGACGAAATGATGGGATAGGCCTTGTACGGACCGGTGTCGATGGGCCGCGCCCAATTCGACTTGCGCGGATGGACGCCCTGTGTGGCGAGTCCATCGAGCTGCACCGGGTCGAACGTGCCCAGCCGGGCATGCTGCGTTGTACTGCTCCACCGTCCGCTCGAGCATGTCCGGCGGCACGCCGATCTTTTCGGCCAGCTCACGCAGCGTCGCCCCCTCGATGGCAGGCTGCTCCGTACGGATCGCGACCGATTGATGCGGGACGTCCTGCGACTTTGGCGTCGAGGACGGTCCATGCGATGCCGCCCGATTGCGCGAAGATCGTGCGCGTGACCGACTCGTACGTTTCGTCCGTAGGTCCGGGGCCTTCGTCGGTGAAGCGCAATCCCTCCTTGTTGACGAGGACGCCATAGGGATAGATGTACATCGACGGGCCGGCGCGATTGCTGCGCGGGTCCATCGGCGAGGCGTGGTAGCTCCCGAAGTCGCCGCAGGGCGCCGCGCCGATCTCGAGCGCCATGCGGATGCCCTCGCCCTTGTTGTAGTAGCCGCCGCGCGACATTGCCCGCAAATACACGGCACGCGGCCCGAGGTAGCGGTTCATCATTTCCGCATTGCCCTGGAACCCGCCGCAAGCGAGGACCACCGACCGGCCCCGGACTTCGAAAGGCGCGTTGCGAGGACCGATGCCGCGCACGCCTTCGACAGACCCGTCGGTCCCGACGATAAGCGATTGCGCCGCATGCTCGTATCGGATCGTCCCGCCCTTGGCGACGAACGCCGGCGCGAACGCGTCGAGCAACGCGAGTCCGCCGCCGTTGGGGCTGATGCGCGGCTGCACCGACGTCGGGAACGGCGTGTCGAGCGTGACGTACTGCACGCCGAACGCCTTCGCCCACGCAAGCGTCTCGGGCGCGTTCTCGGAAAGCGCGGCCACGACGTTGGGATCGACGAAGCTACCCGCCTTGGCGGCCGCGGACCACGACTGCGCGTCGCGCGACGTCTCCTCGACGATGGTCGGGTCGAGGTAACCGCCCGCGTTCACGACGAAATGCTCCTCGAAATCCTCCGACACTTCCGCCGGCGACTTCATGCGCAGCCACGCGCCGGTGTAGCGCGTGTTGCCGCCCGACTCGTCCTTGGTCGCGCGTTCGATAATGCACACGCGCGCGCCCTTCTCCTGCGCGGCGAGCGCGGCCGTCAGGCCGGCCCCGCCGCAACCCACGATGACGACGTCGAAGGCTTGCGATTCGCTCATCTCTCCCCTCCTGCTTTCATTCGAAGCTCCCCTCACCCGCCCTGACGGGCACCCTCTCCCCGCGCGCGGGGAGAGGGCTGGGGTGAGGGGCAAGGTTCAATCCATCCACGAGCCGCCGTTCACGTCGAGCACCTCGCCCGTGATGAAGCCCGCGCTATCGCCTGCGAGAAATGCCACCGCGTCCGCCACGTCATCGGGCGTACCCATGCGCCCGACGGGTATCAGGTTGCGCAGCGTCTCGGGGAAGTTGCGCGTCATGTGCGTGGCGATCGGCCCCGGCGCCACCACGTTGACCGTGATGCCGCGATGCGCGTTCTCTTTCGCGAGGAACGACGTCAGAGCATGCATGCCCGCCTTCGCGGAGCCGTACGCGAGGTTGCCGGCGCGCTTCTGCTCGTCGGGGTCGATCCACGGTCGCGGGTTACCCCCGTTCTTCGCGAGGATCGAGCTGATGTTGACGATGCGACCGTACTTCTGCGCGCGCATCGACGGCAGCACCGCCTTGCAGCACAGGAAGACGCTCGTCAGGTTGCACGCGAGCACGCGGTTCCACAGCTCCTCGGTCACGTCGTCGGACGATCCATGCGAGCTGATGCCCGCCACGTTGACGAGGACGTCGATGCGACCGAAATGCGCAAGCGCCGCATCGAAGGCCGCCTTGATCGCGCTCGAGTCGGTGACGTCCGCCGCGAGGGCGATCGCCTGCGCGCCGTGCGCCTCGACTTCCGCCTGCACTTCCGAAACGGAAGCGCGATCGAGCAGGCACAAGTGCGCGCCTTCCTGGGCGAATCGCAGCGCGATCGCGCGTCCGAGGCCGCCGGCGGCGCCCGTGACGAGCGCCACGCGATTGGGGAGACGCTGCATGCTCAATCTGCGGCCAGCGGCGCGGCCACGAGCTGCGCTTCGAGCTTGCGCATCGCGTCGTACCCCATCAACTGCATGATGTCCTCGATGCTCGCGAGCAAGTCGGGGCGATCCACCGGGACGCCCGTCTCGAGCGACTGCCGCATCAATTGCAGCGCGGTCTCCATTGCACGAATGCTTGCCGCCGGCAACATGCGCGGAAGCGAGATGCGTCGCACGCCGAGCGCTTTCAGCCGAGGGATCGGAATGAGCGGCGTGGTCGGACGCGAGCGAATGCCGAAGCCCATGTTGATGGACACCGGGATGCCCGCGGCGTCGACGATGCGCGCGATGTCGTCTTCGGACTTCACCGCATCGGGAAAGATCATGTCGGCGCCCGCTTTCGCGTATGCCTTCGCGCGTTTCACGGCGCCCTCTACCCCTTCGACCGCGATCGCATCCGTGCGCGCGACGATCGCAAATGCGTCGTCCTTGCGCGCCATGCACGCCGCCTCGATCTTGCGCACCATCTCGCCGGCCGGAACGACGTCCTTGCCCGGCATGTGGCCGCAACGCTTGGGGCTCACCTGATCCTCGATGTTGACGCCCGCCACGCCGGCTTCCTCGAACTGCTGGATCGTGTAGTGGACGTTCATCGGGTTGCCGTACCCCGTATCGGCGTCCGCAGTCAGTGGGATGCTCACCGAGCGCGCGAGATGCCGGCAGTGATTCACGTTTTCGTACAGCCCCATCGCGCCCGCGTCGGGATAGCCGAGCAGCGCGTTGGAAATCGCGGCGCCGCTCGTCGAGGCGCATGAAAAGCCCGCGGCTTCGACGAGACGGATCGAATAACCGTCGTACACGCCAGGCGACACGATGAACGCGCCGCTTTCGAGCAGCTGACGGAACTTCCGCGCTTGTTGGCCCATGAGTTCGCTCTATTCCGGCGTGCTGCCAGTGGAATCGGCTTTGAGAAGGACGTCGTTGGCGCGCCCGATGTGCGCGCGCATCAGCGACTCCGCGAGCTGGCCGTCGCGCGCCTTGAGCGCGCGCAGGATCTGCCAGTGCTCCTGGTAGGCCTGGCCGCGCCGCTCGGGCACGGCCCCCGACCGTTTGCGATAGATGCGAAGCAGGTGATAGAGGTCACCGCACAGCGATTCGGCGATGCGCTCATTGCCGCAGGCGCGCGCGATGCTCTCGTGGAAGTCGAACACCTTCTCGCTCGCGCCCTTCGCGTGCGGAAGGACCGCTCGCACGCGGTACTCCTCGAGCTCGTGCCCAATGCGGTCGAGCTCGTCCTGGGAGATGCGCTGCGCGGCGAGGTTGCAGGCCATGCCTTCGAGCGCCATGCGCATTTCGAAGAGCTGCCGCACGAAATCCGGCGTGAGCTCGACGACGCGGGCGCGCTGGTACGGTTCGCGAGTGACCAGCTTGTAGCCCTGGAGCCTGCGAATGGCTTCGCGAACGGGGCCCCGGCTCGTCCGGTACTCGTCGGCGAGGGCCGCCTCGTTGAGCAGCGCGCCGGCGGCGAGCCGGCCGTCGTAAATCTGCGCCAGCAGGCTCCTGAAAACCGCCTCCGCAAGAGGCTCCTCGTTATCGGCAGCTAGCACTGCGAGGGTGGGCGGCGACATGAGCTCAATTCTGACTCAGGCCCATTGAAAGTGTCAACACTTTTGAGGACGCAGTTGCCGTTTACGCAGCAAGTATGCTCTAATATTGAATGAAAGCGGATCAAACGCGTCACAGTGTTAACACTTAATCTACCCGGCGACATCCGCATGATCGACCTGCGCGCCGCCCTGCGCGAGCGCGGCGCGGACCCGGATGCGCTTCCGTACGTGATCCGCGTGCTCGCCGAGAATGCGCTGCGCGCGTACGCGGCGCGCGGCTCCGCAGCGGTGAGCGCGGATGAACTCGCGAGCATCGTCGACTGGCGCAACCACGTCGGTGAGGACCTTCCGCTCTTCGTGTCGCGCGTCATCCTTCCCGATTCCAGCGGGATTCCGGTCCTGCAGGACCTGGCCGCGCTGCGCGAGGCGGTCGGTGCCCGTGGAGGCGACGCGCGTCGTGTCGACACGATGGTGCCGCTCGACTTCGTCGTCGATCATTCGCTGCAGGTCGACCGCTACGGCACGCCCGACGCGCTCGCCTTCAACATGGCCCGAGAGCTCGCGCGCAACGCGGAGCGTTACGAGTTTCTGCGCTGGTGCCAGGCGAACTTCAACGGCATTACGGTGTATCCACCGGGCTCAGGGATCATTCATCAGGTGAACCTCGAGCGTGCGGCACGCGTCGTGTGCACTTCGCAAATCGACGGAGCCACCTGGGCGTTTCCCGATTTCGTGATCGGCGGCGACTCGCACACGCCGATGGTGAACGCGCTCGGCGTGCTCGGCTGGGGCGTGGGCGGCATCGATGCCGAAGCCGCCCTGCTCGGCCTCGCGTACGTGTTCCCGGTCCCCGAGGTCGTCGGCGTGCGCCTGGATGGGACCCCGCCGCCCGGCGTCTTCACGACCGACGTGGCCCTACTCGTCACGCAGCGCCTGCGCAAGGCGCGCGTGGTCGATTGCGCGGTGGAGTACTTCGGCGACGCTGTCGCACGCATGAGCATCCCCGACCGCGCCACGCTCGCCAACATGGCGCCCGAATACGGCGCGACCTGCGGCTTCTTCGCCATCGACGACGCGACGCTCGCGTACTTGCGCTCGACCGGGCGCGGCGAATCGCACGTCGCGTTGGTCGAGCAGCACGCGAAGGCGGCAGGACTCTTTCGCGATGCGGACGCGCCGACACCCCAATATTCGCGGGTGATAGACATCGACCTCGCCGACGCGCGCCCGACGGTGGCGGGACCTTCGCGGCCGCAGGACGCCATGCGCCTGCCGGAGCTCGCACCCGACTTCAGGCGCCGCCTTGCCTTGCCCATCGCGGAAGGCGGGTTCGTGCGTCGCAATCAAGACTCCGCCGTCGCGCACGGCGCGATCGGCATTGCGGCGATCACGTCGTGCACCAACACGTCGAACCCCTCGGTGATGATCGCGGCCGGCCTCGTCGCGCGCAACTGCGTGCGCCTGGGCGTCGCGCCGCCTGCGTGGGTCAAGACGTCGCTTGCGCCGGGATCGCATGCCGTAACGCGTTACCTCGACGCCATGGGGCTGCTGCAACACCTGCGTGCCCTCGGTTTTGAAGTCGTCGGTTACGGTTGCACGACGTGCGCGGGAAAATCGGGGCCGCTCGAGCCGTCGCTCGCCAAGCGCATCGAGGACGACGGCCTCGTCGCCGCGGCGGTGCTTTCCGGCAACCGGAACTTTCCGGGACGCATCCACAAGCTCATCCAGGCGAATTACCTGATGGCGCCGCCGCTGGTCGTCGCTTACGCGGTGGCGGGCCGGGTGGACTTCGATCCCGAGCGCGAGCCGCTCGCGGTCGGCCCGCAAGGGCGCGACGTGTACCTGCGCGACGTGCTGCCCGACGACGCGGAAGTCGCACGCCTCGTGGCGCAAGTGGACGACCCCGCTTTCTATGCGCCATCCGATCCGATCGGGCCTTACGATGCCGATTACTGGAAAGGCGCTCGCTCGTCGTCGACCGACGCCTTCGCATGGAACGCGGCGTCGACATATCTCGTCAAGCCGCCGTTCTTCGATGTCGCCGCAGGCGACGGCATCGAGGCGTTGAGCGAGGCGTTACGGCGCGCGCGCGTCCTCGTGATGCTCGGCGCGTCCGCCACGACCGACCACATCTCGCCGAGCGGCGAGATTCCGGCCGACGCACCTCCGGGCCAGTATCTGATCGGACAAGGCGTCGCGCAGAAGGACTTCAACACTTACGTCGGGCGCCGCGGCAACCATCACGTGATGGTGCGCGGCACGTTCGCCAACGTGAGGCTGCGCAACCGGCTCACGCCATCGATCGAGGGCGGCCTCACGGTGCAATTTCCCGAGTGGAAGGTGGCGACCATCTTCGACGCAGCCATGCACTATCGCGCGCAGGGCGTCACCACGATCGTGCTTGCGGGTGCCGACTACGGGACCGGCAGCAGCCGCGACTGGGCAGCCAAGGGCACCGCGCTTCTCGGCGTGAAAGCGGTGATCGCCGAATCGTTCGAGCGCATCCATCGCGCGAACCTGATCGGCATGGGCGTCCTCCCGCTCGCGTTCGAGCGCGGCCAAAGCATCGAGTCGCTCGGTCTTGCCGGCGACGAGGAATTCCGCTTCGACGGCGTCGCGGAAGGTGTGCTGCATGGCACGCCCATCCGCGTCACCGCCACCGGCGCCCACGTCGTCGCGTTCAATGTAATCGCTCAGGTTTTCACCGAATCGCAGCGGCAATTGATCGCTGCGGGCGGCATGCCGCGCCAGGTGTTGACCCGCTTCGTCAATGCAACCAAGGAACATCATGAGCACGCCTCCTCTCACGCTTGATCCCGCCACGACGGCACTGGTCCTCATCGACCTGCAGTACGGTATCGTCGGCATGAACGTGCAGCCGCAATCGGGCGCCGACGTCGTCGCCCGCTGCAGACGTCTCGCCGAAGCATTTCGCGGGGTGAATGCGCCGGTCGTCCTCGTGACGGTCGGCAGCGTCGGCGACGGCAAGGACATGCTCACCCCTGCCGCGGATACGCCAGCGCCGGCCGGCGGTGCGCGTCCCGCCAATTGGTCCACCGTCGTCGAGGACCTCGCGCCGCAAGCGAGCGACCTTCGCATCATGAAGCGCCAGTGGGGCGCGTTCCACGGGACGGAGCTCGACCTGCAGCTTCGCCGCCGCGGCATCCGCACGATCGTGCTTGCGGGCATTTCCACGAACGTCGGCGTCGAGTCGACAGCCCGCGATGCGTTCGAGCGCGGCTACGAGCAGGTGTTCATCGGCGACGCGATGGCGGCGCCGTCGGGCGAGGCGCACGCGAACACGCTCAAGTTCACGTTCCCCCGCATCGGGCGCATCCGGACGACCGACGACGTCGTGGCTGCGATGAAGTAGCCGCCATGCAGCGGCCGAAGATCGCGATCCTCGACGACTATCAGGATCTCGCGCTGAAGCTCGCGGACTGGAGCGGCGTGCAGGCGCGCGCCGACCTGACGGTATTTGCGAAGCCTTGGCGCGACGAGGACGAGATCGCCGACAAGCTCGCGTCCTTCGACGTCATCGTCCTGCTGCGGGAGCGCACGTCCCTCCCCGCCGGGCTCATCGCGCGATTGCCACGCCTTCGCGTCGTCGCGATGACCGGTAACCGCACGTCCACGCTGGATCTCGCCGCGTGCAAGGCGCGTGGCATTCTCGTCTTGCACACCGAGTCCAACCCGCCGATCGCGCCCGCCGAGCTTGCGTTTGCGCTGATCCTCGCCTGCGCACGGTCGATCCCGCGCGGGCACGCGAACGTGGTCGCGGGGCAATGGCAGGCAGGAATTCCGTTGGGCGTGCCGCTCGACGGCAAGCGGCTCGGCATCGTCGGGCTCGGCAAGCTCGGCAGCAGGGTCGCGGGATACGGGAAAGCGTTCAACATGGACGTGGTCGCGTGGAGCTCGAACCTCGGCGACGAGAAAGCGGCAGCGCAGGGCGTCACGCGCGTGGACAAGCGCAGGTTGTTCGAGACGTCCGATGCGATCTCCGTGCACTACGGGCTGTCGGAGCGCTCTCGCGGCATCATCGGCGCAGCCGAGCTCGAGGCGATGAAACCCGGAGCGATCTTCGTGAACACGTCGCGTGGTCCGCTGGTCGACGAGGCCGCGCTCGTCTCGGTGCTCACGCGCGGGCGGATCACCGCGGGGCTCGACGTTTACGACATCGAGCCGCTGCCGCCTGGCCATCCCTTCACGACATTACCCAACGTCGTGCTCACGCCGCACCTGGGATACGTCGTCGAAGACACCATGCGGCGCTTCTATTGGCAGAGCGTCGAGAATCTCCTCGCCTGGCTCGACGGCGCACCAATTCGCATCGTCGAGGCATAGAAGCGGTCGATCAGCTCTCGCCGTATCGGCGGGCCGCCCAATAGGTGGCCCCCTGGGGCCCATATCGCTCCCCATGCGGAACCTCGCGATCCAGCGCGAATTCGTCGCCGGGCAACAAATGGCGCTCGTCCTCCCCGACGATGAGCCACATCTCGCCTTCGGTCACCAGCGCCTTGACCGCAAAAGGGTGCGTGTGGGTCTCGAGCACGGTCGATGGCGGCCATTTGCGCTCCAGGATCTCGTCGAATCCCTGCGCCTGCGCATCGCGCTTGAACATTTCGAGCGTAGGGTAAGGCATCGATCAATCTCCGCTTGCGAATGTCGATATCCCTTTGTAACGTGTCTCCGATGCGAATGCAACGCATCGCCTGGATTGCGACTGTCGTGGTCGGGGTGCTGGTCTCGGGATGCGCAGCGCTTCCGCCGCTCGACGGCCGCGTCGAGTCACGGGCGCTGGACGACACCGCCGCAACACGGCTCGGACGCGCGGTTGCAGCCGACGTCGCGGTGCACACGGGCAAATCCGGCATCCACGCGATACCCACGCCGGCAGACGCGTTTGCTGCGCGCGTGCTGCTCGCGTCCGCCGCCGACAAGTCGCTCGACGTTCAGTACTACATCTGGAACGGCGACCAGACCGGGTACCTGCTGTACGACGCGGTGTGGCGCGCGGCGGAGCGCGGCGTGCGCGTGCGCATCCTGCTCGACGACGCGAACACCGGCGGCCTCGACGAAACGATTGCCGCGCTCGACGCGCATCCGAACATCGAAGTCCGGCTGTACAACCCGCTGCCGATGCGCAAGGCGCGGCTCCTCAACTTCGCCGCCGACTTCACGCGCGCGAACCGCCGCATGCACAACAAGTCGTTCACGGCGGACAATCAAGCGACCATTGTCGGAGGACGTAACGTCGGCAACGAATATTTCGCGGCCGGCGAAGGCGTTGCGTTTGCCGATCTCGACGTGCTTGCGGTCGGGCCGGTCGTGCGGGACGTCTCCGCCGCGTTCGACTTGTACTGGAACAGCCCGTCGGCCTATCCCGCGGCGCTCATTGTCGCGGCCGCGCCCGCAGGCGCGTCACCCGCGCTGGAGGCCAAATTCTCGGAAGTGCGCGGCGAGCCGGCATCCGTGACGTACCTCGAGGCGGTTCGCAACACGCGGCTCGTGCAAGACCTGCTCGAACACAAGCTCGCTCTCGAATGGGCGCCCGCGCAAGTCCTGCGCGACGACCCCGCCAAGACGCTCGACACGCAAGGACGTACCGACATCCTGCTGCTGTCCGCGTTGTTGCCTGCCGTCGGCTCGCCCACTTCTTCCTTCGATCTGGTTTCACCGTACTTCGTCCCCGGCGACGGCGGCACTGCCGCACTTGTCGACCTTGCTGCGCGCGGCGTTCGCGTTCGCGTGCTCACCAATGCGCTCGCCGCGACGGACGTCGCTCCCGTGCATGCGGGCTACGCGAAACGCCGTTGTACATTGCTGCGCGCCGGCGTACGGCTTTTTGAGCTCAAGCCGTCGGCCTCGGTCGAAGGCATCAAACCCAAGTCGGGCCTGGGATCGAGCTCGTCGGTGCAACTGCACGCGAAGACGTTCGCGGTCGACCGTGCCCGGATTTTCGTCGGATCGTTCAACTTCGACCAGCGCTCGGCGCACCTCAATACGGAGATGGGCATCGTCATCGATAGCCCCGTGCTCGCGCAACGGCTCGCGAATGCCCTGGACGCGGACTTTCCCAAGACTACCTACGAGGTCCGCGTCGGCAGCGACAGCCGCTGCCCCGTGTGGATCGACCACACACCGGCGGGCGACATCGTGTACGACGTCGAGCCGGAATCCAGCGCTGGGCAGCGCTTTCTCATCGAATTGCTGCAAGCCCTGCCTATCGAGTGGCTGTTGTAGCAAGCGCGCACAGCGGGCAGCCGTGCCGCGCGATATCATCGAAGGCTTCGCGCGCGAGCAACGGAAAGTCGAATTGGCCCGCAATACCTACCAGGAATCTTCCATCCGCGTCCTCAAGGGCTTGCAGCCCGTCAAGGAGCGGCCCGGGATGTACACGCGGACGAGCGACCCAACGCACATCGTCCAGGAAGCGATCGACAACGCGGCCGATGAAGCTCTCGGCGGCTTCGCAACGCGCGTCGACGTCACGGTCCACGCCGATCACTCGATCACGGTGGAAGACGACGGCCGCGGGATCCCGGTCGGCCCGCACCCCGAAGAGAAAGTCTCGACCCTCGAGGTCGTCTATACCCGCCTGCACGCCGGCGGCAAGTTCGACAAGAAGGACGGGCGCGGCGCCTATGCGTTCTCCGGCGGCTTGCACGGCGTCGGCGTCTCCGTCACGAATGCGTTGTCCAAGCGCATGGAAGTCGAGGTGAAGCGCGAAGGCAAGGTGCATCGCATCGTGTTCGCCGACGGAGACGTCGTCGAGAAGTTGAAGGTCGTCGGGACCGTAGGACCGCGCAACACCGGGACCAAGCTTCGCATCTGGCCCAACGCCAAGTACTTCGACGCGCCGGACGTCTCGATGCCGGAGCTCGCGCGCTTGCTGCGCGCGAAGGCCGTGCTGCTGCCCGGCGTCAAGGTCAGCCTGCACGTCGAGAAGGGTAAGGAACAAAAAACGCAGACGTGGTCGTACCCCCGAGGGCTGACGGGCTACCTCGAGGAAATTTCAGAAGGCGCAGAGTCGGTTGCACCTATCTTCGAAGGGGATACCTATCTCGGCAAGCCGAAGGATGGCGACACGTTTGCCGAAGGCGAAGGCGCCGCATGGGCGTTCGCATGGTACGAGGAAGGCCGCGGCGAAGGCGAGAGCTACGTCAACCTCATTCCCACTGCGGCGGGAGGGACGCACGAGGCCGGCTTGCGTTCCGGTCTCTTCGAAGCGGTGAAGTCGTTCGTCGAGCATCACAGCCTGCTGCCGCGCGGCGTGCGACTCCAGACCGAAGACGTTTCCGCAAAGCTGCGCTACGTGCTCTCCACGCGCATTCTCGACCCGCAGTTCCAGGGCCAGGTCAAGGAGAAGCTCACGAGCCGCGACGCGCTGAAGCTCGTGGCGCAGATCGTAAAGGACCCCCTCGAAGTGTGGCTCAACGCGCACGTGGACTACGGCAAGCGCATCGCGGAGGTGGTCATCTCGCAGGCGATGACGCGCATGAAGTCCGCGCAGAAGGTCGAGAAGAAAAAAGGCTCGGGTGTCGCAGTGCTGCCGGGCAAGCTCACGGATTGCGAGTCCGATGACGTCGCCCGCCGCGAATTGTTCCTCGTCGAGGGCGACTCGGCCGGCGGCTCGGCCAAGCTCGCGCGCGACAAGCAGTACCAGGCGATCCTCCCGCTGCGCGGCAAAGTGCTCAACACGTTCGAAGTGGACCGTGATCGCCTGTTCGCCAACAACGAGATCCACGACATCGCGGTGGCGATCGGCGTCGATCCGCACGACGCGGAATCCGAGCCCGACCTGTCGGGGCTTCGCTATTCGAAGGTGATCGTGATGGCCGACGCCGACGTCGACGGCAGTCACATCAAGGTCCTGCTTCTCACGCTTTTCTATCGCCACTTTCCGCGGCTCGTCGAGCGCGGGCACATATGCGTGGCGCATCCCCCGCTCTACCGCATCGACGTCCCGGCTCAAGGCAAGCGGCCCGTGCGCAAGCTCTATGCGCTCGACGATGCCGAGCTCGCCGCGATCGAGGATCGCCTCACCAAGGAAGGCGTGCGCGCGAATGCGTGGTCGGTGGGACGCTTCAAGGGCTTGGGCGAGATGAATCCCGAGCAGCTCTGGGAAACGACGATGAATCCCGAGACGCGGCGCGTGATTGCCGTGCGTGTGGCGCGCGCGGATTCGTCCGACACGCAACGCACGTTCGCGAAGCTCATGGGCAAGTCCGAGGCCGCGAGCCGCCGCGAATGGATGGAAGAGCACGGCAACGACGTGGAGGTGGACGTCTGATGGGCGACCTGTTCGACGACCTGTCGGACCAGGAATCCATACCGCTCGCGGAGTTCGCCGAGCGCAGCTACCTCGAGTACGCCATGAGCGTCGTCACCGGGCGCGCGCTGCCCGACGTGGCGGACGGCCAGAAGCCCGTGCAGCGGCGCATCCTGTACGCGATGCACGAGCTCGGTCTTTACTCGCCGGCGCGTCACGTGAAGTCCGCGCGCGTCGTGGGCGACGTCCTCGGCAAATACCATCCGCACGGCGACGTCGCCGCGTACGACGCCCTCGTGCGCCAGGCGCAGGACTTCACGCTGCGCTACCCGCTGATCGACGGCCAGGGCAATTTCGGCTCGCGCGACGGCGACAACGCGGCGGCTATGCGGTACACCGAGTGCCGGCTCACGCCGATCGCGGTGTTGCTCCTGTCCGAAATCGAGCAGGACACGGTCGATTTCGCCCCGAACTACGACGGCGCGTTCAAGGAGCCCAAGCTCCTGCCCGCGCGCTTGCCGATGCTGCTCGCCAACGGCGCCTCGGGCATCGGCGTCGGCATGGCGACGGACATTCCTCCGCACAACTTGCGCGAGCTCGCGAGCGCGGTCGTCGCGACGATCCGCGATCCGAAGATAGATCTCGCACAACTCCTTCAGCACATCAAGGGCCCCGACCTTCCGGGCGGCGGTCGCATCATCTCGTCGCCTGACGATATTCGCGCGGTGTACGAGTCGGGGCGTGGCAGCCTGCGGGTGCGCGCGCGCTGGACGGTCGAGGAGCTCGCGCGCGGCCAGTGGCGTGTCGCCGTCACCGAGCTGCCGCTCGGGGTCTCGGCACGCGTGGTGATGGAAGACGTCGAGCGCGCAACCAATCCGAAGCCCCGCGAAGGCAAGAAGTCGCTGTCGCAGGACCAGGTGAACCTCAAGGCGCTGTTTGCCGACGCGCTCGACACGATGCGCGACGAGTCGGACAAGTCCTCTCCGGTACGACTCGTGTTCGAGCCGCGCAGCAGCCGCCAGGACGCGCAGGAGTTCGTTGACCTCCTGCTGACGAACACGCGCCTGGAGACCACGCTGCCCGTCAACCTCGTGATGCTGGGCCGCGACGGCCGGCCGCGCTCGAAGAACCTCAAGCAAGCGATCGAGGAATGGACCGCGTTCCGCTTCGACACCGTCACGCGGCGTACCAAGCACCGCCTCGGCGAAGTGGACCGGCGCATCCACATCCTCGAGGGCCGACAGAAAGCGCTGCTGTCGATCGACAAGGTCATTCGTATCATCCGCAAGGCCGACGATCCGAAGGCCGATCTCATGGCCGAGTTCGACCTGACCGAGATCCAGGCCGACGACATCCTCGAGATCAGGCTGCGCCAGCTCGCGCGGCTGGAAGGCATCAAGATCGAGACCGAGCTGAAATCGCTCAACACCGAGCGCAAGGGATTGAAGCGTGTGCTCGGCGACGGCAAGGCGTTGTCCGATCTCGTCGTGAGCGAGATCGAGGCAGACGCCGAGAAATACGGCGACGCGCGACGCACGCTGATCGAAGCTGCCGCATCGCCCGTGTTCGTCCGAACGGTCCCCGACGAGCCCGTCACGGTCACGCTGTCGCGCAACGGCTGGATCCGCTCGCGGCAGGGGCATGGCCTCGACGCGACGCAATTCACCTACAAGGCCGGCGACAGCGCGCTTGCGGTCATGGAGACGCGCACCGTTAATCCCGTCGCGATCCTCGACTCGCGCGGCCGCGCCTACACCGTTCGCGCCTCCGACGTTCCGGGCGGGCGCGGCGACGGCATTCCGGTGACCTCGCTAATCGAGCTTTCAGCGGGCGGCAAGGTCGCGCAGGCGATCGTCGGAGATCCTGATCGCAAGTACCTGGTCGCAGGCAGCGGCGGTTATGGTTTCATCGCGACCTTCGAGGACATGATGTCGCGCGTCAAGGCGGGCAAGACGTTCATGACGCTCGACGAGAACGAAACGCCGCTGCGGCCCGTGCCGATGGTCGAAGGCTTCGATCATGTCGCCGCGCTGACGGCCAAGGGGAAGCTCCTCGTCTTCGGGCTCGACGAGATGCGAACGATGGAGCGCGGCCGAGGCGTCATGATGATGCGGCTCGACGACGACGACCGCATGGTCGCGGTTGCGCTCGCGACCAGGGACCGAGTCATGCTGCGCGGCATTTCGCGCGGCAAGGAGACGGTCGTCGCGATCGAGGGCGACGAGCTTGCGCGTCATCGCCTCCACCGTGCGCGCAAGGGTTATCTCCTTGCGCGCAGGTTCAAGCCCGTAGGGTTCGCCTGACCCGAAATAGGGACGTACCCCATTACAGCGTGAAGCAGGATACGTCCCTATTTTCTAGGGCCGCTGGACGCCTTGCGTCGCCAGGCGTATCCGGTACAGCGACGTCGATGCCGCGATGTAGAGCTCGTTGCGACCGAAGCCGCCGAACGTGACGTTGCCCACCTTTTCCGGCACGTGAATCTTGCCGAGCAGGGTGCCGTCGGGGTGGTAGACCTGCACGCTGTCCTGCGAGCTGGTGTAGATCCAGCCATTGCGATCGACGCGAAAGCCGTCCGGCACGCCGGGGCTCACCTCCGCAAACCGGCGGCCATTGGCGAGGCGCCGACCGTCCTGGACGTCGAACACGAAGATGCAGTGATTGCCCGTGGCTTCACGTCCCAGCGCGGCCGACGTGTCGGATACGTACAGCAACGATTCGTCGGGCGAGAAAGCGAGACCGTTGGGCTCGATGGGCAGGTCGGTGACGGGATCGAGCGCACCGCTTCGCGGATCGAAGCGGAACACGCAGCAATCGCCGATCTCGGACTCGCCGCCATGCCCTTCCTCGGGAATGATGAGCCCGTACGGCGGGTCGGTGAACCAGATCGTGCCGTCCGACTTCACGACGATGTCGTTCGGTGCATTGAAGCGCTTGCCCTGCCACCGCTCGACGACGATACGTTGGCCCTCGCCGCGGATGTCCGTGCGAAAGACCGCACGCAAGCCGTGGGAGCAATGAAGCAATGACCCGTCGCGATCGCGCGTGTGCCCGTTCGTGAACTCCACGTTGTCGCGAAACACCGTCATGCCGTCGCCCGCGCACCAACGCAACATGCGGTTGTTCGGGATGTCGCTCCAGAGGACGCTGTCGTCTTCCGAGATCCACACCGGCCCTTCACTCCAGATGGCTCCCGTGCAGAGACGCTCTAACGATACGACATCGCGCACGACGGGTGCGAGCCGGTCGTCGAAGACCTCGATGGTTGTCACTCCTCGGCTCCTTGTACCCGCATCTCGACACGCATTATCACGTTGTCGCCTCGCGTCGGTCACTCGCGGACGCGCGCTGCGCGCCTCCCTCGCTTCGCTCGGCCCGCTCGCTCACTCCACCTTGATACTCTGCGTCTTCACGACAGTCGACCAGCGATCGATCTCGGACTTGATGAGCTTCGCGTACGCATCGGGCGTGCTCGCCACGACGTCGAAGCCGAGCTCCTGCAGCTTCTCGCGCAGCGTTGGATTGGTCAGTGCCTTGGCCAGCGTTGCATGAAGCTTCGCCGTGGCCGGGGCGGGCATGCCCGCCGGACCGAGCACGCCGTAAAAGGGCGCGGCATCGAAGCCGGCATAACCTTGTTCGGCCAGCGTGGGCACGTTCGGAAGCGACTTCGCGCGCTGCGCGCCGACGATCGCGATGCCGCGCACGGTGCCCGCCTGAACCTGCGTGCCCGTCGGCACGATCGCATCGATCAGGAGCGGCACCTGCCCGCCCATCACGTCCTTAAGCGCACCCGCGACGCCGTTGTAGGGAACGTGCTGGCCCGCAACGCCTTGCTTGTCGCGGAACATCTCCCACCAGAGATGGCCGTAGCTGCCGATGCCGCCGCTGGTGTAATGCAGCGCCGCCGGCTGCGCCTTTGCGTATGCAAGCAAGTCTTTCATGCTGTTCGCCGGCACGGAAGGATGGACGACGATCAGGAGCGGCTGCGTGACCACCAGCGAAAGCGGCGTGAAATCGCGCACCGCGTCGTACGGCAGCTTGCGACCCAACGCAGTGTTGAATGCAATGGGGACCCCGGCCGCGAGCAGCGTGTAGCCGTCGGGCTTCGCCTTGGCCACGAAGTCGCTGCCCACGATCTGCCCTGCGCCGGGCTTGTTCTCGACGACGACCGGCTGCCCGAGCTCCTCTCCCCAGAACGGCGCGATCGTGCGAAACGCGGTGTCGATGCCGCCGCCCGCGGCGACGGGAACGATCAGGTGAACCGGCCTGGTCGGAAACGGCTCTTGCGCGGCGGCCGCGGCGGCAAACGCGATGCAAGCGGCGGCGACGAGGCGGATCGGTCGGATGATCGACGGCATTCGAAGGAGCTCCGGTGAACGGGTCGTTATCATAACGAAATGGCCGGGACCGATACGCGACGAGCCACGCCGGCGGAAGTGCCGTTCGCGCGCGGCGTCACCGTCATGCCGGAGTGGTTCGCGCACGAAGGCGTCGACGCCGTGCTGGACCAGGTCGAAGCGCTCGGCGCGACCGCCATTGCGACGAGCCCCTACGTGCTCGAGCGCTGCGCCGACGGCGAAGGTGCGCGCGAGCCCCCGCCGGATGGCGAAGCCGGAAAGGTACGCCCGCTCGACCGCGAACTCTTCGGCGCGCGCGAGCTCTTCGTGCGCACGGCCCCTGCGTTCGCGCACGACATGCAGCGCTACCGTGGGCTGCGCTACCAGCCGTCGCCGCCGTCGTCCCTGACGCACGCGAACGCCGACTTGCTCGACCGGGCATGCGAGAGTGCCGCGAAACGCAACATTCACGTCTACATGCAGGTGATGGCGGCCAGCCCGCCGGGCTACCGCGTGCAATTCTCGGGTGCACACGCGCAGGACCAATGCCTGATGCCGGACGGCCGCCCGCACGACGCGCGCGTGGATCGCAATGCGAGCCTCGCCAGCGCGCACGTGGCCGCCTACGCCGCAGCGCTGGCTTCCGAAGTCGTCACGCGCTACCCGGGCGTCGCGGGCATTCGACTCGATTGGCCCGAGTATCCTCCGTACGACTTCAGGAGCGCGCTGTTCGATTTCAATCCGGCGATGACGTCGCGCATCGCCGATGCCGGTCGCGATCCGCAGGAACTGGCGCGACGCGTGACGCTCTGGGCGGACGGCGTCCGGGCGGCGGTGCGCGGGGCCGCGCCGTCGGGCACGCTCGCGGCGCTGCGTGCCCTCGACGACTCCGGCTTCGATGCGATGTTCGATAGGGGCGGCGTGCTCGCGCCGCTGTACGACGCCAAGCGAACAGCGGCGCGCGATCTGCTTGCTGCAGTGCGCGCGGCGCTCGATGCGGTGCCGGGACCACGCCGTGCGGCTCGAGCCGCAGGCGTTTCCGCCGCCCTTCCATCAGATCTCCGGTTTCCCGCTCGCAAGCCTCGGGGGCATCGCCGATGCTGTCGGCATCAAGCTCTACACGATGCACTGGCCGATGATCGCGCGCTATTGGGCGCGCGACCTGCTGGGCGACGCGAAGATTGCGGATCACGACGCCGTCACTGCGGCCGTCGCCCATCGCTTCGGCTTCACGGACGGCATCGTGGACGGCAACACGCTACGTTATCCCGCGCCGGAGGTCCCGCATCCGGTAGGCACTCGTGCGCAGGCACAGAAGCTCGCGACGGCGCGCGAATTGGCAGGCGCCGTGCCGACGATCGCATTCGTCCATTCCTACGGACCTGTCGACGACGTCGTGCGCCGCCGCGACGTCGCGGCCGCGTCCGGGATGCCCGTCTGGATCAACCGCTACGGCTACCTCTCGAACGAGAAAATCAGCGCGCTGGCGAGGTAACGCCCCAGGCCAAAGAACCTCGGACGCATCGATTAGCTGTCGATAACTCACAGTCAGAGGTACCCTAGTGTTTCGGCGGCGTTATACACGGAGGAAACATGCGTGGCAAAACGTTGGCATGCATCGGCGTCGTCGCCGCTGCCTGCCTTGCAACACCTTCTGCGTTCGCGCAAGGCGCCTATCCCACCAAGAACATCAGGATCATTGCGCCGGTGCAGCCCGGCGGCGGCGTGGACCTCGTCGCGCGCCAGGTCGGCGAGCGGTTGTCGAAAGCCCTCGGCCAGCCGGTCGTGATCGAGAACCAGAGCGGCGGCGGCGGCATCGTCGGATCGCAGGCCACGGCGCGCGCTGCACCCGACGGTTACACGCTGATGGTGGGTTACGTCGGCACGCACGGCACCAATCCCGCCGTCCGCAAGCTGCCTTACGACGCGGTGAAGGACTTCACTCCCATCGCGATGGTTGGCGGCACGCCCAACGTGCTCGTCGTGCCGCCCACGTTGCCCGTGAAGACACTTCAGGAGTTCATCGCGTACGCCAAGGCGAACAAGGGCAAGCTTGCGTACGGGTCGTCGGGGCCCGGCACGCTCACGCATCTTGCGATGGAGCAATTCAAGGTCGCCAACGACCTCGACATGACGCACGCCGCTTATCGCGGCATCGGTCCCGCGATCACCGACGTCCTGGGCGGACAGACGCAGGCGTTGTTTCCGGGGCTTGCGGCGGCACTGCCGCACATCAAGGCGGGCAAGATGCGTCCCCTTGCCGTGACGGGCACGAAACGGCATCCGCTGCTGCCCGACGTCCCGACGTTCGAGGAGCTGGGATTCAAGGGATTCGACGGCGTGCAGTGGTACGGCATCGTCGGGCCGGCGAACCTGCCGCCGGCGATCGTCACCACCCTCAACACCGAGATCAACAAGATGCTCGCCGATCCCGCGTTCTCCGATCGCCTTGCAGGCGAGGCGCTCCAGGTCATGCCGATGTCCCCGACGCAGTTCGGCCAGTACATGCGTGACGACATCGCGAAGTGGACCAAGGTCGCCAAGGAACGCAACATCGAGCTCACGGATTGAAGTCCTCATGGCACACAACACCAAAGTCACCGCTGACACCAACGCACCGCCGATCACGCGCATCCTCGCCGAGTTCGTCGCCAGGCACCCGGCGGGAAAATTCCCGCCGCAGGTCGAGCAGGAGGCGCATCGCACGTTCATGAATTGGCTCGGCTGCGCGATCGGCGCCGCGCGCCATCCGACGGTCGAAGCCGCGCTTGCCGCCGTTAAAGAGCTGGCACCGTCGCAGCAAGCGACCGTCCTCGGGCGCAGCGAGCGCGTAGATATCGCGAGCGCGGCGCTCGTGAACGGCATCTCGTCGCACACTTTCGACTTCGACGACACCCACCTCAAGACCATCATTCACCCTGCAGGACCGGTCGCGTCCGTCGTGCTTGCGCTGGGCGAGCACGTAGGATCGACAGGGCGCGAAGCCGTCGACGCGCTGATCCTCGGCATCGACGTCGCGTGCCGCGCCGGCAACATGATCTATCCGGAGCACTACGATCGCGGCTGGCACATCACCGGCTCGACCGGGATGCTGGGTGCGGCCGCGGCGGCGGCGCGGCTCATGCATCTCGATATCGACAAGACGACGATGGCGCTCGGCATCGCCGCGTCGCAGCCTGTCGGCGTGCGCGAGCAGTTCGGAACGATGACCAAGCCCTTCCACCCGGGCGGCGCCGCGCGCGCGGGCCTCACCTCCGCGCTCATGGCCAAGCACGGCTTCACCGCGTCGACCAAGGCCATCGAAGCACCGCGCGGCATCGCGCAGACGTATTCCGCCAAGTGTGCGTGGAACGAGATCACCGACGAGTTGGGCGAGCGCTTCGAGATTTCCTTCAACACCTACAAGCCGTTCGCCTGCGGCATCGTGATCCATCCTTCGATCGACGGCTGCGTGCAGCTTCGTAACGCCCATGGCCTGCGCGCCGACGATATCGAGCGCATCGACCTGCGCGTGCACTCGCTCGTGCTCGAGCTCACGGGCAAGCGAACGCCGCGAACGGGGCTCGAAGGCAAGTTCAGCGTGTTCCACGCGTCCGCGGCGGGCATCATCTTCGGGCGCGCGGGCGAGCACGAGTTCTCGGACGAGATCGTGGCGCGGCCGGATGTCACGGCGCTGCGCGACCGGGTCCAGGCGCAAGTGGACGATTCGATCGACGAGGCATCGGCCGACGTGACCGTTACGGCCAGGGACGGCCGCAAACATCATGTCTTCGTCGAGCATGCGATCGGCAGTCTCGAGCGGCCGATGACCGACAGCGACCTCGCGGCCAAATTCCACGGCCTCGTCGACCCTATCCTGGGCAGCGCAAGGGCCGAAGAGTTGATCGCACAATCGATGAAGCTCGGCGCGGCGGCGGACGTTCGCACGATCGCGAGGCTCGCGGCTGCCGCGTAAGGAAGACGTCGATGCGATCGTATTGGATGCAGATGACCGACGCGTCGACGGAGCTCGAGCTGCGCGACGTGCCGGTCCCGGATCCCGGCCCCAGGGAAATGCTCGTAAGGATCCACGCCGCCTCGCTCAATCGAGGAGAGTTCCTCGTCGGCCACGGCACGCATGGCAAGCCCGGCACGTGGAAAGCGATCGGCAACGAAGGCGCAGGCGAAGTGGTGGCTATCGGGGCGGACGTCAACGAGTTTCGGCCGGGCGACCGCGTGATGGGTCGCTGCGCCGGCGCGTTTGCCGAATACGCGCTCATGGAATCGATGGAAGCGATGCGAGTTCCTTCCGGTCTTTCCTGGGAAGAAGCGTCCGCCATTCCGCTGACCTACCTCGTCGCTTTCGACATGCTCGTCCTGCAGGGGCGCCTAAAGTCGAACGAGTGGCTCCTGATCAACGGCGTGTCGTCAGGCGTCGGCGTCGCGTCGCTGCAGCTCGCGAAGGTGCTGGGCGCGCGCGTGATCGGAACGTCGGGCTCGGCCGACAAGCTCGCCGCGCTGCGTCCCTTCGGCCTCGACGTCGCGCTTTGCACGCGCCTGCCCGACTTCGCGCCGGCGGTGATGGAGTCGACGGCGCAGCACGGCGCCGACTTGATCGTCAACACCGTCGGCGGCTCGATCTTCGCGGAATGCCTGCGTGCACTTGCCTTCGAGGGCCGGCTCGCGACCGTCGGATTCGTCGACGGCGCCGGCCATGCGGACATCGACCTGTCGGCGTTGCACAGCAAGCGCCTTACGGTGTTCGGCGTGTCGAACAAGCTCCGCACGAAGGAGCAGCGCGCCGCGGCGGTTCCACGATTCGCCGCCGAGATCCTGCCCCACTTCACGTCCGGCCGCATCCGCCCGCATCTCGATCGCGTGATGGACTTCGCGGACCTCGCGCAAGCCAAGGCGCGCATGGAATCGGGTGCGCACATCGGCAAGATCGTGCTGCGCGTGCCCGTACCGCAGTAGTCTTCACCGGAGACTTCGCATGAGACGACTGATCGCAGCCGCGGTGCTCGCATGCCTCGCCGCGGCTGCCTACGCGCAGGACAACTATCCCAGCAGGCCTATCCGGCTGGTCGTCGGCTTCGCGCCCGGCGGCGCGGCCGACTCCGTGGCGCGGGCGATGAGCGAGTCGTTCTCGAAAGCGTTGGGACAACCCGTCGTGGTGGAGAACAAGCCCGGCGCCGGCTCGAGCATTGCGGCCGAGCTCGTCGCCAAGGCGGCGCCCGACGGCTATACGCTCCTCATCGCGAGCCCTGCGAGCATCTCGGTCAATCCCGCGCTCAATCCGAGCCTGGGCTACCGGCCGCGGGATCTCCTGCCGGTCACGCAGGTGACCACGTCGCCGCTGGTGCTTGCCGTCAATGCCGATATGGCGATTCGCTCGCTGAACGAGCTCGTGGCTGCCGCAAAGAGAGATCCCGGCAAGCTCAACTACTCGACGTCGGGCAATGGATCGGCGCCGCATCTTGCGATGTCGCTCTTCACGCAGCTCACCGGCACGCAGATGATGCACGTGCCGTACAAGGGCGGCGCGCCGGCGATTGCATCGGTAATGGCAGGCGAAACGCAAGTCACTTTCGGGACCTCGCCGACCGTGCTTCCGCAGGCCAAGAGCGGGCGCCTGCGCGTGCTTGCCGTAAGCACGCGGGAGCGTTCGCCCCTGGTGCCAGACCATCCAGGCATGCGCGAAGCGGGTTTGGCGGAATACAACCTCGAGTTCTGGTACGGCATTTTCGCGCCAGCCGGGACGCCGCCCGCCGTCGTCAAGAAGATATTCGATGCGACGGCGGCGGCGATGCAGCAACCGTCGGTCAAGGCCGTTCTCGCGCGCGAGGGTACCGACGTGTCGCTATCCGCGTCGCCCGAGCAGTTCGCGACGTTTCTCGTCGAGGACGGGAAATTCTGGGTGGACCTCGTAAAGACCGCCGGCGTCAAGATCGAATGAGCGACGTCACCGGACGGCTTGCACGTTACATGGCGGAAGCGCGCGAACGCGAGCTTCCGGCGGTGGCTGCGCGCGAAGCGCGTCATCGCATCCTCGACACGATGGCGGCCATGGTGTCGGGCGCGCATCTCAAGCCCGGCGGGATGGCGATCAAGTTCGCACGCGCCCAAGGCGGCGCGCCCGAGGCCACGGTCGTGACCACGGACATCAGGACGAACGCCGTCAATGCTGCGCTCGCCAACGCGATGTTCGGCCACGCGGACGAGACCGACGATTTCGAGCCCGTCACCAAAGCGCATCCGGGGTGTTCCGTCGTGCCCGCCGCGCTGGCCATGGCCGAGCGCGACGGCCGTTCAGGCGTCGAGCTCCTCAACGCCGTTGCGCTGGGCTACGACGTCTGCTGCCGTTTCCTCATGGCCCTGGGCCCCGGTCACGTGCGCGCGACGCATCGCAGTGCCGAGGGCACGAGCTCGACCTTCGGCGCCGCAGCGGCTGCGGCGTCGCTCGCATGCCTCGACGAGACGGGCATGCGGCACGCGCTCTCGTACGCCGCGCAGCAGGTCTCTGGCATCTGGAGCTGGGTGCGGGACGCCGAGCACGTCGAGAAGGCGTTCGATTTCTCGGGCATGGGCGCACGCAACGGCGTCACAGCCGCCATCATGGTGCAGATGGGCTTCACGGGCGTGTGGGACGTGCTGGACGGCGAGCACAACGCGCTGATCGCGCTGTCCGCCAATCCCGCGCCCGAGGAAATGGTGGCGGCGCTCGGCACGCGCTTCCTCGTGACGGAAACGGCGATCAAGCCCTACTCGGTCGGTTATCCGATCCAGGCGCCGCTCGACGCGTTCCTGACGCTGCGTCGGCTTCATGGGCTCACGCCTGACAACGTCGCGCGCATCGTCGTCAGACTGCCCGAGGATGGCGCCCGCATCGTCAACGATCGCTCGATGCCGGACGTCAACTGCCAGCACGTCATCTCGATGGCGCTGGTCGACGGCGACGTTTCGTTCGACGACAGCCACTCGTACGCGCGCATGAAGGATCCTGCCGTGCTTGCTGTCAAAGAGCGGGTGCAGCTCATCGCGGACCCGAAGCTGATGGATCCTGCGGCGCCGCGCAGCGGCCACGTCGAGGTCACGCTGCGGGACGGGCGCGCGGTCCACCACTTCACGCCACATGCGCCGGGGACGAAGGAGAACCCGATGGATACGGCGGCCGTCAGCGCGAAGGCTCGAAAGCTGATGGAGCCCGTCCTCGGCGGCGCCCGCACCGAATCGCTGATCGAGCGCGTCAACGCAATCGAAGACGTACGCGACTGCAGGGAGCTGATGAGCCTGCTGGGCGATTGACGGCAGCCGGCGGTTGTGGCCAAATGGTCAGACCACTTGATCGTTTGGTCACTATCGCGTGGCACTCTCCCGCCCTCCTCACCCCGCCGCTGAACCGCCTGCCGAGGCGACGCCTGGCCGCGCTGCATGGAAGCCCATGCCCGTGCGCTCGATCCAGCCGCAGCGGATGTACGAACAGATCGCGGCCGAGCTCACGCGCCTCATCCGCGAGCGCCAATTCCATCCAGGCGATCGCCTTCCGCCCGAGCGTGAGCTTGCGCAGCAGCTCGGCGTCAGCCGGCCGTCCGTGCGCGAGGCGATGATCGCGCTGGAGACTGCGGGCGTCATCGAGGTCCGCACCGGCAGCGGCACCTACGTCCGCTCGGTCGTCGACGAAAAATTCCGATTGCCCGCGGACATGGCGCCCGGTATCCGCGAGCAGTTCGACGCACGCAACCTGGTCGAGCCGGAGGTCGCAGCACTTGCCGCAACCAACGCGACGAAAGAGGAGGTCGCGCTGCTCGCGGCAGCGGTGGACCGCGCGGATGCGCATTTCAAGAGAGGCGAGCGCGCGGAGGACGACGACTACGCGTTCCACACCACCCTCGCCACCGCATCGCGCAACACCGTGCTCGCCGAGCTCATCCGCCATCTCTGGGACCTGCGCCGGCATCCGATGTGGGACACGGTGCGCACGCGCGTCGTCACTCCAGCTCACCGCACCCAGGTGATCGCCGACCGACGTGCGATCGTCGCGGCCTTGCGCAAGCGCGACGCCGCCGCCGCGCGCAAGGCGATGAAGCACTACATGAAGGAAGCCGAGAAGCGCTACTTCGGCTAGAACGAAGTTACGAAGAAGGAGGAAGCCATGCCCGTATTGTCCGTGCTGCGCGCTGTCGCGCTGGTCGCCGCGTTCGCCGCATCGAGCGCCTACGCGCAGACCGTCGTCACCATGTGGACGTTCCTCGATCCGGCCAAGACGTCCGGCCGCGAGGTCGCGCTGAAGAGCATGATCGATACGTTCGAGAAGGCGAACCCGACCATCAAGATCAAGGTCGAGCCGCAGGTCTTCTCGGAGCTCATGGCCAAGTTCCTCGCTGCCCACAACACCGGCGCGGCCCCCGACATCATCTGGGTCAACACGGAGAACATGGGCGCCCTCATGAAGGCGGGTGCCGCGGCGGACCTCAACGAGCTCATCGCCAGCAAATGGGGCAGCGGCGCGGATGCCGACTTCTTCGTTCGCGCGGGGTGGGATGCAAGCGTCGAGGGCAAGAAGCGCGCAGCGGTGCCGCTGTTCCACGCCACGACGAGCCTCTTCTACCGCAAGGACCTTCTGAAGGCAGCCGGCATCGATCCCGCGTCGATCAAGACGTGGGACCAGCTCGCGGAAGCGGCGAAGAAGCTCACGCTCGACACCGACAAGGACGGCCGGATCGACGTCTACGGCTTCGGCACGCCTCTTTCGACCGAGCGCACCGGCGGCACGACCGCGTTCACGGTGATGCTCGTCGGCGGCGGCAAGCCGTGGACGGCGAGCTGCAAGGCGAACTACGCGGACGACGTCGGCGTGCGCGCGGTGCAATGGCACGTCGACATGATCGGCAAGCACAACGCGATGCCGAAGGAGATCATTGCGAACCACGTCGACGACGTGGCCGACCAGTTCACGGCGGGACGCTACGCGATCGCCGTCATGCCGTTTGCGCGCTACTCGCAGGTGGCAAGCCAGGCGAAATGGGGCGGCGACAATCTCGGCATCCTGCCGTGGCCGAACTGGACGGCCGACAAGCCCGGCCCGCAGCAGGTGCAGGGTTGGTGGGCCGCCGTGTGGGCAAAGTCCAAGCGCGCGCCGGAGGCAGCGAAGTTCGTCGAGTGGATGATCAACCAGGATTCGGTGCGCGCGTGGGCAGTCACTGGCGGCCAGGTGCCGACGCGCATGAGCGTATGGAAGGAGCCTGCCATGCGCCAGCCCAAGTTCGACTACATGCAGGCGGTGATCGACGGCTGGTCGAAGTCGAGCTTCCTCGTTCCGCTGGAATGCAACACCGCTCGCTTCGACGCCGACTGGAACCAGGCGGTGCAGCGCGTGATCGTGGGCGGCAAGACCGCGAAGGAAGCCATGCAGGAGGCGGAAAAGACGTTCGCGTCGCGGCAGTAGTCGATGCTGTCTCCGCATTCGCCGTGGTACCCCTACCGCTTCGTGGCGCCGGTGCTGGCGCTCGAAGCGGTTTTCGTCGCGGTGCCGCTCGCGATCGGCGTGTATTACAGCCTGCACAAGGCCGACTATTTCAAGCTCGCGGGCTTCGTCGGCCTGGACAATTACGTGCGCGTCATCGACTCGCCGATCGTGCGCGAAAGCCTGCTCGCGACGTTCCTTTTCACCGTGTTCTCGCTCGCGATCACGCTCGGTGTCGGCTTTGCCCTTGCCCTGTGGCTCGAGCGCGACACGCGATGGAACGTGTTCGTGCGCGCAGTGGTGCTCGTGCCGTACACCATCGCGATGCTGGTAGGCTCGCTGCTGCTCAAGTGGATCTTCTCGCGCGACGGCGGCGTCATGCCGCTCATGCTCGCGCCGTTCGGCCTCGGCGACGCGAGCATCCTGGCCGATCCCAACGGGGCCATGGCCGCTCTCGTCGCCAATGCGGTCTGGCGCGACAGCGCGTTCGCGATGATTCTCCTGATGGCGGGCCTCAAGGGCATCTCGCCACAACTGTACGCCGCCGCGCGCATCGACGGAGCCAGCGCCTGGTACCGGTTCCGTCGCATCACCCTGCCCTTGCTGCGCGTCCCCATCCTGATCACGCTCATCCGGCTCGCCATCCACTTCGTCAACGTGCTGACGTTCGCGCTCGTCCTCACCGGCGGCGGGCCGAACAACGCGACGCAGACGATGGGCCTTACGATGTACCGCATGGGCTTCGCGGACTTCCGGCTCGGTCCGGCGAACGCCCTCGCGGTACTGGTTCTCGTGTTCAATCTCGTGCTGATCGCGGTCCTGCTGCGCCTCTTCCGCGAACGGCGAACGGTGGCCGCTGCATGAGCGACGCGACCTGGCGCGTCCGCGCCGCGACACGGCGCATCGTCAACGTGCTCGTGACCATCCTCGTGTGCGGCGCGGCGCTGTTCCCGATCCTGTGGGGACTGTCGACGTCGCTCAAGCCCGCCAATCGTATCCTCGAGTACCCGCCGCAGCTCCTGCCGACCACGCCCACGCTCGAGCATTACGCGCAGCTCTTCGCGACTGGCATCCACAAATACCTCCTCAACAGCGCCATCGTGTCGGCACTCACCGTCGCGCTGTGCGTGCTGATCGCCTCCCTTGCCGCCTACGCCCTTGCGCGTTTCGAGTTCAAAGGCAAGGGAATCGTGCTGTTCGTGGTCGTGGCCGTGATGAGCATTCCGCTGCCATCGCTCACCGTGCCGACGTTCACGTTCCTCGCGCTGATAGGCCTCACCAATACGCTCGCCGGCCTCGTGCTGCTCTATACCGCGTACCAGCTTCCCCTCGCCGTGTGGGTGCTCTACGGCTACTTCCGCACGATACCGACCGAATACGAGAACGCCGCGATGGTGGACGGGTACTCGCGTCTCGCGGCGCTGCGCAAGGTCGTGCTGCCGCTGTCCGCGCCCGGCCTCATCGCCGCCGGCCTCTTCACGCTCACGTTCGCGTGGAACGATTTCGTGGTTGCGGTGGCGATGAATTCCTCCGACGACGCGCGCACCCTGCCCGTGGCCATCTAC
>CAVPRK010000011.1:0-55167 GCA_963707815.1 uncultured beta proteobacterium
TTCTCCTGCGAGCCAGCCATCGTGACGAACGGCGCGGAGAACTTGTTCGCGACGCGCACCTGACCAGGCGCGGCAACCGTCGTGCCGATGGTCGGGGATGAAGGATCATCTCCGCCTGGCATGCCCGCGGCAGCTGGTGCAATGCCGGCGAGCGCCGACACGATCATTGCCGCTCGAAAGTTCATTGAAGATTGGCTCATGATTACGCTCCTTTCGACACCGGGTTGGTCACGCGGTGCCGACGAATTTCTCGGTTTGCAGGATGATCTCCGTGGCGGTGGCGCTGTCGCGCAACAGGCTGCCTTGCTTGGACGCGGTAACAGTGAGGCGCGTCGTGTTGGGCGTGAGACTCTCGATCTCGATCTCGATGTCGCGATCCGTTGCCCGCGCCGTGATCACTTGCTTGTTGCCGTCGCGCGTGGTTTCGATGACCTTGATCTGCATGCGGCCCAAGGCGGCTACCGTCGAACGGTGGACCTTTGCCTGAGGCGCGGCAAAGGTCTTGTAGACGATGCCCCCGAGCGCGTGGGAAACGCCCGTCGCCATACCTACGCCGGCGGCGGTGACCGCGACGGCCGCACAACCGGAAAGCAACGCGAGTGACGCGGCGCACGCCGATTGCAGTAACCATTGCACAACTCTCACCAGGGCCCCCGCTTTTCACGTGGTCGGCGAAGTCTCGGTCCAACGCTGGCGTAGGTCACGCGCTCGCACCGGCTGTTGCCGGGCGTCGCACGACCATTCTAGGACAAGTCCCGCCGGGACTCGGCTTAACGTCGAACGCCGACGTTGCCACTACCCCCGCAACGCCCGCGGCCCGCTCACATGCGGATTACCCGCTTCGTAAAACCGCAACGGCCGATGCATCTCCTTGCTGATCCCGATGCGCACCGTCGTCACGATCTTGCCGGCCGGCCGAACTTCGGTACCAAGCCAAAGCGGGCTACGCACGCAAAGATCCACGCCGTCGAGCGCCCGGTCGATCGCCATCGCCTCGGCGAGGCGCCCCGGACCGCGCGCGAGGTCGTTCAATCGACGCACGCCTCGCCGCTTGCGCATGATCTCGACGCCTTCGATCGGCTCCAGCGCGCGCAAGAGCACGCCCGCGCCGACGCCCGGCGTCTCCGCCGACACGTTCACGCAAAAGTGCATGCCGTAAATGAAGTAGACGTACGCGTGGCCGCGCCGCAGGAACAGCGAGCGGTTGCGCTCGGTCTCGCCGACGTACGCGTGCCCGCTTGCGTCGCCCGGCACGTACGCCTCGCTTTCGACGATGCGGCCGCTCGTGCGGCCCTCGGCCGCGTCGCGCACGAGCGTCTTGCCGATGAGAAATTGCGCGAGCGTCGCGGTGTCGTACGGCAGCTCGCCAAGTCTTAGCCGTCGCAAGCGCCGATCATAACTCCTGCTCCGGGACGAACGGCGCGAACAGCACGTTCTGCAGCCGGAACAGGAACGTCGTGTCGGGCTCCGCGACCAGCACCACTTCCCCGTCGTCGTCCATCGTCAGCCATTCGAGGATCCGCCGTCGGCCGAACTGCAGGCGGTAGGCGCTTTGCAGCTTGCTGATGTGGATGACGCGCAGCACTTCCTTGGCGAGCTCCGGACTCTCGACGATGATGCCGAGCTCGGTGTTCTTGCTCGCCGAGCGCGGATCGAGATTCATCGAGCCGATGAACACGAGCGAGCGGTCGATCACCGCCGTCTTGGCGTGCAGGCGCCCAGCGACGCACCCGGGATGCATCGAGCCGCTTGTTCTGCGTCGTGCGCGTCGGGCTCAGCTCGTACAGATCGACGCCGCGACGCAGCAGGTCCGCGCGATAGCGCGCGTAGCCGGTGTGCACGAGCGGCTCGTCGTTGGAGGCGAGCGAGTTGGTGAGGATCGTGACCTTGACGTCGCGCTTGCGCAGATCGCCGAACGCTTCGCACGCCCATCGTGCCCGGGACGAAGTAGGGCGACGACAGCACGACCTCGCTGCGCGACGCCATGACGAGGTCCATGACGCTCATCGTGACGCTCATCCTGCGCGCCTCCTCGTCGGTCATCGCGGTGACCTTGTCCGGCGAGTCGGCGAACGCGGTGGCCTTGCCCCAGTGCAGGCCGAGCCGGCCGGCGTCGAGGTCGTCGCTGATCGGGCCGTAGCCCAGGATGTCGATCGGCGGCAGCGCGAGCGCCATCATCTGGTCGCCTTCGTCGACGAGCGCGTTGAAGCGCTGCTGCAGCTGCTCGCTCGTGAGCGCGTCGCTGATGATGTCCTGCACCGGATACACGTGCGGCTGTTCCAGTAGGTGTCGAAGATGTTGGTGAGCTGCGGCACGACCGCGCCGACGATGAACGCGTCCATGTCGACGAAGTTGTCGGTCATGCTGCGCATGAAGTACTCGTCGGCGATGTTGCGGCCGCCGGCGACGACCATCGCGCCGTCGGCGATGAACAGCTTGTTGTGCATCCGGTGATTGAGGCGCCCGAAGTCGGCAGCGACGCCGCGTACTTGGACGAGCAGGCCGCCGCGGCCGCAGCAGAACGGATTGAAGAGGCGCACCTCGACGTTGGGGAACGCCGAGAGGCCGATGAACAGTCGGATCGCCGCCGATCGTGTAGAGGTCGTCGACGAGCAGGCGCACGCGCACGCCGCGCATCGCGGCGTCGCGCACGTTGCGCAGCAGCAGGTGACCGGTCTTGTCGTTCTGGATCAGGTAGTACTGGATGTCGAGCGAGTGCGTCGCGCGCTGGGCGAGCTCGATCCGCGCGTCGAGCGAGTAGAACCCAGCGGCATCAGCCGGAAGCCCGGACAAGCTCGGTCGCCGGGCGGCGTCGACGCCTTCGCGAGCTGGACCAGGGGACTTTCCGGCGAGGCCGGGCGGTCAAGGCGGCGGTCGCTCGGCGGCGCGTCGCTGCGCCAGCGGCGCCAGTGCCGCAGCGCCGCCACGAGCGCCGCACAGCACGGTCGCGAGCCACGCGCAGCCGTAACGGCCACGGCGATCGCTGCACGCTCCGACGAGGCGGCGAGCCGGATAGAATGACTCGCATGGCCGTGCTGGAGGTCGTCATGATTCGCTTGGTCGCATGCAACGCTCGTCTGCCTTACGCTTTCGTGGCCCGCGCGCGCCGCGCTGGACATCGGCGAGCGCGCGCCGGACTTCACGACGCCGGCGGCGATGGGCGGCAACGGTCTACAAGTATTCGCTGGCCGACGCCCTCAAGAAGGGGCCGGTCGTACTGTACTTCTTTCCGGCCGCCTATTCCGAGGGTTGCTCGGTCGAGGCGCATTACTTCGCCGAGGCGATGCCCGCAGTTCGAGGCGCTCGGCGCGACGGTGATCGGCGTCTCCGGCGACGACATCGACACGCTGTCCAAGTTTTCGGTCCAGGCGTGCCAGAGCAAGTTTCCGGTCGCCTCCGACGAGAAGCAGTCGGTCATGAAGTCGTACGACGCCGTGCTCAAGACGCGGCCGGAGTACGCGAACCGGATTTCCTACGTCATCGCGCCGAACGGCGCCATCGTCTTCACTACATGAGCCTCAACCCGACCAAGCACGTGGAGAAGATGCTCGGCGCGCTGCGCGCTGGTCGGAGAGAAATAGCAGCTCGACGCGAAGTAGCGCCATGCGCGCGATGATCCTGCGCGCGCCGCGCACGCCGCTCGAGCTTCGCGCGACGTTCCCGATCCCGCGCCCGGCGCCGGCCAGGTCGCTCGTCCGCGTGCACGCGTGCGGCGTATGCCGAACCGATTTGCACGTCGTCGATGGCGAGCTGCCCGATGCGAAATCGCCGATCATTCCGGGCCACGAGATCGTCGGGAGCGTGGCGGCGCTGGCGAGCGGCGTCGACGCGTTGCAGGCTCGGGCGACCGCGTCGGCGTGCCCTGGCTCGGCCACACCTGCGGCATCTGCCGCGTATTGCCGCGCCGGCACGCGAAAACCTGTGCGACGCGCGCGCAATTCACCGGCTACACGATCGACGGCGGCTACGCCGAGCTACGCGGTCGCCGATGCGCGCTATTGCTTTCGCGCTGCCGGACGGATTCGCCGACGTCGAGCTCGCGCCATGGCTGTGCGCCGGGCTCATCGGCTATCGCGCGCTGCGGATGGCCGGCGACGCGCAGACGCATCGGCATCTACGGCTTCGGCGCCGCCGCGCATATCGTGGCGCAAGCTGGCGCACCACGAAGGACGCGAGATGTACGCGTTCACGCGTCCGGGCGATGCGGCGGCGCAGGCGTTCGCGCGCGAGCTGGGCGCGGTCTGGGCCGGCGGCAGCGACCGCCGGCGCCGGAGCCGCTCGATGCGGCGATCATCTTCGCGCCGGTCGGCGCACTGGTGCCCAAGGCGCTGCGCGACCGTCGTCAAAGGCGGCATCGTCGTCTGCGCCGGCATTCACATGACCGACATTCCGCAGTTTCCGTACGCGATTCTGTGGGGCGAGCGGCGCATCGTGTCGGTCGCGAATCTGACCCGGCGCGACGGCGAGGAATTCATCGCCTTGCCGCGCGGATGCCGGCATTCGGACGCAGCGTCGTCGCCTTATCCGCTGATCGCGCGCCAACGACGCGCTCGCGGCGTTGCGCGAGCGGCGCGCTGACCGGCGCCGCCGTGCTGCCGTGCCTGACCGTGCCGTCAATGCGCAGCACGCACTTCTGCGTAGAGATCGGGAAGCGCGTGGTCCGGATCGTATTTCCGCTTGAGCGCGTCGTACGCCGGCCGGTTGTAGATCGCCCAGAACTCGTCTCGGCGTGAAATACGAATCGGAGTAGAGCGACTTGATGCCGCCCAGCTCGCGTGACCTTGTGCTCGATCATGCGGTTGAGGTAGCCCGGCGGCATGCGCCTCGCGGCTTCGTCACGCGTGTCCCAGAAGCCGAAGTTGACGTACGGCGTGCCGGGCGCGAGCGGATACAGCGGAAATGGCTGCCGCGCGGTCCGGCGCGCGGATCGGGCAGATCCAGATCGGCAGGATGCCGATCTCGCGCATGCAGGAAGGCGAGGAACTCCGCGGCGCGCGCGAGCGGAATGTCGACGTCCTGGATCACCGATTCCGCGATGCAGGCCGCGCAGGCGGTCCAGCGCGCGCGTCGAGCTTCCAGCGGCTGTTCCAGCGCATGATCTTCTGGTAGGTGATCGAGTTGAGCCGCTCGCGGCCGAGCAGCCGGCGCAGCCAGCGGATGCTGCAGCGCCGAGGTTCTTCGAGCACCAGAACCAGTCGGTGTCCCAGCGCCAGAGGTAGTCGCGCGCGGTCGAGGTAGTCGTCGGTCGCGCTCGCGCAGCGACCGGTAGTAGATGCGCTCGAAGGTGTAGTCGCTGGCGTACGGCGCGGCGTCGACGAAGCGGCCCGAGCGTCAGGACCAGCGCGTCGCGGCGCGAACACGACGCCGTCGAGGAAATCGACGCCGGTCGCTGGAGCGCAGTCGCCAATCGCGGCGAAGAACGCCGCCGGATCGGCGTAACGCGCGATGCTCGACGTCGCACGTAGCGCTTGACCGGGCGCGGTGCGCGCCGTCAGCTGCAGCGCGTAGCCGAGCGTGCCGTACGAGTTCGGCAAGCCGTAAGAAGAGGTCGCGATGCTCGTTGTCCGGCGTGCAGACCACGATCCGGCCGTCGCCGGTCAGCACCTCGATCTCGCGATGGTGTCGTGCACCAGGCCGTAGCCGGAACGACGACGCCTCGATGCCGACGCCGGCCACGGCGCCGCCCAGCGTGATCGACTTCAGCTGCGGCACGACGCGCCGGCATGGTGCCGTGCGGCGAGCGTCGCGTCGGCCAGATCGACGTACGTCGTCATGCCCTCGGCCTCGACCGTCCCGGCGACCGGATCGACGTTCAGCACCGCGTTGAAGTGCGACAGGTCGACGCGCGGCGCTTGCGCGCGGCGCGCGATCGCGGAACAGATTCGAGGTTCGCTTCGCGAGGCCGACCGGCTGCGCCGCCTGCGCGCGCGCCGCGGCGAGCGTCGTCGAGCAGCCGCGCGCTTCTTGGCCGCGTACGCGCGTCATGCTCAAGCGCGATAGAGATAGGCGCGGCTCATCGGGTAGTCGGTCGCGCGATGTTGCCCTTGCTGACACGATGACCTGGAACAGGTGCGTGTGGCCGTTCGGCGAGCGGAACATCTCGGCGCACGACCAGAGGTAGGTGCGCCAGATGCGGCGGAAGCGCTCGTCGAAGCGCGCGGGATCGAGCGCGTGGATCGCGTCCCAGTTTGCGTCGAAGCGCTCGGCCCAGGCGTCGAGCGTGAGCGCGTAGTGGCGGCGCAGGTTCTCGACGTCGAGGACCTCGAGCCCGCTGCGCTCCATCGCACTCGATCGCGTCGGCGAGGCTCGGGATCCAGCCGCCGGGGAAGATGTGCTTGCGGATGAAGAACTCGGTGTCGTAGTCGCCGACGTGGCCGATGAAGTGAATCATGCCGAGGCCGCCGGGCTTCAAGGCGTCGGCGTGCGCGCGGACGACCGTCGGCGAGCTGGTCGCGGCCGGCGTGCTCGAGCGTGCCGATCGACAGCAGCTTGTCGTACTGGCCCGGAATCTCGCGGAAGTCGCATTCGACGAGCTTGATCTTGTCGCGCAGGCCGCGCCGCTCGATCTCGCGCGCGCAAGCTCGGCGACCTGCGCGATCGCGGTGTTGATGCCGGTGCCGAGCGCGCCGTACTTCTCGTAGCGCGTGGAACAGCAGGCCGCCGAAGCCGCAGCCGACGTCGACGAACGTTCGCCCGGCTTGAGCTGCGACCTTGCGGCAGACGTGGTCCATCTTGTTGCGCTGCGCTTCCTCGAGCGTCGTCGTGCCTTCGCTGCCAGTAGGCGCAGGTGTACATCATGCCGACGCGGTCGAGCCACAGGCTGGTAGAACGTATGGCGCCAGGTCGTAGTGGAACGCGGCGTTCGCCTTCGCCTGCGCGATCGATGCGGTTGGAGAACCGGAATTCGTGCCAGCGATTGCGGATGCGCGACGAGCGGGTTCGCGTGCGTCGTCGAGCTTCGCGTCGATCGCGGCGCGAAACGCCAGCGCGAAGTCGCCGTCGACGTCGAGCTCGCCCTCGAAGTAGGCTTCGAGCAGCGCGACGTGACCGAACAGCGCGAGCCTGCGTTCGGCGCGTCGCGTCCGGAAGCGCAGCGTGAACGCGGGCTCCGCGTCGCCGGCGCGAAATTCCGAGCCGTCGGCGAAGACGATGCGAAACGGCACCGTCGAGCGCGCGGACCAGCTGGAGAGGAAGGCTGCGAGGTAGGAAGAAATACCAGGCGGCGGAGCCGCGACAGGGATCGAAGTGGCGTCGTTCATGACATTGATGAGAAAGACCACACTGCGCGCGAAGCCTAGCACGATCCGATGCGTTGTTCGCCTCCGCTACGCCACGACGCCCGCCGCGAACAGTGCTTCGATCTCGTCGTCGGTAAAACTTGCCGCGCGCAGCACCTCGCGCGTGTGCTCGCCGAGCATCGGCGCCGGGCGCGTCGACGCGCGCGGGCGTGTGCGAAAAGTGGATCGGGCAGCCGATGCCTGCGTCGGCGCCGGCCTCCGGGTGCACGAGATCGACGACCATGCCGCGCGCGCGGGTTTGCGGATGCGTCGAGCGCTTCGCCGAGCGAATGCACCGGACCGGCCGGCACGCCGGCCGCGTCGAACGCCGGCGATCCATTCGGCGCGCGTGCGCGTGCGCAGCACCGCGTTCATCGCGCTCGACGAGCTCTTCGCGATGTTCGCATGCGCGCCGCGTTGGTCGCGAAGCGCGGATCGTCGCGCCACTCGGGATGGCCGAGCACATCGGCAATGCGCTCCCAGTTCGCCTGGTTCGCGCCGCCGATGTTGACGTAGCCGTCGCTCGCCTGGAAACGCCTGGTACGGCGCGGTCAGGATGTGCGCCGATCCGAGCGGGCCCGGCGACTCTCCCGTGGCGAAGTAGCTCGCCGCGTGCCAGTACGTCTGTTGCAGCGCGGCCTCGATCAGCGACGTGTCGACGATCTGGCCGCGTCCCGGTCTTCGAGGCGATGCGCATACGCAGCCACGATGCCGAGCGCGGCGAGGATTCCCGCGTTGATGTCGGACACGGGATTGCCGTTCTTCACCGGCGGCCGCCCGGGCTCGCCGGTGATCGCCATGAGTCCGGCGAAGCCCTGCGCGACCAGGTCGAAGCCGCCCTTGTCCGCGAGCGGTCCGTCGCGGCCGAATCCGGTGATCGCGCAATAGATGAGCGCTCGGATTCTCCGCGCGACAGCACGTCGTAGCCGAGGCCGAGCTTCTCCATCGTGTCGCGCCGGAAGTTCTCGATCAGCACGTCGGCGTTGCGCACCATGCGCAAGCAGGATCGCGCGGCCCTGCGCTGTGCTTGAGATCGAGCGCGATGCCGCGCTTGTTGCGGTTCAGCATCAGGAACGGCGCCGACACGCCGTTGACGCGCGGCTCGCGGTAGCCGCGCGAGTCGTCGCCGCCGGGCAGCTTCTCGATCTTGATCACGTCGGCGCCCATGTCGGCGAGCATGCGCGCCGCACGTCGGGCCCGCCATGATCTGCGCGAGCTCGAGCACGCGCATGCCTGCGAGCGGGCCGGATGCCTGCGGAGCCGGCGTCCGCGGCGCGTTCATCGCCGACGAACTTCGGCTTCTGCTTCGCGAGGAACGCCGCGTAGCCGATCGCGGAAATCCTCGGTGTCGAAGCAGTCGAAGCACTCGTCGTGCTCGGCGGCGCGTCAGCGGCCGCGGGTCGGCGAGCCGGCGCGCGAATTTCTTGTGCCAGCGCGCGACGAGCGGCGCGCCGTCGGCGATGCGCTCCGCGGTTGCGCGCGCCTCCGCTGCGACCTGCGCGTCGGGAACGACGCGCGTGACGAGGCCCTTCTCCTTCGCTTCCTGCTGCGTCGAAGATGCGGCCTTCGAGCAGGATCTCGAGCGCGACCGCGGGTCCGACGAGCCGCACGAGCGGCGCCATCTCCGCGTACGCCATCACGAGCCCGAGATTCTTGATCGGCGCGCCGAACCGGCTCGACTCGCCGCAGATGCGCAGGTCGCACAGCGCCGCGATCTCGAGTCCGCCGCCGACACAGATGCCGTGGATCTGCGCGACCAGCGGATGGCGGCAGGCGGCGAGCGCCGCCGCCGTTGCGTGCATCACGTCGCCGTACTCGATCGCCTGCGCCTTGTTCGCGCGCTCGGTGGCGAACTCGCCGATGTCGTTGCCGGGCGAGAACGCCTTCTCGCCGGCGCCGCGCACGATGATGCAGCGCAGGTCGTCGTCGGCGGAAAGCGCGCCGATCGTCTCGCCCAGATGCTCCCACATCGAGCGTGGTCAGCGCGTTGAGCTTGTCGGGCCGGTTGAGGACGACGGTGGCGATGGCCGCCGTCGCGCGCTACGGTGATCGATGCGTCCATGCGAGACAGGTCAGGTCTTGACGCGGCCGCGAACAGGCGTCCTGCGCTTTCGAAGAGCCTGCCGATCAGCGGCCAGAACAGCAGGATGAACGCCAGCGTGGTGATCGTGCCGACGAGGCCGTTCGACCAGAACACGCGCATGTCGCCGCCGGCGCCGATCATCGACAGGCGGAATGCGTCCTCGGCGCGGTTGCCGAGCACGAGCGCGAGCGTGAATGGCGCGAGCGGGATGCCGATCTTCTTGAACACGTAGCCGACGACGCCGAACAGCAGCATCAGCCAGACGTCGAACATCGCGTTCTGGATCGCGTAGGCGCCGATCGCGCACGACACGACGATCATCGGCGCGACGGCGGCGAACGGCATGCGCAGGATCGACGCGAAGATCGGCACCGTGGTCAGCACGATCACGAGCCCGACGATGTTGCCGAGATACATCGACGCGATGAGTCCCCACACGAAGTCCTTGTGCTCGACGAACAGCAGCGGGCCCGGATTGAGTCCCCAGACCATCAGGCCGCCGAGCAGGATCGCCGCCGTGCCGGAGCCGGGAATGCCCAGCGCCAGCATCGGCAGCAACGCGGCGGTGCCCGACGCGTGCGCCGCCGTTTCCGGCGCGAACACGCCTTCGATGCGTCCCTTGCCGAAGCTCGACGGATCCTTGGAGAAGCGCTTGGCCAGGTTGTAGCCCATGAACGACGCCGCGATCGCGCCGCCGGGCGTGATGCCGAGCCAGCAGCCGATGACCGACGAGCGCAACAGCGTCACCCAATAGCGCGGCAGTCTCCTTCCACACCTTGAGCACGACCTGCAGGCTGATCGACGCGGCATGGCCGCGCAGCGCGAGCCGCTCCTCCATGGTGAGCAGGATCTCGCTGATGCCGAACAGGCCGATGACCGCGACCAGGAAGTTGACGCCGCGCAGCAGCGGGTCGAAGCCGAACGTCATGCGCAGCCTGCCCGGAGACCGTGTCCATGCCGACGGCGGCGAGCAGCAGGCCGAGCGCCATCGAGATGATCGTCTTGTGCTTGTCCTCGCGCCCGAGCCCGACGAACGAGCAGAACGTCAGCAGGTAGACGGCGAAGAATTCCGGCGGCCCGAAGCGCAGGGCGAACGACGCGATCCGCGGCGCGAGGAACGTGATCAGCAGCACCGCGACCAGCGAGCCGATGAACGACGACGTGAACGCCGCGGTCAGCGCCTCGGCGGCCTTGCCCTGCTGCGCCATCGGATAGCCGTCGAACGTGGTCGCCACCGACCACGCCTCGCCGGGAATGTTGAACAGGATCGACGTGATCGCGCCGCCGAACAGCGCGCCCCAGTAGATGCACGACAGCATCACGATCGCGGACGTCGGGTCCATCGTGAACGTGAGCGGCAGCAGGATCGCGACGCCGTTCGGTCCGCCCAGGCCCGGCAGCACGCCGACGAAGATGCCGAGCAGGAGCCCGACCAGCATCAGCGCCAGGGTCTTCCACGTCAGCAGGACGGCGAAGCCGTGCAGCAGGAGCGTGAGCGCTTCCATGTCGCCTGCCCTAGAAGCCGAAGACGGCTTCGATCGGACCCTTGGGCATGATCACGTCGAAGGCGACTTCGAACGTCACGAACATGATCAGCGCGAACAGCGAACGCTCGTGAGCGATGCACTTCCACCACGCGATGCGACCGATGAAGCGCATGAAGCCGGCGACCAGCAGGAAGCTCGCGACGTAGAGGCCCGAGCCATTGCATGGCCAGGCAGAAGAGCAAGCGTCGGGACGAACACCTGCAGCACGCGCCGCAGCTGGTCGCGCGTGACGAACGTGCTGGCCGCGTCCTGCTGCGCTTCGAGAAATGCGATGCCGAGGCCCCACAGCGAGGCGCCGGCGAGGATGACGCAGAGGTAGAACGGCAGGTAGCCGCTCTGCGGACCGTCCTTCGCCCAGCCCATCCCGCTGCGCCAGTTGTCGAAGCCGAGGACCAGCGCCAGCGCGAGCAGCAGCAGATAGACGACCACCTCGACGGTGCGCTGGTGGTCACCGCCGAGTCGTCGCCGGCGCCGGTCGGACGTCTCGTCTCGGTCCGGCGCTGTCAGGATCGCTCGACGACGCATCTCGCGTGTTCGCGGATGAGCCGATCCTTCCCGGGGACTTACTTCTCGACGAAGCCGGCTTCGTGCATCAGGCCGTTGTTCAGCTTGTCGTCCTGCTTCGAGGAAGGTCAGCATGTCCTTGCCGGTGAGGAAGACCGGCTTGAGCGCCTGCTTCTCCATGTAGTCCTTGTACTCCGGCGTCTGCGTCACCTTCTTGAACAGATCGACGTAGAAGGCGATCTGCGTCGGGCGTGCACCTTGCCCGGAAGGAACATGGCGCGCAGCATCAGGTACTCCATGTCGAGCCCTTCCTCCTTGCACGTCGGAATGTCGTTCCACGACTGCGTGTCGGTGACCTTGGTCTTGTAGGCGATGCGTTCCTTGTCGAACACGCACAGCGCGCGCACCTGGCCGGCGCGCCAGACCTCGAGATTCTCCGACGGATTGTTGACGTTGGCCGCGGTGTGATTGCCGACGAGCTGCGTGGCCGCCTCGCCGCCCGACTTGTACGGCAGGTAGGCGAACTTCGCGCCCGTCTTCTTTTCCATGAACACGGTGAGCACGTGATCCTCGCGCTTGCGAGCCGGTGCCGCCCATCTTGAACGGCGGGTCGGCGGCCTTGGCCGCGGCGACGAATTCCTTCACGTTCTTGTACGGCAGCGTCGTGTTGTCCCACAGCACGAACTGGTCCATCGCGATGACCGAGACCGGGGTCAGGTCGCGCCAGTTGAACGGGATCTTGGCCGCGAGCGGCAGCATGTAGATCAGCGAGTAGGCGATGAGCACCTTGTTGGGGTCGCCTTCGCTCGACTTCATGTACATCAGCGCCTCGCCGCCGGACGCGCCGCCCTTGAGCGAGACGACCATCGGCTGCTTCATCAGGTTGTTCTTCTGGATGGCGGCCTGCATCATCCGCGCCATCTGGTCGGACGCGCCGCCGGCGCCGGCGGCGACGACGATCTCGACCGGCTTCGTCGGTTCCCATGCGGCCAGCGCGGCAGGCGATACGATCGCGCCGAGCATTGCGAACGCCTGCTGCAGCATTTCTCGAATGGCTCATGCAGCATCTCCTCCGATTGATGACGTCGTTGCGGCGATCAAGCTCATGCGGCGCGTCGTTGCGCCGTCGTTGTCGTTGTCTGCGTCGCCGTTTTCCTGCAGGAACGCGAGCGCCTCGCCGACGCCGTTCTTCTCGTGCGGCACGTTGCGCAGCGCCAGGCCCATTTCGACGCCGCACAGCGTGCCGCACAGCATGAGATCGTTGAAAAAGCCGAGATGGCCGATGCGGAACACGCGGCCGGCGAGACGGCCGAGCCCGGTGCCGAGCGACATGTCGAAGCGCGCGAGCACGTCGCGGCGGAACGCGTCGGCGTCGTGGCCTTCGGGCATCATCACCGCCGTCAGCGAGCCGCTGTATTCGGCGGGGTTGCGGCAGAGGACCTCGAGCCCCCAGCCGCGCACCGCGCGGCGCGTCGCTTCGGCATGCCGCTGATGGCGCGCGAACACCGCCGGCAGACCCTCCTCGCGCAGCATCGCGATCGCCTCGTGCAGGCCGTAGAGCAGATTGGTCGCCGGCGTCGACGGGAAAGTAGCCCTGCCGGTTCATCGCGATCGTCTCGTCCCAGCGCCAATACGCACGCGGCAGCTTGGCATGCTTGCTCGCGGCGAGCGCCTTGTCGCTCACCGCGTTGAACGAGATTCCCGGCGGCAGCATCAGGCCCTTCTGCGAGCCCGCGACCGTGACGTCGACGCCCCATTCGTCGTGGCGGTAGTCGATCGAGGCCAGCGACGAGATCGTGTCGACCATGAACAGCGCCGGATGGCCGGCGCGGTCGATCGCCTGGCGAATGTCGGGAATGCGGCTCGTGACGCCGGTCGACGTCTCGTTGTGGACGACGAGCACCGCCTTGATACGCGTGCGCGCGATCCTCGGCCAGCTTGGCCTCGACGACCGCCGGATCGACGCCGCTGCGCCAGTCGCCGGGCACGAAGTCGACCACCAGGCCGAGCTTCTCGGCCATCGCCCGCCACAGCGTCGCGAAATGGCCCGTCTCGAACATCAGCACGCGATCGCCCGGCGACAGCGTGTTGACGAGCGCGGCTTCCCAGGCGCCGGTGCCCGACGCCGCGTAGATCACGACCGGCCCCGCGGTCTGGAAGATCGGCTTCAGGCCCTCCAGGATTTCCAGCGTCAGCTGCGCGAACTCGGGACCCCGATGGTCGATGGTCGGCTGGTCCATCGCCCGCAGGACGCGGTCGGGCACGTTGGTGGGCCCGGGAATCTGCAGGAAATGGCGGCCGGACGGATGCGAATCGAGCTGAACATGCGAGCCTCTGACTGGAACGACGCGGCGGCCGCGGTCGCCGCTCTTGGTATACAAAACGTAGTTTATCCACTATCGCGCGTGCGCGCCGCAAGCGGCGTTGATCGGGCGTGCAGCTCCGGCCCCGGATCGACGGCGAGGACTCGTATAGCCGCGCGTAGGCGGGACGCTCGCTTGCGCTCGCGCGACGGCCTGCTGCGCGAGAACGCAAGCGCACTTGCTTCAGCACGTGGACGCGCAGGACTGCCGGCGAGGCGGCGCGCCGTCGCGCGCGTCGAGCGCCTCGATCATCGACGCAGTGCTCGCGCACGGCGGCGTCCCACTTGTCGCGGTCGAAGTTGGAGCGAAAGCGCAGTGCCTGCAGCCGGCTGTTGATCGTCGGTGTACGTCTGGCGCAGCACGTCGTTGCGCGCCGCGCTTGTTGATCGCGTCGTGGATCAGGTGGTTGAGCCGGTAGTAGCCGGGGAGATCGCGCACGGCGTGGCAGGCCAGCATCTCGAAGTGCAGGGCGCGGATCTCGTTGACTTCGTCGTCGGTGATGCGGGCGCACGCGAGCTCGCCCGACATCGCTTCGAGGCCGCTGATCACCTCGAACGTCTCCGCGATGTCCTTGGTCGAAAGCTGCGAGCACGACGGCGCCGCGATTGGGCAGCAGGCTGACCAGGCCTTGGCCGCGAGCACCCGGAACGCTTCGCGCAGCGGCGTGCGCGACACGCCGAGCTTGTCGCACAGCATGCGCTCGTTGAGGCGCGTGCCCGGGGCGAGCACGCCCTCGACGATCATGCGCTGCAGCTGCGCGACGACGGCCGCGTGGAGCATCTGCGGCTGGATCGAAACCAGGTTGCAGTGTCGGCGGTGTCGTCGGCGAGGTCCAAGGCTCGTCAGCCTCGAACGGTCGTCGGCATACCGAAGTGCGGCATGCTGGTATACATAACTCGCTGTCGGGAGCACCGCGTGCCATTATGGTCACATGCGCGAGGTAAGATTATCGTCCGAATCGTCCATGAATTCAAAGGCAAGCGTTCGCCTCATGGCCCAACGTTGTATCGTGCGCCAGCCCGTCGCGGCAGCCGGTATACCAGCATGGCCGTCGGACTGCCCACCGACGCGCCGCGGATCGCTCGTCGACGCTTGCCGGCACGCAGTCGGCGACGCAGCCTGCGCGACGCTGATCATCGAAGGCGAGCTCGCGCCCGGCTCGCGCCTCAACGAGCGCGCGCTGTGCGACCGGCTCGGCGTGTCGCGAACGCCGCTGCGCGAGGCGTTTCGCCTGCTCGCGTCGGAGGGCCTGATCGAGCTCACGCCCAATCGCGGCGCGCAGGTCGTCGCGCTGTCGGAGAGCGACATCCGCGACAGCTTCGAGCTCATGGGCGCGCTCGAAGCGCTGGCCGGCGAGCTCGCGTGCGCGCGCATCACGACGGACGAGATCGCGCAGATCAAGGCGCTCACGTTCCAGATGCTCGCCTGCCATGCGCGGCGCGACCTGCCGGCGTACTACCAGCCTCAACCGCGATGATCCACGACCGCATCAATCGGGCCGCGCGCAACTCGCGCGCTGACGCAGACGTACGCGCACGCTCAACCTGCGCATCCAGAACCTGCGCTTCCGCTCCAACTTCGACGACGACAAGTGGGCCAAGGCCGCGCGCGAGCACGAGGCGATGGTCGAGGCGCTCGAGGCGCGCGACGGCGCGGCGGCTCGCGCGCATCCTGCGCGATCACCTGCGCGCGAAGGGCGACGCGGTGCTCGAATGCGCTCGACACGGCACGGAGCAGCTGCGTGAACGCCCGCCGTCGACAGCCGGTCTGCGCTTCCATCCGCGCGCGCGACGACGGCGGGCTCGCGCAGCGCCTGCGCGGCGCCGTGCGCGGGCGAGGTGCTGTTCGACCGCGCGTCGCGCGGCCGCTACGCGACCGACGCCTCGATCTACCAGGTGAGCCGGTCGGCGTGCTGGTGCCGACGAGCGACGACGACGTGCGCGCCGCCGTTCGACGTCTGCCGCGAGCTCGGCGTTCCGATGCTGCCGCGCGGCGCGGGCAGCTCGCAGTGCGGGCAGACGGTCGGCGCGGCGCTCGTCATCGACCACAGCAAGCACCTGAACCGCGTGCTGCGATTACGACGCAAGACGCGCTACGGTGACGGTCGAGCCCGGCGTCGTGCTCGATGCGCTCAACGCCTGGCTGCGGCCGCACGGCGTGTGGTTCCCGGTCGACGTCAGCACGTCGGCGCAGTGCGACGCTCGGCGGCATGGCGGGCAACAACTCCTGCGGCTCGCGCTCGATCGCCTACGGCAACATGGTGCACAACGTCGAGGCGATCGACGCGCTGCTCGCCGACGGCACGGTCGGCGCGCTTCGGACCTGAGCGCGACGATGGAGACGGCGATGCGGCGCGCGCGCGTGCGCGAGCTCGTCGCGGTCGCTGCGCGCGATCGGCGCGCGCGAGCGCGACGAGATCGCCGCAAGCGTGCCGCACGTGCTGCGCCGCGTCGGCGGCTACAACATCGACGTGTTCAATCCGCAGAGCGAGCGGCCGTACACGCGCCGACGGCAGCGTCAACTTACGCGCATCTGCTCGTCGGCAGCGAAGGCACGCTCGCGTGGACGCGCAGCCTGACGCTCAAGGTCGCGCCGTTGCCGGCGCATCGCACGCTCGGCGTGGTCAACTTCCCGTCGCTCTATCGCGCGATGGAATGCACGCGCTACATCGTCGACGCTCGGGCCCTCCGCGGTCGAGCTCGTCGATCGCACGATGATCGACCTCGCGCGCGGCAACCCCGCGTTCCGGCCGGTCATCGACGCCGCGCTCATCGGCGAGCCGGAGGCGATCCTGCTCGTCGAGTTCATCGGCGACGAGCGCGGGCGCACCGCGGCGCAAGCTCCACGATCTCGTCGCGCTGATGGGCGGACCTCGGCCTTCCCGGGAGCGTCGTGCAAATGACGGACGCGGGCGCGCAAAAGGCGCTGTGGGACGTGCGCAAGGCCGGGCTCAACATCATGATGAGCATGCGCGGCGACGGCAAGCCGGTGTCGTTCATCGAGGATTGCGCGGTGCCGCTCGCGCATCTCGCCGATTACGTCGATCGCCTCACCCAGGTCTTTCGCAAGCACGGCACGCGCGGCACGTGGTACGCGCACGCGTCGGTCGGCACGCTGCACGTGCGGCCGATCCTCGACATGCGCCGCGACGGCGCGGCGAAGATGCGCGCCATCGCGGAGGAAGCGAGCGCGATGGTGCGCGAATACAAGGGCGCGTTCTCCGGCGAGCACGGCGACGGCCTCGTGCGCAGCGAGTGGGTGGCGTGGCAGTTCGGGCCGCGCCTCACGCGCGCGTTCGCGGAGATCAAGGCGCTGTTCGACCCGGCCGGGCTCATGAATCCGGGCAAGATCGTCGACCCGTCGCGCATGGACGACCGCACGCTGTTCCGCTTCCCGCCGGGCTATCGCACGCTGCCGCTGACGCCGGCGCTCGACTGGTCCGCATGGAACGTGCAGAACGATCCGGTGACCGACGACACTGACCGCACCCGGAACCGGCGGCGATCCGGCGCAGCGGATTCGCCAAGGCCGTCGAGATGTGCAACAACAACGGGCACTGCCGCAAGTTCGACGCCGGGACGATGTGCCCGAGCTTTCGCGTCACGCGCGACGAGCTGCATCTGACGCGCGGCCGCGCCAACACGTTGCGGCTCGCGCTGTCGGGGCAGCTTCGGCGACGACTCCGCGTCCGTCAGCCGGTGCGCGAGGCGCTCGACCTTTGCGTGAGCTGCAAGGGATGCCGCGCGAATGCCCGACCGGCGTCGACATGGCGCAGATGAAGATCGAGTTCCAGCACCAGTGGCAGCAAGTCGCACGGCCTCACGCGCAAGGAGCGCGCTGATCGCCGTATCTGCCGCGCTGGGCGCCGTGGGCGTCGCGCTTGCCGTGGCTCGCCAATTTGCGCAACCGGTGGCACTGGCTCGCGGTCATCGGTGAGCGCCGGTTCGGCTTGTCGGCGCGCCGCACGCTGCCGGCGTGGCGCTGCGACACGTTCCGGCGCGTCCGACGCTGCCGCGACGACGATGGAACAGGCGGACGTCGTGCTGTTCGTCGATACGTTCACGCGCTACTTCGAGCCCGAGAACGCGCACGCGGCGCTGCGCGTGCTGGGCGCGGCCGGGTATCGCGTCGCGGTCGCGCAGGCGCCGAGACAGGCGAGGCCGCTGTGCTGCGGCCGCACGTATCTCACCGCGGGCCTGGTCGACGAAGCGCGGACGCACGCGCGGCGCATGATCGCGGCGCTCGCGCCCGCGGTTGAGCGCGGCGCAGTCCGATCGTCGGGCTCGAGCCGTCGTGCCTCCTTTCGCTGCGCGACGAGTATCCTCGTGATGGGGTTGGGCGAGGATGCCGCGCGCCTCGCGGCGCAGGGCATGCTGATCGAGGAGTTTCTCGCGCGCGAGCAGCAGGAGGGCAAGCTGCGCCTGCCGCTTCGCGCACTGCCGCAGTCGCGCGCGCTGCTGCACGGGCATTGCCACCAGAAGGCGTTCGACGTGATGGCGACCGACGGTGGCGGCATTGAAGCTGGTGCCCAGACCTCACCGTCGACGTCGTCGAGTCGAGCTGCTGCGGCATGGCCGGGAGCTTCGGTTACGAGAGCGCGCACTACGACGTGTCGCTCGCGCATGGCCGAGCTGTCGCTGCTGCCTGCGGTACGCAAGGCGGACGCCGATACGCTGATCGTCGCCGACGGCACGAGCTGCCGGCATCAGATCGCCGACGGCGCCGGCCGCGAGGCGATGCACGTCATTCGCGTGCTCGAGCGCGCACTCGATCAGGGCGTCGTGCAGAAAGCGACGCCATCGGGACCGTAGCCCTCCGCGACGTAACCGCGCGCGATCATTGCCGCCTTGATGGCAGCATCGGCCGTGTAGCGGTGATTGCAGTCGGCGCGGGCGTTCCAGAGCCGGTACACGCGAAGTCCCGTGGCGCACGTGCCCGTGGCCGGGTCGGGCAGGAGCGCCGCAAATACGGATCGGCGATTCGTAGACGAAGGCGGGAAAGCGCGCGCGGACGTCGGCGCACTCCTGCGCCGACGCCGAGTAGAAGTGCGAATCGCCGAACGCGGGCGGAAGGTAGAAGCGGCAAACGGCTCGCTCATCCTCGTAGGGCGTCGCGGCGACGTCGATGGCCTGCTCCGTGCGTTGCCAACCGGCAAACGTGCCCGCGTCGAGCGCGGCGATCTCCGGCGCGTCCGCCGTCACGAAATAGTGGTCGAGCAGCGCGTGGTAGAACTCGACGAGACGCGCGGGAACCGCTCCGACCGCGTTGCCGCGATGCTCGATGCGCAGGATTGCGCCGCTCGTGCAGTCCCACGTGATGCGCGACGTCGCGACGGCGCTTCCCGACGCGTCGTACGCCGCGACGCGCAACGCAAGCTCCGTGTGCTCGGGAACGCGTCCGAAGGCGCCGAACCACGTCGACAGCGGCGCGATCGGCATGCGCCATCGAAGCAGCGTGCCTTCGACGTGCGCGTATGGCGCCACGTAAAGCGTCGCGTCCTGGTTCCACACGATGTTGAATTCGCCCTCGTCGTCGAAGAAGTACGGCACGACGTACGCGGGCGAGTATCGGTAGGTGCCCGCGGCGCCAAGGTCCACGTTGGCGGCGATTGCAGGTGTCGGCTCCAGCCGACGAACAGGACCCCGGTTGACCGGGGCAGGCGCGAGTTGGATGTAGGGCGCGGCAGCCGCGCGACGCGACGCCGCCGAGAAGGGCGAGGCCCGAGCAGCGAGAAGGCAGTTGCGCAGCGTCAAAATAGGCATATAGTATACATTACACAAACGGCGCCGTTGCGAGGCCGGTGCGTGGGAATGCAACGTTTCCCGCATTCAACAGGACGTCCGAGGAGGGAATTCCCAGATGGACCAGATCACCCGATGCCGGCTTTCGCGCATCGCGGTCGCGTGCGCGCTTTCCGCATGCGCCGTGGCATTTGCACCGGCTGCGCAAGCGCGCATCACCAAGCTCGAGATCCAAGGGACCGAGTCGCCCACGTCGAACGGCCAGTCGTTCGGCGCAGGCGGGCCAATACGAGCGCATCTACGGACGCGCGTACGGCGAGCTCAGTCCCAACGACCCGCACAACGAGATCATCACCGATCTCAAGCTCGCGCCGCGCAACTCGAGGGGCATGGTCGAGTACAACATGACGTTCTCGCTGGTGAAGCCGATCGACATGAGCAAGACCAACGGCGTGGTCTTCTATTCGGTCGTGAACCGGGGGAACGGCGCCGCGACGCCCAACGAGGACGGCCGCGTCTCCGTCGTGGCCGGATGGCAGGGCGACGTGACGCCGACCGCGAACAACCAGACGATGCAGCTGCCCGTCGCCAAGAATGCCGATGGCTCGCGCATCAGCGGTCCGTTCGTGACGCGGTGGAGAAACGTGAGCGGCAACACGCAAACCATCATCATCCCGCGCAACGAGGTCACGCGTTATCCGACCACGTCGATGAACACGGCCAACTTCACGCTCAACATGATCTCGTCTGAAACGATGACGGGCGTGCAAAGCGGCGTGACGCAGGTCGCGCCGACCGACTGGGCGTTCGCCGACTGCAGCAAGGCGCCGTTCCCGGGCACACCCGACACGACCAAGATGTGCCTGCGCAACGGCTTCGATTCGACCAAGCTGTACGAGCTCTTCTACACGGTCTACGACCCGATCGTCGCGGGCATCGGCCTTGCCGCCACGCGCGACATCAGCTCGTTCCTTCGCTACGAAGCGAATGACGATTTCGGTACCAAGAACCCCGTGGCCGGCAGCATGAAGTGGGGCTTGATCGAAGGCACGTCGCAGTCCGGGCACGTTCGTGAAGCTTCTCATCATGCTCGGGTTCAATCTCGACGAGAAAGATCGCATCGTGTGGGAAGGGGCCAACCCGAACATCGCCGCGCGCGTCACCGACCTCAATCGCCGATTCTCGCTGCCAGGCGGGCTGGTCGAGTTGCGCGACCTCGCGCACGAAGGTGCGGATTGGTACCTGCCGTGGCCCGACGCGGCGCGCGGGCGTCCTGCCTGGGGCGTGATGTCACGCTGCATGGCGACCAACTCCTGCCCGAAGATCGTCGAGACGTTCGGCTCGACGGAGATCTACGGCCTTCGCCACTCGTTCGTGCTGGTCGGCACCGACGCCGCGCAGGACCTGCCGATCGGCGAGAATCATCGCCGGTATTACATGGCGAGCTCGACGCACGGCGGTGGGCCCGGCGGCTTCGCGAGCGTCACCGGCCCGACCGCGGGCTGCCTGCTTCCGGCGAATGTCGCGCCCACCAGTCCGATGCGTACCGCCGCGCTGGTCGCGCTCGTCGACTGGGTGACGAAAGGCATCACGCCGCCGCCGTCCGTGTATCCCAAGCTCTCGGATCAAACGCTGGTCGCGAACACCAGCGTGGCCATGGGCGCGCCGAGCATCCCGGAACGCCGCCTCCCGATGGGCTCGAGTTCCCGCTGCTCGACTACGACGTCGGCGCCGGCTTCAACTACCTCGACCAGTCCGGCGTGGCGAGCAAGGTGCCGACGGTGCTGCAAGTGTTGCCGCAGGTGGTGCCGACGGTCGATCGCGACGGCAACGAGCTCGCCGGGCCTCAAGTCACCGTTGCTGCAGAACCCGCTCGGCACTTACCTCGGCTACAACACGTTCCCGTCGGGATTCCAGAAGGGCCAGGACCTGCATCCAGAACGCGCCCGCCGGCGGTTACGTTGCGTTCGCCGAGACGAAGGCGGCGCGCGAAGCCGTGGGCGATCCGCGCCTGTCGCTGGAAGAGCGCTACGGCACCCGCGAGAATTGGCGTCGCCGGCGTCAAGGCGTCCGCGAATGCGATGGTCGTGCAGCGCTACCTGACGAAGGCCGATGCCGACCAGATGATCGCGCAAGCGGAGGCGAGCAACGTCATGAAGGCGCTGCCGACGGTGCCGACGACGACGGTCGTCGAGTATTACTGGGCCGCCAAGGACCAGTACTTCTACACGTCGAACAGCGCCGAGATCGCCTCGCTCGACGCGAGCGCCAACTGGAAGCGCACGGGACAAAGCTTCAAGGCCTTCGTGTCCGGAAGCTCGCAAGGGCAGGGGACGGCGGTGTGCCGCAACTACGGGACCGTCCGGCGCCGCCACCGATGCCCATCTCTTCAGCGTCAACGCGACGGAGTGCACGAGCTACACGACGGCGCCGCTGTCCAACAACTGGACGCGCGAGATCGGCCAGCGCGTTCGAAGTGGCGCTGCCGTATTCCGTGACAGGCGCGTGCCCGAAGAACACGGTGCCCGTCTATCGCGTCGACAACAATCGCGGCGACACCAACGCGCGTTACACGACCGAGCTCGCGACCAAGACGGCGATGCTCGCGAAGGGATACGAGGCGGGCGGCTTCGGCCCGACCGGCGTGGGGATGTGCTCGCCGACGACGTAGCAGACACCCGTTCCTGTCCTCGTGGCGGTGGGCCGCGCAGTCGGCGCGCCGCCTCTTTTTCATTGCGCGAGCCATCGGCGCGCGCGCGGGATACCATGCGCACGTCGATGAGCGATCTTCAGCACTTTCGGTACTCGATCAATCGACGGCGGCGCGCGGGCGCGGACAGGACGAAGCGATCCGCGAGACGCTTGCGTTCGCGCGGCACTGCGACGCGCTCGGCTATCACCGCTACTGGGTGTCCGAGCATCACAACAGCGACAGCATCGTCGGCACCGCGCCCGAGGTGTTGATGGCGGCGATCGCCGCGACGACGACGCGCATTCGCGTCGGCAGCGCGGGCGTCATGCTTCCGCACTACGCGGCGCTCAAGGTGGCGGAGCAGTTTCGCGTGCTCGAGGCCATTGCGCCGGGGCGCATCGACCTGGGCGTCGGGCGCGCGCCCGGCTCGGATCGCTTGACCGCGCTTGCGCTCAATCCGTACGCGAACGCGGCCGACGAGTTTCCGCAGCAGGTGCGCGATCTGTTGTGCTGGATCGGCGGCACGCCGCTGCCGGAAGGCCATCCGTTTCGGCGCGATTCGCGCGCAGTCCGACCGGGACCGACGCAAGCCCGAGGTGTGGATCCTCGGCAGCTCCGACTACGGCGCGCAGCTCGCGGCGCACTTCGGATTGCCGTACGCCTTCGCGTACTTCTTCAGCGACGGCCGGGGCGTCGAGGAAGCGCTGCATCTGTACCGCACGCAACTATCGGCCGAGCGCCGATCATCCCGACGCCGAAGGCGACGATCTGCGTCTGGGCGCTCGCCGCCGACACGCGAAGCGGAAGCGCGGCGGCAGCTGCACACGCGCGAGCATTGGCGCGTCGGGCTTCGAGCAGGGCGTTCGCGCCGCGCTGCTGCCGCCCGACGAAGCGGCCGCGCAGTCGTACACGGCGGCCGAGCTGGGCGATCATCGAAGCGCTGCGCGCGCAAGGCGCATCGTCGGTACGGCGGACGAGGTCGCGTCACGCTTGCGCGAGCTCGCGCAGCGCCTGGGCCTCGACGAGCTCGTCGTCGTCACGTGGACCTTCGACGCCGCGCCGCGCCATCGCTCGTACGAGCTGCTGGCGTCGGCGTTCGGTCTGGCGCGCACGCTAGGGATCGCTCTCCGCAGCCGCTTCGCGCTGCGCGTCGCGGGTGCGTCGCGCCGCGGCCGCGCGGGAACCATGCAAGCCCGCGACGAACACGATCGCGAGCAGCACGATCGCCGACGAACAGCGAGATGCGAATGCCGGTCACGAAGTCCGCTTCGGCGACGTCGCGCACGTCCGCGCGCCACTCGCACCGGACGCGCGGGCGCGATCTCCGCGATGTGCGCGCGCGGATTGGCGCCGGCGATGATCTCCTGCGCGATCGTGCGCACGCTCCGCCGGATCCTTCACGACCGTTGCGAGATCGCGGTCGAGCGTCGCGCCAAGCCACGCCGACAGGATCGATCCCATGACCGCGAAACCGAGCGTCGAGCCGATCGCGCGTTGCGCGCTCATGATGCCCGACGCCATGCCCGCGCGCGCGGGCTGCGACGCTCGTCATCGCAAGCGACGTGATCGGCGTGATGCACAGCGCGAAGCCGAATCCCGCAGCGGCGAGCCCGCTCGTCACGAGCACGGGATGGCGCGCGGTGCCCGCCATCAGGACGACGAGCGCGACCATCATGATCACGAGGCCGAAGCGGATCGGCACCGCCGTGCCGTAGCTTGCCGACCATCGATCCGGCGAGCGGCGAGCCGACGAGCATCGCCACGCTGAACGGCAGCAGGAAGAGGCCGGCGTCGCACGGGTGTGAATCCGCGCACGTTCTGCAGGTACTGCGTGGTCAGGAGCAGCATCCCGTAGAACGTGAAGAGCGCGACGCACACGGTCACGATCGCGAGCGCATACGCGCGGTCGCGGAAGAGGGTGAGGTCCATCATCGGGTCGGGCGTTCGACGTCTCGTAGCGAACGAACGCAATGCACCGCGGCGATCGCAACGGCAATGCACGCGAGGATGGGCGGACGCGTCCAGCCTCCATGCGGTCCTTCGATCACGGCGAAGGCGAACGCGCCGACAGCGATCATGAACAGCGCTGTCCCACGACGTCGAGCGTGCGCGGACGCTCGTCGCGCGACTCGTCGACGTAGCGCAGCGTCAAGCGCGATCACGAGCGATGCCGACCGGCACGTTGACCCAGAAGATGCTGCGCCATCCGACGGTCTCGACCAGGAATCCGCCGAGCGTCGGGACCGATCGCGTTCGAGCGACCCGGCGATCGCCGCCCAGATGCCGATGGCGCGCGCCTTGGCCGCGGGCTCGGGAAATGCGGCGCTCACGAGCGCGAGCGACGTGACGTTCACGGTTGCCGCCGCGGCGCCCTGGATGCCGCGCGCCACGTTGAGGACCTCGATCGAAGGGGCGAGCCCGCAGGCGACCGACGCCGCGGTGAAGACGGTCGACGCCTGCGACGTAGAGGCGGCGGCGTCCGTGCAGGTCGGCGAGAGTGGCAGACGACATGATGAACACCGCCATGCCCGAGGCTGTAGGCGGCGACGACCCACTGCAAGCCCGGCTTCGCCGACGCCGAAACTCGACTGGATCGCGGGCAGGCCCACGTTCACGATCAGCACGTCGAGGAAGATCATGAAGAGGCCGAGGCCGGTGGCGGCCAGGGTCCAGCGCTGCTGGAGCGGTCACTGGTGCGAGCCTTTGCGACTATTCCGCGTGGATTGTTCGCGCGCCGATTCGGCTGGATCTTCGCGCCGTTCGCATGCATCCGGCCGCTATTTGATCACGGGACGCCTCTTTCACCGGGCATGTTCGCACCGCCGTGCACCTTCGCATCCACGTGTGCTGATCGCCCGGTGCGCCGCCGCGCATTCGCAGGGATTCAAGTTTTCCGATCCCGATCCCGCCCAGCAGGCGGAACGGCAGGCAGGCCGCGACGAAGCAGGATCGCATCGCCTACGAGCTGTCGACGCCGTGCCGCGCCGATCTCAAGGGCAAGAAGATCATGGTCATCATCGGCGAGGAGCAGAGCAACGGCTACATCAGCGCCCAGCAGCAGAACTACGGGCCGCACTTCCAGGCGATCAACGGCCGCCTGCGCTCGCTCGGCCTGCGCACGTTCACGCCGGAGGAGATCCGCGCGCAGATCAAGCAGGCCGAGATCGACGCGTACTTCAAGAACGATCCGGACGCCGCGCTGTCGGCCGCCAAGCGCCTCGGCGCGAGCTTCATCCTGCGCGGCCTCATCTCGTCGCAGGCGACGCAGGAACGCGATCATCCGGGTGAACCAGGTCGACGTGAGCATGGGCTTCACGCTCCCGCGCAGCAACGGCCGGATCATTTCGGACGTCGGCGCGACGCCCAGTCGTATGCCGGCGCGAATGTTGCACAGATGGCGCTACGCTCGTCAACGAGCAGGCCGACGAGGTGGTGGCGCAGCTCTACGGCGACTATTGCCGCAATGCCGGGCTTCCCACCGGCTGCGCCGCGCAAGAAATGACATGGCGCCGCGTACCCCGCGCATCTATTCGACTGTAGGAGACAGCAATGACAGTCCTTTGCCCCCTCCCAACTCGCGCTCGGATCGCCGTCGCGATCTGCGCGTCGCTCGCGCTCGCCCAGCCGAGCTTCGAGAGCGCGTCGCCCACCGCCGGCGGCAAGACGTCGCAACAGGCGAACCAGACCGCCGACAAGACCGTGTATCAGTCGGTCGACTACGTGAACAAGAACAAGAAGGGTCCGCAGGTGATCGTCATCCCGGGCGAGATCAAGAGCAGCAACGCGACGTTCCTGCAGAAGTTCACCGCCAACAACATCGCCGACTTCGGCGAGCTCGAGCTGTCCAATGCCAACTTCAAGGTGCTCGAGCGCAGCAACCTGGGGCCGGTGCTGCGCGAGTTCGAGCTCGCGTACAACCTGGGCGACCCGCAGGCCGCGCGCAAGTACCTCGGCATGGGCAAGATGAAGACGACGAAGTACGTCGTCAAGTTCGACATCCTGAAGACCGAGCAGGTCGCGTCGGCGCAAGAGAGCTTCGACGGCCGTACGCTCGGCCAGATGGCCGGATTGCTCGGCGCGTTCTCCGGATCGCGCGGGGGTTGGCAGGCAGGCGCCGTCGGCGGAACCGCGCTGGGCTCGGTGCACAGCGGCGAGGCGACGAGCGTCTGGGTGATCGGCATGCGCTACAAGATCATCAATGCGGAGACGACCGAGCAGCTCGCGCAGGGCTACACCGAGGAGAAGATGGAAGTGGGCGCGACGTCGGGCGGCGCGCTCGGCGTCAACAGCTCGCAGCAGGGCGGCGCGGGACTCGACACGATGGTGCAGCGGCTCATCCAGAAGTCGGTGTGGGAAATCGACTCGAAGTACAAGTAGACACGCAGATCGCGATAAGCGATGGCGGAGTCCACGAAGCTCGGCAAGTACGAAATCCGCAGCGAGCTCGGCCGCGGCGCGATGGGTGTCGTGTACGAGGCCTACGATCCGCTGATCGAGCGCATCGTCGCGCTCAAGACCATCCGCCCCGAGGCGCTGCTCGGCGCGCACGCCGCCGAGATCCTCGCGCGCTTCCGCCGCGAGGCGCAGGCCGCGGGCAAGCTCACGCATCCCAACATCGTCGGGATCTACGACTTCGGCGAGGACGGGGGCGTCTGGTACATCGCGATGGAGCTCGTGAAGGGACGCGAGCTCAAGGATTACTTCGAGAAGAACGAGCGCTTCGCGACCGCCGACATCGTGCGCATCCTGTCGCAGATCCTGTCGGCGCTCGGCTACTCGCACAAGCTCGGCGTCGTCCATCGCGACATCAAGCCGTCGAACGTGTTCCTGCTGGCCGACGGCACGGTGAAGGTCGCCGACTTCGGCATCGCCCACGTCGAGTCGTCGGAGCTGACGCAGGTCGGCACGGTGCTCGGCACGCCGGCCTACATGTCGCCGGAGCAGATCCTGGGCTTGCCGGTGGATGGGCGCTCCGATCTCTTCTCGGTCGGCGTCATCCTCTATCAGTTCCTCACCGGCGAGCGTCCGTTCACGGGCAATGCGACGATCACGATGCGCAAGGTGCTCGAGGAGGATCCGCTGCCGCCGTCGCGCTTCAACGTGCAGATCCCGGGCGCGATGGACGCCGTCGTGCGCCGGGCGCTCGCCAAGAAAGCCGACGAGCGCTTCCAGACGGCCGAGGAGTTCGTGCAGGCGCTGGTCGACGCAGCCGCCGCCAAACCCGTCAGCAGCGGTGAGACGACCATGGCGCCCGCGCCGGCGACGGCCTCGGCAAAGCCAGCGAAGCCGCCGGCGCCCGGACGCAAGTCGCAAGCGCCGGCGATCGCGGTCGTCCTCGGCATCGTCGTGATCGCCGCCATGGTCGGCACGTGGTGGGCGTTACAGGGTCGCGGCGCGCGGGACGATGCGCCTGTCAGTCGCGAAGGCAACGCCGAAGGTCGCACCGCCGGAAGCAGCGCCCGCAGTCACGCCCGTTGCGCCGCCGGTTGCCGCGAAGCCGACGCCCGCCGTGTCTCCGTCACCGACCGAGCCGGGCGCGGTGGTGATTTCGGCGGTCGGCCTCGTCGATCCGACCGACGCGCGTTACCAGGCGGACAAGGCACTGCTGCAGGCCGATCTGCGCGCGGATTCGCGCAGCCAGCTCGTCGAGAAGGCGGTGTCGATGCTGGTCGAGCGCAAGTCGGTCGCGAAGAATTACGACGTGGTCCGCGACAAGCTCCTGTCGCGCAGCGGCGATTTCGTCACCACGGTCGTGCGCGAAAGCGCGCCGGAGACCGGCAAGGACGGCCTCGCGTCGCTCACGACGGAAGCCGTGGTGAACGTGAAGGCCGTGCAGAAGTCGCTGAACGAGATGTCGCGCAACGAGCGCATCGAGTTCATTCGCGCAAGCGGCGACCCGCGCGTCGCGGTGCGCATCGTGACGCGCGACGCCGACCGGCCGGACGCGCCCGCCGCAGCCGTCGCTGGCGGCCGAGAACATCCTCAAGGATCGCATCAAGTCGTTCGGTTTTCGCACGTGGTCCGAGGACATGGCGCGCGACGGCAAGAGCGCGCCGGATTTCGTGGTCGAAGGCGAAGCGACGATCAAGCGGCTGTCGATGAAGCTCGAGGCGTCGGGACTCGTCGTGACCAAGTACGCGCTCAACGGATGGACGATCAAGTGCGTCGATCGCACGACCGGCGAGGAGATCTACTACAACACCAAGATGCCGACGGGGCAGGGCAGCTGGGCGAGCGAGGACGAAGCGCTGAAGGCGATCGGCACCAAGATCGCGAACGAATTCTCGCGCGACTTTTTCCTGTCGCACGTCACCGTGTCGGGCCGGCGCGTCACGTTGCGCATCGACGGGCTGCCGCCCTCGGTGACCGATGAAGCGCTCCGCCGCGAGCTGATCGCGATGCCGTCGGTGCTGAACGTGACGGGCGGTGACCAGCGCCGCTTCGAGCTGCAGCTCGCGGGTAACGGCCCCGCAGGCGACATCGTGATGGCCGGCATCCTCGGGCCGCTCAACGCGAAGCTCGGGCAGTCCTGCTTCGCGGTCGGCGCCGTCAACGGCGACGACGTATCGACGACGTTCGACGCGAAGTGCAACGATGCGTCTACCCTTGCGAGGCTCGAGACGAATCCGCCGGCCGCGCTTTACAACGCGCCCGCGCAACGCCAGCGGGCGATCGTCAAGAATCCCGACACCCTGAAGAAACTCCTGATATGACACGGTCCACATTCGCAATTGCATTCCTGCTGGTGGCGACGGCGGCCGGCGCCCAGAGCAGGGTCGGCGCGACGCTCGCTCCTTCGGCAGGCAACAACGTCGCCGGCACGGTCGTGTTCGTGCAGGAAGGCCGCAAGGTCTTCGTGGTTGCGGAGCTCACCGGATTGAAGCCCGGGCCGCACGGCTTCCATGTGCACGAGAAGGGCGATTGCAGCGCGCCTGACTTCTCGAGCGCCGGCGGCCACTTCAATCCCAGCAGCCAGCCGCACGGCGATCCGACGGCAGGCGCGCATCACGTGGGCGACATGCCGGTGCTCGTAGCCGACGCGTCCGGCAAGGCGACGGCGCGTGCGGAGCTGCGCTCGATGACCATCGGCGGCGACGGTGCGAGCGACATCGTCGGCAAATCGGTGGTGGTGCACGCCGATCCCGACGACTTCCGGACCCAGCCCGCGGGCAACTCCGGCGCACGCGTCGCGTGCGGCGTCATCAAGTAAGCCCCCGAAGCGAGCTACACTCGCCTCCCAAGGGACGGACCCTTTTGAGGGTTGCGCGTCACTTGGAGGGGTCCGTCCCGCTAGCAGAAGAACTTCTGCAGCGTGGCGTGAGGCGCGGCGTCGGCCAGCGCCTCGAACGTGCCGCGCTCCGCGATCTCGGTTGCCGCACGCAGGAAGCCGCCCCACGCGGCACGCGCAAGCGCACCGCCCACCGAAACGCGCCGCACGCCGAGCGCTTCGAGATCGGCGACCGAGAGCCCTATCGGCGCACTGACCAGCACGTTCACGGGCTTGGGCGCGACGGCGTCCACGACCGCTGCGATCTGCTCGCGCTTGCGCAGCCCCGGGGCGTAGAGGCAATCGGCGCCTGCGTCAGCATACGCACGAAGGCGGCGGATGATGTCGTCGAGATCGGGACGGCCGACGAGGAAGCCTTCCGCCCTCCCGACCAGCATGACGTCGGCGTCGAGCGCCGCACGCGCGGCGCGGATGCGCGCCACTGCGTGATCGTGATCGTACAAAGGTGCGTCCGGGTTGCCGGTCGAGTCCTCGATCGACAAGCCGGCAACGCCGGTTTGCGCGCACAGCCGCACGCTCTCCGCGACGCCGGCCGGGTCGTGCGCGAATCCGTTCTCGAAATCCGCGTTGATCGGCAGGTCCGTGGCGTCGACGAGCTCTGCCAGATGCGCGAGGACCGCGTCGCGCCCGATGCCGTTGTCGGGAAGGCCGCGCGTGAACGCGAATCCCGCCGAGGTGGAAGCGAGCGCCTTGAAGCCCAGGTGCTGCAGGTAGAGCGCGCTGCCGATGTCCCACGGATTGGGAATCACGAAGCAGCCCGACGCGTGAAGCCCGCGGAATGTCGCACGCCTGTCGGCGATGGTCGTCACGTCTTCACTCCTTCGAAGGCGCGGCGCAGCGCGCCGGTGGCCTGCGTCATGGCGCGCCTGCCGGCGTCGATGGCGCCTCCCATCGAGAAGAAAGGATGCACCATGCCCGCGTAGTCGGCGAGCTCGACCACGCAGCCCGCCGAGCGCAAGCGACTCGCGTAGGCGATGCCGTCGTCCCGCAGCGGATCGTACTCGCCGACGATGATCAGCGCGGGCGGGAGCCGCGAGAGGTCCTTCGCGATCAGGGGCGCGTAGCGAAAATCGTCGCGATCGGCATCGTTCGCGCGATAGTGATCGTGAAACCAAAGGATCATCTTGCGCGTAAGCATGTAGCCTTCCGCGAGCGCGTGATGCGACGCCGAGTCTTCGTCGGGCGCGGTGCGCGGGTAGACGAGGAGCTGGAACGCGAGGTCGGGCTCGCCCGCATCGCGCGCGAGGATCGCGCACACGGCCGCCAGGTTGCCGCCCGCGCTGTCGCCTCCGATTGCGATGCGCGACGGATCGCCGCCGATCTCGCGCGCGTGACCGGCTGCCCATTTGAGCGCCGCGAAGCTGTCGACGACTCCGGCGGGAAACCTGTGCTCCGGTGCGAGCCGGTAGTCGACCGACACGACGATGCAATCCGCCGACAGCGAGAGCTTGCGGCACAGCGCATCGTAGCTTTGCAAGCTTCCCACCACGTGCCCGCCGCCGTGCAGCCACACGAGGATGGGCAGCGGCGACGGCGACGCGCGCGGCGTGTAGATGCGCACGTGGCACGTCGGCTTCGGTCGCGCGCACGACGCGATCCTCGACCGCGTGCACGGCCTCGGGTGCGATGTCGAGAATGCCTGCTTTGCGGTTGTGCCACTCGCGCGCCTGCGCTGGCGTCATCTGCCAGTACTCGGGCTTGCCGGCGAGGCGGATCTTCTCGAGGACCGCGGCGACCTGGGGATCAAGCGGTCCCCTCCTTGGACTATCCTGCATGACGTGTTACCTCGCGTCGGGTCCCGGCGCCGATTCGCGTTCGCTCGCCGCCCTTCGGGCCTCGCCGCTCACGTCGCCGCATCGCCATCCTTGCCCACGAACTCGTGCGCTTCGTCCGCGGTCTCGAAGATGTGCGGCGCGACCCGCCTGCGCGACAGCGCTTCGCCGAGCTTGAGCCGCAGGAACGCACTCGTCGTATAGCGCGACGCCGTCGTGTAGTAGTGCGTTTCCATGTAGCGGATCATCGCCGCGTACGTGTCGGCCACTGCGGGATCGATCTCGAAATTGTCGTAGTTCACGACCAGCGCGACCTTCCTGCCGACCTGCTGGCAAAGGTCCTCGACCACGCGCCGCACGCGGTCGACGTCGTCGCGCGTGCGCACGTGCATGCCTTCGAGGTTGAGGAACACCGTGTTGCGCGCCGGGTCGTAGCTGATGCGCGCGGCAAGGCTCAGTCCGAGCAAGCGTGTCCTCGAGCTGCATCGGCTCGTCGCGGAAGATGCGCGGGTCCATCGCGCGCGGAGTGTCGACGATCGGCCGTGAAGTCCATGTGCGCGAGGATGTCGCGCTCGATGTCGATGCCGGGCGCCACTTCGCTCGAGCTCCATGCCCTGCGGCGTGCGCCGGAACACGCAGCGCTCGGTGACGTAGAGCACCGGCTGCCCCGTCTCGGCGGCGTAGCGCGCCGTTGAACGTGATCTGCTCGACCGCGCTCACGAACTTGCGCGCCTTGCCTTCGCGCACGATCGCAGAGCCTCGCCGTCGCGCACCGCGACCTCGAGCCCGCCGGTGGTGAAGGTGCCCGCGAAGAGCACGCGGCGCGCACTCTGGCTGATGTTGATGAAGCCGCCCGCGCCGGCGAGCCGCGGCCCGAAGCGGCTCACGTTGACGTTGCCGTCGGCGTCGACCTGCGCCATGCCGAGGCACGCCATGTCGAGGCCGCCGCCGTCGTAGAAGTCGAACTGCTGGTTCTGGTGGATCACGGCGTCGGTGTTGATCGCCGCGCCGAAGTCGAGGCCGCCCTGCGGAATGCCGCCGATCACGCCCGGTTCCGCCGTCAGCGTGACGTAGCGCAGGACCTTCTCCTCGTCGGCCACGGCGGCCACGCCCTCGGGCATGCCGATGCCGAGGTTCACGACGCCGCCCATCGGAAGCTCGTAGGCGCAGCGCCGCGCGATCACCTTGCGCTCGTCGAGCGGAATCGGCGCAAGGGTGTCGAGCGCCGCCTTGATCTCGCCCGAGTACGCGGGACTGTAGGCGGTGCGCGTAAGTCTGGTGATGATGCTCGGGCTTGGCGACCACCACGCAGTCGACGAGGATCGCCGGGGACCTCGACCTCGCGCGGATTGAGCGTGCCCTGCGCGCATACGCGCTCGACCTGCGCGATCACGAAGCCGTTGGAGTTCTTCGCGGCCATGGCCAGCGCGAGATTGTCGAGCGTGAGCGCCTCGCGCTCCATCGTGATGTTGCCCGAGACGTCGGCGGTCGTGCCGCGGATGAACGCGACCGAGATCGGGAAACGCCTTGTAGAAGAGCCACTCGTCGCCGTCGATCTCCATCACGCGCACGAGGTCGTCGCGCGTGCGATCGTTGATGCGACCGCCTTGCAGGCGGGGGTCGACGAACGTGCGCAGGCCCACCTTGGTGAACGTTCCCGCGCGGTGGCCGGCGATGTCGCGGAAGAGTTGCGTGAGCGTGCCGAGCGGCAGGTTGTACGCCTCGATCTTGCCGGAGACCGCGAGCGCGGACAGCTTGGGCACGAGGCTCCAGTGCCCGCCGACCGCGCGCTTCACGAGGCCTTCGTGCGCAAGGCGGTTGAGCCCGCGCTCCTTGCCGTCGCCGGGCGCGGCGGCGAACACGAGCGTGAGATCGCGGGGCGACCCGGTCTCGGTAAAGCGGTCCGCGAGGCCCGCGATGAGCTCCTCGGGCGTGCCGCTGCCCACGAAGCCTGAGAACGCGACGGTGTCGCCGTCGCGAATGATGGCGACCGCTTCCGCCGTGCTCACGATCTTGTTTTTCACGCGCTGGCCTTCGCGCGGGCCTGCCGCTTGGCCTGCGCGTCGTCGGCAAAGAGGAAGTCGATCACGATCTTGACCTGGTCGTCGGACATGAGCGCAGGCGCGTGACCACAGCCCGGAATCTCGACGAACTCGACGAGTCCTGCGCGCGCGGCAACGCCGCGCCGCGTCATCTCCGCCGCGGTCGGCGCGAGCAGCAGGTCGGATTGCGCGCCGCGAATGATGAGCGTGGGGCAGGCCACGTGGTCCCACACGCGCCAGAGCGCGACGTCGAGCAGCAGCGGGCGCGAGAACTGCTCGACGATCGCGGGATCGTAGTGCAGGGCGAAGCCGTCCTTGTCCTGCACCACGCCGTTGACGGCGAGGTGGCGCCACTGGGCGTCGGTAAGCTTGCCGAACGGCGCATACACTTCGCGAAGATACGCCTCGACCTCGTCGAGCGTCGCGAATACGTGGGCACGGCGCAGGTACGCCCCGATGCGCTGGAGCGCAGCGACGGGAATGCGCGCACCGAAGTCGTTGAGGACGAGCCGCCGGATCGGAGCGTTCTCGCGTGCCGCGATCTCCATGCCGATGTGGCCGCCGAGTGACGTGCCGATCCAGTCGACCTCGTCGACGGCGACGCGCGCGATCAGCGCGGCCATCGCCGCCATGTAGAGCGGCGTGCCGTAGTCTTCCGCGTGCGGGACGAAGTCGCTGCGCCCGCGGCCCGGGAGATCGGGCGCGATCACGCGCGCGCCGCGCTCGACGAGCCGCTGCGCGAGGAAGTCGAAGTCGCGGCTGTTGCGCGTGAGGCCGTGCACGCACACGACCGTGCGGCGCGCATTGCGCTCGCCCCACTCGGTGTAGCCGATGCGCGTGAACCCGTGCGGGCCGAGGACGGGCAGGTCGTCGAAGCGCGGCGCGATCTTCGGCATTCGACGGGCGCTAAGCGCTACGAGCGCTCGCGCAGCCAGTCCGTGATGCCCTTGCCGAGCACGCCCTGCGACTTGCCGCTCACGAACACGCCCACGTGCCCGCCGGGCAGGCCGATCTCGGTGTAATCGTCGGTGCCGACGTGGTCCCCCAGCGCGCGCGAGGTCTGCGGCGGGATGATGTGGTCGTTCTCCGCGTAGATGTTGAGCACGGGCATCGTGATGTTCGGGAGCTCCACCTTGCGGCCCGACAGCACGAACTGGTTCTTGACGAGCTTGTTGTCCTGGTACAGATCGCCGAGCCACTGCTTGGCCGCTTCGCCGGGATGGTGCGGACGGTCCTGCAGCCACTTTTCCATGCGCAGGAAATTCATGAGCTTCTTCTCGTCGTCCATCACGTCGAGCATGCCGAGGTTGTACTTGGTGAGCGTCGCGAGCGGCGTCATCGACGAGAACACGAAGCTCATGAGCTCGCCCGGCAGATTGCCGTTCGCCTCGATCAGGCGGTCGACGTCTTCCTTGTCGAGGCTGCGCGTCCACAGGTTGATGAATCCGTGGTCGGCGCGGCCGTCCGCCTGGTCGGCGTGGAAGTCGATCGGCGTGATCGTGACGATCAGGTTGCGAACGCGGTCGGGATGCAGCGCTGCGTAGCACGTCGTGAACACGCCTCCTTCGCAGATGCCGAGCAGCGTGACCTGGTCGATGCCGTGCGCCTCGCAGATGTGCTCGACGCACGACGCGAGATAGTCGTCGACGTAGTCGTCGATCGTGAGCCAGCGATCCGCGCGCGTCGGGTTGCCCCAGTCGACCGCGTACAGGTCGATGCCTTGCGCGAGGAGGTTGCGCACGAGCGAGCGGTCCTCCTGCAGGTCCGCCATCGTGTAACGCCCGACGAGCCCGTACACCACGAGCACCGGCGTGTTGATTGTCGGCGCCGCGACCGCGTCGTAGCGATACAGAACCGTCTTGTCGATGCGGAACACTTCCTTCTTGGGCGTGGTGCCGATCTCGACCTCCTGGTCCTTCACGGAGCGCAGGAGCTCGCTGCCGCGCACGAGCCGTCCCGAAATCTCGGCGAATTCCTTGACGGTGCCCGCGGGGTCGAGCTGGAGTCGTAATGGCATGGTCAACCCTTTCGCTTGCGCGGCGCGCGTTTGGCCGCAGCCGGCGCCTCGCGCGACTCGCGCTTCAACGCACGCAGCTCGCGGCGCAGCTCGTACACGCTGCGCGCGAGCTCGTCCACCTCGGTGCGCGTCGGGATGTGATGCATCTCGCAATACGATTCCATGATCTCGCGTTCCGCAAGGCGGCACTCGGTCGAGGAGCGCGTGAGGCGGCGCTGCGCCTCGAGGAACTCCGGCGTGCGATGCGTCTCCGTGAGCGTGTCGTTGGCGATGCCGATCCAGACGTCCGCAAGCTCGCGCCATGTGCGGATCGGTTCGCCTTCGGTGGCGTGGACGGCGGCAATGAAGCGCTGCAGAGCCTGGCTCCATGCGCCCTGCATGATGAGCTGCCATGCCGCGAGATCGCGCGCCCAGTCGGCACGAAGCTTCTGCGCGCGCAGGAGCTTGCGGTCGAGCGTCCACAAGGTCGCGTAGCTCGGCCCGTCGACGAGATGCTCGATCGCGCGGTCGAGCGGGCCCAGCCCCGCTTGCGACCACTGTGCCGGATCGAAGAGCGCCTTGAGGACGTCGTCGACGTTGCCGGTCGTGGCCAAGCCTTGCGGCGCCAGCGACATCCACTTGTCGATGGCGCCGCGCCACAGGTCCTGCACTTGCGCGAGCCCGGATTCGAGCGACGGAAGCGAGGCGGCCGGCATGGCGCCGATGCCGGGAATCGTTCCCGCCATGGCCTTCAAGATGTTCTGCTGCTGCTCCGACCAGGCCTGCCAGAGCTTGCCCGACTGCTCGAGGAAGTTGAACGGGGTCGCCACGCTCAGTTCCGGGGTCGTTTCATCAGTCGAACACGATCACTTGCCGCACGGCCTTGCCTTCGTGCAACAGGTCGAAGCCTTCGTTGATGTCGTCGAGCTTCAGCGTGCCGCGTCATGAGGCGCTTCACGGGCAGCCTGCCCTGCCGGTAGAGGTCGACGTAGCGCGGAATGTCGCGCGACGGCACGCAGGTGCCGATGTAGCTGCCCTTGACGGTGCGCTCCTCGGCGACCAGGTTGAGCGGCGACAACGGCATGGTGGCGGTCGGCGGCGGAAGGCCCGCCGTGACCGTCGTTCCGCCGCGGCGGGTGATCTTGTACGCGGTCTCGAATGCGCGCACCGAGCCTGCGAGCTCGAACGCGTATTCGACGCCGCCCTTGGTCGCTTCGCGAACGCGCTCGACGGTATCAGGGGCGGTGGCGTTGAACGTGTGCGTGGCGCCCAGCGATTTCGCGAGCTCGAGCTTGGCGTCCGACAGGTCGATCGCGACGATGGTGCGCGCTCCCGCAGCACGCGCGCCGAGCACCGACGCGAGCCCGACGCCGCCGAGGCCGATGACGGCCGTCGTGGCGCCTGCACGGACCTGCGCCGTATTCACGACGGCGCCGACGCCCGTGAGCACCGCGCATCCGAAGAGCGCGGCTTCCTCGAGCGGCAGCTCGGGATCGACCTTCACGAGCGACCGGCGCGAGACGGTCGCGTACTCCGCGAACGACGAGCATCCGAGAAGGTGATTGATCGGCGTGCCGTCGCGCGACAGCCGTCGCGCGCCGCTCGAGCAGCGTACCTGCGCCGTTCGCCGCGGCGCCCGGCTCGCACAGGGCCGGACGTCCTTCGGCGCAGGGCGGGCAATGACCGCAGCTCGGCACGAACACGAGCACGACGTGATCGCCACGCTTGAGGTCGGTGACGCCGTCGCCCAGTTCCTCGACGATGCCGGCGGCCTCGTGGCCGAGCGCCATCGGCATCGGTCGCGGGCGATCGCCGTTGATCACCGAGAGATCGGAGTGACACAGGCCGGCGGCGCGCGATCTTCACCAGCACTTCGCCGTAGCCCGGAGGCGCGAGCTCGATCTCCTCGATCGAGAGCGGGCGCGACTTCGCGTACGGCGGCTGCGCTCCCATCTGCGTCAGGACGGCGGCGCGAATCTTCATTGCGGAATTTCCTTAATCCAGCGGCGACTTCAATTCCTTGAGCCGCTGCGTGAGCTTCATGTTCTCGGAGTAGTCGACCGGGCAGTCGACGATGACGACCGTGTCGTCGGCGAACGCCTTCTTGAGCGTCGGCACCAGGTCCTTCGCGCTTCTCGACGCGATACCCCTTCGCGCCGAAGCTCTCCGCGTACTTCACGAAGTCGGGATTCTTGAACGCGATGTGGCTCGGGCGCCCGAAGTGGCGCAGCTGGTGCCACGTGATGAGGCCGTATTCCGAGTCGTTCCAGATCAGGATCACGAACGGCGTCTTCATGCGCAAGCCCGTCTCGATCTCCTGCGAGTTCATCATGAAGCCCGCATCGCCGGTGACCGCGATCACCTTGCGGTCGGGATAGGCGAGCTTGGCGGCGATCGCGCCGGGCACCGCGATGCCCATCGCCGCGAAGCCGTTGCAGATGATGCAGGTGTTGGGGCGCTCGGCGCGGTACATGCGCGACATCCACATCTTGTGCGCGCCGACGTCGGAGATCGCGATGTCGTCGGGGCCGAGCACTTCGCGCACGTCGTAGACGATCTTCTGCGGCTTGACCGGGAAGCCCGTGTCGTTCGCATATTCGGCGCGATCTTCGACGAGCGCCTTGCGCACCGCCTGGAACGGAACCGCGCGCTGCGGCTTCGCCTTCAGCGCGATGCCGCGCAGCGTGGAGCCGATGTCGCCCAGGGCACCGACGGCGACGCTGTAGTGCGCGTCGACCTCGGCGGGCAGCGCGTCGATGTGGACGATCTTCTTGTCGTTGTTGGGGTTCCACATGTCGGGGTGGTACTCGACCATGTCGTAGCCGACGCAGATCACGACGTCGGCCTTCTCGAACGCGAACCACGGCAGGTCGCGCGCCTTCGAGGCCGATGGTGCCGAGCGACAGCGGATTGGAGAACGGCATCGACGCCCTTGGCCATGAACGTGTTGGCCACCGGAATGCGCAGCATCTCGGCGAAGCTCACGAGCGAGTCGGCGGCGCCCTGGCGGATCACGCCGTTGCCGGCGAGGATGATCGGGATTCTTGGCGTTGGAGATGATCTGCGCCGCCTGCTCGATCTTGGCGTCGGGTGTCGCCGACGTGTAGGCCGTCTGCACCTCGATCGGCTCGCCGTCGACCTTCATCTCGGCGATGTTCTCGGGAAAGTCGATGAACGTTGCGCCGGGCTTTTCCGTCTGCGCGACCTTGAATGCCTTGCGCACGATCTCGGGCACGATCTGCGGCTCGCGGATCTGCGTCGAGTACTTGGTGATCGGCTGGAACAGCTTCACGAGGTCGAGGATCTGGTGGCTCTCCTTGTGCAGGCGCGTCGTCGCGCCCTGGCCCGCGATCGCCACGACCGGCGCGCGGTCCATGTTCGCGTCGGCCACGCCGGTGATGAGGTTGGTGGCGCCCGGACCGAGCGTGGACATGCAGACGCCCGCACGGCCCGTCAGGCGGCCGTAGACGTCGGCCATGAACGCGGCGCCCTGCTCGTGGTGCGTGGTCACGAACTTGATGGGGCTCTCGAGCAGCGCGTCCATGACGTCGATGTTCTCTTCGCCGGGAACGCCGAAGATGTACTCGACGCCTTCGTTCTCGAGACAGCGAACGAGGAGCTTTGCGGCGGTCTGCCCCTGTGCTGCGGGAGCCGCGGGCTTTTCCGTATCACCGGGTGCGGGCATCGAGATCTCCTAGCGCAGCACCGTCACCGGAAGGCTCGAGTGCTCGCTCATGTGGGTGGTAGCGTCCGTGAGGTCGTCGCCTTCCTCGCGCGCGGTGTCGGTCAGGTACATCCTGGTCGACCCGAGCGTCTTGGCGTAGTGCAGCGACGACATGCGTGAAGTCGCCGACGCCGATGTGCACGACGCACGGAATCCCGGCCTGCTCGAGCGCCGCGCGCGCGGGCTCGACCGCCTTCATACCCTCGTCGTGGTGCTGTCCCTTGATCGAGTCGTCGTCGACGAAGTTCGACGACGTCGCGGTTCACCGGGGACTGCACGCTGAGAAGATCGACCGCGACCTTGCCGGCGCTGCCGCGCATCTCCTCGACGAACTGGCTCACGCCGCGCAGCGATGCCGGAGTGTCGTCCGCGACGAGCAGGACGCGGGACGCGCCACCGCGCCGCGGCGCCGCGTTGGTCGGACGCGGACGCGAGGTCGACGATGGGCCGATCGATCTCGTGCTCCGCGGATCGTCTCGAAAGCGATCTTGCCGACCGCGACCACGATCGCGGCGCCGAGCACCGGCGCGGCGTAATGCAGCCACGCCGCGTTGGTGTCGACCCATTCCTTGACGGCCGGATCGCTGATCGCCATCTCGCCCGCGACCCAGCCGAGCAGCGCGCCGCCGATCGTGATGATGATCGGCCAGCGCTCCATGAACTTCATGAGCAGCGTGCTGCCGAAGATGACCAGCGGGATGCTGATGAGCAGTCCGAGGATGAGCAGGGTCAGGCTGCCCTTCGCGGCCGCGGCGACCGCGATCACGTTGTCGAGGCTCATCACCAGGTCGGCGATGAGGATCGTTCGGATCGCCGCGACCATGCCCGTGCTCGTCGCTGGCCTTGCCTTCGCCTTCCTCTTCGTCCTCGGGCAGGAGCAGCTGGACGCCGATCCAGAGCAGCAGCGCGGCGCCGATGAGCTTCAGGTAGGGCAGCGTCAGCAGCTGGACCGCGACGACGGTCAGGATGATCCGCATCACGACCGCGGCGCCGCTGCCCCAGAGCACCGCCTGCTTCTGCTGCTTCGGCGGCAGCGATCGCGCGGCGAGCGCGATCACCACCGCGTTGTCGCCGGACAGGACGATGTTGACGCCGATGATCTGCAGCAGCGCGACCCAGAATCGTTGCGTCTGTGAAATTCGATGAACGTGTTCCTCCGCACGCCCTCCGTTTCATCAAGCGCCTTCCTCCGCGAACGCTTCCTCGCGCTTCTTGCGCAGCGCCGGCGTCAGCACGATGAACAGCAGCACGGCGGCCAAGGCCAGCATCACGGCGCTGATCGGCCGCGTGACCAGGATCATCGGGTCGCCCTTCGACAGCAGCAGTGCGCGGCGCAGGAACTCCTCCATCATCGGGCCGAGGATGAAGCCGAGCATCATCGGCGCCGGCTCGCATCCGAACTTGTGGAAGATGTAGCCCAGCAAGCCGAACACCGCCATCAGGTACACGTCGAACGTGCTGTTGGAGAGGCTGAACGTGCCGATCGCGCAGAACACGAGGATGGCCGGGAACAGGAAGTGATACGGCACCGCGATCATCTTCACCCACAGCCCGATCAGCGGCAGGTTGAGGATCAGCAGCATCACGTTGCCGATCCACATCGACACGACGATGCCCCAGAACAGCGCCGGCTGCTCGGTCATCACCGACGGGCCCGGCTGGATGCCCTGGATGATCATCGCGCCGATCATCAGCGCCATCACCGGGTTCGACGGAATGCCGAGCGTCAGCATCGGGATGAATGACGTTTGCGAACCCGCATTGTTGGCCGACTCGGGCGCCGCCACGCCTTCGATGGCGCCCTTGCCGAAGTTCGCCGAGTTCTTCGACACCTTCTTTTCCAGCGCATAGGCGGAGAACGACGCGAGCATCGCGCCGCCGCCAGGCAGGATGCCCAGCACCGCACCGAGGCCCGTTCCGCGCAGCATCGCGGGGAATGTCAGCTTCAAGTCGCTCCAGGTCGGCATGAGCCCCGTGACCTTCTTCATCATCACGCTGCGCGTCTGCTCGTGCGCGAGGTTGGCGATGATCTCGCCCAGGCCGAAGATGCCCATCGCCACGGTCACGAAGCTGATGCCGTCGGCGAGCTCCGGAATGCCGAAGCTGTAGCGCGCCGTCCCCGAATTGACGTCGGTGCCCACGAGCCCCAGCAGGAGGCCGAACACGATCATGCCCAATGCGTGCAGCAGCGACCCGCTGGCCAGGACGATGGAGGCGACGAGCCCGAGGACCATGAGCGAGAAGTACTCGGCGGGCCCGAACTTGAGCGCGACCTCCGCGAGCGGCGGCGCGAACAGCGCGATGAGGAACGTGCACACCGTGCCGGCGAAGAACGAGCCGATGGCCGCAATACCGAGCGCGCGGCCGGCATGGCCCTGCTTGGCGAGCTGATAGCCGTCGAGCGCCGTCACCACCGACGAGCTTTCGCCCGGGAGGTTGACGAGGATCGCTGTGGTCGAGCCGCCGTATTGCGCGCCGTAGTAGATGCCGGACAGCATGATCAGCGCCGACACCGGCGGCAGCCCGAAGGTGATCGGCAGCAGCATCGCGATGGTCGCCGTCGGCCCCAGTCCGGGCAGCACGCCGATCGCGGTGCCGAGGAAGCAGCCGATCAGGCAATAGGAAGAGGTTCCACAAGCGTAAACGCAGTTTGTGCGCCAATCCAAAGATTGCCGAGAAGTTCCATGGTGTCGTCTCCCTTAGCCGCCGAACCAGGTGCCGATCAGCGGCATCGGTACACCGAGGCCCTTGGCGAACACGAGCGCACAGAACACGACGAGGACGATCAGCGCGCCGACTGCCTTCCACTCGAACTTGAAGAAATGGCTCGCGGCCGCACTGACGAGCGCCAGCGTGACGAGCGCGATGATGAGGCCGGCAGTAGTGAGGAGGAAGCCGAAGAGCGCGGTGGCGCCGCAGATGTAGCCCACCCCCTTCCAGTTGAACGCACCGACCTTCTCGCCTTCCTTGCCGACGAAGGAGCGGATGACGGCGGCGACGCCGAAGGCCATCAGCATGAACGAGAGAACCGTCGGGAAGTAGCCGGGACCCATGCGCGATGCCTGGCCCATCCCGTAATCACGCGCGATGTACCAACCCACCGCCCCGAACGCTATGTACAAGATACCGGCGCCAAAATCCTTCTGGTTGCGGATCATTCGTTCCTCCTTCTTGTAGACGTGATGCACGGGCCCGGTCTTGCAGGCCTCTCCCCGATTTCACGGTTTGCACAGGACCGACAGCTCACGTGCGCACCGCGATCGTCATGTTGTATTTCACCGGCTGACGCGACCGGCGTCGATCATACTCCCGCTGCGGCATCTCACCGGCTATTCCGGTTTGATGTTCGCCGCCTTTACGACGCTGCCCCAACGCTTCTGCTCGCTCGCGATGAATTTCGCGAATTCCTCCGGTGTCGACCCTTGCGGAATGGAGCCGTCGGAGGCGAGCCGCTCCACGACCTCCGGCGTCTTCAGGATGCGATTGACCTCGTTGGCCAACTTGCGCACGATGGCGTCCGGCGTTCCCGCGGGCGCGAGGATGCCGTACCACTGCGACGTCTCGAATCCCGGAACACCAGCCTCGGCAACGGTGGGCAAGTCGGGCAGCGCGGCGACGCGCTTAGCGCTACCAACCGCGAGCGGGCGCAGCTTGCCTTGCTTGATGTGCGGCATGAGCGGCGTCGCGCCCGTGAACGTCGCTTGCGTTTGCCCGCCAAGGAGATCGGTGATCATCGGTCCGGTGCCTTTGTACGGAACGTGCACGAGATCGATGTTCGCCGCCTGCTTCAAGTACTCCATCGCGAGGTGACCCGAGCTTCCGTTGCCCGCGGACCCGTAATAGATCGTGCCCGGCTTCGCTTTCGCGAGCGCCACGAACTCCGTGAAGGTACTTCGCGGGAAGGTTCGGATTGACCACCAGGATGGATGGCACGGTCGCGATCATCGTCACCGGCACGAAGCCCTTGTTGGGATCGTAAGGAAGCTTCGCGAACATGGCTGGATTCACGGCGAGCGTGCCGACGTGCCCGAGGATCAGCGTGTAGCCGTCGGGCTTCGCACGCTGCACGGCTTCCATCGCGATGTTGCCCGCGCCGCCTGGACGAGGCTCGACGACGACCTGCTGCTTCCACGCCTCGGTGAGCTTGGCGCCGATCAGGCGCGACAGGAACTCCGAGCTGCCGCCGGGCGCGAACGGCACGACGAGGAGGATGGGCTTGTTCGGGTAGTCGGACTGCGCCAGCAGCCGGCGCAATGCCGCACGCGGCCAGCGCCGCGCACAGTGCCGCGCGCCGCGTCCACCGAGCGAATCGCATGTCGACCTGCATTGTTCGCGCAATCATGCGAGGTTTCGCAGGATGGCTTGTGTGTATTCGATGGTCTTGGCCTTGCCGCCCAGATCGCCCGTGCGCACGATGTCCTGGTTGAGCGACCGGTCGATGGCAGTGCGCAGCTTTTTCGCCTCGGCCGTCTTGTTGACGTGATCGAGCATCATTGCGGCGGCGAGCAGGAGGGCCGTGGGATTGGCGATGCCTTTGCCGGCGATGTCGGGCGCCGACCCGTGAACGGCCTCGAAGATTGCCGCGCCTTCGCCGATGTTTCCCCCGGGCGCCATGCCAAGCCCGCCGACCAGCCCGGCGATCTCGTCGGACAGGATGTCGCCGAAGAGATTGGTCGTGACGATCATGTCGAACTGCCAGGGGTTGAGCACGAGCTGCATGGCGCACGCGTCGACGATGCGGTCGTCGCACGCGACGCGGCCCTCGTAGCGCTTGGCGACGTCGCGGGCCGTCTCGAGGAAGATCCCGGTGAGCGCCTTGAGCACGTTCGCCTTGTGCACGATCGTGACTTTCTTGCGACCATGCGTCACGGCGTAGTCGAAGGCGTACTCCGCGATGCGGCGCGAGCCGGCGCGCGTGTTGACGCCCGAGGAGATGGCGGCCGCGTGCGGATCGCCGTCGATGGGAATGTAATGCTCGAAGCCGACGTACAGCCCCTCGAGGTTCTCGCGGATCAGCACGACGTCGATGTCGTCGTAGCGACCGCCGGGAATGATCGTGCGCGCGGGCCGCACGTTCGCGTAAAGCTTGAACTCCTCGCGCAATCGCACGTTGACCGAGCGGAAGCCGCCGCCGACGGGCGTGGTGAGCGGGCCCTTCAAGGCGAGGCGCGTGCGGCGAATGCTGTCGAGCAGTGGAGCGGGAAGCGGATCGCCTACCCTGGCGACCGCGGCGTTGCCACCTTCCTGGACGTCCCATTCGAACGGGCTGCCGAGGGCGTCGAGCACGGCAACCACGGATTCGGTGATCTCGGGACCTATGCCGTCTCCGGGAATCAGGGTCGCGGGAATCTTGTCAGAACCTTGGGCGGAAGCGTTCATGTGCGCGCTTTCGGTAGGCGAGGGGCCCGAGCCCGGCGTAGGCCGCAACGCCGGACGGGCGGGGCGGTTGGCTTTCGTCGCAGCCATTTCATCACAGCCATTTCGCGCACTTCACGCACCCTGTGTGATACGCGCGAAATCGCTGTCCGCTCGGGTAAACTCGAGCGCTCGCCGCATTACCTTTTTCCGTGCAACCATGACCGCAGCCGCCACTCCCGCGAGCGAGGATGCTCGCCGCCGCGAGCTGCACGCAATCGCTCTTGCGCGGACTCGGCGTGCCCGATCTCGACCTCAAAGGCCCGGTCGATGAAAAATCGATGGAGCTCATCGGACGTCTGCTGCGCGAGATGACCGCGTGCACCGTCGACATGCTGCGCCTTCGCGCGCAGGCGAAGAGCAGCATTCACGCCGAGATGACCATCATCGGGCCGCGTGCGGTGAATCCGCTGAAGGCCGCGTGGGACGTCGACGTCGCACTGCGCCACCTGCTCGCGCCGGAGCGCGCGGATCTCATGAGCCCCGTGCGTGCCGTGACCGATGCGTACGACGACTTGCGCGCGCACGATCGCGGCCTCGCGGCCGGCATCCAGGCCGCGCTCGCGAGCCTGCTGGCCCGATTCAGCCCGAGCGCGTTCGAGGAGCGGCTGCGAAGGCGGCGCGCTCGACCGTTTCCTGCCGGCGAACCGCAAGGCGCGGCAATGGGAGCTCTTGCTCGAGATCTACGAAGACCTCGGCGCGCGACGCGAAAGAGGATTTCTGGTCGATGTTCGAGCGCGAGTTCCGCCGCGCGTACGCGACGGCGACGATGGACGACAAGACCCAGGTCAAGCCGTAGCGGCGTGCCAACGCCGCGCGCTACGCGCCTCCCACGCTCAGTCCACCGCCTCGCTCGCGTCGCGCAGGATGCGTCGTCGTCATGCGCAGCAGCCCCGACATGTGCGCCACCATGTTGAGCACGATGCGCCGGTAGAGATCCGGATTGCGCGCGTGGATCGCCTCGAGGTTGGCCCGCGAAAGGCTGTACGTGACGACTTCGCCTTCGGCAATCGCGGTGACCGAGCGCGTGCCGCCTTCGATCATCGCCGACTCGCCGAAGATCACGCCCGGCGCGAGCGTCACGACGCGGCGGTGCTTGCCCTTCGCGTCGGGGTCCTCGGCGACGATGCTCACCGCGCCGCGCGCGAGCAGGTACAGCCGGTCGCCGAGCTGCCCTTCGTGGTAGAGCGCGGCACGCGCCGGAAAGAGCTGGCGGTCGAGATACGGCTTCATGAACGCCAGCTCCTCGGGCGTGAGACCCTTCAGGAGCGCGAACTCGCCGATCGCCAGTTCCTCTTCCGGTCTCGCGGCCTTGCGCGTCGTCGAGCAGGTGACGCTCCGCGAACTCGAGCGCGCGGTCCGCGTCGTCGAACCAGTCGGTGTGATGACGCTGCGTGAACACGCCCGCGCCGGTCAGCGCGCGTCCCAGCTTGCTCGTCGCGGAGATGTGCGCGAGCAGCAGGTGACGTCCTGCTCGCGCGAGGAGACGCGACAGCTTCGCGAGCATCAGCGCGCCCGACGCGTCGATCATCGTGACGCGGCGCAGGTCGATGATGAGGAATCTGCGCGCCGTGCGCCGCCCGCAGCGCCTCGAAGCCGAGACGGTCGGCGGTGCCGAAGAAAATCGCGCCGTCGAGCTCGAGGAGCTTGATGCGATGGCCTTCGACGCGCAGCAGGCTCGCCTGCTCGGGCGGATAGACGCGACGCGAGCCGCGCGTCGCCGCTGTTTGCACCGAGCGGATGAGCGAGCGGTTCATCACCGCGAGGAACAGGCCCATCGACAGGATGAGGCCGGTGATCACGGCGGCGACGAGACCGAAGACGATCGTCACGCCAGCGACGAGGATGACCAGCGCGATGTTGACGATGAGCTCGCTGTCGTACGGCCGCGTCGCACGCGGTCGATCGTCGAGCCCGGCCCAGCGATCGATGAGCCCGACGGCGATGACCAGCATCATCGCCGACAGCGCGGCCACGGGAATGAGCTGCAAGCAGCGGCGCGCCGTACAGCAGCAGCAGGACGAGCGTGACCGTCGTGGCGATGCTCGAGACGAGCTTGCGTCCGCCGGCGTGGTGCGTGGTGATCGCGTGATGCGACGAGTACGCGACCGGCACGCCGCCGAACAGCGAGGAGACGAGGTTGCCGCAGCCCAGCGCCATCAGCAGCCGGTTGGGATGGTGCGCGGTGTCGAGCGGGCCGTCCGCTTCGCCGACTGCGGCGAGCAGGCTGTCGAGCGAGCCGACGACGGCGATCGCGAGCGCCGTGACGAGAAGGTCGTAGCCGAAGCGCAGCGCGAGGGCGACGCCTTCCTGCCGAGAACAGCGGCAACAGCGCGTCGGGCGGCGGAAGCTTGCCGAGGAACGGAACGCGCGGCCCCACGTCGGCATGAATCGCGATCGTGATGACCGCGGCCACCGCCGTGCCGGCGGCGAGACCGATGAGCTTCGACGGCAGGATGGCCAGCGCTTGCGCACCATCGACGAACACGACGATGGTGACGAAGCCGACCAGCAGCGTCCAGCCGTTGATCCCGTGATGCTCGCCCTCGGCGCCGCCTTCGCCGCCACCGCCGTGCGTGCCGAGCACTTCCGGCAGTTCGTAGATGACGAGCGAAATGGCGAGCCCGGTCATCAGTCCGGCGACGACCGGATAGGGGACGAAGCGCGCGATGTTGCCGAGGCGCAGCACGCCGAACACGATCTGGATGATGCCGGTGAACGCGAGGCACAGCGCGGCGAGGACAGGATCTCGACGACGCCTGCGACGGCGAGGCGCGCAGCTGCGCGTCGCCGGCGATGCGCAGGATGAACGCGGCGAACAGGAACACCGACGAGGCGCGCGGCACTTCGTTCGGCAGCAGCGCGCCGCTCAGGACGAACGCGGTGAGATTGCCGAAGATCGCGGCGGCGAGCGCGGCGCGCAGGCCGGCCTCGACCGCATAGTCGCCCATCGGCGCGAACGCGATGAACCCGAGCGGCAGCATCATCGCCACCAGCACGAAGGCGGCCGAGATGCCGGTGCCGGCTTCGCGCGCGAATTCGGCCGGCGCCGCGCGGCGCTGCGACCGGTGCGCGTGCATGTGCTCCATTCGGATCATGCGGTTGCGACGGGCATCGAAGTGCGCGATTCTGCCGGCGCGCATTGTGCCAGACCGGCACTTGACGAGCGCGCGGCGCACGCCATCTCTGCCGCTGCCCGCTCTGTCCGATGCTCACCATCACCGTCTTCAGCTACAAGGACGCGCCCGTCGAACCGCCCATCGCGGCCGAATTCCGCGAGGAGGGCGGCACGATCGGCCGCTCGCCGGAATGCACGCTGCTGCTGCCCGACCCCGATCGGGTCATTTCGCGCACGCACGCCGTCGTGTCGCACCAGGGAGGGCAGCTTCATCGCTGCGCGACCAGGGGACGACGGTGCCGGTGATCGTCAACGGGCGACCGGTCGGCAAGGGCCGCGACCATCCGTTCACGGCCGGCGACGAGGTGCGCATCGCGGGCTACGCGCTGCGCGTCGGACGCGCACGCGCGACGCCGACATCTCGCCGACGACACGACGACGATCCTGCGCGAAGGCACGCTTCTGTCCTGGTCGGAGGACGGGCGGCCCGTCGCGCAGGACCGCATCGCGACGGTGATCGTGCCGCCGAGCCGGATGGCGCCGAGGTCGCGCCGCGACACTTGCGCGGCTCCCGTCACGCCGCGGCCGCAACGGCCGCGCCCGGCCGCGGCGACTGCCGTCCGGCACCGCGGCCAGCGGCGCAGGATCCGTCGACTGGCCGCGCTGCTGCGCGGCGCCGGCGTCGCGGATCTCGCCATTCCGGGCGGCCTCACGCCCGAGCTCATGGAAGAGGTGGGCGCGGTCATGCGCGAGACGCATGCGCGGCCTGCTCGATCTGCTCGCCGCCCGCGCGCACGCGAAGCGCGAAGTGCGCGCCGACGCGACGGTCATCGTCGCGAACGACAACAATCCGCTCAAGTTCTCGCCCGACCTCGACGCGGCGGTCGCGCATCTGCTGATGCCGCGCGGGCAGGGCTTCATGCCGCCGCAGCGCAGCCTCGCCGATGCGCGCGACAGCCTGCGCTCGCACCAGGAAGGCTTCGTCGCGGGCATGCGCGCCGCGCTCGCGGCCGTGCTCGCGCGCTTCGATCCCGCCAAGCTCGAGGCGCGGCTGCTGGAAGCTCCCGGCAGCGGCTCGCTGCTGCCGATGAACCACAAGGCGAAGCTGTGGAATCTCTACGAGGAGCTGTACGGCGCAGATCTCGCGCGACGCGGAGACCGATTTCCACTTCCTCTTCGGCGAGGAATTCCTGCGCGCGTACCAGGCGAAGACGCGCCCGCCGCGCCGCGGCGACGCAGTCGACGCGCCCTAGCGCGACACATGCAGCTCGAAGTCTCCGTGCTGTCCAATCCCGGCGGGCGCGAGCGCAACGAGGACGCGTGCGGCTTCTGGACCGGCGGCGGCGGCTGTTTCTGCGTCGTGAGCGACGGCGCGGGCGGTCATGGCGGCGGCGATGTCGCGTCGAAGCTCGCCGTGCGCGTGATTCTCACGGCCTTCCAGGAGGCGCCCGACTGCACCGGCGACGGCGATCGACGCCGCGCTCACGGCCGCGCATCGCGCGATCGTCGCGCAGCAGCCGACGCGGACGGACGCTCGCGGGCATGCGCGCGACGGCCACGGTGCTCGCGATCGACACGCGTGCACCACACTCGCGGTGTGGGGACACGTCGGCGACACGCGCCTTTATTGCTTCCGCGACGGCGCGATCGTCGCGCAGACCAAGGACCACAGCGTCGTGCAGAAGATGGTCGACGCGGGCTATCTCGCGCAGACTGCGCTGCGCCAGTCGCTGCAGCGGAGCAAGCTGTTCGCGGCGCTCGGCCACAACGAGGATTTCGACGCGACCGTCGAGCGCATCGCCGTTTCCGATCGTCGACGGCGACGTCTTCCTGCTGTGCACCGACGGCTTCTGGGAATACGTCGACGAAGCCGACGATGCTGGCTGCGCTTGCGCACGAGCGCTACGCGCCGCCGACTGGCTGCGGGACATGGTCGACGACGTCGTGCGCCGCGGCGGGCGCGAGCAGGACAATTTCTCGGCGCTGGCGGTCTTCTGCAGCGAGGCAGCGCCGGGCGCCGGAATGACGCCCGACGCCAGCGAACGCAGATTGGGCATAAAACGGCGGCATGGCCGTGTTGCACATAGTGCTCGCCGTTTCGAAGGCGTCGCGCGCAAGTATTGACTTCAGCCGGATCCGTGTGCAATATCGCCTTTCTACCATGCCCCTGCGTACGATGACACGATCGCCTGTCGATGACACTGTCACGCGCGTCGTACGCGGCGTTCGCTGCTGCATCGGTGCGTGCTGGCTCGCGTGCGCGCTGCTGCTGCGCGACGCCCGAGCCGCCAAAGCCCGCGCCCGCGCCGCCGCCGCCGCGCACCCGTGGCGCCGCTGCCCGAGCCGCCCAAGCCGGCGCCGCCGCCGGAGCCGGAGTTGAGCCCCGCGCAGGCCAAGGCGCAGGCACAGAAGCTCACGATCGAGGCGATCACGCAGCTGCAGAACGGCGACGAAGCCGGCGCGCAAACGCACGCTCGAGCAGGCGCTGGCGCTCGATCCGTCCAACGATCTCGCGAAGAAGCTCATGGAGCAGATCAAGGCGGACCCGCAGAAGGAGCTCGGCGCGGTGTTCTTCCGCTACACGGTGCAGCGCGACGATTCGCTGTCGAAGATCGCGCAGCAGTACCTGGGCGACCGCTTCCGCTTCCACATCCTCGCCAAGTACAACGACATCTCGAATCCGAGCAAGCTCGCGGCCGGGCAGGTGATCAAGATCCCGGGCCGCGCACCGCCGCCGGGCACGCCGCAAGCCGCCCGCGCCCGCGCCGACGCCCGAGCCGACGGACGAAGCGGCCAAGGCCGCGTCGCCCGAGAGCGCGACGCCGCGCAGCGCCTCGATGGCGCTGATGCAGCAGGGCGCCGACCTGCAGAAGGCGCGGCAATCTCGAGGGCGCCTACGACGCGTATCGCGAAGCCGCGCTGCGCGATCCCGGCAACAGCGACGCCGCGGCGCAGCGCGACGCGACGCGCGGCGCGCTCGCGCGACGTTACGAGCGCGAGGCCGCGCAGGCGTTCCAGCGGCAGAACCTCGACGAGGCGATCAACAAGTGGGATCGCGTGCTGGCGCTCGAGCCCAACAACCAGAAGGCCAAGCTCGAGCGCGAGCGCGCGATCGATCTGCGCAAGAAGACTGAACGAGAAGTTCGGCGCGAAGTGACGCGGCGTGACTGTCGTCCGCCGGGCGGCATCGCGTCGAGGCTGAAGGCCCGAGCCTACCATAGCGCTCGATCGCTCGGTCCGCTACTTTGATCTTGTCGAGCTTGTCGCGCGCCGCCTTCGCGTCCTTGAGCTTGAGCGCCGCCTGCGTGTTGGCCGGATCGTACTTCACGCTCGTCTCGAAGAACGTGATCGCCTGCGCGATGTTGGTCCGGTACGCGCGCGTTCCCTTGTCGAGATAGTCCTGCGACAGCGCCTTCTTGAGCGGCGGCACGCGCGCCGCCCACGGCGCGCTCGCGTCGCCGCGCAGCGCGATCGCCTGCTCGTACAGCGCAGCGCCTGCTCGCGCGCGCCCTGGTCCTCGAGCTCGCGCGCGCGATCGGCGACGGCGTTGCCGATGCGCTGGCGCGCCGCGCGGTTGCCGCGGTTCGCGTCGACGTACGCGCTTGCAGATCGCGCAGGCCGCCGCTCGTATCGCCGGCGCGCAGCATCTCGAGCGCCTGCTCGAGGTCGAAGCCGTCGTTCGCCTCGCTCGGCGCCCGCGCGGCGCTCGCCGGCGTCGCCGACCTTGTCCTGCGGGTCGACCTTGGCCGCCCGGTCGGCCTGGATGCGCGTCAAGCGGCGCCGGTCGATTTCGCGCAGCGTCTTCGCCGCGTCGGGCTGCGACGGATCGAGCGCCAGCACGCGCAGCATCGGCGGCGCTCGCGCGATCGAGGTCGCCGGCGGCCATCGCCCGCATCCCCGCCGCCACGATGTCGCGCGCCTCCTTGTCGATCGACGCACGCACCGCCGCGAGCTCGCGTGCGTACGCCGCGTCGTCGGGCGCGAGCAGCGTGAGGATCTGCCACTGCGCGGCCGCCGTCGCGAGGTCGCCCGACCGTCGCGCGTCTCGGCGAGCTTGCGATGCCGGGCGATCGCCTCCCCGACCGTGCGGCTCACCGCCGGAAGGCTGACGCCGGGCGCAGCGGCGCGACGGGCGCGCGCTCGCCGGCACCTGCGCGCATCCGGCGAGCACGGCGACCGCCGAGGCCATGAGCCAGCGCGAACTCATAAGGCTCTACCCTTCGCGCTGACGCGCTCCAGCTTGGCGGGGCGCGGCGAGCGTAGCGTCGTCGATTGCGCCAGACGCCAAGGACGACGGGCCCTCGGGCAGCGATGCGGTGCGAGCCGGCGGTCGTGCTGCGCGAGCCGTGCGCACGAACGTGACGAGCTTGACCTTGAACGCGTCGAGGTCCTCGTTGCCGAACACCATGCTGCGCCGGAGCATGTACGGATAGGCGAAGAACGGGTTGCCGCCCGGCGTCACGGTCACGCCTTGGCTGACGTTGTCCTTGCATCAGCAGATCGACGACGTACTCGTTGACGTCGCCGTACGGATAGGCGTAGGTGAAGCTCGGCTCGGCGAGCCGGTCCTTCAATGCGGCGCACCGGCGCGTCGACTTCGCGCTTGATCCGCTCCTTGTAGCGCGCGTCGTTTCGTCGGGCAAGCCGCAGCGTGAGGTTCGCGTGCGACTTCGAGTGCGGCTGGATCGTCGATGAGGCCGGACGCCATCATCTCCTTCATCTGCGCCCACGTCATCGCGTCGGACGCGCCGACGAAGTCGGTGTAGAGGAACACGGTCGCCGGAAAGCCGAATTTCCTCAGGATCGGATAGGCGATCTCGTACGTCGAGCGATAGCCGTCGTCGATCGTGATGACCACGCGTCTTCGCCGGCAGCGGCTCCTTGCCTTCGAGAAAGCGCGCGAGGCGCGCCAACGGGACGACGGTGTAGCCGTTGCGCGCGAGGTACTCCATCTGCTGCTCGAACGCCGCGGGCGTCGACGTTGAGCTTCGACGGCTGCGCGCCGAAGCGGTGATAGCAGAGGATCGGGAATCGTCTGGTAGCCGTTCGCGTAACACGCCGATCGGGTTGCGCATGGCGCAGCGGGATGACGACGATCTGCCCGGCGCGCACCGTCGTCGCATCGTTGAATTGCGCGATCCACCACGCCTTGCCGGCGTCGCCGAGATAGCGCTCGGCCAGCGACGCCATCGTGTCGCCGGCCGCGCCGCGACGATCACGAAGTCGTCGTCGCGAGCGATGACCGGGCCGGGATCCAGCGGCAGGCGGAGCAGGCGGCGGCGGTTCCGGCGGCGGCGGGGGCGGCGTCGCGCAGCCCGCAGCAAGGCGAGCAACGCCGCGCCGAGCGATCGCGCAAGGGCCGCGCGATCCATCAAGCCCCTCGGTGAGTGCTTCGACAGTGTCGACGGCGGCGCGGGCGTCCTCATAGCGCTTTTCGAGCGCGGCGGCGGTCTTGTCGAACTCGGCGTACAGCTCGCCGAATTCGTCCTTGCGCGTCTCGGCGATCCGGTAGTCGTAGCGTCCGTTGGCGAGCTCGTCCAGCGAGTTCTTGAGCACGCGGATCGGCACCGCCAGCCGCTGCGCGAGCAGATAGGTGCCGCCGGCCACGGCGGCGACCGTGACGATCGTCAGGATCGCGAGCAGCACCAGCATGAGGTTGGCGACGGCGGTGAGCGGCGCCTCGTAGATGCCGAGGTGGACCGCGCCGATCGTCTTGCCCTGGAACAGCACCGGCGCCGAGAAATCGAGCACCTGGCGGCCATCGGCGATCGGTGGCTCTGCACGGTGACGCCGGGATCCTTGGACGACACGCGGCGTCGCCTGCGGCGGCGCGTACTTCTGGTTGACCTCCGCGGCCACGTTGCTCGCGCGCACGATGCCCTGGTGGTCGACGACGTTCATGTAGTTGAAGTTTCCTGGCGGCCGATCGCTCTCCTGGACGAAGACGTCCATCGCCGCCCAGTCCTCGGACAGCAGCGGCACGGCATTCTGCGTCGCGGTGAACTTCGCGAGCGAGCCGCCGTAGTCCTTCACCTGGTCCATCATCGCCGCGTACTGCTGCTTGTAGAGCACGGTGGCGGTCAGCGTCATCGTGATGGCGACCACGCGCGGCCATCGTCAGCGCCCAGCGGACGGCCAGCGGAATGCCGCGCGACTCGTCCCTTTTCCGCTTCGTCCTCGGCGAGCTCGCGCGCGACGCCGATCAGCGCCTGCGCGAATTCCTCGCCGCGTCTGGAATCGCTTGTCGGGCTGCTTCTTCAGCGCGCGCTCGATCACCCGGCGCAACGACAGCGGCAGGTCGCTGCGCACCTTGTCGAGCGACGGCGGATCGGTCTTGGTGATCTTGTAGGCGACGCTGATCAGCGTGTCGCCTTCGAACGGCAGGTGGCCGGTGAGCAGCTGATAGAGCACGACGCCGGCGGAAAAGAGATCGGAGCGCGAGTCGACTTTCTCGCCGACCACCTGCTCGGGCGACATGTAGTGCGGCGTGCCGAGCACGTTGCCGATCTGCGTCTGCTGCGTCGCGTCGCGTGCTCGGACTCCGTCGATGCGGCAGATGCCGAAGTCGGCGACCTTGATCGTGTTGCGTGTCCTTGACCCGCATGATGTTGCCGGGCTTCACGTCGCGGTGGACGATGCCCTTCTTGTGCGCGTAGTCGAGCGCGCGCGTTCAGCTGGATGCCGATCTCGACGATCTCCGGGTCGTCAGCGGCTTGTGCCTCCTTCAGCGCGTCGGCGAGCGTCTCGCCTTCGACCGAGCTCCATCGCGATGTACGGATGGCCCTGGTCCTCGCCGACGTCGAACACCGTGACGATGTTGGGATGCGAAAGCACGCCGGCGCCCTTGGCCTCGCGCAGGAACCGCCCGCGGTACTCGCCGTCGAGGCGCAGCTGCGCCTTGAGCAGCTTGATCGCGAGCGGCCGGTTGATCTCGGGGTCGTAGGCCTTGTACACGCAGGCCATCGCGCCTTCGCCGATGATCTCGCGAATCTGGTAGCGTCCTAGCCGTTCCATTGCGGTGTCGTTCATGGCTTAGGTGGTGCTTCCGGGCCGCAAAGGGCGCGCGGAGAAGGGCGAGTATGCCAGAAGCATGAGTGGCGAAAGCCGGCGGGCTCGGCTCGTGGCAAGCCGCGTGCTTCGAGCGCATCGAGTTCGGGCGACACGGTAACCGGTCACGCCCTCGCGCGGCCCACGCGTCTGCACGAGCGTCGCGAGACGAGCCACTGGCGCGGCGGCCGCCTCCACGGAAACCGCCGCCCCGAAACCGCCACCGCCGCCAAAACGTCCACCCCAGCCACCGCCACCTCCGCCGCCGAAGGAGCGGTCGCCGCCAAAGCCGCCCCCCCATCCGCCCCCGCCGCCAAAGCGATCGCCGCCGAAGCCGCCGTCACCGCCGACGCCGCCGCCGACGCGCTCGCTGCTGCCCCAGGAATTGTCGCTCCCGCCTTCGCGCTTGCGATTCGCGATCGGCCCACGACGTGTCGCCGCTCGCGGCCGACCGCGCCCGACGCGTATGCTGCTGCCACCCGTTGCCGGTGTTCGAGTAGACGTTCCCGTTGACGTCGGCGTAGTGGTTGTTGCCCACACTCGCGGTGCCCCAGTTGT
>CAVPRK010000012.1:0-104844 GCA_963707815.1 uncultured beta proteobacterium
CGCTCGGGACCGTTGCAGTCCACGAAGGGCTGCGCGCCTGCGGCGACGTCGACAACGGCGTTGCGATGTGCGAGTTCGCCGACGGCCGCATGGCGTGCTTTTACGCGTCGCGAACCATGGCGCACGGGCACGAGACCGCGACCGAGATCATCGGCACCGACGGGCGCCTCACGGTCGGCCGCGACGGCCGTCTCAACCAGGTGGAGATCGCGGACGCCCACGGCATTCGGACGATCACCACGCCGACGTTCTACGAGCGCTTTGCCGACGCGTTCCTGCGCGAGGAGATTCATTTCGTCGACGCCGTGCGCTTCGACCGGCCGCTCGCGCTGTCGCTGCATGACGCAACGGAGGCGACGCGCATCGGCATCGCGCTGCGCAAGTCGCTGGTCGAGCACAAGGTGGTCGATCTTTGAGGAGAATGTCATGGCAAGTCGAATCCGAAGCGTTTTGCTGGCGTTGAGTATCGCCGCGGCGGCCGACGTCGCCGCGCAACCGGCACGACCCGACAGCGTCGTCAGCGACCGCGTGAAGCTCCTGACGCGCGGCACGCAATGGAAGCAGGTCGCTGCCATCCCGATGCAGTTCGACACCCAGCATCCGCAGGGGATGGTGAAGATCGGTGACGACTTCTACGTCTCGTCGGTCGAGATCAAGACGCCGACCAAGCGTTTCCCGCAGCCTGTCGACGGCTACGATCGCGACACGGGCGAAGGCGCCGGGCACCTCTTCAAGTTCGACAAGACCGGCAAGCTGCTCGCCGACCTGCCCCTCGGCGAAGGGTCGATCTATCACCCGGGCGGCATCGACTACGACGGGCGCAACATCTGGGTGCCGGTCGCGGAGTACCGTCCGAACAGCCGCGTCCATCGTCTACCGCGTCGATCCGGCGACGATGAAAGCGACCGAAGTGTTCCGGTTCAAGGATCACGTGGGCGGCATCGTGCACAACACCGACGCGAAAACCGCTGCACGGCGTGAGCTGGGGCTCGCGCCGCTTCTACCGCTTCACGCTCGACGACCAGGGCCGCGTCACCAACGCGAACGTGCCGCCCGCAGAGCTGCGCAAGATGAACAAGTCGGGCTACATCGACTACCAGGACTGCAAGTACGTCGGCCGCAACGAGATGCTCTGCACGGGGCTCAACAACTACCAGATGAAGAAGGACGCCCCGCGCTTTCCGCTCGGCGGCTTCGAGATCGTCGATCTTCGCACCGACCAGGTAGTTGCGCAGATGCCGATCGAGCTGTGGACCGATTCCGGCTTCCCGATGACGCAGAACCCGGTGTGGATCGAGGCCACCGCAACGGGCCTTCGCGCCTACTTCATGCCGGAAGACAACAAGTCGACGCTCTACGTCTACGAGGCCGACGTCAAGTGACGAACCGTTTCGACCACTGCCGCGCTCTCGCGCGTGACGCCGGCAAACTCGCCCATCGCGGCTTCGGCACGTCGTCGACGAAGATGAAGGGCGTGCACGACGTCGTCACCGAGATGGACGGCGCGGTCGAGCGCTACATCCGCGCGGAGATCGCGAAGCGCTATCCGGAGGATGCGGTGCTGGGCGAAGAGGAAGGCGGAGCGACCGGCGAGCGGCTCTGGATCATCGATCCCATCGACGGTACCGCGAACTACGCGCGCGGCCTGCCGCGCTATTGCGTTTCCATCGGTTACGCCGAGCGAGGCGTGCCCACGTTGGGCGCGATCTACGATCCCTCGCACGACTGGCTCTACGCGGCGGCGCGCGGCGAAGGCGCGTGGCAGGACGGCGAGCGCATGCGCGTGAGCGAGGTCGCCGACATGCATGCCGCCACCGTCGAATGCGGATGGTCGACGCGCCGGCCGGCGTCGGCGTACGTCGACATGATCGGGCGCGTGTTCGCGGCGGGCGCTGCCATGCGCCGCGCCGGCTCGGGCGCGCTCGGCCTCGTCGACGTGGCGGCAGGGCGGGTCGAGGCCTACGCCGAGCTACACATCAACTCGTGGGACTGCGCGGCCGGCATCGTGCTCGTGCAGGAAGCGGGCGGCTTCACCAACGAATTCTTCGCGGGCGACGGAATGCGGTCCGGCAATCCGTTGCTTGCGACCAATGCGGCGCTTTGCGGTAAGCTCGCGGGCGTCATCGGCATCCCGATATAAGTCAACGCAAGGAGGAGGAGTCATGCGGGTCCTGAATTTCATTCGCGCAGTCGTTCCTGCGTTCGCGCTTGCCGCGCCGCTGTCGGCGATGGCGCAAGGCGAGCTGGTCGTGTACTGCACGGTGCAGGAGGAGTGGTGCCGCCCGATGGTGCAGGCGTTCGAGAAGGCCACCGGCATCAAGGTATCCATGACGCGCAAGAGCTCGGGCGAGTTCTACGCACAGCTCAAGGCCGAAGCCGCCAACCCGAAGGGCGACGTGTGGTGGGGCGGCACGGGCGACCCGCACTTGCAGGCCGCGGAAGAGGGCCTCACCGAGCCCTACAAGTCGCCGAACATGGGTCAGCTCCAGGATTGGGCCGTCAAGCAGTGGGATGCCTCGAAGGGTCGCACGGTTGGCGTCTATGCCGGCGCGCTCGGCTACAGCTACAACACCGACCAGTTGAAGAAGAAGAACATCCCGGCGCCCAAGTGCTGGGCCGATCTCACCAAGCCTGCGTTCAAGGACGAGATCCAGGTCGCGAACCCGAACTCGTCGGGCACGTCGTACACCATGCTCGCGACGTTCGTGCAGCTCATGGGCGAGGACAAGGCGTTCGAGTTCATGAAGCAATTGCACAAGAACGTGAACCAGTACACCAAGTCGGGCGCGGCGCCCGCGCGGGCGGCGGCGACGGGCGAGTCGCTCGTCGGCATCACGTTCCAGCACGATGCGGTCGTGCAGGCCGTCAATGGCGCCAACGTAACGATCGTGTCGCCGTGCGAAGGCACCGGCTACGAGATCGGCAGCATGAGCATCATCAAGGGCGCCAAGAACATGGAGAACGCCAAGAAGTGGTACGACTGGGCGCTCACGCCCGAGGCGCAATCGATCTCCGGAAATACCAAGGTGAGCTTCCAGGTGCCGTCGAACAAGACCGCGACGATCCCGCCGCAGTCGCCGAAGCTCGGCGACATCAAGCTCATCAACTACGACTTTGCCAAGTACGGATCGTCGGCGGAGCGGACGCGTCTGCTGACCAAGTGGGACAAGGAAGTATCGGCATTGCCGAAGTAATGGTTCGTGGCTGATACGACAGCGGTCGCGCCTGCGGCAGTCTTCGTGCCCGCGGGGCGCGATCGCGTCACGCTGTACGTGATCGCCGCCGCGCTGGCGGCGCTGCTGGTCGTTCCATGGGCCGCCTCGGCGGCCCTTCTGCGCTGGTGCGAGCCATCGCCGGCGACGCTCAGCCTGTGGCCGCTCATCACCGCGTCGTTGATTGCGCTCGCCTGCGCCTACAAGGAGATCGACCGCGGCACCGCGGCGGCCGCCGCGTTTGCCGTCGCCTGGGCGCTCGGCACCGCGCTCGCAGCGGGACCGGCCGGCCCGTCGTTCGGATGGGCGCGGCCATCGCGCTCTCGGCTTTGACTGTGGCGCTCGCGCGCGCCATTGCGCGGCGCGGGGTGTTCGCCGGCGATCCCGCCGTCGCGACGATCGTCGTCGTGATCGCGGTCCTGCTCGTCATTTTCATCTTCTACCCGGTGGCGAAGTCGCTGCTCGCCGCCGTATTCGACGCCCAGGGACGCTTCTCCCCGCAGATCGCCGCGCAACGCCTGTTCACCGAGGACATCTGGGACTTGGATGCTTCGGCGGCGGCACGCGCTGCGGCGTCGCGATCAACTCGGCGATGCTCGCCACGATCGTCGGCATGTTGTCGACGCTGCTCGGCCTCGTGTTCGCGCTCGTCGTGCAGCGTGGCGGCCGCCGCTACTCCGGCATCCTGAAGCTGATGTCGATCCTGCCGATCGTCACGCCGCCGTTCGTGATTGCGCTGGCGCTCGTGGTGCTGTTCGGACGCACCGGCCTCGTGACCGGTTGGCTCGACGCCTGCTGCGGCATCCCGCGCTCGCGCTGGATCTATGGATTGCCGGGCGTCACGCTCGCGCAGCTCCTCACGTTCTCGCCCATCGCGTTCATGATCCTCTACGGCGCGCTGTCGGCGATCAGCCCCGCGCTCGAGGAAGCCGCGCAGACGCTGCGCGGGTCGCGCTGGCGGGTGTTCCGCACCGTCACGTGGCCGCTGCTGCGGCCGGCGCTCGCCAACGCGTTCCTGCTGGGCTTCGTCGAGAGCCTCGCCGACTTCGGCAACCCGATCGTGCTCGCGGGCAACTTCGAGGTGCTGTCGACGAAAATATTCTTTGCCGTTGCCGGCGCGCAGCACGATCCGGGACGCGCTGCCGCGCTCGCCACGGTGCTGCTCGGCCTCACGATGCTCGCGTTCTACCTGCAGCAGCGATGGATCGGCAAGCTGTCGTACGTCACCGTCACGGGCAAGGGCGACGGCGGGCTGCCGGGCAAGCTGCCGAAACCGCTCTGGCGGACTTGCTTCACCGTGGCGGGCCTGTGGATCCTCTTCACGCTCGTGTGCTACGCCGTGATTTTCGTCGGCGGTTTCGTCAAGGACATCGGCCGCGGCGACATGACGCCGTCGTTCGCGCACTTCCTGGCGGGATTCTCCATCGCGTTCGACAACAAGGCCGGCATCTTCACGGGCTCCGCCTGGAACAGCCTCTTCACGACCATCGAGGTCGCGGCGATCTCGGCGCCGCTTACGGCAGCGATCGGCCTCCTTGCCGCGTACGTGATCACGCGCCACCGCTTCGTCGGGCGCCGCGCGTTCGAGTTCCTCACGCTCGTGAGCTTCGCCATTCCGGGGACGGTCATTGGCGTGTCGTACATCGTGGCGTTCAACGTGGCGCCTCTCGAGCTGACCGGCGGCATGGCGATCCTCATCCTGTGCTTCGTGTTCCGCAACATGCCGGTCGGCGTGCGTGCAGGCGTCGCGGCGCTCGCACAGATCGACAAGACGCTGGATGAAGCATCGTCCACGTTGCGGGCGTCGACCGTGCGGACGCTGCGCGAAGTGATCCTGCCACTGCTGAAGCCGGCAATCCTCGCGACGCTGGTCTTCAGCTTCACGCACGCGATGACGGCGGTGAGCGCGGTCATCTTCCTCGCGACCGCGAAGTACAACCTCGCGACCGTCTATGTGATCAATCGCGTGGAGGCGGGCGAATACCCGCTCGCGATCGCGTACTCCGCGGTGCTGATTCTCGTGATGCTGTCCGTGCTCTTGGTAATGCAACTGCTGGTTGGCGACACGCGGCTGGGACGCCGCGCTGCGCCAACATTGGTAACGGGGAACTGACCATGGATGCGAACCAGGGCGGCGTCGTCTTCGAGCGCGTGACGAAGAAGTACGGCAACGTGACGGCCGTGGACGACGTGTCGTTCGAGGTCGCGCAAGCCGAGCTCGTGACCTTGCTCGGCCCGTCGGGATGCGGCAAGACGACGACGCTGCGCATGGTCGCGGGGCTCGAGGCCGTCACCAGCGGCCGCGTTCTCATCGGAGGCAAGGACGTCACGTTGCGCGCGGCCAACGAGCGCGACGTCAGCATGGTGTTCCAGTCTTACGCGCTCTTCCCGCACATGACCGTGCTGGAGAACGTGTGCTACGGGCCGGTCTCGATGCGCATCGACAAGGCGAAGGCGCGCGACCTGGCCCGCGAGAAGCTGCGCATGCTCGGACTCGTCGATTTCGAGAATCGCTTGCCTTCGGAATTGTCCGGCGGACAGCAGCAGCGCGTGGCGGTTGCCCGATCGCTCGTGCTCGAGCCCGCCGTGCTGCTGTTCGACGAGCCGCTCTCCAACCTCGACGCCAAGCTGCGCCGCCGCGTGCGCGAGGAGATCCGCGAGCTGCAGCAGTCGCTCTCGCTGACGGTGCTGTACGTGACGCACGACCAGGAGGAAGCGCTCGCGGTGTCGGATCACATCATCGTGATGAATCAAGGCAAGATCGCGCAGCGGGGAACGCCTAACGACCTTTACGAGGCGCCGAACAGCCGCTTCCTCGCGGATTTCATCGGCGACGCCAACCTCGTGGACGGCGAGCTTGCCATGGCGGGCGATCGTGCATCGTTCACCGCTGGTGGCGTCTCCGCGCCGGTACGGGCCAGCGGCATGCCGTCCGGACCGGCGACGCTGGCGGTGCGTCCGCAGCGCCTGCGCGTAGTGGACGCAGCAGAAGGCGTGCTGCCCGGCGTGTGCAAGCGCGCAGCCTATCTCGGCAGCCGCATCGAATACATCGTGTCCACCGCGTGGGGTGAACTCCTCGCATTCGACAACGAGCTGCACCCCCCGCGCCGTCGCGACGAGGCGGTGGGCGTTGCCTTCGACCCCGACGCCGTCATCGTCCTTCCCCGATGACCGAGTCGGAGATCGCGGAGCGTTACGAAGCCGCGCGCCGGATCGGACGCGCCGCCGGCGAGCTGGCCCTCGACTACTTCCGCAATCGCGATCGCCTCGCGGTCGAGGTGAAGGGCGTGTCGGACTACGTGAGCCAAGCCGACCGCGACGTCGAGAACACCATTCGCCGCGAGCTTGCCACCGCTTTCCCGAACGACACGTTCCTGGGCGAGGAGACGGCATCGACGTTCGATGGCCCGATCGAACGCTGCTGGGTCGTCGATCCCATCGACGGCACGCACAACTTCCTGCGCGGCATGCCCTACTGGAACGTGTCGATCGGATTTGTCGCCGATGGGGCCACGCAGGTCGGCGTTGTCTACGATCCGCCGGCGGATGCGCTGTATCACGCGCACCGCGGCGGCGGGGCCTTCTGCCAGGTGGCGGCCCGCGACGTGCCGGCTCGAGCGGCGGCGACCCGCGACCTCGCGGGGAGCTACGTCGTGCTCGGACATCACGACCGTTCGTTCGACGCGCGTTACTTCGACATCCGGCGGCGGATGATGGAAAGCGGTGTTGCGATGCGCAACTTCGGCTCCGCAGCACTGCAGCTCGCGCACGTTGCGAGCGGAAGGCTCGACGGCTTCGTCGAGCTTCAGCTCTCCTGGTGGGACGCAGTAGCCGGCCTGCTCCTGGTCGAGGAAGCCGGCGGCTGGCACGCGCCGTTCGCGCCTCCGACGCCGACGTCGAAGGCGGTTTGCGTCGCGTGCGCGCCGGGGATCGCCGGCGATGTGAGGCGGCTCGTCGTCGCCGGCTGACGCTACGGCGCGCGCACGACGACACGCCCCGTCATGTACGGGTGGACGCTGCACACGTAATCGAACGTCCCCGCCGACTCGAACGTGCGCGCGAACTGCGTGCCGGGCAGGAGAGGATCGATGCCGGACGCGCCGTCGCCGAACTTGATTCCGTGGGGAGCGCCATCCGCATTCATCCAGGCCACCCGTTGGCCCGGCGCGACGACGATCTCCGCGGGCGCGAATGCGAAGTTCGCAATCGATACGGACGCTCCGGCCACGCGGGGCGCGGGCTGCACGACGACCTTTCGCGGTGCGTTGCCGACCGCGACCGTCCTCGTCGCGCCGGTCACGAGGTCGACCAAGGTTACGTCGTTCGAGCCTTCGTTGCTGACGAGGATCGTTTGGCCGTCGCCGCTGGCCATCCAATGAGGCTGCTTGCCGACCGGAACGGACTTGACCTTTGATCTGGTCGCGGGATCGAACAGCATGAGCTCGCCCGGACCCTGGACCACCGCGGTCCCGACGCTCGCCCCCTTGAAGACTGTCGCAAGGTGGGGCGAGATGCCGGTGACGATCTCGCCCACGATCTTGTCGGTCGCAGGGTCGAGTACCTGGATCGCATTGATGCCTGACTGCGTGAAATAGAGCGAGCTGCCGTCGGCTCCGAACTCGAGGTCGCGCGGCGGCTTGTCGAGCGCGATCGACTTGATGGGAGCACGCTTGTCGAGGTCCAGCACGACGAGCGCGAACTTGCCGGGTTCCTGCGAGGCGACGTAGGCGGCGCGTCCGTCCGGACGGACCGCGATCGTGTGCGGCTTCGCGACCGGCACTTCGCCGACGACGCGCCGGCTCCCGACGTCGATCAGCTTCACGCGGTCGTCGCCGTAGGCTCCCACGAGCAGCGTGCGGCCGTCCGGCGTCAGTGCGACGCCGTGCGGCGACTTGCCGACGTCGATGGTGCTCGTGACGCGATCGGTGGCGGTATCGATCACACTCATCGACGACGAGTTGTCGCCTGTCACGAAGACGGTGGCCCCATCCGCAGACACCGCCATGCCGTGCGGTCCCGCCGCCACCGGCACGGTCGCCGTCACCGTCGCGGTGCGCACGTCGATGACGCTCACCGTGTCGTCCTTGAAGTTGCCGACGTAGGCCTTCCCGTCGGCCATCGCTGCGGTTGCGGCGCCCAGCGCGGTCAGCAGGAGTAAACCCGAAGTTGCCGATGCACGCATGCTGCGTCTCCTTTGCGGGTCGAGATACAGCAGTGATCGACGCAACGGCGGCGATATTCCATCGGGAATAAACTCGCGCGATCGAAGGTATAGGTTTCATGAGCGGGCCTTCCCCATCGTCGCGCTTCGCGGAGATCGTGCTGCCGCACCTGGATGCGGGGTACAACTTCGCGCGCTGGCTCACGCGCAGCCGACCCGACGCCGAAGACGTCGTGCAGGAGGCCTGCGCTCGCGCATTGCGCTACATCGCCGGCTTTCATGGCGAATCCGGCCGTGCATGGTTCCTCGCGATCGTGCGCAACGCGGCGTACGACTGGCTCGAACGGAACCGCAGCGGCGAGCTGTCGGACGAGGCTTCGATCGAAGACGTCGCCGACGAATCGGCAACACCCGAGGCGATCGTCATCCGGCGCGCGGAAGGCCGCATGCTTGCGCAGGCCATCGCGGCATTGCCCGTCGGCTACCGGGAAGTGCTGATCCTGCGCGAGCTGGAGGAGCTCTCGTACAAGGAGATTGCGCGCGTCGCCGACATTCCGGTCGGCACGGTGATGTCGAGGCTCGCGCGAGCCCGTGCGCTCCTGATGCGATCCCCGTACCTGCATCCGATCGACGAGCGCGTGGCGGGAGGCGGAACGTGAATTGTCAAGAGTCCCCCGAATTGCTCGCGCTCTACTGCGACGGCGAGCTCGACGCGTTGCGCGCCGCGTCGGTCGAGCGGCATCTCCACGCCTGCACGGCGTGCGCGACTCGTCACGATGCCTTCCTCGGACTGCGCGCGGACATCCGCGAGAACGTCGTGTATCACACGGCCCCGCCCGGATTGCGGCGACGCGTGTCGTCGCCGGAAGTTCATGTTCTGCGACGCTCCGCGATCCTCGCCGGAGCGGCGATGGGCTGCGCGGCGACCGTGCTCGCGCTCGTTCTCGCGAGCGTGACGATCGACTATCGGGAAACGTCGTCGGTCCGGCATCAAGCCGTGGCGCGTCACGTGGACGCGACACTCGCGGATCGTCTCGTCGCGGTAGCTTCCGAAGACCGCCATACCGTGAAGCCTTGGCTCACGGCGCGGCTCGATTTCGCGCCGCCGGTTAAAGACCTGGCGGGGGAAGGATTTGCGCTGGTGGGCGCACGCGTCGACGCGCTCGACGGCCGCGATGTTGCCGCTCTGGTCTATCGCTACAGGGATCACCGCATCGGCGTGTTCGTGCGCCCGCGCGACGGCCGCGACACCGAACCCGAGCTCCTCGCGGAGCGCGGGTTCAACGTGGTTCAAGTGCGCCGGGGACGCATGGAGTGGTGGGTCGTCTCCGACCTGAACGCGCCGCAGCTGCGCGACTTCGCCGCCGCGCTCGCACGCGACGGCTAGTCCGTCCCTGCGTCACGGGTGACGCGCGAAGTCGCCCGCGTACACCAGTGCGAGCCCGTCGGGTTGCATGTACTTGCGGAACGCCGCGTTCACCGACGCGGTCGTCGCCGCCGCAACGGCCGCGTCGGACTTTTCCGAGAACGCCCACGTGCGTCCGACGTACAGCTGCTGCACCAGGGCAGCCGCGACGTTCGCGTCCTGCGAGCGGCTCAAGAGGCGGCGCTTCAGCACTATCGCCTTGCCTTCCTCCACCTCGGTATCGGGGAACCCTTCACGCGCGACGCGCGCGAATTCCTCGTTGAGCGCCGTTGCAAGACGTGCCCGGTTCTGCGGCGCGAAGATCGCAATCACGTTGAGCGTCGAGTTGGGCTCGAAGGAGTTCCATCCGACGTATGAGTAAACGCCGTAGCTCAGGCCGTCGCGCTCGCGGATGCGCCGCCACAGGCGCGACGTCGCGCCTTCGCCGAGCAGGAAGCTCGCGACCGTCGTGGCGCCGAAATCGCTGCTCTCGTCGTTGATCGACAACGAGAGGTCGCCGAACAGCGCCGCGTTGGCCTTGTCAGGCGTCTCGACGGTGGCGACGGTCGGCGCCTTCTTGACGAACGGGTCGGGAATGCGCGCGTACGGCGCGGCCTTGGTCCACGTGCCGAAGGCATCCTCGAGGGCCTTGCGCGCGGCGTCGGCGTCGAAGTCGCCGACGATTGCAATCTCGCCTACACCGCCCGTGAACGTCTTGTGGAACCGGCGCAGGTCCTCGGCCGTCGTCTTGCGCACGAGCGCGATCGCCTCTTCGACGGTCGGGACGTAACGCGGGTCGCCGACGGGATACGGATTGCCGTAGCGGCGCGCGGCGCGACGCGTGATCTTCTCGGGGTCGGTGCGCGAGCTTTCGAGATCGGTGATCTCCTCGCGCTGAAGCTTCGCGTACTCCGCTTCGGGAAACGACGGCTGGCGCAGCATCTCGGCCACGAGCCGCAACGTATCGGGCAGCTCCTTGCGATAGGTTTCCACCGCGGCCGACGTGTGCGATTGACCGCCTCCGAACGAAACCTTGGACCGCAGCTTGTCGAGCGTGTCCTCGATGTCCTGGCGCGAGCGCTTTTGCGTGCCGCGCGCAAGCATCGCGGCCATGAGGGAGCCTTGCGGTACCGTGCCGAACAACGACTTCTCGTCGCCCTGGTCGATCTGCAGTGCGACCTTGACGGTCTCGCCACGCGTCTTCTTGGGCATCAGGGCGACTTTCATGCCGTTGGACAGGGTGAAGCGCTGCGTGCGGGCTTCGAGATTCGCCGGCGTAGCGACGAAGAGCTCGCCGGCGCCTGCCGCCGGATCGCCCTTGTAGTCCTTCAGCATCGCGACGACGTCCACGGAAGCGGAAGCAGGCGCGCGGTCGGGCTTCGCCTCCGGAATGAACAGCGCCACCGAGCGATTGGCAGGCTTGAGGTACGCGAGGGCCACGCGCTGCACGTCTTCGCGCGTCACGGTGCGCCAGCGGTCGCGCGTAAGGAAGAAGAGGCGCCAGTCCCCTGACGCGATCGACTCCGACAAGCGAATGCCGAAGCGCGTCGGATCGGCGAGCGCTTCGTCGACCTCCTTCAGCGCTCGCGCGCGCACGCGGTCGAGCTCGGCCTGCGTAATGGGCGCCTTGCCGACGCCTTCGAGCGTCGCGATGGCGGCATCGCGCGCGGCGTCGACCGAGTCGGACAGCGGCACCTGCGCGCTGAACATGATGTAACCGGGATCGAAGAGGCCCGGCGAGAACGAGCCCACGCCGCTCGCCTTCTTCGTTTCGACGAGCGCCTTGTAAAGGCGTCCGGCCGGCTCGACGGACATGATCTCGCCCAGCGCTTCCGTCGCGACGAAATCCGGATGCGCGCCAGGGACCGTGTGATACGCGATGCCGACGAGCTGCTGGTCGCCGACCCGGCGAATCGTCACCATGCGCTCGCCGTCCTGCACGGGTTCGGTCGTGTAGAGACGTGGCAGGGTGCGCGCGGGCTTGGGTATCGCGCCGAAATACTTCGCGATCCAGCCGAGGGTCTGGTCGCGATCGAACGCGCCCGCGACGACCAGCACGGCGTTGTCGGGCTGGTAATACAGGCGGTAGAACGCGCGCAATGCGTCGATATCGACACCTTCGACGTCCGATCGCGCGCCGATCGTTTCCTTCCCGTAGTTGTGCCAGCGATACGACGATCCGATCGCGCGCTGCCACAGGATGCGGCCGGGGTTGTTCTCGCCGCGCTCCATCTCGTTGCGCACGACCGTCATCTCGGTGTCGAGGTCCTTCCGGTCGACGCGCGAGTTCACCATGCGGTCGGCCTCCATCGAGATCGCCCACTCGAGGTCGGTCGGCGACGCGTTGAACGTCTCGTAGTAGTTCGTGCGGTCGTACCAGGTCGAGCCGTTGTTGCGCATGCCGCGCTTGGTCATCTCCGCCCAGATGTTCCCGCCCTTTTCCGTGCCCTTGAACAGCATGTGCTCGAGGAGATGCGCCATCCCGGTCTCGCCGTACTTCTCGTGACGGGAGCCGACGAGGTACGTGACGTTCACGCTCGTCGAAGGCGAGCCCGCGTCCGGAAAGAGCACGACGCGAAGGCCGTTGTCGAGGCGGTACTCGGATATCCCTTCGACGGTGGCGACTTCCTTCACCCCCGCCGGCACTGCGGCGTGGGCGCTCGCGAAACCAAGGAGAAGCGATACGGCAAAGACGCGTAGATTCATGGCGGACTCACGGATCGAGAGGCGCCGAAGTATAGCGCCGCAAAAATTAAGGCGAGCTTACGGGTTTCGGGGGCGCGGAGCCGGGGAGGCGGGTCACCGCAACGGCGGAAACGGCGGCGATGGCGGCCAGGAGTGCCAGGAGGAAGGAAAAGCCGTTGGCCTTCACCAGCGGCCCCAGCATCCACACGGCGAGCGAGCTCACGCCGAACGCGATGGCGAGGCGTACGCCCGCGACGCGCGACCGCATGCGGTCGTCCACGTAGCGCACGATCAGCGCGTCGGTGAACGGAATCGCCCCGAACACGAACGCCATGAACGCGATGGCCATCGCATAGAACGCCCAACCGCTCGCGAGCGCCGCCAGCAGGAACAACGGAATCTGCGTGAGCACGATGCCGAGGAACAGGCGCTTCAGGGGATAACGGTCGATCGCGCGGCCGACGATGAGCTGCGAGAACGACGCGACGACGTACACGAGGCCGAGCAACGCGCCGATGACCGCCGGATCGGCGGTCACGTTGCGCAAGCGGTCGGCCATGAGCTCGCCGTTGCCGTTGGTCGTGAAGTTGAAGACGAGGCTGGCGCACGTCGAGGTCACGGTCAGCACGAGCACGGCCTTCACGAGCTCGCTGCGCGGTAGATCGGATTGCCTGGGCGCGCGGCGCGCGGGCGGCGCGGTTTCCTGCGGCACCACGCGCCAGAACAGGATGCCGAGCGCAATCGTGATGAGGCCCGGCACCACGAACGCCATGCGCCATCCGAAGTACTTCACGAGCAACCCGGTCATCACGGCGGCCGCCGCGATGCCGAGATTGCCGACGAGCCCGTTGACGCCGATCACGGCACCGGGTCGCGTCGTGTGCTGCACCAGCATCGGGATGCCGACCGGATGGTAGATCGACGCAAACGCCCCCATCAGCGTGAGCGCGGCCGCCAGCTGCCACGCGTTCTGCGTCATCGCGGCAAGCAGGCAGGAAACGCCGATGCCGAAGTGGAACACGACCATCATCGCGCGACGGCCCCAGTGATCGCCGAGCCGGCCCGACGGGACGGAACCAAGGCCGAACAACACGAACGCACCGGTCGCGAAGGGCATGAGGTCCTCCCAACGCGCGAACCCGAAGTCGACCGCTATCGCGCCGACGGCGGTCGCGAAGATGAGAAGCACGAGATGGTCGATCGCGTGCGCGACGTTGAGGAGCAGGGTCGTCAGAGGCGGATGCTCGACGGCCTCTGCGGGGACGGTGGCGGTGGCGGACGGCGGCGGCATGGCGGATCGAGTGCGAGAACCGTTACTTTACGCGCCCTGCCTCAACCCTGAAGCTTCGATCAAGCGGGCGCGCACATGACGACCATGTCCGCACCGTCGCCTTCCGCGATCCAGCCCGTGGTGACCATCGCGGCTCGAATCGCCGGATCGACCATATAGCGATGATTGGCGTCGGCGCGTCCGCTGAACACGCGGTAGACATTGCGCGTTCCGGCGGGGCACGTGCCGGCCGTTGGCAAGGTCATGTGGAAGAACTGCGGATCCTCGTTGACGAACGTCGGGTTGGCGGCCTGGGTGGCGTCGCATTCCTGGCGTCCCGCGCCCGTAAAAATGCGAGTTGCCCAGCGCCGGCGGAATGTAGAAGCGCACACCGATGAGGTGCCGGCGCCGCGCTGCGCAAGACCTTGAACGATTGACCGGTGCGCGTGGGATGTCGACGACAGAAGTCGTGACGGCCCCGGCTGCGCTTGCAAGCAGCAGCGCACAGGCTGCGAGCGTGTTGCGACCGCACATGGGAAGCTACGTGTCCCGCGGCGTGCGGTCAACGTCGCGGGGGTCTAGTTTACCTACGATTGACGTTTACGTAAACGTAATATAGGCTCCGTGCCGGAATCCGGGGTCCGCGGCCCCTCGACTGCGGGTGTAAGCTTTCCCGCCCGGCCCCTCTTCGACACTGGAAGTTCTCGCGATGAACGACGCCACCCGTCCGCCGCTCGTCTACAAGCCGTCGCACAAGGTGCGCTTCGTCACCGCCGCGAGCCTGTTCGACGGCCACGACGCGTCGATCAACATCATGCGGCGCATCCTGCAGGCGACGGGCTGCGAGGTGATCCACCTCGGCCACAACCGCTCGGTCGAGGAGATCGTCAACTGCGCGCTGCAGGAAGACGCGCACGGCATCGCGATCTCGTCGTACCAGGGCGGCCACGTCGAGTTCTTCAAGTACATGATCGACCTGCTGCGCGAGCGCGGCGGCGGGCACATCAAGGTGTTCGGCGGCGGCGGCGGCGTGATCGTCCCGCCGAGATCAAGGAGCTGCACGACTACGGCGTCACGCGCATCTTCTCGCCGGAGGACGGGCAGACGCTCGGCCTGCAGGGCATGATCAACGAGATCGTCGCGGCGTGCGACATCGACCTCGGCGACGCAGCTGCCGCGCGTCGCTCGCGGCGCTGCGCGACGGCATCGCGTACGAGCGCACGCATGCGCTCGCGCGCCTCATCACGGGGCTCGAGAACGGTGCCGTGCCGGCGAAGCTTCGCGCGGAGCTGCTCGCGGCGGCCAAGCGAAGCCAAGGCGCCGGTGCTCGGCATCACCGGCACCGGCGGCGCCGGCAAGAGCTCGCTCACCGACGAGCTGGTGCGCCGCTTCCGCCTCGACCAGGACGACGGCTGCGCATCGCGATCATCTCGATCGACCCGTCGCGGCGCAAGTCGGGCGGCGCGCTGCTCGGCGATCGCATCCGCATGAACGCGATCGAGCATCCGAACATCTACATGCGCTCGCTCGCCACGCGCGACACCGGCGAGCGAGATCAGCAAGGCGCTGCCCGACGTCGATCGCCGCGTGCAAGGTCGCGCGGGCTTCGACCTGGTCATCGTCGAGACGTCGGGCATCGGCCAGGGCGACGCGGCGATCGTGCCGCTCGTCGACACGTCGCTGTACGTGATGACGCCGGAGTTCGGCGCGGCGAGCCAGCTCGAGAAGATCGACATGCTCGACTTCGCCGACTTCGTCGCGATCAACAAGTTCGACCGCAAGGGCGCGCAGGACGCGCTGCGCGACGTGCGCAAGCAGTTCCAGCGCAACCGCGAGGCGTCGGAAGGTCCCGCCCGACCAGATGCCGGTGTTCGGCACCATCGCGTCGCGCTTCAACGACGACGGCGTGACCGCGCTCTACCAGGCGATCGCCGACAAGCTCGCGAAGAAGGGGTTGAAGCTCGGCCGGGAACGCTGCCGGCGGTCGACACGCGGCAATCGTCCTCGCCGCCGCGATCGTGCCGGCCGCGCGCGTGCGCTATCTCGCCGAGATCGCCGACACGGTGCGCAAGTACCACGCGTGGGCGCGATGGGCAGGCGCGCGATGGCGCGCGAGCGCCAGCAGCTGCGCTCGGCGAAAGCGATGCTCGGCAAGGAGACCCGCCGACCTGGACACGCTCATCGGCGACCGCGAACGGCAAGCTCGACGCGCGCGCGACGCAAGCTCCTCGACATGTGGCCGCAGACGAAGGCGGCGTACGCTGGCGACGAATACGTCGTGAGGATCCGCGACAAGGAGATCCGCACCGCGCTTACCACCACGTCGCTGTCGGGCACCAAGGTGCGCAAGGTCGCGCTGCCCAGGTACGAGGACGACGGCGAGGTGCTGCGCTGGCAACTGCGGGAGAACGTGCCGGGCAGCTTCCCGTTCACCGCCGGCGTGTTCGCGTTCAAGCGCGAGAACGAGGACCCGACGCGCATGTTCGCCGGCGAGGGCGACCCGTTCCGCACCAACAAGCGCTTTCACCTCCTGGCCGACGGCATGCCGGCCAAGCGCCTGTCGACCGCGTTCGACTCGGTCACGCTGTACGGCAACGACCCGGCGGTGCGACCCGACATCTACGGCAAGGTCGGCAACTCCGGAGTGTCGATCGCCACGCTCGACGACATGAAAGTGCTGTACTCGGGCTTCGACCTTTGCGCGCCGAACAACTCGGTGTCGATGACGATCAACGGGCCGGCGCCGACGCTGCTCGCGATGTTCATGAACACCGCGATCGACCAGCAGCTCGACAAGTTCCGCGAGGACAACGGGCGCGAGCCCACCGACGACGAGTCGGACAAGATCCGCGCGTGGACGCTCGCCACGGTGCGCGGCACGGTGCAGGCCGACATCCTGAAGGAGGACCAGGGCCAGAACACGTGCATCTTCAGCACCGAGTTCTCGCTCAAGGTGATGGGCGACATACAGTCGTATTTCGTCCATCACAACGTGAAGAATTTCTATTCGGTGTCGATCTCGGGGTATCACATCGCCGAAGCGGGCGCGAATCCGATCTCGCAGCTCGCGTTCACGCTCAGTAACGGCTTCACGTTCGTCGAGGCGTACCTCGCGCGCGGCATGCACATCGACGACTTCGCGCCGAACCTCTCGTTCTTCTTCAGCTACGGCATGGATCCCGAGTACACGGTGATCGGCCGCGTGGCGCGGCGCATCTGGGCGGTCGCGATGAAGGAGCGCTACGGCGCGAACGAGCGCTCGCAGAAGCTCAAGTTCCACTCGCAGACGTCGGGCCGGAGCCTGCACGCGCAGGAGATCTCGTTCAACGACATCCGCACGACGCTGCAGGCGCTGATCTCGACTTACGACAACACGAACTCGCTGCACACCAACGCGTACGACGAGGCGATCACCACGCCGACGGAAGAGAGCGTGCGGCGGGCGATGGCGATCCAGCTCATCATCAACCGCGAATGGGGTCTCGCCAAGAACGAGAATCCGAACCAGGGCTCGTTCATCATCGACGAGCTCACCGACCTCGTCGAAGAGGCCGTGCTGAAGGAGTTCGAGGCGATCTCCGAGCGCGGCGGGGTGCTGGGCGCGATGGAGACGGGCTACCAGCGCGGCAAGATCCAGGAAGAGTCGATGTACTACGAGCACCAGAAGCACGACGGCACGTACCCGATCGTGGGCGTCAACACCTTCCGCAACCCGCACGCCGATCCGGTGCCGCAGAAGATCGAGCTCGCGCGCTCGTCGGAGGAGGAAAAGCAGTCCCAGCTCTCCCGCCTCGCGGATTTCCACGCGAGTAACGCGAAGGAGGCGCCCGCAGCGCTGGCGCGTTTGAAGCAGACGGTGATCGACAACGGCAACGTGTTCGGCGAGCTCATCCATACGGTGCGCGTGTGCTCGCTCGGCCAGATCACCAACGCGCTGTTCGAGGTCGGCGGGCAGTACCGCCGCAGCATGTGACCGTCAGGAAATGTTCTGGATGACGGCCATGATGTTGCCTTCGCTGTCCTTGAACCACGCGGCCTTGGCGCCTCCCGCCGTGACGACGCCGCTCGGGCTCTTCTCGCCGGGCATGTCGTAGTCCTCGAACGTCACGCCGCGCGCGCGGAGCTCGGCGACTTCACGCTCCACGTCGTCGACCGACCAGAATGCCTGGCTCGCCCGAGACGAGCCGGCGTTCGGCGTGGGGTACAGGAAGCACGCCGTTCCGTTGGCGAATTCGTAGGCGACGCCGCCCGAGATTTCCTGTTTCGGTCGCCACCCGAGCTTCTCTTCGTAAAAGCGTCGCGCGCGTGCCATGTCCTTCGCCGGAATGTAGGCAAACATGGGGAATCGTTGCAGCATTGCAGCCTCCTGTCAGGACTTATAGCGACACCGTCACCTTCACGTCGCCGGGCATGCGCTCGGTGGATGCGACGACGCGGCCCGCCGTCCGCTGAAACACGAGATCGACGCTGGACCCGCCGACCGGAAGCCTGCGTACGGCCAGGCGCTCGATCTCGCGCGGGAGCGTGGGCCGGTCGATGCGCACCTCGCGCGCGAACGCGTCGATCGACACGCCGAGGCACGCCTGCAACACCATGAACACGGCGCCGGCGGACCACGCCTGCGGCAGGCACGCGACCGGGTACGCGATCGGCGGTTCGCCGGCACGGCGTGCGAATCCGCAATGGAGCTCGGGCATGCGCATGCCGAAGTGCGAGGACGCACGGAACATCTCGTCGAGCCAGTGCGCGGCGCCTTCCTTGTTGCCGTAGCGCGCAAATCCTGCGGCGCAGATCGCGGTATCGTGCGGCCACACCGACCCGTTGTGATACGACATCGGGTTGAAGTTCGGCTGGTCGCGACCCAGCGTTCGGATGCCGAAGCCCGAGTCGAACGTCGCTGCGCCGAGGCGCTCCATCACTTTCGCCGCGCGCTCGGCAGCGGGCAGTCCCGTGTAAAGAAGATGCCCCGCGTTCGACGCGCAAACGCGGCAGAGCGCGTGCTGCGCGTCGAGCGCGATGCCGTAGAACGCTTGATCCTCCATCCAGAACTGCGTTTCGACCTGGCGGCGAATGTCTTCCGAACGCCCGCTCCAATCCCGCGCGGCTTGCGCATCGCCGCGCCTGGTGGCGAGCGACGCCATGGCGTTGCATGCTGCGTGCACGTATCCCTGGACTTCGACGAGCGCGATCGGGCTCATGGCCATCGAACCGTCCGCATGAAACACCGAGTCGGCGCTGTCCTTCCATCCCTGGTTGGCCAATCCCGTCGCGGCCCCGCGGCGGTAGGTGAGCAGGCCGCCGATGCTCGCGCTCTCGACCCAGCTCATGGCTGCGTTGAGCGATGGCCAGAGACGGTCGATGAGCGCGATGTCGCCAGTGCGCTGTGCGTACGCGCCCGCGAGGATCACGAAGAGCGGTGTCTGGTCGACGCCGCCGAAATAGCGCGCGAACGGCACTTCGCCGAGTACGGCCATTTCGCCCTTGCGCGTTTCGTGCAGCACTTTGCCCGTGCCCGCGTCCGCGAATGCCGACGGCGCGTCGGCCTGGTGTGCCCCGAGGAACGAAAGTACGCCGCGCGCGAGCGAAGGATCGATCCACAGCACCTCGAGCGCCGTGATGATGCCGTCGCGCCCGAACGTCGTCGCGAACCACGGAATGCCGGCGTAGGGATACGGTCCGGTCGCAAGCTCCGTGGTCAGGAGTGCGAGATCGGCGCGTGACTTCGAAAGCCAGACGCCAAAGAGCTCCCCCGAGCATTCGAGTGACGCGCCGCGGCCGCGCGTCCTGCGCATGGCGCGGCGGGCCTGCGACGCGTTGGACCGGAAACGCGTCGCGCCCACGTCGCCCGACGTATCGGGACCGATCTCGACGTAGATCGCTGCCTGCCCGCGATCCGCGATGACGACGTCGAAGTCCGCGCGGTCGAACGACAAGGCGCGCGGCGGCAACGAGAACGCGATCGCGCAGGCGCGCGTTACGCCGTCGAGGCCGGTGTAGCGCAGGCGCACCGCATCGCGCCCGACCTGCGGCGCAAGCATGCGGCCGCGGCGTTCCCGACGCATGCCGCGCACCTCGAAGATGTCGGCGAAGTCCGCCGCGAAACGGAACGTGAGCGGCACGCGCACCGCGCGCCCGCCGAAGTTGTGCAGCAAGACCTCCTCGTGAACGCGATCCTCGAACAGGAACCGCCTTCGGGCGATGTGCACGACGCCGCGCGCCGGCGCGCGCTCGCCGAGGTCGGGCAACGCGCGATTCGTGAGGTGCGCCGTGAAGTAGACATTGTCGTGACTCACGTCCGACGCCAGCAGCGACGGTTGCGTTCCGCCGACGCGCAGGATCCACCGCGACAGCAGGCGCGTGTCGTCGTGAAAGACGCCGTCGTCGCGACCGTAGATGTCGCCGTGGTCGTCCGCTACGACGAACGTATCCGCATGCTTGAGTGCGAAAAGGCGCAGCGGGCGGTCGGGGTTGGTGACCTCGGCGTCGTCGTCGGTCCGGATGTCGGCGCTTGCGCTGACGTTCACGGCGAATGCGCCTTCATGAGCGTCGCATCGCACCGATCCTGGGCGAGAACTGCCCTATAGACCTCGAGATAGCGCTTCGCCATGACGGGTGAGGAGAAGCGCCGCTCGAACGTGCGCCGGATTGCGTCGCGATCGAGGAGTTCCACGCGGCGGCATGCGTCGACGGCATCGTCTTCGCTCTCGACGATGAAGCCGGTCGTGCCGTCGTCGATGACCTCCGGCACCGAGCCGCAGCGCCACGCGATGACCGGCGTGCCGCGCGACATCGCCTCGATCATGACGAGCCCGAACGGCTCGGGCCAATCGATGGGAAACAGGAGCGCGCGCGCGCCTTCCAGCAGCCCGAGCTTCTCCCGCTCTCCTAGCTCACCCAGGAACTCGACCTCGGGCTCGTCGATCATGGGCTCGATCGTCTCGTTGAAGTAGCGCGCGTCCGCCGGGTCGACCTTGGCCGCGACCTTGAGCGGAAATCCCGCGTGGCGCGCAATGCGGATCGCCCGATCGAGCCGCTTCTCGGGGGCGACACGGCCCACGAACGCAAGATAGTCGCCGGGCGGCGGCGTGCCCGCTTCGGTAACCAAAGGAAGGCCGTGGTGCACCGTCGCGGTCCAATTCGCGCGCGGCAAGGGCCGGCGCTGATCGTTCGAAATCGACACTAGGGGGAAGGCCGACCACGCGTGATAGACACCCGCCAGGTCGCCGATGTCGAGCCGGCCATGCAACGTCGTGATCGAACGCGATGCGTGTGGCGCGAACACGGGGAAATGCAGAAGGTCCGTGTGAAAGTGCAGCACGTCGAACTCGCTTGCGCGCGAAAGCACTTCGTGCAACATCGCAAGATGGGAGGCGATATCGGATTTGCACGGCGCATCGTCCAGTCGAAGCGCGCGTTGGCGACCCGGGTACAGCGTAGCGCGCGTGCGCGAATCTCCGCTCGCGAACAGCGTCACTTCGTGACCGAGGTCGACCAGCGCGTCGGCAAGGTACGCGACGACCCGCTCGGTGCCGCCGTACAAGCGCGGCGGCACCGACTCGTACAAAGGCGCGATCTGCGCAATGCGCAATCCGCTTTTGGGCGAGACCTCGCACGGGATCTGCTCCGAAGAGCCCGCTTGCAAACGCTTCACAATACCGCTAGTTAATCATCGACACCGCGGCCGACGCGCTCGGTCGTGCGCCGAAACGCGTGTCAGTCGAGGTATTACGAGCTGCTACTCGGTGATGGCGCGATACACCTTCACGTCGACGCTGCCCTCGAGCAGGCCCTCGTCCTCGCGCCGCTTGCGATACGCGGCAAGGTGCGGCGAGGCGCGATGCGCGTCGAACGCGGCATCGTCCGCATAGATCTCGTAAAACAGGAAGGCGTCGGGATCCTGCGTCGAGCGGTGCACCCGGTACACGAGGCAACCGGTCTCGGTCTTGCGAATGACGGCGCATTGCTCCGTGAGAAGCGCTGCGAGGGCGTCCGCCTTGCCCTTCGCGGCGCGCAGCGTTGCCACGACGGTGACCGCGCTCATCTTTCGGCCTCCGTGAAGCACGGCCCCAATTCGCGGACCTCGACCGTCGCCCACTCGGCCGCCGGCACTTCGCCTGCGATCGCGACTGCCTCGTCACGCGTCTTGCAATCGAGGATGAAGTAGCCGCCGATCATCTCCTTCGACTCGGAGAACGGCCCGTCGATCAGCGTCGGCTTGCCGTCGCGTACCTTGACGCGCACGCCGCTCGTATCGGTAAGCAGGGACTGGCTCGCGCGCAGGACGCCGCGCGCCTTGAGCGCGGCCGAGCAATCCAGCATGCGCTGGTAGACCGCGCGGCCCTCGGCCTCGCTGCGCTGCTGGCGCTGGCCGCGCGGCTCCATGATGATCAGCATGTACGGCACGGTAACTCTCCCATCCAGGAACGACGAGAGTTTACCGCGCTAGATCGACCAGTCTTTGGCCCACGGCGCCGGATGGACGCGCGCCGGGTCGATGCCGATGTCGAGCAACTCGCGGTCCGTCATCGCCTCGAGGGACTGCGTGTCTTCGCGCGCCTTTGCGCGGGCGACGAGCCACGCGTCCATCCTGCGGGCGGAGCGTTGGAGCCACTGGCCGGCTTTCCATAAGAACACCGCCGGCGCGTGGCGCACATGAGCGCGAACGAAGGTGCCATAGGCTTGCATGGTTATCTCCGCCCGGGGGAAGGAAGGCCGAACGGCAGGAGCGCTTCGTTGGTGTGCGGCATTTGGAATCTCCTTCGTCTGTTGACGCTGGTAAGATTAATGCGCTATGCGCGGCCACGGAATCGATATCTTCGAACCACTCTGGTAAGTACTGCTTACCAATGGGCCGACTTCCACTCAACACTCTCGCCACGTTCCGCGCCGTCGCCGAGGTCGAGAACCTGCGCGCGGCTGCCGACACGCTCCATCTCACGCACAGCGCGGTGAGCCAGCAGATTCGCGGCCTCGAAGAGCAACTGGGCTTCGATCTCTTCGAGAGGCGCGGGCGCCGCGTCGTGCTGAACGCCGCCGGCCACGCGCTGCTGCGCAGTGTGCAGAGCGCGCTCGCGCAGCTGGACGATGGCGTGCAGGCCGCCGCCGCCGCGGCGTCCGGCACGGCCCAGCGATTGCGTGTGACGGTGCTTCCGTCGTTCGCGCAGCGGTGGCTGCTTCCCCGCATCGGCCGGTGGCGTGAGCGCTATCCCGATCTCGCGCTCGAGATCGATGCGTCGATCAACGCCGTCGACATCCTGCGCGAAGGCTTTCACGCGGCAGTGCGCCAAGGCACGGGTCCGTGGCCGGGTGTTACGTCCGAGAGGCTTTTCGGACAGCCGCCTATGATCGTGGTCGGCTCGCCTTCGGCGGCTCGCCGGCTCCTGGGTGCGCAACCCGAGGCCCTGGCGCGCGAGCCACTCCTCGGACACGCCGAGCTCTGGGAATCGTGGTTCGCCGCGGCCGGTTGGAAGGCGCGAGTGACGACCGTTGCGATATTCAACGATGCGGGGCTCATGCTCCAGGCGGCCGAGCAGAACCTGGGCCTCGCCCTGTCGCGGGAAATCCTGGCCGCGGATGCCTTGGGCGACGGGCGGCTCGTACAGCTTTCGCCGGTCACGATCGTCCACGCCGACGCCCAGCCGTATCACTTCGTCTACCCGCCGAGCCTGCGGACGTGGCCGCCGCTCCTGGCGTTGCGGGAGTGGTTGCGCGACGAGCTCGACGCCTCCAATGCTGCGTTGCGGACACGGCGCGCGCCTGCCGCCGGTCACCGCAGGAGGGGCACTTAAGGGCCTCCCACGCCCGGGACGATTGTGGTACGGTCATGTCAATGTCCTAGACGGGTGTTTGGCATGAAGACGATGACGCTCGTCGCGCGGCATCTGTATTTCGGCATGGATCCGCTGCGACTGCGCGACGCCGCCAACCGCGTGTTGTCGCGCGTGCCGGAAGAGACGAGCATCGACGCGTCGGTGAAGCTCGACGCGCTGATCGAGGACTTCCACCTGACGCCGAACGTCAGCAAGGCCATCATCGACGAGATGGTGGAGAGCGGCGTGCTGATGAAGTTGCCGCCGTCGATAGGCGCGGCGTACGGCATCACGCCGCGGTTTCGCGAGATCGCGCGGGCGCGCATCATCGAGCCGCTCGAGCGCGAGCAGGCGCAACTCCTACTCGCGCAATGCACCCAGCTTGCCGGGAAGTTCAACCGCACGGCGTACCGCAACAAGTACGAGATCGAAGCCGTTGCCGTGCACGGCCACTACATGACGCGCAACAAGGCCATCGCCCAGCTCGAGATCGGCATCACCGGCCGCCATCGCCGGCCCGATCATCAAAAGAACCTCATCGGCCGCGCCACGACGCCCACCGAGGGCACGCAGGATATTCGAGCGCTGTTCGAGAAGCAAAGCGGTTTCATCGAGGTTTGCTTCTTCAAGAAGCTCTCCGCGGTGCCGCGCCCGTTCAGCGTAATTTTTAAGGCGGATTAAAGGCACGCTCAGATACAAAAAGCTTAGGCGGGCCACGGCCCGCCTGTGAATCGAGGTCGCCGCGTGCCGCGGCGTCTCTCTATCTCGCTCTATCTCTCTCGCGTCTACTGCTGCCGGTGATCGCGGGCCGCGCGCCGGTCGTCGTTGCCACGCCCGTTGTCATGACCGTGCCCGTCATTGCGGCCCCGCCCATCGTTGCCTCGGCCGTTATCGTGCTCGCGCCAGTCGTTGCCATGCCATCCGGGAGGTGCGTGCCATTCGGGCGCGCGGGCCACGCGATGGTTGTACCAGTGCGCGCGGTTGTTCCAGAACGGCCGGCCGCGGTAGTAAGTGTCCCAATACGGGCCGATCGAGAACGAGATGAGCGGAATGCCGAGTGTCGGACCGCCGGACGAGATCAGCGTCGGCCGGTCGTAGTACGAGTACGACAGGTAACCGGAATAGACCCAGCCGCGGTTCGGGCCAGCGACCACGTCGCACCACTGCCAGCCCTCGACGCAGCCGACGACGTCCACCTTCATGCCGGGACCGACATACGTCACCGGCGGATAGGAGGTGTCGGGCCCGGCCCGCATATTCCCACCCTGGGTCGTGATCGCGAGATCGCCAGAAGCGACCACAGGAACGAACGCGACCGCCGCGATCAAAGCGCGCAGGCGATTGGATCGTGTCTTCATGCAGCCAATGTAACCCCGCGCTTACCCGGGCGTGATCGGCACCCTCCCGTTTCCACCGTCGACGTTTGTCCGACGCCTGTGCGAAGATGGTGACGAGGAGGAGACCGACGATGTTTCGCATGTTCGTGCAAGTGCTCGCGCTCGCGCTGTGTCTCGGTCACGCGGCGGCGCAACAGCCCGCGCCCGCGGCGCTTCGCGCCGTCGCGTTCGAAGGCGGTTGGAACATCGGCGTCTGGGCCGCGCAGCGCCAGGGATTCTTCGAGGCCAGCGGCGTCTCGGTTCAACTGACGTACACGCCGAATTCCGCGGCGCTCGTCACCGGCCTTTACGACGGTCGCTACGACATCGCGATGGCGACGATCGACAACTTCGTCGCCTACCAGGAAGGTCAGGGCGAAGCGAAGCTCGCGGGCGATCCCGATTTCGTCGTCGTGATGGGAGGCGACGGGGGGTTCCTTTCGGTGGTCGCCGGCCCACAGGTCAAGTCTTTCGCGGACCTCAAGGGCAAGACGCTTTCGGTCGACGCCATGACCACCGGCTTCGCATTCGTCCTGCGCGAGCTCGTGGCTCGCGGCGGCGTCGCGGAATCCGACGTCACCTTCGTCCGCGCGGGCGGCACCAACTTGCGCTATCGCGACATCGTTGCGGGCAAGCACGATGCAACGCTGCTGCGCACACCGTTCGAGCTTCTCGCGCGCGAGCGCGGACTCAACGTGCTCGCCACGGCGGAATCGCTCGGGGCATACCAGGGCACGGTCGCTGCGGTGCGCCGAAGCTGGGCGAAGCAGAACGAGGCCGCCCTGATCGGTTTCATTCGCGGGTACCGACAGGGCGTGGCGTGGGTCCTCGATCCCGCGAACCGGGAAGTCGCGGAGGCGCTTCTGGTCGCCAATATTCGCGACATGACGCCCGCGCTCGCGAAGCGGGCCTGCGACTTGTTGCTCGCGAGCAAGGGCGGCCTTGCCAGGGAAGCGGCGCTCGACATGGAAGGGATTCGCACGGTGCTCGCGTTGCGGTCAAGTACGGTCAGCCGCCAAAGACGCTCACCGATCCTGCGCGTTACGTCGACGAGACTTACTGGCGCGCGGCAGCGCGCTGAACGGGACGCCATGGCAAGGAACGCAATCGCGAGCCGCGCATCGTTCGACCGGACGACATCGACCCGCATCACCGCTGGGACCGACCGTTGCCCGCGCCGGGGCACACCCAGGTCGATTTCGAGGAGCGCATCGACTTCCGCCGCTTGCACGACTACCGCCTCGCGCGCACGCGCGCAGCGCTCGCCCATTCCGGGCTCGGGGCGCTGCTGTGCTTCGACCAGAACAATATCCGCTACACGACGAGCACCGTGATCGGCGAATGGGCGCGCGACAAGCTCACGCGCTATTCGCTGCTGACGGGCAACGGCGATCCGTACATCTGGGACTTCGGCTCGGCCGCGCGCCATCACAAGCTCCACGCGCCGTGGCTGCATCATGACCATTGCAGGGCGGGGCTTCTCGGTCTGCGCGGCGCGGTGGGCGGCGACGGCAAGCTCTTCCGCGACGCGGCGCGCGAGATCAAGTCGCTGCTCGACGCCGAAGGCGTGGGCGACATGCCGCTCGGCCTCGACGTCGTCGAGCCGCCGCTCATGCTCGAGCTGCAGAAGCTCGGGATCGAAGTGCGCGACGGGCAGCAGACCATGCTCGCGGCGCGCGAGGTCAAGAACATCGACGAGCTGATCCTGCTCAACATGGCGGCGGCGATGGTCGACGGCGTGTACCAGGACATCGCCGAGGCTTTGAAGCCCGGCGTCAAGGAGAGCGAGATCGTGGCGCTCGCCACGGCGCGCCTGTACGACATGGGATCGGACTGCGTCGAGGCGATCAACGCGATCTCCGGCGAGCGCTGCAGCCCGCATCCGCACAACTTCACCGACCGCCTGATCCGGCCCGGCGACCAGGCGTTCTTCGACGTCATCCAGTCGTACATGGGCTATCGCACGTGCTACTACCGCACGTTCAACGTCGGTCTGGCGACGGCGCCGCAGCGCGACGCGTATCGGCGCGCGCGCGAATGGATGGACCGCGCGATCGACTTGTTGAAGCCCGGCGTCTCGTCCGACGCCATCGCACGCTCGTTTCCCACGGCGAAGGACATCGGCTTCGGCAGCGAGATGGAAGCGTTCGGCCTCAATTTCTGCCACGGCCTGGGCCTCGGCCTGCACGAGCGGCCGCTGGTGTCGCGCCTCAATTCGCTCACGGAGCCGATCGAGCTCAAGGTCGGCATGGTGTTCGCGGTCGAGACCTATTGCCCGGCGAGCGACGGCTTCTCGGCCGCGCGCATCGAGGAGGAGGTGATCCTCACGCCGACGGGCGCGAAGGTGATTTCGCTGTATCCGGCGCAGGAGCTGCCGATCGCCAACCCCTGACTTGCAGCATCGGCTGGATCGGCATCGGCCGCATGGGCTACGCGATGGCGGAGCGCCTCGCGAAGGGCGGCGCCGACGTCACCGTATGGAATCGCACGCGCGCGAAGGCGCGAGCCGCTCGCGGCGCACGGCGCGAAAGTCGCGGACAAGCTCGCCGACCTTGCCGCGTGCGAGATCGTGTTCTTCATGGTGTCGACGTGGGACGACGTGAAGGAGGTCATCGCTGGACCTCACGGCCTGTTGTCGGCAAAGGACGTGCGGACGAAGCTCGTGATCGAGTGCTCGTCGATCTCGCTCGAAGGCTCGGCCGAGCTGCGCGAGGTCCTGCGCGCGCGAGGCATCGAACTCCTCGCCGCGCCCGTCAGCGGCAACGCGAAGGTGATCAAGGCGGGCCGCCTGTCGTTCGTGTGCTCGGGCCCGAGCGCGGCGTTCGACCAGGCGCTGCCGTACCTGCGCATGATCGCGCCCGCGGCGAGCTACGTCGGCGAAGGCGAGCTCGCGCGCATCGTGAAGATCTGCCACAACGTGTTCCTCGGCGTGGTCACGCAGTCGCTGGCCGAGATCACGGTGCTCGCGCAAAAGGCCGGCGTGCCGCGCCACGCGTTCCTCGACTTCATGAACCAGAGCGTGATGGGATCGACCTTCACGCGGTACAAGACGCCGGCGTTCGTGAACCTCGATTTCAAGGTCACGTTCACGCCGGAGCTGCTGCGCAAGGACCTTGACCTCGGCCTCGATGCCGGCCGGCGCTTCGACGTGCCGCTGCCGCTCGCGTCGCTCACGCGCGACATCGTGCAGTCGCTCATCGGCCATGGCACGAGCGACGAGGACTTCGCGAAGCTGATCGTGCATGCACGCGAAGGCGGCCGGCATCGCGCTCGAACCCGAGAACGTCGCGGTCGACGACGGACTGTCCGGAGGAGGTGGCAAATGAAGTGGAAGACGATGATCGGTGCGGCGCTCGCGCTGTGCGCGACGCTCGCGTTCGGCCAGGGCTATCCGACCAAGCCGGTGAAAGTGATCGTGCCGTTCACGCCCGGCAGCGCGACGGACATCCTCGCGCGCACCATCGGGCAGAAGCTCTCGGAGCAGTGGGGCCAGACCTGTGATCGTCGACAATCGCGCGGGCGCCGGCGGCACGATCGGCGCGGGTGTCGTCGCCAAGTCGCCGGCCGACGGCTACACGCTGATGGTTCATTCGTCCGGCGCACGCCGTGAACGCGTCGATCTACGCGACGCTTCCCTACGACACGCTGAAGGACTTCGTGGAGGTCGCGACGCTCGGCGGCCAGCCCAACGTGCTCGTCGTCGCGCCGGCGACGGGATTCACGACGACGGCCGATCTCGTCGCTGCTGCCAAGAAGTCGCCCGGCGCACTCAACTATCGCGTCCGCCGGCATCGGCAGCGGCACGCACATCAACGCGGAGAAATTCAAGCTCGCCGCGGGTATCGACGTCGTGCACATTCCGTACAAGGGCACGCCCGAGGCGCTGACCGACACGATGACCGGCCGCGTGACGTACTTCTTCTCGCCTATCTCGGCGGCGCTGCCGAACATTCGCGAAGGCAAGCTGGTGCCGCTCGGCGTGTCGACCGCGAAGCGCTCGAGCGCGCTGCCGAACGTCCCGACGATCGCCGAAACCGGATTGCCCGGATTCGACTACAACCTGTGGGTCGGCCTGTTCGCGCCGGCGGGCACGCCGCAGGACGTCGTCGACAAGATCAACGCGGACGTCGCCAAGGTCCTCGCGATGCCCGACGTGCGCGAGCGGCTCGCCGCCCTTGGCGCCGAGCCGATGGTGATGACGCCCGCCGATTTCCGCAAATTCATGCGCGACGAAATGGACGACGCCGCGAAAGTCGTGAAGGCCGCGGGCATCAAGGCGCAGTGACGAGCCGCGCTTAGTCGCGTCCCTTGCCGCGCTGACCGCCGTCGTCGTCGCGGTTGCGCTTGCCCTGCTGCTTCTCCTGCGGAGCAGGCGCTGGTGCCGCTTCGGGCGCGGGAGCCGCCTGCGTCGGATGAGGCGGTTCCGGCGCCTTCGCTCCAGGCTGCGGATTTTCGGGCTGCCCGCGTGATGCATTGCCGCGTCCGCGTTCGCCGGGCGCAGGCTGCGCGGCTTGCGGCGGTGGCGGTGCGGGCTGCTGCACGGCCGGCGGCGGCGCCGCGACACTCGGTCGCGCAGGTTCCGGTGCCTTCGCGGCAGGTTGGGGATGTTCGGGCTGCCCGCGCGAGGCGTTGCCGCGACCGCGTTCGCCTTGCGCAGGTTGCGCCACTTGTGGCGGCGGCGGTGCGGGTTGCTGCACGGCCGGCGGGGGCGCAGCGACGCTCGGTCGCGCAGGTTCCGGTGCCTTCGCGGCAGGTTGCGGATGCTCGGGCTGGGCGCGCGACGCGTTGCCGCGACCGCGTTCGGGTTGCTGCACCGCCGGCGGGGGCGCTGCGACGCTCGGCCGCGCAGGTTCGGGCGGCTTCGCCGCAGGCTGCGGGTGCTCGGGTTGTCCGCGTGACGCGTTGCCGCGTCCGCGTTCGCCTGGCGCAGGTTGCGCTACTTGCGGCGGCAGTGCGGGTTGCTGCACGGCCGGCGGCGGGGCTGCGACGGTGGGCCGTGCGGGTTCCGGCGCCTTGGCAACAGGCGGCGGAGCTGCCTTGGAGGGCTCCTGTGGATTGCGTTCGCGTCCTTTTCCGTTTCCGCGCTCACCCGGCGCTACGGCTGGTATAGCTTGCGGCGGGGGCCCCGCCTGCACGACCGTGACATTGGCTCTAGGCGGCGCACCTCTCGCCGCGTCGGCGCGGTCGAGCGGCTTCCCGGGTTGCTGCTTCAATGCTTCCTCGCGCCGGTCGAAGGAGGCCGAAGCCGGCGGCGGCGCTTGCCTTGCCATCACTTTGCGATCCACGACACGTTGGTCCGGCCTCGCCTGCGCCGGCGGCGCGGCGCCCGCGACGCTTGCCCTGGCGGGCGCGATCGGCGCAGCGGCGACGACCTGCGTTGCGCGCAGCGCGTTGCGGTCCATGCGCACGGCCGCGCGCTGGACCGGTTGTGCCTGCACGAATGCCTGTGCAGGAACCGCGGTGACCGCGTTCACGTTGTTGATGTTGACGTAACGCACGTCGGTCGTGCGCGGATTGTTGTAGACGTTGGTGACGTTCGTCACGTTCACCACTGTGTTGGTGACGTTGACGCGCGTGAAATACTCGAGGCTCGCGTTGTACGCAGGACGATAGATCTCGCCCGGCGCGAGGGGGAACCACGCCACGCCCGCTCCGCCCGAAGCCGACACGCGGAAGCCGTCGCCGCCGACGAAGGCGACGAGCGCCGGCGCGTAGACGGGTGCGGCGTTGCGCGGACCCGGCACCCATGCCCAGTATCGATTGTCGACATGCGCCCATCGCCCATAGTGGAACGGCGCGAAGCCCCACGGCGCGTCGTCGATCCACGTCCAGCCCCATGGCTCGACCCAGTTCCAATGGCCGTAACGATAAGGCGCCCATTCCGCGTCCACGCGCGACGGGACCCACACCGCGCCGTAATTCGACACAGTCCGCCATGTGCCATAGGAGTCGAGATCGGCGTAACCGATCATGTCCTGCGACACGTAGCGCGCGCTCGCGGAACGCTCGTAGCGTTGCACGCGTGTCGCCACCCAGGAGTCGAATGCGGCCAGGCGTTGCACCGGCTCCGCGTTGTAGTCCGCGAGGTCCGTGCCGAAGAACCGGAATCCCTGTCCGGCGCGCAGCGTATACGCCGAGCGCGCTCCGAATGCCTCCCCTTCACCGCGCACGACGGCCACTGCCGTGGATTCGCCGTCGGGCCGCACGTCGATCCGATATTCCCCGGGCCTGCGCACGACGAATGCGAGGTTGGGCGTGTCGATCTCGATCGAATCGTTGGGGTCGAGACTGCGGACGTAGATGTCGACCGTGCCCTGCGTCAGCTCCAACTGCGCGCGGTCGTTGTCGTAGTCGAGCACGGCGACACTCGATTCGGCTGCGATGAACACGGCGGCCCCGCCCAGCTGCAGCTCGGCGCGCGCGCCGCGGTCGATCCACAGGCGATCCCCCGTCCACACGGGACGGTTGACGCGTGCCTGAGTCCAGTCGCTCTCGCCGGACGGCAGGAAGCTCACCGGACCGTTGACGTTCGCGATGCGAATCGCGCGCGTCGGGGGATCCCCCCATGCGACGGTCGAAACGAGCGCGAGCGCCGCGATCGCGAGCCTGGTGCGTAGTGTCGAGACGATACCCATCGCGGCCTCCGTGGAAACGATGGGACACGTTACAGATTTACCCCAGCGGAGACTGTCAGAAGAGTCCCCGGATCGGTGTCGGACGGCAGCGCGCGCGCCCGCTTACTTCGCACCGAACTCCGGAACCATGATCTTCTCGAGGATCGCGCGATACGGCTCCGCGGACACCGCTACGCCGCCCTGGAACGGTCGGTCGGTCACCGCGATGAAATACAGGATGAGCGCAATGGGCATCGCGACCAGGATGGTAATGATCGCGTGCATCGCGAAGCTCTCCATCCGCAGCAGAAAGCACGACGAGATCGCGATCACGCCGAGCAGCAGCACGACCACCCACAGCTCGATCGGCAGCGCGGTGTCCTCGACCGACTGCAGCCGCAGGCGACGCGCCTCCAGCAACTTGTTGTACGCGGCGATGGTTTGCCCGTGCAGGACCTTCTGTCCTTCGGTGCCGGGCTCGAAGCCGAAGAGATTCGACTGGAATCGCTCCATCTCGGCGATCGAAATGCTGGGCGCTTCACCCCTGCGATGCAGCGGCCACTCCTGGTCGATCACGAATTTCGTGTAATCCATGACGGCGCGGCGCGTTTCGTTGCGCAACGGCTGCGGATATCCGCCGAGATCGTGCCACAGCACGTTGATGGCGGCCGCCTCGCGGCCGACGTTGGCGGCGGCGTCGCCCGTGTTGCCCCACACGGCTACGGCGGTGAGACCCGCGGCGATGGCATAGATGCCGATCAGCGCGGCAAGCAGTCCCGCGATGGCGCCGTTGTCGAGCGTCTCGTGCAGCCTCGTCTCGCGCACCCTGTGCGCGGTGAGGGCCAGCCCGGTGATCGAGACGGCGAGCGTGACCACCACGACGATGGCCGCAAGCTCGGAGGACGACAGCTGGTGGAACCAGTTCATGCGGCGCAGGCGGCGAAGGCGACGGGCGGCATCTTATACCCTGGCGCAGGCCGCGCACGCGGGCCTTCGCGCAAGATGGAACAGGCGCGCGAGCCCGAGCGCGGACAGTATCCGACGGTGGTCCGCGATCCAGGGATACACGCGGTCGAGCAGCGGGCGCAACATGGCAGAGCGGCACACGCGGGCGATCCGCGGGAAACCCGCCGCTTCGTAAACCGCCGCGAACACGTCGACGCCGCGCAACCAGGCGCCGTTGGCGTCCCGGGCGTGGATGCGCGACATCAGGAGGTCGCGCGAGACGCCTTCGGGTTCCACGAAATCGATGGCGGAGCAATCCACGAGGCGCATGCGCTCGCGAACATCCCGCGACTTCATCGTCTCGATCTCGGCGCAGCACAGCGGACACGACGCGACGTAGTACACGGTGATCGGGTAGGCGGTCACGCCCGCTTCCTCGCGCGAGGCAGGAGCGCGCGAACCTTGTCACCCATCTTCATAAGCCGCGTCAACGTCGCGGTGTCGAGGCGCAGCATCTCCCCGGTCCAGGACGAGATCGCTTCCATGAGCGCGAGCGTCTCGGTCAGGCGCGCACGCGTGGCCGCGTCCTCGCGCCCGAACGCAGGATCGCTCACGCATTCGCGCAGCACGCCGATGGTCGGGTCGAACTCGCGCGCCTTGCGCTCGCGCACGATCGTGCGCAGGAGATCCCATGGATCGCGCGCGGTCTCGAAGTAGTCGCGGCGGTCGTCCATGCGGTGCGCGACGCGAACGAGGTTCCAGTGCAGGAGGTCGCGCAGGCTCGTGCTGACGTTCGAACGCGCGACGCGCAGCGTGGCGGCGATCTCCTCCGCGTGCATCGGCCGTCCCATGAGGTAGATGAGCGCGTGGATCTGCGACACCGTGCGATTCACGCCCCACCGCGTGCCCATCTCGCCCCAGTGCAGGACGAAGCGCTGCCCCACGGGCGTGAGCTCGACGGCGGAGACGTCGTTGGCGCTGTCGGTCAAGGTCTGTCCGGACGAACGGTAGTTGACGTCACGCTACACGCGTCATAAATTTCTGTCAAGACTGAAATTTATGAAGGAGCGACAATTGCGTGCGCTCGTGCTCGGCGGTCGAGGGTTTCTCGGACGAAGCGTGGCGGCGGCGCTCGCCGCCAAGGGGCACGGCGTCGAAGTCGGGTCGCGCTCGCTGCGGCGAACCGGATTCGGCTTTCGCGTCCGTCCGACGCGTTTCGAGGAGCACTTGACGCCCGAGGCGTGGCAGCGGGCGATCGAAGGCGTGGACGTGGTCGTCAATTGCGTCGGCATCCTGCGCCAGCGCGGGCGCGAGACCTTTGATCGCATTCATCATCATGCTCCCGCCGCGCTCGCATCGGCTTGCGCGCGCTCGGGATTGCGCTTCGTGCATGTCTCGGCCCTGGGGTTGTCGCTTGCAGCCCGCAGCCGCTTCATCACTTCCAAGCTCCGCGGCGAAGAGGCGATTCGCGCGAGCGGCGCCGACTGCACGATCGTGCGGCCGTCGTTGCTCGAGGGCGAAGGCGGTTTCGGTACGCGCTGGCTTCACGCGATGGCGCTACTGCCGGTGCATTGCGTCCCGGCGGACGCCGCCGGGCGCATCGCCGTCCTGCATGTCGACGACGCGGGCATGGCGATAGCGCGCTTGTGCGAGCTTCCGGGCCGCGACCATCCCGAAGCAGAGCTGGGAGGGAGCGACTGGCGCACGCTGGCTGGACACCTCGCCACGTTGCGCGGCGGCCCGGTGCCCGTCGTGCCGGTGCCCGCGGCGGTCGCGCGCATCGCAAGCCACGTATGCGACCTCGCGCACTGGTCGCCGTTTTCCTTCGGACACCTGGAGCTCCTGCGGCACGACAACGTGCCGCGCCGGGACGATCTTGCGTTGCTGCTCGGCCGCGCGCCGCGGCGCGTTACGGCTGTCCGCGCAGCAGCGTCTGCGCGATATCCCGCCATCCTCCCGCCGACGCAAGCCCGCGATGGTGGAAATACACCGAGCGCGCGAGCGCCGTGAAGGCGCGCGTCGACAGCAGCGCATCGAAGACGGCGTCGGGAACGCCGCGATCGAAGAGCGCGCGCATCGCGCGCTTTGCGACAAAGCGCGGCGCGGTGCGCGCAAGTGCTGCGGCCGGCGCTTCGCCACCCTCGAGCACGTGATCCGCGATCGCGTTGGCGGCCGTCCATCCGGATTCGAGCGCGGTGTGAATGCCGCCCGCGGAGAGCGGCGAAACGAGGCCTGCCGCATCGCCGATCAGGAGCACGTTGCCGGCCGCCATCGGCGATACGGGTCCGCCGACGGGAATGAGCCCACCCCGATGACCGAGGCATCGTGCATGCGTCACGTCCGCGACCGATGCGATCTTGTGCAGGAACGCGCGCAGGTCCGGCGTGCGCGGATGCCGGCACGCGAGACCGATCTGCGCGATGCCGTTGTAGCCCGGCACGATCCAGCCGATGTAGCCGCGGGCGAGGTTGCCATCGAGGAAACAGTGCAGGCGGTCGTCGTCGAGGCCGCGCACGCCTTCATACTCCGCTTCCACGCCGATCAGGAATTCGCGATTGATCCCGAGGCCGAAGTCGCGCGCGACGCGCGAGCGCGGACCGTCCGCGCCGACCAGGTATCGCGCCTTGCCGGCGCCGTCGCCGTCGCGATACGGACGACCGAAGCGCAGGTGCGCGCCCGCGCGCGCGGCCTCGCGCGCGAGCCAGCGCATGAGTGCTGCGGTGTCCGTCGCGAGGAAATAGTAGCCGCCGGACGCAAGATCGAGCGTGCGCAGCGAAGGCGAGTACAGGCGGATGCCGTGAACGCGTCTTGTGAGCGCGGACGGAATTTCCCAGCGTTCGGCGGCTTCCTTTACGACGAGGCCCGTCGTGTGCACGCGCTCGCCTGGCGCGCGCTTGCGATCCGTCACGAGGACGCGCAGGCCGCGACGCGCGGAAGCGCGGGCGCACGCCAGTCCGGCGAAGCCTGCGCCGACGATGGCGAGGTCGTAGTTCATGCGCGAAAGTATCGCGCCGCACGCGCCGGCATGCGCGTTCGCGTCGGGAAAATCAGCGGTTTGCCAGAATCGCACCGCGCCCCCTTTTGGGGCGGCGAGCGACGATCTTGCTGTCGTCGCGAGCGTGGGGTCTTCACCTGGCGCCGGCGGCCTTCAGGATCTCGGCCATCTCGCGATAGCCGCGGCTTTCCGCGAGATGCAGCGGCGACAATCCCTGGCGATCGGCGATGTTCACGTTCGCGCCGGCCGCAACTAGGGCGTCGAGCGTCGCCGTGTGGCGCGCACCGCCGTCGCCCAGGACGATGGACTCGATGAGCGCCGTCCATCCCAGGTTGTTAACGTGGTCGAGCGGCGCACCGGCCTTGACGAGGATGCGCACCACTTCGACGTGACCCAGGTGCGCGGCGGCGATGAGCGCCGTGCCGTCGTAGCGGCTCGTGACGTTGGTCGCGCGATTGCCGAGCTTCAGCGCGGCTTCGAGCGTGGCGGGATCGTCGGCGACCGCGGCGATCGTCACCATGTCGTAACGGTCCGCGTCGAGCGCGTTGGGATCGGCGCCCGTGTCAACCAGCGCTTTCATCGCATCGCGCTGCTTCATGAACGCGGCGACGTGCAAGGGGGTGCGGCCGCGTGGATCCTTGGCATTGACGCTCGCGCCCGTCGACGCGAGCTTGGCGATCGTCGCGGCGTCACCTTTCGCGGCGGCGGCGAACACGCCCGTGTACGCCGTGAGCTCGGAAGGCGTCGGCGCGACCTGCGCGTGGGCGCCGATCGCCAACGACGCAAGCAGCGCGAACCTCAGCACGGGTCGTAGTGGAGATACCCGGCGACGTTATTGCGCACCTGCACGCGCTCGAGACGTCCGCAAGACACGATGGGAGGCGGCTCGCGCGCGGGATAGAACAGCGGCCCGACGGCGGCGCCCGCGGTGGCGGCCGCGATCGTCGGCGCGCCGCGCCCGTTTGCGTCGATCGTGCAGTCGACGGCGCCACTGGTCTCGATCAAGCGCACGCGCACGGTTCCGGCCGCGGCGGGCACCGCGTTGGCGACCGATTGGACGCGAGAGCCTTGGCGAGCGACGCAAGCGTTGATCGCGGCGAGCATGTCCGGCAACGCGCGCGTCCAATCGCTCCTTGCCCCCAGGTTCGCGACCGGTGCGACGCGCGCGTCATAGCCCGCTCGCACGGCACAGCATCCTGTCGATGCCTCGTTCGGCCGCACCGATAGCACCGCGCGATACGTTCCCGCACCCGCGGATTTGCATGCTTCCTCGCGCGCCGTCAGGACCAGCGTTTCGCGGGGCAAATGGGTGGAGTCGCCGCGCCACACCACCGACGATGCGCCGAGCGACTGCATGGCGCCGCGGAACACCACTTCGCGCTTGCGCGGCGTCGTTGTGGTGAACACCCCCGACGCGCGATTTGCGTCGAGGCGCCATGTCGCCTCGTCGCCGCGGCAGTCGAGGCCCTGCACGACGATCGGCTGCGCCGGCTGTGCCGCCAACGCGGCGGGAAGGGCGAGCGCTGCGGCGGCTGCGGCCAAGCGGCGGCGGAAGGTCATCGTGCCATCTTCGCATAATTTCGTTGTACTCTTGAAGACTTGGCCTGGGAGGGAAGCATGGCACCAGCATCACCCGGCGCGCGCGCGAAGCCGCCGTTTCGCGCCGATCATGTCGGCAGTTTCCTGCGCCCGAAAAAATTGCTGGACGCGCGAGACCAGTTTGCCAAGGGCGCGATCGACGCGGACGCGCTGCGCGCGGCCGAGGACGACGCCATCCGCGACATCGTGAAGTACCAGGAGGATCTCGGCCTTCACGGCATCACCGACGGCGAGTTTCGCCGAACCTATTTCCACATCGACTTCCTCACGAAGCTCTCGGGCGTGGTCACCAAGGGCGGCATCAACGTGAGCTTCCACAGCGCGAGCGGGAACGTCGACTTCGCGCCACCGGTCATGCAGGTCACGGACAAGGTGCGCCACGCGCAACCGATCCAGCGGCGTGACTTCGAGTTCCTCAAGTCGGTGGCCACTGGCACGGCGAAAGTGACGATCCCGTCGCCCACGATGCTGCACTTCCGCGGCGGCCGCGGCGCGATCAGCCGCGAGGCGTATCCCGACCTCGAATCGTTCTACGACGACGTTGCGCAGGCCTACCGCGACGAGATCGCGGACCTTGCGGCGGCCGGGTGCACGTATGTGCAGCTCGACGACACCAATCTTGCATACCTCTGCGACGAGAAGATGCGCGAGGGCGCACGCGCCCGCGGCGACGATCCGGACGAGCTGCCGCGCCGCTACGCCAAGCTCATCAACAACGCGATAGCCACCAAGCCCGCGAGCATGACCGCATGCGTGCACCTGTGCCGCGGCAATTTCAAGAGCGCGTGGGCCGCGGAGGGCGGCTACGAGCCCGTGGCCGAGGTGCTGTTCAACGAGCTCGAGGTCGACGGCTACTTCCTCGAGTACGACGACGCACGCTCGGGAGACTTTGCGCCGTTGCGCCACGTGCCGAAAGGCAAGACCGTCGTGCTGGGGCTCGTGAGCACGAAGGTCGGGCAGCTCGAGAGCAGGGACGACCTGATGCGGCGCATCGACGCGGCGTCGAAGCTCGTGCCGATGGAACAGCTATGCTTGTCGCCGCAATGCGGCTTCTCGAGCACCGTCGCACGGCAACGACATCGCGGTGGAGTCGCAAACGAACAAACTCAGGCTCGTGGTCGAAACCGCCCGCGAAGTCTGGGGTGGCGTATAACAATCTTCAAAGGAGGGAACGTAGGCATGCTCAAGCGTTTAATCGCGGTCACCGCGCTCGCGCTGGTCGCGGCGCCGGTCGTGGCACAAGACACGGTGAAGATCGGGTTCATCCTGCCGATGACCGGCCAGCAGCAATCGACGGGCAAGCAGATCTCCGCGGCGATCAGGCTTTTCCAGCAGCAGAACGGCGACACGGTCGCGGGCAAGAAGGTGCAGGTGATCATCAAGGACGACGGTGCCGTGCCCGACAATTCGAAGCGGCTCGCGCAGGAGCTGATCGTCAACGACAAGGTGCAGTTCCTCGCGGGATTCGGCGTGACGCCGGCCGCGCTCGCGGTCGCGCCGCTTGCGACTGAAGCGAAGATCCCGCTCGTCGTCACCGCGGCGGGCACGTCGATCATCACCGAGCGCTCGCCGTACGCGGTGCGCACGAGCTTCACCCTCGCGCAATCGTCGACGATCATCGCCGACTGGGCGGTGAAGAACGGCATCAAGAAAGTCGTGACGATGGTGTCCGACTACGCGCCGGGCGTGGACGCCGAGACGTCGTTCAAGGAGCAGTTCGCGAAGAACGGCGGGGCGGTCACGGAGAGCATTCGCTTCCCGCTCGCCAATCCCGACTTCGCGCCGTTCCTGCAGCGTGCGGGCGACGCCAAGCCCGACGCGATCTTCGTGTTCGTGCCCTCGGGACAGGGCGGCACGTTCGTCAAGCAGTACGTGGAGCGTGGGCTGGACAAGGCGGGCATCAAGCTGATCGGGCCGGGCGACGTCACGGACGACGACCTCGTCAACGGGATGGGCGACCAGATAATCGGCACCGTCACCGCGCACTTCTACTCGGCCGCGCATCCGTCGCCGATGAACAAGGCGTGGGTCGAGGCATTCAAGAAGGCCAACAACGGCCTGCGTCCGAACTTCATGGCCGTGAGCGGGTACGACGGCATGCAGCTCATCTACGACGCCCTCAAGAAGACCGGCGGCAAGACCGACGGCGACGCCCTGATCGCGGCGATGAAGGGCATGAAGTGGGAAAGCCCGCGCGGGCCGATCTCGATCGATCCCGACACTCGCGACATCGTGCAGAACATATACATCCGCAAGGTCGAGAAGGTCGGCGGCGAGCTCTACAACGTCGAGTTCGCGACCTTCGAGGCGATCAAGGACCCGGTCAAGGCGGCCAAGAAGTAGCGCGAAAATAGGGACGCACCCCATTACAGTTTGTAATGGGGCACGCCCCCTTTAAACATGCTGACCGTCCTTTTCGATGGCATCGCCTACGGCATGCTGCTGTTCGTGCTCGCCTGCGGGCTGTCGGTCACGCTGGGGCTCATGAACCTCGTCAACCTCGCCCACGGCGCGTTCGCCATGACGGGCGGCTACGTGACCGTCGTGCTCGTCAATCGCATGGGCGTCCCGTTCCTCGCGTCGGTCGTCATCGCCTTTTTCGCGACGGCGGCCCTGGGCGCGCTGCTCGAGCGCACGCTATACGTGCATGTCTACGCGAAGAGCCATCTCGAGCAGGTGCTGTTCACGATCGGGCTCGTGTTCATGGCGGTCGCCGCGGTCGACTACATCATGGGATCGTCGCAGCAGTTCGTGAAGATCCCGCAGGCGCTGCAGGGCCAGATCAACGTGCTCGGCATCGGCGTCGGCAAGTACCGGCTCCTGATCATCCTCGTGTGCGGCCTCATCACGCTTGCGCTGCAGCTAGCACTCATGAAGACGCGCTTCGGCAGCCGCCTGCGCGCCGCGGTCGACGACCAGCGCGTGGCGCGCGGGCTCGGCATCAACGTGAACGTGGTGTTCGCGGTCACCTTCGCAGTGGGCTCGGGGCTCGCGGGACTCGGCGGCGCGCTCGGCGCGGAGATCCTGGGGCTCGATCCCATATTCCCGCTGAAGTACATGATCTACTTCCTGATCGTCGTCACGGTCGGCGGGACGTCGAGCATCACGGGGCCTTTCCTCGCATCGATCCTGCTCGGCATCGGCGACGTCGCGGGCAAGTACTACGCGCCGAAGCTCGGCGGCTTCGTGATCTACACGATCATGATCGTGGTGCTGATCTGGCGCCCGCAGGGCCTCTTCTCGCGACCCACGGCGAGATAACGGATGCCGGGCATGCTTGCGAGCGACGTGGCACAGCGTCTTGCGCGTCCCTCACGCTGGACGCCGCTCGAGATCGTGTTCTGGCTCGTCGCCCTGGCGTCGATCTGGCTCCTGCCGAACAAGCACCTCATCCTGACGGAAATCGCGATCCTCGCGCTTTTCGCGCTTTCGCTCGACCTCATCCTCGGCTACGCCGGCATCATCTCGCTCGGACACGCGGCGTTCTTCGGATTCGGCGGCTATGCGGCCGGTCTCATGGCAAAGCACGCCCTCGTGACCGAGCCCGTGCTGGCGCTCGTGCTGGCCGGTCTTGCGGCGGCGATGCTGGGTTTCGCGACGAGCTTCCTCGTATTGCGCGGATCGGACCTCACGCGACTGATGGTGACGCTCGGCGTCTCGCTGGTGCTGCGCGAGATCGCGAATCGCTACTCCGATCTGACGGGCGGTGCCGACGGCCTCCAGGGCATCACCATGGCGCCGGTGCTCGGCATGTTCAAGTTCGACCTCTTCGGCCACACCGCGTACGTATACAGCCTCGTCGTGCTGTTCCTGCTGTTCGTCGTCGCGCGCCGCATCGTGAACTCGCCGTTCGGCCTTTCGCTGCGCTCGATCAAGGGCAACGCGCTACGCGCTTCTGCCATCGGCATTCCGGTCGATCGCCGCTCGATCGCGATCTACACCGTGGCCGCGTTCTATGCGGGCGTCTCGGGCGCGCTCCTGACGCAGACCACGGCTTTCACGTCGCTCGACGTATTCTCGTTCGACCGCTCGGCCGACCTTCTCCTGGTGCTGATCATCGGCGGCGTGGGCTACCTCTACGGCGGTCTCATCGGCGCGGTCGTGTTCAAGCTGATGCAGGACTGGCTCGCCAACATCACGCCCCAGTATTGGCAATTCTGGCTGGGCCTGGTGCTCGTCGTGATCGTGCTGGTCGGCCGCGAGCGCATGGGGCGATGGGGGGCTCCAATCCGGGCTCTCGGCGGCCGTTTCGCGAAGCGATGACCGCCGCCCTCGAGACCGTCGGCGTCAGTCGCAGCTTCGGCGGCATCGTCGCGACGAACGACGTCTCGCTCGCGATCGAGCACGGCGCGCGTCACGCGTTGATCGGGCCCAACGGCGCGGGCAAGACGACGTTCGTCAACTTGCTGACCGGAATCTTGCGTCCGAGCCAGGGGCGCATCCTGTTGAACGGCGAAGACATCACCGGGCTCAAGCCCTTCCAGCGCGCACGTCGCGGCATCGCGCGCACCTTCCAGATCAACCAGCTGTTCGGCGACCTGACGCCGCTCGAGACGATCGGGCTCGCGGTGTCCGAGCGCCTGGGCTCGGGATCGCACTGGTGGCGTCCGCCCGGCAGCAATCCGGACGTCATGGATGCAATCGTCGAGATCCTCGAGCGATTCCGGCTCGCACCCGTCATGCACGAGCGCACCGCTACGCTTCCCTACGGACGGCAACGCCTGCTCGAGATCGCGCTGGCGTGCGCCTGCAAGCCGCGCGTGTTGCTGCTCGACGAGCCGGCGGCGGGAGTGCCCACCAGCGAGTCCGCGGAGATCTTCGACACGCTCGCCGCCCTGCCCGACGATGTGAGCGTCCTGCTGCATCGAGCACGACATGGACCTGGTGTTCCGATTCGCGTCGCGCATAACCGTGCTGGTGGATGGGACGGTCTTCGCAGACGGCCCGGCGGACGAGATCGCGCGCGATCCCCGCGTGAAGGCCGCGTATCTCGGCGAGGCGCTGCATGCCTGAGCTTCTTCGCGTTCGCGGCTTGCGCGCGGGCTACGGCGAGAGCGTGGTCATCGACGGAATCGACCTTTCGCTCGACGAGGGCCAATCGCTCGCGCTGCTCGGGCGCAACGGCACCGGCAAGACCACGCTGCTTGCGACGTTGGTCGGCGTGACGCGCTATCGTGGCGGCAGCATCGAGCTCGACGGTCGCGCCATCGCGCCCCTGCGCGCGGACCAGCGCGCAGCCGCCGGCCTGGGCTGGGTGCCGCAGGAGCGCAACATCTGGAAGTCGCTCACGGTCGAGGAAAATCTCACCGCGGTAGCCAGGACCGGCCCTTGGACCCCGGCGCGTGTGTTCGAGTTGTTCCCGCGTTTGCGCGAGCGTCGCGGCAATCTCGGCACGCAGCTCTCCGGCGGCGAGCAGCAGATGCTCGCCATCGGCCGCGCGCTGGTGCTCAATCCGCGTCTTCTGCTTCTCGACGAGCCGCTGGAAGGCCTGGCGCCGCTGATCGTCGAGGAGCTACTGCGCGTGATCACGGCGCTCGTACGCGAGGAGGGGATGTCGGCGATCGTGGTCGAGCAGAACCCGGCGCGGGTGCTTTCCATCACCGATCGCGCGGTGATCCTCGAGCGCGGGAGCGTGGTGCACGCGAGCGCAAGCGCGGATCTCGCGAAAGACGAGGCGACGCTCGACCGGTACCTCACGGTCGCGGCCCGCTAAAACCCGAAGATGCGCTTCGCATTGTCGAACATGAATGCGCGGCGCTCGCGCACATCGGGAAACAGCCTGTGCGCGACGTCGAGCTGCACGCCGTAGTCGACGCGCGCAGGCGCTCGCAGGTACGGCCAGTCGGAGGCCCAAAGACAATGCTCGGGCGTGTACGCATCGCGTAGCGCATCGAGGAAGGGACGCACGTCGTCGTGCGGCGAAGGCTCGCGCGAATACTTCACGAACCCGGAGAGCTTGATGTACGCGCGACGCGTGGCGGCAAGATCGAGCAGCGCACGAAAGCCGGGTTGACCGATGCCTTCGTCCACGGTTGGCCGGCCGGCGTGGTCGACGAGGATGCGCACGTTCGTCTTCTCGAGCATCGGCATGAACGCGAGTAGCTGCGCGTGCTCGACCTGGATGTCGACGAACATGTCGAGGTCGACGAGCTTGTCGACGAGGGGCGCGGCATCCTCGTAGTAGTCGACGCCGTAGAACGTGGCGTTCCACGCGACCCCGATCACCCCCGCGGCCTTGAGCGCGACGAGCTCGTCGTACGCGATGCCGTTGCGCACGACCGCGATGCCCTTGAAACGGTCGCCGCCGCGCGCGATGGTGTCGAGCAGGCAGCGGTTGTCGAGGCCGTAGCCGGAATTGGGGCCGACCAGCAGCGCGTGGCGCGTGCCGTAGGCCTCCATCACTTCCGTGAGCTGCGCGGGCGTGCCGAGCTCCTGGCCGGCGGGCGCGTAGTGCGTGTTCGGGTTGTACGGAAAGCGCTGCGGATCGAGCACGTGGACGTGGCTGTCGATCTTCGGTTCCGTGAAGACCTCCATTTCAGATGCGGGCGGCATGAGCACCAGGCGCATAGCGGCTCAGGATGTGATGCGCCATCCCCTTGGCCAGCTCCTCTTCGCCGAAGAACACGGTACCCAGGCGCTGGTTGCGCAGGTGCCTGGCCTCGTCCTCGCTGTGCGTGCGCAGCACGATCTCGATCCCGGGATTGAGCCTGCGTGCCGTGTCGATCATCTGGCGCACCGACACCGGATCCGTCGTCGCGGCGACCAGCATCGCGGCACGGGCGATGTGGCTTTGCACGAGCACAAAGGAATCGCCCGCATCGCCCCAGGTGGCGGCAACGCCGTTGCGGCGCAGGTCCTCGACGATCTCTCGGTTCTGCTCGACGACCACGTACGGAATGCCGCGCGCCTGCAGGCCGTCGGCGATGCGACGTCCCACGCGGCCGTAGCCCACCAGCACCACCTGCCCTTCGAGGTAGTCGGGCGCGGTGCTCATGGGAAGCTCGTCGTAAGGGTTGGGACGGTGCTCCAGTCGCCGCGCAAGCGAGGAGCGCGCGAGGATCCAGCGCCGCAACGGATCGAGGGATGCAAACAGGAACGGATTGAGCGCGATCGAGAGCAGGGCGCCGGCGACGATCAGGTTCATGCTCTCGGCCGGAAAGCAGGCCGAGCGACGACGCCGAGGCCGGCCAGTATGAACGAGAACTCGCCGATCTGCGCGAGGCTCGCCGCGACGGTCAGCGCCGGTGTTGAAGCGGTAGCGCAGAGCAAAGCACGAGCGCCATGGCCGCCAGCGACTTGCCGACGATGATGATCGCGAGCACGCCCAGCACCCGCAGCGGTTCCTCGATGAGCACTGCGGGTCGAGCAGCATGCCGACCGCGACGAAGAACAGGACGGAGAAGCGTCGCGCAGGGGCAGCGACTCCTGCGCGGCGCGATGGCTGAACTCGGACTCGCGCATCACCATCCCGGCGAAGAATGCCCCCAGCGCGAACGACACGGTAAACAGCGCAGCGGCTCCCACGGCGATGCTGACCGCCGCGGCGATCACGGCAAGCGTGAAGAGCTCGCCGCGATCCCGTACGCGCGACCTGCATGAGAATCCAGGGCAGGACACGCCGCCCGGCAACCAGCATCAGCGCGATGAATGCCGCCACCTCGAGGAGGGTCTGCCCGATCTGCCTCCACAAGGACCCGTCGGTTGCCGACGACGTGCCTTCGGCGCCCAGCACTCCGGCGAGCGGCGGCATCAGCACGAGCACCAGCACCGTGGCGAGGTCCTCGACCACCAGCCATCCGACGGCGATGCGACCATTCATGCTCTCGAGGATGCCGCGCGGCTTCGAGAGCCTTCAGCAGGACCACGGTACTTGCGCACGACAGCGACAGGCCGAAGATCAGCGCGGATCCCGTCGACCAGCCCCACCACGTCGCGAGGCCGAAACCAAGCAACGTTGCCATGCCCATCTGCGCGACCGCGCCCGGCACGGCGATGCGCTTGACCGCGAGCAGGTCGGCGAGCGAGAAGTGGAGTCCCACGCCGAACATCAGGAGCATGACCCCGATCTCCGACGAACTGTGAGGCGATCGACGCATCGGCGACGTAGCCGGGCGTGGCAGGGCCGATGATGATGCCCGCGAGGATGTAGCCGACCAGCGCCGGAGCTTGAGCGCGTTCGGCGATGAAGCCCAGGACAAAGGCAAGGCCGAAACCGTCGGCGATAGTCGTGATCAGCGAGACGTTGTGCTCCGTCGGGACTCCGGCATTCGTGCGCGGCAGAGACTCGGCACGATTGTGCCATCGCTCCCGGTCGCGCCCGACCAGAGCGAACGTCTAGAACGTCGCCGCGATTGCTTCGCAGCAGATCGAGCGTGATCTCCGGCATCACGCCGAACCACGCCTTGAACGCGGGCCGCGCCTGGTTCAGCAGCAGGCCGAGACCGTTCACCGTCACGTTGCCGCGCGCGCGCGCCGCCGCCAGAAACGCGCGTTTCGGCGGCACGTAGATGAGGTCGCCGGCGATCGCGTGCGCCGGCAGCGGTCGAGCGGATGTCGAGCGGCGGCTTGCCGGCCGATCCTGCGCTCGTCGGCGTTTGCCACCATCGCCACGCCGTCGAGCGCGTCCTCGCGCTGCTCCCAGGGCACGATCCTGACGGCCGAGCCGACGGCGTCCGCGATCTCCTGCGCCTTTTCGAGGGTGCGATTGGCGAGGCGGATCTCGTTCGCACCTTGCGCCGCGAGGCTCGCTACCACGGCGCGCGACGCGCCGCCTGCGCCGAGCACGACGATCGGTCCGCTGTCGGGCCGCCAATGCGGCGCGGCGTCCTTGATGCTCTGGATGAAGCCGTTGCCGTCGTTGTTGAAGCCGGTCAGCGAGCCGTCCTTCTCGACGACGACCGTCTGCACGGCGCCGATCCTGCGCGCGAGCTCGTCGACGCGATCGAGCAGCGGAAAGATCGCCTGCTTGTGCGGCGTGGTGACGTTGCAGCCGCGCAGGCCCAGGACCTGGATGCCGCGAACGGCGGCCTCGAGCTTCTCGGGCGGGACGGGGAACAGCACGTACCGCCCGGCAATGCCGAACTGCGCGAGCCAGTGGTTGTGGATGACCGGCGATCGCGAGTGCGCGACCGGCCAGCCCAGCAGGCCCGCGATGCCGAATTGATGCGGTATCGTCACTTTGCTCCTGCCGGCGGCAACGTTCCGACCACGTTCTGCTTGCCGTTCACGACCTTCGTCATGAAGCTCTCGCGGTCGAGGTCGCCGTTGTTGTCGAAAGTGACGTCGAGCAGCACGCCGGGGTTGTCCTTGGTCGAGAACTTTGCGCCGTGCATCGCGCTCGCGAACGCCTTCGAATCGACCTTGCCGAGCTTCTCGGTCAGTACCTTCACGATGTACATCGCGCTGTAGCCCTTGAGCGCGTTGTGGTCGCCCTTCGCCTTGTACTCGGCCTGGAACTTCCGGTCGAAGTCCTTGATCGGTGCCTGCGGTGCGTCGGACGTCAGGCCGACATGCGCGACCGCGCCGTTGGCGGCGTCGCCGGCGAGCTCGATGACCTTCTGGCTCGTGAGCATGGTCTCGCCGACGATCGGCTTGTCGTAGCCCTGCTTGCGCAACTCGCGCAGCGCGCGCGCCGACTCTTCCTCGTTGGTGTACACGAAGAGCGCGTCCGCGTTCGATTGCTTCGCCTTCAACACCGCGCCGGAGAAGTCGACCTGGCCCGGATCGGTCGAGATGTCGGCGACGACCTTCACGCCGAGCTTCTCGAGCTCTTTCATCATCGTGTCGCGGCCGCCCTTGCCGAAGTCGTTGTTGACCCAGATGATCGCGACGTTCTTCGCCTTGAGGTCGCTGGCGAGGTACTTCGCGACCTTCGGCATCGCCGTCGTCTGCGTGAACGACGTGCGGAAGACGTACGGGTTGCCCTGCTGCGTGATGCTCGCCGCTTCGCCACCGGTGAAGTTCGGGATCTCCGCCTTCTTCGTCTCCGCCATGCTGACGATGATCGAGCCCGAGAACACCGGTCCCATCACGACGTAGACCTTGTCGTCGACGGCCTTCTGCGAGAGTGCCTTCGCGATCTGCGGGTTCGACTGCGTGTCGGCGCTCGTGTATTCGACCTTGCGTCCGAGGATGCCGCCCGCCGCGTTGATCTCCTTGACCGCCAGCTTCACGCCGTTGTCGAAGTTAGTGCCCGACGTCGCGCCCGTGCCCGACAGCTCGACGATGCCGGCGATCCTGATCGGCGGCTGTTGCGCGAGCGCGGCGCCCGCGAACGCGAGTACCGCCAGCGTGGTGACGAATCGTTTCATGCGTCCTCCTCCCGAACGTTTGAAAGCCGTCCTTCGCAGGGCGGCGGGGAGGGCATTCTATATCAGCGCGCAGCCGCGAATTGCTCGGGGCTCCAGCCGCCGCCCAGCGACTTCGCGAAGTCGACGATCGAGATCTTGGCGTCGCGCGCCGCGGCGATGCGCAGCGTCTCCGCCACGAGCAGCGTGCGCTGCGCGTCGATCACCTCGAGGAACGACGTGCGGCCGGCGTCGTAGCGCAGGACGCGCGACCTCGTAGGCCTTCGGCGATCTGGTTGCGGCGATCGGTCTCGGCCGCGAGCACGTCGCGCGCGCGCGGTTGGCGACGAGCGCGTCGTGCACGTCGCGGAAGCGCGATCTGGATCGTCTGCGCGTACTGCGCCGTGACCTCGTCGCGGCGCGCCGTCGCGAGCTCGACCTGCGCCTCGATGGCCTTGAGGCCGATCAGCGGCTGCACGAGGCCGACGCCGATGCTCCAGATCGCGGCGGCGGGGAGAAGAGGCTCGACAGCGCCGCCGACTCGAAACCGTACGCGCCGGTGAGCGAGATCGACGGGAAGTAATTCGCGCGCGCTTGCTGGATGCGCAGGTCGGACGACGCGAGCAGCGCCTCGGCGCGGCGGATGTCGGGACGCCGCTCGATGCAGTCCCGACGGCAGTCCCGCGGGCAGCTCCGGCACCTCGGTCACGTACTCGATCGACGCGCCGCGCGCCACCACCGGCGCGAACACCGCGCGCGGCGAGCGTCCGGTCAGCGTGGCGATCGCGCTTTCGAGCTGGCCGATGCGCCTGCTCGGCACGCGCGATGTCGGCGACGACGGCCGAGCGCTCGGCTTCGGCGCTGCGCAGGTCGTATTCGCCGATGATGCCGCCCTCGAAGCGGTCGCGCTGCAGCTGGACCGTGTCGGTGCGCAGCTTGAGCGTGTCCTGCAGGACGACGAGCTCCGCGTCGGCGGCGCGCAGGCGGAAGTAGGCGCTCGCGACGTCGCGCCGCGACCGCGATGCGCACCGTCTGCACGTAGTACCGCGACGCCGCGAGCTCGTTCTGCGAGGCGAGGAAGCCCGAGCGGTACTTGCCCCACAGGTCGAGCTCGTAGCTCAGCCTGGAGCGACAGCGCCGAAGTTGTTGCTCACGAGCTGCGTGCCGGGCGGCAGCGGCGGCGATCGTTTCCGCGGAAATGCGCGAGCGGTTGGCGTTGGCGTCGAGATCGACGCGTCGGATGAGGTACGACTGCGCGAGCAGCACCTGCGAGCGCGCGGCATCGATGCGCGCGAGCGGAATGCGCAGGTCGAAGTTGTTGGCGAGCGCCTCTTCGACGAGCGCGGTCAGCACCGGATCGTCGAACGCGGTCCACCAGTGCTCGAGCAGCTCGTTCTGCGCCGCGGTGGCGCTGGCCGGGCGGCAGGTCGAACTTGGGCGGCATGGGCTGCGTCACGGCGCAGCCCGCGAGCGCGGCGCCGACCGCGAGGGAGATGAGAGTGCGGTCTATCATGATGTCCTCGTCTCCGGCGCGACGCCGCGCGGCGGTGGACCGGCGTCTGAGCGGCGTGCGTCGCTGCGTCACGCGCGTGTGCCTGCTCGAGCTCGTCGAAGAGCTTCGTTCGTCGAGCGCTTCTCGGTCAGGTGGCGATCGATGATCAGCTTGAAGAACAGCGGGACGAAGAAGATGGCGAGGAAGGTCGCCGCGAGCATGCCGCCCATCACGCCGGTGCCGACCGAGTGGCGCGCGCCGGCGCCCGCGCCGGTCGAGAACGCGAGCGGCAGCACGCCGAGGATGAACGCGAGCGACGTCATCAGGATCGGCCGGAAGCGCAGGCGCGCCGCCTCGATCGCCGCTGCGGACGCCGACATGCCTTCGTGCTTCTTCAGCACCGCGTACTCGACGATCAGGATCGCGTTCTTCGCGGCGAGGCCGAGCAGCGTCACCAGGCCGATCTGGAAGTAGACGTCGTTGGTCAACCCGCGCAGATACACCGCGGCCAGCGCGCCGAACGTGCCGAACGGCAGCGCCAGCAGCACCGAGAGCGGCAGCGACCACTTCTCGTACTGCGCGGCGAGGATCAGGAACACCATGATCACGGCGAGGCCGAGCGCGAACGTCGACGCGCCGCCCGATTGCTTCTCCTGGTAGCGACGCGCCGCCCCAGTCGAAGCTGAAGTCGGCCGGCAGCACTTCGCTGCGCGATCTGCTCGACGCGCGCGATCGCCTGGCCCGAGCTGCACGCCCGGCGCGCCGCCGCCGAAGATCTTCACCGCCGGCAGGTTGTTGAAGCGATCGAGCGAATCGGGGCCGGAGGTGAACTCGCACCGTCGCCAGCGAGCGCAGCGGCACCATCTCGCCGCGGTCGCGAGCGCACGTAGACTCGCGCCGATGTCGTCGGGCCGCTTGCGGTACGCCGGCTCGGCACGACATCAGCACCTGCCACGTGCGGCCGTACTTGTTGAAGTCGTTGACGTAGTAGGTGCCGAGCGTCGCCGACAGCGCGTTGAAGATCGTCGTCGATCGGCACGCCGAGCTTCTTCGCCTTCTCGCGGTCGACGTCGACGAAGAGCTGCGGCACGTTCGGCGCGCCACAGCGTCTGCGCGCTGCACGAGCTTCTGGTCCGGTGCTGACGCGCCGAGGAAGTGCCTGCGTCGACCTCGTCCAGCCGCTTGCGAGCCGCCCTCGCCGCGGTTCTGGATGTAGAACTCGAAGCCGCCCGCGGTGCCGAGCCCGAAGATCGCGCGGCGGGTCGAACGCGAGCACCAGCGCCTTCCTTGATGTCGCCGGTCTTGCCGAAGAAGCTCGCCGACCAGCTGCTGGCGCGCGTGACCTTGCGCTCGTCCCACGGGATCTGCGTGACGAAGATCGTGGCCGCGTTGTTGCGGAAGCCGCCGCCGATGAAGTCGAAGCCGGTGAACGCGACGACGTCCTGGTTGTTGGGGTTGCTCTGGATGCGTCGCACCGACTTCGCACCACCTTGTCCGTGCGCTCGAGCGTGGCGCCGTCGGGCAGGATCACGGCGGCGATGTAGAAGCCCTGGTCCTCGTCGGGCACGAGGCTGCCGGCGTGATGCGCCACAGTCCGGCCGCGATCGCCACCATCGCCGACGAACAGCGCCAGCGCCGACGCACGCGCGCCGGATCATCCACGCCACGCCGGCCGTGTAGCGGTTGGTGATCGCGCTCGAACCAGCGGTTGAACCACGGAAGAAGCGCGCGCGGCTCGGCGTGCCCGCGCTTCAGCAGCGATCACGCACAGCGCCGGCGTGAGCGTCAGCGCGACGATGCCCGAGATCACCACCGCGATCGAGATCGTGACCGCGAACTGGCGGTACAGCTCGCCGGTGAGGCCGCCGAGGAACGCGATCGGCACGAAGACCGCGACCAGCATCAGCACGATCGCGATGATCGGGCTCGTCACTTCGTGCATCGCCTTGATCGCCGCCTCGCGCGGCGTTCAGCGTTTTCCTCGCGCATGATGCGCTCGACGTTTTCGAGCACGACGATCGCGTCGTCGACGACGATGCCGATCGCGAGCACCATGCCGAACAGCGTCAGCGTGTTGATCGAGTAGCCCGAGCATCGGCAAGCCCGGCGAAGGTGCCGATCAGCGACACCGGCACCGCGACGATCGGGATGATCGTCGCGCGCCAGCTCTGCAGGAACAGGTAGACGACCAGGAACACGAGGATCATCGCCTCGCCGAGCGTGAGCACCACTTCCTGGATCGACACCTCGACGAAGCGCGTCGTGTCGTAAGGGACTGCGTACGTCGAGGCCCTGCGGGAAACTCCGGCTTCAAGGCTCGGCCACGTGTCGCGTTCACGGTCTTCGCGACCTCGAGCGCATTCGCGCCGGGCTGCAGGAAGATGCCGACCAGCGTTGCGTTCTTGCCGTTGTAGCGGCCGATGAAGTCGTAGTCGCTGCGAGCCGAGCTCGACGCGCGCCACGTCGCGTGAGCGCGCACCGTCGAGCCGTCCGGGTTGCGCGCGCACGATGATGTTCTCGAACTCCTTCGGCATCCGAGAAGCGGCCCTGCGTCGTGATCGTGTACACGAGCTCCTGCGCCCCTTGGCGATCGGTGCCTGGCCCACCTTGCCCGCGGCGAACTGCGCGTTCTGCTCGTTGACCGCGCGCGATCACGTCGCCGGGCGTCAGCTTCAGCTGCGCCAGGCGATCGGGCCGGAGCCAGATGCGCATCGCGTAGTCCTTGGCGCCGAAGATCTGCACGTTGGTCGTGCCCGGCAGGCGCTTCAGCTGGTCGAGCACGTTCAGCGTCACGTAGTTCGAGGTGAAGAGGTCGTCGAAGCGGCCGTCGGGCGAATAGAACGCGAGCACCTGCAGGAACGACGATGCTACCGTTCTCGACCGTCACACCCTGCCGGCGCACTTCCTCGCGGCAGGCGCGGCTCGACCTGCTTCACGCGGTTGTTGACGTTGAGCGCGGCCTTGTCGACGTCGGTGCCGATGTTGAACGTGACCTGGATCTCGACCACGCCGTTGCGACGACGAGTTCGAGCTCATGTAGATCATGTTGGGCGACGCCGTTGATCGCGTTCTCGAGCGGCGCGGCGACGGTCTGTTCGAGCACGCTCGGCGGACGCGCCCGGATAGACCGCGCGCACCGTGACGACCGGCGGCGCGATCTCCGGGTACTGCGCGATCGGCAGCACGCGCATCGCGGCCAGACCCGCGAGCACGATGAAGATCGAGATGACGGCCGCGAAGATCGGGCGGTCGATGAAGAAGCGGGAGAACATGGGTGCCTACGCTTTCGGCGCCGGGGCCGCCGGCGGGTTTGGGGGCGCCAGGTGCGGCAGGCGGTGCCGCGCGCTCCCGACCTTGATCGGCGCGCCCGGCCGCAGCTTCGCGACGCCGTCGACGATCACCTCGTCGCCGGCTTTGAGCCCGCTGTCCGACGATCCACAGGTTCGTGTTGTCGACCGTGACCCAGTCACCGAGGACGACCGGGCGCACGGCGGCGATGTCCTTGCCGTCCTTGTCCTTGTCCACGACGTAGACGAACTTGCCTTGCGGGCCGTCCATCACGGCGACCTGCGGCACGGCGATCGCGTTGTTGCGCACGGCGCCCAGGAGCTTCACGCGCACGAACTGGCCGGGCTTCAGCAGACCGTCGCGGTTGGGACCTCGGCGCGCATCTCGAACGTGCCGGTGCGACGGATTGATGCGCGTGTCGGAGAAGTTGATCCTGCCCTTGCGGTCGAGCGTCGAGCCGTCGGCGAGCCGCACCTGCACGTCGAAGGCGTTGTCCTTCGGCAGCGTGAGGCGGCCTTCGCTCACCGCCTTGTTGAGCTGCGAGCTGCTCGTTCTCGGCGATCGAGAACGGGATCCACATCGGATCGACTTGCGAGATGGTGGTGAGCAGCGTGTCGTTGGCGTTGACGAGGCTGCCCTCGGACTTGGGCGCGCGGCTCGACAACCCCGCGATCGGCGCCGTCACCTGCGTGTAGCCGAGGTTGAGCTTGATTTCGGCCAGCCGCGCCTCCGCTGCCCGCACAGCCGCCGCGGCCAGCTCCAGCGTTCGATTGCGCGTCGTCGGCTTCCTTCTGTCCGACCGCGCGCTTCTCGGCGAGCGGTTTCAGGCGCGACAGCTCGCGCGCGGCCTGCGCCTGCTGCGCCTGTGCGCGCACGACTTCGGCCTCGAGCGCAGCGGTTTGCGCCGCCAGCGGCTGGGGATCGATCACGAAGAGCGGCTGGCCGGCCTTGACCGACGCGCCTTCCTGGAAGAGCTTCTTTTCGAGGATGCCGGTGACCCGTGCGCGCACCTCGACTTCCTTCGAGCCCGTGGTCTGGCCCACGTACTCGTAGGTGGCGGGAAGGGTCTTGGGCTGGAGCTTGATCGTCGTCACCTCGGCCGGCGGCATCCCGTGGAATCCTGCGCCCTGCTGTTGCGACTGGCCGCAGGCGGTCAGGACGAGCGTGAACGAAACGAGGGTGATCGCGCGAAGGCGCGGCGAGGTCGGCATGGCGAGGCTCCGGGAAGTTTTCGCGCAAACCCAGCCGTGGTGGCCGGGTTGGCGGCGTTGCTACTTGCCAAAGGCCTCTAGATTACATACATTCACGAATGTTTGTAAAGAGCAGGCGGCGGGTCTAGGTTCGACATGGTCAGGAAGACCAAGGAAGAGGCGCTGGCAACGCGCGAGCGGCTGCTCGACGCTGCGGAGCGCCTGTTCCGCGAGCACGGCGTGACGCGCACGTCGCTCGCCGAAGTGGCGACCGCCGCGGGCATGACGCGCGGCGCGGTGTATTGGCACTTCAAGGACAAGGCCGACCTCTTTCGCGCGATGTGCGACCGCGCCACGCTGCCGCTCGATGCGCATTTCGACCAGGCGGTGCAAAGCGCGTGCGCGGATCCGCTCGGCACGCTGCGCAACCTGTCCATCGGCGCGCTCGTTCAACTGGCCAACGACACGCGCGCGCAGAACGTCTTCGAGATCGTGTTTCACAAGAGCGAGCTCGTCGACGAGCTCGCCGGACTCGCGACCTCGCACAAGCAGGAACGTTGCGCCTGCCTCGCGCAGATCGAGGAAATGATGCGGCACGCGTCGCGCGCGGGCCAGCTGCCCGCCGATCTCGATGCCTCCCTCGCCACCCAGGCGCTGCACGCCTACATGGTGGGCATCATGCACGAATGGGTGCTCGACCCCGCGGCGTATGATCTTGCCGGCGCCGCGCCCGGCTTCATCGACATCTTCATGGGCGGACTCGTCGCGAAGCCGCCGCGCGTCGCGACGAAGAAGTCCTCCGCCCGCGCGTCGGCTCCCCGCGCTGCGCGCGCTTCCCACGCCACGTGATCTCGAAAGACAGCATGACAACGATTCGCAAGGCAGGCGTCATCGGCGCCGGCACCATGGGCAACGGCATCGCGCAGGCCTGTGCAGCTTCCGGCGTGCCGGTCGTGATGCTCGATATCGATCAGCGCGCCGTCGATCGCGGCGTCGCCGCGATCGGCGGCAGTCTCGACCGCCTCGTGAAGAAGGAGAAGATCACCCCCGCCGACAAGGATGCGGCGCTCGGCCGCGTGCATGCCACGACTTCGTACGACGATCTCGCCGAGTGCGACATCGTGATCGAGGCCGCGCCCGAGAACGTCGAGCTCAAGCTGCGCATCCTGCGCGAGGTCGACAAGCGGATCAAGACGGGTGGCATCCTCGCGTCGAACACGTCGTCGATCTCGATCACGACGATGGCGGCCGCGCTCTCGCGCCCCGACGCATTCGTCGGGCTTCACTTCTTCAACCCGGTGCCGATGATGGCGCTGGTCGAAGTCGTCAGCGGCATGCAGACGTCCGATGAGACGCGCGAGGCCGCGACGGTGTTCGCGAAAGAGCTCGGCAAGACGCCGATCCAGGTGCGCAACAGCCCGGGCTTCGCGGTCAACCGCATCCTGTGCCCGATGCTCAACGAAGCGGTGTTCGCGCTGCAGGACGGCGTGGCAACCGCCGAGGCCATCGACGAAGGCATGAAGCTCGGCTGCAGCCATCCCATCGGCCCGCTCGCGCTGTGCGACCTCATCGGCCTCGACGTGCTGCTCGCCGTGATGAACGTGCTCTGCGAGGACTTCAACGACCCCAAGTACCGGCCCGCGCCACTTCTTAAGGAAATGGTTGCGGCAGGGCGGCTTGGACGCAAGACGAAGCGCGGGTTCTTCACCTACTGACGCTTGCCCAGCGCCGACTCGAGCTCTTTCAGCGGAGTTGTGGCAGAGGTTGCTTACGACGCTGGCCGTTGAATCACCAGCCCGGAACCGCTTCGTCAAACGGGCGTAGTTGCGTTGTCTGGGCCACGCGGCGTGCGGGGCGACTCCCTGAATTGCGTTCGTCTGCGGGTCGGACTAATGTCTCGACGATCGACCGCAATAACACCAACCCAGGGGAGTCGCGATGATCAAGACCGTTGCGCCTGTATGCCTTGCCGTTCTGTTCGCATCGACGGTCATGGCCGACTCCGGCGATACACCACACGCCCTCGTACTTTCGGCAGCGCTTGCGCGGGCGACGGCTTCGCCTCTCCTTGCGATCGACCAGAACCGCGTCACGGTCGTGGACCGGATCGTGGCACAGTGGGGCGAGGCGCTCTCGCGGTCCGACGCAGGCGTGGGCAGCGAGCAGTTGCGCGAGATGCTGATGTCGATGCGCGCCGATCAGCTGCTGGCGGCAAGCCTCGCGGGGAGCCTTGACGGACTGCGCAACGTCGTCGCCGCGGCGCTGGTGTCCGAGGGCGACGTCAAGCGGTCGCTGTTGCATGCGAAGACGCTGGGCGACCCAGACCGGGACGTGGTGTACCAGCCGGTGGTGCCTTGCCGGCTGGTGGAGACGCGCGGCACCTTCGCCGCGGTGTACCAGGGCGGCGGCTCCTTCACGGCGGGCCAGACCCGCACCTACACGCTGCAAGGCGGCAACGGCGTGTGCCTGACGCAACTGCCTCCCAGTCTGACGCCCACGGCGATCCAGCTGCAGGTATTCGGCATTCCCACCACGACCGGCTCGGGGGACATCGAGATCCTGCCGCAAGGGGGGACGTTCGGGAGCACGGCGACGCTGGTGTTCCTGGGCAACAACCTGTTCACGTCGGCGGCGGCGACGAGCCTCGCCAACCTTGCGAACAAGCAGATCAGCGTGCAGGTACGCGGCGCCGGTGCGCACGTGGCGATCGACGTGGTGGGCTACTTCCGTGCACCCGCCGGCGGCTACGTGAGCAGCGTCACTGCCGGGACGGGGCTGACCGGCGGAGGCAGCGGCGCGGTCACGTTAGCGGTGGACACGTTGGCGGTCCAGGCGCGCGTGACGGGGACGTGCGCGGTGGGGAGCAGCATTCGGGCAATTGCGGCGAATGGAGCGGTGACGTGCGAGACGGATGATGTCGGCGGAACTGGCACCGTGACCAGCGTCGGCAGCGGAACCGGATTGACTGGCGGACCGATCACCACGAGCGGCACGCTGTCCGCGGACACCGCGTTTCTGCAACGACGAGTGAGCACCGCCTGCGCGGTCGGCAGCAGCATTCGCGCGATCGCCGCGGACGGCACGGTGACCTGCCAGACCGACAATGTCGGGCCGGCGAATGCCTTCGTGCAGAGCGGCAATGCGTTCGGCGCGACGGGTGTGCTCGGCACCACCGACAACAACGCGCTCGACCTCCGCGTCAACGGCAGCCGGGTGATGCGCTACGAACCGAACGCCATCAGCCCCAACGTCATCGGCGGGAGTTTCGTGAACAACGTGACCGCCGGAGTGCGCGGTGCGACGATCGCCGGCGGCGGCGTGCCGGCGGGTAATACCGATCCGGACTTCAACGACGAGGCGCCGAACCGCGTCACCGATGTCTACGGGACGGTGACAGGGGGGTACGCAAATAGGGCCGGAGATAACGCCGGATCGGTGACCGACCGGGGGTTTGCCACGGTGAGCGGCGGCTCGGTCAACACCGCGAGTGGCGTTGCCAGCACGGTAGGCGGCGGCTCCACGAACACCGCAAGCGGCACTGGCAGCACGGTTGGCGGGGGTCTCCTCAACGGGGCGACAGGTGACGTCAGTGCCGTCGCCGGAGGGAATGGCAACTCCGCGAGCGGCGAATTCAGCACCGTCGCCGGAGGGTTTTCCAACACGGCGAGCGGCTCAAGGAGTGCCATCGTCGGGGGATCCAGCAACATCGCCAGCCTCGACCACAGCGCCATTGGCGGAGGATTCACCAACGCGGCGGGCGGCGTAGGCAGCGCCATCGCCGGGGGCCTCTTCAACGCCGCGAGCGGCTGGTCCAGCGCCATCGCCGGAGGAGAAAGCAACGCCGCGAGCGCCACCTACAGCATGGTTCCCGGAGGCTTTGACAATACCGCAAGCGGCAACGCGAGCTTCGCCGCGGGGACGATGGCCAACGCGGATGCCAACGGTTGCTTCGTCTGGAACGACAACTCCGGCGGATCGATCAGCTGCGGAGGTCCGGGCGCCGGGGCCAATCGCGTCGTCATGCGCGCAACCGGCGGCTTCATTTTCATCACGAGCGTGAACAACACCGTCGGAGCCCAGTTGCTGCCGGGCGCGAACGCATGGTCGATCTACTCGGATCGCCACTACAAGGATCACATGCGCGCCGTCGACGCCCGCCTGGTGCTGGATCGACTGCTCGATCTGCCCATCACGACCTGGAATTGGAAGAGCCAGGACGCCGCGGTTCTGCACATGGGGCCGACGGCACAGGACTTCCACGCGGCGTTCGGGCTGGGCGAAACGCCCACGATGATCAACACGGTCGACGTGAGCGGCGTGGCGCTGGCCGCGATCAAGGGCCTCAACGCCAAGCTGGAAGCGGAGGTCGCGGAGCAGGCGCGCGAGATCGCCGAGCTCAGGCGCGCGGTGGAAGTCCTGCTGGAGCGGACGTCGACGCACGGCACGCTGGCTAGCATTCGATGAAGCAAGGGATGACGCATCCGACGAGGCTCCCCTGCTTAAACCTGATCCCGGGGCCCTTGTCCGCTAGTCCTCGAAGTTGCGCAGCCCCGCGAGGTCGATCACGGTGATGCCGCCGTAGTCGATCCGCAGCAGGCCGGCCTGCTCGAGCCGTTGCAGCGCCTGGTTGGCGCGCTGTCGCGATATCCCGGCGAGCTGTGCGATCTCTTCCTGCGACACGGGCAGGTGCGGCTTGTTGCCGGGATAGAGAATCGGATTGAACATGCCAGCGAGGCACCGCGCGAGTCGCGCGTCCGGACCGAGCAGCCGGTCGTGCTCGACCATGCCGATGAACTGGCCGAGCCGCTCGTTGAGCTGCGTCAGCAGGAAGCGGTTGAACGCCATGCTCGTGTCCAGCAGCGCACATGAACGTCGCGCGCGGCATGTAGGCGATCGTCGCTCTCGCGCAAGCGCGACGATGTCGTAGCGGCGCGGCTCGTCCTTCAGGAGCGAGCCTTCGCCGAACCAGCCGCCGGGACCGACGCCGATGAAGCTCGTCGGCTTGCCGTCCGCCGACACGTTGGCCATCTTGACCAGGCCGTCGACGACGCCGATCCAGCGCCTCGACGGCTTCGCCCTTGCGGCAGACGAGCGAGCCCGGCGCGCAGATGCGCGTGATGCGTCTCGGCCTCGACGCGCGCGAGGTCGGCAGGCGATAACGCGCGCGCCCAGGGGGAGGCGCGCAGCAGGGAGGCGAGCGAGGGCATGGACAGCGGTCCGGCGCAATTGTCGGCGTGACGACAACCTTTGCCCGGATTTCCCCCTACATTGGCGCGAAGACGTGCATTCTACGGGGCCGCCCGCCGGGATAAGATGCGCGTCCCGCTAGGCTCCGTGAATGCCCCGTCCAGAGGGCAGCGGCGCAAGGTTTCCGGAGGAGCAAATGGAGGAGTTGCAGGACACGTTCCCACGCCTGCTCGAGCACCACGCCAAGGTGCGCCCGAACCATCCCGCGACGCGCGAGAAGGACCTCGGGATCTGGCAGGCGTGGACGTGGCGCCAGGTCGCCGACGAGGTTCGCGCGCTCGCGTGCGGACTCGCTGCGCAGGGCTTCGCGCGCGGCATGCATCTCGCGATCATCGGCGACAACCGCCCGCGCCTGTATTGGTCGATGCTTGCGGCCCAGGCCGTGGGCGGGGTCGCGGTGCCGATGTACCAGGACGCGCCCGCGGCCGACTTCGTCTACGTCCTCAACGATGCCGAGATCGCGTACGCGATCGTCGAGGACCAGGAGCAGGTCGACAAGATGCTCGAGGCGAAGGCCAGCGTGCCCTCGCTTGTGCACATCTATTTCGACGATCCGCGCGGCCTGCGCAACTATGAAGGCGTCGCGAGCTTCGACCGCCTGCAGGAGATCGGACGCGAGTTCGACCGCGCGAACCCGGGCTGGTACGAAGCGCAAGTCGCGCAGGCGCGCCCCGACGACGTTTCGGTGATGCTCTACACCTCGGGCACGACGGGCCGCCCGAAGGGCGTGCGGCAGACGCACGCCGCGTTCATCGCCGCGGCGCAGGGCGGGTGCGAGTTCGATCATCTCACGGCCGACGACAGCATCCTGTCGTACCTGCCGATGGCCTGGGTCGGCGACCACCTCTTCTCGATGGCGCAGTGGATGGTGGCGGGCTTCACGATCAATTGCCCGGAGTCCGGCGACACGGTGATGACCGACTTGCGCGAGATCGGGCCCACGTACTATTTCGCGCCGCCGCGCGTTTTCGAGAACCTGCTGACGCAGGTGATGATCCGTATGGACGACGCGTCCGCGATCAAGCGCTTCCTGTTCCGGCACTTCATGGCAGTCGCGCGCAAGTGCGGCGCGGAGATCCTTGCCGGCAAGGACGTGCCGCTCGGGCAGCGCATCAACTACGCGCTCGGCAACGCGCTCATCTATGCGCCGCTTCGCAACGTCCTCGGCATGAGCCGCGTCCGCGTCGCCTATACGGCGGGTGCTGCGATCGGTCCCGATCTCTTCCGCTTCTATCGCTCGATCGGCGTCAACCTGAAGCAGCTCTACGGTTCCACGGAGACGTGCGCCTACGTGTGCCTGCAGCCCGACGCCGATGTGAAGCTCGACGCGGTGGGCGTGCCGGCGCCGCGCGTGGAAGCGAAGATCGGCGCCGGCGGCGAAGTGCTCGTGCGCGGCGCCGATGCTGCTGAAGGAGTACTACAAGCGCCCGGACGCGACCGCGGAGTCGATCGACGCGGAGGGCTGGTTCCACACGGGGGACGCCGGCTTCTTCGACGCGGGTGGACAGCTCAAGATCATCGATCGCGCGAAGGACGTCGGCAAGCTGTGGAACGGCGCCATGTTCGCGCCCAACTACATCGAGAACAAGCTCAAGTTCTCGCCGCACGTCAGGGAAGCGGTCACGTTCGGCGACGGGCGCGACCGCGTGTGCGCGTTCATCAACATCGACATCGGATCGGTCGGAAACTGGGCGGAGCGCCGCGGCATTGCGTACTCGGGTTACACGGATCTCGCGCAAAAGCCCGAGGTGTACGGGCTCATCCGCGAGTGCATCGAGAAGGTGAACGCGGAGCTCGCGGGCGAGGGCGAGCTCGCGAACTCCCAGGTGCACCGCTTCCTCGTGCTTCACAAGGAGCTCGACCCGGACGACGACGAGCTCACGCGCACGCGCAAGGTGCGCCGCGGCTTCGTCGCCGAGAAGTACCATGTGCTCATCGATGCTCTCTACGGCGGCCTCGACAAGCAGCACATCGAGACGCTCGTGCGCCTCGAAGACGGCCGCACCAACATGGTCGCCGCCGACCTCGTCATCGCCGAAGCCAAGACGTTCGCGCCGGCGCACGAGCACGCCAAGGCTGCGTGATCATGAGCGCGAAGGGGCGTCAGTGACCGAACGCCAAATCGGCGACGTGCTGTTGTCGCTCGACAATATCTCCCTGTCGTTCGGCGGGGTGAAGGCGCTGACGGACATAAGCTTCGACGTGCGCGAGCACGAGGTGCGCGCGATCATCGGACCCAACGGCGCCGGCAAGAGCTCGATGCTGAACGTCATCAACGGCGTGTATCGCCCGCAGCAGGGGACGATCACGTACCGTGGCGAGGTTCGGCACGACATGGACACCTACAAGGCGGCGGCCAGCGGCATCGCGCGCACGTTCCAGAACATCGCGCTGTTCCGCGGCATGTCCGTGCTCGACAACATCATGACCGGGCGCAACCTCAAGATGAAGGCCGGCTTCCTCTCGCAGGCGATCTGGCTCGGCCCCGCGAAGCGCGAAGAGATGGAGAACCGCCGCAAGGTCGAGGAGGTCATCGATTTCCTCGAGATCCAGCACATCCGCAAGACTCCGGTCGGCCGGCTGCCGTACGGCTTGCAGAAGCGCGTCGAGCTCGCGCGCGCGCTCGCTGCCGAGCCGTCGATGCTCCTGCTCGACGAGCCGATGGCCGGCATGAACGTCGAGGAAAAACAGGATATGTGCCGGTTCGTGCTCGACGTCAACGAGCAATACGGCACGACGATCGTGCTGATCGAGCACGACATGGGTGTGGTGATGGATATATCGGATCGCGTCGTCGTCCTCGACTACGGCAAGAAGATCGGCGACGGCCGGCCCGACGAGGTCCGCGCGAACAAGGCCGTGATCGACGCTTACCTCGGAGTAGCGCACTGATGTCCTTCTTCTTCGAAGTGCTCATCGGCGGATTGCTTTCGGGCGTCATGTACTCGCTCGTGGCGCTGGGCTTCGTGCTCATCTACAAGGCGTCCGGCGTCTTCAACTTCGCGCAGGGCGCGATGGTGTTCTTCGCGGCCCTCACGTACGTCGGCCTGCTCGAAGTCGGCCTTGCGTGGTGGATGGCGATTCCTGCGACGCTCGTCGTGATGGTCATCGTCGGCCTCCTTACCGAGCGTTTCGTGCTGCGGCCGCTCGTCAACCAGCCGCAGATCTCGCTCCTCATGGCGACCATCGGGCTCACGTTCTTCATCGAAGGCGTGGCGCAGCTCATGTGGGGCGCCAACGTGCGCGGCCTCGAGCTCGGCGTTCAGGACGAGCCGATCGCGTGGCTGATGGAAACCGCGAACATCAACGTCTCGCGCTTCGATCTCATGGCCGCGCTCGTAGCGGCGATCCTGGTGACGGCGCTTGCTCTCTTCTTCAGCCGCACGCGCATCGGACGTGCGCTGCGTGCGGTGGCCGACGATCACCAAGCTGCGCTGGCCGTCGGCATCCCGCTGCAGCAGATCTGGGCGATCGTCTGGGGTGTCGCCGGCGCCGTCGCGTTGGTCGCAGGACTCCTGTGGGGCGCGCGCAACGGCGTGCAGTACGCGCTCACGTTCGTCGCGTTGAAAGCCTTGCCGGTGCTGATCCTCGGCGGCTTCGAGTCGATCCCCGGCGCCATCGTCGGCGGCCTCATCATCGGCGCCACCGAAAAGCTCGCGGAGGTCTACCTGGGGCCGTTCGTCGGTGGCGGCATCGAAGGCTGGTTCCCGTACGTGCTCGCGCTCTTGTTCCTGCTGGTTCGGCCCGAAGGGCTGTTCGGCGAAAAAATCATAAGACGAATCTAAGATGCTCTATCGCGAAGCCGGCCAGTTCAAGACGTCCTACGAGAAGGACGCGGCGATCTTTCCGATCCTGCAGGACCGGATCGGGATGGCGGTCGTTCTCGTGGTGGCTTTCGCGGTGGTGCCATTCGTCGCGACGCCGTACGTGTTCACGGGCATCCTGATTCCGTTGCTCATCTTTTCGCTGGCGGCGCTCGGGCTCAACATCCTCACGGGGTACGCGGGACAGCTTTCGCTCGGGACTGCCGCGTTCATGGCGGTGGGCGCATTCGCCGCGTACAACTTCATGCTGCGCGTGCCCGGCATTCCGGTCCTGGTCGCGTTCGCGCTCGCAGGCGTCGTCGCCGCGCTCGTCGGCATCCTGTTCGGACTGCCGAGCCTGCGGATACGAGGTCTTTATCTCGTCGTGGCAACGCTTGCGGCGCAGTTCTTCATCGTCTGGTTCCTCACCCGTGTCGGCTGGATCACCAACTACTCGACCTCCGGCGTGATCACCGCGCAGCAGGTCGTCATCCTGGGCTACGCGTTCACGACGCCTGCTGCCAAGTACCTGCTGATCCTGTCGATCGTGAGCCTGTTGGCGCTCGCGGCGAAGAACATGGCGCGCGGCAATGTCGGCCGCTCGTGGATGGCGGTGCGCGACATGGACGTCGCGGCGGAGGTCATCGGCATTCGGCTGATGCGCGCGAAGCTCCTCGCTTTCGCGGTGAGCTCGTTCTATTGCGGCGTCGCGGGCGCGTTGTTCGCGTATCTCTACTTGGGGACGGTCGAGCCCGAAGCCTTCAACCTCGATCTGTCGTTCCGCATCCTGTTCATGGTGATCATCGGCGGCGTGGGCACCGTCATGGGCTCGTTCCTCGGTGCGGCGTTCGTGACGCTCCTGCCCGTTTTCCTGTCGGTCACCGTGCGGTTCCTGGACAACATCCTCGGCCTGCACATCGCCGAGAGCACCATCAGCAACCTCGAGCTCATCGTGTTCGGAGGGCTCATCATTTTCTTCCTGATCGTCGAGCCTCACGGGCTCGCGCGGCTGTGGCAGATCGGAAAAGAAAAGCTAAGACTGTGGCCGTTTCCGCATTGACGGCACAACGTGGACGCAGGTTCTTTCTGTCGTGCGATGTAATTCTTGTGAGGAGGATTCAATGAAAGCAATCAAACATGCGCTACTCGGTGCCGCGATCTTCGTCGCGGCCACCGCGGCAAGCGCGCAAAACGAGCAGTTCGTTCCCGTGCTGTCCTATCGCGTCGGGCCGTACGCGGCCGGTGGATCGGGCTATTACGGCGGCGCCATCGACTACTGGACGCTCATCAACATGTCCGGCGGCATCAACGGCGTGAAGCTCGTGTGGGAAGAGTGCGAGACGGAGTACAACGCCTCGAAGGGGGTGGAGTGCTACGAGCGGCTCAAGAAGAAGAACGGCGGCGCTTCCACCGTCGAGCCGCTTTCGACCGGCATCGCGTACGGCCTCTTCGACCGCGTCGCGCAGGACAAGATCCCCATGACGACGTTCGGCTACGGACTTGCAAGCGCGGCCGACGGGCGCGTGTATCCGTGGGTGTTCCCCATCGGCACGACGTACTGGGACCAGATGGCGGCGATGATCGCGTATCTCGGCCAGAAGGAAGGCGGCGTCGACAAGCTCAAGGGCAAGAAGGTCGCGTTCCTGTATCACGACTCGGCGTACGGCAAGGAGCCCATCCCGGTGCTCGATGCGCTTGCCGCCAAGCACGGCTTCGAGGCGCTCAAGATTCCGGTGCCCGTTCCGGGGACGACGCAAGAGTCGCAGTGGCTGCAGATCCGCCAGGCGCGGCCCGACTACGTGATCGTGTGGACCTACGGCGTGATGAGCACCGTGGCGCTCAAGACGGCAGCCAAGACGGGTTATCCGAAGAACAAGCTGCTCGGCGTATGGTGGGCGGGCTCGGAAGAGGACGTCATTCCCGCCGGCGATGCGTCGAAGGGCTACGTGAGCGCATCGTTTACCGCGACGGGGACCGACTTCCCGGTGATGCAGGACATCAAGAAGAAGGTGTACGGCGCGAACAAGGGCAATCTCGAGGATCCCACGCGCCTCGGCAACGTGATGTACACGCGCGGCGTCGTCTACGGCATGATCCTCGTCGAAGCGATTCGCGTCGCGCAGAGCCAGTTCGGCAAGGGAAAGGTGATGACACCCGAGCAGCTCCGCTGGGGCTTCGAGCATCTCAACCTGACCGAAGCGCGCATCAAGGAGCTCGGCGCCGGCGGCCTGTTCCCGCCGATCAAGACGAGCTGCGCGGACCACGAGGGCTCGGGCATGGTCAAGTTCCAGGAGTGGACCGGCACCGGCTTCAAGCAGGTGACCCCGTTCATGGCCGGCGACCGCGACATGGTGCGCAAGATGGCCGAGGAAACCGCGGGCAAGTACGCGGCGGAGAAGAAGATCACGCCGCGCGACTGCGCGAAGGAAGGTTGATCTCATCCACCCTCTCCCCGCTCGGGGGGAGGGTGGCATGAAAGGTTTACTGACGCATGCAACCCGCAACGTCACCTGCAGCTAACCACTATCTCTCGGTGAACAACATCGAGGTGATCTACGACCACGTCATCCTCGTGTTGAAGGGCGTGTCGCTCGAAGTGTCCGAAGGGAGCATCGTCGCGCTGCTCGGCGCGAACGGCGCGGGCAAGAGCACGACGCTCAAGGCGATCTCCAACCTCCTCGCGGCCGAGCGCGGCGACGTCACCAAAGGCACGATCGAGTTCAAAGGCAAGCGCGTCGACAAGCTGACGACCAACGATCTCGTTCGCATGGGCGTGTGCCAGGTGATGGAGGGCCGGCACTGCTTCGCACACCTCACGGTCGAGGAGAATCTCCTGACCGGGGCGTTCACGCGCAAGGGCTCCCGCGCCGACATCGCGTCCGCACTCGAGAAGGTCTATCACTATTTCCCGCGACTCAAGCAGCGGCGCGCAAGCCAGTCGGGCTACACCTCGGGCGGCGAGCAGCAGATGACGGCAGTGGGCCGCGCGCTGATGGCGCAGCCTTCGATGATCCTGCTCGACGAGCCGTCGATGGGATTGGCGCCGCAGATCGTCGAGGAAATCTTCGAGATCGTCCAGGATCTCAATGCCAAGGAGCGCGTGTCGTTCCTGCTCGCCGAGCAGAACACGAACGTCGCGCTTCGCTTCGCGAATTACGGGTACATCCTCGAGAACGGGCGCGTGGTGATGGACGGTGACGCCAAGTATCTCGCGTCCAACGACGACGTGAAGGAGTTCTACCTCGGCCTGTCATCCGCCGGACGCAAGAGCTTCCGCGACGTCAAGCACTATCGCAGACGTAAACGTTGGTTGTCGTGAACCTCGACGCTCTGCGCAAGTTCTGCAAGACGCTTCCCGGGGGCCACGGTCGACATCAAATGGGGTGCCGACGAGTGCCACTGCGTCGGCGGCAAGATGTTCACGGTGTTCGGAACGCGGAACAGGAAGGCAACGAACGTGGGGTTCAAGTGCGACCCCGAGCGCTTCCTCGAGCTGACCGACGTGGGCGGCATCATCCCCGCGCCGTACCTCGCCCGCGCGCATTGGGTGCTGGTCGAGGACGCGAAGGCGCTCACCGACGCGCAGGCGCGAGACCTCGTCGCGCGCTCGCACGCGCTCGTCATGGCCAAGCTCACCAAGAAAGAGCGTGAGGCCATCGGGAGCAAATGATGGCGCATTTCGACACGCTCGAGACCCGCGATCCGGATCTGCGGCGCAAGCAGCAGCTCGCTTCGCTGCGCGGCCAGATCGCGCACGCTAAGGCGAACGCGCCTGCGTTTGCGCAGCGCCTGGCGGACGTGGACCCCGACGACATCACGACGCTCGAGGCATTGGCGGAGCTGCCCGTGACGCGCAAGTCGGAGCTCGCGGACCTCCAGAAGGCCAGCAAGCCTTTCGGCGGGCTCGCGGCCACGCGCTACGGCGAGGCGCGACGCGTGTTTCCAGAGCCCCGGCCCGCTGTACGAGCCTGAAGGCGCGCGCCCCGACTACTGGCGGCTCGCGCGCGCGATGTTCGCTGCGGGGTTTCGAAGCGGCGATCTCGTGCACAACTGCTTCTCGTATCACCTCACGCCCGCGGGCTCGATGGTCGAGTGCGGTGCGCATGCGCTGGGTTGCACGGTATTTCCCGGCGGCACCGGGCAGACCGAGCTGCAGGTGCGGGCCATGGCCGACCTCGGGGCAAACGGCTATGTCGGGACGCCTTCGTTCCTCAAGATCGTTCTCGAGAAGGCGGACGAGCAGGGCATTGCGTTGCCTTCGCTTACGAAGGCGCTCGTTTCCGGGGAAGCGTTCCTGCCGAGCCTGCGCGATGCGCTGAAGGCGCGCGGCGTCGGCGCTTTCCAGGCGTACGCGACGGCGGACCTCGGCTGCATCGCGTATGAGACGGAAGCGCGCGAAGGCCTCGTCGTCGACGAAGGCGTGCTGGTCGAGCTCGTGCGGCCGGGCACCGGCGATCCGGTCGCGCCGGGCGACGTCGGCGAAGTCGTGGTGACCACGCTCTTCAACACGGACTACCCGCTCGTGCGGTTCGGAACCGGCGACCTGTCGGCCATCCTTCCCGGAGTGTCGCCCTGCGGCCGCACGAACGCGCGCATCAAGGGCTGGATGGGACGCGCCGACCAGACCACGAAGGTCAAGGGCATGTTCGTGCATCCCTCCCAGGTCGCGGCCATCGTCAAGCGGCATCCCGAAGTGCAGCGCGCGCGGCTCGTCGTCGACAATCCTGGCGGCAACGACCGCATGACGCTACTTGTGGAAGTGCCCGGCAACGCGTCGTCGCACGCCGAGTCGATCGTCGCATCCATTCGCGAAGTCACGAAGCTCCGGGGTGAGGTCGGCTTTCGCATGCCCGGCGAGCTGCCGAACGACGGCAAGGTCATCGAGGACGTCCGCAAGTTCGACTAGAAGCCCCGGGCGCCGTGCTAGCATTCCGGTGCAACGGCTAAAGAGGCACCTGCTTGCCCGATACCATCCCGTCCACTGGTCTGCCGCTCCGTGACGAAGTGCTGCGGCAGATTGCAGCGTCCGGCGTCGTTCGCACATTTCCGAAAAGCACCATCCTGATCGCGGAAGGCGACGTCGGCGATTCGCTTTACATCATCGTGTCGGGCCGCGTGAAGGTATTCGCGAGCAACGAGGCCGGCCGCGAGGTTGTGATCAACTTTCATGGGCCCGGCGAATACGTGGGCGAGATGTCGCTCGACGGCGAGCCTCGCTCGGCGTCGGTGGTCACGATGGAGCCCACGACGTGCGCGATCGTCAACCGCGCGCAGTTCCGCGACTTCCTCGCCCAGAACCCCGACTTCGCGCAGCACCTCATCCAGACGCTGATCCATCGCTGCCGCGGCGCGACGGAAAACGTGAAGAGCCTCGCGCTGTCCGACGTCTACGGACGCCTCGTGCGGCTTCTCAACGCGCTCGCGGTGGAGCGGGACGGACATCAGGTCGTCGAGGAGCGCCTGACGCAGCAGGACATCGCCGACCGCGTCGGCGCGTCGCGCGACATGATCGGCAAGCTCATGAAAGACCTCGTGGGCGGCGGCTATCTCGCGGTGGAGGACCGCCGCATCACCATCTTGAAACGCCTCCCTCCCGGCTGGTGAAACCTTCTGATGGCGACGTCGCTCGCCGGCGCTCCGCGCGAAGCGCGCCGCTGGAAGCGTAGTCAGTGGGAATTTTCTGCAGCCCAGGCTGCGATTGCTCCATCGTCCGAACCCTTCCTTAGGCCTAGATTGGCCTCACGCGTGGATGTCACGCGAGGACAGGAAGGGAAGCGGCAATGGCAACGATCAAAGCGGTGAATTTCGAGCGGTCGCGTATCGGCAGGGGCATCAAGATCGCGGCGCTGGTGCTGGTGCTTACCGCCGGGGCACTGACTGCGGACCACGTCTTCTTCGTCGCGCCGAGCGCACAGCCCACGGCAGCGCCCATCACGGTGAAGGCGACGACGGTGACGACGGCAGCCACCGATGGCTTCGCGCTGCCCGACAGCATCGGCCCGACGGCGGCAGACGCCGTGGCGGAGCAGGCGCCGACGTATTAGCGCACGGCCAGGACCAAAGACGGCGCGCTTCGCGCGAAGCGCCGGCGAGCGACGTCATCCATCAGACGTTTATCCCGCCGAAACAGATGTACTTGATCTCGACGTATTCGTCGATCCCGTACTTGCTGCCTTCGCGCCCGAGGCCCGACTCCTTTACGCCGCCGAACGGCGCGACCTGAGTCGTGATGAGGCCGGTGTTCACGCCGACCATGCCCGCTTCGAGCTGCTCGGCGATGCGCCAGGCGCGGCCGATATCGCGGCTGTAGAAGTACGAGGCCAATCCGAACTCGCTGTCGTTGGCCATTTCGACGACGTCCGCGTCGTCCGTGAAGCGGATCAGCGGCGCCACGGGACCGAACGTCTCCTCGGAGAAGATCTTCATCTCGCGCGTGACTCCCGTGAGCACGGTGGGCTCGTAGAAATTGCCGCCAAGCGCATGACGCTTGCCGCCCAGCGCGACCTTGGCGCCGCGGCTCTTCGCGTCGGCGACGTGGTCCTCGACCTTCGCCACCGCTTCCCCGTTGATGAGCGGCCCCTGCGTCACGCCGTTTTCAAGGCCGTTGCCGACGACGAGCTTCGACACACGATCGGCGAGCTTTGCCGCAAACGCGTCGTAGACCTTGTCCTGCACGAACAAGCGGTTCGCGCACACGCAGGTCTGGCCGGCGTTGCGGTACTTGGAGATGATCGCGCCTTCGGCGGCCGCATCGAGGTCCGCGTCGTCGAACACGATGAACGGCGCGTTGCCGCCGAGCTCGAGCGAAAGCTTCTTGATCGTGGGCGCGACTTGCGCCATGAGCTTGCGGCCGACTTCGGTGGATCCGGTGAACGACAGCTTGCGCACGGTCGGATTGGCGCACATCTCGCCGCCGACTTGCGATGCCTTGCCGATGACGACGCTGAACACGCCTGCCGGGAAGCCGGCACGATGCGCAAGCTCGGCCAAGGCCAGCGCGGAGTACGGAGTCGCTTCGGCAGGCTTGCAGACGACCGTGCAACCCGCGGCGAGCGCGGGGGCCACCTTGCGCGTGATCATCGAATGCGGGAAGTTCCACGGCGTGATCGCAGCGCAAACGCCGACGGGCTGCTTGACGACGACCAGGCGGCGATCGCTGCCGATGGTGGGGATCACGTCGCCATAGATGCGCTTGCCTTCTTCCGCGAACCATTCGACATACGCGGCACCGATCGCGATCTCCGCTTTCGCTTCGGCGAGCGGCTTGCCTTGCTCCGTGGTCAGGATCAGCGCGAGATCGTCGGCGTGCTGGAGAATGAGGTCGTACCACTTGCGCACGATCGCGCAGCGATCCTTGGCGAGCATGTCGCGCCACGCGGGGAACGCGCGCCCGGCCGCTTCGATCGCGCGGCGCGTTTCGGTCGCGCCGCAGACCGGAACGGTGCCGATCGCAACGCCGGTCGCAGGATTCGTGACCGTCCGAGTCCCGCCGTCGTCGGCGCCCGTCCAATGGCCGCCGATGAAGCATTGCGTGCGAAACAGCGAAGGGTCCTTGAGCGCGGGAAGCGCGCGTTCGATCGTGTCGGGGGGCATGCTCGCCTCCAGGGCGAAAGAGGATGCGAAAAACGCTATTTTAACGCGCTGCCTGCGCGGTCACGTCCACGACACGATGCCCGTATACGAGGTGACGAGGATCACGATTCCGAACGCGATGCGGTACCACGCGAACGGCGTGAAGTCGTGATGGCTCACGAAGCGGATGAGCCATCGCACGCAGAAGAACGCCGAGACGAACGCGGCCGCGAATCCGACTCCGAACGCGGGCAGGTCGGCAGCCGCGAGCAGGTGCCGGTTCTTGATCGTTTCGTACGCGCATGCGGCGAGCAGCGTCGGGATCGCGAGGAAGAACGAAAACTCGGTGGCGGCGCGCCGCGACAATCCGAACAGCATGCCGCCGATGATCGTCGCCCCCGATCGCGACGTGCCCGGGATCAGCGCGAACGCTTGCGCGCATCCCACCTTGAGCGCGTCCGTCCAGCGCATCGCGTCGACGTCGTCGATGCGCACGGTGTCGGGACGCGCGCGATGTCTCCGTTCCGCCCACAGGATCACGAGCGCGCCGGCGACGAATGCTACCGCCACCGGCACCGGCGAGAACAATGCCGCCTTGATGTAGCGCCCGAGGAGCAACCCGAGCACGGCGGCCGGCAGGAAGGCGATGATGAGATTGATCGCAAACCGGTTCGCGCTCGGGTCGCGGAACAACCCGCCGAGCACGCGGAGGAGACGCACGCGAAACTCCCAGCACACGGCGAGGATCGCGCCGGCCTGGATCACGATCTCGAACACTTTCGCCTTCTCGCCCGTGTAGCCCAGCAGCGAGCCCGCCACGATGAGGTGGCCCGTGGAGGAGATCGGCAGGAATTCGGTCAGCCCTTCGACGATGCCGAGAAGAAGAGCGACGACGAGGGAAGGCGAAGCGTCCAAGGCGGCGGATTGTCTCATGTGGCCGTACAATCTTGCGCATCGGAGGCATCGCGTGGACGAACGAGAGATCGCATCGGTTTTCGAGGCGGCCGCAAAACGCGCCAAGGACAAGAACGCCGCCATGGCGGGACTGCTCACGCCGGAGGAAGCCTGGTCGCTTTTCGATGCGGGCGCGATCGATCTCGTGGACACCCGCACGCACGCGGAGCGCGACCTCATCGGCTACGTGCCGGGCAGCAAGCCGATCGAGTGGTACGACTATCCCGCGAAGGCCCGCAACGCGAGCTTTCTCGACGAGTTGCGCGAAGCAGTGCGCGAAGATCGCCCGGTGGCGTTCCTGTGCCGCAGCGGCGTGCGATCGCACCACGCAGCCGCGCTCGCTGCCCAGAACGGCTATGCGAAAGCTTTCAACGTGCTCGAGGGCTTCGAGGGCGACAAGAACGCGTCTGGACAGCGCCGCGTCAACGGCTGGCAGATGGCCGGCCTGCCTTGGCGCCAGGACTAGCCGGCTCTAGCGCCTCGTCGTCAGTTCCTGCAGCGTTCGCGACACGAGATCGTCGCTGTCGTCGGGGATCGATCCCGCCGGAGTCATGCGGTCGATCACGTCCGGCAGCGCCTGCGCCACGGTGGTCGCCGCCTCTTCGTGCGACACGCCCAGCTGACGCGCGATGTCGTCCATCTGTCCCTGGCCGAAAATCTGCGACAGCATGTCCGGCGAGATCGGCATGTTCTGGCCCGTACCGACCCACGATTGACCCTGCGGGCCGGCACCGGTCTGTTGCATGCGCTGCAGGAGTCCACCCAGGCCGCCGTTGCGTTGCAGGAGTTGAAGCACGATACCGATGATCGCCGCAGTGCCGATACCGCCGAGTCCGCCGCTCCGCTGACGCGGATCTCCCATACCGCCGCCCATGAGTCCACCGAGCAAACCGTCGAGCAATCCCATGGCGCACCTCGCGTCGTCGTGGCTGGAACGACCCACTATACGCGTGCACACGGGTGCGCTGCCGTTAGCGCGAGATGCCGAGCTCGGTGAGCAGGCGGTCGACGTCGGCGCGCATTGCAAGCAATTGCGCGCGCAAGTCGTCGACGGTCGCGCGGAGCGCGGCAAGCTCGCCGACCGCGACGCGGTCGGGCGCGGGCGCCGCTTCGACAGGGGTCGATACCTGCGGTGCGCCCGACAGCAAATGCGACCACCGCGTCTCCCGCGCTCCTGCCTGCCGCGGAAGCTCCATGACGAGCCCTCCACCGGCGCGGGCTTCCAGCTCGTGCAGGAAGCCTTCGACCGCCGAGATGTCGCTGAAGCGATGCAGCCGCTCGGTGTGGATTCGAAGCTCGCCCGCGGTCTGCGGCCCCCGCAGCATGAGGAGGGTGAGGATCGCGACAGCCTGCGCCGGAATCTCGAGGACGCGCTGCACGTTGTGGGCGTAGCGCATCACGCGGCCGCCGCTCGACTCCATGACGAGCGACAGCGACTTCAGCTGGTCGACGGCAGACTGCACTTCGTCTTCGCTCGCCTCGATGACGGGATCGCGGCTCGACTTCTGGTTGCAGCCGGAGACGAGCGCGTTGAGCGTGAGCGGATACGTGTCCGGGACCGTGAGCTGCTTTTCGACGAGGACGCCCAGGACCCTCGTTTGCAGCAGCGAAAGAGGCGGTAGCGTCATGGCCCGAGAAGTGTAGCAACAATGAGATGTGTTCCAGGAGGAGTAAACTGGAACTTCGCGGCATCACGCATCCGCATCCGTAGGTCCGCCATGCAAGACGTGCGGCCGGCCGCGGTGGCCGGCATGTTCTATCCAGACGCGCCCGAGCGCCTCGCGGGTGAAATTCGCGCGTATCTCTCGGACGCTTCCGCGCAGGCAGCGCTCATGCCCAAGGCGTTGATCGTTCCTCACGCCGGCTACATTTATTCCGGACCAATCGCTGCCAATGCCTATGCGCTTCTCGCGCCTTTGCGCGAGTCGATCAGGCGGGTGGTGCTGCTGGGGCCCGCGCATCGAGTGGCCGTGCGCGGGCTCGCGACCACCAGCGCGAGCGCGTTCGAGACGCCGCTGGGCGAGGTGAGGATCGACACGCACGCGGTCGCCGCGGCGCTCTCTTTTCCGCAAGTCACGGTGAGCGACGTCGCGCACGCGCACGAGCACGCGCTGGAGGTACAGCTCCCATTCCTGCAAACGGTGCTGCGCTCGTTTTCGCTCGTGCCGTTCGCCGTCGGCCATGTGTCGACGGAAGACGTGGCCGAGGTGATGGACGCGCTATGGGGCGGGCCGGAGACGCTCGTGGTCGTGAGCTCGGACCTGTCGCACTACCGTTCTTATGCGGAGGCGAAGCGCATCGACCGCGCGACCACCGACGCCATCCTCGCGATGTCGCCCAACCTCGATCACGAGCAGGCCTGCGGCGCGACGCCGATCAACGGTCTCCTGCAATGTGCAAAGCGGCGCGGCCTGTCGCCGACGCTCCTCGACTTGCGCAACTCCGGCGATACGGCGGGCGACCGCGGTCGCGTGGTCGGCTACGCGTCGTTCGCCTTTGCTGGTCATGCCGCAGGCGATGACCCGGACTGACATCGGCGGGCCGTTGCTTGCGCTCGCTCGCGGCGCCATCGCGCGCGAGCTCGGGGCCGCGAACGCGACGGAACGGATTCCTCCCGATCTTGCGCAGGTCGGCGCCACGTTCGTGACGTTGCGCAGCGACGGCGACCTGCGCGGCTGCATCGGGACGGTGGACGCGTGGCGCCCGCTCGCGGACGACGTGCGCGCCAACGCGGTCGCCGCCGCCTTCCGCGACCCGCGTTTCCCGCCGCTTCGCCGCGACGAGCTCGTGCAGGTGACGATCGAAGTGTCCGTGCTGAACCCGAGCGAGCCGGTGCCCTCGGGACGGGAAGCGTCGCTGGCCGCGACCCTGCGACCGGAGATCGACGGCGTCGTCCTCGAATGCGCGCGCCACCGCGCGACGTTTCTCCCCCAGGTGTGGGAACAGCTCCCCCATCCGCGCGACTTCCTGCGCGCGCTGAAGCGCAAGGCAGGGCTGCCCGAGGATTTCTGGAGCGACGACGTACGCGTATTGCGCTACACGGTCGAGAAGTTCGTCGAAGGAATGCCCTGATGGATCATCCCGGACGCTGGTGGCAGGCGCTCCCCGACGGTCGCATCCAGTGCGACTTGTGCCCGCGCGATTGCCGGTTGCACGAAGGCCAGCGCGGCGCGTGCTTCGTGCGCCAGCGCAAGGGCGACGCCATCGTCCTGACCACCTACGGGCGCTCGTCTGGGTTTTGCATCGACCCGATCGAGAAGAAGCCGCTCAACCATTTCTATCCCGGGTCGTCCGTGCTCTCGTTCGGCACGGCTGGCTGCAATCTCGCGTGCAAGTTCTGCCAGAACTGGGACATCAGCAAGTCGCGCGAGATGGACACGCTGATGGATGCGGCGTCGCCTGCGGCCATTGCCGACGCCGCGCAGGCGCACGGATGCAGGAGCGTCGCATTCACGTACAACGACCCCGTCATCTTCGCCGAGTACGCGATGGATACCGCGGACGAGTGCCGCGCCCGCGGAATAGCGAGCGTCGCCGTGACCGCGGGGTACATCGGCGCCGAAGCACGGCGCGAGTTCTACGCCAAGATGGACGCTGCGAACGTCGACCTCAAGGGATTCACCGAGGACTTCTACGTCAAGCTCTGCGGCGCGCGCTTGGCGCCCGTGCTCGAAACGTTGCAATACCTCGTGCGCGAGACGAACGTGTGGACCGAGATCACAACGCTTCTCATCCCCGGTAAGAACGACTCCAACGAGGAGCTGGCGGCGATGTCCGCGTGGATCGCGCGCGAGCTCGGTGTCGACGTCCCGCTACACTTCACCGCCTTCCACCCGGACTACAAGATGACGGACCTGCCGCGCACGCCCGGGGCGACGCTGACCCGGGCGCGCGAGATCGCGATGCGGGCCGGATTGCATCACGTGTACACGGGCAACGTCCACGATCGCGAAGGCGGCACGACGTATTGCCCGGCCTGCAGCGCGGCGCTGGTCGTGCGCGACTGGCACGAGATCCTGCGCTACCGCGTGACGGACGCTGGCGCATGCCCCGATTGCGGAACGGCGATCGCCGGGCGGTTCGAGGCGCACCGTCACGACTTCGGACGTCGCCGCATACCGGTCAGGCTGGCGCATCCCGCCTAGTGCGACCAAAGTCGGGCCGGCAACGCGCGAAGCCGCCTTGCAGGCCCGCCTCCATCGGAAGTTTTTTCATGCGAACATAGGGGATGCCCACCCCTACCGACGACACCAGCATGGCGCTGTTCTGCGACTTCGAGAACATCGCCCTCGGCGTGCGCGACGCGAACTACGAGAAGTTCGACATCACCAAGGTGCTCGAGCGCCTGCTCCTCAAGGGCAGCATCGTCGTCAAGAAGGCGTACTGCGACTGGGATCGCTACAAGGCTTTCAAGGCGACGATGCACGAAGCGTCTTTCGAGCTGATCGAGATCCCTCACCTGCGCATGTCGGGCAAGAACTCCGCCGACATACGCATGGTGGTCGACGCGCTCGACCTTTGCTACACCAAGACGCACGTCGACACGTTCGTCATCATCAGCGGCGACTCCGATTTTTCGCCGCTCGTGTCGAAGCTGCGCGAGAACGCCAAGACGGTGATCGGCGTGGGGGTCAAGAACTCGACGTCCGACCTGCTCGTCACCAATTGCGACGAGTTCATCTTCTACGACGACCTCGTCCGCGAGAAGAAAAAGGCGGCCGCACGGCGCACGGCCAAGACGCCGGCCAAGCGCAAGGCCAAGGACAAGCAGACCGAGGCCGTCGAAGCCCCGGCCGGGGAGGCGACGCCGCGCGTGCCGGATGACCAGCGCGGGGAGGAAGTCATCGATCTCATCGTTTCGACCACCGAGGCGCTCGCGCAGGAGCGCGGCTCGGACAAGATCTGGGGGTCGATGGTCAAGCAGGCGCTCAAGCGCCGCAAGCCGGGCTTCAACGAATCGTTCTACGGCTTTCGTTCGTTTAACGCCATGCTCGAGGCGGCCGCGCAAGCCGGCCATCTCTCGCTCGAGCGCGACGAAAAATCCGGCGGCTATCTAGTGCGCCTCGCAACTTCCGAGGATTGATCATGCGTATTTTCGCCGCCGCGTGCTCGTTCGCGGCGCTCATGTCGGCCGCCGACGCGGCGGAGCTTACGACGACGATCGCAGGGCGCACGCAGAAGTACACGACCGCCGCGCTGCTCGCGCATCCGGCTGTGACGACGATAACGGTCCCGCAGGACGTCTCGTACAAGAAGTCGATGACGTATCGAGCCGTCCCGGCATCGGTTCTGCTTGCGGGACTGCCGCGCGAAGACAGCGTGCGCTTCGTCGCCGCCGACGGCTTCGCGGCGAGCATTCCTGCGCCGCTGCTGATGACCGCGACCGAGGACGCGCCGCGGGCGTACGTCGCCGTCGAGCCCGCCGACGCGCCGTGGCCACCGCTCGCGGCGAACGCGAAGGCAACCGCGGGTCCGTTTTATCTCGTGTGGGTGCGCACCGACCGCGGACGCATCTCGCCCGAGCAGTGGCCGTACCAGATCGCCAGCATCGAAGACGTCGCACCCGTCGCCGTGCGCTTCGCGGGCCTGGCACCCGGCACGGGCGTGCCCGTCAACGATCCCATCCGTCGGGGCTTCGGGGTGTTCTCGGCGAGCTGCCTGCCGTGTCACACGCTGAACCTCCTGGGCGATGCACGCGTCGGACCCGACCTCAACGTCCCGTTCAGCCCCACCGAATACCTGCGCGAAGATTTCCTGCGCATGCAGGTGCGCAATCCGCAGGCGTTGCGCTCGTGGCCGGGGGCGAAGATGCCGGGCTTCGACATCAACGCGATGACCGAGCGCGAGCTCGACGACCTCCTCGCCTACCTTTACTACATGGCCAAACGCAAGGTGGAGATGCCGAAGGGTTAGTCGGTCAGGAACCGGCGGACAGTATCCAACCCGGCGTGGAGCGTGGCTCCGCCGCATTGATTCGGACCGGATCGCCTCCAGGTGATCCGGCAGCCGACAGGATGCGCGCGAGTGCGATCGCGTTGTCCGGCGCGTGCACCTTGTCGGTGTTGTCGAAGTAGCAATACACGTCGCGTGATGCGGCCTTGAGCGCAGGTTGCGCGATGCGGCACGCATCCCTGGGCTCGCTGCCCTGCGCCCAACAGTCGATGCGCGTCGCGAAGCTCGCGAGCTCCTCCTCGGTGTATCTGCTGTGATACAGGTCCACGGCGCCGTGCAAGCGGATGTATACGAAGTCCGCTGTGACGTCGTCGCGCTCGATCCATTTACGGGCCGTGTCGGCGATGACGAACGCGACGCCGTACCTGCGAAGCAGGGCGATGAAGCCAGGATCCATGAACGAGGGGTGCCGCACCTCCATCGCATGACGCAGCACGCGTGGCGGCTTGAAGACGCACACGGCTCGTGTCCTGAGCTTCTGGTCGTGCCGCCGCGCAACAGCCGCCGCTGCATCCGTGTCGTACGGAAGCATGGCAAGGAAGCTCTCGACGCGCTCGGTGTCGTAAGCGAAATTGGGCGGGAACTGCCAGAGGAATGGCCCGAGCTTTTCGCGCAGCTCGGCAATGCCCGACGCGAAGAAATTACCGAGCGCTGCACGCACGTTGAGAAGCCGCCGCATGTGCGTGATATAGCGTCCACCCTTGACGGAAAACAGGAACCCGTCGGGCGTCGCCTCGTACCACGTGCGATACGAGGCCGGCGTTTGCAGGGAGTAGAAGGATCCGTTGATCTCGATCGTCGAGAGCTTCCTCGAGGCGAATTCGAGTTCGCACTTCTGTGCGAGACCCTTTGGATAGAACGTGCTACGCCAGGGCTCGTAGCGCCAGCCGGAAATGCCGATGCGGATGTCGCCGCGCATCGGCCGATTGTAGGGTCCGTCCGGAGGCGCTACGCCTTGCTGTAGATCTCCGCGCCCTTCTTCACGAACTCCACTGCCTTCGCTTCCATGCCCTTGGCGAGCGCCTCGCTCTCGGCGATCCCTTGCTTCGCGGCGTACTCGCGAACGTCCTGCGTGATCTTCATCGAGCAGAAATGCGGCCCGCACATGGAGCAGAAGTGCGCGAGCTTGGCGCCGTGCTGCGGCAGCGTCTCGTCGTGGAACTCGCGTGCCTTGTCGGGATCGAGGCCGAGGTTGAATTGGTCTTCCCACCGGAACTCGAAGCGCGCTTTCGACAACGCGTTGTCGCGCAACTGCGCGCCCGGATGCCCCTTGCCCAGGTCGGCGGCGTGCGCGGCGAGCTTGTACGCCATGATGCCGTCCTTGACGTCGGCCTTGTTCGGAAGGCCGAGATGCTCCTTCGGCGTCACGTAGCAGAGCATCGCGGTGCCGTACCAGCCGATCATCGCCGCCCCGATCGCGCTCGTGATGTGGTCGTAGCCCGGCGCGATGTCGGTCGTGAGCGGTCCCAGCGTGTAGAAGGGCGCTTCGCCGCACAGCCGAAGCTGCTCGTCCATGTTGTGCTTGATCATGTGCATCGGCACGTGGCCCGGCCCTTCGATCATCACCTGCACGTCGTGCTTCCAGGCGATCTGCGTAAGCTCGCCGAGTGTTGCGAGCTCGCCCATCTGCGCCTCGTCGTTGGCGTCATGGATGGAGCCGGGACGCAGGCCGTCGCCCAGCGAGAAGGCGACGTCGTACGCCTTCATGATCTCGCAGATCTCCTCGAACCGCGTATATAGGAAGCTCTCCTTGTGATGCGCGAGGCACCACTTGGCCATGATCGATCCGCCGCGCGAGACGATGCCCGTCATGCGCTTGGCGGTCAGCGGGATGTAGCGCAGCAGCACGCCGGCGTGGATCGTGAAGTAGTCGACGCCCTGCTCGGCTTGCTCGATCAGCGTATCGCGGTAGACCTCCCACGTGAGCTCTTCCGCCTTGCCGTCGACTTTCTCGAGCGCCTGGTAGATGGGCACCGTGCCGATCGGCACCGGCGAGTTGCGCACGATCCACTCGCGCGTCTCGTGGATGTTCTTGCCGGTCGACAGGTCCATCACGGTGTCGCCGCCCCAGCGAATCGCCCACGTCATCTTCTCCACTTCCTCGCCGATCGACGAGCTCACGGCGGAATTGCCGATGTTGGCGTTGATCTTCACGAGGAAGTTGCGGCCGATGATCATCGGCTCGGTTTCGGGATGGTTGATGTTGCAGGGAATGATCGCGCGGCCGCGCGCGACTTCGTCGCGCACGAACTCCGGCGTGATGACTTGCGGGATGGACGCGCCGAAGCTCTGGCCTGCATGCTGGCGCCGAACGCTTTCGGGAAACCGCGCCGCGAGCTCGTCACGCAAAAGATTCTCGCGAATGGCGATGAACTCCATCTCGGGTGTGACGACGCCGCGCCGCGCGTAGTGCATCTGCGTCACGTTGGCGCCCGGCCTGGCACGCAGCGGCTTGCGAGCGAGGTCGAAGCGAAAGCCGGCAAGCTCGGGATCGGCAAGGCGCGCCTGGCCGTACGTCGACGTCGGACCAGGGAGCTCGACCGTGTCGTTGCGCTCGGCGATCCATGCGGCGCGCAGCGCAGGCGAGTCCTTTGCGGATGTCGATGCGAACGTTCGGGTCGGTGTACGGACCGGAGCGTGTCGTACACCGCGAGCGGCGGATTCTCCTCGGCTCCGAACGAGGCGGGCGTGTCGCTTTGCGAGATCTCGCGCATCGGCACGCGCACGTCCGGGCGCGACCCTTGCACGTGGATCTTGCGCGACGCCGGCAGCGGTGCGACGGCGGCGGAATCCACCTTCGCATCGCGGGCGAAGAAGCGGTCGTTGGCGTTCATGGCGTACTCCTCGGCGGGCGGCGCGGGGAGCGGGAAGCGGGAGGAAAGGGCTTGCGCTTCACGCTTCCCTGCGCCGGCATTATCCGGATCAGGTTCCAAGGGTTTGCTCTCACCCGGTCGACGGAGCCAGGACCCCTAGCGTCGCCGACCACGTTAACACAGAATCACTCTCGATGACGCCGGGATCGCCCTGCCCGCGCTGCGCTGCCCCGACACCCGCGGGCGCGCGGTTCTGCCCGCAATGCGGCACTGCGCTCGCGGACGCGCCCGTCGCATCGTCGGCGCCGCCCGCGCGAGCGCCGCGTGGTTGCGATCCTGTTCGCGGACCTGTGCGGTTCCACGCCGCTCGCCAACGAGCTCGGCGCCGAAGGCATGCATCGCCTGCTGACGCGCTACTTCGAGCTCGTCGACGCGTCGATCGAGCAGTGCGGCGGCACGGTCGACAAGCATATGGGCGACGGCGTGATGGCGCTGTTCGGCGCGCCCGTCGCCTACGGCAACGACACGATGCGCGCGCTGCGCGCGGCCGCCGCCATTCACAACACGATCGCGACCCTCGGCAGCGAAATCGGACGTACGCTCGCCGCGCACGTGGGCGTAGCGAGCGGCGAGGTGGTTGCGGCAGACACCGGAAGCGCGGTCCATCGCACCTACACGGTCACCGGGGACGCGGTCAATCTCGCCGCACGCCTGCTCGAGCTTGCGCATCCAGGCGAGACCGTGATCTCGGACGACGTGTATCGCGAATGCGTGTCCTCGATCGAGGTCGATCACGTGGCGACCATGCCGATCCGCGGCTTCGCGCACGAGATGGCGGTGTGGAAGCTGCGCTCGCTTCGCCTCGACGCGGCGACCGAGAATCCGCTGGTCGGGCGCGAGGAGCAACTCGCGCACTTCGAGGCGCTGTTGCAGGACGTCGAGACCAAGCGCCGCGGCGCGGCGTGGCACATACGCGCCGACCCCGGAATGGGCAAGACGCGACTCGTGCAGGAGCTCGTCACGCATGCGCGTCGCCGGGGCTTCGCGACGTACACGGCGACCGTGCTCGACTTCGGCGACGCGCAGGGGCGCGATGCCATTCACGGAGTGCTGGCGGGCATTCTCGGCGTGCCCGTCGATGCCAACGCTGCCGATCGACGCGCGGGACTGGATCGCGCAGTGGCATCGGGTGCAGTCGCAGACGGCGACGAGCCCTTCGCCGCCGACATCCTTGGGATCGCGCAACGCGACGCTGCGGTGTACGAGGCGATGGACAACGCGACGCGTGCCGAGGGGCGCATTCGCGCGTTTGCGGGCGCGGTGTCGCGCGCGGCGACGCAGCGGCCGACCTTGATCGTCGGCGAGGACCTGCACTGGGCTACGCCCGTCGTGCTCGCAGGCGTACGCGCCGTGATCGACGTCGCGCAGGACGTGCCGCTGATCGTCGTGTGCACGACGCGGCGCGAAGGCGATCCCTTCGGCGTGCCGCCATTGGATGTCGTGATCGAGCGCTGCGAGCTGCCGCCGCTCGCGACGCGCGATGCGCTCGCGCTGGCGCGCTCGTACCTCACCGCGAATCCGAACGTGGCCGCGGCGATGCGTCGAGCGCGCGCAGGGCAATCCGTTGTTTCTCACGCAGCTCCTGCGCAGCGGCGCCGACGGCTCGGCGATTCCCTCGACGATCCAGAGCGTCGTGCTGAGCCGTCTCGACCGCCTGTCGCCTGCGCGACAAGGCGGCGGTGCAGGCGGCCGCCGTCATCGGGCAGCGCTTCGAACTTCGCCGTGCTGCGGCATCTTATCGACGACGCGTCCTACGACGCGGGCGTGCTGCTGGGCCGCGATCTCGTGCGTCCGACGACGCCGACGCGCGCAGATTCGGATTCGTGCACGCGCTCATTCGCGACGGCGCGTACGCCTCGCTGCTGCACAGCCACCGGCGCACGCTGCATCTTCGCGCGGCCGACTGGTACGCGGAGCGCGACGCGCCCTTGCGTGCGAAGCATCTCGACCTCGCGGAGGATCCGCGCGCGCCCGCTGGCGTATCTCGCGGCGGCGCAGGAGCGAGGCGGCGGCGCTGCGCTTCGACGCCGCGAGGGCTCTTGCGCACCGTGGCGGCGAGGTCCCGGCCGCCAGCGAAGTGCAGCTACGCCCTCGCGCTCTTCGAAGGCGACCTCGCGCGCGACATCGGCGATCCGGCGGGATCGCTGGCCGCGTTCGAGCGCGCGCTCGCGCACGCGTCCGGCGAATCGCAGCGCTGCAACGCGCTACCTCGGCATGGCGGCGGTGCATCGCGCGACCGGCGCGACGGAGGCGGGACTCTCCGTTCTCGCGGAGACCGAGCCGATCGCGGCAGGCGCCGGTCTGCGACGCGAGTCGTCGCGTGCCGCGTACCTTCGCGGCTCCTTCGAGTTCGCGCGCGGCGACGCGCGCGCTTCCAGCGCCGCACACACGGCAGCGCTCGAGCATGCGCGCGCAGCAGGCGACGCCGAGTGCGAGGCGCAGGCGCTTTCGGGACTCGCGGACGTGCTGTATGCGGAAGGTCGCATGCGGTCCTCGTACGCCGCGTTCGAGCAGTGCGTGGCGCTGTGCGCGCGACTTGGGCTTGCGCGGTTCTCCCTCAACAATCGTTGCATGCTCGCCGTGGTGCACGCCTATCTCGAGCCGGCGGACGGCGCGCTGCGCGTCATCGAGAGCGTGAGATCGGACGCGCGCGACTTGCACCACCGCGCCGCCGAAGTGATGGCCGACGAGTCGGAGGGCTGGGTGCGTGTCTTGCAGGGACGCCACGAGGAGGCGATCCAGCCGGTCGAGCGCAGCCTGGCACTCGCGCGCGAGATTCGCTCGCAGCGCTGGATGCTCTTCGACCTCGGCCTTCTCGCATACGCGTACTGGAACGTGCATCGCCGCGAGGAAGCGCGGGACGCGCTTCGCAGCGTCTACGAGCTCATGGCCAGCGTCGGCGAGCGCTTCTACGGCGGCATCGTGCACGGGGCACGCGCGATGATGGCGGAGCACGAAGGCGACCTTCGCCGCGTGCTCGCGGACGGCGAGCGCTCGCTTGCGCAAGGCGCGCCTGCACACAGCCACTTCTGGTACCGCCGCGAGGCGATCAACGCACTGCTTCGCAACGGCGACTGGGAGGGTGCGCTATGGCAGGCCGACGCGCTCGAGAACTTCACGCGCGCGGAGTCCGTTCCCTATGTCGATTTCCAGGTCCGCCGGGCGAGGGTTCTCGCGGCGGCGGGACGCGGCGAGCACAACGCAGCCGAGCTCGCGGCGTGCCGCGAGCGGGCGGTCGAGCTCACGTTATCGGAAGCCATTCCCATGATAGACGCTGCTCTGGCGAGGGCGGTCGGGTAGAATTCCGCGAGCACGCGGGTGTAGCTCAATGGTAGAGCAGAGGCTTCCCAAGCCTACGACGAGGGTTCGATTCCCTTCACCCGCTCCATCGAAATGCGGCGCACGTTCAGGGACGCCGTACCTTGTAGAGCATCTCTCCCGCGCGCGGCACGACCAGGATGCCTTCGTCCTCACGGTTTTGCCACGACGCGATGTCGATCGAAGCGGGATCGCGGTAGCCCAGGTTGATCTTGCGGCAGCGGTCCTCGGAAATGCCGGTCGCGAGCGTCACCGTCACGCGCGGCGTCTCGACGCCCGTCGCCTTGTCGTACGTGCCGAGGCCCTTCACGTGCGTCGAGTGCGCGAGCACGCCACCCGGGTACTGCGCGAAGCGCTCCGGCTGCGCCGTGAAGTAATCGCGGGTGTGATAGCCCACTTCCTCGATCACGTGCCCGTGCGTGACGCTCACTTCGCGGATGTGCGGCGCGTAGATGATCGACTTCGCCGCCGTCGGCGACCGCGGGCTCGATCTTGTACATGCCCTTGCCCGCCGTCCACACGTCGGCGTACATCGGGGGCATCACCGAAAGCACCGTCTTCATCGGCTTGTCGAGCCAGACGATGTGCCGCTGCGACGAAAGCGCGGCCGCTTTCTGCCACACGTCCCGCGGGTCGCCGAAGTAGAGTCCGGCGGTCCCGTCCTTGGTCACGACCAGCGTGAAGCACGACGTGGGTACCGCGACCATCGAGGCGGCGCGGTCGATCACCGCGCGCACCGGCGTGTATCCGGCGCCGATCACTTCGTAGTTGGTGATCAGCGCGCCGAGCCAATGCGTGAAGTTGATGACTTCGGCGCCCGCGATGCCGGGAAAGAAGTACTTGTTGCCGCCCGAGAAACCGACGACCTCGTGCGGAAACACGGGACCGCAGATGACGATGTGGTCGTAGTCGAAGATCAGCCGGTTGAGCGAGACGGGCACGTCCTGCGACAGCCGTCCGCCCGAGAGCTCGGCGATCTCCTTGGCCGGAATGGTGCCGATGGTCGCAAAGGTGTCGGGCTTGTCCCATGCGTGATTGAACACCCGCGAGGTGCCCGCGATGCCGTCCTTCACGGGCACGCCCAGGTGCACCGACAATGCGGCGTCGTCCATCGGCTGGTGCGTGCCGAGCGCGATCAGGAAGTCGAACGCCTTCGCGCGCTGCGCGAGATGCTCGTCGAAGAGCGCGAACATCTGCGGCATCGGCATCGTGCGCGTGCCGTCCGGGATGATGAACAGGATTCGCTTGCCGTCCGGCGCGAGGGAGTCGAGCCCCGCGCGAACGATGTCGCGGACCTCGTCGTCGGTCAGGTAGCGATCGGCGTATCCCGAGCCGATCGTGCGCGGCGTCCTGCCGTCATCCATCTTCGTTCAAGGGCGGATGTACGCCCAGCCCTGCTGTTGCTTCTGCATCAGCTCGACCACGCCCGCCATCACGTAATCGACCTTCGGCAGCATGTCTTCCCTGGCGAGCTTCTGGTTGCGCATCGTGTTCTCGCAAGCCACGATCTTTACGCCCGCGCCCAGTGCCTCGCCGACCCGATTGCCGACGACGGAGTCGGCTTTGAGCATGTTGATGCCAGGCCCGTACGCGACGACCTCGATGTCGACGTTCGCTGCGCCTAGATCGGCCTGGATGTTCTTCGCATTGTTGAGCGCGAGGTTCCACTTGGCCGGATCGTTGTCGCTCACCTGCATGACAACGCGCGACCGCGCTGGCGATTGCTGGGCTTGCGCGGGTGCCACGAATGCGAGCACTGCCGCGAGCGCGACGAGCGGCAAGCTCTTGCGCAGCATGGATGGTCCTTTCGGATCGGAAGCGAGATCGGCGATCTTACCGCTACAATCTCCCGATGCCTACCGAGCTCCTCTTCCGCGACGACGCGTACCTGCGCGAATCCACTGCGACCGTCACGGGTATCGACGAGCGCGGCGTCGTGCTCGACCGAACCATTTTCTATCCCCAGGGCGGCGGCCAGGTCGGCGATACCGGCGCGCTGATACGGGAGAACGGGGATGTCGTGGTGGTGACCGATACGCGCAAGGGCGAAGCTCCGGACAGCGTCGTGCACGTGGTTGCCGCGGGCGCGCCGCTCGCGGTCGGGGACGTCGTGGCGCAGCGGGTCGACTGGGACCGCCGCTACGCGCTCATGCGCCTGCACACCGCCTTGCACGTCATGTCGTGCGTCGTCGTTGCGCCCGTCACCGGCGGCAACATCGCGCCCGAGAAAGCTCGCCTCGACTTCGACATCGACATGAGCCTCCTCGATGCGCGGAAGATCGAGAGCGAGACCAACGCCATCATCGCGCGCGCCATCGCAACGGAGACCGTCTGGATCACCGACGAGGAACTCGACGCGCGCCCGGAGCTCGTGAAGACCATGAGCGTGCAACCGCCGCGCGGCAGCGGGCGCGTGCGCCTCTTGCGCATCCCGGGCATCGACCTGCAGCCGTGCGGCGGCACGCACGTGCGCAACATTTCGGAGATCGGCGCGGTTCGCGTGCTGAAGATCAAGAGCGAGGGCAAGCGCAACCGGCGCGTGGAGATCGCGCTCGCGTAGGCCCCGGACGTTGGCTACACCGCTCCTTGCCGCCGCGGCTGCGATCCTGCTGTGGAGCACGCTCGCGACCCTGGGCCTCGCGCTCGCGCATCTTCCTCCCTTCCTGTTGACCGGTTGCGCGCTGGTGCTGGGCGCGCTGCCGGGATTGCCGCGGTGGCGGCAATGGCGCGTTCCCATGCGCACGCTCATGCTGGGCATCGCGGGCCTCTTCGGCTTCCACTTCCTCCTGTTCCTCGCGCTGCGGTTCGCGCCGCCGGTCGAGGCGAATCTCGTCAATTACCTGTGGCCGCTCCTGATCGTGCTGCTCACTCCCGTGCTCCTGCCCGGCTGGAGCCTCGGCGCGCGTCACGTGGCGGCCGCGCTGCTGGGTCTCGCCGGCGCCGCGCTCGCGATCGGCGTCGCGCCGGCATCGATCGACGCGCGCGCGGCGCTGGGCTTCGCGTTTGCCTGCGGATCGGCGTTGACGTGGGCGTGCTATTCGCTGCTGGTCCGCCGCGTGCCGCCTTTCTCTTCGTGGGCGATCGGCGGCTTCGCACTTGCGTCGGGCGAGCCTCGCGCTGGCGTGTCACGTGCTGCTCGAGCCGCGGGCCGCCATAGCGCCTGGCGATGCGTGGAAGCTCCTGGCCCTCGGCCTCGGGCCGATGGGCATCGCGTTCTATCTGTGGGACGTCGCGATGAAGCGTGGCGATCCGAGGGTCGTCGGCGTCCTCGCGTATGCGACGCCGGTGCTCTCCACCGCGCTTTTGGTGGTCGTGACGTCGCGTCCGCTCACCGTCGCGCTTGCCGGCGCCACGGCGCTCATCGTCGGCGCCGCGGTGCTCGCCGTGACCGCTCCCGCGAATCGATGACGCCGCAGCGGAGTAGAATTGGCGGCGATCGTGGCCGGGCCGTGCGCCCGGCTCGTTTCTTTGTGCGCCAATCCCTGATCCTCTTTCTCCGCATGGTATGCGCGGGCGTGCTCGCTGCCGCCGTGCTCGCGCCGCCTTCCTTCGCGCAGTCGAGCGCAGCCGCCGTGCCGGGCCTGCGCTTGCCGCGCAACGTCGAGCCGCTCGATTACGAGGCGCATCTGCGCGTGAATCCCGCCGAGGACGCGTTCACCGGCACGGTCGACATCCGCTTGCGCGTTCTCGAGCCTACGGACCTGGTCTGGCTCAACGCCAAGGGGCTCACCGTTCGTGAAGCGAGCGCGTCCGTTCCCGGCGTCGATGCGATCGCCGCGACGTCGGTCGCCGGAAGCGAAGACGTGATCGGATTCTCGTTTGCTAAGGTGCTGCCCGCCGGCGAGGTTCGGTTGTCGCTGCGCTTCGCGGGAACGATGGACCGGCAGGGTTCCATCGGTCTCTTCCGCCAGGACGAGAACGGACGCTGGTATGCGCTCACGCAATTGGAGCCGATGGATGCGCGCCGCGTGCTGCCTTGCTTCGACGAGCCCGATCGCAAGGCGACGTGGAAGCTCACGCTGACGGTCCCCGCCCACATGCGCGCGTTCGCGAACATGCCGGTCGAATCCGAGCGTGCGAGCGATGCGGGATGGCGCGAGGTCGCGTTCCAGCGCTCGCCGCCGCTGCCTTCGTATCTCCTTGCGTTCGGGGTCGGCGAGTTCGACGTCGTCGACGGCGGCCGCGCGGGCATCAACAAGACGCCCGTATCCATCATCGTGCCGAAGGGCCGTGCCGCCGAAGCGCAATACGCTGCCGCGAACACCGGGGCGATCCTCGCCGCGGCCGAGCGCTTCTTCGGCGTGCCGTATCCATTTCCGAAGCTCGACCTCCTCGGGTATCCCAAGTCCACCTTCGGCACCGCGATGGAGAACCCCGGGCTCATCACGTACAGCGCTCGGGCGCTTCTCGCGCGCCCCGACGAGATCAGTCCCATCTTCGAGCAGCGGTTCATGGGCATTACCGCGCACGAGATCGCGCACATGTGGTTCGGCGACTACGTCACGATGGCGTGGTGGAACGACCTTTGGCTCAACGAGGCGTTCGCCTCCTGGCTCGGCAGCAAGCTCGTGATGGAGATGCGCCCGCAGTGGCCGAGCGGATGGCGGTCGCTCCAGCGCACGAAAGCGATCGACGTGGACCAGCTGCCGGCGGCGCGTACCCTGCGCCAGCCGGTCACGGACCCGCGCGAAGTGCGTGCCGCGTTCGACAGCATCACGTACGCGAAGGGCGAGACCGTCCTCGCGATGTTCGAGCAATGGCTCGGGCCCGAGAAGTTCCGCGACGGTGTCCGCCGGTACGTCGCGAAGCACGCGTGGTCGAATGCGACCGCCGACGATTTCTTCGCGGCGCTCGCGGCGAGCGACGAAGCCATCATCCCGGCCTTTCGCGCGTTCGCCGACCGCCCGGGCGTGCCGCTTCTCGACGTCTCGCTCGATTGCAAGGGCGCGCCCGCACTTGAGCTAGCGCAGCGGCGCTTCGTTCCGATCGGCGTCGACGCGGGTACGAACCAGCCGTGGACGTTTCCCGCGTGCTTCGACGTCGGCGACGCGAAGACGTCGCGGCAGGTGTGCACGGTCGTGCGCGAAGCAAGACAAATCTTGCCGCTGCCTTCGGGCGCGTGCCCGCAATGGGTCGTCGCCAATCGCAACGGCATCGGCTACTACCTGCCGCGACTGTCGCCCGCGCTCTACGACGCGCTGCCGAGGGCCGAACGCGTGCTCACCGGCGCGGACTACGACCCGCTGTTGGGAGATCTCGCGGTCCTCGCCAGGGGCGGGGCGGTGCGTTACGACGTCGCCTTGCGGGTGGCTGCGCGTCAGGCGAAGAGTCCCGATTCGCGCGTGGCGCGTCGCGCGTACGCGCTAGCCGATGCGGTGCCGGGCGCGCTGGTCGACCCCGCCAACAAGGCGCGTTACGCGGCGTTCATCCGCCGTGACTTTGGGGACCGCGCGCGCACGCTCGGCTGGCTGCCGCAGAAGGGCGAAACGGCGGATGTGCTACGGCTGCGCCTCGAAGCGGTGAAGGTCGTCGCCATCCGCGGCGAGGACACGGCGCTCGCGCGGAAGGCGCAGCAGCTCGCGCAACGCTGGGTCGTGCATCGCAGCGCGATTCCGCCCGAAGCGCGGCGCTCCATACTCGTTGCCGCGGCACGCACGTCGGACAAGGATGCGGGCAAGCTCTTCGACGCGCTCTTCGAAGTCGCGAACGCGAGCAAGGATGCGAACGAACGCGAGGACGCGTACCGCGCGCTCGGCGCGTTTGCCGACCCGGCATTGATGGACCGCGGCCTGCGTCCCGTCCTTGCGGGCGATGCGCGCGCTCGCTTTGCGCTTGTCGCGCTCGAGGAGTCTCTCGACAACGAGGCCACGCGTGGAATCGCGCTCGCGTGGCTCGTGCGCAACGGCGACGCGGCCATGACGGCCATTCCGGTCGAGCAGCAAGGCTATCTTCCGCGCTGGGCGCACGACGCATGCACGTCGCGTGAGCGCGCCTTGTTCGTGGACGCGTTCGAAGCCCGGCTCGCCAACGTCGACGGTGCCGCGCGCCGCTACAAGGCGGCGCTCGAGCGGATCGACCAGTGCATCGCGCTGCGCCGGGCGCAGCAAGCCTCGTTCAACGCGTCCTTCGTGCGATGACCCGCCATCACGCGCACATCCCCACGGCGGCGATCGTCATGATCGTCGGGGCCGTCGCGTGTTTCTCCGTCGCGGACACCATCATCAAGACGCTCGCGTCGCGCTATCCCATACCGCTTCTCGTCTGGGCGCGATGGGGCGCGCAGGTGCTCGCGATGGTCATCTGGCTCGCGCCCAGAATGGGCTTCGGGATGATTCGCACGACGCAGCTCCGTATGCAGCTCGTGCGCGGCGTGCTTCTGATGGGCTCCTCGCTCGCGTTCATCGCTGCGCTCAAGTTCCTGCCGCTCGCGGACGCCACGGCGCTCAACTACCTGACCCCGACGCTCGTGATCTTGATGGCGATCGCGTTTCTGGGCGAAAGGATGACGGTGGCGCGCGGCGCGTTCGTGCTCGCGGGGCTTGCCGGGATGCTGATGATCGTCCAGCCCGGCGCCGACATCTTCAACGCGGCATCGCTTCTCTGCATCCTCTCGGCTTCGTGCTACGCGGTGTATCAGATCACGACACGCATGCTCGCCGGCGAAGACCCGCGCGTCACGCTTTTCTATCCCGCGCTCGTCGGCGTCGGCATCATGACGGTCGTGTGGCCATGGTTCGGCTCGCAGATCGACGTCGCGTGGGTCGATGTTGCCCTCATGCTCGGACTCGGCATTCTCGGCACGATCGGTCACTTCCTGTTCATCCTCGCGTTCCAGCGCGCGCCGGCGTCCGGCCTCACGCCCTTCACGTACGTGCATCTCGTGTTCGCGACCGCGATCGGCTGGCTCGTGTTCGGCGATCTGCCGGACGGGCTCACGTTCGCGGGCATGGCGCTCATCGCGGGAAGCGGCCTCCTGTTGACGTGGCACGAGCGGCGGCGCGCGCTGATCGCGGCGCCGGAGCCGACGGCGGTCGATTGAGCAAGGCTATCGTTTCGGGTGGGCCAGGAAAAAGTCGACCATGAGATCGGTCGCCGAGATCTCGCGGGTCGGCGCATCGACGTTGCCGTTTCGGATGCCGGGAACGCCGCCGGGCCACGCATGCCCCTGCCCCGCGATCGTGTACAGGACCACTTCCGTTCCGTTGCGGCAGTCTCGATAGCCGTCTTTCGTGACGTGACCTTTGGTCTCGCGCTGCGGGACGGGCGCGCATCCGTCGACGCGCGCCCAGGTCGATACGGCGTGCGTCACCGCCCGATCGGTGCGAGGCTTGGCGCCGGGAAATTGCTTGCCGCCGGCTCCACCCTCGTAGGGCACGTGCTCGTCGTCGGTGCCATGAAAGACGATCACCGAGACCGGCTCACTCGGCGCGCACGCGTCGGAATTGAGCGCGCCGGCGACCGGTGCGATCGCCGCGATCCTGTCGGCGAGCTCGCAGCCAAGGCGGTGCGCCAGCATCGCGCCGTTGGAAAGACCCGTGACGTAGATGCGTTTGCGATCGATGGCGTAGCGATCGTGAAGGCGATGGATCAGCTCGCGGACGAAGCCCACGTCGTCGACGTTCTCGTTCATGGCGTATCCGCAGCAATTCCACGTGTTCCACGTGAGGAGCCGGCCTTGCATTGGCCCGGTTCCGTCAGGATAGACGACGAAGAACCTGTCCCGGTCCGCGCGCCCGTTCATTTGCACCATGCGCGCCGCATTCTCGCCGTTGCCCCCGCCGCCATGCAGCACGATGACGAGCGGCAGGGCCTCCTGGCCGCGAGCCGGCGGCACGTGGACCCGGTACGTGCGCTCCCGGCCGCCGAACGCGAACGACGACGCGACGTCCTGCGCGAAGGCCGACGTCGCGCATGCGCCGAGTATCGCGAGCACGGCCAAGAGCGTCGGAGGGCTCACGGCGTATTATCTTTCCTCGTCAGCGTAACCACAAAACCAACCGGAGATTGCATGGACAAACCGCGCATAGGATTCGTCGGCCTCGGCCTCATGGGCCACGGCATCGCCAAGAACCTGGTCACCAAGGGATTCCCGCTCACGGTGCGCGTGCATCGCAATCGCAAGCCGCTCGAGGATCTCCTCGCCGCGGGTGCGAAGGAAGTCTCGACCAACGCGGACCTCGCGCGCGGCAACGACATCGTCTTCCTGTGCGTGACGGGCGCGCCGCAGGTCGAGGAAGTCGTCAACGGCAAGGACGGCATCGCGTCCGTCGCTCAACCCGGACTTATCGTGATCGACACGTCGACCAGCGAGCCGTCGACCACCGCGAAGATGCGCGACGAGCTTGCGGGAAAAGGCGTGCTGTTCGTCGACGCGCCGCTCGCGCGAACGCCCGTGGAAGCGGAGCAGGGTCGCCTCAACATCATGGTCGGCGCGGACGACGCGACCTTCGAGAAACTGAAGCCGGTGCTGGGCGCGTTCTGCGAGAACGTCATCCATGCGGGCCCGGCGGGTCACGGCATCATCCTGAAGCTCATCAACAACTTCATCGCGCAGGCGATCGCCACGGCGACGGCCGAAGCGTGCGCCGCCGCGGCCAAGTCGGGCCTGTCGCTTGCGAAGCTGCACCAGGTCATCTCTGCCGGCGCGGTCAACTCCGGCATCTTCCAGATGATCCTGGGCAAGATGCTCGAGAACAACGGCGACCTCACGGGTCTCAAGTTCACGCTGGCCAACGCGATGAAGGATCTTCGCTACTACACGCACTTCGCCGAATCGCTGCCCGTGTCCGCAATCGTCGGCGAGGCCGTGCACCAGAGCCTCGTCAACGCGAACCTCCTGGGATTCGGCGACAAGTACGTGGCCTCGCTCGTCGAAGCGCAGGAAAAGCTCTGCGGCGTCACGATCGTCCCGCGCGGATAGAGCATGCGGCTGCTGGTCCTCGGCGGTACGCGCTTTCTCGGACGGCATTTCGTCGATCTCGCGCTCGCGCGCGGCGACGACGTCACGGTCTTCACGCGCGGCAAGCAGCCGAACCACTGGCCTGGTCGCGTGACGGCGCTCGAAGGCAATCGCGACCCGGCCAACTCGCCCGGACTGCGCGCTCTCGAGGAAGGCACGTGGGACGCGGTGGTCGACACGAGCGGTTACGTGCCGCGCGTCGTGCGGCAATCGGCGGAGCTCCTGGCGCCACGCGTCGGCCGCTATCTCTTCGTATCGTCGATCTCGGTGTTTACGGATGCAAGCCGCGCGGGCCTCACCGAAAAGGACCCCGTCGGCCTGCTCGACGACCCGAAGACCGAGGAGATCGGCAAGTACTACGGTCCGCTCAAGGCCGCGTGCGAGCGCGTGGTGAGCGACGTGTACGGCTATCGCGCGCTGAACGTGCGCCCAGGGCTGATCGTCGGCCCGCACGATCCGACCGACCGCTTCGGCTACTGGGTCGCGCGATTCGCGCAGCCCGCGTTGCTCGGCGAGCGCGCGGCCGAGGCGGTCGTTCCCAATCCGCCCTCGCGGCCGATCCAGCTGATCGACGCGCGCGACCTCGCGGCCTTCATGCTCGAGCTCCTGGACAAGGGCCTCGAAGGGACGCACAACGCGACGAGTCCGGCGGGGCAGTGGACGATGGGCGCGATGATCGATGCGCTGTGCGAAGTCGGCGGTGCAGCGGCGCCTGCCCCTCGCTGGATCGACGAGGAGATCCTGATCGAGCACAAGGTCGACCCGTGGACCGGACTTCCGCTTTGGATTCCGCTTTCGTTTGCCGACGAGGCGGGCTTCATGCAGATCGACTGCACGAAGGCCGAGCGCGCGGGCTTGCGGACGCGGCCGCTGCGCGACACGATCCGCGACACCGCCGCGTGGCTCGCTCAGCGCGACAATGCCGGCGCGTGGAGGGACGCGATCGGCGCGGATCGCGAACGCGAAGTGCTCGATGCCGCGCGCTGAGCTCGCCGGGTATCTCGAGTTCGCGCATCGCACGGCGCAGCGCGCCGGCGAGGCGATCCTCCCGCACTTCCGCCGCGCGATCGAGGTCCAGGACAAGCGCAACTTCATGGGTTACGACCCCGTGACGGTGGCGGATCATGCCGCGGAGCAGGTGATCCGCGACGCGATCAAGGCGGCATATCCCACGCACGGCATCCACGGCGAGGAGCATGGACGCGAGACCGGGACATCGGCGCTGACGTGGGTGATCGACCCGATCGACGGCACCAAGAGCTTCATCCTCGGCCAGCTCCATTGGGGCGTCCTCATCGCGTTGCACGACGGCCACGCGCCCGTCGTCGGCGTCGCGCACCAGCCTTTCGTGGGCGAGACGTTCACCGGGTATCGCGGGCGAACTTGCGCAATGGCGCCGCGGCGACGAAATACGCGCGTTGCACACGCGTTCGTGCGCCTCGATCGAGTCGGCGATCGTGGTCACGACGGACCCGAGGCAGTTCGTGTCGCCCGCGGAAAAGCGTGCGCTGGCGACGGTCTCGGAACAAGCCCGCTTCCTGCGTTACGGCGGCGACTGCTACTGCTACACCCAGTTGGCCATGGGACTGCGTGGACGTCGTGATCGAGAACGGCCTCCAGCCATACGACATCCAGGCGCTGGTCCCGATCGTCGAGGCCGCCGGCGGACGCGTGACGAACTGGTCGGGCGGGTCGTGCCACCACGGGGGATCCGTCATTGCCTGCGGCGACCCCAACCTGCACAAAGCCCTGGTTTCACGTTTGTCCGCCTGAAAGGGCTGGCTTTTCCGCCCGCGGAGACTTATAAAGGCGGTTTCGCGACATAGCGGAGCGCCGCCGTTGCCCAGCGGCGCCAACCTTTTTTGCGCCGCGGTGTCCTACGGCTTGCAATCGCTGCCCGCCGGACGCACATGCGTCAACTCACAGGCCCGTAAATGGTGCGAAATTCGCGCCAACGTGTTACATTTGCGGTGCAACATAAAGGTGGATGTCAGTGCTCACTCCTCTAGGATTCTCGCTTCTGCGCCAACTGGCTGATGGTGCCTTCCATTCCGGCGAGGACCTCGCCGCGACCGTGGGGCTTACGCGTGCGCGCGTTTCGCAGCTTTTGAAGCAGGCGGAGAGCGCCGGATTGTCGCTGGAGCGCGTACGCGGTCTGGGATATCGGCTCACCGCCACCCCGGATTTCCTCGACGCGGACGAAGTGCGGCGTTCGCTGCACGACATGGCGGGAAAAGGTACTGTTTTTCCGCCGCTGGATATCGAGGTCGTCGACCAGGTCGGCTCGACCTCGACCGAGCTTTTGCGGCGCGCGCAGCGCCGCGACATCCACGGCCAGGTTCTGGCCGCCGAATGGCAAAGTGCCGGTCGCGGACGCCGCGGCAAGGCCTGGACCGCGGTCGCCGGTGGCAGCCTTACGTTTTCGATCGGTTGGCGGTATGAGCAGGGCGCCGGATTCCTCGCGGGCCTGTCGCTGGCCGTGGGCGTCGCGGTCGTGAAGGCGCTCGAGGCCGAGGGCCTCGCGGGTGTCGAGCTCAAGTGGCCGAACGACCTCGTTCACAAGCACCTGAAGGTCGGCGGCATCCTCGTCGAGCTCAACGGCGACGCCCTGGGGCCCTCGACGGTCGTCGTCGGCGTCGGGCTCAACGTCCGACTGCCCGCCGAGATCCGCCGCAACATCGAGCAGCCGGTGAGCGACCTCACCACGGTTGCCGGACGCGGCGCGCCCGCCATCGACCGCAATCACCTGCTCGCGCGGCTGTCCGCGGAGCTCGCGGCGACGCTCGACGCGTACTCGCGGTCGGGATTCCCGGCGTTCGCCGCCGAGTGGCAGCATCGCCACGCGTATCACGGAAAGCCGGTCAAGCTGCTTCTTCCCGACGGCGCCAGCGTGAAGGGCACGGTCGCGGGGGTCGACAGCACCGGCGCGCTCGTGCTCGCCGACGGCCCGCGACGGGCGCGCTTCCTCTCGGGCGAGATCTCCCTGCGCCGCGTCTAGACGGGGAAATGGATTACCCCGCTCTCATCCTGCAAGTCGGCAACAGCAGGATGAAGTGGGGTCTCATCGGACCGCGCGGCTGGTACGCCCAGGGCATCCTTCCCAACGCCGACATCGGCACGCTCGCGCTGCGCGACTGGCAGAACTTGCCGCGCCCGGCACTCGCGATCGGCGTCAACGCAGGCGGTGAGGCGGTACGGGTGCGTGTGGAAAGCCAGCTCTCGCGCTGGCGCCTGCCCATGCAGTGGCTCGCTGCCCAGGAGCGCGGCGGTGGAGTCGTCAATCGCCACCAGCCGGCCTCGCAGCTCGGCGCGGATCGCTGGGCGCTCCTCGTGGCGGCGCGGCGCCGCGTGCTCGGCAGTGCCCACGCGGCATCGCCGTGCGTTGCCGTCAATGCCGGCACCATCGTGACCATCGACGCCCTCGACGGCGACGGGGTGTTCCTGGGCGGCATCGTCGTGCCGGGTCCGCACCTCATGCTGCAGGTGCTCGCCGACCGCGCGCCGGCGCTCAAGGTGCCGCCGGGCGACTACCGCACGTTTCCCGCGAATACCAACGATGCGCTGGCGACCGGCGCCATAGAGGCGGTGTGCGGCGCGGTCGAACTGATGCGCGGTCGCCTCTCGAGCGACGATGCGGCCGTCCGCTGTTACCTGACCGGCGGCGCGGCCCACGACATCGCGCCCCACCTCACGAGTCCGCTGGAGGTCGTGGATAATCTCGTGCTCGAGGGAGTGCTCGCGCTCGCCGCGTCGAGTTACGGTGTAAATAGGGACGTCCGTACGCCCTAATCGCCATGCGCATCGTCATCGTCCTGCTGTTACTCGCGAACGTCACGCTGTACCTTTACACGCGCCTCGACACGGGCGGGGGCGAAGCCGTGCTGCTGCAGGACCAGGTGCAGCCCGACAAGATCAAGCTCCTCACGCCGCAGCAGGTGGCAGCGCTCGGTCCCGCCAAGGTGGCCGCGCTGAACGACGTCTGCGTCGAGTGGGGCCCGTTCTCGGAAGTCGACCGCACGCGCGCGCTGTCCGACATCGAGCCGCTGGCGCTCGGCCGGCTCGTATCGCAGAAGAAGGTCGAGTTCGAAAGCGGCTTCTGGGTGAACATGGGCCCGTTCGCCACGCGCCCCGCGGCAGAGAACCGCATCGCGGAATTGCGCAGGCAGGGCCTCAAGGAGCTCGCGGTCGCCGATGCGCCGAAGGGCCAGTTCGCGATCTCGTTCGGCAACTTTTCCTCGGAGGCGGCGGCGGTCGCGTACACCGAGGAGCTCGCGCGCATCGGCATCAATCTCGCGAAGGTCGAGCGCCGCAACCAGCCCGTGTCGCAGACCCTCGTCGTCGTGCGCGATCCGCAGCAATCGGTGGTGGCGCGCCTGCGTGAGCTCGCTCCGCGCTATCCGGGCAGCGATCTGCGCACGGCAGCGTGCGAACGCGCGACTTGACGCCGTACTCGGTTCGACAAGCCTCATCGCACGCCGACATCGCGCACGCGCGCGAGCTGTTCCAGGAATACGCGGCCTGGCTCGCGATCGACCTGTGCTTCCAGAACTTCGACGAGGAGCTCGCCACGCTTCCCGGCAAATACGCGCCGCCGTGCGGCCGTCTGTTTCTCGCCGGAGATCCTCCCGTCGGCTGTGTCGCGCTGCGACCGCTGGAAGACGACGGAATCGGCGAGGTGAAGCGCCTGTACGTCCGTGACGCCGCGCGCGGAACCGGGTTGGGACGCACGCTCGTGGAGACGGTCCTCGCGCATGCGCGCGACATCGGTTATCGCGAGCTGCGTCTCGATACGGCCGACTGGATGCGCGATGCCGTCCGCCTGTACGAGAGGCTGGGTTTCCGCCAGTGTTCCCCGTATTATCACAACCCGATGCCCGGCGCGGTTTACATGAGCCTCGTCCTCTAATCCTCGATGTTCCTGAGCGCCGTCGCCGCCTCGGCCCGCACTGCTTCGTTGCGATCCTCGCGCTCTAGCTGCGTCAAGTTTTTCTCCTCTAGTGAGGCTCGATTCTCCGCCAAAAGCTTCTGCAACTCTCGCCAGTACACCGTCGAGTGATTGAACTCTTCCGTAGCCATCGTAGTTTCCTTTCTCTTTGGCATCCTTGTATGTCTGCACGGCCGATGCGCGACGTCCAGGAAGTAGGCCGGGTTGATCAGCCGGCCCGGCGGCTTCGACATCGGCGGCGAACCCCCGAACCAGATAGCCCCGACTTTCCGTTCAGCCGATCCTCCCGTGCCTCTGTGTAAAAGGTGGCATTCGATCGCCAGTGGTTCGAAAACGACCCCTCACCAGCGAGCCGCAGGCCATCGGTGAGGAAATAATTGCCCCGTTGGGGGCGTTGGCAGCAGGCTTACGGTCAACTGTCCGGTTACGAATACGAAATTACTGCGTCTGAAATCAGTGCTGCGCCTTCCCCTTGCCGTCCTTGCTCAGGCGCAGGCTCTGATGGATCGCGGCGATTTCGAACAGCACCTCCTCCTCGGTCATGGCGGAGTAGTTGTTCTTGAAGGTGTGCTTCGCCTCGCGGCGGTCGACGTCGAGGCCGTGCAAGTTTGGCCTTGGCCTGAATAGCGGCGATGGCAGCCGATGGCTGTCGGCCTTCATGCGCCATCGCGATCGCCTGATCGAGTTCCAGCGATCAGCGACTCGATGCTCACCACCATCTTGTCTGCCGACCTCGGCGATGATCTCCTCCAGACGCGCGAGAACCTTAGCATTTCTGAGCAGGCGCGATGCGTTGACGTGGACGGCCTTGCCTCGGCCTTGAACCCAGCCTGCGATATAGGCCTTATAGGCGGGCAGGCCAGTGGCGCGACCTTGCGCGAACGCTTCCCACCGCGGGTTTTTCAGCACAGGCATTTAGTTGTCGTATCCTTGAAGTTTGAACGTCAGTTCTGTGCGCCAGAATGTGACCAGCGGCAAGAGTACGGTGCCATCGAGAGGGCCAGATAATCTGGCGGTCACCCGCTGCCAGTACATCGACATCCTCGACCGCCACGTGGCCACGCAGTGGTCCAGTCCGACGGATTACGTGGCGTCGTTGCTGATGGACGCCTTGGCGGAGACGTTTCCCTGCGGGCCGCTGACCCTTTTGCAGCCACCTTGTCCAATCGCCACAGGTAGGCCGACGCATCTGGTCGCCCCGGTTGCAATCGGCCATCCGTCCGTTACAGTTCGCGAAACCGGGGGGCCACCATGGTCAATCAGCTGCCTGCCGTGCGTGCCCTTGGTGCACTCCCTCGGTGCTGGAAGGGTTGCGGATCGACAGTATCGCAAGGAAGAGCCGACCAGTGCTGCTAGTGCTGTCGGCCATTGGCTGCGACAACGAGAGGAAGTGACCTCCAGCATCCAGGACGCGTTTCACGATGCCGAAGAGATCGAAGACCGATCGGGCGAGACGGTCGATGCGCGTGACCACTAGTTGATCACCCGGTCCGATGGCCTTCAGCAGACGATTGAGCTCCTTGCGGTCCGCCCGCGTGCCGGTGACTTTTTCTTTGTAGATGAGGTCGCATCCAGCGGCCTTGAGTTGCTCAAGCTGTGAGGCAAGCGTCTGCCCGACAGTGCTCACTCGAGCATAGCCAATCCGTCGAAAAGCGGGCAGGACTTTTGTTCATGATTAATGTGCAACGTAACCCATTGTTTGCGTTGTGCCAATTCCGCGCGCCCGCAGCCTCGGGGCCCAGAGTACGCACCCGCGGCGGCAAAAATTTGCATTATTCGCAGGCGCGAACTCATCCCGCTCAATCGGAGCTGAACCCGGAAGCCAATCAAGCATTTCTCGAGCTCGACGGCTCGATCGTCGTGCCGACGGCTGTGAAATCCTCATTCCGCCCTTCATCGTCGGCGACTTCCTCGAAGTGGTATTCGTGCGCAAGCACGGCATGATCTTCGAGTACATGCGCTACATGAAGGACGGGTGGTTCGGGAACTGAAGACGGGGACGGCGAGCCGTCCCCGCATAGGGTCACGAACCGAGCGAAGCCTTGACCGCAGTGGCAGCATCCCCGCCGTCGAAGGTGGTGACGCCCTGAAGCCACGGGGTGACCGCATCCGGATGCGCCTTCAGCCAGTCGATGGCCACCGTGTCGGCATCGCCGCCCTTGAGGATGGCATCCATCATTTCGTTTTCCATGGACAGGTCGAATTTGAGGTTCTTGATGAAGGTCCCGACATTCGGGCATTCGGTCAAGTAGTTTGCGCGCACATTGGTATGCACGGTGGCGGCGCCGAAGCCGAAATCACCCATGCCGTCGAGATAGGCGATCTTCATCTCGCCCATCACCGGATGCGGGGTCCAGCCGAGGAAGGCGATCCACTCCTGGTTCTTCATCATCTTCTCGGCTTGCGTCAGCATGCCCGCTTCCGAAGATTCGACCAGCTCGAAACCTTCGAGATTGTTGTCGGGCTTTGAGATCATGCCGAGGATGATGCGGTTGCCGTCATTGCCGGCCTCGATGCCATAGATCTTGCCGTCGAACTTGTCCTTGAACTTGCCAAGATCGGTCAGCGTCTTAACGCCTGCATCCGCAACATATTGCGGCACGACGATGCCGTAGCCAGCGCCTTCGAGATTCTGGCTGATGAACTCGACTGACTTGTCGTCGAAATAGGGCTTCACGTCGGCGGTCATCGACGGCATCCAGTTGCCGAGGAAGACGTCGATGTCCTTGTTCTTCAAAGAGGCCAGCGTGACGGGAATGGAGAGTTGCTTGATCTGCGGCGTGTAACCCAAGGCCTCCAGCAATGCCGCAGCCGTGGCGGTCGTCGCCTGGATGTCGGTCCAGCCGACATCGGATAGCCGCACGGCCTTACAGGCTTCAGGGTCAGCGGCCTGGGCGATTGTCGGAGCAAGAACGCCAATAGTGAATGCAAAAAGAAGTCTGCGCATGATGGTCTCCTTGAATGGGTTACCTACGTTGGTGATTGCTACCAGAGCGCCCCGCCGGTGATCTGGATGTTCTCCATAGTGATGCCCTTCGCCTCGTCGCGGCAGAGGAACGCGGCGAGTGCTGCGACCTCGTCGGGCTGGATGATCCGCTGTTGCGGATTTGCCTGCGCTATCTCGGCCATCGCTTCCTCGGGCGTCCGGCCCTTGCCCTCGCGCGACACGACCTGGGCCACGTTGCGCCGCATCAACTCGGTCTCGACCCAGGTCGGGCTGATCATGACGCAGGTGACCCCATGCGGCGCGCCCTCCAGGGCAACGCAGCGGGTAAGCCCGAGCAGCCCGGCCTTGGAGGCGCAATAGGCCGGGTTGTCCCTCCAGCCGACCGACGCTGCCGTCGAGCCGATATTGATGATGCGGCCCCATCCGCGTTCGATCATTCCCGGCAGGAGTTCCCGCGTAAGGCGGAACGCGCCGCTCAGATTTGTGTCGATGATCTTTAGCCAAAGCTCGTCGGAATGGCCGCACACGGGCTGCTCGGCAGTCGTTCCAGCAGCGTTGACCAAGATGTCGGCGGGGCCGCAAACCTGCTGTGCCTGCGCGAGAAATCCCTTGATGATATCAGGGTTCCGAACATCGAGATGGCCGGCGAATATCCTACCGCCAAGCCCTCCGAGCGCCTCGCGTACTTTCGTGATCTCGGACGGGTCGGGATACGCGGCGGCATCGGCGGCACGGCCGGCGATCTCATCGACATAGGAACCCACGGCAACATTGGCGCCTTCGCGTGCCAAGGCGTGGGCGATAGCGAGGCCCTGCCCGGTCAGGCCGCCGGTGATGATGGCGCAGCATCCGCTCAATGTTCCCATTCGACTTTCCTAAGTTGGCGACAACGGTTTCCCCAACCAGTCGCGATAGAAGCCTTCGAGATCGGGCTCGAAATCATGCACGATCGGGTAACCCGGCGCGGCCGCCTCGACCTCGTGCAGCGTGCCACACGAAGGGCAGATGAACTCGCGTATCTCCATCCATTGCGGATCGGGAAGGTCGCTGTTCGGATAGATCTCGCGCAGCGCTTCCTCGGTGTTGCGCACGTTGATCGCGGCGTTCAACTTCCAGTTCTTGCGATAATCGCCAAAGGAATGGCCGCATTCGCATCGGGTCACGCGATCATCACCGCTCTGGCAAATGAAGAGGTGATCGCTGACCGGCAGTAGGATCGGATCCTTCCATGCGACGCGATCCTGATAAACGGCGACGATCTTGAAGAAGCGGTCGTCGTCCTTGTAGCCGCTCATGATGCGCCGGGTCTGCGGCCACGGCAGCGTGCCTGCGGCCAGGTCGCGGATCACTTCCTTGCTGTAGGACGTCATGGCTTCACCTCCCGCGCAAAGACCGACTTGGCATCGACGTTCCAGAAGTCGCTGAAATCCTTGGCAAAGCGCGGCGATAGTTTGATCGCGCTTGCATACATCTTGCTGACCTCGGGGGCGAAGTCGGCCTTCTCGACACGCTGGCACTCTGCAGCGATCCAGTCCGACACCGGTATCGCCTTGGCCAGCCGCGCCTTGCGCATGTCAGCACGACGCCTGGCCGTTGCTTCGAGATCGGCAAGCGGATAGCCGTCATCGTCATCCCTGAGCACGATGCCGAAAACCTGGTCCGCGGCCTCGCGCGTCAGAAACCCGTTCTCGACATCCCAGGCGGTCTTCACGGGGTCGCGTTCCAGCACGTCGCCGTAGCCGCCGCCGCCATTGTAGGAATGGCTGAAGACGTCGCCAGCCTTGTGCGGCGCGGTGATGTACGGTCCCTCGACAATGTGGTGCTCGCCGCTGAAACGCTTTTCGAGTTCTGACTTGTGCGGATCGGTACCAGGCGCGTGCGCCAACGGCTCGCCCGTTGCCGCAAGCGCGTGGATGTTCAAGTCACGAACGGCATGATGCTTCTGGCAGGTCGGCGCCGGATAACCCCCGCACATGCCGGCATTGTCGAATACGCGCGATGAATGCTCCGACGTGTGCAGCCTGAGATGCGAGGTCTTGTTGATCAGCCACGTCGAGACGAACGAGCAGCCGCCGCGGTATTTGCCGGCGCCACCGGAATTCGCGACGATCGAGCGGCCGATATAGACCATCGGCATGCTCTGCTCCCATACCTCGATATTGCCCATGTCGGATTCGGGGTTCCAGCCGACATAGGCGGTGTCGAGGCCATCCTTGATAGCCAGCGCGCCCGAGCCGGCTGCAGCGCATTCGAAATGCGCCATGCCGAACGGCGTGCCATACTGGCTCTCGCCGCCCATCTCGATCATCGGGCTGTTGACCTGGCCCACGAAGGCTTCCTCGACGAAGCCGCGTGCGATGAAGCTGCGCGACAACAACCGCTGGAACACGCCGTAGGCGGGAAGCAGCAGCGCCCATGACGTCGCCGTCGCCACCATCTCGTTGTCGGGATTGGTCCAGGTTCCTTTGGGAAGCTTCAGCTCCGTCGCCATCCACGCGCCGTCATTGACCAGTCCTTCGAAATTCATGTGCTGGGTCAACGTCACGAACATGCCGCCATCCATGCCGGCCGGCGTGCAGTTCATCGAATGGTAGCCCCAGGGCTGCGTGCCCTCGAAGTCCATCAGGATCTTGCCGTCGGTGGTGATCTCCATCTCGATCGGCATGTTGTAGAGCCAGTCAGGATCGCCGAGCGGCTGGAAGCCAGGCTTTCCCTTGGTGACGTGACCGTAGAAGGTGTGGCCGCGATACTTGCCAGGAACGGTCAGCTGCCGCGTACGGGCCAGCTGGGCGCGACGGCCCTCCTCGATGAATTCCTTCGATACCTTCATCCAGTAATCGAGGCCGATCTCGGAGATCAGGTGCTTCACGCTTTCGCGCATGTCGATGCACGACGCGACCTTGGCCTTCTCGTCGAGCACCCAGTAGATCGGCATGCGCAGGTTGCGCTCGCAGCGGATGACGTAGTCGCGGCGGATCTGGTCATTCTCGCCAATCTTCTCAGCGCAGACGAACAGACCCTCGGTGAAACGCTCCTGCGCCAGGCAGACGTCGCCGCCCGGCGTGATGCCGCCGGCTTCGAGCTCATGGCAGACCGCGCCCGCCCAACCGACCAGCGTGCCGTCGTGGAAGATCGGCACGACATCCATGACGTCGGGCACCTGCACGGTGCCGATGAAGGCGTCGTTGTTGGCGAAGATGTCGCCCTCGCGGATGCACGGGTTTTCCTCGTAGCCGTTCCTGATCATCCATTTGATGAAGCGGCTCATCGTATGGACGTGCACCATGATGCCGTTTGAAAGCGCAATGGCGTCCCCCTCGGGCGTGTAGATCGCCACCACCATCTCGCCGACCTCGCGTACGCCAGGCGACGCTGAGATACGGCGGGCCATCTCGCGCGCCGACACGCAATAGGCGCGCAGCTTGGTGTGCAGCGTTTCGAATTTCAGCGGATCTTCGTTGCGCAGCGAGAGCTCGGTGATCCCGTCATAGCATCCGGTCGCTTCCATCAATCGCTCGGACTCGAGCAGCCGTTCGCGCAGGCGCAGCGCCGAGGCAGGTTTGTCCAACATGGCTGACGCCCTCTCAAGCATGGGAATAGTGGAGCAGCGTCCACTCGTCGACGAAGACGCGATCGTCCGGATGGACGACAAGCGTGGTCGCGGGGTGTTCCACGATGGCCGGACCGATAACCTCGTGGCCAGGCTGCAAAAGGTCCATCTCATAGAGATTGGCTTTGTGCCAGCGTCCGCCGATATAGGCCTCGCGCACGCCCTTGTGCGCTGCCGCCGGGTCCGACTTGCCGAGCGGCCGCTTCACCAGCACCGGCTTGACCTTGTCGGCAGTGGCGATCAGGCCGAGCTCGGTGATCGAGAAGCCGGCCTCGCCGTAGCGCGAGACGCGATGGTTGACCTTGGCATAGACGGCCTCGAACTCGTCGATGACGGTGCGCATGTCCTCGGCCGAGCGCACCGCCGAGAGCGGAGCCAGCACTTCGACATCCTCGAGCTGCCCCGTGTAGCGCATCATCAGGAACGGCACCGTCCTGATCTTGTCGCGGGCGTGGCCGTCCTCGATCATCTCGTCGACGGCGGCCTTGGTCAGATCGTCCCAGACGCGGGTGACTTTCTCCCCGAACTCAGCCAGCGCGGCATCGTTCGCCTTGGCGGAGATATCGATCTGTGTCGACACCGAATGGCGACGCATGAAGTCGGCGGTGGTGCAGCCGAAGGCCGAAAACGCCGCCGCGAACTGGAAGGTGATGATGTCCTTAAAGCCGATGCCCCTGGCGCAGCCGGCAAGGTGCGAGCGGCCCGGAGCCGCCATAAGACAGCAGCGTGAATTCCGAAGGATGAATGCCCTGACCGGAGATGACGCGGCGCAGTGCGTTGTTGGCGTCGGCTTCCAGCATCTCGATCATGCCTTCGGCCGCTTCCTCGACGCCGACGCCAAGCAAGTCGGAGCATTTTTCCTGGAACGCGCGGCGGGCCTTCTCGACCTGCAGCACGACCTTGCCACCCAGGAAGTAGTGCGGGTTCAAGCGTCCCAGTATGGCGTCGCAATCGGCGATTGTCGGCTCGGTGCCACCGCGGTCGAAGCAGATCGGACCGGGGTCGGCGCCCGCGCTTTCGGGGCCGAGGCTGACTTTCCTTGTCAGCGGGTCGACTTTCAGGATCATGCCGGCGCCGGCGCCGATCGTGTCGAGATGCAGCGTCGGCACGTTGAGCTTGAAGCGGTCCATGAGCGGCTCGTTCTCGATCCGCGTCTGGCCGCGCGTAATGACGCCCATGTCGAACGAGGTGCCGCCCATGTCCGAGCAGATGAGCGAGTCGTTGCCGATCAGCTTGCCGACATAGGCGGCGCCGAGAATGCCGCCGATCGGACCGGAGATCATCGTCTCATGCAGGCGCGGATGGTTGATCGAGGTCAGCCCGCCAAACGACAGCAG
>CAVPRK010000013.1:0-188297 GCA_963707815.1 uncultured beta proteobacterium
GCGGGGCAGAAGGCAGCTGCGGTGACGTCTGCCCGGCGAGGACCGCTACGGCCGCGGAACACACGAAGGCGGCGATCAGTCGGGCCACTGTCCGGCGTGAAGACGGTCAACATGGTGGTGCGGATGCTAACAGCCACTTGTCGGGCGCTCAATCGATTCATGCGTGTTTGCCGAACAGGCGGGCCCGCAAACACACCGTCGCTCATCTTCTGAAACATCCATCAGGCGATCGCGCCGTCCTCGATTCGCAGCATCGAGGTATCCACTCGCTCGCGAAGCTCTCGTCGTGCGTCGAGATGAGGACGGTGCGGTCGTCGCCGGCCAGCCGCCGCAGCAGCGCGCCGAGGCCGGCGCGGCGCGCGGGATCGAGCGAGGCGGTGGGCTCGTCGAGCATCAGCAGCGGCGGATCCACCGCCAGAGCGCGGGCAATCGCCACGCGCTGCGCTTCACCGCCAGACAGCTCGCGGGGCATCGCGTTCGCGCGATGATCGACCTCGAGCAGGGCGAGCAGCTCGCGCGCCCGGCGCTCCGCGTCGGCCTGGCGCACACCGTACGCGTGCACCGGAGCCAGCCACACATTGGTGGCCACCGTGAGATGCTCGAACAGATGGTGGAACTGGAACACGAGGCCGACCCTGCGATGCAGGGCGTGGAGCATGGCTCGCGAAGGGGCGGCGCGCGTGAGCGTCACGTCGCCAACGTCGATCGTGCCGCCGTCGATCCGTTCCAGCCCCGCGATGGCGCGGAGGATTCGTCGTCTTTCCCGAGCCCGACGGCCCCATCAGGGCGACGAGCCCGCCGCGGCGCACCTCGAAGGTGACGCCGGCCAGCACCACTCGCTCGCCCCGCTGCAGGCACACGTCCCGCACGCGCAACACCGCGCTCATCGCGTGGGGACCTTCCACTGGCGTTCGAGGCGCCGCGCGAACGCGGCCAGCGGCATCGACATCACCAGGTAGATCGCCGCGCAAAGCGCGCCGGGCACCACCCAGCTGCCGAGGTTCGTGGCGAAGATCTGCGTCTGCTTCGTCAGCTCGACGACGGTGAGGACCGACACGAGGGACGAATCCTTGAGCAGCGCGACGAAGTCGTTGGTCATCGGCGCGAGCGCCAGGCGGAACGCCTGCGGCCCCCGCACGAGCCGCAGCACCTGCGACTCGCGAAGGCCGAGCGTGCGCGCGGCCTCGAGCTGCCCGGTGGGCACCGCTTCGAGCGCGCCGCGATAGATCTCGCTCTCGTACGCGGCGTAGTTGAGCGCGAGCCCGAGCAGCGCGGCGAGGAACGCCGGCAGTCGTACGGCCTCGGCCAGTCCGTAATACAGCACGAAGAGCTGCAGCAGGAGCGGCGTGCCGCGCATCAGCTCGACGTATCCGATCAGCGCCATGCGTACGAGCCGTCCGCCGTACACGCGCCCGCTGGCGATGCCGATGCCGAGCGCCACTGCCAGTGCCATGGCCGCGACACGACAGCACGATCGTGACACCGGCCGCACGCAGGAGCGATGGAAGATAGCGGCGCGTGGCCTCCCAGGGCGACGTCGGACGCCTGAGGCGCAGCAGCGATGTTCCGCTCACTGGCTCCACCGGCGTGCCGGCCAGCACGCGCGCGAAGAGCGCGGGCTGATCGTCGTTCCAGACGTCCCATCGCCGGAAGATGTCCTCGAGCGTGCCGTCGCGCATCGCCTGGCGCAGGATGTCGTTGATGGCGTCGCGAAGCGCCGCGCGGCCGGGCGCGAGCAAGCCGACGTAGTGCCCGGTGGCGACCGGGTCGGTCGCGATGGTGAATCCCGGCACGGCGCCGCGCCGTCGGTCTGCGAGGACGTTGTCGAGCAGCACCGCGTCGAGCCGGCCCAGCACCAGGTCGGAATACGGGTGCACGTCGTCCTCGTACGAGACGGGCTGGATGCCGTGCTCGCGCGCAGCGGCGAGGAGGATGTCGTACGCGATGGTTCCCACGAGGGTGCCCACGCGCCGGCCGGCGAGATCGGCAAGGGTCCGGAAGCGCGGGGCGTCGGCGGTGCGGACGCTCAGCACCTCGCGGAAGGCGAAGTAGGGGACGGTCGGGGCCATCGCGGCACGGCGAGCCGGCGTGTCCTCGATGCCGCTCAGACCGATGTCCGCGTCCCCCCGGGCAATCGACTGGTCGAGCGAGGCGAACCCGACGAACACGAACCGCGGCGTGCGCCCGAGGCCGCGGGCGATGAGCGCGGCGATCTCGACGTCGAAGCCGACGAGCGTGTCGGGACGATTGGGATCGGCTTCGACGAACGGCGCGCCTCCTTCAGGATCGCCGGCCCAGCGTAGCTCGCGCGGCGATCGGCCGCGCCGACGGCAGCGGGGCGCCAGCGCGACCAGGGCAAGCACGACGACCGCCGACGCGCCCCACGCGCCTGCCGGCGGCGCCGATCGTGATCTGCGTGGAGGACGTCTGCCCCCGTCGGCTCCGCCACATCAACGACCAGCGGCAGGAGACAGACCGCCGAGATGACGCTGATGACGCGCGTAGGGCCGGTGGGCAGGTTCGACCGTTCCAGGTCGGACGCCACCTTCGGATGGGGCCGGGCCATGAAAGGGACGCGGACCAGCATCTGACGCAGCGCGATCACCGGCCGGCGGCAGCCAGCAGACCAGCGGCCAGGGCACCCGGGTACGGCCGTGCGAGCGCCTCTGCAACGGCGCCGAGGCGACGACCACTGCAACGCTCACTGGCAACGGGGCCAGATCCCAGCGGAACACCAGCACGTAGGCGGCGAGCAGGAGCAGGCCGACGCACACTCCGGCCGCAGCCCAGCGCAGCAGATCCGGCCCGGCGCGCCGACGCCGACCAGCAGTCCGGTCGCGACCAGCAGCCCGGCGGTCCGCCCCGGTGCGTCGACCAGCGCATGCGAGACGTGGTCCGCCACCGAGAACACCAGCGCCAGCACGATCGTCCGCACGCCGAACGAGAAGATCGCCGCCAGCGGCACCGCCGCCACGGGCACCATCGTCTGCGCGCCTGCGAACGATGGCCACAGCGGCTCGCCGCCGGCGCGCACGAGCGTCGCGAGCGCCAGGACGCCAGACGCCGACGCCGCCGACACCCAGCCCGATGCGCGCGATCGCCCGCGCAGGAATACCCCGATGCGGACCACCGCACGCCCCCTGCAGCGAGCGCGACGACGGCAGGCATGAGCGTGGCGCCCACAAGCAGCGCGACTGCGAGCTGGACGGCCTGCAGCGGGAGCGGCTGCGCGGTCGAAAAGCCGGCCAGCCGCGCCGGCCAGCCGTTCGCGAGGTCGAGCGCGCGCACCCCGGCCAGCAGCAGGAACAGGTGCACGGGGCGGCCTCCTGGCGCGTGTCCGCGGCTCCACGCGATGAGCGTCGTCGTCGCGAACCCGAGCAACAGCCCGCCGAGCAACGCGATCGCAGCGGCGTTCACGACGCCCGCAATCGTGCGCCGATCGCGGAGGTCGCGCTCCCACTGCTCGGGCACGTACACGAACCGCCACGTGTCGCTGACCTCTCCGCCGGCGATGGCGACGGCGACGCGCAGCTCCCCCTGCGGCGGTGCGGGACGGGATCGATCCTCGAACGTCACGAGCCAGTCGGTGCGCGCCGGCAGCTTCGATGGCGCCACCGACACCTCGCGCAGCTGCGCCGGTTCGAGGGCGAAGCGCGCCTGCACGGTCTCCCGCGCCAGCCTGCGGGCCTCGTCCTCTGTCAGCGCCGCGCCGGCCGCGGCCTCGGGCAGCGTGTGACGCACGCGCTCCACACGGCCGTCCGAACCGACCACCACGACCCACTCTTCCGCGCGCGCGGCGAGATCGCCCTCGAACCGTGCGATGCGAACGCGCCAGCGCGGGACGGGAAGGTACGTGCCGAGCAACGCCCGATACGCCGCCGGACCAGCCGTGCTCTTCACGAACACGTGGGCTTCGCCCGGGATCGGCATCCACGGTCGGCAGGATGCGCCAGCTGGAATCGAGGACCACGCCGCGAGCCCGCACCGCGACGCGTGCCGCCGCGATCGCGTCGCGCGTGAGACGTGCGAGCGGCGGCACCTCGTGGGCCTGTCGCGCGACCACCCGGCCCACACGGCCAGCCCGGCGACGCCGGCCCCGATCAGCAGGCGGGCCAACCGGGGCGGCGGCCTGCCGGCGGGCGCACCGCCGTCGCGGCGGGCGAGGTCTCGGTGCCCGCGCGGGGCGCCACCCGCCGTTCAACAGACCCGGAACGAGCTCCGTCCAGGTCCCGGCCTGCCAGCGCCTCCAGAGCACGATCCACAACGGCACGAGCGCCAGCACCACGACGAGCGTGCGGTCGATGACAATCCCCGGCGTGCGCGAGACGAACAACGGAAGCGCGAACCAGACCGTGTCGAACACTACGTGCAGCACGATTCCGGGCAGCAGGCCGAAGCGCAGGTACACCGCACCGAACACCAGCGATGGGAGGATCAGCTCCACCGGCCGCGCGTAGGCCGGCTGATTGGGATAGGGCGCGTGACCTGCGCCGAACACGATCGCCTGCACGATCATGGCAATGGCGATGCACGTGCGCCGGCGCCCGAACCGATCGCCGATGAGCGCCGCGCCCGCCAGCGGCACCGCCCGAAAGAGGCACTCTTCCCAGAACCCCGCCTGCACGGACGGCGCAATCGCCGACAACCAGGGCATGTAGGTCGCAAGCACGTCTGGATGCACCAGGGCGTCTGACGGCGTCCACCATCCAAGCCAGCGCGACGCGACGAGGTAGAGCGCCACTTCGTACGCGAAGAAGATCGCGACCAGCAGGTACGCCCCGGCGGTGCGCCCGAGCACGGCGCGCGATGCCCCGGCCTCCGGCGACCACACCCGCCACAGCTGCGGATGACGTGGAAAAGCCCGTCGTGAGAGGCTTTCGGCCGCCATGAACGACAGCGTGAAGGTCACCGTCATCGCGACCGCCGCGGCAGTCACCGAGGTCGCCTGCTGCACCAGGAAGGTGGTCGTCGACAGCGCCGTGTCGTACTGCAGCCACGCCAGGGGCCACTCGTTGAGCGTTGCGAGCACCTGGAGACCCGCGACGACAACGCCCCAGGTCAGAGCTGGACGCCAGAGGACCCACCGCTGACGCAACAAGACGAACAGGCCGAACACGATGCCGCCGAGGCCGTACACAAGGAGCGTCACGATGCCCGAGCCGAAGCCGATTGCCTCGTTCGCCGATCGCATCTGCTGATACCGCCTGCCGAATGCCTCGGGCACGCGGACAAACGGCGTGACCTCGACGAGGCGGTCGCCCGCGACGACGAGTCGCACCCGATAGCGGCCCTCACCGATCCGGTCTGGCCGCTCGTAGACGAGGGTGTGATCCACGCGGTGGCCGGGCTTCTCTTCGAGCGCCTGCTCGACGAGGGCGTACTCGGAGAGGGCAACGTGCCATGCGGCAGCGCCGCGCTCCGCGAGGCCGCGCGCGTCGGCGGGGGTGAGGCGCGGCCCCGGCGCCATTTCGGGCAGCCGCTCGACGAAGCCGTAGGGCACGCCCGCCGGCGTGAAGCGGATCCACGTTTCGTTCGGATCGTGCTCGCGGAAATGCCGCACGCGCCAGCTGTACGGGGCGTAGCGGCCATCGCGGATCAACCTCGCGAAGGCGTCCTTGCCGCCGGCCTCCAGCTCCACATAGGTCTGCACCTCGTCGTCGCCGCCGAAGGTCGCAGCCTGGCGGAAGTCCGGCGGTCCCAGACGGTGTTCAGCAGCCAGGGCGCGGGCGCGCTGCAGCGCCTCGCCGCGGTCCATGCGGAGGTCGATGGACACGAGCGGGAAGGCACGCGAGAAATGCTGACTGACGATTACGATCGCCAGCACCGACGCGAGCGCACAGCAACCCAGAACGCGGGCTTTCTCCACATAGGTGGGGAGAGTGTAGTCCTTATACCCCGCCGTGTCCGGCGGCCGGCCTTGTCACCACCATGACGCGCCGTCGCGGAGGCATTCCTTCGGTCCGGTCGCTTCGGTAGAATATTCGACCCATGGAGCACCCGATCTCTCGGCCTGCACCACGTCACCGCGACTGTCGACGCCGCGCAGGACGATCTCGACTTCTGCGTCGGCCTGCTCGGCCTCCGGCTGGTCAAAAAGACCGTCAACTTCGACAACCACCACGTCTACCACTTCTACTACGGCGACGAACGTGGCGCGCCGGGCACCATCTGGACAACGTTCCCGTACCAGGATCGCGGCGTACCGGTCGGTCGGAAAGGGATCGGCCAGGTCGTCGCCACGGCCTTCTCGGTGCCGGCCGGGTCGCTGAATGTGTGGCGGACCCGCCTCGCGAAACAGGGCATTGCCGCAAACGACATCGAAGAACGATTCGGGGATGCGGCGATCGTGTGCTCGGACGCGTCGGGGCTCGAAGTTCGAGCTGATCGCCGCTGCGCGCACGACGTGCGAACCCCCTGGCTGTCGGGCGATCTCGACCGGGACTCGGCCATCCGCGGGCTGCACAGCGTGACGATGATCGTCGCCGCGCCCGGTCCGACGCTCGAGCTCATGACCAAGCGTGCTCGGCTACCGGGTGTCGGCCGAGGGGCCCAGCCGGATCCGGGTCGAGGTCGGCAGCGGCGGTCCAGGCAAGACGATCGACATCGTCATCGACCCGAACAAGCCGGCGGCAATCAATGGCCTGGGCACCGTGCACCACGTCGCCATGGCGATCGAGCCCGCCGACGAGCAACTCCGTCTGCGCGGCGAGCTGCATTCGATACGGCTGTCACGTCACCGAGGTGCGCGATCGCTGCTACTTCACGTCAATCTACTTTCAGGGAGCCAGGCGGCGTGCTGTTCGAGGTCGCGACGCGCGGTCCCGGCTTCACGATCGATGAAGACGTCGCGCAGCTCGGCACCGCCTTGAAGCTGCCGCCCTGGGAAGAGCCGCATCGGGCGGAGATCGAGGCGGAGCTGCCGCGGGTGAGTAGTTCAAATGCAGAACGCATTCTGCGGGTTGTTTCGAGGGAGGGGCTGACCGTTGACGGTTAACCGCCTACGCCCACCGCCCACCGCCACCGCCCACCGCCCACCGCCCACCGCCCACCGCCCACCGCCCACCGCCCACCGCCCACCGCCCACCGCCCACCGCCCACCGCCCACCGCCCACCGCCCACCGCCCACCGCCCACCGTCCCAGCGCCCAGCGCCCAGAGGAGTCCGTAGGTATAATCCCGCCACACAACTGAACTGATCGATGCCGCCGCGTGGCGGTCGTCACTGCGAGGAGGCTGCGTGCGCGGAGTAGGTCGCTTGGCGGAGGTGCTGTGGCTCGCGGCCGCGGTGGGGTGCGTCGCGGCGACGGCCGTGGCGCTCGGTGCGCAGGGCGGCGCTCCGGCTGCTGGCGGGCCGCGGCGGCCGGGAGCGCCCGGTGCGGCCGGGGCGCCCGGTACACCGCCCGCGCAGGAGCGGAACCTGCAGATCCTGCCGAAGGATATTTCGCGGCAGGAGCTCGGCGACATCATGCAGGGTTTTGCGCGCAGCCTCGGCGTCGGATGCGACCACTGCCACATGGGCGAGAGCATGGAAACGATGGACTGGGCCAATGACGACAAGGACGCGAAGAAGAACGCGCGCGAGATGATGCGCTTGGTCCGCACGATCAACGAGGGGCTCGCCGGGCTGACGAAGACGGACCACACGCGCGCGGAGGTCGGTTGCGAAACGTGCCACCGCGGCCTCGCCGTGCCGCCGCGTCCCCTGGGCGAGATCCTCGCGGAGAAGGCGCTCGCCAGCGGACCGGACGCGGCCCTCGCCGAATACAACGGCCTGCACGTAGAGGCCGGGGATGCCGGGCGGTCCAGACTTCGCGAACAAGCGCTGAACACCGCCGCGCGCCGGCTGCGCGACGAGAAGCGTCTGCCGGACGCCATCGCGCTGCTGCGGAAGAACGCTTCACTCTTCCCCCGGTCGGCAGATGTCGCGGCGATGCTCGGCAGCATGCTGGCCGAGAGCGGCGACGTCGAGGGCGGCCGGGCCGAGCTCCAGCGGGCTCTCGAGATCGACCCGAGAACCGCGCGGCAAGGGGAGCGCTGGGACGTTTGACGGGCGCGGCGAAGCCCGCTCCGTGACGGGTTTCTAGGCCGGCTGAAGCCTGGCCCTAAGCTGTCCAAGGATCGCCGAGCATGGCCACTCTTCCCGATGCCGGGTTCCGGCGCGAGCTCGGGCCTTCTCGACGCCACGGTCGTGGTGGCAGGCGGCCATCATCGGCGTCGGTATCTTCGCGAATCCGTCGAACGTCGCGCGGATCGGGGCGACTCCCTTCCTTGATCCTCCTCTCGTGGCGGTCGGGGGCCTCATCGCCATGCTCGGGGGCCTCGCGTACGCGGAGCTGGGCTCGCGGCATGCCTATGTTGGCGGGCAGTACACGTATCTGGCGCGCACCTACCCTTCCGGCCGTCGGTTTTCTGTACGGCATCGCGCTGCTCTTCATCGTGAATGGCGGCGGAATCGGCGCGGTCGCCATCGTCTTCGGCGGCTATCTCGAGCGCGCGATCGATCCAATGCTCGGCCCGGCGGGGATCGGTCCATGGCCGCGGCGGCGATCCTCGTTCTCACGGTCTTCACGTGCCGGGCGTCCGCGCCGGAAAGTGGGCAACAACACGCTGATGGAGACGAAGGTGCTCGGCATCGCAGGGCTGATGCTGCTCGCGCTGCTGCGACGGACCGCGCCCCTCGGCCAGCGTCTTCGGCCTCGAGCCTCCTCCCCGTCCCCGCGTCCGCTCCTGCTGCCCTCCTGCCGACGGCGCTGGTTTCCATCATGTTCGCCTACGGCGGCTGGCAGAATTGCGGGGCCATCGCAGGAGAGATTCGCGATCCCGCGCGCAACCTCGCCCTCGCGAACGTCCTCGGCGTCGGAATGGTGGTGACTGCTGTACCACGGACTGAACGTGGCCTCCTTCTCGTCCTGACGCCGGCGCAGGTCGCCGCCTCGACCGCCCTGGCCGCGGACGTGGCGTTGGTGGCGGCCGGATCGGCCGGCGCGCGTCTGGTCAGCGCGCTGATCCTCGTCTCGTGCCTCGGGTTTCTGTCGGTCATCATCCTGACGGGTCCGCGCCTCTACTACGCGATGGCAGCGGACGGCGTCCTCTTCCAGCGCGCGGGCGCCCTCCATCCGCGCTTCAGAACGCCCGCTCGTCGCGCTGTGGCTCCAGGCGCTGGTCTGGATCGGCCTGCATCGCCACGAACACGTACGATCAGCTCCTGAGCTACGTCGTCTTCGCCGATTGGCTGTTCTTCGGTCTGGCCGTCGCGGGCGCTCTTCGTGCTCCGCCGCCGGCAGCCGGTCGGGCCCGGAAATCCGAGGCGATGCCGGGCCATCCGTTCACGACCATTTCTTCGTGCTGGCGGCGTCGGGGATCGTCTTGAACAGCTTCTTCGCGTACACCACCCAGTCCCTGATCGGGTCGGGAATACCTGCTCGCCGGAGCGGCGGCCTATTTGCTGATGTCCGCGCGCGGGCCCGATGAGCGTCAGCTTCCCTTCGCTTCATTACATGAGCTGGGCCAAGGCGCAGCCGCGGGCGGCGGTGAACCTGGCCCGCAGCGGCGTGGACCCGTGCCCGCCCGCGCTGCTGGGCCGGCTGCCGAAGGACCTGGTCACGCAGTCCTCGGCGGGCTACGGCTACCCGCCGCTGCTCGAGGCCCTCGCGAGGCGCTATCGCGTGGGACGCGCGCAGGTGTTCAGCGTCTCGGGAGGAACGAGCCTCGCGAACTGGCTGGCCTGCGCGGCGCTGCTGACCGACTCGCCGCCGGAAGACCGAGGTCATCGTGGAGCGGCCGACGTACGAGTCGCTGCTGGCCGATCCGCGGTGGGGGGCGCTGGGCTGCCGCGTGCGCAGGCTCGACGGCGCTCGACGAGGGGTATGCGGCTCGCGTCGAGAGGCTCGCGCGTCTCGTCACGCCGCGGACGCGTCTTGCCATCGTCACGAACCTGCACAACCCGTCCGGCGCGCGCATCCCGCTTGCGGTGCAGAGCGCCATGGCCGCCGTGCTACGGAAGGCCGGCGCCTTCCTGCTCGTCGACGAGGTCTATCTGGAGTGTGCTCTTCAACGCGCGCGACCGAGTCCTCCGTCCACGCGGGACCCAATGTCGTGGCCGACGAACAGCCTGACCAAGGCCTATGGCCTCGACGGCCTGCGAGCGGGCTGGCTGCTGGGACCGCGAGCCGTCGTGCGGAGAGCCGCCAGGATTCACGATGCGCTGGGTGTGAACGGCGTCGCGCCCGGCGAACGGCTCGCTCTGGCGGCCTTCCGCCGCCTGGCGTTCCATCGGCCGCCGCGCCCGAGCCATCCTGCGCCCCCAACCTCGCGACGCTGCGCGCGTTTCTTCGCGCAGGAGCGGCGCTTGCGGGGGTACGTGCCGGAGGCCGGCAACGTCTGTTTTCCCGCGCCTGCCGGGTCGCCTGGACGGCGACCTGCTCTCGCCGCGCATCTGCTGAAGCGCTACGGCACGCTCGTCGTTCCCGGCCGCTTCTTCGAGAGCCCCGCGCCATGTCCGCTTGAGTTTCGGATGCGCGGCGCCACGTCGAGTGCACGGGAAACACCGGGTTGAGCGACGTCATCGGCTCCTGGAAGATCATCGCGATCTCGCCGCCGCGTATCTGTCGCATCGTTCGCCCACTCGCGGTGACGAGGTCCACGACGCCGCGCTCGGGTCCTTCGAATCGGATCGACCCCGCCGTGATCCGGCCGCCGCCGTGCTCGACCAGACGCATGACCGACAGTGCGGTCACCGACTTGCCCGACCCCGACTCGCCGACCACCGCGACGGTCTCGCCGTGGCCGATTGTGAGCGACAGGTCGCGTACCGCCGTTACGTGCCGATCGGCCGTCCGGAATTCGACGGTGAGGCCGTCGATGGCAAGCAGGGGCGGTCGGCGCATTCATGTGCGGATTCATTATCGCACCGTGGATACGGGGGTTCGTTCGCGCGCCGCGGCGCTGTAGACTTGATGCACGCCCTCCGCCATTGTCCACCCATAACCACATGAGACGCCCACGGTCCTCCGTCGACCGCAGTGAGCGTGCGGCAAGCGCCGGCGATTCCGCCGCAGGCGTCGCATCGCTCGCGTCGTCAGGCCGTCACCAGGAGGCGGTTGACGCGGCTTCCCGGGCCATGGAGGGTGCGAGCATCGGCGATCGTATCGAGCTCCTCGACCTGCGCGCCGAAAGCTGGGGCGCCCTCGGCAACATGACCGCTGCGGAAGAGGATTCGCAGGCGATGCTCGCGCTCGCGCGCAGCAGTCGTCGTCCCGTCCTGCTCTCGCGCGCGCTGACGCGGATCGCCATCATCGAGATTCGCAGCGGACGTGCCAGGGATGCGGTGAAGACTGCGGACGACGCGCTTGCCGCTGCCCGGCGCGCAAAGGATCCGGCACTCGAGGCCGCGGTGCTTTTCACACTGGGCGAAGCGCAGTTCCGGATGCGCGATCTGGAGCGCGGCGCGCGTTCGTGCGTCGCCGCGGCCCGCATCTTCAAGTCGCTGGGCATGACGCAGCAATACGGACGCGCAATGTGGGGCGTCTCCGCGACGCGCAGCCACCAGGGCCGCGGCGCGGAGGCGGATCGCGCGGCGCGCGAGGCGCTCGCCGTCGCACGGCGCTGCGGGGACACGTACGGCGCGGGCAACGCGCTCAACATGCTCACGTTCCACGAGACGGACATCGCGAAACGCAAGAGCACGTTGAGCCAGGCGCTTGCGGCCTTCGAACGGGCGGGCTACCTCGACCGCCAGGGCATGGTCATCCACAACCTGGGGCTGGTCTACTTCGTGCTCGGCCTCCTTCCTCGCGCGAGGCGGCTGCTCGCGCAGGCTAGCGACCTCTACATGCGTCCGGAGCAAAGGGCGGCCTCGCGACAACGCAATACATGCTCGGCTCAGCCGCCCGCGTTGCCGACGACGTGCCCAAGGCGCGCGAGCATTTCGAAAATGCGATGCGACTCTGGGAGGCGGCCGGGACGACGATCGCGCCGATCCAGCAGCGCATCGGGCGCGGCATCCTCGCCAGTCTGGAGCAGCGATGGAGCGACGCGATCCCGCATCTCGAGGAGGCCGAGCGGATGACCGACGGCTCCGATCACGTCGCGCTTCGCCTGCGGTGCCGACGGCCCTGTGCGAAGCGCGCCGCAACCTCGGGTTGGCGGCCGAAGCGCTGGCGGCCTCGTCCAAGGCCATTGCGATCCACCGCGAGCAAGGCGAAGAAGAAATCGAGGGAATCGACTTCCCATGGATGCTGTGGGAGCACTACTGCGCGCTGCGCGAGAACCGCCGCGACGCCGCGGCGCGCCGTGCTCTTGCGACGGCCTACGCTTACGTCAGCAAGCGGGTCCGCAAGATCACGGACGAAGGCCTCCTTCGCAACTACCTCTCGAAGAACCCGAACGGAAGCAAGATCGTCCCGGCGTACACGAAGGAGTGGCTCGCCAGAAAGCATGCCGCGGCGCGAAGCCTCTGCACCTTGCAGTGCGCGGCAACCTGCGCGAGCCGTTCGAGCGCCTCGCCGAGGCAGGGCTGCGGCTCAACGAGATTCGCAGCACCGCCGAGCTCACGGAGTTCCTCATCGACGAGGCGACCGAGATCTCCGGTGCGCAGCGCGTGCTGCTCATCCTCGAGTCCTCGAATGTTGCGAGCCTCGCGGGTTTCATGGTGCCGAGCGGTGAGATGCCACGACGCTGTGGCGCGAAGTCGAGCCTTCCCTCGCGGACGTGCGGCGCTCGCGCATGGCGTCCCTCTCGGACTCGCCGGATCGCGGAAGCGAGCTCGCGCAGCGCTCGCGCATCGTGGCGCCGCTCGTCGCCCGCAACGAGCTGATCGGCCTGCTCTATGCCGACATCGACGGCGTGTTCGGACGCTTCCACGAGTCCGACCGCGACCTGCTTGCGATGCTGGCGAGTCAGGGGGCAGTCGCCATCGACAACGCGCGCTGGTCGCAGTCGCTGGAACAAAAGGTCGAGGAGCGCACAGCCGAGATCACGCAGCGCGCGAACGAGCTCGCGATCATCAACAGCATCCAGCAAGGGATGTCGGCAAGCCTGGATTTTCAAGCCATCGTGGACCTGGTCGGCGACAAGCTGCGCGAGGTCTTCACGACAGGCGACATCGGCATCCGCTGGGTCGACGAGAAGGCGGAGCTCGTGCATCACCTCTACGAGTTCGAGCACGGCAAGCGGCTCAACCTGCCGCCCGCGCCGTTGCGCCGAGACGGCCCCGTTTCGAGCCGCCTATACCGGCGCGAAACGGTCGTGCTAAACACGCGGGCCGAGTCGGATGCGCTCGGCGTGGGGACGATTCCCGGCACCGACCCTTCCAAGTCGGGCGTCTTCGTTCCCATCGTCGGCAGCGATCGCGTGCTGGGCAGCATCGTTCTCGAGAACTACGAGCGCGAGCACGCCTTCGGCGACGCGGAAGTCCGGCTGTTGCGTACCGTGGCGGCCGGCATGGGCGTCGCGCTCGAGAACGCGCGGCTCTACTCCGAGTCGCAACGACTGCTCAAGGAGACCGAGCAGCGCAACGCCGAACTCGCCGTGATCAACAGCATCCAGCAGGGGATGTCGGCGAGCCTCGACTTTCAGGCGATCGTCGACCTGGTCGGCGACAAGCTGCGCGAAGTGTTCGATAACGGCGACATCGGCATTCGCTGGCGCGACGAGCCGGCAGGGCTCATCCACTATCTTTACGAGTACGAGCACGGCGTTCGCATCACGGTGCCGTCGACGCCGATCAATCCCGACAGCGTGGTCGCGCGCTCGATGATGCGCCGCGAGCCGCTCGTGATCAACAGCCGCGCCGAGGCCTTTGCGCTCGGAATAGCCGTGTTCGCGGGAACCGACCCGTCGAAGTCGAGCATGTTCGTGCCCATCGTCGCGAGCGATCGCGTGCTCGGCACGATCGTGCTGGAGAACTATCAGCGCGAGAACGCCTACGGGGAGGCGGAAGTGCGACTCCTGCGCACCGTGGCGAGCGGCATGGGGGTCGCAATCGAGAACGCGCGGCTCTTTTCCGAAACGCAACGCCTTCTCAAGGAAACCGAGCAGCGCGCCGCCGAGCTCGCAGTGATCAACAGCATTCAGCACGGAATGGCAGCGGAGCTCGACTTCAAGGCCATCGTCGACCTCGTCGGCGACAAGCTGCGCGAGCTCTTCAGCTTCGCCAATCTCGGCATAGCGTGGCTGGACGAGCCGGCCGGGCTGATGCACTTCCTCTACGCGGTCGAGCTCGGCAAGCGGCTGCAGCTCGCGCCGGCGCAGCTCGCGGTCGTCGCAGCGGGCAAGCGCTACTTCCAGACCCTTGCGTCGCGCCAGTCCGTGGTCTGGCGCGACCGCAACGAATACAGGGCCTTGGAGCTGTTCGTCGCCGAAGGGAGCGCAATGAGTCGGTCTGGGGTAACGACTCCCATTTTCGCCGGCGAGCGGTTCCTCGGATTCATCGCGCTCGAGGATCATGAGCGCGACGGCGCTTTCGGCGACGCCGACGTGCGCCTGCTCTCGACCGTCGCGGCCAGCATGGGGGTCGCGCTCGAAAACGCGCGCCTGTTCGACGAGACGCAGCGACGTACTCGGGAGACCGCTGCGCTCCTCGAAGTGGGTCGCGACCTTTCGTCGTCGCTCGACCTATCGACGGTCATGGACCGCATCGCCGGGCACGCCAGGGACCTGCTGCGGGCAAGCGACAGCGCGATCTTCCTCCCGGAGCCGGGCACCACGACCTATCGCGCCATCGTCGCGGTGGGCGAAGCCGCCGAAGCGATTCGTGAAACCGCGGTAACGGGCGGCGAGGGCATCATCGGAAGCCTTCTCGTCAGCGGTAAGGCCGAGTACATCAACGACACGGCGTCCGATTCGCGCGGGGTGCAGATTCCGGGGACCGTGGAAGCAAGCGACGAGCGCCTGATGGTCGTGCCGCTTGGGGCGGAGGGCGCGATCGAAGGAGCGATGGCCGTCTGGCGCACGGGCGGCGACCCGTTCGACGGGCGCGAGCTCGAGCTCCTGTCCGGATTGTCGCGCCAGGCCACGATCGCGCTGCACAACGCGCGCCTCTTCGACGAGACGCAGCGCGCCCTCGGACACCAGACGGCCACGGCCGACATCCTGCGTGTCATCAGTGAGTCACCGACCGACACGCAGCCCGTGTTCGATGCAATCGTGACGACCGCGGTGAGCCTGCTCGACTGCGATTTCGCCTCGTTCGTCCGCGTGGACGGCAATTCGTATGTGCCGAGCGCGCACGCGACGCGGGAAGGAAGCGCGAACGCGCTGTACACGGAGCCGGTTCTCATCGACGCCTCGAGCAATTTCCCGTCGCAGGCGATCGTCTGGAAGCGCACGGTCCACATTCCGGATTGGGACGCGATCGAGCTGCCGGAGCGGCAAGTCATGGTTCGCCGTCAGCTGGGCGTCCGCTCGTCGCTCGCCGTGCCGCTGCTGCGCGACCGCGAAGCGATCGGGGCCCTGATGCTCTTTCGCAACAAGCCCGGAGGGTTCGATGGCAATGAGATTGCGCTGGCCGAATCCTTCCGCGACCAGGCGCTGATCGGCATCGAGAATACGAGACTGTTCAACGAGACGCACGAGGCGCTCGAGCGGCAGACCGCGACTGCCGAAATCCTGCGCGTGATCAGCGGCTCGGTCACCGATACGAAGCCGGTATTCGAGGCCATCGTGCACAGCTGCCAGCGCCTGTTCAGCGGCCGTGCCGTCGCCCTTGCCATGCCGAAGGGCAGCATGATCGAGTCCGTCGCCTTCGCCAGCGACGGCATCGTGCGCCACGGAGGATTCCTCAATCCATGGCCGCTCGACCGCGGCAGCGGCGCGGGGACGAGCATTCTCGATTCGAGGGTGATCAACGTCGCCGACACGGAGGAGGCGCAGAAGCAATTTCCGCGGATGCGCGACCTCGCGCTGGCGCTCGGCTACAAGTCCGCGTTGTTCGTGCCCCTCTTGCGGGACGGGCGCGCCGTCGGATGCATGGCCATCCTGCGCGCGTCGATTGGCGCGTTCGACGATTCCGAGGTGGCGCTCGCCCAGACGTTCGCCGATCAGGCCGTCATCGCAATCGAGAATGCGCGCCTGTTCAACGAAACGCAGGAATCGCTCGCCCGGCAAACGGCCACTGCCGACATCCTTCGCGTGATCAGCGGATCGCAGACGGACGTGCGACCGGTCTACGACGCGATCGTGGACACCGCGCGGCGCCTGCTGACGTGTGACACCGTGTTCGTGCTGAGGACCGACGGATCGACGTTCTCGCCGGTGGCCGGTGCCGCGAGCGACGGCACGGTGCTTGCGCCCATCATGCGCAAAGTAGTGGTCGACCCCGCTCACAACTTCCCGTCGCGCGTCATTCTCGCCAAGACGCCGCTGCACATCCCCGACTGGGACGCCATCGACGTGCCGCCGCACGAGCGACAGGTGCAGGCCCTGCGCGGCGCACACGCGGCGCTTTACATTCCGTTGCTTCGCGAAGGCGAGTGCATCGGAGTGCTCGCGTTGACGCGCGACAGGTCCGGCCCTTTCACCGACGTCGAGATCGCGCTGGCAGGATCGTTCGCGGACCAGGCCGTCATCGCAATCGAGAACGTCCGACTCTTCAACGAGACACGAGAAGCGCTCGAGCGACAGACCGCGACCGCCGAGATCCTGCGCGTGATCAGCGAGTCGCCAACGGACGTCCAGCCGGTGCTCGAGGCAGTCGCCAAGCGTGCCGGCGCGCTGTGCCGGGCCGAGGGAAGCCGGGTCTGGCTCGTGAAGGATGGCGCGCTGCACTCGATGACCAGCTACGGCCCGGCGTATGCCGAAGGCTTCGACGACGTACTTCCCATCTCGCGCGAGTCGATCGGCGGACGCACGGTGCTCGAGCGACGGACGATTCAGGTCGACGATGTCGTGCAGGTCATGCATGAGGAGTATCCCGGCATCGTCGCGCTTCAGGAGCGCTACGGCTTTCGTACCGTCGTGAACGTGCCGCTGATGCGTGAGGGCGAGGCGGTCGGCGTCATTTCCTTGCTCCGAAGCGAGGTGCGGCCGTTCACCGATTCCGAGCTCGCGTTGCTGTCGACGTTTGCGGACCAGGCCGTCATCGCGATCGAGAACGTGCGCCTGTGGAACGAGACCAAGGAGGCGCTCGACCAGCAGCGCGCCTCGGGCGAGGTCCTTGCCGCCATCAGCAGCTCGCTCGCCGACACCGCGCCTGTATTCGAGCGCATCCTGCGCAGCTGCGAGAGCCTGTTCGGCGGCATTGTGGCCGGCGTCAACCTCGTCGGGGACGACGGCCTCATTCGGCTTCGCGCCTACCACGGCCCCAACCGCGAGGGCCTCGAGCGGGTGTTTCCTCTTCCTGTCGATCAGTCGAGCGGCTCGGGCCTGTGCATCTCCACCCGCAGCATCGTCCACTATCCCGACATCGAGACCGCGGACGTTCCGGAGGCAACGCGAATCGCCTGCAAGGCGGTGGGTTACAAAGGCGTCATCTTCGCGCCCATGGTCTGGGAGGACAGAGGCATCGGCGTCATTTTCGTCGGCCGGGATTTCGCGAGTGCGTTCTCGACCCAGGACATCGCACTTCTCAAGACCTTCGCCGACCAGGCGGTGATCGCCATCCAGAACGTGCGCCTGTGGAACGAGACGCAGGAGGCGCTCGCGCGCCAGACCGCGACTGCCGACATCCTGCGCGTCATCAGCAGCTCCCCGGCCAACGTGCAACCGGTGTTCGACGCGATCGTGGAAACGGCCGTCGCCAACCTTCGCTGCGACGGTGCAGCGGTCATGCTGCGCGAAGCACATACGTTCTCCGTCGTCGCGGCGTTCAATGCGCGAGGGATCGCGAACCCGTTGCCCAAAGGCCGTCCGATCGACGCCGGCGCCAACCTCATATCGCGGGTGATTCTCTCGAAGCAGATCCTGCACCTGCCGGACTGGTCGGCAATCGACCTGCCCACGGAGGAGAAAAATCAGCCGCAGCTTAGCTTGGATCAAGGCGTCGTTGATGCTGCCATTGATGAGGGCAGGCGAATGCATCGGCGTGTTGGCCCTGGCCCGTGCGTCCCCCAGGGCATTCGGCGACAAGGAGATCGCGCAGGCGCGCTCGTTCGTCGACCAGGCGGTGATCGCAATCGAGAATACGCGCCTGTGGAACGAGACGCGCGAAGCGCTCGAGCGGCAGACGGCAACTGCGGAAGTGCTGCAGGTGATAAGCAGCTCCGTTGCCGACACCGCCCCGGTGTTCGACAAGATTCTGGAAAGCGGCCAGCGTCTCTTCGCTACCGAGCAGCTCGGCATCTTTCTCGCCCAGGACGACGGCCAGGTGCACGCATGCGCGTGGCGCGGCTCGGCGCTGGATGCGATCGCGCGTCACGTTCCCCAAGCCGATCGGCGAGACGATGACCGGTCGCGTCATCGACGAGCGGCGCACGATGCATATCCCCGATACCGCCGCCATGACCGACGCGCCGGCCGCGGTGCGGAGCATCGTGTCGGTCCTCGGTCACATTTCGGTGGCCTGGGCACCGATGCTCTGGGAAGGGCGCGGCGTCGGCTCCATCGCTGTGTTGCGACAACCGCCCAAGGCCTTCAGCGACAAGGAGCTGTCGCTGCTCAACACGTTCGCCGACCAGGCGGTCATCGCGATCCAGAACGCGCGGCTGTTCAAGCAGACTCAGGAAGCGCGCGCGGCCGCGGAAGCCGCGAACGAAGCGAAGAGCAGCTTCCTCGCCACGATGAGCCACGAGATCCGCACGCCGATGAACGCGGTGATCGGCATGAGCGGGCTCCTGCTCGACACGCCGCTCAACCCCGAGCAGCACGATTACGCGTCGACCATTCGCGAGTCGGGCGATGCGCTGCTCACCATCATCAACGACATCCTCGACTTCTCGAAGATCGAGGCAGGCCGCATGGACATCGAGGTCGCGCCGTTCGACTTGCGCGACTGCGTCGAATCGGCGCTCGACCTCATCTCGCCGCGCGCCGTCGACAAGCACCTCGACGTCGCTTATCTCTTCGAGGGCGACGTGCCCGCGGCGATTGCGGGCGACGTCACGAGGCTGCGGCAGGTGATCCTCAACCTGCTTTCGAACGCGGTGAAGTTCACCGAAGCAGGCGAAGTGGTCGTCACGGTCACGTCGCAAGCCACTTGCCGACGATCGCGTCGAGCTCACGTTCGCCGTGCGCGACACCGGCATCGGCCTTTCGCAGGACGCGATGGGACGCCTGTTCCAATCGTTCTCCCAGGCCGACTCGTCGACCACGCGCAAGTACGGCGGCACGGGGCTCGGCCTTGCCATCAGCAAACGTCTCGCCGAGCTCATGGGCGGCTCGCATGTGGGCGCAGAGCGACGGCCCGGGCCACGGTTCGACATTCTCGTTCTCGATCGCGGCGCCGATCGCCGACGTGCCGCCCGCCCGTTCGCACAGCATCACCGGCGTGCAACCGGGCCTGGCCGGCAAGCGGCTGCTCGTCGTCGACGACAACGCCACCAATCGCCGCGTGCTGACGCTGCAAGCGACGAAGTGGGGCATGCATACGCGCGATACCGACTCACCTGCCGAAGCGCTCGCATGGATTACCGCAGGCGAGCCTTTCGACGCGGCTGTGCTCGACATGCACATGCCGGAGATGGACGGAATCGCTCTCGCCAAGCGCATGCGCGATACGCGTCCGGACTTGCCGCGCGTGCTGTGGAGCTCGCTGGGGCGCCGCGAAGCAGGCGAGGACGACACGCTTTTCGCCGCCTATCTCGCCAAGCCTGTCCGCCAGTCGCACCTTCACGACATGCTCGTGAATTTGCTCATGCGCGAGACTGCGCCGAGGACCGCGCCGCAAGCGAAGGCCGCGCTCGATCCCGATCTCGCGCACCGCCATCCGCTCCGAATCCTGGTCGCCGAGGACAATGTCGTGAACCAGAAGCTCGCGCTGCGTCTCCTGCAGCAGATGGGTTATCGCGCGGACCTCGCGTCGAACGGCATCGAGGCGATCGAATCGGTCGAGCGCCAGACCTACGACGTGATCCTCATGGACGTGCAAATGCCCGAGATGGACGGGCTCGAGGCGGCGCGCCGCATCAACGCCCGCTGGAACAGCGATCGCCCCCGCATCGTCGCCATGACCGCCAACGCGATGCAGGGCGACCGCGAGATGTGCATCGCGGCCGGCATGGACGACTACCTCACGAAGCCGATACGTGTCGAGCGCCTGGTCGAAGCCCTCGTCAGCGCGCACGGCGCGGAGAGTAGTTCAATGACCACGACGATAGACGACGAGACGTTCGCGGCGCTGCGCGACGCGACCGGCGGCGACTTCGTGCGCGAGCTCGTCGACACGTTCCTCACCGAAGCCCCCTCGATGCTCGCCGAGCTCCGGGAATCGTTCGCGAACGGCGACGCCGAACGATTCCGTCGCGCCGCGCATTCGCTGAAATCGAACGGCAACACGTTCGGCGCCCTCACGCTCGGCACGCTCGCCAGGGACCTCGAGCTTGCGGGCGTCGTGCACGTGAGGAATCGCGGCCCGAGCGCGCTTGCCGACATCGAGGCCGAGTACATGCGCGTCGCCGCGGCCCTCGCATCGCTGCGCGATGAATAGCGCCGCCCGCCTGCTCGTCGCCGACGACAACAAGGTCAACCGGCTGCTGCTCGTCCGCAACCTCGAGCTCATGGGCCATGCGGTGGCGACCGCGGAGAACGGCCGCGTCGCGCTCGAGCAGCTGCGCGGCAGCCGCTTCGATCTCGTGCTGCTCGACATGGAAATGCCCGAAGTCGACGGCTTCGCCGTGCTCGCCGCCATGAAGCACGACTTGGCGCTCCGCGACGTCCCGGTGATCGTGACGTCGTCGCTCGAAGGCATCGATCACGTCGTGCGCTGCGTCGAGCTCGGCGCCGAGGACTACCTGCACAAGCCGGTGAACCCCGTGCTGCTCAAAGCGCGCATCGGCGCGAGCCTCGAGAAGAAGCGCCTGCGCGACCAGCAGAAGGAGCTGTTGAGCCGGTTTGCCGCGCCCGAGGTCGCGGCCGATCTCGAGCAGTCCGGATTCTCGCTCGGCGGCCGTCGCGTGCGCGCGACGGTGATGTTCGTCGACATCCGCGACTTCACGCCGCTCGCCGAGTCGCAGCCGCCCGAAGAGACGATCGAGCTTCTCAACAACTACTACGCGCTGATGTTCGACGCCATCGGCGGGCACGGCGGCATCGTGACGCTGATGATCGGGGACGGGCTGATGGCCGTGTTCGGCGCGCCGCTCCCGCTCCCGGACCACGAGGAGAACGCGGTGCGGGCGGCGCAGGAGATGACGGAGCTGATCGCGCTCTTCAACGAGGAGCGCATTGCGTCGTCGCGGCCGCCGATCCGCATCGGCATCGGGATCGCGTCGGGCGAGATGATCGCGGGCTACGCGGGCACCAAGGCGCGCGCGACGTACACGTGCATCGGCGACACGGTGAATCTCGCGGCGCGCATCGAGTCGCATACGAAGGTGGCGGGTCGCGCCATCCTCATGGACAAAGCGACGCACGCAGCGCTGCACGACCGCATCGCGACCGAACCGCAGGGTCCGACGACGTTCAAAGGGATCGGGACCGCCGTCGAAATCTTCGCGGTCAGGTAGCTTTTTCTTCTTCCAGCAGGTCGGCTTCCGCCCGCTCGCCGCGGGCCTCGTCGCGCTCGATCGCAAGATGCGACAGGTAGTCGGCGGTGATGTCGCCGGTGATGTACTTGCCGTCGAAGCACGACGCCTCGAAGTTGGTGAGCCTCGGGTTCGACTTGCGCACCGCTTCCTTCAGCGCATCGAGCTCCTGGTAGATCAGGAGATCGGCGCCGATCTCCTGCGCGATCTCCGCTTCGGTGCGCCCCGTGGCGACGAGCTCGTTCTGGTTCGGCATGTCGATGCCGTACACGTTGGGATAGCGCACCGGGGGCGCGGCCGACGCGAAATAGACCTTTTTCGCTCCCGCTTCGCGCGCCATCATCACGATCTCGCGCGACGTGGTGCCGCGCACGATGGAATCGTCGACCAGCAACACGACCTTGTCCTTGAACTCGATGCCGACGGGGTTCAGCTTCTGGCGCACGCTCTTCTTGCGCATCGCCTGCCCCGGCATGATGAAGGTGCGGCCGATATAGCGGTTCTTCACGAACCCTTCGCGGTACTTGAGCCCGAGCCGGTTCGCGAGCTCGAGCGCGGACGGACGGCTCGAGTCCGGGAATCGGGAATCACGACGTCGATGTCCTGCGCCTCCGGGATGCGGCGGATCTTTTCGGCGAGCGCTCCACCCATGTTGAGCCGCGCTTCGTACACCGACGTGCCGTCGATCACCGAATCGGGCCGCGCGAGATACACGAACTCGAAGATGCAGGGATTGAGCGACGAGCGCTCCGCACATTGCCGCGCGTGAAACTTGCCCGTCGTGTCGACGAAGATCGCTTCGCCGGGTGCGACGTCGCGCACGACGTGGAAGCCAAGGGGCTCGATGGCGACCGATTCCGAAGCGCAGACCCATTCGGTACCGCCCATCGCTTCGTTCTTGCCGACGATGAGCGGGCGAATGCCGTACGGATCGCGGAAAGCGAGCAGGCCGTAGCCCGCGATCATCGCGACGACGGCGTACGCGCCGCGGCAGCGCTTGTGCACGCCGGCGACCGCCCTGAAGATCGCGTCGGGATCCAGCCTGTGGTGCTGCGCGGCGCGCTCGAGCTCGAGCGCGAGCACGTTGAGCAGCACCTCGCTGTCGGAGTTCGTATTGACGTGGCGGAAGTCGAGCTCCCAGAGCTCGCGCTTCAGCGCTTCGCTGTTGGTGAGATTGCCGTTGTGGCCGAGCGTGATGCCGAACGGCGAGTTGACGTAGAACGGCTGCGATTCGAGGTCGGAGAACGCCGATCCCGCCGTGGGATAGCGGCAATGGCCGATACCCGACGCCCCCATGAGGTCGCGCATATTGCGCGTGCGGAACACGTTCTGGACGAGCCCCGGCCCTTTGTACATGTGAAAAATCGGGCCTTCGCTCGTGACGATGCCGGCCGCGTCCTGGCCGCGGTGCTGCAGCAGCAGCAGTCCGTCGTAGAGGAGCTGGTTGACTGGCGTGTGCGCCACCACGCCGACGATCCCACACATTGCGTTGTCGCCTTTACGTCTTTGGTCCGGCCGCCTTCGGTAAGGTGCGGCCCTCCTTCGAATAATCAAGCCTTTGCGCCCACGCCTCCGGCAGCCAGGGGGCGGCAGTCGTCGCCGCGACCGCCAACGCCGGCGCAAGCGCGGCATTCTGCCACCAATCCTGCCGCGGCAGGGTCGTGAGCCCGGCGACGAGCACGAACACGAGCACCACCAGACCACCCCGCAACACGCCGAAGATCGCGCCCAGGAATCGATCGGCGAAGCCCAGGCCCGACTTGCGAATGACACTTCCCAAGGGCCACGCAACGAGCGCGCCCAGGAACAACGCCACCAGGAGAATGAGCCCGAAGGCGAGTATGTAACGAACAGCCTCGTTCGCGCCGAAGTCGGGGAACCATGCGGCAACGGTTCGCGAAAAGACGATCGCCGCCACGATGCCGAAGATCCACGCGAGCAGTGCAATGAGCTCGCGCGTAAAACCGCGCATGAACGCGAACAACGTCGAGAGCGCCATCACCCCGAGGACGCACCAGTCGAGCGCCGTCACTTCGCCGAGGCGACGATGCCGTTGTATCCCTCGCCCTTCAGCTTGTCGCGTGCCGCAATGGCGCCTTCGCGCGAGGGAAACGGGCCGATCCGTACGCGCCACAACGTGCCGCGGCTCGTGTTCACGGGCTCGGTGTACGCCGCAAAGCCCTTGCCCTTCAGCTTGTTGACGAGCGAGTTCGCACCTTTGTCGTCGGAGAAGGCGAAAACCTGCACGGAGAACTCGCCGCCGGCCGTTTCTTTCGCGGGCTCGGGTTTTGCCGTGGGTGCAGGCACCGCAGGCTCGCTCTTTCGCGCCTCTTCCTTGGGTGGATCGGCCTTGGCTGCATCTTCCTTCGGCGTTTCCGCCTTCACCGGCTCGGGCGCCGGCTTCGGTGCTTCGGCCTTAGGCTCGGGCGCCGGCTTCGGTGCTTCGGCCTTGGGCTCGGGCGCCGGCTTCGGTGCTTCGGCCTTAGGCTCGGGCGCCGGCTTCGGTGCTTCGGCCTTGGCCTCGGCCTTGGGCTCTGCTTTGGCGAGGGCCTTGGGCGGCTCGGCCTTGCTCTTCTCGTTCAGCCGATTCACGAACTTGCCGTCGTCCACCGGCGGGATCTTCACCGACACGTCCTCGCCGAGCGGCTTGGGGTCGCTTTCGAGAAGCATCGGGACGAAGACCGCCACCGCAAGCGCCAGGACAATCGCGCCAACCAGTCTCCGACGCGCGCGGCGCCGAAGGTCGTCCAGATTCGCGTCGTCGGGAGCGGCCATGAGAGGTGTTACGCGGCGGCGTCGAGTGCGGCGGCCACGGTGAAGAAGGATCCGAAGACGACGATTCTATCAGCCTCGCTTGCGTCCTCTCGCGCTGCGCGGAACGCGGTCGCGACGTCGTCGTAGGCGCGCACTGCGTCGTCGTCCACGCCCGCCGCGAGCAATGCATCGCGCATCCTGACGGGACCGCCGCCGCGCGCGCCGGGCAATCCTGCGACGAACCAGCGATCGATGCGCGGGCGCAATGCATCGACGACACCGCGCATGTCCTTGTCGGCGAGCATTGCGCATACGGCGAACGTCTGGGGATGGAAGCCCATCGTGGCCAACGCATCGGCAAGCGCACGCGCGGCGTGGGGGTTGTGCGCAACGTCGAGCACGACCGTGGGCCTTCCGGGAAGCACCTGGAAGCGGCCGGGCAGCACAACGGCAAGCAATCCCTCGCGAATCGCCTGCGCGCTCACCGGCAAGCGATCGTGCAGCAGGTCAATCGCCGCAAGCGCGGTCGAGGCATTCGCGAGCTGGTACGCACCGCGCAATGCCGGCACCGGCAGTCCGTAGCGCTCACCGCGCGGGCCCCTATAGCGCCATTGCGTGCGCTCGTCGGTGAAGTCGTAGTCCCGACCCAGGACGAGAAGAGTCGCACCGATGTCGCGCGCGGTCGCCTCCACCGTCGCAGGCGGGTCTCGATCCCCGCAGATCGCCGGTCGCGAAGGACGGAAGATGCCTGCCTTTTCGCGGCCGATGCCGTCGCGCGTGGGGCCCAAGTAATCCACGTGGTCGATGTCCACGCTCGTTATGACCGCGACATCCGCGTCTACCGCGTTGACCGCGTCGAGCCGTCCTCCCAGGCCGACTTCCAGCACGAGCACGTCGAGCCGGGCGCGCGCGAACAACCACAAAGCGGCCAACGTGCCGAACTCGAAATACGTGAGCGGCACGTCGCCGCGCGCGTCTTCCACCGCGTTGAAGGATTGCACGAGCGCTTCGTCGCCGGCTTCTGCCCCGCGAATGCGAATGCGCTCGTTGTAGCGAAGGAGATGCGGCGATGCATACAGGCCTGTCGCATAGCCCGCGGAGCGGTAGATCGACTCGAGCATTGCGCACGTCGAGCCCTTGCCGTTCGTGCCGCCGACGGTGATGACGGGACAGTCGATGTGTGCAGGCAGACGTCCGAGCACGTCGCGCACGCGCTCGAGGCCGAGCGCGATCGCCTTGGGATGCAGCGTTTCGAGATACGCAAGCCAAGCCGCAAGCGAAGCGGGTCGGCTCAATTCGTGGGGGCGGGTTGCCGGGTCAGGAGAGCGAGGAGCCGCGCAAGCTCATCGCGCAGTTGGCGGCGGTCGACGATCAAGTCGAGCGCGCCCTTGTCCATCAGGAACTCGGCGCGCTGGAATCCTTCGGGCAATTTCTCGCGGACGGTCTGCTCGATGACGCGCGGCCCTGCGAATCCGATGAGCGCGCCGGGCTCGGCGAGCACGAGGTCGGCGACGAATGCAAACGATGCGGACACGCCTCCCATCGTCGGGTCGGTGAGGATCGTGACGAACGGCAGCCGCGCCTTGTTGAGCTCCTGCAGGACGGCGGTCGTCTTCGCCATCTGGAAAAGCGAGTTGACGCCTTCCTGCATGCGCGCGCCGCCGGAAGCTGCGACGCAGACGAACGGCACGCGGTTCTCGTACGCGACGCGGACGCCGCGTGCGAAGCGCTCGCCCACGACGGATCCCATCGAGCCGCCCATGAACTCGAACTCGAACGCGGCCAGCACGAGCGGCACGCTCTTCACGCTGCCCTGCATGACGACCAGCGCATCGGTCTCGCCCGTCTCCTCGAGCGCTGCGGCGAGCCGGTCGGGATATTTCTTCTGGTCCTTGAACTTGAGGCTGTCGACCGGCACCACTTCCGAGCCGATCTCGAAGCGGCCCTCGGGATCGAGGAGCTGCTCGATGCGATCGCGTGCGGCGACGCGCTGATGGTGCGCGCACTTCGGGCACACGAAGAGGTTGTTCTCGAGGTCGGTGCGATAGAGCACCGCTTCGCACGAGGGGCACTTGACCCACAGGCCCTCGGGCACCGGCGTGCGGCGCTCGCCGGCGGTACGCTTGATGCGAGGCGGCAACAGCTTCTGCAACCACGTCATCTTCTAAGCCCTCGTATCCAAGCGCCTTGCGGATGGTACCAAGCCACGCGCCGGCGCGCGAGGCCGCTTCGGCGGGGGGGCCGTTCTCGATTTCCTGGATGATGCGGCTGCCGATCACCACCGCGTCCGCGTGCGCCGCGAGCGCGCACGCACTCTGTGGGTCGCGAATGCCGAACCCGACACCGACAGGAAGCCGCACGTGCCTGCGGATCTCGTCGAGCTTGCGCGCGACCTCCGAGGTGTCGAGATGCGAAGCGCCGGTCACGCCCTTGAGCGATACGTAATACACGAAGCCGCGCGCGAACCGCGCGACTTCCGCGATGCGCGACTCGGGCGTCGTCGGGGCGAGGAGGAAGATGGGCGCGAGGCCGTGCGCGTCCATCACGGCCGCAAAGTCGCCCGCCTCTTCGGGCGGATAGTCGACGACGAGCACGCCGTCGACACCGGCGTCCTGCGCACGTTTAGCGAACGCTTCCAAGCCCATCGCCTCGATGGGATTCGCGTATCCCATGAGCACCACCGGCGTCGTCGCGTTCCCGCGCCGGAATTGCGCAACGACGTCGAGCACGTCCGCGAGCGAGACGTGCTGCGCGAGCGCGCGCTCGGAGGCACGCTGGATCACCGGGCCGTCGGCCATCGGATCGGAGAACGGCACGCCAAGCTCGAGTACGTCGGCGCCCGCCGCCACCAGCGATTGCATGATCGGCAGCGTCGACGCGAGCGATGGATCGCCCGTCGTGACATAGGGAATCAGCGCGGTACGCCGGGACTCGCGCAGCCGCGCAAACGTTGCATCGATGCGATTCAGGGTTTCGCCTTTCGCGCGTCCCGTTCCGCCACGGTCGCCATGTCCTTGTCGCCGCGCCCGGAGAGATTGACGAGCAGGATCCGATCCTTCGCCGAGCGTGGGGGCGAGCTTTTTTGCGTAGGCGAGCGCGTGCGACGACTCGAGCGCGGGGATGATCCCCTCGATGCGGCAGCACTCGTGGAAAGCCTTCAGCGCTTCCTCGTCGTCGATCACGACGTATTCCGCGCGCCCGGTGTCCTTGAGCCACGCGTGCTCGGGGCCGACGCCCGGATAGTCGAGGCCGGCCGACACGGAGTGCGTCTCGATGATCTGCCCGTTCGCATCCTGCAGGAGGTAGGTGCGGTTGCCGTGCAGCACGCCGGGTCGCCCGCCGGTGAGCGAGGCCGCATGACGGCCGGTTGCGAGACCGTCGCCGCCGGCTTCGACGCCGATCAGGCGCACGCTTGGAATCGGGATGTACGGATAGAAGATGCCCATCGCGTTGCTGCCGCCGCCGACGCACGCGATGACCGCGTCCGGATGACGGCCCGCGTACTCTGGCATCTGCGTCACGCATTCGTCGCCGATCACGCGCTGGAAATCGCGCACCATCATCGGGTACGGATGCGGTCCCGCGACGGTGCCGATGATGTAGAAGGTGTTCTCGACGTTCGTCACCCAGTCGCGCATCGCTTCGTTGAGCGCGTCCTTGAGCGTCTTGCTGCCCGACTCGACGGGCACGACCTTGGCGCCGAGCAGGTTCATGCGGTAGACGTTCTGCGCCTGGCGCTTCACGTCCTCCGAGCCCATGTAGACGATGCATTCCATGCCGTAGCGCGCGGCGATGGTCGCGGTGGCGACGCCGTGCTGGCCCGCGCCCGTCTCGGCGATCACGCGCGGCTTGCCCATGCGCTTGGCAAGCAGCGCCTGGCCGATCACGTTGTTGATCTTGTGCGCGCCGGTGTGATTGAGGTCCTCGCGCTTGAGCCAGATCTGCGCGCCGCCGAGCTCGCGCGACCAGCGCTCGGCGTGGTAGACGGGCGACGGCCGGCCGACGTAGTGCTTCAGCTCGCGCGCGAACTCGGCGCGGAACGCGGGATCGTCGCGATAGCGCGCGTACGCCGCCTTCAGCTCGTCGAGCGCGCGCATCGAGCGTTTCGGCGACGAACACGCCGCCGTACGGTCCGAAGTGCCCGCGCTCGTCGGGCATCGTCACGGAAAAGTCGGTGGGAAGATCAGTCATCCGCATGGCGCACTCCGTTGATGAACGCCGCGATGCGCGAGGCGTCCTTCAATCCGCGGCGGGCCTTGCCGTCGGGACCCACGCTCTTCCACGCCGCTCGAGACATCGACGGCCCACGGGCGCACTGCGCGAATCGCGGCCTCGACGTTGCTGCGGATCGAGCCCGCCGGAGAGGATCACCGGCGCGGGCAGCTTTGCGCGCACGCCGTCGTGAGTCGCGACCAGTCGAACGCACGGCCGGTGCCGCCGGGAAGATCGCCCGGCCAGTACGAATCGAACACGAGGCCGGCCGCGTCCTCGTACAGAGCCGCGTATTCTAGCAAATCGACCCCGTCCTTCATGTGCACGGCCTTGAGGTACGGCCGGCCGAAGCTGCGGCAGAGGTCGGGGACTTCGGTGCCGTGGAACTGCAGCGTGTCGATCGGCACCGCATCGAGGATCGCGCGCACGTGCGCGGGCTCGGGATCGACGAACAGCGCGACCTTGGTCACGAACGGCGGCAGCGCATCGGCGATCTCGCGCGCGCGACCCACTTCGACGAAGCGCGGCGTGCCGCTCCAGAAATTGAGGCCGATCGCATCGGCGCCCGCGTCGCAGGCGGCGAGCCCGTCGGCGACGCGCGTGATGCCGCAGATCTTGACGCGCGTTCTCACGTCGGCACCGATAGCCTCGCGCCGCGTCGGCGGCAACGCCGAATCGCGCATCGTAGTCCGCGCCGCAGAAGTAGAGGCCGTCCGGCGCGAACGTCGCGGGACCGCGCGTGCGGTCGCGCGCGGCCAGCAGCTCGCCCATCCACGACGGTGCCGCCTTGCCCGACCCCACGGTCACCAGCGCGCCGACGATGTTGCGGACCATGTGATGGAGGAATGCGTTGGCGGAAAAATCGAATCGCACGAGATGGCCCTCGCGCGCGACATGCGCGTGCGCGAGCGTCTTGACCGGCGACTTCGCCTGACACTCCGCGGCACGAAACGACGAGAAATCGTGCGTGCCGATCAACATTGCGAAAGCTAGCTGCATGGCGGCGACGTCGAGCGGGTGATGGTACCAGCCGACGCGCCCCGCCATGAGGCCGGGCCGCTCCGCGCGATTGAGCAGCAGGTAGGTGTAGTGCCGTGGCGTCGCCGCGAAGCGCGCGTGGAACTCGGGTGGGACCGGATGCGCCCACAGCACGGCCGCAGTCGGCGGAAGATGCGCGTTCACGCCGCGCACCCACGCGGTCATGGGCCGCGCGGCCTCGGTATCGAAGTGGACGATCTGCGACACGGCATGCACGCCGGCGTCGGTGCGGCCGGCAGCGACAACGCCGACGGGTGCCCGGCGATCTCGCCGATGGCGTCCTCGAGCGCATCCTGGACGCCGCAGCGCGACGACTGCGACTGGAAGCCGCAGAACGCGACTCCCGCGTATTCGACCGCGAGCGCTATGCGCATGCTAAATCGATGTAGGGCGGGCTTCAGCCCGCGCCGGATGCATCGCGGCGGACTGAAGTCCGCCGCAACAGGAAGCAAGACTAACCGAGCTTGCCGAGCAGCGACTTCGCTTCGGCCTTCTGCTGGTCGTCGCCCTCGTGCAGGACTTCCTGCAGGATCTCGCGCGCGCCTTCGACGTCGCCCATCTCCTGGTACGCCTTGGCGAGGTCGAGCTTGGTCGCGGCGTCGTGCCACTGGCCGTCGAGCACCGACGGCGTCGGATCTTCGAACGTCGAGCGCTCGGGATCGAACGAGAGGTCGAGCTTGTCGAGCTCGAGCGCCGCGGCGGGACGCGCAAGCTGCGCGGGCGCTGCACCCGCCACGGCGTGCGCCGTCGCGGTCTCGAGCACCGGCTCGCGCGGCTTCTCCATCGGCGCCGGCTTCTCGACTTCGTCGAGCTTGAAGTCGAGGTCGAACTTTCTGCGGTGCGCCTGGCGGTCGCGGCTTCGACCATTTCGTGCAGTCGGCACCACCGGCGCCGGCGCGACCGGCGCCGCGACGCTGCGGCGGCAGCACCATCGTGCGGTCCGGATCGAAGTCGCTGGCGGTCAGGCGCGCGGTCTTCTCGAGCTCGGATTCCGCGGCGAGATGTCGACGGGCGACTTGGGCTTCGCGCCGGAGGTCGGCGAGATCGAGATTTCCTCGTCCATCTGGAACTCGAGACCGCTCGTCGCCGGTGTGGATCGGACGTTCTCGGCCGCAGCTACTTCGGGCGCGACCACGGGGCCCGCATGCGGTGCCGGACGCGCCACCGTCGGCAAACATCGGATTGGCCGGATCGAGCTGGCGACCGAGCGCAACGGCCTTTTGCCAGACCTCGCCCTGGCCGTTGTTGACGGCGTACAGCTCGGACGCGACGGTCTCGAACGCCGACGGCTTGTTGTGCTGCGCGTGGATCTCGAGCAGCTTGAGGTAGATCTCCTGCCGCTGCGGATCCTTCTTGAGCGCGTCCTTCAGGATCTCCTCGGCCTGCGCATCGCGGCCGTAGGCGAGGTAGACCTCGGCTTCGGCGATCGGGTCCACCTCGTCGGTGTCGATGTTGCCGAGGCCCTCGCGGCTGAAGTCGCTCGCGAGCGAGTTGTCGCCGGTGTTCACCACGCCGCCGCCGGTCGAGCCGAACACGGTGTTGGTCTTGATGTCGGTGCCCGAGATGATGCTGTCCTCGAACTTGGTCGTCTTGCGCCGGCGCGCGGCAAGCAACGCGACGAGGCCGGCGATGAGCACGACGACGCCCGACGATGATCGCCCAGCCCGGCGTGCTGGTGAGAAGATCGTCGAAGAATCCCGGCGGCTCCTTGCGGGCGCCTTGGCCGTGGCGCTTCGGCGGGGCGAGTCGCCTTGGGCGGCTCGACGACCTTCGGCGGCTCGGTCACGCTTGGGCGGCTCGACGTTCGCGGGCTCGGGCGTGGTCGCCTTCGGCGGCTCGGTCACCGCGGCCTTGGGCGGCTCGACCTTCGCGGCTCCGGTGTCGTCGCCTTGGCGGCTCCACTTTCGCGGGCTCGGGCGTCGGCCTTCGGCGGCTCGACCTTCGCGGGCTCCGGCGTCGTCGCCTTGGGCGGCGGCGTGGTCGCGGCAGGTGCCGGCGCGGTAGAGATCGGCGCCGGCGGCGTCGGCGCCGGCGGCGTCGTCTTGCCCTTGTCCCCGCTTGCGTTTGGAGCTGCGCCATGGTCTGGTTGCGCAGCTCCAGCGCGCGCTGCATGTCCTTCACCGTCTTCTCGAGGTCGGCGATGCGGCTTTGCGCTTCGCGCAGCGCGGCGGCCTGCGCCGCGCTGGATTCCGCCGCGGCACCGCGGCCCGTGCCGGCGTCCTTCGACACGCGCAGCTGATCGCTGCCCGGACGCGTGGCCGGCGTGCTTTCCTGCACAGCGGTACCGATGCGGCCCGCTGCGGCACGTGTCGTGGATTCTTCGGCAGTCGGCGCGGCACCCGCGACGCGATCGCGATAGGAGCGCCAGTCGCTGGCCTGCACCTGCACGTTCGCGCGTGGCTTCGCGCGCCGAGCGTCGCGGACGCCTCGACCGCGTTCGGGATCGTGATGATCGCGCCCGAGCGCAGGCGGTTCATGTTGTTGCCCTCGAACGCGCTTGCATTGCTCTTGAACAGCGCGACCAGCATCTGGTCGAGCGTCACCGTCTCGGGCTTGTATTCCTTGGCGATCTTCGACAGCGTGTCGCCGCGCTTCACTTCGTACGTGTCGCCCTCTCCGCGGGGCGGCGGGCTGGCGCTGCGGCGGCGTGGCCACCGGCGCTGCGCTTGGGACGGCTGCGCCGGGACGGCTGCGCGCGGGCGCGCGGGCGCCGCCGTGCCCGGGCGCACGCGGCGTGACCGGGTCGACCGTCGCCGCTGCGAGCCCGGAGGATCGAGCAGGAACGTGTAGTCGCGCACGACACGGCCGGCCGACCAGTTGACTTCGACCAGCAGGTCGAGATACGGCTCGGTGACGGGTGCGCTGGACGTCACGCGCAGGAAGGCCGTGTCGTCGGGACCGCGCTCGAGCGGTGACGCGCGTGCGCGCGAGCACGCCCTGGTACGTGAGGTTGTTTTGCCGGTAGAGCGACGGATCGGCGATCTTGGCGGACAGCGTGTCGAGCTCTTCCTTGGACGCGGAAAGCAGCTCGATGCGCGCAACCAGCGGCTGGCCGACGAAGGACTCGACGGTGAGCCTGCCGAGTCCGAGCGGGTACGCGCCGGCAGGCAGCGCAAGGGCGCCGCCAGCAAGGCTGTATTTGAAGATGGGTTTGACGCGCATACCGCCCCCTTCGGAAACGCGTGTTTGGCTCAAGCTAACTTAACATCATGGGTTTAGCGGTGCAAGCTAAACCCCGGTATTAGCTTGAGTTTTTGCCAAAGTGCCGCGCGTTCGCCTTTCAACTTAATGCCAGTGTACTAGCGAGCAGCGCTAGCGCTGGGGAAGGCGCCGTCCCGCCATACAACATCTAGTGGCGCAATCCAAAGCGCACCACGTGTTGCGCGAGACGCAGCGACATACGCGCCAACCGCATAAAACTTGCGGAAAGTGCCCGACCCGCGTCACTTCCGCCCATGCAGGCTACAAGCAATCGTCGCGCCAGACGGCCCCGCCACCCCTCACATTAGCGTGCAAGCAGGATCCGCAGCATCCGACGCAGCGGCTCCGCCGCGCCCCACAGCAACTGATCGCCGACGGTGAACGCGCTGATGTACTCCGGACCCATCGCAAGCTTGCGGACGCGTCCGACGGGAATGCCGAGCTTCCCGGTGACCGCGGCCGGCGTGAGCTCGCGCACGCTTTCGTCACGCGTGTTCGGCACGAGCTTCACCCATTCGTGCGCGCCCGCGATCATCGACTCGATCTCCGCGAGCGGCAGGTCTTGCCGCAGCTTGATCGTCAGCGCCTGGCTGTGGCAGCGCATCGCGCCGATGCGCACGCACAGCGAATCGACCGGAATCGCATTGCTTCCGCCGCGGCCGAGGATCTTGTTGGTCTCGGCGCCGCCCTTCCACTCCTCGAGGCTCATGCCGTTGCCCATGTCCTTGTCGATCCACGGGATGAGCGAGCCCGCGAGCGGCACGCCGAAGTGCTCGGTGGGAAAGCGCTCGTCGCGCAGGATGCCCGGCGACCTCGCGGTCGATGTCGAGGATCGCGGACGCGGGATCGTCGAGGAGATGCTTCGCGGCGAGATGCGCCTCGCCCATCTGCTGCAGGAGCTCGCGCATGTTCTGCGCACCCGCACCCGAGGCCGCCTGGTAGGTCATGCACGTCATCCACTCGACGAGGTCGCGCGCGAACAGTCCCGCGAGCGCCATCATCATGAGGCTCACGGTGCAGTTGCCGCCGATGTAGTTGCGCACGCCGCCGCGCAGCGCTTCGTCGATGACCGATCGATTCACCGGATCGAGGATGATCACCGCGTCGTCCTTCATGCGCAGCGTCTTGGCGGCGTCGATGAAGTAGCCGTTCCAGCCCGCTTCGCGAAGCTTCGGATACATCGCGGTGGTCCAGTCGCCGCCCTGGCACGTGATGATCGTGTCCTGGCGGACCAGCGCACCGACGTCGCCCGCGTCGAGGAGCGGCCCGGTTGCGCGGCCCTTGATCGACGGTCCCTTGCCGCCCGCCGCCGACGTCGAAAAGAACGTCGGCTCGATGTGCTCGAAGTCGCGCTCTTCCAGCATCCGCTGCATGAGGACCGAGCCCACCATGCCGCGCCAACCCACCATGCCTACTCTCATTGCATCACCTGTCGAAATTTGTCGAGCACGAAACGCCTTGTCAATGCGAAGGTCACGAGCGCTTTCGCTGCGTCTTCGTGAGCTTGCGCCGGACTTCCTTCGTGTCGGTCGCGGTGCGAAGCCGCGCCATCGTGTACGCGTCGACGTACTCGCCGTCGCGATACGAGTACTCGCGCAGCGTGCCTTCGATCTCGAAGCCGAACTTGCGGTAGAGCGCGACCGCCGCAACGTTGTCGGTGTAGACGGTGAGCTCGAGGCGCCGGTAGCCGAGCCAGTTGTCCGCGAGGTCGACGATCGCGGCCATCAGCGCGGTGCCGACGCCTCTGCCGTGCCAGTCGTCGCGCACGGCCATTCCGATGTAGCCGACGTGACGCCGCCGCGCCGATCGCCCCATCGAGTGCAGGCCCGCGTTGCCGACGAGGTCGCCTTCTGCTTCCGCCACCAGCATGTAGTCGTCCGCGGGAAACTCCGCGAGGCGCTTGCGCCACATCTCCACGCTCGGGAACGGAAGCTGAAGCGTGCCCGCCATCGCCTTCGGCGACGAGTACACGGCGTGCAGGGCTTCCGCGTCGCGGGGTTCCACGCGCCGGATGCCGATCGCGGGCTGCTTCATCCTCGCTCTCGAAGCGCCTCCAGCACGGCGTCGCCCATGGCGCGCGTGCCGACGATTTTCTCGCCGGGCAGCGCGATGTCGCCCGTGCGATGGCCCTGTGCCAGCACGCCGCGCACCGCGGTCTCGATGCGATCCGCGATGTCGGCGCGCGCGAGCGAATAGCGGAACATCATCGACAGCGAAAGGATCGTCGCGAGCGGATTGGCCTTGTCCTGGCCCGCGATGTCCGGCGCGGAGCCATGGATCGGCTCGTACAGTCCCTTGCCGTGCGCGTCGAGCGAGGCCGACGGCAGCATGCCGATCGATCCCGCGAGCATCGATGCCTCGTCGGACAGTATGTCGCCGAACATGTTGCCGGTGACGATGACGTCGAACTGCTTGGGCGCCTTCACGAGCTGCATCGCGGCGTTGTCGACGTACATGTGCGACAGCGCGACGTCCGGATATTCGGCGGCGAGCCCGGTCACGGTCTCGCGCCACAGGATGCTCGTGTCGAGCACGTTCGCCTTGTCGACCGAGCTGAGGCGCTTGCCGCGCTTGCGCGCGGCTTCGAAGCCCACGCGCGCGATGCGCTCGATCTCGGGCACGCTGTAGTGCATCGTGTCGAAGCCTTCGTCGTGCCCGGCCGCATTGCGCCGGCGGCCGCGCGGCTGGCCGAAGTAGATGTCGCCGGTGAGCTCGCGCACGATCAGGATGTCGAGGCCGGCGACGACCTCGGGCTTGAGCGACGATGCTGCGCGAGCTCGGGATAGAGCATCGCGGGCCGCAGATTCGCGAACAGGTTGAGCGCCTTGCGGATGCGCAAGAGACCCTGCTCGGGCCGCATGGCGCGCGGCAGCGTGTCGTATTGCGGGCCGCCGACCGCGCCCATCAGGATCGCGTCCGAGCGCTGCGCGAGCGCGAGCGTCGTCTCGGGCAGGGGATCGCCGGCGGCGTCGTAGCCAGCGCCGCCCATCGCGGCGACCTCGCTCGTCAAGGCGAGGCCTTCGCTCGCGAAGAGGTCGAGCACGCGCTGCGCTTGCGCGACGATCTCGGGGCCGATGCCGTCACCCGGCAGAATCGCGATTTTCATTTTCGGACCTCATAAGCAAACACGGCGCCGGTGGTCCCTGGCGCCGCTTTCTCGTCGATCGGTGTTATATCAACCAGGGCTGTTCAGGCAGGCGTTTCGTCTCGAAGTCGCGAATCGCCTCGGCGTGCTGCAGCGTGAGGCCGATGTCGTCGAGACCGTTCAGCAGGCGATGCTTTCGATACGGCTCGACCTCGAACGCAAACGCGAGCGAGCCGTCCGGCGTCGACACCAGCTGCCGGTCGAGGTCGACGACGAGCTTGAAACCCGGGAACGCCAGCGTGTCGGCGAACAGCCGATCGACCTCGGCTTCCGTCAGCACGATGGGCAGGAGGCCGTTCTTGTAGCAGTTGTTGTGGAAGATGTCGGCGTACGACGGCGCGATCAGCGCCCGGAAGCCGTAGTCGTGCAGCGCCCACGGCGCGTGCTCGCGCGAGCTGCCGCATCCGAAGTTGCGCCGGGCGAGCAGGATCGACGCGCCTTCGTAGCGCGGATCGTTCAGCACGAACTTCGGGTTGCGCGGCCGCGTCGAGTGATCCATCCCCGGCTCGCCGTGGTCGAGGTAGCGCCACTCGTCGAACAGGTTCGGGCCGAAGCCCGAGCGCTTGATCGACTTCAGGAACTGCTTGGGAATGATGGCGTCGGTGTCGACGTTGGCGCGGTCGAGCGGCGCGACGAGACCCGTGTGGACGCGGAAGGGATCCATATCAGTACAGTCTCCGCACGTCGACGAAATGGCCCTCGATCGCGGCGGCGGCCGCCATCGCCGGGCTCACGAGATGCGTGCGCCCGCCCGCACCCTGACGGCCTTCGAAATTGCGGTTCGACGTCGAGGCGCAGCGCTCGCCCGGCTCGAGGCGGTCGTCGTTCATCGCGAGGCACATCGAGCATCCCGGCTCGCGCCATTCGAATCCGGCGTCGCGGAAGATGCGGTCGAGCCCTTCGGCTTCGGCTTGCGCCTTCACGAGGCCGGAGCCCGGCACGACCATCGCTAGCTTCACGCTGCTCGCCACGCGGCGGCCGCGCGCGACCGCAGCCGCCTGGCGCAGGTCCTCGATGCGCGAGTTGGTGCACGACCCGATGAAGACCTTGTCGATCCTGATCTCGGACATCGGCGTGTTGGGCGCGAGACCCATGTACGTCAGCGCGCGCTCGATGCCTTCGCGCTTCGTTGCGTCGCGCTCCTTGTCCGGATCCGGCACGCGGTCCTCGATCGAGACGACCATCTCGGGCGACGTTCCCCAACTCACCTGCGGCCGGATCTGTGCAGCGTCGATGACGATGGTGGAGTCGAACTTCGCACCTTCGTCGCTGACGAGCGTGCGCCAATAGGCGACCGCGCGGTTCCACGTTTCGCCGGTTGGGGCGAGCGGGCGTCCCTTGATGTACTCGATCGTCTTGTCGTCGACCGCGATCATGCCCGCGCGCGCGCCGGCCTCGATGGTCATGTTGCACATCGTCATGCGCGCTTCCATCGACAGCGCGCGGATGGCTTCGCCCGCGAACTCGATCGCGTATCCCGTGCCGCCGGCGGTGCCGATGCGGCCGATGATCGCGAGCACGAGGTCCTTCGCGGTGACGCCCGGCGAGAGCCGTCCGTCGACGCGGATCAGCATCGACTTCGATTTTTTCATGACCAGGCACTGTGTCGCGAGCACGTGCTCGACTTCCGACGTGCCGATGCCGAAGGCGAGCGCCGCGAACGCCCCATGCGTGCTCGTGTGCGAATCGCCGCATACGACTGTCATGCCGGGTAGCGTCGCGCCTTGCTCGGGCCCGATCACGTGCACGATGCCCTGGCGGTGATCGAGGAACGGAAAGTACGCCTTGGCGCCGTGCTCGCGGATGTTGGCGTCGAGCGTCTCGACCTGCGTGCGCGAGATGGGATCGGCGATCCCCTTGTCCCAGTCCTTGGTCGGCGTGTTGTGGTCGGCGGTCGCCACCACCGATCCCACGCGCCAGGTCTTGCGGCCCGCCAGCTTGAGTCCTTCGTAGGCCTGCGGGCTCGTCACCTCGTGCACGAGGTGGCGGTCGATGTACAGCAGCACCGTGCCGTCCGGTTCTTCGCGGACCAGGTGGCTATCCCACAACTTGTCGTAGAGCGTGCGCGCCATCGGTATCCCCGCTCGCGAGGTGAATGGCGGACGGGATTGCCATTATTACATAGTGCTGCGACGGCATTCGCGCGCGACGTACGGCACGATCTCAGGATCACCGGGCGCGAATGCTGCGGCCGACGTGCTGCGCAACCACGTGAGCTGGCGCTTGGCGAGCTGGCGCGTCGCTGCAATGCCCGCGGAGCGCAGGCCTTCCGCGTCGACCTCGCCTTCCAGGAACTGCCACGCCTGGCGGTACCCGACGCATCGCATGGACGGCATCGCAGGATCGAGCGCGTAGGTCGCGCGCAAGCGCCGCAACTCGTCGACGAGCCCGGCGGCGAGCATCGCGTCGAAGCGCCGCGCGATGGCGTCGTGCAGCGCGGCGCGGTCGGGCGGGATGAGCGCGACGGCGATCGTGTGACCGAGCGGTGCCGCGGCCCGCTTGCCATGCAGCGCCGAGATGGGCGTGCCCGAGACGTAGTACACCTCGAGCGCGCGCTGGATGCGTTGCGAGTCCGTGGGCGGCAGCCGTCGCGCGGTCGCAGGATCGACGCGCGCGAGCTCCGCATGCAGCGCGGGCCATCCTTCGACCGCGGCCCGCGCGTCGAGCTGCGCGCGCATATCGGAATCGGCGCGCGGCAGCGAGGAGAGTCCCTCCGTCAGCGCCTTGAAGTAGAGCATGGTGCCGCCGGCGACGATGGGCAGGCGGCCGCGGGCGCGCACGTCGGCGATCGCAGCGTTGCGCATCCGCGACGAAGCGCGCCGCAGAGTACGCCTCCGTGGCATCGACGATGTCGATCAGGTGATGCGGCACTTGCGCGCGCTCGTCGAGCAGACGGCTTGGCGGTGCCGACGTCCATGCCGCGATATACCTGCGCCGAATCGACGGTGACGATCTCGCCGTCCAGGTCCTTCGCGAGCGTCATCGCCAACGCGCTCTTGCCCGACGCCGTCGGGCCCATCAGGAGGACGACCCGCGGAAGGTCGACTTCAGCGGCCACGCATGAACAGGCGGTCGAGATCGGCGAGCGTCAACTGGTACCACGTCGGCCGCCCGTGATTGCACTGGCCGCTGCGCTCGGTCGCTTCCATCTGGCGCAGGAGCGCGTTCATCTCGGGAATCGCGAGCGCCCGGTTGGCACGCACCGAGCCGTGGCAGGCCATGGTCGACAGGAGCTCGTCGCGGCGCGAGGCGATTGCCTGCGTGCCGCCGAATTCGCGGATGTCGTGCAGCACGGCGCGCGCAAGCGCCGGCAGGATCGGCGCTCGGTGAGCGGCGCGGGGATACCGCGCACGCGCAGCTGTTGCAGGGCCGAGTGCCGACATCGCGAAACCGAGCGTCGTCGAGCGTTTCGCCGTTCTCTTCCACCGTCGCGACTTCGAGCGGCTCGGCGGCGAAGGTCGCCGGCACGAGCAACGGCTGAACGGGCAAGCGCGCGTCGTGCGCGGTCTTCAGCCGCTCGTACGTGATCCGCTCGTGCGCCGCGTGCATGTCGACGAGCACCAACCCGTCGCGGTTCTGCGCGAGGATGTAGATGCCGTGCAGCTGCGCGAGCGCGAACCCGAGAGGATGCGGATCGTCGTCGGCCCAGGAAGGTCGCGACGGCCTCCGGCGGCCGCGCGCCGAAGAGCTTCGCATAGAACGCGGACGGCTCCGACGCATCGAAGCGACAGCGGCGCCTGCGCGCGCTCGTACGGAACGGCAGGTGGGAACTGTGCGGCCGTCGCGCCCAACCTCTCCGCCGCGGACACGGCGCGGCTGCTCGGCCGCGGTCGCCGCGAGCGCACGCTCGACCGCGCGGCGCACGAACTCGTGCACGGCGCCCGAATCGCGGAAGCGCACCTCGATCTTTTGCGGATGCACGTTGACGTCGACGCGCCGCGGGTCGATCGAGAGCCACAGCGCGAACGCCGGCTGCCGGTCGTGGTGCAGCACGTCGCGATAGGCCTCGCGCAGCGCATGCGAGAGCACGCGGTCGCGGACGAAGCGGCCGTTGACGAACACGTACTGTCCACCACCCTGCGCCGCATACGCCGGGCGCACCGCGAAGCCCGCGAGTGCGCACGTCGCCGGCGTCGACTTCGACGCGCGCCGCATGACGCCACGAAGTCGTCGCCCAGCAACTGCTCGACGCGGCTTTGCCGTCCCGCGGCCGGCAGGCGATGCACGACGCGTCCGTTGTGCTGCAGCGTGAACCCGACCGCCGGGTGCGCGAGCGCGATGCGGCGAAACGCGTCGTCGCAGTGGCCCCATTCGGTCGCTTCGGCGCGCAGGAACTTGCGGCGCGCGGGCGTGTTGAAGAAGAGCTCCTCCACGGTCACGCTGGTGCCGGCCGCGAGCGCCGCGGGCGCGACCGGCGATACCGTGCCGCCTTCGACCTCGATGCGCCACGCGTGGGGCTTGCCGCTTGCGCGCGACGCGAGCGCGAGCCGCGACACCGAGGCAATCGAGGCCAGCGCTTCGCCGCGGAACCCGAAGCGACGCGATGGCTTCGAGGTCGGTCGGCATGCTGATCTTCGACGTCGCGTGCCGCGCAACGGCGAGCGCCAGCTCCTCGCGCGCGATGCCGGCGCCGTTGTCGACGACGCGAATGCGCTTGACGCCACCGGCGGCGAGGTCGACGTCGATCTGCGTCGCGCCGGCGTCGATTGCGTTCTCGAGAAGCTCCTTCAGTGCCGCAGCGGGACGCTCGACCACCTCGCCGGCGGCGATCTGGCTGATCAGGAGATCCGGAAGCGTGCGGATCACGCGATCGCGCATGGCCGCCCCAAGCGACCGCTGCGCCTCCCCGGGGGGCAGCGAGCAAAGCGAGCGTAGGGGTCCATCAGCTATCGCGGGAGCTTTTCCGCCCAGCGCGCGTACACGCCGTCGGCGACTTCGCCGAGCGCGGCCAGGCGGCCTTCGAGGTCGCTCTGGATGTCGGCGGCGCTCTGCTTGTGCGCGCTCGACCGCAGGGGCAGCTCGTCCCCACCGGCACGGCACCACGTCTCGACGAGCTCGCGCGTCATCTCGATGTGGCACTGGAATCCCACGTGGCGGTCGTCGATCACGAAGCCCTGGTTGACCGCGACGTCATTGGTGAGGATGCGCGTGGCCATCGGCGGGAGGTCGAAGGCATCGTAGTGCCACTCGAACGTGGAAAAGCGCGGCAATCCGCCGAACCACTCGCGGCGCGCGCCGCGATCGCACACGTCCACATGCAGCCAGCCGATCTCGGGCTCCGGCATGCGCACGACGCGTGCGCCCAATGCCCTGGACATCAATTGACCGCCAAGACAGTGGCCGATGACGGGCGTGCCGTCGGAGATCGCGTCGCGCACCAGCGCGCAAAGCGGGTTGATCCACGGCAGCTTGTCGTTGACGCTCATCGGCCCGCCCATCATGCCGATGCCGGAGTAGCCGGACGGGTTCGACGGCACGGGCATGCCCTCGTCGATCGCGATGAGCTCCCAGGGGATTTCCTGCCGGGTGAGCCACGCGCCGAACCGGCCCGGGATTCTCGGTGGGCGAGAAGCGAAAGACGGCGACGGGCTGCATGAGGGAATTCTAGCAGTCGGCTGGCGACCTCGGCCTCCTTGGATCGCCTCCGAATGCGGGACCGGTGAGTATCGGCCTCGAGCGCCGACTCGCGATTGCTCGACGCCCCTCCGGGGCCTCGCCGCTCGCGCGTCGGCCTCATTGGACTCCTTCGGAAAGACGTGTCGGTGAGTGTCGGCCTCCAGCGCCGACTCGCGATTGCTCGACGCCCCTTCGGGGCCTCGCCGCTCGCGGCGCTACATCTGCTTGAACAGGTGCGTGAACTGGCGCGAGATCGGCAGCTTCTCCTGGCGGTTCTTGAGCATGATGAACTGCCGCTCCGCGTCTTCGCGCAGCACGCCGGATACGGCGTCGAGATTGACGATCGTGCCGCGATGGACCTGCCAGAACTTCTCGGGGTCGAGGTCCGACAGGAGTTCCTTGAGCGGCGTGCGGATGAGGGCTTCGCCATGGGCGAGCACGACGCGCGTGTACTTCGTATCCGACTGGAAGTACAGGACTTCGTCGACCGGGATGAGCTTGACCTGCTTGCCCACGGCTGCCTTCACCCATTTCATGCGCCCCGTATCGCCCTTGACGCTCGAGCGCAGCTGGGCGACGAGCTCCGACAAGTCGATCGGCGGCGTGGCGAGCTTGCGCTCCATGCGCTCCTTCATCGCGACGAGGCGATCGGTCTCCACGGGCTTCAGCAGGTAGTCGGCGGCTCCCGCGTCGAATGCCTTCACCGCGTATTGGTCGTACGCGGTGATGAACACGACGTGGCATCGGGCGCCGATCTCGGCCGCGACTTCGAGGCCCGAGCGTCCTGGCATGCGGATGTCGAGAAACGCAATCTGCGGACGATGCTCGTCGAACATCGCGACCGCCTCGTCGCCGTCCTGGGCTTCGGCCACGACGGCGAGCTCCGGCCACACCTCGTGGAGCTTGTCCTTGAGACGCTCTCGCATGAGGGGTTCGTCTTCGGCAATCAGCGCAGTGACGCGGCTGGACATCAGTGCACCTCGCTTGGCAGCGGATGAAGAGAATGCGCCTGCTGCGCACGCGCATCGGGCATGACGATTCGCGCGCGAAATCCTTCGGGATCGTTTTCCTCGAGCGACAACGACGCGCGGTCTCCGTAGAGCAGCGCGATACGCTCGCGGATATTGGCAAGGCCGATGCCGCCCTCCGACAATCCGTCGGCGAGACCCGCGCCGGTATCGGCGACGACGATCGACGCGTTGTCGCCGTCGCGCTCGAAGAGCACGTCGATGCGGCCGCCGCGCGCGCTGGGCTCGATGCCATGCTTGATCGCATTTTCGGTCAGCGTGATGACCATGCCGGGCGGAATCGGGCAATCGGCGACGTCGTCCGCCACGTGCACCGACCACGCAAGACGCCTCCCGAGCCGCGTCTGCATGATGCCGAGATAGGCGCGGATCATCGCGGCCTCCTGGCGGATCGTCGACATCTCGTCGCGTAACGCCGGGGCCGCCGCACGCAGGAAGCGGATGAGCTCGCCCAACAGGCGCGCAGCCTCCGGCGCGCCCTTCTCCGCAAGCTGCTGCGCGCTCCCGAGCGTGTTGAAGAGGAAGTGCGGCTCGATCTGCAGCTGCAGGAGCTTGAGCTTGGACTCGGCGAGCTGGCGCGAGGTCTCGCTCTGGCGCGCCTCGGCCTCGAGGTGCGCGGTCATCGCGCGATATTCGCGATTGCGAAGGTGCGCGATCAGCGCGGTGACGATGGCGAACAGCACGCCGAAGACAAGCCCCGCGGTGACGACGTGGCGCAGCTTGGCGCTGTCCTGGAAGAAGACGAACGGATCGACGCCCTTCACGACCCCCGCGATGCTCGCGCCGAGCAGCGCGCCGAACAGCGCGAGGATCGGTGCCGCGACGATGTACCTGAAGATGCGTCCCTGGAACCTGCGATAGCCGAACCAGGCCGACAATCCCGACCAGATCAGCGTCAGGACGACGAGGTTGAACAGGATCGCCGCTTCCGCGAACGACATGTTCCAGGGAAAGTTCGACGCGATCCACGAGATGAGCGTGGTGAGGATCACGACACCGATCAGCCACCGCCAGCCCCCGCTGCGATAGAACCACGTGTCGAACGCGCGCACGTCGCGCCGCTCGATTTCCGAGAGCGAGGACAGCACGCGCTGCGCGAACGCGTCGTAGCGGGACTTGAGGAACGCGAGCATCGGTGGCGATTCTAGGCGCAGGATGGGCGCCGTGCGCAGGCCGCGATGAATGGCGGCTTGCCCGGAACGAGCTGCGCCCGGCACGGACCGGCGACGCCTACATGCCTCGTGCGATGCGAGCGTACGCCGAGTGGTTGTGGATCGATTCGAAGTTCTCGGCTTCGACACTCCAGGCCGAGAAACGCGTGTCCGCCGCGAGCCTGCCGGCCACGCCCCGGACCAGGTCTTCCACGAAGCGCGGATTGTCGTACGCGCGCTCGGTGACGTATTTCTCGTCGGCGCGCTTCAGTATTCCGTAGAGCTCGCTCGACGCCTCTTCCTCGGCGACGCGCAGGAGCTCGATCAGCTCGACCTCGGCATGCGTGCGCACGGCGATGGTCACCGTCGAGCGCTGGTTGTGCGCACCGTAATCGGCGATCTCCTTCGAACAAGGGCACAGAGACGTCACGGGTACGGCAACGACGATCGTCTTCGCGATCCGCCCATCCGCAAGATCGCCCGTGATCCTGACTTCGTAATCGAGCATGCTCGCGACACCCGACACCGGCGCGGTCTTGCGCACGAAGTACGGGAACGCGAGCTCGATCCGGCCGGCGGGGGCGTCGAGTCGCGCGACGAGGTCCAGGAGCAGCGCGTCCAGACTGCCCACCGTCATCGGCGCGGCGCCCGGCGCGGCGCGCTCCTCGAGCAGCATCACGAGGCGCGACATGTGCGTGCCCTTGCGATCCTCGGGCAGCGCCACGTAGACGTTCGCGGTTGCGATCGTCGGCTGCGCCGCCTGGCCGCCGTCGGCGAACGTGATCGGATACCGCAAGCCGCGGATTCCGACCTGGTCGATCGCGAGATGACGCTCGTCCGACCGCGACTGCGTGTCGGGGATCGGAATGAGATGCGCGGGTTGCTCGGGGCGGTTCATGCCGGAGTGATTGTAGCGGATGCCCTGGAAATCAAGCCGCGGGCTTCACGCGCGGCTCCTTGCCTCGCGCTTCGAACCGCGCGCGAATGCTTGCCGCAATGCCCTTCCCGTCGAGACCGACATGCGCGAGCAGGAACGCGGGATCGCCGTGATCGATGAACGCGTCGGGCAGACCGAGATGCAGGATCGGCACGACAATGTCCCGAGCCGCGAGCGCTTCGGCAACCGCGCTCCCCGCGCCGCCGGCAACCACGCCCTCCTCGATCGTGACGATCGCGTCGTGATCCTGCACAAGACGGCCGACGAGATCGACGTCGATCGGCTTGACGAAGCGCATGTCGACGACCGTCGCGTCGATTTCCTCGCCGGCCGCGAGCGAAGGCTGCACCATGGATCCGAAGGCGAGGATCGCGACCCGCTGCGTTCGACGCGAAGTCGTGCGCCGCACCACCGCCTTGCCGATCGGCAACGCGCGCATGACGGGATCGATGACCGCGCCCGGACCGGTGCCGCGTGGATATCGCACGGCGGCAGGCGTGCCGAGCGTGGTCGCGGTGAAAAGCATTTGCCGGCACTCGTTCTCGTCGGAAGGCGCCATCACCGTGGTATTCGGCAGGCACCGCAGGTAGGCGAGGTCGAACGCACCGATGTGCGTCGCTCCGTCGGCGCCGACCACGCCGGCGCGGTCGATCGCGAACACCACCGGCAAGTTCTGCAATACGACGTCGTGGATCAGCTGGTCGTACGCTCGCTGCAGGAACGTCGAGTAGATCGCGACGACGGGCTTCATGCCGTCGCACGCAAGGCCCGCGGCAAACGTGACCGCGTGCTGTTCGGCGATTCCCACGTCGAAATAGCGGTCGGGATGCTCCTGCGAGAAGCGCACGAGGCCCGAGCCTTCGCGCATCGCGGGCGTGATGCCGACCACGCGCGGGTCGGCCGCTGCCATGTCGCACAGCCAGTCGCCGAACACCTGCGTATACGTCGGCTTGGCGGCAGGCTTCACCGCAATGCCGACCGCGGGGTCGAACTTGCTCACACCGTGATAGAGGATCGGGTCCTCCTCGGCCTTCGGGTAACCGTAGCCCTTCTTCGTGATGACGTGCAGGAACTGCGGGCCCGAGAGATCGCGCACGTTGGCGAGCGTGCCCACCAGCGTCTCCAGGTCATGGCCGTCGATAGGGCCGATGTAATTGAAGCCGAACTCCTCGAACAGCGTGCCCGGCAACACCATGCCTTTCATGTGCTCCTCGAGCGCCCTGGCGAGGTCGTGCATCGGGCGCACCTTCGACAAGACTTCCTTGCCGCTGCGCCGCACCGTGTTGTAGAGGCGCCCGGACAGGATCTTCGCGAGGTAGTTGTTGAACGCGCCGACGGGCTCGCTGATCGACATCTCGTTGTCGTTGAGGATGACGAGGAGGTTCGCGCCCTGCGCGTTGTTGAGCGCCTCGAAGGCCATGCCGGCGCTCATCGCGCCGTCGCCGATCACCGCGACGACGTGCCGTTCCTCTTGCATGAGCTTGGCCGCGACCGCCATGCCGAGGGCGGCGGAGATCGACGTCGACGAGTGCGCGGTGCCGAACGTGTCGTATTCCGACTCGCTGCGGCGAGGGAATCCCGAAGGCCCTTCCCACTGGCGCAGCTTGCCCATCGCCTCGCGGCGGCCGGTCAGGATCTTGTGCGCGTACGTCTGGTGGCCCACGTCCCACACGATACGGTCCGCCGGCGTGTCGAACACGTAGTGCAGCGCGACCGTGAGCTCGACGGTGCCGAGGTTGGACGAAAGATGCCCGCCCGTCTTCGCGACCGAATACAGAAGGAACGCGCGCAGCTCTCTTGCGAGATCGCGCAATTGGCTCCGATCGAGCTTGCGAAGATCGGCGGGGCTGTCGATGCTTTCGAGCAATGGGTACATCAGTGCGTCCGCTGCGTGATCCAGTCTGCGAGCTCGACGAGCCTCCGCGCATGCGTGCCGAACGGGACGAGCGCGCCAAGCGCCTCGTCGCGCAACGCCTGCGCGTGGCGCTTCGCTTCCGCAAGCCCGAGGAGCGTCACATAGGTAGGCTTGTTCTGCGCGGCATCCTTGCCCGCGGTCTTGCCGAGCGAATCAGCCGACCCTTCGACGTCCAACACGTCGTCCACTACCTGGAACGCGAGGCCCGCGGCGCGCGCGAATGCGTCGAGCGAGGCTTCCTCGTTGCCATCGAGCGCCCGGCCGCACATCGCGCCCAGGACGATCGACGCACGAATGAGCGCGCCGGTCTTCATGCGGTGCATGGACGTGAGATCGGGCAACGTCATCGGCTTGCCGACGTGAAGGAGATCGATCGCCTGCCCGCCTGCCATCCCGGCAGCCCCCGCAGAGTCTGCGAGAAGCGCGCAGGCTTTCGCCGCATCGGGCATGCCCGACGAAACGAGCGCCGCGAAGGCCTGCGACTGCAACGCGTCACCTGCCAGCAACGCCATCGCGTAGCCGTAGGCGACGTGGCACGTCGGCTTGCCGCGGCGGAGGACGTCGTTGTCCATGCACGGCAGGTCGTCGTGCGCCAGCGAATACGCGTGAATCATCTCGACCGCGGCGGCAGGTCCGTCCACGACGTCGGGGCTTGCCTCGACGAGCTCACCCGCGGCGTAGGCGAGGAGCGGGCGCATGCGCTTGCCGCCGCCCAGCACCGCATAGCGCATTGCCTCGACAAGGCGCGCTGGCTCGCCGTTGCGTCCTTCGAGCGAACGATCGAGCACTGCCTCGATGCGTCGCTGGCGCTCCTGCGCCCACACGGCGAACGCGAGATCAGGGTGCATCGTCGCCGCCGCTCGGGGAGAACGTCTTGCGCACGCCGCGCTCCAATATCTCGATCTGCTGCTGCGCGTCCTTGAGCGCCGACTGGCAGAAGGCGACGAGCTCGGCGCCGCGCTTGTACGCGGCGAGCGATTCTGCGAGTGGCAGCTGCTGGCCCTCCATGGACGCGACGATCCGCTCGAGCTCGGCGAGGGCGGTTTCGAAGTCCGTGGGGGGTGTGTGCTCACTCACTGGCAGGGCGCCGAAGCCGAGGCTAAGGTCTTGACTTGATGGCGGAAAGCCACATATCATACCAGCTTTTGCAGCGCGGCCTCTCCACGAAGCTCCCTTTCGTGTGGCCGACTTGGCAAAGCGGTCCGGGACGAATGCCCCGGGTTGTTGGGTTGGGTTGGTTGACACCACCGATTGCTACGAAAGGGTAGGGCCGATGTCTGACCTCGCTACAGCCACCAGGCTGCGTCCGTCCACGGCGCAGTTCCCCGCATCCTGGTATTGCGATCCCCGCGTCCTCGAAACCGAGCGCCGCATTCTGCTCGCCAACGCACCCGGCTACGTCGGGCACGAATTGATGGTCCCCAACGAGGGCGACTATCAGGTGCTCGCGTTGAAGAACGACGCCCAGATGCTGGTGCGTAACCCGGGCGGAATCGAACTCCTGTCCAACGTCTGTCGCCACCGCCAGGCGCGCATGCTGGACGGCCGCGGCACCACGCCCTCGATCGTCTGCCCGCTGCACCGCTGGACCTACGATCTCAAAGGCGAGCTCCTCGGCGCGCCGCACTTTCCCGAGAACCCGTGCCTTAACCTCGGGCGCTCCCCGCTCCAGAACTGGAACGGCCTGCTGTTCGACGGGCCTCGCGACGTCGCGCGCGATCTCGCCGCGCTCGGCGTCAAGGACTTCGATTTCAGCGGCTACGTCTTCGACCGCGTCGAGACGCATCGCGTCAACTACAACTGGAAGTCGTTCATCGAGGTCTATCTCGAGGACTACCACGTCGGGCCGTTCCACCCTGGCCTCGGCCAGTTCGTGACGTGCGACGATCTTTGCTGGGAGTTCAGCGACTGGTACTCGGTGCAGACGGTGGGCATCAACAACAATCTGGCCAAGCCCGGAACGCGCACGTACGAGCGTTGGCACAAGGCCGTGCTCGATTTCTATCGAGGCGAAGTTCCCAAGCACGGCGCCATCTGGCTTACTTACTACCCGAACATCATGCTCGAGTGGTACCCGCACGTGCTCGTCATCAGCACGCTCATCCCCGAGGCCGTGGACAAGACGCTCAACGTCGTCGAGTTCTACTATCCCGAGGAGATCGCGCTCTTCGAGCGCGAATTCGTGGAAGCCGAGCAGGCCGCCTACATGGAGACCGCCGCGGAGGACGACGAGATCGCCGAGCGCATGGATGCCGGCCGCAAGGCACTGTACGCGCAGGGCCGCAGCGAAGTGGGTCCTTACCAGTCGCCGATGGAAGACGGCATGCAGCACTTCCACGAGTACTATCGCAGGCACATGGAAGCGCACCTCGCGCATCTGTAACAGGCGCCGCCGATGTTTCGGACCCTCATCAGCACCGACGACCTCGAGACCCGGCTCGCGCAGCCGGACATCGTGATCTGCGATGTCCGGCACGACCTCGCCAAACCAGATGCCTGGGGACGCGAGCAATACGCCGCGGGGCATATCCCCGGCGCCATCTTCGTCCACCTCGACACGGAATTGTCCGCGCCCAGGACGGGCACGAACGGACGCCATCCGTTGCCCACGCCGGAGCAGGCCGCCGCGACGTTCGGCCGGCTCGGCATCGCGAAGGGCAAGCACGTCGTGGCGTACGACCAGGGCGGCGGCGCCTACGCCGCGCGCCTGTGGTGGATGCTGCGTTGGCTGGGCTTCGAATCAGTCGCCGTGCTCGACGGCGGTTACGCGAAATGGTCCGCGGAAGGGCGCGTCGTGAGCACGGACCCGACGCAACCCACGCCCGCGACGTTCGACATCGCGCGCGTGACGCCGACGGTCAACGCAACTGGCGTCATGGCGAGCATTCCGCGGCAGGGATTGCTGATCCTCGACGCACGCGCCGCCGAGCGCTATCGAGGCGAGACCGAGCCGTTCGATCCGGTCGCGGGGCACATCCCCGGTGCGCGCAACCGCCCGCACACGCAGAACCTCAACGCCGACGGCACCTTCAAGGAGCCTGCTTTCCTGCGCGCGGAGTTCGGCGCGATCCTCGACGGCGTGCCGCACGACCAAGTGGTGCATCAATGCGGGTCGGGCGTCACCGCGTGCCACAACATTCTCGCGATGGAGATTGCGGGCCTGACGGGGACGCGGCTCTATCCGGGATCGTGGAGCGAGTGGTGCGCCGATCCTTCGCGGCCCGTCGAGGCCGGATAGGGACGGTCGTGTCCCTGATCTAGCCTCGTGCCGCTACGCGCTGAGCGCCCACTCCCCAAGCGTCGTGTGCACGGGACCTTCGGGCCGCAGCTCGGAGCCGATCAGCGACAACCTTCGCACAGCCCAGTGAATCGGCGCACTCTGCTGCCGCGGATGCGGCTGCACGCAGCGTCGCGCGAGGGTGACGTGCGGACGAAACGGCCGGTTCTCGAGAGCGAAGCCCGCCTCGATCAGCGCAGCGTGCAAGCGCGCGTGCAAGGTGGCGAGCGCCGCGGGCAACACCGACGGCGCGACCCAGGCGACGCCGGACGCGCGCCATGCGCCGAGGGTATCGAACGCGAGCGACGCACCGTTGCGCGGCATGGCATCGCCGATCGTGCGAATCGTCGGAACACTCTCCAGCGGAACGTCACCCAGGAAAGCGAGCGTGAGATGCACGTGCTCGCCGGAGATCGAACGCCCCCGCGAGCGACGGGCGACGTCTCGCGCAAGTGCCAGGAACTGCAGCCGCACCGCGTCTTCGGGCACGAGGGCGAAGAACGCGCGGATACGGTCGGGGCTTGGAAGTGGACTGTGTAGCTGATCGGTCGGATCGGTCATCTCGTGTCCGACCGCGTGCGAACGCGACGGTTCGCACAAAATACATGAACTTGCTTGGACGGCTGTCTAAAGGCCCGAGAACTATGGGCCGTTCGCAGGCGCCATGACCCAATTGGAATCGGCCAGGATGACGGACGTGCTGGCGGGCGACGTGCCGTTCATGAGCCAGAGTGCCGTGCCGCCCGCGCCCAGGCTCTTCCACACGAGATCGTCCTTGCCGTCGCCGTTGTAGTCGCCGACCTGCGACACGGCCCATGCCGTCGACGTGAAGATGCTCACGCTCGACGTCACCGTCCGGCCATCCATGAGCCAGATCACGTTCTCGCCAGTGGTGTGATTGCGCCACAGGATGTCGTCCTTGCCGTCCCCGTTGAAATCGCCGACCTTGTTTGCGTCCCAGCCCGGATCCGTGAAAAGAACGCCGGACGACAATGGTGTCAGACCGTCCATCAACCACAGGGCCTGTTCCCCGGTCGTGGAGTTGAACCAAACGAGGTCCGCCTTGCCGTCTCCGTCGAAGTCGCCTATCTGGCGCAGAACCCAGTGGGGGTCGCTCGACAGAACGGTGCTGGCCTTCTGCGTCGCGCCGTTCATCAACCACGCAGCGGTTTGACCCGTCGCGTAGTTGCGCCACAGGAGGTCGGTCTTGCCGTCGCCGTCGAGATCGCCCACGTACTGCACCGACCAGTTCAAATCCGTGGGGAGGGTCGCCGCCGAAACAGCCGGAAGCCCGTCCTGCAGCCACACCGCCGTTAGCCCGCCCTGGCGTCGCCAGACGAGATCGGTCTTGCCATCGCCGTTGAGATCGCCTGAGTGCGTGACGACCCAGTTGGGATCGTTGACGGCGACGGACGATGCGAGCGTGCTCGCGCCGTCCATGAGCCAGATCGTGCTGGCGCCCGTGCTCGCATTGCGCCACGACAGGTCGTACTTGGCGTCGCCGTTGTAGTTTCGATGCAACCCGACGGCGGAGTCCGTGGCGGGTACGAGCGCGATCAGCACGAATACTGCTGCACGAAGCATCGGCACCCCCCGGAGCGCGCGGGTTACATCGGCGAGCATGGGATATTGCTAGGCGCTGCTGCGGGTGTCAATTTCGCGCTGCGCGAACGGGGAAAAAAGCGGGGCGACCACGTCGCCCCGCTTCACCCTAACGCCGCCGTTTAGGCGCTAGCCGCGCAGCAACGCAACTAACCGTCAGCCACCGCTTCGAAAAACTGCTCGTCATCGGTCGAATTCTTGAGCGCCGTCGGCGACGCGTGCTTCCCTGGATGGTCGTCGTCACCACGTCGAAGTAGCTCGTGCACGTCGCGCGGGTGCTTCACCGCCGTAAAGCGCTTCGACGCGACCGCGAACTCCGCCTCCTGCAGCTCGACGAACGCCGTCATCTGCTGGTTTGCGTAGCCATGCGCAAGGTTGAACATCGAATAGTCGAGGCTGTGGATCCCACGAGTGTGACGAACTGGAACTTGTAGCCCATCGCGCCAAGCTCGCGCTGGAGCCTGGCGACGGTCGCGTCGTCGAGGTTCTTCTTCCAGTTGAATGACGGCGAACAGTTGTAGGCGAGCATCTTGCCGGGATACTTGGCCTGGATGCCCTCGGCAAACTGGCGCGCGAACTCGAGGTCGGGCTTGCCGGTCTCGCACCACACCATGTCGGCATAGGCCGCGTACGCAAGACCGCGCGAGACTACCTGATGCGTCTTGTAGAAGCCTTCGATCGTAACGCTCTCCTGCTTGTACGGCCGTCCAACGGACCGGCGCGAAGTCGAGGAAAAAAACGGCGCCGGAAGGCGCCGTCTCGTAGTGTATTCGACCCGCGTACGACTTACATCCCATTGGGCGGCGATACGACCCAGGTCGGGTCGGCGAGGATCGTTGCGGTACTGGTCGCGGCCGTCCCGTTCATCAGCCACACGGCGGTCGCACCGCTCGCGCTGTTCCTCCAGACCAGATCCGATTTGCCGTCACCATTAGCGTCCGCGACGTGCGTCACTGCCCAGTTGGGGTCGGCAAACACCACTGCCTGCGACGTTGGCGCGGCACCGTTCATCAACCATATTGCCGTTTGACCCGTCGAGGCATTCCGCCACACGAGGTCGTCCTTGCCGTCGCCGTTGAAGTCGCCCACAAGCGTCGCGACCCAAGGCAGCGAAGTGAAAATAGTCGTGGACGACGTCGGTGTCGTGCCATTCATCAGCCAGATGGCCGTCGCTCCGGTGCTCGTATCGCGCCACACGAGATCGTCCTTGCCATCGCCGTTGAAGTCGCCTACCTGCGTGACCGCCCACGTCAGCGACGTGAACAGGACCGCCGAGGAGAGCGCCGTCAGCCCGTTCATGAGCCAGACCGCGGTGGCGCCCGTCGACTCGTTGCGCCACACGAGATCGGCTTTACCGTCCCCGTTGAAGTCGCCCGTGTGAGTGACGACCCAGTTGGGATCTCCCAGCAGGACCACGCTCGACGTGGCGGAGACGCCGTTCATCAACCAGGCAGCGATTTGACCCGTCGCGTTGTTGCGCCACACGAGGTCACCTTTGCCGTCGCCGTTCAGATCTCCCACCCGCAAGACCAGCCAGTTCGGATCCGTCAGAATCGTCCCCGCGCTCGTCGTGGCGAGTCCGTTTTGCAGCCAGACCGCGGTCGAGCCCACGGCGCTCCGCCACACGAGATCGGTCTTGCCATCGCCGCTAAAGTCGCCGGTGTGCGTGACGGACCAGTTCGGGTCCGACAGCACGATCCCGGTCGAAAGCGTTCCAGTTCCGTTCATCAGCCACAACGCGCTCGCGCCCGAGGATGTGTTCTTCCACGACAAATCCGATTTGCCGTCGGCGTTGAAATCGATCTTGCGCTTGCCAGTCACCGGGGGCGCGCAGGATGGGAACTTGAACGCGCCGATGCGAAGCCGCCAGCCGATCGAGCTGGTCGACGGCACCCATTGATTGACGTACCAGAACGTGCAGTCGTCGACCGGGTCGACGTTCATCGACGTGTAGTCGCCCCAGCGATTGCTGCCGGTCTGCGAACCGGTGCCGTTGACGATCGCGGCTTCGCCTTGGGGCATCGTGCCGAGCGCGTCGCCCGCGAGACGGCCCGTGTACCACACGCTGGGAAACATCGATGCGTTCGACGCGCTGTAACCGAGCGCCATGTTGCCGTCGCCGTCCATCGCGATGCTGGCCATCCAGCGGTGGATGCCGTCCGAGGTTCCAGGCGCATACGTGCCCTGCTGGTGGACCACCGGCGAGCTGAACGGACTGCGCACCTCGTACCAGCGGATGCCCGCCACGCCGCTCGCGGCGTCAACCGACTGGTTGGTCACCAGCGACTCGTGTGTGCCGAAGTTGCGGTAAGCGAGGCGGTACATCGGGCGCTGGCGATACGAGAGGATGTCGAGCTTGTTGCTCGTGCCCGACTGAGGAATGCACGCTCGCGATGTCGGCGTGCACGGGAACATGGAGTTGAAGGCGGAGACCGGGATCGTATTGGCGAGCGTGAACGTGGAGCTCGCCGGCGAGGCGAAGTTGGCGTTGAACTTCCACAGCGTCAATGCGTCCTGCGGCGCGCCGTACGGCCCGCCGTTGTCCATGGTGCCGGCGTAGTAGTGCGGCCGACCCGCGGGCGGCAGGTTGGGCCCGTCGATGTCCATCGGCAGTATGCCGTCGCCGATGTTGTAAGGCGTGCTGCCAGGCGGCACGAGCAACGAGATGACTTGCGGAGTCGGAGCGCCGGCGTTAGCCTGCGCGCGATTGAGCGCGTAGACGCCCATCCCCACGAACGTGGCGCCGCCCGCGAACTCCCGCGTCGAGAAGTAATAGGCGGTGTCCCCGACGCCGACCTTCGGGTAGTCGGGAAAGTTGGTGCCTGTGGGTATCGCGTAGCGAATATACGGGCCGAGCGGATCGGCGGTCGCGGATATCGCTACGCATACGAAATAGGTGGGACCCGCCGCGGTGAACTGCATGAGCAGCCAGCGGTCGGCGAACTGGTCGTGCACCACGACGCCGTCGCCCGCGTTCTCGGTCTGGCACGCGCCGCCGAAGCCGGACCAGAGCGTGTTGTTCGCGGCGGGGCCGAACAGCGACCCTCCGGCCTTGTTGAAGATCTGGAACGAGTTGTTGCTCATCGCGATGTAGTTATTCGGCCCCACGTCTCCGACGGGGTCCGGCGGCGAGACGTTGCTGATGTTCGGCGGCCCGTTGAAGCTCACGGAGGGCGACGGGATCTCGGTCGCCGGTCCGATGACCCTGGTCTGCACCACGGGGTCGACGTCACGTGGGCCTAGCCTGCCTTCGTTACCCGTGCCGCGTTCCGGGATCTCGCGAAACGCGCCGGGCACGACCGGCAGCGGGCACTATCGAAGCGAGCGGGGGCGACAGGTCGAACTGGATCGGCGCCGTCATCATCCGCTGGATTGCCTGCGGCGGCTCCGGCGCTGCGGCTGCGACCGCGGCGGGCACGAGCGCGATCAGTGCAACTCTGGCTGCAAAGGACATTGCTTCGGTTCTCCCTGGTGAGCGCGATGCGATGTGCGGACCACATCGGATGAGCCGCCGGATAGTGCGACGGCGCCGCGGCGAGTGTCAACTCGCGCGTAGCGCGAATGGAAAAAGAAACGGGGCGACTGCGTCGCCCCGCTTCAATACGACACCAGCTTCGATCGTCAGGCTACCTCGCCCGCAACTACGCTGCCTTGCCCGCAACTGCTTTGTCCATGAACTGCTCGTCTTCAGTGGAGTTCTTGAGCGCCGTCGTCGACGCCTGGCTTCCCTGGATGGTCGTCGTCACCGCGTCGAAGTAGCTGGTGCCCACTTCGCGCTGGTGCTTCACCGCCGTAAAGCCCTTCGACGCGGCCGCGAACTCCGCCTCCTGCAGCTCGACGAACGCCGTCATCTGCTGGTTCGCGTAGCCATGCGCAAGGTTGAACATCGAATAGTTGAGGCTGTGGAATCCCGCGAGCGTGATGAACTGGAACTTGTAGCCCATCGCGCCGAGCTCGCGCTGGAACCTGGCGACGGTCGCGTCGTCGAGGTTCTTCTTCCAGTTGAATGACGGCGAGCAGTTGTAGGCGAGCATCTTGCCGGGATACTTGGCCTGGATGGCCTCGGCAAACTGGCGCGCGAACTCGAGGTCGGGCTTGCCCGTCTCGCACCACACCATGTCGGCATAGGCCGCGTAGGCCAAACCGCGCGACACCGCCTGATCGAGGCCGTTGCGCGTCTTGTAGAAGCCTTCGATCGTGCGCTCTCCGGTGAGGAACGGCTTGTCGTTGTCGTCGATATCGGACGTCACGAGATCGGCGGCTTCGGCGTCGGTGCGAGCGAGGATGATCGTCGGCACGCCCATGCAGTCGGCGGCGAGGCGCGCCGCGATGAGCTTGTCGACCGCTTCGCGCGTAGGCACGAGGACCTTGCCCCCCATGTGGCCGCACTTCTTCACGGAAGCGAGCTGGTCCTCGAAATGCACGCCTGCGGCACCTGCTTCGATCATTGCCTTCATGAGCTCGAAGGCGTTCAGCACGCCCCCGAAGCCGGCTTCGGCGTCGGCAACGATGGGCGCGAAGAAATCGATGTCGCCGGTGCCTTCCATGTGCTGGATCTGGTCGGCGCGCATGAACGTATTGTTGATGCGCTTCACGACGCTCGGCACGGAATTGACGGGATACAGCGACTGGTCCGGATACATCTCGCCGGCGATATTCGCATCGGCTGCGACCTGCCAGCCCGACAGGTAGATCGCCTTGAGGCCGGCCTTCACCTGCTGCAACGCCTGGTTGCCCGTCAAGGCGCCGAGCGTGTTGACGAAGGGTTCTTCGTTGACGAGCTTCCACAGCTTTTCGGCGCCGCGGCGCGCGAGCGTGTGCTCGATGTGAAGCGAACCGCGCAACCGCACGACTTCTTCCGCCGTGAATCCGCGCTTGATGCCCTTCCACCGCGGATTTTCCGCCCAGTCCTTCTTGAGCCGCGCTGCCTCGAGATCGTAGTTCATCGACGTACTCCGTTTCGGTTGGCGTAGCACCGGCGCGACTCGCGCCCGGCATCTCTTCACTCGCACGCGGCTCTCTGTTGGCACGCAACGCACGTTCGGTGACGGCGCCAACATAGCAAGCGGAACGAAACTCGGCAAGTATTTTGGCGCAATGCAATACGCAATTTTCAAATAAAAATCATGGTGTTAAAAATGATTTCCACATCGTGGAAAGAAACCTGATGTTTTTTACCGTTCTGGCGCTGCGAAGCATGCATGTCTTATATAAGATATTGAATACAAGGGTGGCAGATATGCTTGCAACTCTTTGATTCAGTGGCGATATGCCGCGAGCTTCCGACGGATCGACGCCCTGACCAGGCGGATTCCGTTGTATGAAAATAACTCTCACGTCTTCGCTGCCCGGCGCTCACGCCGGATAATGGCCGCGTCGTCCAACAAGGGAGCTCACCGTGCACGTTCGCTCGATTGCATTCGTCGCGTTCGCCTGCATTGCGGCAGCCGCGCATTCACAGCCGGCGGATCCCAACGTCGCGCGCAGCGTCGCTGCCAATTGCGCCAGCTGCCACGGCACCAACGGCGTAAGCCAGGGCGTGGTGCCGTCGCTGGCCGGGCAATCCAAGGCGGACCTCGTGCGCAAGATGCAGGACTTCAAAGCAGGGCGCACGCCGTCGACGATCATGACCCAGCTTGCGAAGGGTTACACCGACGAGCAGATCGACCTTGCCGCCACGTTCTTTGCGGCGCAGAAGCCCTAGGAGAAGATCATGCAAAGACGCGACTTCCTGAAGGCAATCGGGGCGGCCGGACTGGCGGCGGGACCGCTCGCAGGATGTGCCGTATCGCCGTCACGCTCCGGGCCGAAAGTCGTCGTGGTCGGCGGCGGCTACGGCGGCGCGACGGTGGCCAAGTACCTCGACCTGTGGAGCAACGGCACGGTCGACATCACGCTCGTCGAGGCGGATCCCGCGTTCGTCTCGTGCCCGATGTCGAACCTGGTGCTGGGCGGCAGCAAGCAGATCTCCGATCTCACGGTGAGCTACGAAGGCCTCGCCAAGCGCGGCATACGCGTCCGATCCGACATCGCACAGGCGGTGGATCCGCTGCGCGCAGACCGTGCGCATTTCGCAATCAGGTCGACCTGCCGTACGATCGCCTGGTGCTGTCGCCAGGCGTCGACTTCCTCTTCGATCAAGTGCAGGGGCTCGGTCCGCGAGCGCAGGAGAAGATCCTGCACGCGTGGAAAGCGGGACCGGAGACCGTGGCGTTGCGCAAGCAGCTCGAGGCCATGCCCGACGGCGGCGTGTTCGCGATCTCGATTCCGCGCGCGCCTTATCGCTGTCCTCCCGGGCCGTACGAGCGTGCGTGCCAGGTCGCGTGGTACTTCAAGCGCGCGAAGCCGAAGAGCAAAGTCCTGATCCTCGACGGCAACGAAGACGTCGTCTCCAAGAAGGGTCTCTTCATGAAGGCCTGGAACGAGGACTACAAGGGGATCGTGGAGTACCGGCCCAATTACGTGCTCACCGGCGTCGACGCGAGCACGATGACGATGAAGTTCGAAACGGCGGACGACGTGAAGGCGGCCGTGATCAACGTGATTCCGCCGCAGCGGGCCGGCGCGATCGCGGCGCAGGCCGGCGTGATCACGGCGAACAACCGCTGGTGCGAGGTCGACTTCCTCTCGTTCGAGTCGATCAAGGTGCCGAAGATCCACGTGCTCGGCGACGCCATCCAGATCGCGCCGGCGATGCCGAAGTCGGGACACATGGCGAACCAGCACGCGAAGGTCGCCGCGGCCGCGATCCTCAATGCGTTCGCGGGCCGCCCGCCCAATCCGGCGCCCGTGATCAACAACACCTGCTACAGCTTCATCACCGACAAGGACGTCGTGCACGTCGATTCGGTGCACCAGTACAGACGCGGGAAAGAAGACGTTCGAAACAGTGCCGGGGTCCGGCGGCTTGTCCCCGGGCCCGACCGCGCTCGAGGGCGAGTACGCCTTCGCGTGGGCCAAGAATATCTGGTCGGATATGTTGACGTGAGCAGGACGTTCGCAAACGGCGATCGAAGCCGCGAGCGGCTCGCGCGCTCGCATCGGCGGGCGCCAGCGCTTGCGCGCGCGTAGTCAGGCCGCCCGCGTCGCCGTTGCGCGCATCGCGACTCGCGGTTACGCCGTTGCTACATCGAGTGGAGCCCGAACACGTTGCCGTCGGGGTCGGTGGCGATCGCGATGGCGCCGTATTGCCCGATCGAGAACTTGTCCTTGAGGACCTGGCCGCCGCGCCTTTCACGCGCCCTGCCTCGGTCGCGCAATCCTCGCAGCTGAAGTAGACCATCGTCCCGCCACCGCCTGACGGACAGTCCTTCATCTTCGCGAGCGCGCCCGCCGCGCCGGCGCCGTTCTGTTCCATCGGAAACGACCACATCTCGATGTCGGGATCGGGGCTGTCGAGCTTCGTCAGCGTCGTACCCAGCACTTTCTCGTAGAACGCCTTCGCGCGCGGCATGTCCTGCACGTAGATCTCGAACCACACGACGGGGTTGCCCTTCATGCGAGTCTCCTCGTGACGATCGGGGTAGCGCCATTGTAAGGCCGCAAACGAAAACGGCGCCGTTAGGCGCCGTTTCGCGGGACCGCAACTCGCTCAGGCGATCGCCTCGGGCTCTTCCTTCTTCGGCGCTTCCTCGAAGATGAGCTTCACCTTCTCGTCCTCGCCGATGTCGATCGTCACCTTGCCGCCGTTGACGAGATGGCCGAACAGGAGCTCGTCGGCGAGCGCCTTGCGGATCGTGTCCTGGATGAGCCGCGCCATCGGGCGCGCGCCCATCTGCGGATCGAAGCCCTTCTTCGCGAGGTACTCCTTGAGCGCCGGCGTGAACGAGGCTTCGACCTTCTTCTCGTGCAGCTGGGCCTCGAGCTCGAGCAGGAACTTGTCGACCACGCGCAGGATGATGTCGTGGTCGAGCGAGCCGAACGAGATGGTCGCGTCGAGCCGGTTGCGGAACTCCGGCGTGAACATGCGCTTGATCTCGCCCATCTCGTCGCCCGGCGGCCTTGGTCTGCGTGAAGCCCATCGACGTCTTCGACAGCTCGGTCGCGCCCGCGTTGGTGGTCATGATGATGATCACGTTGCGGAAGTCGGCCTTGCGCCCGTTGTTGTCGGTGAGCGTGCCGTGGTCCATCACCTGCAGCAGGATGTTGAAGATGTCCGGATGCGCCTTCTCGATCTCGTCGAGCAGCACGACGCTGTACGGATGCTTGGTCACCGCTTCGGTGAGCTGGCCGCCCTGGTCGAAGCCGACGTAGCCCGGCGGCGCGCCGATCAGGCGCGACACCGCGTGCCGCTCCATGTACTCGGACATGTCGAAGCGAAGCAGCTCCACGCCGAGGCAGTACGCGAGCTGGCGCGCGACTTCGGTCTTGCCGACGCCCGTGGGACCGCTGAACAGGAAGTTGCCGATCGGCTTGCGCGGATTGCCGAGACCGGAGCGCGCCATGCGAATGGCGGACACGAGCGCGTCGATGGCCTTGTTCTGGCCGAACACGACGTTCTTCAGGTCGCGGTCGAGCGTCTTCAGCGCGTTGCGGTCGTCGGACGACACGTTCTTCGCGGGGATGCGCGCGATCTTGGCGACGATCTCCTCGACTTCGCCCTTGCCGATGACCTTCTTCTGCCGCGACTTGGGCAGGATCTTCTGCGCGGCGCCGGCCTCGTCGATCACGTCGATCGCCTTGTCGGGCAGGTGGCGGTCGTTGATGAAGCGCGCGGCGAGCTCGGCAGCGCTGGTGAGCGCCGCCGGCGCGTACTTCACGCCGTGGTGCTGCTCGAAGCGCGTCTTGAGCCCCTTGAGGATCTCGATGGTCTCGGCGATCGAAGGCTCCGGCACGTCGACCTTCTGGAAGCGCCGCGACAGCGCGTGGTCCTTCTCGAAGATCTGGCGATACTCGTTGTACGTCGTGGCGCCGATGCACTTCAGCGCGCCGGTCGACAGCGCCGGCTTCAGCAGGTTGGACGCGTCGAGCGTGCCGCCGGACGCGGCGCCCGCGCCGATGATCGTGTGGATCTCGTCGATGAACAGGATCGACTTGGGGCTTTCGGCCAGCTGCTTCAGCACCGCCTTCAGGCGCTGCTCGAAATCGCCGCGGTACTTGGTGCCGGCGAGCAGCGCGCCCATGTCGAGCGAGTACACCTGGTAGTCGCGCAGGAGCTCGGGCACGTCGCCTTCGTTGATGCGGCGTGCGAGTCCTTCGGCGATCGCCGTCTTGCCCACGCCGGCTTCGCCGACCAGCAGCGGGTTGTTCTTGCGGCGGCGGCACAGCACCTGGATCACGCGCTCGAGCTCGTGCTCGCGCCCGATCAGCGGATCGATCTTGCCCGCCTTGGCGAGCGCGTTGAGGTTGAGCGTGTACGCGTCGAGCGCGCCTTGCGACTCGTTGCCGTTCTCGTCGTCGCTCTTGCTCTCCTGCTTGTCCTGCTTCTGCTGCGGCGTCTTGGTGATGCCGTGCGCGATGTAGTTGACGACGTCGAGGCGCGTCACGCCCCGCTGGTTGAGGAAGTAGACGGCGTGCGACTCCTTTTCGCCGAAGATCGCGACCAGCACGTTGGCGCCGGTGACTTCCTTCTTGCCCGATGACTGGACGTGCAGGATCGCGCGCTGGATCACGCGCTGGAATCCCTGCGTGGGCTGCGTGTCGGCGTCCGAGTGCGGCGCGAGACGCGGCGTGTGCTCCTGGATGAAGTCGGACAGCACGCCGCGCAGCTCGTCCAGATCCACGCCGCAGGCCTTGAGGACCTCGGCCGCCGACGGGTTGTCGAGCATCGCGAGCAGCAGATGCTCGACCGTGATGAATTCGTGCTGCTTCTGCCTCGCCTCGACAAAGGCCATGTGGAGGGAGACTTCGAGTTCCTGCGCAATCATCGACCTTCCTTCACCTTTGACACGCGCTCATGGACATTCCATTGCCATGGCGACTATAACGCTTACGTCTCCTCCATCGTGCACTGAAGCGGGTGCTGGTGCTTGCGTGCGATGTTGATGACCTGTTCGACCTTCGCCGACGCGACTTCGCGCGTATACGTGCCGCAAACGCCCATTCCCTCGCGATGAACCTGCAGCATGACCTGCGTGGCTTTCTCGCGACTCATGGCGAACACAGTTTGCAGGACGACGACCACGAAGTCCATCGGAGTGTAGTCGTCGTTCAGCAACATCACCTTATACAGCGGCGGCGGCTTGACCTTGGCCTTTTCGGCCTCGAGCACGGTCCCGCGCTGTTCCTGGTTCCGCATGTCCTTCTACGATACTCCGGATCGATTTGGGGTCAATGTTTGATGATTGCAACAGTTTTTTCCATAGGCCGACCGCCGGGCGGCGCGCTACTCTTGACGCAGCAAGATCATTGCGCGTAGAAAGCCGATGTTTGGCGCACTTTCAGGTCCGCCCTCCCGGTACCGCTCCCGCGGGCCCTGCCCACCGGACCGGCCCCCTTCGGCAGCTCGCCCAAAGCGCCCGCCAGACACCCCGTTCAAAACCTAAAGGAATAGGCAGTATGGCAACTGGTACCGTCAAGTGGTTCAACGACGCAAAGGGCTTTGGCTTCATCACGCCGGACGGCGGCGGCGAAGACCTGTTCGCGCATTTCTCTGCGATCAACATGCAGGGCTTCAAGACGCTCAAGGAAGGCCAGAAGGTCTCCTTCGACGTGACGCAGGGCCCGAAGGGCAAGCAGGCCACCAATATCCAGGCTGGCTGACGACGCCGTTGCCGACGGCCATCGGCCGTCGGCGAGCTTCCAAGGGCCCGCCACAAGCGGGCCCTTTTTTGGCGTTTCAGGGATCAGGCCTCAGTAGCGAAAAGGCCCACCGTTCGGCGGGCCTTTTCCGTGGGCCGACGAACGGTCGCCGGCCGTTACATCCGCTCGATCATCGCCTGGCCGAAACCGGAGCACGAGACCTGCTTCGCACCTTCCATCAGCCGCGCGAAGTCGTAGGTGACAACCTTGTCGCGGATCGCTTTCTCGAGGCCCGTCTCGATGCAGCTCCGCGGCCTCCTTCCAGCCCATGTGAACGAGCATCATCTGGGCGGAGAGGATCTCCGACCCGGGGTTGACGTAGTCCTTGCCCGCGTACTTGGGCGCAGTGCCGTGCGTCGCCTCGAACATCGCCACCGTGTCCGACAGGTTGGCGCCCGGCGCGATGCCGATGCCGCCGACTTCCGCCGCCAGCGCGTCGCAGATGTAATCGCCGTTCAGGTTGAGCGTGGCGATCACGTCGTACTCGGCCGGGCGCAGCAGGATCTGCTGCAGGAACGCGTCGGCGATCACGTCCTTGACCACGATGTCGCGGCCCGTCTTCGGGTTCTTGATCGACATCCACGGACCGCCGTCCAGCAGCTGCGCGCCGAACTCGCGCTGCGCGATCGCATAGCCCCAGTCGCGGAAGCCGCCTTCCGTGAACTTCATGATGTTGCCCTTGTGCACGAGCGTCACCGACTTGCGGTCGTTGTCGATCGCGTACTGGAGCGCCTTGCGCACGAGGCGATCCGTCCCTTCGCTCGACACGGGCTTGATGCCGATCGACGAGGTCTCGGGAAAGCGGATCTTCTTGACGCCCATCTCCTTCACGAGGAAGTCGATGATCTTCTTCGCGTTGGCCGTCCCGGCCTGCCACTCGATGCCCGCGTAGATGTCTTCCGAGTTCTCGCGGAAGATGACCATGTCGACTTTCTCGGGCTCCTTGACGGGCGACGGCACGCCCTTGAACTAGCGGACCGGCCGCAGGCACACGTAAAGGTCGAGCTCCTGGCGCAGTGCCACGTTGAGCGAGCGGATGCCGCCGCCCACTGGCGTGGTCAACGGTCCCTTGATCGACACCACGTAGTCCTTGACGATCGCAAGCGTCTCTTCCGGGAGCCAGACATCGGGGCCGTAGAGCTTGGTCGACTTTTCACCGGCGTAGATTTCCATCCAATGGATCTTGCGCTTGCCGCCGTACGCCTTGGCGACGGCCGCGTCGACGACCTTGAGCATCACCGGGGTGATGTCCACGCCGGTCCCATCGCCCTCGATGTAAGGAATGATCGGCTGGTCGGGGACGTTCAGGCTGCCGTCGGCGTTGACGGTGATCTTGGAGCCCGAGGTCGGAACCTTGACGTGCTGGTAGTTCGGCATGAGATGCTCCCGCGGAAACCTCAAATTATCGCAAATTTGGCCCCTGCCGCCGCGAACGACCCACAATCCGACCTTCGTGCCGGCCGCGCGGTCGTGCTCGTCAACAAGCCCTGCGGCATGCTCTGCCAGTTCACCGATGCCGCGGGTCGGAGAACGCTTGCCGATCTCATCGACATTCCCGATGTCTACCCTGCCGGCCGTCTCGATGCCGACAGCGAGGGTCTCGTCGTGCTCACCTCGAACGGGCCCCTGCAGGCGCGCATCGCACAGCCGCGATCCAGTCTCCGCAAGACCTATTGGGTGCAGGTCGAAGGCACGCCGACGCCCGGCGCGCTTGCGACGCTTGTCGATGGCGTCGTCCTGCGCGACGGCCCGGCACGCGCGGTCGAAGCGCGCGCGATCGCGGAGCCCGGACACCTGTGGCCACGAGAGCCGCCGATCCGCGTCCGCAAGGCGATACCGACCGCGTGGATCGCGATCACGCTCGACGAAGGCCGCAACCGCCAGGTGCGACGGATGACCGCTGCGGTCGGCCTGCCCACGTTGCGCCTCGTCCGCTGGTCGGTGGGCGCGTGGACCCTCGAGGGACTCGCCCCAGGGCGGTCGCAGCATCGCTCGCGTGCTATGATCGCGCGCCTTTTCGCACCCTTCCAAGCCATTCGCGCGTCGCAATGATCCGCCGCCTGCTCGCCCGCCTGATGCCCGGCCGGCCGGCACGCGAACCGCGCATTTACGCGGCGGGCGATCATCCCGTCAGGCGCGAGCAAGTCGCACGCAGCGCCCGCACCGTCGTCGAGAAGCTGCACGAGGCGGGCTTCAGGGCTTTCGTCGTCGGCGGCGCGGTGCGCGATCTCCTGCTCGGCCTGACGCCGAAGGACTTCGACATCGCCACCGATGCGACGCCCGAGCAGGTGAAGCCGCTGTTCCGGCGCGCGTACGTCATCGGCCGCCGCTTCCGCCTCGTGCATGTCCACGTCGGCGCCGACGTCCTCGAGGTGTCGACGTTCCGCGCAGCGCAGAACGCGCAGGACTCGACCGACGAGCACGGCCGCCTCCTGTCCGACAACGTGTACGGCTCGCAGGCCGAGGACGCCGCACGGCGCGACTTCACGATCAACGCGCTCTACTTCGACCCGTCGTCCGAGGAAGTGTGGGACTACGTCGGCGGCGTGGTCGACATTCGCGCGCGGCGCCTGAAACTGATCGGACCGCCGGTCACGCGCTATCGCGAGGACCCGGTGCGCATGCTGCGCGCGGTGCGCCTCGCGGCCAAAGCCGGCCTCGCGATCGATTCCAAGACGGCAGCGCCGATACCGAAGCTTGCCACCCTCGTTTCGAACGTGCCGCCCGCCCGCCTGTTCGACGAGATGCAGAAGCTCCTTCTTTCCGGTCACGCCGCGGAAACGCTTGCAAGCCTCCGTGCACACGGCTTGTCGCACGGTCTCCTGCCGCTGCTGGACGTCATCCTCGAGCAGCCGCTCGGCCCGCGGTTCATCGAGGTCGCGCTCGCGAGCACCGATGCGCGCGTGCGCGAAGGCAAGCCCGTGTCGCCCGCGTTCCTGTTCGCGACGCTCCTGTGGCACGAAGTGCTGCAGCAATGGACTGCCGCCAAGTCGAAAGGCGAGCGAACCATTCCCGCGCTGTACGACGCGATGGACCGCGTGCTGGAAGCGCAGGCAGCGCGCATCTCGATCCCGCGCAGGTTCGAGGCGACGATCAAGGAGATCTGGGCGCTGCAGCCACGCTTCGAGCAGCGCGCGGGGCAGCGTCCGTATCGCCTGCTCGAGCACGAGCGCTTCCGTGCCGCCTACGATTTCTCTCGCTGCGCGCAGAATCGGGCGAAGCGCCGAAGGCCCTGGTCGACTGGTGGACCCGCTTCCAGGAAGCGCCGCAGGCGGAGCGCGAAGCCATGCTTCGGCCGGACGAGGCACCGCGCAAGACGCGCCGCTCACGCGGTCGCGGACGCAAGCGCCGCGAGGACGACGAGCCCGGCTCGCCCTCTTCGAACGACACGGAGTAGCGCCGTGCGCGCGTGCGTCGGCCTCGGCAGCAACCTCGCGCATCCGCGGCGTCAGATCGCGCGCGCGGCAGCCGCGCTCGATCGCATCCCGCGCACGCGCGTCCTTGCGCTGTCGCCCAATTACGTGACGGCGCCGCTCGAGGTCGAGGATGCGCAGCCGGACTACGTGAACGCGGTCGCGGTGATCGACACCGGGCTTGCGCCGCGCGCGCTCCTCGACCGACTCAACGCGATCGAGCGACGCCAGCGCCGCAAGCGCGGTGCGCGCAACGCCGCCAGGACGCTCGACCTCGATTTGCTACTATTCGGCCGCCGCCGCATGCGCGTGCCGCGTCTTTCGTTACCGCATCCGCGCATGCACGGACGCGCGTTCGTACTTCGTCCGTTGACCGATGTCGCGCCGGCCATCACCATCCCCGGTCACGGGCTCGCGCGTCAACGGATGCGCGAGGTGCGCGGCCAGCGCATCGCGCGCACGCGAACGCATCATCTGCGGTAAGACATACGCATGGACATCGCGCAGTGCCGCTACATCGTCGTCGAGGGCCCGATCGGCGCCGGCAAGACGAGCCTCGCGCGCCAGCTCGCGGACCATCTGTCCGCCGACATGCTGCTCGAGCAGCCGGAGGACAACCCGTTCCTGGCGCGCTTCTACGACGACATGCAGCGTTTCGCGCTGCCCACGCAGCTCACGTTCCTGTTCCAGCGCGTCGACCAGCTGCGCCACCTCACGCAGGTGGACATGTTCCGCGAGCCGACGGTCTCGGACTTCCTGCTCGACAAGGACCCGCTCTTCGCCCACCTCAACCTGTCGGACGACGAGTACGCGCTCTACGACAAGGTCTACCGGCACTTGAAGCCGCAGACGCCCACGCCCGACCTTGTCATCTATCTGCAGGCTCCGGTCGATACACTGCTCGCGCGGGTGCGCATGCGCGGCGTGAGCTTCGAGCAGTCGATCCCCGACGAGTACCTGGCCAGGCTGGCCGATGCCTACGCGCGCTATTTCTACCAATACGACGACGCTCCGTTGCTCATCATCAACAGCGAGCGACTGAACTTCGTGGACAACCCGTCGCACATGCGCATGCTGCTGTCGCGTGTGGATAACATGCGAGCGCGGCGCGAATTCTTCAATCTCGGGCAAACGTGAGAACAATGAACGTCACCACCAACCTGCTCCGGCTGCTCGCGATCGCGGCCGCCATGGCCGCGGGCCTCGCTTTCGCCCAGGACCCGTACCCCGCCAAGCCGATACGCCTCATCGTTCCCTTCACGCCCGGCGCCGGCACCGATACCGTCGCGCGCGTCGTGGCGCAAAAGCTCGGCGAGGCCATGAAGGTAACGGTCGTCGTCGAAAACAGGACTGGCGCCGGCGGCGCGATCGGCGCAGCGGAAGCCGCGGCCGCCGCCCCCGACGGCCACACGCTTCTCTTCGTCGCATCGCCCTTCACGACAGTCGCCGCGGCCGCGAAGAATCCCGGCTACGATCCCTTGCGCTTCGTTCCGGTAGCGCCGATCGCGGTTGGCCCGCTTGCGTTCGTCGTGGGCAAGGACGTGCCCGCAAACACGATGCGCGAGTTCGTGGCGCTCGCGAGGAACATGCCCGGCAAGCTCAACTACGGCTCGGCGGGTGCCGGAAGCGTCAATCACCTGGCGCTCGAGCTCCTCAACGTGCGCGCGCACATCGTCGTCGTTCACGTGCCGTATCGCGGGATCGCGGACGCGTCGAAGGACTTGCTCGGAGGGTCGATCCAGGCGATGACGGCATCGATTCCGGCAGCGCTCCCGCTCGCTGCCGATCGCAAGGTCAAGGTGCTCGCAGTCACTGGCCCGAAGCGCATCCCGCAACTGCCCGACGTCCCGAGCTGGGCCGAGGAGGGCGTGCCCGACGCCAATGTCATCAATTACTGGGGCATCGTCGCGCCCGCGGGCACGCCGCGCGCGATCGTCGCGCGTCTCAACACGGAGATGCAGAAAGTGCTCGCGCAGCCGGAAGTGCGCGAGCGTCTCGAGCGCGAAGGCGCCGAGCTCGTGCCCGGGCCGCCCGAGCAGCTCGGCGCGATCATCGAGGGCGACCTCGCGCACTGGAAGAAGCTGATCGTGGAGGCGAAACTCAGCTTCGAGTGAGCGTGGGGGCCGAGCGAAGCGAGGGAGGCGCGCAGCGCGCGTCCCCACGCGATCGAGCACGGCCGACTCTCGGTGCCACGCGAGGCACCGTACTCGCTAGGAGGCGGTGGTATGGGGACGCGATCGTTCAGCGCTTCCCCCTCAACGCGAGCCAGTTCCCGAACACGGCAAGCACGAGGCCGGCCGCGCTGACCCAGGTCCACCGGTAGCCCTCGAACAGGGTCGATAACGCGAGCGCGATCACGGGGGTGGCCACGGCCACGAACGAGGACGGTCCCGCGCCCACGCGCTTCAATAGCGTGAGATAGGCGCCGAACGCGAACACGCTGCCGAACAGCGCGAGGTACGCGAGCGACAGCACGTAGCCTGCGGTGCGCTCGAAGGTCCACGTCACGCCCATGATCGCCGCGAACGCGAACGAGATGAGCGAACCGTACAGCATTCCCCACGCGGTCACGGGCAGCGTCGGCAGGCCGGCGCGGTGGTTGCGTACCGCGATGAGGTTGCCGACGGCGGCGAACACGGTCGCGACGAGCGCGATGGTGATTCCCATCGCGGCGGAGCCGCCTTGACGTGCCGCCGACAGCTCGGGCAGGAACAGGAGCGCGACACCCGTCACACCCATCGCCGCGGCCACGAGCGTGCGCACCGTCAACGCTTCGCCGTAGAACACGCGCATCCCGATGGGGCTCATGAACACGATGGTCGAGAACACGACCGCGACGAGGCCCGAGGTGACGTATCGCTCGGCCCAGTACACGCCGATGTAGTTGAAGCCGAAGAAAGTCGCGCCCATGGCCACGAGCCACAGGTGCTCGCGGCGCGGGAACCCGAGCGATTGCCTGCTCGCGATGCACCACGCCGCGACGATCGTACTCGCGATGGCAAAGCGATAGGCCACCGACAGCTCGGGAGCGACTGTGCCGAGCTGGAACGTGATCGCGAGCCACGTCGATCCCCAGATGGCTGATGCGATGGCGAAGAGGCCGGCGTTGGAGATGCGCATCAGCGAAGCTCGGCGCGCGCAGCACCGACGAAGGCCCGCAGCCGCTCCGTTTCCTCCTCGAGCTCGCGCCGGAACGTGGCGCTCTTCGGCGCGGCACGCACGTACGCGGGCGCGACGACCAGCGCGCCTTCGCGCGCCTGCGCATTCACCCAGCCGATGACATCGGCGCGCCACAGCAGCGGCAACGCGTAGTAGCCGAACTTTCTCTTGGCAGGCGGCGTGTACGCCTCGAGGCGATATCCCCAGCCCCAGAAGCGCTCGAAGCGGCGGCGGTCCCACACCACGGGATCGAACGGCGCAAGGAAGCGCACGCGCTGATCGTCGAGCTCATCCAGCGTCTCGCTGGCCGGCATGAGCCAGGTCACGCCGTCGGTCTCGATTCTCGCGACATCGTCTCGCATCACGAACGACGCCAGCGCACGCGTACGGAGCGTCGGCGAGAGCGAGCTCTCGGTCACCATCCTCGCGAGCTCGCGGAAGCTTGCCTCGGGCAACGGCGCGTAAAGGTCGAGCAGCAGCCGCAGGATTTCTCGCGCGCGCTCGGCCGGCGAGCGCGAAGGCTCCATCGCGCTCGCAAGCGCATACACCTTGATGCCGTTGGCGCGCCGCGCGACGTGCAGCTTGCCGCGGAAGTGCAGCGCTTCGAGCACGCGCGTCGTCGCCGCCGAGTCGCTGCCCCAGCCATTGACCGTGGTATGGCGGCCGAGCACCGCGAGGTCGCGCGGATGCGTATCGCCGTGACGCGCGACGTGCGCGAGCACGCGCGACGCGAGCCGCGGGTGCTCCTGCTCGACGCGAAAGCGCAGCGCGCTGCTGCGCGGATGCAGGAGTGCACGCGCCTCGGGCGTGAGCACGCCATAGACGTGCAGGTAGTCCTCGACGAGGCCGAGCTCCGGGTAGACGCGGTCGAGATCGCCCGCGCGGTAGCCGTCGACGCGCTGGCGCAGGATGAGATCGGCCGCGCGCGCAGGCGCGCGAATGGGGTCGATCTGCACGAACCGCATGCGCGTCACAGCATCCGCGATCGTTGCCGAGCGGTGCAGCGAGCGCGCGACGGCGTGCGCGCGTAGATTACGCAGCGCGGAGCGCATCGACGATGGACAGGCGTGCGGCACGCGCGGCGGGCAGGAAGCCTCCGACGAACCCCATGAACAGCGCGAAGCCGAGGGACGCGAGGACGATCGCCGGAGTGAGCGTGAACGTGAAGGCGATCTCGGAAAACGTCTGGAAGTTCGTGGTCGAGATCGGCACCATCTGCATGAACGACGCCGCGAACAACCCCACCGCGCCGCCGACGAAGCCGAGCAGCAGCGACTCGAGGAGGAACGCGACGAGGATCGACAGCCGGGAGAACCCGAGCGCGCGCAGCGTTCCGATCTCCGACGTGCGCGACGCCACGCTCGCGTACATCGTTATCATCGCGCCGATGATCGCGCCGATCGAGAAGATGACCGAAATCGTGGTGCCGAGGTAGGAGATGAACTTGGCGAGCGCCTCCGACTGGTCGGCGTAGAACTGCTGCTCGGGCTTCGCTTCGAGTTGGAGCCGCGGATCGGTCTCGATCCTGCGCTTGATCGCGTCGATGTTCTCGGGGTCGTCGAGTCGGAACACGAGCGCCGAAAAGCCGACGCGCCGGAACGCCTGCAGCAGCTGCTCGGCGTCGCCCCAGATCTCCGAATTGAATCCCGTGCGCCCCGCGTCGAACACGCCGACGACGGTCCAGTCGCGCTGCGCGAAGCGAAGCGTCTCACCGATCGCCGCCCCGCGAAATCCTTGCGAGATCGCCCGGCCCGCGACGATCTCCGACGTTCCGGGCCGGAACATGCGCCCTTCCACGATGCGCACCTGCGGCCGCAGCGTCAAGCCTTCGGGCGTCGCGCCGCGAATGACGACGTTGGAAGGGCTGCCCGTTTCGCGCTTCGGCAGGTTGATGAGGACGACGGGCTCCTTCGACATGAGCTTGCGCCCGTCCTGTCCCGTCGCGATCTCGGGGAAAGTCTCGACGATGGCGGCCGAAGGGCGGTCGATGCCGCTTTGCACTTCCGTCTGCGAGCCGCGGCGAATCATGATCACGTTGTCCGGCTGGCCGGTCGAGACGAGCGTTTCCTTCAATCCGGCGGCGAGCATGAGCACGGTCGCGAACACGTACACGACGAGCGCCATGCCGGCGGCCGTCAACACCGTGGTGAGCTTGCGCGCCCAGAGGTTGCGCGCAATGTAGGAGAGCGGAATCGCGTTCACGGTGTCTCGGTCATCAAGCGACCGCGCGAAGCCCGTCGACGATCTTCACGTGCGCGGCGCGCCACGCGGGAATGAGCGCGGCCACCACGCCGACCAGGGTTGCGGCGCCGACCTGCATCAGCATCGTCTCCTCGGACACGAAGAACACCGGGAAGAGCGTAGCGAGCGGCGCCTCCGAAGGCGTTCGCCACGGGGAACGTGAGCGCGATGCCGACGGCGCCGCCGGCCAGCGCGATGCCGACCGACTCCGCGAAGATCAGTCCGGCGACGAAAGCGTTGCCGAATCCGATGGCCTTCATCGTCGCGTACTCGGCGTAGCGCTCGCGCGCGGTCATCGCCATCGTGTTGGCCATCACCGCCATGATGATGAGGACGATGACGAACGACACCGCCTGGATGGCGACGAGGATCGCCTCGGTCATCGCGACGAATCCGAGCTGGAAGGCCTTCTCGGTCTCGGTGAGCGTTTCCGCGAGCGAGTTCTTGAACGTCGCGTCGATGCGCTGCGAGATCTCGGCAGCCTGCGTCGGGTCGCGAATCTCGATCACGTACCAGCCCACCTGGTCGCCGCGGCGCGGGAAGCGCGCCTTGACGGTCTCGTTGAGGAACGTCCAGTGGAAGAAGAACTGCGTCTCGTCCGTCTTGGCATCGGCGCCGTCGTAGATGGCGCGCAGCGTGAACGTCCAGGTCCCCGGAAAGATCGTTCCGCGGATCGGGATCTGGTCTCCGATTTTCCATCCGTACTTGTCGGCGAGCTTGCGCCCGGCGATCGCGCCCTGCCGATCGACCAGGTACGCCTTGCGCTCCTCCGCCGAGATCCGGAACTCGGGATACATGTCGAGGAAGTTCGCCCCCTGGATCGCGAACTGCGGAAAAAAATTGCTTTCGGTAATGTAGACGCCGCCGAACCAGTTGGCGCCGGCGACCGAGGCCACGCCCGGAACCTGCCGCAGCTTCTGCTCGTAATTGAGCGGCATCGAGAACACGAGCGAGATCGCGTTGCGCGTGATGAGGCGCGTCGAGGCGCTCGCTTCCACGCCCGCGTACCAGGCGTCGACGATCGTGCGCAAGAGCCCGAATGCCACGATCGCCACCACGATGCCGGTCATCGTGAGCGTCGTGCGCAGCTTGTGGCGGAAAGCGTTGCGCAGGATGAGGCGCAGGACGAATGGCATCAGTCGACCAGCACGCCTTTCTCCAGATGGATCATGCGCCGCGCGCGCCCCGCCGCCTTGGGATCATGCGTCACCATGACGATGGTCTTGCCGAGCTCGCGGTTGAGGCCCTGCAGGAGGTCGAGGATCTCCTCCGCGGTCACGCGATCGAGATCGCCCGTCGGCTCGTCGGCGACGATGATCGTCGGATCGGCAATGAGCGCGCGCGCAATCGCGACGCGCTGCTGCTGACCGCCCGACAGCTCGTTCGGGTAGTGATCCATGCGATCCGAGAGGCCCACGAGCGAAAGCGCATTCTCCACGCGCTCGCGCCGATCGCGCCGCGCGAGCGACGTGAGCTGGAGGGGCAGCTCCACGTTCTCGAATGCGGTCAGCACCGGCATCAGGTTGTAGAACTGGAAGATGAAGCCGACATGCGCGGCACGCCATGCCGCGAGCTCGCTGTCGGTGAGCTGCGCGATGTCCACGCCCGCGACGAGGATCCGTCCCGCCGAGGGCTTGTCGATGCCGGCCACGAGATTGAGGAGCGTGGACTTGCCGGATCCCGACGGTCCCATCAATGCGACGAAGTCGCCTTCCCTGACGTCGAGATTGATGTCGACGAGCACGGGAATGATCTGGTCGCCGCGGACGTAATGCTTGCCGAGGCCGCGAATCGCGACCAGCGGCGCGCTGTCCGTGCCGTCGTTCATCCTTACGTAAGGTTACTTCGCGGCGACCTTGACCAACGCGTCGTTCGCGAGCGTCGGTGGCGGTGACGCAACGGCCTTTTCGCCGGACTTGACCTCGCCGGTGATCGCCGTCACGTCGCCGATCCTGATGCCGGCCGTGACAGGCACGGCGACGGCCCTGTTGTCCCGCACGACGAAGACGACGGAGCGCCCGTCGCGCTCGACGATGGCGTCGGCCTTCACCGCCACGAGCGGTTTCTGCTGCTCGGAAGTCACGTCCTGGGAGAGAAAGCTCACCTTGGCGCTCATCTCCGGCAGGATGCGCGGATCGATCTCGTCGAACTTGACCTTGGTCATCACCGTGGCCTTGGCGCGGTCGATGGTCGGCACCATGCGGCTGATACGGCCGCGGAAGCGCGTGTCGGGGAGCGCGTCGAGCACGATCTCCGCCGGCTGGCCGACCTTCACCTTGGCGAGGCTCGATTCGGAGACGTCGGCCTCGACTTCGAGCGTGCTCATGTCGGCCATCGACACGACCGCACCCTTGGAGTCCGCGGCATTGGAAAACGGCGTGACGAGGTCGCCGACGTTCGCGCTCTTGGAGAGGATCACGCCGTCGAACGGCGCGCGGATGATCGTGTAGTCCACCGCGACCTTGGAGTTGCGCGCGTTCGCCGCTGCCGCATTGATGTTGGCGCGGGCGTTCGCAACGGCGGCAACCGCGCGGTCCGCGCGCGCTTTGGCAGTGTCGACCGACGCCGCGGACACAAAGCCCTTCGCCAGGAGGTCCTGATTGCGCTTGAGCTGCGCGACAGCGTCGGTTTCCTCGGCCTGTGCCTGCACCAGCGCCGCGCGCGCCGCGACCACCGTCGCTTCGGCGCTCTCGGATTGCGCGATCACGTCGCGGGCGTCGATGCGCGCGATGATGTCGCCCGCCTTGACGCGCGAGCCTTCGGCGACGCCGAGCCACTCCAGGCGCCCCGTGGCCTTCGACGAAATCGCGGCCTTGCGCTGCGCCACCACGTAACCGGTGGCATTCAACACGACGAACTGCTGGGACGGAAACGCCGTGACGACAGGCGTCGTCGTCACGCTGACCGCGCGAGGCTGCATCGCGAACCATGCGCCCCCTGCGATCGCGGCGATCGCCACGATGCCGAGCCACACCCAGCGCCGGCGCTTGCGCGCGCGAACCGGCGCAAGATCGCGGTTGATTCGAAGCCTGGCGAGGTCGGGAGCGGCGTCCTGGTTCATCGATGTGCGAAGGCGACAGGCTAATCGCACATCTTACCGCCCGCAGGTCATCTCACCGGAGACCATATGAAGAACAAAACGGCCCACGCGGCAACGATGACGGCAATCGCCCCGCAGCATGCGGTCCACGCCGCGACGCGCCGCGGCGTCGTCTGCGCGGCAGCGAGCATGCGCCAGAAGAGATACGCGCTCCAAGCCGCGCCAACAGCGAGCAGCGCCACGCGCGCCCACGAAACCCATCCAAGCCAGGCACCTTCAGCCCTTGCGAGGGCCACCGTCAGGCTCGACAGGCCCAGAAAGACGCCAAGGCCTGCGAGCGGAATCAACGCATGCGTGAGACGCCAGACGTTGCGGACTCGTGGCGCGGGAGCGGCGCGGGCGGCCGCATAAAGAAGCATGAAAACCGCGGCGGACAGCACGAGCGCGGCCGCCGCGATGTAAGCGACGATCAGCATCCCGTCGAGCCACGTGAAGACGTCGTTGGCCTCCGGATAGTGCGTCATGAGCCACCAGGGTGCACTGTCGGCCAGGAGCCACGCCGGCCCGTGATCGACGACGAGCTCGGTTGCGGCCACCTTTGCCTGCACGAACCACGGGCTCGCGCTCCACTGAAAGGCGCCGATGGCGATGCCGATCACGCCGACCACGATGAGGATTGCATCCCATGCCGTCGGCTCCGCATGTGCGTCGAGCACTTCGTCGTTCGGCGAACGCGATGCGAGCGTCACGGCATCGAGGTGACCCGCGCATCGCCCGCACATGTGACATTCCGCGTTGCCCGTCATGCGGCGGATACGCACCATCGGCGCACAGTTCACCGGATGGATCGCCATGTGTCCCGCGTTCGCGGCCCAGCGCTCGCGATCGACCCGAAAATGAACGGGCGCCACCCGCGAGAGCACGTCGAAAACGCCGTTCACCGGGCACAGGTAGCGGCACCACACGCGCTTCTCGCGGCCGAAGACGAGCCCCGTCGCGATCGCCGCTATCGTCGAGCCGCCGAGCACCAGCAGGACGGCCTTCGGATATTGGTACACGCTCACGAGCTGGCCATAGACCGTGGTGATGGCGAAGGCGACGAACGGCCACCCGCCCCAGCGGAGCCAGCGCGGCGTGGGGCGATGCCATCCGAAGCGGCTCGCGGCTTCCGTGAGCGTGCCTTCAGGGCAAAACACGCCGCACCACGTGCGCCCGGCGGCGAACATCGAGAGGATGACGAACGGCCACCACAAGCCCCAGAACGCCCACTGCGCGAACACGGTGAGATTGTCGAGCGCGCGGGCGTTGTCGGGCGGCAGTGGCAGCAACGCCGGCACGACTACCAGCAAGGCATAGATCGCAACGACCGACCACTGCACGGCGCGTACGGTCCGGCCGTTGCGCGCAAGCCAGGATCCGTAGCGGGCGAGCGGGGATGCGCTCGCGCTCGTTGATCTCAAGGCTTATGCCGCCTTTGGAATTCCTCGCGGCGCGCGCAGCGCGAGCGTGACCGTGACCCAGAACACGACGAGCGCCAGCATCGGCAGCAAGGCAGGCTGCGCGCGATATCCCGTCATCGCCGCGACGAATCCGCCGAATCGCGTGGAGTCGTCGAGCAATGCGGTCGAGTTCCACAACTGATCTGCCACGGGCGGCAGGGCGCCGAGCGCGATGAGCTTCTCGAGTCCGGTGACGAGCAGCCCGCCCGCGAGCAACAGGAGAAGCACTTCGCTGATGCGGAAGAAGGCGCGCCACGACAGCGCGCGGCCGCCGCGCTGCAGGACCCAGAAAGTCGCGAACGCGGCGGCGAGGCCGAGCGCGAGGATGAGAAGGAACTGGCCGGTGGAGAATTGCTGGAGTCCCACGCCATAGAGGAAGACGACCGTCTCGGCCGTCTCGCGGCCGACCGCGAGCGCGACGACGACCAGCAGGCCCCACCACTGCGCGTTCTGCGCGCGGACCTGCATCTGGCTTTCGAGGTCTCGCTTGAGCGTGCGGCCGTGCAGGCGCATCCAGAACACCATCTGCACGATGAGCCCGCACGCGACGAGCGTGAGCGCCGCCTGGAAGTACTCGAGCGCCTCGTCGGAGAGCGTGTGCGCGACGCCGAGCACGGCCAGCGCGAGCAGCACGGCAAGACCGAGCCCCGCCGCAACGCCGCCCCACAAGTAGCGCAGGCCGGTGCGGCGATCCGGCTGGCGCGCGAGCCACGCATAGAGGATACCCACGACGAGCATCGCTTCCGCGGACTCGCGCCAGATGATGAAGAGTGCGTTGCCCATGTCGACTTATGCGGGTCGCTACTTCGCGACGATCTTGCCCGTCGCTTCCGGATGAAACTCGTCGAAGAAACCGTACTCGCCGGGCTTGAGCGGGTTTACGACGACCGAAGATTTGGCACCGGGGGCGAGGACCTTCTCGAACTTGAGCGCCTTGCTCTCGAACTCGATCGGCGTCTTCCCTTCGTTGCTCACCATGATCTTGATGCGCTTGCCGGCGGGCACCTCGAGGATCGCGGGCTCGAGCTTCCCGTCCTTCAGCACGATGCTCACCACGACGACGTCCTGGGCATTCGCGCACAGCGGGGCGAAGCAAAGCGCAGTGGCGACCAGCGCCGCATTCCACTTCTTCATCAGTACCCACCCTTCTTGCCGACGCCGGCGAACGCGAAGTCGTACTCGACCGTGAACGGCTTGAACCACGCGCCCACGCCCGTTTCCTTGTCGACGTGACGCCCGAAGTGCGAATGCGGATCGCTGCCCGGCGGCGCGATCGACAACCTGAGCTTGTAACGGCCGGGACCCGCGAGCTTCACGTTGTCGCCGTAGTGCGGCCCATCGCTCGCGACCATCGGCATCATCGTGCCGGCGATCTTGTCGCTGCTGCCCTGCTTCGTGAGCTCGTACGTGATCGCGAGATAGGGGATCCACGTCCCATCCGCGAAGCCGTTGGCGTTCTTGTCGGTCGCCTTGATGTCCGCCTCGAGGTGGATGTCGGACGCCTTGGCGTCGCGCATCATGCCCGCGGGCTCCATGGTTACGGGCTGCAGGTACACGGCTGCGACCTCCATTCCGTTCTTGATCTGCGGCTTGCCAATGGGGTATTCGAGCGCGGTCGCGGTGGTCGCGAGGGCCAGCGTCGCAACGCCGGTAAGCAATTGAAAAATTCGTAAAATCATATGGTTGTCGGCAAATGCACGCTGCAGGGGCGCCGCGTTTCTGGCATGACGGACACCTTACCACCGCGTGGTCAGAAGGTAAATAGGAATGATTTGCGTTTAGAACCGCTTTCCGGTAATCTACGCACACTCGTCGAAGGAATCGTCCATGTACGTCTGCGTGTGCAATGCCATTACCGACCGCGAGATTCGCGGTGCTGCGGAGCTCGGTGCGCGCACGCTCGAGGACTTGTCCGCGACGCTCGGCGTGGCGACTTGCTGCCGCAAGTGCAGCGATTGCGCGAGCAAGGTGCTGGCCGACGCCGTATGTTCAGGCGCAGCGTGCGCCGGCGCCGACTGAACGTCCGCTAGAATCCCGTATTCGCTATCGTCCCCCTTCGGGAGGAGGCTTCGCATGCGCGGTGATCCGGACGTCCTGCGTCACCTGAACGCGGTGCTCACCAACGAGCTCACCGCGATCAACCAGTATTTCCTCCACTCGCGCATGTTCCGTCATTGGGGACTGGCGCGCCTCGCCGAGCACGAGCATCACGAATCGATCGACGAGATGAAGCATGCCGACAAGCTCATCGAGCGCATCCTCTTTCTCGAGGGCCTGCCCAACCTGCAGGACCTGCACAAGCTCCTCATCGGCGAGAGCGCGAAGGAAGCGCTCGAATGCGACCTCAAGTTCGAAATGGCGTCGCATCCCGCGCTCAGGTCGGCGATCGCGCATTGCGAGACCGCAGGCGATTACGTGAGCCGCGAGCTCTTCGAGGACATCCTCGAGTCGGAAGAGGAGCACATCGACTACCTCGAGACGCAGCTCGAGCTCATCGGCAAGGTCGGCCTCGAGAACTGGCTCCAGTCGCAGATGGGCGACGGATCGAGCCCTTCCTAGCCGCAGCTACCCTCCTTCAAGCGGCGCCGTGGCGGGCGGGACGTCACGATGCGCCCGCAATGCGGTGATCGTCACGATGACGAGGCCCGCGCCGATGCACGCAATGCCCAGCCACTCCGCGGACGTCAGCCGTTCGCCGAACACGATCATCGAGCTTACGAGCGCGATCACCGGGATCGCGAACATGTTGAGCGACGCGGTTCCCGCAGGCAGGAAACGCAGGATGGTGACCCACAGCAGAAAAGCCAGCCCGGTCGACACCGCGCCCACGTAGAGCAGTAGAAGCGCGTACGTCACGCTCCACTGCGGCGCAGGCGAGCCGAGCAGGAACGGGAGGAACGTGATCGGGATCACGCCGGCGAGCATCTGCCACGCGAGGAAGTTGAGCGGGTCGAGCTTGCGACCGCGCTGAAAGTATTTGGTCGCGACGGTTCCCGCCGCCCATCCGAAGCCGGACAGCACGGCCCACAGCTTGGGGCCCAGGTCGCCGTGCCAGTTCCATGGTTCGACGACAAGCGTGAGGCCTGCAAGCGCGAAGGCGACCGCGATCCACTGGGCTCCTCGCACGCGCTCGTGCAGCACGGGCCACGCGATGAGGAGCGTCCAGAACGGCATCGTGAAGACGAGCACGGACGTGCGGCCGACGCCGCCGCCCGCAAGCGCGAGCGTGGTCGCGCTGAAGTTCACCGTGGTCTGGAAGAATCCGGTCACGACGACCGCAACCCACGACGTCGGCCAGAACGGGTGGCGCTGCGAGATCAGTATGGCAAAGAGCACGATTACCGCGATCCATGTGCGATGCACGTTGAGGATCACGGGATCCGCGCGCGCCAGCGCGAACTTCAATGCGATCCAGTTGAGTCCCCAGATGAGCGTCAGCACCACGAGCGCAACGTACGCGCCGCGCCGTGTGCGCACCAACAGGTGCTCGCGCATCAATCCAGGAACTGTTCGATCAGGCGCGCCACGGCTTCCGGCTGGTCGTGGTGCAGCATGTGGCTCGCGTCGCTCACGTATTCGAGCGTTCCGTTCGGCACGTGCGCGAACCGGCGCGCGACCTCTTCGCGAGGATCGCCTCCGGCCGAAAGCCACTTCGGCACGTGCGAATGGTCCGCGGCGATCCACAGCACGGGACACGCGATGCGGCGCCAGATGGCGTAGACGTCGTCGATTCGGGACGTCGTCGGGAACGGAAGCTTGTGCTTGGCATCGGCGCGCAAACGCGCCGTGCCGTCGGGCATTTCCTCGGCCCAATACGGCGCGAGGAATTCCGCCTTGTCGCGGGTGAGCCTGCGGTTGTTCTTCTGCAGGCGATCGGCGACGGCTGCAAGGCTGGCGTATGGCGTGAACGACGGCGGATCGCGCAACGCGTCGAGCCAGGCGCGCAGCTTGTCCGGCGCGCGATCGGAGGCGTCGCCGGGAATGCCGAACGCGTCGAGCGAGACGATGCGCGAAGCCTTCTCGGCGCGGGCGCCCGCCCACAACATCGCGACGTTGCCGCCAAGGCTGTGCCCGACGACATCGACGCGCTCGTCCGGCGCGAAGGTGTGCACGAGAGCATCGAGGTCGGCGACGTAGTCAGGAAACCAGTAGCCGTCCTGCGGCGTTTCCGACGGTCCGAACCCGCGCCAATCGGGCGCGAGCACGTGCCACTCGCCCCGCAAGCGCGTCGACCAGGAACTGGAAGGACGCCGACACGTCCATCCATCCGTGCAAGAGGAAGAGCTTGGGTGCGCCCGCCTCGCCCCACGTACGGACGTGATACGAGAGCCCGCGCACGTCGACGAACTGCGAGCGCGAAACCTTCACGTTCGTGCGAAGGGCCGCGGCCTCAATGGGCCGGAGGTGCACTGCGAGGGTCCGCGTGTCGGCCGCGTACGCTCGCGCGGCGACGCGCCCTTCGGGCCTCGCCTCGACCTCCGGTCTCGGCCGCCTTGCTCGCTAGACCCCGAGCACGAACTCCGCCCCCTCGGGGGGCAGCGAGCGGCGTGTTTGTCGTTGCCGCGAGCGTGGAGGTTCATTTACGCTTGCATTGCGCGAGACCGTCCTGCCAGCCGACGCGGTAGTTGCCGTCCTTGCCGAAGCGATCGCCGTCCTTGCGCTCGGTGCCGCGGCCCGTCGAGCAGCCATCGCCAAAGCCCGCTTGATACGCCGGCGGGAATCCTTGCAGATTCACGGGCGGAGGCGGCGCCGGCGCGGCGGGCGCGCTCGGTGCGGATGGCGTGACAGGCGTCGCGGGCGTAGTCGCGGTTTGTGCCGCACAGCCTGCAAGGAACGCGGCGAGTGCGCCGATCACGTACGCTCTGGCGATCGGAAGCTCGGCCGCGCGGACGATGCGTCGCGTGATCATTGGAAGTAGAATTGTAGCAGCCCGCTTCACCGTCTCCTTCGTAGCGCCACGTTCTCCTGATGCCGGCCCCTTCGTTCGTTCACCTGCGCCTGCACAGCGAGTACTCGGTCGTCGACGGCACGCTGCGCATCGACGAAGCAGTCGCGGCCGCCGCTGCCGACGGCATGCCCGCGCTCGCGATCACCGACCTGTCGAACGCTTTCGGGCTCATCAAGTTCTATCGCGCCGCACGCGCGGCGGGCATCAAGCCCATTGCCGGCTGCGACGTATGGATCACGCACGACAACGAGCGCGACCTGCCGTATCGCGCTATCCTGCTCGCCGCCGATCGCGGCGGGTATCTGCGCCTGTGCGACTGGATGTCGCGTGCGTTTCGCACCAACCAGCATCGCGGACGCGCCGAGCTTCGCCGCGAGTGGTTCGACGAAGGCACGGACGGCCTCATCGCCTTGTCGGGCGGCCGTCACGGCGACGTCGGCGTCGCACTGTTGCAAGGCAACGCCAAGTCCGCCGAGCGCGCGGCGAGCGCGTGGGCGGCGCGATTCCCCAATCGCTACTATCTCGAAGTCCAGCGGGCGGGATTCGCGGAGGACGACGCGCTCGTCGCCGCGACCGTCGGCATCGCAAGCGAGCTCGCGTTGCCGGTCGTGGCCACGCATCCCGTGCAGTTCGCCGCGCGCGACGACTTCCGCCCGCACGAAGCCCGCGTTTGCATCGCCGAGGGCCACATCCTCGCCGACACCCGCCGCCCGCGCCGCTTCACGACGGAGCAGTACTTCACGACGCAGGCGGAAATGGCGGCAAAGTTCGCCGACCTGCCGCAGGCGATCGCCAACACCGTCGCCATCGCGCAGCGATGCAACCTCGCCATCCCGCTCGGCAAGAATCACCTGCCCGAATTTCCGACGCCCGCGGGCGTCACGATCGACGAGCACCTGCGCAACGAAGCCGCCGCGGGACTCGAGCGTCGCCTCGAGTCGCTCTATCCCGATCCGCAGCTGCGCGAGCAAAAGCGCCCCGAGTACGTCGCGCGCCTCGACTTCGAGACCGCGACCATCGTCCAGATGGGATTCCCCGGCTACTTTCTCATCGTCGCGGACTTCATCAACTGGGCGAAGCGCAATCGCGTGCCGGTAGGGCCGGGCCGCGGATCGGGTGCCGGGTCGCTCGTCGCGTACGCCCTCGGCATCACCGATCTCGATCCTTTGCGCTACGCGCTGCTGTTCGAGCGGTTCCTCAATCCCGAGCGGGTGTCGATGCCGGACTTCGACATCGACTTCTGCCAGGACGGCCGCGACCGCGTCATCGATTACGTCAAGCAGAAATACGGCGCCGACTCGGTGTCGCAGATCGCGACGTTCGGCACGCTCGCCGCCAAGGCAGCGGTACGCGACGTCGGTCGGGTTCTCGATCTCCCGTATCCGTTCGTCGACGGCATCGCGAAGCTCATTCCCTTCCAGCCGGGCAAGCTCGTGACGCTCAAGCGTCGCGAAGGCGAGCCCGAATCCAACGTGATCTACGCGCGCGAGGTCGAGCCGTTGATCAACGAGCGCGAGGCGGCCGAGGAGGAAGTGCGCGAGCTCCTGGCGCTCGCCGAGCAGCTCGAAGGCCTGCCGCGCAACGTCGGCATGCACGCGGGCGGCGTGCTGATCGCGCCCGGCAAGCTCACCGATTTCTGCCCGCTCTACGTGCAGCCCAACGCCGACGCGATCATGTCGCAGTTCGACAAGGACGACGTCGAGGCGGTCGGGCTCGTCAAGTTCGACTTCCTGGGACTTACGACGCTTACGATCCTCGACTGGACGATCCGATACGTGCGGATGCTCGATCCTTCGTCGACGATCGATCTCGACACGCTGCCGCTCGACGACCAGGGCGCGTTCTCGATCTTTCGCACGGGAAACACGGCCGCGGTGTTCCAGTTCGAATCGCGCGGCATGCGCGAGCTCCTGAAGCAGGCGCCGGTCACGCGCTTCGAGGACATCATCGCGCTCGTGGCGCTCTATCGTCCCGGGCCGATGGAGCTCATTCCCGACTACGTCGCGCGCAAGTCGGGGCGCGAACGCGCCGCGTACGTGGATGCGCGCCTGGAGCCGATCCTGTCGCCGACGTACGGCGTGATGGTGTACCAGGAACAGGTGATGAAGATCGCGCAGGAGATCGGCGGCTACACGCTGGGCGGCGCCGACCTCCTGCGCCGCGCGATGGGCAAGAAGAAGCCCGAGGAGATGGCGACGCACCGCGGCATCTTCGTCGAGGGCGCGGTCAAGAACAGCGTCCCCGAGGCGAAGGCATCGCAGCTCTTCGACCTCATGGAGAAGTTCGCGGGCTACGGCTTCAACAAGTCGCACGCCGCCGCGTATGCGCTCGTCGCGTACCAGACGGCGTACTTCAAGGCGCATCATCCGTCCGCGTTCATGGCGGCGAACCTGTCGCTGGTCATGGACGACACCGACAAGGTGCGCAACCTGCGCGACGACGCCGTCGGCGCAGGGGCTCACGATCCTGCCGCCGGACGTCAATGCGTCGAACTATCGCTTCGAGCCCGTCGACGGCAAGCGTATCCGCTACGGGCTGGGCGGCGTCAAGGGGACGGGCGAAACCGCGATCGAAGCGATCGTCGCCGCGCGTCGCGCGGGGGGCAGCTTCGGCGATCTCTTCGACTTCTGCCGCCGCATCGACAAGCGCGTCGTCAACCGCCGCGCGATCGAGGCGCTCGTGCGCGCCGGGGCGTTCGATGCGATCGACACGCGGCGTGCGGCGCTGCTCGCGTCCGTCGGCATCGCGCTCGACGCCGCGGAGCGCGCGCAGGCCAGCGCCGCGCAGGTATCGCTGTTCGGCGAGGAGACGTCCGGGCCGTCGGTCGCGCTCGTCGCCACGCGCGACTGGACGGAGGCCGAGCGCCTGACGAACGAGAAGGCCGCGATCGGTTACTACCTGTCGGGCCATCCCTTCGCCGCGTACGCCGCCGAGCTTTCCGCCATCACGCGCACGACGCTTGGGAATCTCGCGCCGCGCCAGGAGCGCGTGCTCGTGGCCGGCATCGTCACGCAAATGCGCGTGCAGGCGAGCCGCCGCGGCAAGATGGCGTTCGTCACGCTCGACGACGGCCATGGATCGGCCGAGATCATGGTCTACAACGAGACCTTCGATTCGGTCCGGCACCTGCTGCGCGAGGACCAGCTCGTCATCGCAGAGGTCAAGGTCATGCAGCGCATGACCGAGGACGGCGAGTCGCAGGGCCTGCGCATCATCGCCGAGAACGTCTACGACCTCGCGACGATGCGCAAGATGCACGCGAAGCGCCTCAAGATCGCGTGCAACGGCAATGCCACGGCGGACAGGCTCGCGCAGATCCTCGCGCCGCATCGTCCGGGCGACAAGCCGATCACGATCTCGTATCGCAACGATCGATTCGCCGGCGACGTCGAGCTGTCGGCCGAGTGGCGCGTGAACCTCGACGATGCGTTGATCGAGCGCTTGCGCGAATGGCTGTCGCCCGACAACGTCGAAGTCGTCTACTGAGCTCCAACGATGCCCCTGCCCTCCACCATGCGCTACGTCGACATCCGCGAGCCCGGCCCGCCCGACGTGCTGCACATCGCCGAAGGACCGGTCCCGCAACCCAAGGCGGGCGAGGTGCTCGATCGAGGTCGCGTACGCAGGCGTGAACCGGCCCGATTGCCTGCAACGCGCCGGCGCCTATCCGCCGCCGGCCGGATGCGTCGCCGATCCTCGGTCTCGAAGTCGCGGGACGCATCGCCGCGCTCGGCGAAGGCGTCACCTCGTTGCAAGTCGGCGACGAGGTGTGCGCGCTGACGCCCGGCGGCGGCTACGCCGAATATTGCACCACGCCCGCCGGCTTCTGCCTGCCGTTGCCGCCGGGCTTGTCGATGCGCGATGCGGCGTGCGTGCCGGAGACCTACTTCACGGTCTGGTACAACCTGTTCGAGCGCATCCACTTCGACGCCGGCGAGTCGGTGCTGATCCACGGCGGCACGAGCGGCATCGGGCTTACCGCGATCCAGCTCTGCAAGGCGTTCGGGGCGACCGTGTACACGACGGCCGGATCCGACGACAAGGTTGCATTCTGCCGCGCGATGGGCGCCGATCACGCGCTCAACTACAAGACGCAGGACTGGGCCGCGGAGCTTTGGAAGCTCACGGGCAAGAAAGGCGTCAACGTCGTGCTCGACATGGTGGGCGGCGACTACGTGCAGAAAAACCTGCGCTCGCTCGCCAACGACGGGCGCCTGTCGCAGATCGCCTTCCTTCAAAGCAGCGTGGTCGAGATCGACATGCGACTCGTCATGATGAAGCGCCTCACCGTCACCGGCTCGACGCTGCGCGCCAGCCCCACGTCGCGCAAGGTGGCTCTTGCGCAGGCGCTGCGCGAAAAGGTCTGGCCGCTGTTCGGGCAGGGCAAGCTCAAGGTCGTGATCGCCGAGACTTATCCGCTCGCGGACGCCGCGAAGGCGCACGCGCTGATGGAGTCGGGCACGCTCATCGGCAAGATCGCGTTGAACGTGTGATGGAAATGCACCCGCGAGCGGGTGCCTTGCTTAGTACGTCGCCCGTCCGCCCGAAATATCGAACACCGCGCCGGTCGAGAACGAGCAGTCCTCGCTCGCGAGCCAGCACACCAGCGACGCGATCTCCTCCACCGTTCCGAAGCGGCCCATCGGTATCTTCGACAGCATGAAGTCGATGTGCTGCTGCGTCATCTGGTCGAAGATCGCGGTGCGCACCGCAGCGGGCGTCACGCAATTGACGCGGATGCCGGTCGAAGCGAGCTCCTTGCCCAGCGATTTCGTGAGCCCGATCACGGCCGCCTTCGATGCGCTGTACGCGGACGCGTTGGGATTGCCTTCCTTGCCCGCGACCGAGGCGATGTTGACGATGCGCCCGTAGTCGCTGCCTCGCATGATCGGCACCACCGCGCGATTGCACAGGAAGAGCGCCGTGCACGTTGACGTCGAACACGCGCTTCCACGCGTCCACCGGATAGTCGACGAGCGTCGAGTTCGGCCCGGTGATGCCCGCGGAGCACACCAGGACGTCGATGCGTCCCTGCGCTTCCGCGGTCGCCTTGGCCGCGTCGCGCCACTTCGCGGTCGTTCGGCGACGTCGACGCGAATCGTCTGCGCGGCCGCGCCGAGCACGGCGCGGGCTTCGTCGAGATGCCTGTTCGTGACGTCCCACAGGCAGACGCGCGCGCCGCTCGCGACCAGCCGCTGTGCCACGGCAAGGCCGATGCCCTGCGCGCCTCCGGTGACGACCGCCACGCGTCCTTCGAAATCGAGCTTGTTCATGCCGGCGCTCCGCGGGAAAGCGGGAAAGCATATCAGTCGGGATGCAGGTCGGGCTTTAGCCCGACGCGACACGTCCATGCCGGACTGAACGTCCGACCTACTCCCGCCAGGCGGGGAGTTTCATTCCAGGTCAGCGGAAGTAGATTGCAACGCCGATGACGAGCGCCGCGACGGCGACCACGCCGATGACGCAGACGAGGCCGAACATCGTCGTGCGGGTGTCGCTCTGGAATATGAGCATGTCGTCGATGAGCTCCGCGACCCGCGCATTGGTCGCAGGGGCCGCCGGCGAGGCAGGATCCGCGATGATCGCGGCCGTCGGTCCTCGTCGCCAGGTCCGATCGGCAGGATCATCACGAAGTTGGTCACCGGCAGCACGCGAAAGGCATGGTTGTCCCACACCTTGACCCGCACGCCGGAGCGCTTCCGGTAGTCGAGCGCCTTCGCATCGGCCCCCTTGCGAGCGCCCGCCTCGACGATGAACTTCGCAGGCAGGCGGCCCGCGTTGGCGGCGCGGAGCAGCGTCGTGAACTTGTCCGGCGACATGCCGACGTTGACCTGGAACTTCGCCGGCGACGTTCGCGGATCGCCACCCGATGCGACGTAAACCACGCTGCCGAGGCCGCCGTTGCCGTTGCTCTTGCGCTCGCGGATGCGAAGCACGCCGCCCATGTCGTTCAGCGCGCCGCCGGTGGACAGCTCGATCGCCTCGTCGTCGTCGAGCACGACCTTCATCACCAGGACACTGTCCCGGTTCTCTTCCATCACCAGCCGCGCTTTCGTCGGGCGAAGTCCGATGAGCGGCATCCGGTCTCCCTTGTTATACGGACGAGCAATATCCGGTCGAATTGCTCGTGACAGGTCGTTGGCGCGCGATTCTAAGTCATGGTGCGCGAGAGAAGCAGCGGGAGCGGCACCGCTCGGCGGATGGAGCGCGAATATTCGCGTTGTCGCATACAGCCCATGTCGTTGTCACCGCGGGGAAAGCAGGAGAGAATCGCAGTCCCTTTGCATTTCGAGGAAGCTGCGTCATGCGCACCCTGCTGATGCTCCCGCTGCTTCTCGTCCTTGCGTTTGCCGTCGACGCCGACGCGCGCACGCGTGGCGCCCAAAAATGCGGGCAAAGTTCTGCCCAAGATCGGCGGTATCGCGCCGGGCGGCGCGGCCGCGGCACTCGCACAGGCACTCGTGGGTCCGGGCGTCACCGTCAGCAACGCGCGCTTCACCGGCGACCCTGCCGCGTCCGGCACCTTCACCGGTGCGGCGGCGGAGTTCTCGATTGCGAGCGGCGTCATCCTGTCCACGGGCAACGTCGTCGATGCCCACGGACCCAACGAAGGCGACGGCTGGAGCACGGACCACAACCGCCCCGGCGACAACGATTTGTCGCAGATCGTCGGTGCGGAGACGTTCGACGCGGCGGTCCTCGAGTTCGACGTGGTGCCGGTTTCCAACACGATGTCGATCCGGTTCGTGTTCGCGTCGGAGGAGTATCCCGAGTTCGTCGACAGCGACTTCAACGACGTACTCGCCATCTTCGTCAACGGCGTCAACTGCGCCAACTACAACGGCCGTCCGGTCGCGATCAACTCGATCAACGAGAACGTGAACCAGGCCTTGTTCATCCCGAACTACACCGGCGCCCGCAACACCGAATTCGACGGCTTCACCGTTCCGCTGGATTGCGTTGCGGTGGTGACGCCGGGCGTGCCGAATCGCGTGAAGATCGCGATCGCCGATACCGTCCGACGGCATCTACGACGCCGCGGTATTCATCGCGGCAGGCGGCATGCGCTCGCCCGGCACCGGTGCGGTGACGGGCAGCAACGTCGTGCGCGTCATCGAGTACTACCACGCCGTGTTCGACCACTATTTCATGACGGCCATCGCCGACGAGATTACGAAGCTCGACAACGGCACGTTTGCCGGCTGGGCCCGCACGGGCCACTCGTTCAACGTGTTCGTCCTCGGGACGCCGGGTACCGTGGAGGAGTGCCGGTTCTTCAGCACGGCGTTCGGTCCCAAGAGCTCGCACTTCTATACGCCCTTCGCTGGCGAGTGCGCGATCGTCAAGCAAAACCCGAACTGGCAATTCGAGGCCGCGGTGTTCGGCGTGATCCTCCCGAGGACGGACGGGACCTGCGACGCGGGCATGCGGCCGGTCTATCGCGTCTACAACCGCAGCATGGGCGGCGCCCCCAACCACCGCCAGGTCACGGACCAGTTCCTCTTCCAGACAATGCTTTTGCAGGGGTGGCAGGCCGAGGGGTCAGGCCCCGGCGTGACCGCCTGCGTGCCGAGTTAGCGCGGGTTGCGCCACGCGTCGCGGATCCGTGCCGCGACGTCGACAGGCCGCACGCGTCCTGGGCGCGTGCGGCTTTTCATTGGCGGGGGCCGGCCACGTGACATTCTCGAGCGTGTCGCACACCGACGCGGTGAGAAAGCGGCTGCGCGAAGCGTAGACGTGACGGTCGCCGGCCCGCGATTGCTGCGCGACGTAGAACCGATGCGGCACGACGAGGGCAAGGCGGTCGCGCGCGCGCGTCATCGCGACGTAGAGAAGCCGCCGCTCCTCTTCGATTTCCTCCGCGCGTCCCGTCGCCATATCCGACGGGATGCACGCCGTCCACGGCGTTGAGAACGGTCACGCTGCGCCATTCCTGCCCCTTCGCCGAATGGATGGTCGACAGGATGAGGTAGTCGTCGTCGATGCGCGGCGCGTCCGCCATGGCCGAGCTCGCGGATGGCGGATCGAGCGTGATCTCGGTGAGAAAGCGCTCGCGCGACGGATACGTGGCCGCAATGCGCGACAGCGCGACGAGATCGAGCGCGCGCGAAGGGCCATCCTCGTGAATGCGCATCAAATGCGGCTCGTACCATGCCGAGCACGTCGTCGACGTCGGCCGGCCAGCGCGCCTGCGGCGCGCGCAGTCGCGCAAGCAGCGCGACAAGCGCGGGCCAGTGCTCGGCCGACCCGCGCGGCTAACGATGCGGTGTCCACCTCTGCCGCGTCCGCCATGCGGTCGCCGATGCGCGTCGCGTTTGCCGGTCCGAAGCCGGGCAACAGGCGCAGGACGCGGTAGGCCGCTAGACGGTCGCGCGGGTTGTGCGCCCAGCGCAACGCGCACAGCACGTCCTTCACGTGTGCGGCATCGAGGAACTTGAGCCCGCCGAACTTCACGAACGGGATGTTCCGGCGCGCGAGCTCGAGCTCGAGCGGCGCGCTGTGGCTCGACGTTCGAAAGAGCACGGCCTGCGACTTGAGCGGCATGCCCTGCTCGCGGCACGCGAGCACGTCCTCCGCGATGTATCGCGCCTGCTCCGACTCGTCTTTCACGGTCACGAGCAGCGGGCGCTCGCCAACGCCGCGGACGCCGGTCAGGTTCTTGGTGAAGCGCTCCGCGGCGTGCGACATGACGGCGTTGGACGCGTCGAGGATCGCTTGCGCCGAACGGTAGTTGACGTCGAGCGTCATCGTGGCCGCGGGCGGGTCGTACAGCGACGGAAAATCGAGGATGTTCCGAACTTCCGCCGCGCGGAATCCGTAGATCGCCTGCGCGTCGTCGCCGACGACGGTGACGCCCTCGCCTGTCGGCTTCAGGCGAGCGAGGATCGAGCCCTGCAGGCGGTTCGTGTCCTGGTACTCGTCCACCAGGACGTGATCGAAGAGTGACGAAACTTCCTCGGCAAGCGCTTCGTCGCCGAGCATGCCGTCCCAATACAGAAGCAGGTCGTCGAAGTCGAGGATGTGCTGCGCCTGCTTCGCGTCGACGTAGGCGGCGAACAGTTGCGCGAGCTCGGCTTCCCACTCCACCCAGCGCGGGAACGATATCGCCGAGCACGTCGGCGAGCCCGCGTTGCGCATTGACGATGCGCGAGTAGATCGCCATGCAGGCGCCGGAAGACGGGAAACGGCGCTCGGTGACGTCGATGGCAAGCGCACTGCGCGCTACGCCCATCAAATCTTCGGAATCGCCGCGGTCGTGGATCGTGAATTCCGGCGAGAGCGCGATGCGCTCGGCGTACAGGCGAAGAAGTTTCGCGCCCGCGCTGTGGAAGGTTCCCGCCCACGGCAGCACGATGGGCACGTCGCCGTCGCGGCTGCGCAGGAGCTTCCCGACGACGCGGCCGGCACGCGTTTCGAGCTCGACGGCCGCGCGCCGGCTGAACGTCAGGAGCAGGATGCGTTGGGGATCGGCCCCGTCGCGGATCAGGCGCGCGACGCGATGGGCGATGGTGTTGGTCTTGCCAGTGCCCGCCCCTGCGATGACGAGCAGCGGCCCGTGCGCCTTCGCAGTTCCAAATGCGACGACCCGTCGCTGGGCTTCGTTCAGTTCCCCGAAGACTGCAGATCCGTCTGGCATGGGCCACTCTCCCCGTCGAACGTTCGTTCGACATAGTAGCAGGCCACATGGAGATGGAGGTCGTCGAGATGCTCCCGCAGGCGTTCGGCGCGGCGGAAAATACTTCGCTGCCGGCGGCGGTCGAGCATCAGGAGCTTCTCGTCCGCCACGTTGAGCTGCCGCCTTGCGCGTTGCAGCAAGCCGCGAAGGCGGGGTTCATCAGAAGGATCGCTGGATACCGCTCGCGCTTCGGCGAGCGTCGACACGAGCGCCTCGACGGCGAGCGCGAATTCACGTTGCGCCGTGCCGGTGCCGATCATGCTGCGGCGAACCGGCACGAAGGTGTGCCGCAGGGGGCGGACGCGCGGCATGGTCGCGTCCGTGTCGGCGACGTTCGGGCGATCCATTCATCGAATTCTAGCCCCTCACGCGCCACGGGTCGTCGTACGACCGAGCAAGTGCCTTGATCTCCCTCAGCACTCGCGGTCGCGGCGCGAGCGATGATGCGCGCATGGTCATGGTCGCACTCGCCTACGCCAGCCGCGACGGCCAGACGCGCCGAATCGCGGAGCGCATCGCAGCGACGTTGGGCATCCGCGGTTTCACCGTCGATGAGTTCGATGTGATGGCCGGCGTTCCGACGAGCGTCGATCTAGCGCGGTACGACGCGGCTGTTGTCGCTTCGTCTATCCGCATGGGGAAGCATGCGTCGCCGATGCTGAGGTTCGTGCGCGATCATCGCGAGGCGCTCGTGCGCGTACCCAACCTCTTCCTCCCCGTCAGCCTTTCCGCCCACGGCGTGGTGGACCCGGCGGCGAGCGAAGAACGCCGGGACCGGGCGGCCGCCGCGGTCGAGAAGTCCAATGCGCAGTTCATGCGCGACACGGGATGGACGCCGCGCGCAACTCACCCGGTCGCCGGTGCGCTCCTTTATCGGCAGTACGGGTTTCCGGTACGCTGGATGATGCGCTTCATCTCGGCCATGGTCGGCGCAACCACGGACACTTCACGCGACCACGAGTACACCGACTGGGCAGCCATCGAACGGTACGCGAACGAGCTCGCCGCCCAATGCTTGGCTAATGCCCGAGATGCTGGTTGATCCATGCGAGTGCCGCGCCGACCACCGTATCTTTCCCGGAAGCCACATCGGACGGCGTAAGCCACACCCGCTCGCCTACCGGGAATTCCGTGTGAATCAGGTAATCGTGCGGCGCGCCGACCTCGTACGAGTTGGATTCGGACACTCTTCCATCCCAGCCCGGACCGAGATCGATGAACGTGCCCAGCGCCGGCTGCGTCGGCAGGCCAAGCGCCATCGACGTCGACTTTCCGAACGTCCTTGCGAGCGGCAACGAGCGGGCCAGTTCCGATCCGAAATCTCCGGCGCTCAGCGCTCCGGGCCCCACCAGAACCGCCACGGGACCGGCATAGGACTCCTTGATTCGTACCCTCTGCCCATCGATTATCGTGAAGTCGAGATCGAAGTAGCTGGGCGTGAACAGCGTCTTCATCTGGAAGTGATTCGTCGCTTTCAATCGCTCGTCGTTCCCGAGCGTTGGCGCTGGATGTTTCGACAGCAAGGCCGTACCCAGCTTCGGCGCGCGGAGGAATCCGCCCACGTTGTAGCGATAGTCGACGACCAGCGCTTCCACTTTCCGGACTTGCGTGAGGTCGTATACCGCGTTCGCAAAATCGAGCTCGGAGTTGCCAAACCAGCCCCAAACGTAGATGTAGCCGATGTTGCTCCCCTGAACCACGCCGTAACCCACGGTCTTGTTGTCTTGCCAGTCCGGCATCGGCACGCCCTGCACTGGCATCTGCTCCGAGCAGAAGCCCCAGAAGGTCGCGCCCGGCATCAGATTGGTGGATACGTGCACGACCTGCCCGGTGCTGTACTTGGCGATGTCCATCGTATCGAACAGGTGCCAGTTCAATCCGGCCGCCATTACAAACGAATGGTCGAACGAGCTGGCCGAACTCCCCCACCACAACGGCCAGAGCGGCATCTCCTCGGCGATCAGCTGCTTGTACAGCTCGCGCCAGGGACGCCCGTCGTACCCCAGTATTCGGTCTCCCGGCTGCAGGCCGAGCGGATGATGCGGCATGGCCGAATACACGAGTGCCGACCCATCGTCCTGCGCCGTCAGGCATGCGCCGGACGTATCGAACTGCCAGGCACCCTGTCCCATCAAGGGAACGCCGGGCTCAGGGACTGTGAATATGTTCACCAGCAGATCCAGCGCCTGCGTATGGCTGTCTTTCAGCGCCAACGACAAGTGGTTCATGATGGCCACGAAGCGGCCGCGGCTAACCCCCGCCGCGACCTCTCCCCGGTAGCGCGCACGCAGCGCCGGCCAATCCACGACCAGGTTCTGGAACGCCGCATACTTGCGGTCCGCGTACTCCCAATACGTATCGAAGATACGCAGCTTATCCTCGGTCGAAGCGCCGCTGCCCCAATAGGCATCCACCGCGGCGCGTCGTTGCGCGGGTGTCATCGATCCGAAGTGGGGCATGGCGGAATTCAAGCGAGGCGCTTTCGAAGCAACCGCCTGGTCTCTCAATTGCGAAAGTCGCTGCGCGCCGAACTCCGGATCGATCAATGCTTGCGCCGTCGCAGCCGAGACCGCGCATGCGATGCCCAGCGAGGCAGCAAGACGGCCGACGCGTCTTGCCAGTCGATTGATTCTGGAAGCGCCACGTCGGGGCATTGCGGCCTCCTGGCAAGGACGGCTCGCAGCTGAAGGACACGAGCCGTTTCGAACGCTGAGCGATCCACGCGTCGGAGCGGAAGTGCAGCGCCGACGCCGAAGGGAACAGTCTAGCGCTGCAGACTCTCGACCGTCGCTAATGGAAGATCCGCGTGAGCGGCCCGAGACATAGGTTCCAAAACGTACCGGACACTGGAGGGGTTCACTCCAGCTTAGGTACGGACTGGCACCTATGTCGCCGGTCCGTACACGTGGGGATTGGTGCCGGCAGTAGGAATCGAACCCACGACCAACGGTTTACAAAACCGCTGCTCTACCCCTGAGCTATGCCGGCGCGGGTGCCATTTTACGCGTGGGGAGGCGCTAGGCCGGGGATCGCGTCGGGCCGAAGCCCGACCTACACGCTACTTGATGATCTGCAAATGGGGCGGGCGCTTGCGCTTGCCGGGGGTTCCGTCCTTCGACGCGTGGCCTTCTCCGGCTCGCGCGGCGCGGTGGCCGTGGAGAGCGAGGCCACCGGGTCCTGCGGCGAGCTGAACGCGAAGCCGTATCCCGTTTCCTTGGCGAAGATGCCGGACACCGCGCTGATCGGCACCGAGACCTCCTGCGAGGCGCCGTTGAAGCGAGCGGTGAACTGGATCCATTCGTTGTCGATCGTGAGCTTGCGCGTCGCGGTCGTGCTCACGTTGAGCACGATTTCGCCGTTCTTCACGAACGCCGCGGGCACGCGCGTCTGCTCGTTGACCTTGACCGCGAGATAAGGCGTGAGCGCGTTGTCGCCGCACCACTCGCAGATGGCGCGGATCAGGTACGGCTTGGCGGATTGCTCGGACATGGCGGGCAAGATACTACGCAGCCCGGCCGGTCACGTCAAGTGGCGGCCGCTGCTAGCTGGGTACAAGCCCGCGGCGCGGTCGCGCGGCGTGCGCCGCGATGCTCTCCGCGCCTACTTGCGCATCCCCCGCTCGGCCGACGTCAGCGCCTCGGAGAACGCCGGCCGCGCGAACAGCCGCTCGGCGTACTTCATGAGCGGCGCCGCCTGCTTGGGCATCTGGATGCCGTAGTAGTCGAGCCGCCACAGGAGCGGCGTGATCGCGACGTCGAGCATCGAGTAGTCCTCGCCCAGCATGTGCTTGTGCTTGGCGAACACGGGCGTGATCTGCAGCAGCGCGTCGCGGACGAGCGCCGCGCGCCTTCTCGGCGCTCTTCTGGTTGTTGCCCTCGAGCGCGTCGATGTGGATGAAGAGCTCCTTCTCGAAGCGATGCAGGAACAGCCGCGCGCGGGCGCGCATCACCGGGTCGGCGGGCATGAGTTGCGGATGCGGAAAGCGCTCGTCGATGTACTCGTTGATGATGTTGGACTCGTGCAGCACGAGGTCGCGCTCGACCAGCACCGGCACCTGGTTGTACGGGTTCATCACGGCGAGGTCCTCGGGCTTGTGGTCGAGGTCGACGTCGATGATCTGGAAGTCCATGCCCTTCTCGTGCAGCACGATGCGGCAACGCTGGGAGAACGGGTCGGTCGTCCCGGAATAGAGGGTCATCATGGCGGTATCTCCTTGCGCGCGCCTGAATCGCGCTGCTGCGCGTTCTCGCCAGCGGGGCGCACCGTGCAAGCAACGGGGCACGAGCGCGCCCGTGCCCTGCGACGAGCTCGGCGTGCTAGTGGACGTCCTTCCAGTACATGCGCTTCAGCGCGTAGACGAGCACGAACAGCACGCGCGAGGTACAGCAGGACGACGATGCCGAGGCTGATCGCGCTTGTTCTTCGTGGGCTCGGCCATGTAGTCCATGAAGTTGACGAGGTCGGCGACGAACGCCCGGTATTCCACGGGCGTCATCGATCCGGGCGCGTTCGGGATCGGGCGTCACGGTACGCACGACCCATTTGCCGCCGGCGGCCGGCTCGACGCTTCGCGAGCCCCTTGATGGCGATGGCGGCCGCGAGCGCCTTCTCGTGGCTCTCGAACTCGGTCTGACACGAGCTTGCTCGGGCCCGACAGCTTGCCACAGCACGTGCGGCATGCCGACGTTGGGGAACACGAGGTTGTTCCAGCCGGTCGTCGTCGAGTCGTCGCGATAGAACGCCAGGAGGTAGTTGTAGAGCCAGTCGGCGCCGCGCACGCGCGCCTCGACGGACAGGTCGGGCGGCACTGCGCCGAACCAGGCCTTGCCTTCGGCGGGCGTCATGGCGACCGTCATGGTCGAGCCGATCTTGTCGGTCGCCGAACATGAGGTTGTCCTTGATCTGCTGCTCGGTGAGGCCGATGTCCTTGAGGCGCTCGTAGCGCATGTACTTCGCGCTGTGGCAGTTGAGGCAGTAGTTGACGAAGTTGCGCGCGCCGCGCTGCAGCGACTCGGCGTCGAGACGGTGGATCGGCGCAGGATCGAGGCGCAGGTCGGCGCCGCCCGACGCAAGCGCCGCGCCGCAGCACGATCAGCAAGCGACAGAAGAGTGGCGATCGTTTTCATCGTCGTTATCGCACCCTTTCCGGAACGGGCTTCGTCTTGTCGCGCGCGTGTACCACGGCATCAGGAGGAAGAAGAGGAAGTAGACGACGGTGAGGATGCGCGCCACCACGGTGGCCTTGTCCGCGCCGCCGAGGATCGGCCAGCTGTCGGGGAACTGACCCCACACGGTCACCGGCACCACGCCGAGGTAGCCCGAGGATCGAGGAACGAGATCACGAACGCGGCGAGCCACGACTTGTAGAGCGTGCCGCGATAGCGGATCGACTTCACCGCGCCTGCGGTCGAGCCAGGGCAGGAAGAAGAAGATCACCACCGACACGCCCATCGCCAGCACGCCCCAGAACTGCGAGTCGAAGAACGACGGCACGGCGCGCAGGATCGCGTAGTACGGCGTGAAGTACCACACCGGCGCGATGTGCTCGGGCGTCTTGCAGCGGATCGGCCGGGATGAAGTTGTTGGCCTCGAGGAAGTAGCCGCCCATCTCCGGCACGAAGAACATGATCGCGGAGAACACGGCCAGGAAGACGACGACGCCGACCAGGTCCTTGATCGTGTAGTACGGATGGCTGTAGATGCCGTCGAGGTACAGGCCCGTCTTCGGATCCTTGCGGCTGCTGCTTGATCTCGATGCCGTCGGGATTGTTCGAGCCCACTTCGTGCAGCGCCATCAGGTGCGCGGCCACGAGGCCCGAGCAGCACCAGCGGGAACGCGATCACGTGGAACGCGAAGAAGCGGTTGAGCGTGATGTCGGAGATCGTGTAGTCGCCGCGGATCCACGACGCCCAGCCCTTCGCCGATGAACGGAACCGTCGAGAACAGGTTGACGATCACCTGCGCGCCCCAGTACGACATCTGGCCCCACGGGAGCAGGTAGCCGAAGAACGCCTCGCCCATCAGCGTGAGGTAGATGAGGCAGCCGAAGATCCACAGCAGCTCGCGCGGCTTGCGGTAGCTGCCGTACATGAGGCCGCGGAACATGTGCAGGTACACGACGACGAAGAACAGCGACGCGCCGGTCGAGTGCATGTAGCGGATGAGCCAGCCCCACTCGACGTCGCGCATGATGTACTCGACCGAGTCGAACGCCTTGGTCGGCGTCCGGCTTGTAGTTCATCGTGAGGAAGATGCCGGTGACGATCTGCATCACGAGCACGAGCGCCGCGAGCGAGCCGAAGTAGTACCAGAAGTTGAAGTTCTTCGGCGCGACGTACTTGCCCCACTGCGATTCCCACAGCGCGGTCAGCGGGAAGCGCGCGTCGATCCAGTTCAGCAGCTTTTCCATTTCAGCTTTCCTTGCCGTCCTGGCCCACGCCGATCACGATCTTCGTGTCGGACAGGTACTTGTGCGGCGGGATCACGAGGTTCGTCGGCGCGGGCACGCCCTTGTAGACGCGTCCGGCGAGGTCGAACTTCGACTGATGGCACGGGCAGAAGAAGCCGCCGAGCCAATCGGGACCCGAGGTCGGCAGGCGCGATCTCGGGACGGAACGTCGGCGAGCAGCCGAGGTGCGTGCAGATGCCGATGGCGATCCACATCGCGTCCTTGATCGAGCGATGCTCGTTCTTGCAGTACGGCGGGTTGGTTCGGCACGTTCGAATTCGGATCGGCGAGCCGCGCGTCGAGCTTGGGCAGCGAATCGAGCATCGGGCTTCGTGCGATTGAGCACCCAGCACACCTTGCCGCGCCACTCGACGGTGATGAGCTGGCCCGGCTCGACCTTGCTGATGTCGACCTCGACCGGCGCACCGGCGGCCTTGGCGCGCGCCGAAGGCTCGAACGACATGACGAACGGCACGGTGGCCGCGGCGACACCGACGCCGCCGACGACACCGCTGGCCGTGATCAGGAAGCGGCGCTTCTTGTTTTCGTCGGGATTGATCAAAGCGTCTGCCATCCCGTGCTTTCGACATCCGCAAGAGGCGCGCAAGCCGAAGTCGTCGAGTTGCCGGAGGCCGGCAGCCGCTCCGTTTGCGCAAGTGAGGGTCGCAAAACCGTGTCAATTATACGGGATTGGCACTCCGCCGGAAGTCCCGGAACGTTTTGCGCCTGAAAAGCGCTCCGAATCAGCCGGTTGCGCCACAGTCCAAGGTTCGCGTCAGCGACCGCGATGCGCCGCTCGACCGCCGCGGCTCTATACTCACACCATGTTGCGCAAATTCTGGCTGCTCTTCGCGCAGGCCTGCACGCTGTGCCTCGCGGCGCTGTTCGTGGTGGCGACGCTGCGTCCCGATCTCCTGCCGCGCGTGAACGGCCCGGCGGGCAGCGTGATCGTCACGCAGGAGACCGCAACGCCGGTGGTCGGCGCGCGGGTGACGAGCTACGCGGACGCCGCGAAGAAAGCGATGCCCGCGGTCGTGAACATCTACACGAGCAAGGAAGTGCGGTCGCGCAATCCGCTCGCCGACGATCCGCTGTTCCGCCGCTACTTCCCCGATTTCGACAAAGGCGCGTCGCAGCGGCAGACGAGCCTCGGCTCCGGCGTGATCGTCGCGTCCGGAAGGCTACGTGCTCACCAATCATCACGTGATCCAGGGCGCCGACGACATCCAGCTCGTGCTGTCCGACGGCCGCCGCGTGACTGCGCACGTGCGCGGCACCGATCCCGAGTCGGACCTCGCCGTGCTCAAGGCGGACGAGGAGAACCTGCCGGCGATGACGTTCGCCGGCCGCCGATCACCTGCAGGTCGGCGACGTGGTGCTCGCGATCGGCAATCCCTTCGGGCTCGGCAACACCGTCACGCTCGGCATCGTGAGCGCGCTCGGGCGCAATTATCTCGGCGTGAACCGCTTCGAGGACTTCATCCAGACCGACGCCGCGATCAATCCGGGCAACTCCGGCGGCGCGCTCATCGACACCGCCGGCAATCTCGTCGGCATCAACAGCACGATCTTTTCGCAGTCGGGCGGCTCGCTGGGCATCGGCTTCTCGATTCCCGTCTCGCTTGCGCGCAAGGTGTTCGAGCAGATCGTGCGCGACGGCGAGGTCACGCGCGGCTGGCTCGGCATCGAGCCGACGGCGGTCACCGTCGCGAGGTCGCCAAGGCGCTCGCGCTGCCGCGGCCCGAAGGCGTCGTGATCCGCGGCATCCAGCCGGGCGGACCCGCGGAGCGCGCCGGAATGAAGGTGCTCGACGTCGTCATCGAGATCGGCGGCAAGTCGACGCGCAACGTGCCGCAGCTCCTCGCGCGCATCGCCGAGCTGCCGCCGGGCTCGAACGCGAAGGTGCGCGTCGTGCGCGCCGGGCAGGACGTGGAGGTCGACGTCATCGTGGGCAAGCGACCGCCGCCCGACAGGCAATAAACTTCTGATGGAGGGGGGGCTCGGACGGCAGGAGCTGCGCGCGCCGGTCCGTCCCTCTCATGTCAAGGTAGGGCACAGAGCGTTACCGCATTCGGCCCGTACCCTTCCTTGATGTAGCCCTTGGCGACCATCGCGTCCCGATCGGCGATGGTCGTCGTGTAGCGGTGGTTCGAGTCCGCCCGGTTGTTCCACACGCGGTAGATGGGCGTGCCCCCGGACGTGCAGGCGCCCGTGGAGGTGTCGGGCAGCTCCATCTCGAAGACCTCGCTTGCCTCGAGCAGCCAGCTGCCGTTGAACTTCGTCAGCGTCGCCACGCACTCCTGCGGGCTCGCCGAGTAGAAGTGCGAGTCGAGTCCGGCGGCCGGGTTGCCATACGCGCGGCACACCGGACGCCGTCCGGTGTTTCCGGTGCTGCCCACGGCGTAGGCATTGAACGCCTTGCCCGTGCGCGTCCAACCCTCGTGCACGCCGCTGTCGAGATCCCCGATCTCCTTCGCGTTTGCCGTGATGAAGTAGTGATCGAGTGCCGCGTGGTAGAACTCGACGACCGAGACAACGGTCGGGGCGGCTGCGCCGTCGCGAGTTTGCGGACCAGGACGCCGACATAGGCGCGCGCGCCGGCCTTGGCGCCGGCCGGCCGCCTGTCTACGCCGTCGAGAAACATCCCCTTGACGCGGCCCGCATGGCCGTCGGTCTCGGCATACGGCGGAAGCGACGACACGGTGCCGTCGGCGAGCCAGATGTGCGCGAGGGTAAATGCACCATCGGTACCGGGATCCTTCGTCATCCCCACGAAGTCGTAACCGTCCGGCACGGGGACGAAGAGCGTGAAAGAACTGCCCGGAGACGTGGGCACCGATTGAACGATGGTCTCGAGGCCCGCGGCGGGAACGCAGCGCGTGGTCATCCGCAGCGCTTGCAGGCTCTGCAAGGTGTTGCCCGCGAACAATTCGATCGACGTGGGTGGACCGATCGAATTTCCGTCCGGCAGCGTGTCGAGGTACGCGTTCCCGTACTTGAAGAGCTGGTAGTTCGTCCTGAGCGCGCTGCCGTCGATGTTGGCGACTGCTCCTGCCGGCGCCATGCCGGTCGGGCACGAGCCGAAAAGGACGGAGGACCCGAGCGGAACCAGCGTCGCCGTCGCCACGACGGGAGGATTCTCCCGCTTGGCGCATAGCATGACCACGGACACGTCGGTGGCCGTGGACAGGGTGTCGCGCACGGTCAGCTCCTGTGCCCCCGCATCGTCCTGCGGGGCGACGTTGCCCCGCCGGTCCAGGAAATGGAGGTCGGAATGCGCGAGTCCTTTCGGCGAGCGCGACGTGTAGGTCTGCGCTTCACCGGAGATCTCGAAATCCTCGGGGCAGACGAGCCGGACATTGGCGACGCCATTCGCGGGGATGCTGAGGAGCTGCGTAACGGCGACCGTTTCGGCGCGCGGTTGCGCGGCGAAGCCGACGGCGAGCGCAGCGCTGCAGGCTAGGGTGAGAAGGCGCACGGCCGATCCTCTCTTTCGAGTTGCGTTTCGAGAGAATGTCGCAAAAAGCGTACCCGCGCTAGGGAGCACCCCGGTCGAGTGGCGAGGGGCCATGCTCATTGCAGCGCGCAGAGGGTCGCGGCGTTCGGTCCGTAGCCTTCCTTGATGTAGCCCCGGGCGACCTCGGTCGGGGAAATCCCGGGCCGCGGTTTTCCTGCCGCGCAATGCCGCCGAGCCGCCCTACTTCGCCGCCGCCTCTTCCGCTTCGCCGTCCTTCGCGGGCACGCTCACGAAGCGCGCGAGGAAGAGGCCGAGCTCGTAGAGGAGCCACAGCGGCACGGCGAGCATCAGCTGCGACAGCACGTCGGGCGGCGTGAAGATCGCGCCGAGCACGAACGCGCCGACGATCACGTAGGAGCGGATCGCGCGCAGCTTCTCGAGGCTCACCACGCCCATGCGCACGAGCACGATCACGACCACCGGCACCTCGAACGTGAGGCCGAACGCGAGGAACATCGCCAGCACGAACGACAGGTACTTGTCGATGTCGGTCATCATCTGCACGCCGTCGGGCGTGTAGCCCGCGAAGAAGCTGAACATCACCGGGAACACGAAGAAGTACGCGAACGACATGCCGATCATGAAGAACATCACGCTCGACACGATCACCGGCGCCGCGAGCCGCTTCTCGTGCTGGTACAGCCCGGGCGCCACGAAGGCCCACGCCTGCCAGAGCACGTAGGGCAGCGCGATGAGGAAGGCCGCCATCAGCGTCACCTTGAGCGGCACGAGGAACGTGCCGGTGACGTCGGTGGCGATCATCGTGGCGCCCTGCGGAAGCGTGTGCAGCAGCGGTGCAGCAAGCAGCGCGTAGATTTCCTTGGCGAACGGGAACAGGCACACCAGCACCACCACCACCGCGATGATCGAGCGCATCAGCCGCGTGCGCAGCTCGATGAGGTGGGAGAGGAAGGTTTCCTGCTCGCCTGCGGGCGGAGACGTTTGCACGACATCAGATCTTGTCGAAGCCGGGCAGCGCGTCTGGCGCGGCGGCTCCGCGGGTGCGGCATCGGCGAGCTCGCCGCCCGGCTCATTCGGCAGCGGCGCCGGGCTCGGCAAGGCGCGCCATTTCGGGCTCGATGTCCCGCCGCGTTGAGCTCGCGCTCGACGTCCCGAACGCCGGTTTCCACGTCCTGCGCGGCGGACTCCACCGACGATTTGAGCTCCGACGCCGCGGTCTGCACTTCTTTCTGCAGCTTGCGCAGCTCGTCGAGCTCGATCTCGCGATTGATGTCGGCCTTGACGTCGTTGACGTAGCGCTGCAGGCGGCCGAACAGGTGACCCATCGTGCGCGCCGCCTTCGGCAGCCGCTCGGGGCCGATGACGATCAGCGCCACGACGGCGATGACGACGATTTCGGAGAAGCCGATGTCGAACATGATGACCGCACCGCGCGGCGCCGCGTGGCGCGCGCCTACGACTTCGTCGTTTCCTTCTTCACTTCGGCGTCGATCGTCTTGCCGGGAATCTGCGACGGCGGCGGCGCATCGGCGGCGAGCCGAGGCGGCCTCTTCCGGTGTCTTCATGCCTTCCTTGAAGCCCTTGACCGCGCCGCCCAGGTCCTGCCCGATGTTGCGCAGCTTCTTGGTGCCGAAGATCAGGACGACGACGAGAAGGACGATCAGCCAATGCCAGATGCTCAAGCCACCCATGGTGCGCTCCTTAGGAACTCTTGCGCAGGATCATCGGGCCGAGCGGCTCGGGCCCGCCGATGACGTGCACGTGCACGTGCTGGACTTCCTGCTGCCCGACGCGCCCGGTGTTGACGATGGTGCGGAAACCGTCGTTGGCGCCCTGCTCGCGCGCGAGCTTGCCCGCAATGGTCATGATCTTGCCCATGACCGGCGCGTCCGCGGGCGTGAGGTCGTACATGCTCGCCACGTGCTTCTTCGGGATCAGCATGAAATGAAGATCGGCCTGCGGCTGGATGTCGTGGAACGCGAACACGTCGTCGTCCTCGTACACCTTGCGGCTCGGAATCTCGCCGCGCACGATCTTGCAGAAAATGCAATTCGGATCGGTTTCCATGCTGCGCTGTTCCGCGTCAGTCAATCCGACATTGTATAGCGGCGGCCCTCGAGCCGGACGGCGCCGCGATCAGCGGGAACGCGAGCCCTTTTCCGCATGACCCGACGTGCCCTCGCGGCGCGCGAGCTCCGCCAGCACGTCGTCGGGCGACAGGCCGTGGCGCACGAGCAGCACCAGGCAATGGAACCAGAGGTCCGCGACTTCGGCCGCGATGCGCGCGGGATCGCCGTCCTTCGCGGCCATCACCGTCTCGGTGGCCTCCTCGCCGATCTTCTTGAGGATCGCGTCGTCGCCCTTCGCGAAGAGCGCCGCGACGTACGAGGACGCGGGATCGGCGCCGCGCCGCGAGGCGATCGTGGCCGCGAGACGCGCGAGCACGTCGTCGCGGTCAGCCATCGCCGTAGATCGCCTTCGGGTCCTTCAGCACGGGCTCCACGTCATGCCAGGCGCCGTCTATCGAGCGTGCGGAAGAAGCAGCGCTCGTGGCCGGTGTGGCACGCGATGCCGCCGGCCTGATCGACGACCAGCACGATCGCGTCGCCGTCGCAGTCGAGACGGATCTCGCGCACGCGCTGCACGTGCCCAGACGATTCGCCCTTGCGCCACAGCCTGTTGCGCGAGCGCGAGAAGTAATGCGCCTCGCGCGTGCCGTGCGTGAGCGCGAGCGCCTCGCGGTTCATCCACGCCAGCGTGAGCACCTTGTGCGACGTCGCGTCCTGCGCGATCGCCGCGACGAGGCCGTCGGCGTTCCAGCGGACGTCGTCCAGGAAGTTCATTGCCGGACTTCGATGCCGGCCGCCGCCATCACGGCCTTCGCCTGGCCGACGGTGAACTCGCCGTAGTGGAAGATCGAGGCGGCGAGCACGGCGTCCGCGCCGCCTTCCTTGATGCCGTCGACGAGGTCCCGCAGCGACCCGACGCCGCCCGACGCGATGACCGGCACGTCGACCGCATCGGCCACGGCGCGCGTGAGGCGCAGGTCGAAGCCCGTGCGCGCGCCGTCGCGGTCCATGCTGGTCAGCAGGATCTCGCCCGCGCCGAGCGCGACCACGTCACCGGCCCACTCCACCGCATCGATCCCCGTGGGCGTGCGGCCGCCGTGGATGTAGACCTGCCACGCATCGACCGCGTACTTCTTGGCGTCGATGGCGGCGACGATGCATTGCGCGCCGTAGCGCGCAGACGCTTCGGCGATGAGGTCGGGGTTCTGCACGCCTGACGTGTTGATGCTGACCTTGTCCGCGCCGGCATTGAGGAGCGCGCGAATGTCCTCGACGGCGTTGACGCCGCCGCCGACCGTCAGCGGAATGAACACCTGCGACGCGACGGCTTCGATCATGTCGTAGAGCAGCGCGCGTTTTTCGACGCTGGCGCGGATGTCGAGGAACGCGAGCTCGTCGGCACCCTGCTCGTCGTAGCGGCGCGCGACCTCGACCGGGTCGCCGGCGTCGCGCAGGTTGACGAAGTTGACGCCCTTCACGACGCGGCCGTCGGCGATGTCGAGGCAGGGGATGATGCGTTTTGCGAGCGGCATGGGCCCGTCAGCTTCCGGAGGCGGCCTTGAGCGCTTCCTTGAAGTTGAGCGTGCCTTCGTAGATCGCGCGCCCGGCGATGGCGCCGATGATGCCGTCGTTCTCGTGCTGCGCGAGCTTCTCGATATCGGCGATCGAGGACAGCCCGCCGGATGCGATCACGGGCAGCTTGATCTCGCGCGCGAGCTTCACCGTGGCCTCGATGTTGATGCCGCAAAGCATCCCGTCGCGCCCGATGTCGGTGTAGATGATGCCCTCGACGCCGTAGTCCTCGAACTTGCGCGCGAGGTCGACGACATCGTGCCCGGTCATCTTCGACCAGCCGTCGGTCGCAACCTTGCCTTCGCGCGCGTCGAGGCCGACCAGGATGTGGCCGGGGAACGCCGAGCACGCATCGTGCAGGAACCCCGGGTTCTTCACCGCGGCGGTGCCGATCACGACGTACGTGATGCCGTCGTCGAGATAGCGCTCGATGGTGTCGAGGTCGCGGACGCCGCCGCCCAGTTGCACGGGGATCTCCTCGCCGATCACGCTCACGATCTCGCGGATCGCGAGCTCGTTGCGCGGCTTGCCGGCGACGGCGCCGTTGAGGTCGACGAGATGCAGTCGCTGCGCTCCCTGCTCGAGCCAATGCTGCGCCATCGCCGCCGGGTCCTCGGAGAACACGGTCGCCGTATGCATGTCGCCCTGCTTGAGGCGAACGCAGTGGCCGTCCTTGATGTCGATTGCGGGGATGATCTGCATAGGCAGCGGGTTGGCTGCGGTGGAGCTCGGTGATGTCAGACGTGGATTCGGGAGGCCATCACGGACGGCCGTCCCAGGCGACGAAGTTGGCGAGTAGCGTCAGTCCTGCGCGCTGACTTTTTTCCGGATGGAATTGCGTGGCGAAGATATTAGCCCGCGAAATTGCGCAAGTAAACGGCGCCGGGTAGTCGACCGTGCCGGCGGTGAGCGACCGGTCCTCGGGGACGGGATGGTAGCTGTGCGCGAAATAGAAGCGCGCCTCGTCCTCGATCCCGCGCCAAAGCGGGTGCGGGCGGGCCTGCCTCACCGGGCTCCAGCCCATGTGCGGCACCTTGAGGCGTTCCCCGCCGGGCGAGGCCATCGCGTCCTCGCGAAAGCGAACGACGACGCCGGGAATCGCGTGAAGGCACTCGGTCGGCCCCTCCTCGCTTCGGTCGAACAGCATCTGGAGGCCGAGGCAGATGCCGAGGAACGGGCGATCGTTCAGCACGTCGCGCACGGTGTCGACGAGGCCGCTTTCGACGAGGCCCTTCATGCAGTCGGGCATGGCGCTCTGCCCCGGGAGCACGACGCGCTCGGCGCCGCGAATGACGCCCGGCTCCGAGGACACGACGACGTTCTCGTCCGGCGCGACGTGCGCAAGCGCCTTCGCGACGGAGCGAAGGTTGCCCATGCCGTAGTCGACCACCACGATCATCGACGCCTGGTTCCCGGCTACAAGCTTCCCTTGGTGGAAGGGATGGATTCCGCGGCGCGCGGGTCCATCGCAACCGCCATGCGCAACGCGCGCCCGAACGCCTTGAACACCGTCTCGCACTGATGGTGCGCGTTGTCGCCGCGCAGGTTGTCGACGTGCAGGGTGACGTGCGCGTGATTGACGAAGCCCTGGAAGAACTCGTGCGCGAGGTCGACGTCGAACGTGCCGATCATCGCCCGCGTGAAAGGCACGTGGAATTCGAGACCGGGACGTCCCGAGAGGTCGATGACGACGCGCGACAACGCCTCGTCGAGCGGGACGTACGCGTGCCCGTATCGGACCACGCCCTTCTTGTCGCCGACCGCCGCCTTGAACGCCTGGCCGAGCGTGATGCCGATGTCCTCGACCGTGTGGTGCGCATCGATGTGAAGGTCGCCCGTGGCCGTGACGGTGAGATCGACCAGGCCGTGGCGCGCGACCTGGTCCAGCATGTGGTCGAGGAACGGCACGCCGGTCGCGAGCTGTGCGCGGCCGCTGCCGTCGAGGTCGAGCTCGACGACGATGTCCGTTTCGGCCGTCTTGCGCTCGATGCGCGCGGTGCGCCCCGGGAGCTCGGCTCTCGCGTTCATGCGTGCTTTATACACCACTGGGGACGTACCCCATTTTCGCCTCGCGGACCAGCCATGCGAAGTCTTTCCGAGAGTATGCCGGCAAAGCGGAAAATGGGGTACGTCCCTAAGCGTATCTCGACAGCGCCTCGAGCACGGCGTTGTTTTCGGCCGGGGTGCCGATCGTGATGCGCAGGCATTTGGCAAGCAGCGGATGCCAGGCGTCGACGTTCTTCACGAGGATGCCGGCGTCCTTCAGCGTGCCGAACCAGTGCGCCGCGTCGGGCACGCGAATGAGCAGGAAGTTGGCGTGCGAGGGAAACACGGTCACGCGGCGCAGTGCGCCGAGGGCGGTCGCCATGCGTGCGCGCTCGCGCCGAATCGCTGCCGCCTGCTCGGCCAGCAAATCGCCGTGGCGCAAGCAGCACCGGCACCACCACCTGCGTGAGCGTGTTGATGTTGTACGGCGGCCGCACCTTGTCGAGCTCGGCGATCCACGCGGGGTGACCGGCCGCGTAGCCAAGCCGTACGCCCGCCATGCCGACCTTCGACAGCGTGCGCACGACGATCAGGTTGGGAAATTCGAGCACGCGCGGGAGGAAGGTCGCGTCGGCAAACGCGTAGTACGCCTCGTCGACCGCGACGAGGCCCGGCGTCGCCGCGATGATGCGCTCGATGTCGCGCGCGTCCGGAAACAGCGTGCCGGTCGGATTGTTGGGATACGCGAGCCACACCAGCGCGGGCCGTGCTTCTCGATGGCGGCCAGCATCGCGTCCGTGTCGAGCGTGAGATCGGCGCGCAGCGGCACGCCGACGAAGCGCAAGTTGGCGAGATCCGCCTGCATCCGGTACAAGCACGAACGAGGGATCCGGCGCCAGCACGACGGCGCCCGGGCTTGGCAACGACGGCCGTGAGCATCTGCAGGATCTCGTCGGACCCGTTGCCGAGCACGAGTGCAACTTCGTCCGGCAGTCTCAGCGCACGGCGAAGCGCCGTCTTCACTTCGTCGCCGCCGCCGTCGGGATAGCGGTTGATGCGCGCATTCGCAACGGCTGCCGCAATCTCCGCGCGCGCCTCGCCGGACAGCCCGTACGGGTTCTCCATCGCGTCGAGCTTGATCATCCCGGTCGCCTTCGCGACCGGATAGGCGTTGAGCGCGCGGATCTTGGGGCGAACCGTCGCCTTGACGCGCGTCGAGGACCGCGTCCGTCGGAGGCGAGCGGGCTTCGAAGCGCGGCGAGTCGTTCCATGAGCGATCTAGATTTCGTTCTGGTGTCGGCCACGTAGAGGTCGACACCGCCGGTGGCGAAATTGCCGAGATCGGCCGCGGTCGCCTGCCCTTCGGGCGTGCCGAGCGCGGCCTGGATCGCCGCCAGCGAATCGAACGTGAGCATCGCGATCAGGTGGTACGGCGCGTCGACGCCTCCGGCGTCGTCACGTGGCCCGACGTGACTTCGTAGTGGCGCAGGCCCGGGATCTTCTTGGCGATCGGCACGTGCGTCGCGTAGTAATAGCGATCGAACGCCGCCGGGTCCGCCGGACGCTTGTACATCGCGTAGACCTTGGCCATCTCTTCCCTCCTATGGTTTGTCGATCGCGCTTCCGCCGAGCGCGCGTGCGCGATCAGTCCCTCGCCGCGCGCCAGCGTCGCTGCAATCGGCCCGAGCGTCTGCGCGGCCTGCTTGCGACAGTCGAAGCACGCTGCTGCGCTTTTGAAATCGTAGACCCCGAGCGGCGAGCTGAAGCGCGCCGTGCGACCCGTCGGCAGCACGTGATTGGGGCCCGCGCAGTAGTCGCCGAGCGCTTCAGAGGCGTAGTGCCCCATGAAGATTGCGCCCGCATGACGAATGCGCGGCAGCAGGGCGTCCGGGTCGGCGACCGCGAGCTCGAGATGCTCCGGCGCGATCCGGTTCACGACATCGCACGCGTCGGCGAGATCGCGGGTGTGGATGAGCGCGCCGCGGCCGCGCAAACGAGGCGGCGATGATGCCCGCGCGCGGCATCTCCTTGATGAGCCGTTGCGCGCTGTCGGACACGCGCTCGATCAGCGCCTCGTCGGGTGTGACGAGGATGGCTTGCGCCATCTCGTCGTGCTCCGCCTGCGAGAAGAGGTCGAGCGCGATCCAGTCGGCATTGGCCGTGCCGTCCGCGACGACGACGATCTCGGACACGCCGGCGATCATGTCGATGCCGACCGCGCCGAACACGCGGCGCTTGGCGGCGGCGACGTACGCGTTGCCGGGCCCGCAGATCTTGTCGACGGCGGGGACCGACTGCGTGCCGTAGGCGAGCGCGGCGATCGCCTGCGCGCCGCCGATCGTGAACACGCGGCTCACGCCCGCGAGGTGTGCCGCGGCGAACACGAGAGGATTGCGGACACCGCCCGGCGTCGGAACCGCCATGACGATCTCGCGCACGCCGGCGACCTGCGCGGGCAGCGCGTTCATCAGCACCGACGACGGATAAGCCGCCTTGCCGCCCGGCACATAAATACCGACGCGGTCGAGCGGCGTGATGCGCTGGCCGAGCTCGCTGCCGTCTTCGTCGGTCACCGAAAATCCGCCGCCTCTTCTGGCGCTCGTGGTACCGGCGCACGCGCGCAGCGGCCTGCGTCAAGCGCATCACGCTCCGCGCCCGGTAACGCATCGCATGCCGCGGCGAGGTCCGCCGGGGACACTTCCAGCGCCTGCACCGACGCCGCGTCGAGACGGTCGAACCGGCGCGTGTACTCGAGAACCGCCTCGTCGCCGCGTGCGCGCACGTCGGCGATGATCGCCGCGACGGCGGCGTCGATTGCCGGATCCTGCGCGGACTCGAACGCGATCAGGGCATCGAGCGACGAGCGCGAAAGAGAGGTCGGCCGTCGACAACGGCGGAGGTCGAGCGACGGTCATGGCTTTGGTGGCACGGCGCGCGCCAGTGCGTCGATCAGGGGCTGCATCTCCGCCCTTTTCAGCTTGAGCGCGCCCGGGTTGACGATCAGCCGCGACGAGATCGGCATGATGTCCTCGACCGCCACCAGGTCGTTGGCGCGCAGCGTGTTGCCCGTCGACACGAGGTCGACGATCACGTCCGCGAGACCCACGAGCGGAGCCAGCTCCATCGAGCCGTACAGGCGGATCAGGTCGACGTGCATGCCCTTTTGCGCGAAATGCTCGCGCGCGGTCTTCACGTACTTGGTGGCCACGCGGATGCGTGCGCCTCGCTGCACCATGCTGGTCCAGTCGAACGAGCGCCTGGTCGCCACCACCATGCGGCAGCGCCCGATCCCGAGGTCGACCGGCTGATAGAGACCTTCGCTACCGTGCTCGAGCAGCACGTCCTTGCCCGCAATACCAGCGTCGGCGGCGCCGTACTGCACGTAGGTCGGCACGTCCGACGGACGCACCATGAGGAACCTGACGTCCGCCCTGCTCGTCGCGAGGATCAGCTTGCGCGAGACCTGCGGGTCCTCATCCGCGACGATGCCCGCCTGCGCGAAGAGCGGCAGCGTCTCGTCGAGAATGCGCCCCTTGGCGAGGGCGATGGTGAGCATGGACAAAGGTCGCTGAGCGCTTGACGGCGGGGGAACATTTTACCGTAGCGCCCTTGCGAACTCCTTCGCATCGCGATTCCATGCGCGGCGTCCGGCGACGTAGGTCGCGCGCACCGCGCGGTCGTCGCCGAGCGCCATCTGGATCGCGAGGGTTTCGTCGATGTCCTTCGCGTGCGTCATGCGCGTCTCGATCACCGGCGTGGACGCGAGGTCGAGCACGACGAGGTCGGCTTCCATGCCCGGCGCGACGCTGCCTATGCGGTCGTCGATATCGAGCGCGTGCGCCGCACCGCGCGTTGCAAGGTAGAGCGCGGAAGACGGCGGCAGCGACGTGCCGGACAGCTGCGCGACCTCGTACGCCGCCTGCATCGTGCGCAGGATCGAGAAGCTGGTGCCGCCGCCCAGGTCCGTCGCGAGACCCACGCGGACGGCGCGGTCCGCGCGCTTGGCCTCGCCGATCCGGAAGAGGCCGCTTCCGAGGAAGTTGTTGGAGGTGGGACAGTGCGCGAGCGCCGTTCGGCTCTCGTGGAGGAATGCGAAGTCGCTCTCCGACAAGTGCACGCCGTGGCCGTAGATCGTGCGCGGACCCGTGAGGCCGTGCCGGGCGTAGACGTCGAGATACGACGACGCCTCGGGGAACATCGATGCGACCAGCGCGATCTCCGCGACGTTCTCGGACACGTGCGATTGCACGTGGACGTCGGGGAATTCGCGCTTGAGCGCACCCGCGGCGTCGAGCTGAGCGACCGTCGAGGTCACCGCGAAGCGCGGCGTCAACGCGTAGCCAAGGCGTCCGTTGCCGTGCCAACGCTCGATCAGCGCCTTGCTTTCCTCGTAGCCACGCTCCGCCGTGTCGAGGAGAGCCGACGGCGCGTTACGGTCCATGAGCACCTTGCCGGCTATCACGCGAAGGTCGAGCGCGCGCGCTTCCTCGAAAAGGACCTGCGCCGACACCGCATGCACGGTGCAGAAGACGGAAGCGGTCGTGATGCCGTTGCGCAGGTTCTCGCGCAGGTAGGCGCGCGCCACGGACCGTGCATAGTCTTCGTCGCCGAAGCGCTCCTCCGCCGCGAACGTGTAACCGGAGAGCCAGTCGAGCAGAGGCTTGCCGCCCGCGCCGATGATGGGAAGCTGCGGATAGTGGACGTGGCAGTCGACGAAGCCGGCCGTGATGAGGGCGTTGGCGTAACGCGTGACTTCGGTGCCGGCGGGGAGCCGCTTCAGTACGTCCGATGCCGGGCCCACGTCGACCACGCGTCCTGCGTCCATCGCGACGATCGCGTCGCTCTCGTAGCGGCGCGTCGCTTCCACGCCTTCGACAAATGGGTCGCCGGTGAAGGTGACGAGAGCGCCGCGGATCGCAATCACTGGCGTGGCGTGCGCACGTTCGCCGGGACAGGCACTCCCGCGTTGGTGCGGAAAGGGTTGATGTCGAGGCCGCCGCGGCGCGTGAAGCGCGCATGCACGGTCAGCGACTCGCACGCGCAACGCTGCGCGAGGTCGACGAAGATCCGCTCGGCGCAATGCTCGTGGAATCCTGCGTGCAGGCGGAAGGAGATGACATAGCGCAGCAAGGATGCGCGGTCGATGCGCGGCCCGCGGTAGGCGATCGCGATCGACGCGTAATCGGGCTGGCCGGTGACCGGGCACACGGAACGAAAGAGATCCGATCGCAAGGTCTCGCTCACCGTTTCGCCGGCCGCGCACAACAGCGACGGATCCACTTCGTAACCGTCGATCGACACCTCTTCATCGTCGATCGACACGCCGGGCATCGGTGCGAGGCGAGCGTCTTCCAGTACGGCTACCTCGACCGCTCCGCCCGTCGCTGCCGAGAGATCCCGCTCGATCGCGAGCTTGACCTTCCCCCGTCGTCGAATCGCGTTTGCGCGTACGAGCCGAGGTAGAGCTTTACCGACTTCGACTCGACGATGTACGGCGAGTCGACCGGCACGACGAGCGAAAGCATCGCGATCCGCGGCTTGCCGCGGCCGTCGAGCCAAGTGTGCTCGTAAGCGGTCCACACGTCGGCGCCCGTGAACGGCAGCGCGCCGTCGATGCCGATGTCGGCGCGTTGCGGCGCGCGCGCGACGGCGAACAGCAGCGACGGATCGTAGCGGTCCGGGTAGCCGGTCGCCTGTCCGCAGCGAGGCCCGCGACGAGCAGCGCGTCATTTCATGCGTTCGATGCGCGCGCCGAGTGCCACGAGTTTTTCCTCGATGCGCTCGTAGCCGCGGTCGAGGTGGTAGATGCGGTCGATCGTCGTCTCCCCTTCCGCCACGAGGCCCGCGATGACGAGGCACGCCGACGCGCGCAGATCGGTGGCCATCACGTCGGCGCCCGTCAGCTTCGGCACGCCTTTGACGATCGCCGTAGTTGCCTTCGACTTCGATGTCGGCGCCGAGGCGCACGAGCTCCTGCACGTGCATCATGCGATTCTCGAAGATCGTCTCGGTGATGACCGCCGTGCCTTCCGCCCGAGTCGCCAGCGCCATGAACTGCGCCTGCATGTCGGTGGGGAAGCCGGGGTGTGGAGCGGTGCGCAAACTGACGCCGCAGCGCTGCCGGTTCGCGTGACGCGGATGACGTCGCCGTCGACCGCGACGTCGGCGCCGGCCTCGCGCAGCTTGGTGATCACGGCGTCGAGCGATTCGGGATCCGTGCCCCGCACGGCCGCGCTTGCCGCCGGTCGCGGCAATGGCCGCGAGATACGTCCCCGTCTCGATGCGGTCGGGCATGATGGCGTGCGTCGCGCCGTGCAATTTTTGTACGCCCTCGACGACGATCCGGTCGGTCCCCGCGCCCGTCGATGTTCGCGCCCATCGCGGTCGAGGCAGCGCGCGAGGTCGACGATCTCGGGCTCTCGCGCCGCGTTCTCGAGCACCGTCGTGCCTTCGGCGAGCGTCGCCGCCATCAGCAGATTTTCGGTGCCGGTGACGGTCGCCATGTCGAACACGCACCTTGGCCCCGCGCAGCCGCCCTTTGGCATTGATGTAGCCGTGATCGAGGTCGATCGTGGCGCCCATGGCCTGCAGGCCCTTGACGTGCTGGTCGACGGGGCGCAGTCCGATCGCACAGCCACCGGGAAGCGACACGCGCGCCTCGCCGCAGCGAGCGAGCAGCGGACCGAGCGCCAGGATCGACGCGCGCATCGTCTTCACGAGCTCGTAGGGCGCGAGCGGCCAGTCGATGCGCGAAGCATCGAGCACGACGGTGCCCGCCTCCGACGTGTCGAGCGCAACGCCCATTTGCGAAAGGAGCGACTGCATCGTGCGCACGTCGTTCAGGCGCGGCACGTTGGTGAGCGTCAAGGGCTCGGGCGCGAGCAGCGAAGCGCACAGCAGCGGCAGCGCCGCGTTTTTGGCGCCCGATGCGCGCACCTCGCCGCGAAGTGGAACACCGCCATCGATGCGAAGCTTATCCACGTGCGCTCCTTCCATTGCTCGGGCGTCAGCGTCTGCATCGACAGCGCATGGATCTCCTCGCGCATGCGATCGCCGAGCGCCGCGTAGACGAGCTGGTGCTGCTTGACGCGCGACAGCCCGGCGAAGGCCGGCTGACACGATGATGGCCTCGAAATGCGCGCCGTCGCCGCGCACCTCGACGTGCTCGCAGGGCAAGCCGGCCTCGAGCGAGGCGCGGATGGATTCGGGTGTGACCATGATGCTCCGGTCCTAGTTGCGCAGCTTCCAGCCGCGCGCGAGAAGTGAAAGCGTGGCGACCGCAAGCGCCACCGCGGCCGCCGCCACGATGCCGAAGCTCACCCACGGCGAGATGTCGGACACGCCGAAGAAGCCGTAGCGGAACCCGTCGATCATGTAGAAGAACGGATTGCCATGCGAGAGCGCCTGCCAGAACGGCGGCAGCGAGTGGATCGAGTAGAACACGCCGGACAGGAACGTGAGCGGCACGATGATGAAGTTCTGGAACGCTGCGAGCTGGTCGAACTTGTCCGCCCAGATGCCGGCGAGCAAACCCAGGATCGCGAGGATCGCGCTGCCGAGCAGCGCGAACGCCAGGGCCCACAACGGGTGCGGCATGGCGAGCAGCGACGGCGCGAAGAACAGCGTGACGAGGAATACGCCGGTACCGACGACGATGCCGCGCACCATCGCGCCCAGCACGTAGGCTGCGAACAGGTCGACCGCCGACAGTGGCGGCAGCAGCACGAAGATGAGGTTGCCGGTGATCTTCGACTGGATGAGCGACGACGACGAGTTCGCAAACGCATTCTGCAGCACCGACATCATCACGAGCCCGGGCACGAGGAACGCCGGTATACGTCACGCGGCCGTCGTAGACCGACACGCGGCCTTCGAGCACGTGCGAGAAGATGAGCAGGTACAGCAGCGCCGTGAGGATCGGCGCGGCGATCGTCTGGAAGCTCACCTTCCAGAAGCGCAGCAGCTCCTTGTGGAAGAGCGTCACCCAGCCGGGGCCGGGAACTTCCTCCAGACTTTCGACGAGTGTGTTCACGCCGCGACCGGCTCCTCACGCATGATCTTGAGGAACACCTGCTCGAGGTCCGTCTCCTCGATCGCGAGCTCGTCGATGGCGATGTCCTCCTCGCGCAACGCGGCCAGCAGCTTCTCGAGCTCGCCATACGAGTCGAGCGCGACGTGGAACACGCGTCCGTCCTCGCGCACTACGCGCGCCAGCCATTGGTCGGGAAGCCGGGAGGCAATCACGCGGCACGTGATGCCCGCGAAGCGCGAGAGCAGATTCTCGGTCGAGTCGAGCGCCACGACGCGTCCCGCCTTCAGCATCGCGATGCGGCTGCAAAGCGTCTCGGCTTCCTCGAGATAGTGCGTGGTGAGGATGATCGTGTGGCCGTCGCGATTCAGCTTGCGTATGAATTGCCACAGGCTCTGCCGCAGCTCGACGTCGACACCCGCGGTAGGCTCGTCGAGCACGATCACGGGCGGCTTGTGCACGAGCGCCTGGCCGACGAGGACGCGCCGCTTCATGCCGCCCGACAGCGAGCGCATGTTGGCATCGGCCTTCGACGTGAGGTCGAGGTGATGCAGGATCTCGTCGATCCATGCCCGCTGGTTGCGCAATCCGAAGTAGCCCGCCTGGAACTCGAGCGTCTCGCGCACGTTGAAGAACGGGTCGAAGACGAGCTCTTGCGGCACGACGCCAAGGCTGCGGCGGGCCTTGCGAAATTCGCTGACGACGTCGTGGCCGAGCACGCGAACGGTGCCGCGGTCCGCCCGCGTGAGCCCCGCGATGATCGAGATGAGCGTCGTCTTGCCGGCGCCGTTTGGTCCGAGCAGGCCGAAGAACTCGCCTTGCTCGACCGAGAGGTCGATGCCGTCGAGCGCCTGCACGCGACCGAAGCTGCGCGCGACGTCCCGGACCTCGACTGCTGCGCTCATCGCCGTTTCACGCCGCGAGGATATCTTCGATGCCGTATACGCGCGCGAGCGAATCGAGCATCGGCGGCACCGATGCGAAGGTGACGCGACGCCCCTCGCCGACGGCGCGGCGGCGCAGCGCGAGCAACACGGCGAGCGCCGCGGAATCCGCGTGCTCGACGCCTGACAGGTCGATCACGCCCGAGGGCGGCAGCGGCGAGCTCGCTCGCGGCTTCGAGCACGGACGTCGCGTCGTCGAACGTGAGCTGGCCGCTGAAGGGCCAGCGGTCGCCGTCCGCAGAAAAGGCGCCAGTGGACGGAGTGCGGCTCATCGGGGGCTCACTTCGGGGCTTGGTTCTTGGCTTTCAGCGTCTTGATCAAGCCGTCGATGCCGCCGCTCTTGATCTGCTCGTTGAACTCGTCGCGGTAGTTCGTGACGAGCGACACGCCGCCGACGATGACGTCGTAGACCTTCCAGCCCGAGGCGACTTGGCCATCGAGTAGTCGATCTGCACCGGCGCCTGGCCCTGGCGCACGACTTCCGTGCGCACGGTGACTTCGGTTGCGTTCGCGTCGGCGCGCAGCGGCTTGTAGTCCATCGTCTGGTCGCGGTACTGCGTGAGCGCCCCGGAATAGGTGCGCACGAGCAGCGCGCGGAACTGGTCGACGAGCTGCTTCTGCTGCTCGGGGGTCGCCTGCCTCCAGTTGCGGCCCATGGCAAGGGCGGTGATGCGCTCGAAATCGAAGTACGGCAGGAGCTTGGTCTCGACGACTTCGCGAATCCGCGCCTGGTCGCCGGCCTGTACCTTGGGGTCGCTCTTGATGATGCCGAGCACCTCCTGCGATACGCGCTTGACGAGCGCGTCGGGCGCCTCCTGCGCCATCGCCGATACGGCGACGAACGCGAACACCACACCAGCGAGATTGCGCAACAGCTTCATAGGTCATTCATCCTTTTCCGGCGGCGGCTTGCCGTCGTGCACCAGGTATTCGCGACGCTGCAGGTAGGCACGCCGCACGAACGTGTAGCGGTCGATCGACGCCTGGTCGACGAGCGTCCAGGCGTCGACGACGCCCGGGGTCTCGTTGACCGTCACGAGTGCCATAGACAACGTTGCGCACCGCGACGTTCGGTATTTCGTTGGTGGGCGACCACACGAGGCGCAGGATCGACCCCGTGCCGTCGCGCACCGTGGTCGGGCCCCATAGAGGAATGAAGAGGTACGGCCCTTGCGGGATGCCCCAGTAGCCGAAGGTCTGCCCGAAGTCCTCCATGCCGCGCGGGATGCCGGCTTCCGAGGCGATGTCGATGAGCCCGCCGAAGCCGAACGCGGTGTTGATCATCACGCGGCCCATGTCGTTGCCCATCTTGTCCCACTTGCCCTGCAGCGCGTCGTTGACGATGGAGAAGAGGTCGTCGATGTTGTTGACGTAGTTGCGTGACCGCCCGTGCGCATGAAGCTCGGGAACGATCGTGGTGTAAAGCTCCGCCACCGGCTTGGCCACGTACTTCGATCGAGCGGCTCGTTGATCTGGAACATGACGCGGTTCGACGCTTCGAACGGATCGTCGGCGCGGCCGCCGGTGGTCGCGCAGCCGGAAAGCACGGCGAGTGCCGCTATCGCGAAGAGTGTTTTCATTTGGCAGGAGCCCCGCTCGAGGCCTTGTCGAATAGGAACTGGCTGATGAGCTTCTCGATCACGACGGCCGACTGCGTCTTGGCGATGCGCTGTCCATCCGCGAGCATCGCCGGGTCGCCGCCGGCTTCGAGGCCGATGTACACCTCGCCCAGCAGCCCCGAGGTGAGGATCGAAGCGATCGTGTCCTTCGAGAACTGGTAGCCGTTGTCGATGCGCACGGCGACGACGGCTTCGTACGTCTTGGGGTCCAGGCGCACGCCTTCCACGCGGCCGACGATCACGCCGGCGGCCTTGACCGGCGCGCGCAGCTTGAGGCCGCCGATGTTGTCGAAGTTGGCTTCGAGGCGATAGCTCGGCTTGGTCTCGAGCGACATCAGGTTCCCGACCTTGAGCGCGAGGAACACGATCGCGCCCAAGCCGATGGTGACGAAGATGCCCACCCACAGATCCATCGTTGCCTTGTTCATATTTGCCTGCCTGGCTTTCCCTAAACCGTTCCGAGTCCGCGGAACATGAACACGGTGAGCACGAAGTCGAGCGCGAGGATGGCAAGCGAGCCGCCGACCACGGTGCGCGTCGTCGCCGCCGAAACGCCTTCGGCGGTGGGATTGGCGTCGTAGCCTTCGAACACCGCGATGAGGCTCACCGCGACGCCGAACACGACGCTCTTGATGATGCCGTTGGTCACGTCCGGCCAGAACTCGATGCCCGCCTGCATGTTGCCCCAGAACGTTCCGTTGTCCACCCCGATGAGACGCACGCCCACGAGATAGGCGCCGAACACGCCCATCACGGAAAAGAGCGCGGCAAGGAGCGGCATCGCGATGACGCCGCCCCAGAATCGCGGCGCGACGATCCGCGCAAGCGGATCGACCGCCATCATCTCCATCGCCGACAGCTGCTCCGTGGTCTTCATGAGACCGATCTCCGCGGTCACGGCGCTTCCCGCGCGGCTGGCGAACAGGAGTCCGGCGACAACGGGCCCGAGCTCGCGCACGAGCGACAGGCCCACGAAGATCCCGAGCGAGTCGCCCGCGCCGTACTTGTTGAGCGCGTCGTAGCCCTGCAGTCCCAGCACCATGCCGACGAACAGCCCGGACACCATGATGACGACGAGCGACAGCACGCCGGCGAAATAGATCTCGCGCGCCGTGAGCTGCAGGCGGTGGAACGCGGCCGGCGAGTGATAGAGCACCGCGAGGAAGAAGCGCGCCGCGAATCCGGCGCGCGAGATCGCACGGATCGTGCCGTTGCCGACGCGGCGCACCCCTCTCGCAATGGAATTAGACGGCACGCAGCTGCTCCTCGTACGAGCGCGCGGGATAGTGGAACGGCACCGGCCCGTCGGGCTCGCCGTCGACGAACTGGCGCACGAAGGGATCGGTCGTGTGGCGCACGTCTTCAGGAGTGCCGTGCCAGATGATGCGGCCCTCGGAGACGAAGTAGAGGTAATCGACCATCTTGAGCGACTCGTAGACGTCGTGCGTGACGACGACGGACGTTATGCCGAGGGCGTCGTTCAGCTGGCGAATGAGCTGGCCGACGACGCCGAGCGAGATCGGATCGAGCCCCGCGAACGGCTCGTCGTAGAGCACGAGCATTGGATCGAGCGCGATCGCGCGCGCGAGCGCCACGCGCCGCGCCATGCCGCCCGACAGCTCCGAGGGGCGAAGCTGGGCGGCGCCGCGCAGGCCGACCGCGTGCAGCTTCATGAGCACGAGGTCGCGGATCAGAGGCTCGTCGAGCTCCGTATGCTCGCGCATCGGGAACGCGACGTTCTCGAACACCGTCATGTCGGTGAACAGCGCTCCGAACTGGAAGAGCATGCCGATGCGGCGGCGCAGGGCGTAAAGCTCCTCGCGCGTCAGCTCCTTGACTGCCTGCCCGTCGACGACGACCTTGCCCGATTGCTGGCGAAGCTGCCCGCCGATCAAGCGGAGGATAGTCGTCTTGCCGCAGCCGGAGCCGCCCATGATCGCAACGACCTTGCCACGCGGGATCGTCATGTCGATGCCGCGCAGGACCGGCCGCCGGCGGTCGTAGCCGAAGGAGACGTCGGCCATCTCGATGGCGTTGGCGACAGCCGAAGCGGGCGCGGTGTCGTGCCGCGACGGGGAAGCAACGTGCAAGGGGACCCGGATGCTATGGGAAAAGAGAATCGATTGTATCTGCTGGCCCTTCGGGCCCGCAATGACCCGCGGTCATTTGTAAGACTTGGGAATAGGGTACGTCCCTATTTCGGGGGTGTGACCTTCCTGTCCCGCACGCGCAACAGCCTTTCCTCGGCGGTGATGAGCTCCTCGGGGCGGCCGAGCAGCACGAGCACATCGCCCGCCTCGAACAGCCATCCGGCCGTGGGGCGGATCGAGCGGGCGCCGCGCCGGCGCACGCCGGTGATCTCGACGTCGTCTGTAAGGCCGATCTCGTCGAGCGTGTGCCCGACAGCCCACGCACGATCGGGCAGCACGACCGTGCGGAGCCGCGCCTGCACGTTCTCGGCCGCATCCGCCGTGTCGGTGGCGCCGTGGAAGAAGCCTCGGAAAAGGTCGTAACGCTCCTCGCGCACCGCGCGGATGCGCTTCAGCACCCGGTTGAGCGGCACGCCGAGCACGAGCAGCGACGACGATGCGAGCATGAGGCTGCCTTCGAGCACCTCCGGGATGACCTCGGTCGCGCCGGCCTCCATGAGCTTGTCGATCTCGCTGTCGTCGACCGTGCGCACGATGACGGGGAGGCCGGGACGCTCCTGCTGGACGTGATGCAGTATCTTGAGTGCGATCGCCGTGTTGGCGAACGTGATCGCGATGACGCGTGCCTTGGCGAGCCCCGCGCTCACGAGCGCCTCGCGCCGGCTCGCGTCGCCGTACGCCACGTTGCTGCCGTCGGCCGCGGCCTCGCGCACGCGCTGCGGGTCGGAGTCGATCGCGACGTACGCGATGTCCTCCGCTTCGAGAAGCCGCGCGAGATTCTGCCCGCTGCGGCCGTACCCGCAGACGATGATGTGGTCCTGCCGGGCCATGCTGCGCGCCGCGATCTGCGTGACCTGCGCCGCGCGCGCGAGCCAGTCGTTGGCGGTGAGCTTGCGCACCAACGGCTCGGAGAACTGGATGACGAGCGGCGCCGTGCACATGGAGATGATCATCGCGGCGAGCACGGGTTGCAGGAGGTCGCGCGGCACGATGTCGCTTCGCACCGCGAGCGCGAGCATCACGAGCGCGAGCTCGCCGACCTGCGCGAGATAGAAGCCCGTTCGCAACGCCGTCGCGAGCGGCGCGCCGAACAACCGCGCAAGCGCTACCGTCACGAGCAGCTTGCAGAGAAGCGGCACGACGACGAGAAGCAGCACCCATCCGAAATTGGCCGCCACGGCCGACAGGTCGAGCGTCGTCCCGACCACGACGAAGAAGAGGCCCAGCAGGACGTCGCGGAACGGCTTGATGTCTTCCTCGACCTGGTAGCGGTACTCGGTCTCGGCGATCAGCATCCCGGCGAGGAACGCGCCCAGCGCGAGCGACAGGCCCAGCGACTCGGTGATCGCGCCCAGGCCGAGCGTCACGAGCAGCACGTTGAGGACGAAAAGCTCGGACGAGCGTTGCCGCGCGACGAGGTGGAACCACGCGCGCATTGGACGCTGGCCGATGAAGAGGATGATCGCGAGCGCCACCGCAGCCTTCAGTGCGGCAAGCGACAGCGAGGTCGCCATCTCCGCACCCGACTTCGACAGCGACGGGATCACGATCAGGAACGCGACGACCGCGAGATCCTGGAACAGGAGGACGGCCATCACGTCGCGGCCGTGCAGCGTGCCCAGTTCCATGCGCTCCGCGAGCATCTTGGAGACGATCGCAGTGGAGCTCATCGCGAGCGCGCCGCCCAGCACCATGCCGGTCTGCCATCCATAGCCCAGGAAGTGCAGGACGATCATCGCGCCGACGGTCGTGGCTGCGACCTGGGCGACGCCGAGCCCGAAGACCGCGCGCCGCATGGCGCGCAATTGCGGCAGGCTGAACTCGAGGCCGATCGAGAACATGAGGAACACCACGCCGAATTCGCCGACGGCTCGCGTCGTGTCGTCGAGCGGCACGAGCGCCAGCGCGTGCTCTCCGAGCACGATGCCCACGCCGAGGTACCCGAGGATCGGCGGCAGGTGCACCAAGCGGCACACGACCACCACCACCACAGCGGCGGCGAGCAGCGTCAGGACCAGCAAAAGTGCGTGCGGCATCGTGAAGCGATCATATGTCACGCTGATGCCGCTGCGCTTCCGTCTTCGAACCAAGGCCGGGTGTCCAAAGGGCCTGCGGGTATACTTTCCCCGATGAACCAACGGGCTTCCGACGAAGTCGCACGCACGGCGGCGCATGTGCGCGTGGACGCGGCGGCGACACTCGCGCGTGCGCGCGACGTGCTGGCCATCGAAGCGAAGGCCATCGCCGACGTCGCGGCCCGGCTCGGCGACGCGTTCGTGCAAGCCGTCGAGCTCATCCTGAATTGCCGCGGTCGCGTCGTCGTGTGCGGCATCGGCAAGTCGGGCCACGTGGGCCGCAAGCTCGCGGCCACGCTCGCGTCGACCGGCACGCCCGCCTTCTTCGTGCACGCCACCGAGGCGATGCACGGCGACCTCGGCATGATCGCGGCGCAGGACGTCGTCGTCATGCTGTCCAACTCGGGCGAGACGGACGAGCTCGTGAGCCTCATCCCGCACATCAAGCGCGCGGGCGCGCCGGTCATCGCCATCACCGGCAACGAGCAAAGCGCGCTCGCCCAGCACGCGAGCATTCATCTCGACGCGCGCGTGACCAACGAGGCCTGTCCGCTCGGCCTCGCGCCCACCGCCAGCACGACCGCCGCGCAGGCGCTCGGGGACGCGCTGGCGCTCGCCCTGGTGGACGCACGCGGCTTCTCCGCGCAGGACTTCCTGCGCTCGCACCCCGCCGGCGCGCTCGGCAAGAGGCTCGTGCGCGTGAGCGAAGTGATGCGCAAGGGCGAGGCGCTCCCCGTGACGGCGGCTTCCGCGTTGCTGGTCGACGCGATCGCCGAGATGAGCCGCAAGGGCATGGGGATGACCGTCGTCGTGCACGAGGACGGCCGTGTCGCCGGTATCTTCACGGACGGCGACCTGCGCCGTTGCGTGAGCGCGACGCGCGACATCGTGTCGACCAAAGTCGCGGACGTGATGACGCCGCAGCCGCGCACGGTCGGCCCCGACGACCTCGCCATCGATTGCGTCGAGGCGATGGAGGTCGCGCCTAAGGTGTCGCAGCTCGTCGTGGTGGATGAGGAGGGACGCCTCGTGGGCGCGCTCCACATCCACGATCTCTTCAAAGCCAAGATCGTATGACCCCCACGCTCGCCCAACAGCACCGGCGTGCTGCCCGAGGCGCAGTAGTCGCTTGGGACGGCGCGAGCGATGCTCGCGCGCGCACGCGCTGTTCGCTTCCTCACCTGCGACGTCGACGGCGTGCTCACCGACGGGCGCATCTACGTCGACGACCTCGGTCACGAGATGAAGGCGTTTCATGCGCTCGACGGCGTCGGCATGCACCTGCTCGGACGCGCGGGCATCCTCGTCGGATGGATCACGGGAAGCCCCGCGCCCGCCGTGGAGCATCGCGCCCGCCGCCTGAACGTGCCGTACGTGATGCTCGACATCGCGAACAAGCTCGAGGCGTGGAACACGCTGCGCGAGCGGCTCGGCATTGCGCCTGAAGCGTGCGCGCACATCGGCGACGATCTTCCGGACGTGCCCGTGATGCGCGCGTGCGGGTTCGCGGTCACCGTTCCTCACGCCCCGGCCGCGGTGCGCGAGCACGCGCATTACGTGACGTCGCGCGACGGCGGCCAAGGCGCCGTGCGCGAGCTCGCCGAGCTCATCCTCGCCGCGCAGGGACACGCGCCGCAGTCGGAAGCGGTGCGCGCCGCATGAAGAGCGACCGAGGCGCACGATCGCTGCTCGACCGCGCGACTGCATGGTCGCCGGTGCTGCTGCTCGGCGGTCTTGCGGCGCTCACGTACTGGCTCGACGCACAAGTGCAGCCGCCCGCGCCGCGCCGCGACGGCACCGAGCGGCATGATCCGGACATTTACATCGAGGGGTTCCGCGCCGTCGAGCTCGACGCCAACGGCCGCCCGCGCCAGCTCATCGCGGGCAAGCGTGCTCTTCATTACGGCGACGACCAAACCACGGAGATCGTCGAGCCCATGCTGTCGCAAACCGAGGCGGGCAAGCCTGCGTTTCGCATCACCGCGCACAAAGGCAAGTTGTCGGGCGACCGCAAGCAAGCGTCCTTCACCGGCAACGTGCGCGCGGTACGCGAGGCGGGTGCGACGAAGCCCGGCGAGGCGCCGGCCGGACCCGTCACCGTGACCACCGAGTACCTTCACGTCGTGCCCGACAAGGAGACCGCCACCACCGACAAGGCGGTGACGATCGAGGAGCCGCGTGGAATAATCCGCTCCGTCGGTTTGACGCTCGACAACAAGGCCAAGACGCTGAAGCTCGCCTCCGGCGTCAGCGGCACATTCCAACCTTCCGCCCTGCCGGGGCAAGCCCCGAAGTCGAAGTGAAACATTTCGCCCTTTCCATCGTCGCGCTCGCGCTCGCTGCGGGCGGCGCGCACGCCGAGACCGCCGACAAGAGCAAGCCGATCTCGTTCACATCCGACGGCGGCGAGGTCAACTACGAGAAGAAGACCGGCGTGCTCACCGGCAACGTCGTCATCACGCAAGGCACGCTCACCATTCGCGCCGACAAGATCAATTTCAAGCAGAACGCCGACAACTCGCTGTCGGCCACCGCCTTCGGCAATCCGATCTCGTTTCGCCAGAAGCGCGACGACGCGGAGGGCTATTACGAAGGCTGGGCGCTGCGTGCCGAATACGACGGCGCCAAGGAGCAGCTCGAGCTCTTCGACAATGCGATCCTGAAGCGCGGCACCGACGAGATTCGCAGCAATTACATCTCCTACAACTCGGCGACCGAGCTTTTCCGCGCGGAGGGCCGTCCCGCGACGACACCGATTCCGGGCGACGCCGGGCGCAACGACCGCGTGCGCGGCACGTTCCAGCCGAAGGAAAATCAGACGCCCGGCAAGCCGCCCGCCGCCAAGTCGAGCTACGCCGTTGTCGCTGACCCCGTCGGGGGAGCTCGCGCCGTCCAAATCTAAATGAGCGAGCTGAAGGCGGCTCGCCTGCAGAAACGATACAAGGCGCGCACCGTCGTGCACGACGTTTCGCTCGACGTCGCGAGCGGCGAAGTCGTGGGCTTGCTCGGTCCCAACGGCGCGGGCAAGACGACGTGCTTCTACATGATCGTGGGGCTGGTCGCCGCCGACGGCGGCAAGATCGAGCTCGACGGCGAGAACCTGTCGCGCCTTGCGATCCATCAGCGCGCGCGCCGCGGGCTTTCGTACCTGCCGCAGGAGGCATCGATTTTCCGCAAGCTGACGGTTGCGGAAAACGTGCGCGCCATCCTCGAGTTGCAGGACCTCGATCCCGATACGCTGTCGAACCGGCTCGACGCGCTGCTCGAGGACCTGTCGATCTCGCATCTCGCGGACGCGCCGGCGGTATCGCTGTCGGGCGGCGAGCGGCGGCGCTGCGAAATCGCCCGCGCGCTCGCAACCAGGCCGCGCTTCATCCTGCTCGACGAGCCGTTCGCGGGCGTCGATCCGATCGCGGTGCTCGACATCCAGCGCATCATCGGCTTCCTCAAGGAGCGCGGCATAGGCGTGCTGATCACCGACCACAACGTGCGCGAGACGCTCGGCATCTGCGACCGCGCGTACATCATCAACGAGGGTCGGGTACTGGCGTCGGGGGTGCCGGGCGATATTGTTTATAATGAGGACGTCCGCAAGGTCTACCTCGGCGAGCACTTCAGGCTTTGAGGCAAGTGATGGACGCTGAATGAAACAGACGCTCCAGCTCAAGCTCACCCAGCACCTCACCCTGACGCCGCAGCTGCAGCAGTCGATCCGGCTTCTGCAATTGTCGACGCTCGAGCTCAATGCCGAGGTCGACCGCATGCTGCAAGAGAATCCGCTGCTCGAGCGCGAGGAAGGCGACGAGGAAGTGCCGCCGCAGGAGTTTCCGCTCTCGAGCATGTCCCCGGGACCGGTAACGACCGAACGCAGCACGCGCGAGGAGGAGGGCGACGGCGACGCGGACGGCATGACCGGCGTCGACTCGGCACCCACGCGCGACGACCTTCCCGACGTCACCGACTTCAGCGATTACGGCGGCGGCGGCGACGGCGATTGGGGCGGCGGCGGCAGCAGCAACGAAGACGACGACTTCGCGCCGCAGCAGGTCGCGTCGAGCTCGTTGCGCGACCACCTGATGGAGCAGCTGCGGCTTCTCAATCTTCCGCTGCGCGACCGGCAGGTCGTCGAAGCGCTCATCGATGCCCTCGACGACGACGGCTATCTTTCGTCGTCGCTCGAGGAAATCGCCGAGATGTTCTCCGAGGACGATGCACTCGAGCCGGAAGAATTGACCATCGGCCTCAAGTACGTGCAAAGCTTCGAGCCCGCGGGCGTGGGCGCGCGCAGTCCGGCGGAATGCCTCGCACTCCAGCTCAAGACCCTGCCCGACAGCACGCCGTTTCGCCCCGAAGCGCTGAAGACCGTCGACGGTCATCTGCCGCTGCTCGCCGCGCGCGACTTCACCAAGCTCCGGCGCGTGCTGCATTGCGACGAGGCGTGCGTACGGGGCGTGCGCGAGCTCATCCGCAGCCTCAATCCGCGGCCGGGCTCATCGTTTGCGAAGGACGAGGCGAACTACGTCATTCCCGATGTTGTCGTACGCAAAGTGCGCAACCAGTGGCAGGCCTCGCTCAACGAGGCGGCGATGCCCAAGCTCCGGCTCAACCGCATCTACGCCGACATACTGACGCGCAATCGCGAGGCCTCGAACCAGCAGCTCGCGGCGCAGCTGCAGGAAGCGAAGTGGCTCATTCGTAACGTACAGCAGCGGTTCGAGACCATCCTGCGCGTGGCGTCGGCCATCGTCGAGCGCCAGCGCCGCTTCTTCGAGCACGGCGAGGTCGCGATGCGTCCCATGGTGCTGCGCGAGATCGCCGACATGCTCGACCTCCACGAGTCGACCATCTCCCGCGTGACGACGCAGAAGTACATGCTGACGCCGCGCGGCACTTTCGAGCTCAAGTACTTTTTCGGCAGCCACGTCGCCACCGACACCGGCGGCGCAGCGTCGGCTACGGCGATACGGGCGCTCATCAAGCAGCTCGTCGCCGCGGAGAACCCGCAGACCCCGCTGACCGACAGCCGCATCGCGGAGCTCCTGGGCGACCAAGGCATCATCGTTGCCAGGCGAACGATCGCGAAATACCGCGAAGCGCTGTCGATACCGCCCGTCAATTTGCGCAAGGCCCTCTAGGCGCGGAATTTGCGAAGGGGGAGACGAATAGAACCACCTAAGGAGACTCGATGAACCTCAACCTCACCGGCGTTCACCTCGACATCACCCCCGCCATTCGCGCGTATGTCGTGTCCAAGCTGGAGCGGGTGAATCGCCACTTCGATCACGTGATCGACGTGAACGTGGTGCTGTCGGTGGACAAGCTGCGCCAGAAGATCGAGGCCAACGTGCACGTGCGGGGCAAGGACATCCACGCCGAGGCTGTCGAGCCCGACATGTACGCGGCCATCGATTGCCTTGCCGACAAGCTCAACCGCCAAGTGCTCAAGTACAAGGAGAAACTGTCCGATCATCGCGCCGACCGCGACTCCATCGAGCGCCAGCTCACCGCGTCGGCGCCCCCGGAGCGCTCTACGGAATAAACCTAGTGCGCGCGCGTATAATCGTCCGGTAACGCCCAAGGAGCGGCGGGAGGTCAGGTGACCGCCCGCCGTTTCGTTTCGGGGACGGAACGCCTCCTCCAAACGCATCCCCGATGAACCAGATCGCAGAACTGCTCTCGCCCGAGCGCATCCTGCTGGACCTCGACGCCGCATCGAAGGCGCGGCTGTTCGAAGCGGTAGGCGGTGCGTTCGCGGCGCAGGGCGGGCTCGACGCCAGCGCGATCTCGACGAGCCTCGCCGCACGCGAGAAGCTGGGCTCGACCGGCCTCGGACAAGGCATCGCGATTCCTCACGGGCGCATCAAGGGGTTGAAGCAGGCGCGCGGCGCGTTCGTGCGCCTGCACCAGCCGGTCGCGTTCGACGCGCCCGACGGCAAGCCGGTCTCGCAGGTATTCGTGCTGCTCGTGCCGGAGCAGGCCACCGACCTCCACCTGCAGCTGCTGTCCGAGCTCGCGCAAATGTTCTCGGAGCGCGCCTTCCGCGACAAGCTCGCCAAGGCTGCGAGCGCCACGGACCTGCTCGCGTTGTTCGAAGCCTGGGAACCTGCCGGGTAACCCCCCCGCATGAGACAGGTCAGCGTCCAGCAGCTGTTCGACGACAACCGCGAGCGGCTCGGACTGCACTGGCTCGGCGGCCGCCAGGGCGGCAACCGCATCATGGCGGGCGACACGGCGCTCAAGCCCACGGTCGGGCAGGTGGGGCACATGAACCTCATCCACCCCTTCCGCATCCAGATCCTCGGCGCGGCGGAAGGCAACTACCTGCGCGGGTTGCCCGAGGAAGAGTTGCGCCGTTCGGTCGACCGCCTGTTCAGCACCGAGCTGATCGCGATCCTCGTCGCGAACGGCGAGGAAGTGCCGCAGTACCTCCTCGATCTGTGCAACAAGCATCACGTCGCGCTCTTCACGTCGCCGCAACCGTCGCCGCATGTCGTGGACGTGATCCGGTTGTATCTCGCCCGCGTGCTCGCCGAGTCCACGACGCTGCACGGCGTGTTCCTCGACGTGCTCGAGATGGGGGTACTCATCACCGGCGCTTCCGCAATCGGCAAGAGCGAACTCGCACTCGAGCTCATCTCGCGCGGCAATGGACTCGTGGCGGACGACATCGTCGAGCTCTTCCGGATTTCGCCGGACACCGTCGAGGGCCGCTGCCCCGCGGTGCTGCGCGACTTCCTCGAAGTGCGCGGGATCGGGATCCTCAACATCCGCACCATCTTCGGCGAAACGGCGGTACGCCCGCGCAAGCTCCTGAAGCTTCTCGTGCATCTGGAAGACCACAGCAACGAGGCCTTCTCCGACCTCGATCGCCTGCAGGTGAATGCGACGTACCAGGACGTGCTGTCGGTGCCCATCCGCAAGGTCACGATTCCGGTCGCCGCGGGACGCAATCTCGCCGTGCTCGTCGAGGCCGCGGTGCGCAACTTCGTGCTGAACCAGCGCGGCATCGATTCGACGAAGGAGTTCATCGAGCGCCAGGCGAAGCTCATGGAGGACGGCTCCTAGCGTGGACCTCCTCTTGATCGGCGGCGTGTCGGGTTCAGGCAAGAGCGTCGCCCTGGCGGCGCTCGAGGATTCCGGCTACCACGCGATCAACAACCTGCCCCCGGCAATGCTCGTCGACACCGTGGCCAATGTCGCGCGAAGCGGCCAGACGCGCGTGGCCATCGCCCTCGACGTCAAGACAGGTCCCGGATTGCCCGGCCTCTCCGATGCGATCGCCGCCGTGCGGGGACTCGGTTGGAACGTGCGCTTCCTATACCTCGACGCCAAGACCGATACGCTCGTCAAGCGATTCTCCGAAACGCGTCGACGCCATCCTTTCAGCAGCGACGAGCGCACGCTCACCGAAGCGATCGACCACGAGCGCGCCTTGCTCGCTCCGACGCGCGAAGAGGGCTTCGTGTTCGACACGAGCGACCTGCCGGCGGCGGCGCTGCGCGGATGGATCAAGGACTTCGTCGCGGTCGACCCTTCGAAGCTCACGATTCTCTTCGAGTCGTTCGGCTTCAAGCACGGCGTTCCGCTCGATGCGGATCTCGTTTTCGACGTGCGCTGCCTGCCCAACCCGCACTACGAGGAAGCGCTCGCGCCGCTGACCGGACGCGATCAGGCGGTCGTCGATTTTCTCGAGCGCGCGCCCGAAGTGGAGCGCATGTACAGCGACGTCTACCACTTCGTGAGCAGCTGGCTGCCCGACTACGCACGCGACAACCGCAACTATCTGACGGTGGCCATCGGCTGCACGGGCGGACGTCACCGCTCCGTGTACCTCGTCGAGCGTCTCGCCAGGGCGTTCGGATCGCGCTACCAGGTCCTGGTGCGCCATCGGGAGCTCTAGACGAATGGCACGCACGATCACGCTCGCCTTCACCGGTGCCTCGGGCATGCCATTCGGCCTGCGCCTGCTCGAATGCCTCGTCGCCGCGCGCTGCCACGTCTACCTGCTCTACTCGCCGGCCGCGCAGATCGTCGCGAAGCAGGAATGCGCGCTCACGATTCCGACGCAGCCTCGCGAAGCCGCGCGCATGTTCGGCGAGCGGTTCAACGCAGAAGTAGGACAGGTCGAGGTTTTCGCGCGCGAGGACTGGAACGCACCGATCGCGTCGGGATCGAGCGCCGCGGACGCGATGGCGATTTGCCCGTGCACCGTCGGGACGCTCGGTGCGATCGCCGCCGGGCTGGCCGACAACCTGATCGCGCGCGCCGCCGACGTGATGCTGAAGGAGCGGCGCAAGCTCGTGCTGGTGCCGCGCGAGACGCCGCTGTCGACGATCCACCTCGCGAACATGCTGGCGCTCGCGCAGGCCGGCGCAGTGATCCTCCCCCCTGCCCCGGGTTTCTACAACGACCCCAAGTCGATCGCCGATCTCGTCGACTTCGTCGTCGCACGCGTGCTCGACCAGCTCGGCGTCGAGCACACGCTGCAGCCGCGCTGGGGCGAAAGCTGATGTGGCGCTTCCGAAGCGGCGGCGGGCCGCAACCTTATTCGCTGCCGCTGTTCCCGCTGCGCACGGTCCTGTTTCCGGGAGGGCTCCTGCCGCTCAAGGTGTTCGAGCAGCGTTACGTCGAGATGACCAAGTCCTGCATGATGAACAGCCGCCCCTTCGGGGTCTGCCTCATCGTGCAAGGCGAAGAAGTCGCCGCACCGAGCGGCGCGCCGCCGGAGATCGCAACGGTGGGCACCCTTGCGCGCATCACCGACTGGGACGTGCCGCAGGTCGGCATCCTCCATCTCGCGACGGTCGGCGAAACCCGCTTTCAAGTGCGGAAACAGTCCACGCAGCCGAACGGGCTCGTCGTCGGCGAGGTCACTGCGATCGAGCCGGAGGCCGCGCAGCCGCTCGGAGAATCCTTCAAGCCGCTCGCGCAACTGCTGGAGCTCATCTCGTCGCGTGTGGGGCCGCGCAACTTTCCCACGGATCGCAACTTCGACGACGCGTCGTGGGTCGGCTATCGCCTCGCCGAGCTCCTGCCGCTGCCGCTTTCGATCAAGCAGAGCATGCTCGAGATCAACGACGCGGAAGTTCGCCTCAAGGTGCTGCAGAAGTTCCTGTCGCAGCAGGGGCTACTCTGAAGGCTCCGGCAGATACTCCTCCTTCGGCGGGTATACCCCGGCAAGCCGCGCGATCAGGATGGCGACGAACAGCGCGCCGGCGATCTGCTCCACCATGCAGACGCCGCGCGCCTGTCGCGTGAGCGGCGAGATGTCCCCGAACCCCGTGCTCGTGAGCACGGTCATGCTGAGGTACAGCGCGTCCGAAAAGACGAGCCGCCCGGGCTGCCCGACCACCATGTACGAATTCGGATAGAAGTAGCCGACGATCGCGTAGATGTACGCCCAGAGCACGCCGAGCATGAGATAGGCGGCCGCGGCGCCGAACAGCTTGTCCGCCGTCATCACGCGCGGCTGGAACACGTAACGCAGCAGGTATACCGTCGCGATCAAATAGAGTGCTCCGCTGAACATCCACGACTCCGCGAGCTCCCAGTCGTCGTCCAACGAGAGGCCGTGATACTGGAACCACAAGGCGGGAATCGCGAGCAGGATCGCGATCACGAACGGCATCGTCGTGCGGCCGACGGCCGCCACCGTCGCAATGAGCAAGAGCATGTTGACGATGCTCACGACGAACCGGCCCCGATCCCCCTCTGGCACGAATGACACCGCCACGAGCAGCGCAATGAGCACGACGAACAGCCAGAAGCAGCGCTGGTAGAAGATGCGCGACACTGCGTCGCGCGCAGACGAGATCGCCATGCCGGCCCTCCCCTTAGCGGGCGTGAGCGGCGAGTATAATTCGCGCTTCGCGATTCGACACAACGCACGGACATGGCCGGCCACAGCAAGTGGGCGAACATCAAGCACAAGAAGGCCGCGACCGACGCCAAGCGCGGCAAGATCTTCACGCGGCTCATCAAGGAAATCACGGTCGCGGCGCGTCTCGGGGGCGGAGATGCCTCGATGAATCCCCGGCTGCGTCTCGCCATCGACAAGGCGACCGCGCAGAACATGCCGAAGGACACGATCCAGCGCGCCGCTGCGCGCGGCGCGGGCGGGCTCGAAGGCGTGAGCTACGAGGAGATCCGCTATGAGGGCTACGGCATCAACGGCGCGGCGGTGATCGTCGACTGCATGACCGACAACCGCACGCGCACCGTCGCCGACGTGCGTCACGCGTTTTCCAAGTACGGCGGCAATCTCGGCACCGACGGCTCCGTGGCGTTTCTCTTCAAGCACATCGGCCAGCTCGTGTTCGCGCCCGGCACCGACGAGAACAAGCTCATGGAAGCCGCGCTCGACGCCGGCGCCGAGGATGTCGTGACCAACGACGACGGCAGCTTCGAAGTGGTGACGGGGCCGTACGACTTCGTGAACGTCAAGGATGCGCTCGCCAAGGCCGGCTTCGTTCCCGCGTTCGCGGAAGTCACGATGAAACCGTCGACCGAGGTCGAGATGGACGGCGAGGACGCGGAGAAGATGCGCAAGCTCCTGGACGCGCTCGAATCGCTCGACGACGTGCAGGAGGTCTACACGTCGGCTGTCCTGGAAGAAGCCCCGTAGCTCGGGACGGCATGCGCAGGATCCTCGGCATCGATCCAGGATTGCGCGTCACCGGCTTCGGCCTCCTCATCGAGCAGAACGGCAAGCTCATCTACGTCACGAGCGGCTGCATCCGTGCGAGCGGCGACAGCCTGCCCGTGCGGCTCGGCATCATCGCGCGCGACATCGCGCACGTCATCGCGGAAGAGCGGCCCACCGAAGTCGCCGTGGAGCGCGTGTTCGTGAACGTGAATCCCAACTCGACGCTGCTCCTCGGGCAGGCGCGCGGTGCGGCGATCGCCGCGGCGGTGCTCGCGGGATTGCCGGTTCACGAATACACGGCCGGCCAGGTCAAGCAAGCGGTCGTCGGCCGCGGGCGCGCGCTGAAGCCGCAGGTCCAGGAGATGGTGCGCCGCCTGCTCGAGCTTCCCGGCGCGCCGTCGCCCGACGCGGCGGATGCGCTCGCGTGCGCCATCTGCCACGCGCACGGCAGCGTGGGCGTCGGCCTGCTCCGCGGCTCCGGGTATACGCGGCGCGCGGGACGCTTCGTCAGGTGACGCTCAGCGCCGTCATCTTCGACATGGACGGCCTGATGCTCGACACCGAGCGTCTGGCGCCTCCCGCGTGGCGCGATGCCAAGGACGCGATCGGCGCCGATTTCGACATGTCTCTGCTCGACGCCATGGTCGGGCGCAACTACCAGGACTGCCGCGCGATCATCATCGAGCGTCACGGCGAATCCTTTCCCACCGACCGGTTGATGGAAGCGTGGCACGTCGCCTACGACGCGATCGTCGAGCGCGACGGGATCGCGGTCAAGCACGGCCTGGCAGGACTCCTCGACTGGCTGGAAGAGGTCGGCATCCCGAAAGCGGTCGCGACGTCGACGCGCCGCTCGCGCGCCATTCCCAAGCTCGCCAACGCCGGCCTCGCCGCGCGGTTTACCGCGCTGGTCGGCGGCGACGAGGTCGCACGCGGCAAGCCCGCGCCCGACATCTTCCTGCTCGCAGCCGAGCGCCTCGGCGCGCCGCCCTCGGCGTGCCTCGTGCTCGAGGATTCGGCGCCGGGCGTGCGTGCGGCGCTTGCCGCAGGGATGACGCCCATCATGGTGCCGGACCAGCACGCGCCGCCTCCCGACATCCTCGCGACCGCCATCCTCGTGCTGCCGTCGCTCGAGCACGTGCATCGGCACCTCATGCGCGGTGCCTCGAATGGGATAATCCGCGCATGATCGGACGCCTCGCGGGCACCCTGCTCGAAAAGAACCCGCCGCAGATCCTGCTGGACGTGCAAGGCGTGGCCTACGAGGTCGACGTGCCGATGAGCACGTTCTACAACCTGCCCGCCAACGGTGAGCGCGTGACGCTGTTCACTCATCTCGTCGTTCGCGAGGATGCGCACCTGCTGTACGGATTCGGCAGCGATAACGAGCGCCGCGCATTCCGCCAACTCCTCAAGATCAGCGGCGTCGGCGCGCGCACTGCGCTGTCGGTGCTGTCCGGACTTTCCGTCGCGGAGCTCGCGCAAGCGGTAACGCTGCAGGAGTCCGGCCGCCTCACCAGGATCCCGGGCATCGGCAAGAAGACGGCCGAGCGCCTCCTGCTCGAGCTCAAGGACAAGCTCGGCGCCGACATGACCACGAGCGTCGGCGTCCACCGCACGCCGCCGCCGGCGAGCGACGTGCTGCATGCGCTGATCGCGCTCGGCTACAGCGACAAGGAAGCGGTCGCGGCCACCAAGCAGCTGCCGGAAGGCGTGGCCGTCGCGGACGGCATCCGGCAGGCGCTGAAGCTCCTGGCAAAGGCGTGACGCGGGCATGTCGTCGCAACACCAGGGGTTGCTGCGCAAGTTCGAAATCCCGGCAGGGTTGTTTCGCCGCGGTATCAACCTGTGGCCACCGTTCATGGGTGCCGGCATTCGCGTGACGCGCGTCACACCCGACTTTCGCGAGATCGACGTCAAGCTGTCCCTCGGCACGCTCAACCGCAACTACTTCGGCACGCAGTTCGGCGGATCGATGTTCGCGATGACCGATCCGTTCTTCGCGCTCATGATGCTGCGCAACCTCGGCTCGGACTATGTCGTCTGGGACAAGTCCGGAAGCATCGAATACAGGAAGCCAGGCCGCGGCAACGTGTTCGCGCGTTTCGTGCTGCCCGCGTCGGCGATCGACCACGCGAAGCGCGCGACGGCCGGCGGCGAGAAGTACGAGCCCGTCTTCGACGTACACATCCAGGACGCAGGCGGCGAGACGATCGCCGAGGCGACGAAGACGCTTTACATACGCCGCCGCGCGGCCGACGCACGGAAGCCCTAGAATCCGTCATGGCCATCGAAAACGACGAGCTCAAGCGCGTGGTCGGCGGCAAGGTCGCCGGCGTGCAGGAGGAGGTCATCGAGCGCGCGCTGCGCCCCCGCGGCCTTGCGGAATACGTCGGCCAGGAAAAGATCCGCGAGCAGCTTTCGATCTTCATCGAGGCCGCGAGAAAGCGCGGCGAAGCGCTCGATCACGTGCTGCTGTTCGGGCCGCCGGGCCTTGGCAAGACCACGCTGTCGCACATCCTCGCGCACGAGCTCGGCGTGAACCTGCGCCAGACGTCGGGTCCGGTGCTCGAGCGTCCCGGCGACCTTGCCGCACTCCTCACCAACCTCGAGCCGCGCGACGTGCTGTTCATCGACGAGATCCATCGCCTGTCGCCGATCGTCGAGGAAATACTCTATCCGGCGCTCGAGGACTTCCAGATCGACATCATGATCGGCGAAGGGCCGGCCGCGCGCAGCGTCAAGCTCGACTTGCCGCCGTTCACGCTCGTCGGCGCCACCACGCGCGCGGGGATGCTCACGAACCCGCTGCGCGACCGGTTCGGCATCGTCGCGCGCCTCGAGTTCTACAACACCGAAGAGCTGACGCGCATCGTGCAGCGATCGTCCGCACTGCTCGAGATCGAGATCGACTCCGACGGCGCGCGCGAGATCGCGCGGCGGTCGCGCGGAACGCCGCGCATCGCGAACCGGCTGCTGCGGCGCGTGCGCGACTTCGCGGAGGTCAAAGCCGACGGCGCGATCTCGCGCGAAGTGGCCGACGCCGCGCTTGTGATGCTCGATGTCGACGGGTCCGGCCTCGACGTCATGGACCGCAAGCTCCTGTCCACGGTGCTGTCGAAGTTCGCGGGCGGACCGGTGGGCGTCGACAACCTGGCAGCGGCGATCGGCGAGGAGCGCGACACGATCGAGGACGTGCTCGAGCCGTACCTCATCCAGCAAGGATTCCTGCAGCGCACGTCACGCGGCCGCATCGCGACCGCGCTTTCGTTCCGGCACTTCGGGCTAACGCCGCCGAGCGGCGTGAACGATCTTTTCGCGCAGGAATGAGGCAACCCTTCCGCTTCCCGGTCCGCGTTTACTATGAGGACACCGACGCCGCGGGGGTTGTCTACTACGCCAACTACTTGAAGTTCATGGAACGCGCGCGCACCGAATGGATGGCCGCGCTCGGCTTTCCCCTGTCCGCATTCGAGCGGGACCACGGAGTGGTCTTCGTCGTCCGTCGCTGCGAGATCGACTTTCGCCAGCCCGCGCGATTGAACGACGACCTCGTGGTGACGGTCGAAGCCGTGCATCGCGGCGCAAGCCGCCTCGTCGCCCGTCAGGAAGTCCGTCGCGAGGACGCCGTGCTCACGCAGGCGCGCGTGACGCTGGCCTGCCTCGACGCGGCGCGCTGGCGCCCGGTGCGCATGCCTCAGGCACTTTCCCAACAGCTGGAGACAGTTTGAACGTCCACGCCGACCTTTCGTTCGTCAACCTCATCCTGAACGCCTCCATCGTCGTGCAGGCGGTGGTGCTGATGCTGGTGCTCTTGTCGCTGTGGTCGTGGTGGCAGATTTTCCTCAAGATGTTCCAGCTTCGCCGGGCGTCGCGCGACACCGACCGCTTCGAGGACGAGTTCTGGAAGGGCGGGGACCTCGCGGAGCTGTATCAGCGTACTTCGCAGTCGCGCACCGGCAGCGGCATGGACCACATCTTCACGGCCGGCTTTCGGGAATATGCGAAGCACAGGAAGCAAGGCAGCGCATCCGTCGTGACGCTCGATTCCGCGCGCCGCGCCATGCGCGCGGCTTACCAGCGCGAGATCGACGCGCTCGACGCCAATCTCGCGGGTCTGGCGACCGTGGGCTCGGTGTCGCCGTACATCGGCCTCTTCGGCACCGTGTGGGGGATCATGAACGCGTTCCGCGGGCTCGCGAACGTGTCCCAGGCCACGCTCGCCAACGTGGCGCCCGGCATTGCGGAGGCCCTCATCGCCACCGCGATCGGCCTCTTCGCGGCCATCCCCGCGGTCATCGGCTACAACCGCTACACGCACGACGTGGACCGTCTTGCGACGCGGTACGAGACGTTCATCGAGGAGTTCTCGAACATCCTGCAAAGGCAAGGCTAGCAACTCCATGCGGCGCCAGCGCAAAGCCATCAACCAGATCAACGTCGTGCCGTACATCGACGTGATGCTGGTGCTGCTCATCATCTTCATGGTGACGGCTCCGCTCATCAGCCCCGGCGAGATCGAGCTGCCGAGCGTGGGGAGCAAGCTTACGACGCCCGTGCAACCGCTCGAGGTCACGTTGCGCAACGACAACTCGATCTGGCTGCGCGACCAGGCCGCGAACATGCCCGCGACGAAAGTGACTCGCGAGGATTTGATCGCCCGCGTGCGGGCCAAGCAGGCGCAGCAGGAACAGCCGGTCGTCATCGCCGCCGACAAGAACGCGCGCTACGAAGACGTGTTGTCGATCCTCGACCTCCTCCAGCGCAACGGCGTCAAGAAGGTCGGCCTGCTCGCCAAGCCACCGCAAAGCTAGCCGCGCATGAACGCCGCCGTCCTCACCACGCGCACCGACCGTCCGCGATCGCCTCGCAGCACGAAGGGCAAGGGTTGGGCGTTCGTGCTCGCGCTCGCGGTGCAGATCGGGTTTCTCGCGGTGCTCGTGTTCTCGGTGCAATGGCAGAACCGCAAGCCCGAGCCGATGACGGCCGAGCTCTATGCGCCGCCGCCGAAAGCGCCCGTAGTCATCGAGAAGCCGCCAACTCCGCCTCCCCCGTCACCCGAGCCTGAACCGGCGCCGCCGCCAAAGCCAGCGCCGGTCGTCGAGAAGCCCGATCCGCATGCCGCCGACATCGCGCTCAAGGCGAAGCAGGAGCTCGAGCGCAAGCAGAAGGAAGAGAACGAGCGCCGCGCGCGCGAGCTGCGCGAGCTCGAGGAGAAGCGCAGGCTCGAGGAGCGCAAGCAGGCGGAAGCGAAGGAACGCCAGCAGAAGGAGCTGGCCGCGATGCGCGCGCAGGCCGACCGCGAGTCGCAGCTGCGCGCGCAAGCGGAGCGCGAGATTCAACAGCGCCAGGCGCAGCAGGCATCGGAAGCGTCCGCGCGGTCGAAGGCGGAGGCCGACTGGATCCGCCGCATCCAGGCCAAGGTCCGCGGCAACGTCATCGTGCCTGCCGATATCGCCGGCAATCCGGAAGCGATCTTCGAGGTCGTGCAATTGCCGACAGGGGAGATCATCGACGCGACGCTGCGCAAGTCGAGCGGCAACCGCGCCTACGACGACGCCGTGCAGCGCGCGATCATCAAGTCGTCGCCGCTGCCGCGGCCGGATCGTCCCGAGCTCTTTCAGCGCGCGCTGACACTCAAGTTCCGGCCGCAGGATTGACCACCGCTCCTCAAGCTGCCGTGCTTGTTCAAGAGCTGGCGCGTCTAATGGGGAGAAGACAGTGCGAGTTGTGCTTCGATGTGCGCTCGTGGCAATCGCGAGTGCTGGAGGTGCATCGCTGACGTCAGCCCAAGGCTGGTCGATCACGGCCGCAGAACCAGGGAGCGATAGCAGGCGGGGTCTATCAAGGCCGCAAGGACCACACCGCTCGTCGCACAGCGGGCGCCATGTGCACTCGTTGCGCGGCGGCGCGCGACGGTGCAACATCCGACAGTCGTCAACGAGGAGGTCAGCAATGGGAAACCGCGACAGGCCCAAGAAAGAACCCAAGAAGCCCAAGCAGCCGAAAAAGCCGTAGAAGCGTGTTGCCGGGGGGCGTGCCACGTGTCCCCCGGAGTTCGTCATCGCGGTCCGTGGCTCGACCTCATTCCGATACCTGTTCCGTCCCTGTTTCAGACCCGCGATTTCTTTTCGATGATCTGGATCGCCGCCCAGCTCCAGTCGGCGCGCTGCTCGACCAGGTGGCGCAACGCCACCGTGTAGACGGAGCGGCCCGTCGTCAGGATGACGCTGCGGCCTTCGGAGTATTCCTGCGTCGGCACGATCAGCGTCTTCACGGCGAGCGGCTTGTCGGGCCGCGACGGCGGCGGCAGGTACAGGCCGTGGAAGCGTGCGCCCATCGTCGACACGTCGATGCCGTCGACGATGAAGCCCATGTCGTCCTTTGCCTGGCGCACCGCGTGCAGCGTGACCGGGACCAGGCGGTCGGCGATGATCGACATGCCGGCCTCGACCTCGTCGTTGCTGACCTTGTTCAGGCGGCGCACGACGCCCAGCACCCAGTCGACAAGTCGGATTGACGCACGGCGACGAGGGCGCCGAGCGCATAGCGCCTGGCCGATGCCGCCGGAGGCCGCGATGCGCAGCCCCGCGACGCTGCGGTCCTTCACCTGCCACATCGGATCGCGAGAACGACGAGAGGCGCGCCGCGAGCGAATCGTGCTCGTCCGGAACGCGGCGCGCGCGCGCGCGAGCCGTCGGCGACCGCGTACACCTCGATCTGCTCGGACCCGATGCCTCGAGTCGTTGGCGGCTTCCGTCGGGTCCTGCTGCCCGAGCTCGCTGGCAGATGCGCGAGAGCCCGATGCGCACCTTCGCCGCCACCGCGCACGCGATGCGCGGATCGCGCCGCAGCTCGGCGTTGAGGTTGGGCGAAACCGACGGGCTGCACCTTTTCGAGGATCGCGATGCGCAGCTGGTTGATCGGCGCCGCCGGACCCTGGTCGGTCGACTCGGCCTGGCGCAGCGCGTGCGATCGCGCGCTCGAGCGGTCTCGGCGAGCGGCGTCGTGTCGAGGTAGCGCAGCATCGAGCCGGAGTCGTTGCCCGTGCGGCGCACGAGGCCGCGTCTTGCCCGCGACGTCGACGAAGAATCCCTCGGGCGAGCGCGGCACCGCGTCGAGCTGCAGGCGCCGGCTCCATGCGCGAAGCTGCGACGATCGCCCAGTCGAGCTGCGGCGGCGACATGTTGCCGGTGTTGAGCTGGTGGATCAGGAGGACGTACAGGTACTCCTGCTCGATCGTCCATTGCGTCGCGTTGGGGCCGACGCTACGCAAGCACCGCCGGCACGCGCTCGACGCCGAGCTCGCGACGCGCGCATGTAGAGTCCGGTGCAAGCTCCATCCACTTCGCCGGGATCCAGCGCTCGAAGCGGAACACGCGCAGCTTGGCGTCGGTGCCGTAATAGTGGATGAGCCGCGCGAAGAGCAGCGGCGGCATGACGGCTTCCAGCGCGGGTTGTCGCGTCTGCGCGAAGCGCTTCCTCGAGCGACGACTGGTAGGCGTACATGAAGCCCTGCGACAGGTCGTAGATGCGCCTGCCAGATGCGCTCGGCGAGCTTCGGAGTGCCGTCGTAGTTCTCGACGTATTGCTTGATGAGCTGGCGGCGATCGGCGCCGAGCGCTGCATCGAGGAACTCGACCGCCTGCACGCGCGCCGTGTCGATCGGACTTGCGCGACTGGCGCATCGCGTCGAACGCGCGCATCACGTGCTGCTGGCGGCCGATGACATCGAGCGCGGGCAACTGGCGAAGCCAGCTCGCCACGGACTTCGCGGACGCGAGCGGGTCCGTGATCTCCTTTGCCCCGGATGTCAAAAAGCCGAACATGATCCCTCGTAGTGTAACTTTGCGCGACGCGCAGCACGAACACGCACCCTTGTGGAGCGCGGAACGAGAGGCGGCCGGAGGAATCGTCATTTATAGACCAATTCAGTTGGTGGCGCAAAACGTCCGCGCCGTCAGCTACAATTCGTGCAGCGTGTCAATAGCGCGCTCTGCGCCCATCCACGCGATACTCTCGTCTCTTCGAATCGCCTCCGAACGCCATGACAAACTCGCTGATTACCGCTCGCTGCCCGCTTGCATGGGCAATTCGTGCAAGGCGCGCGCGTTTTGCAATCCTTAGCGTTTGCCGCCGCGTTGTCCACCACAGCTACGATTGCACTGGCGCAAACGCCTTCGCAGTCTCCGCCCTCAACTCCAAGCAAGACAGATGCCATGGTTACGGAACTAAAGAAAATCGATGTAAAACAAGGTACTGGCGCGGAAGCCGTCAATGGAAAACCCGTGCTCGTGCATTACACTGGCTGGCTGTACGACCCTTCCAAGCCGGATCAAAAGGGCGCCAAGTTCGATAGCTCGCGCGATCGCCAAGTGCCGTTCGGTTTCATCATCGGCGCGGGCCGCGTCATCAAGGGTTGGGACGAAGGCGTGGCCGGCATGAAGGTCGGCGGCCAGCGCACGCTGATCATTCCTCCCGCGATGGCGTACGGCGAGCGCGGCGCGGGCGGCGTGATCCCGCCCAACGCGACGCTCATGTTCGACGTCGAGCTCGTCGAAGTGAAATAGGCCTCGTGTACTAAGCCGATCGGCCGATGCTTCCCCGCGACAGTGCCGTAGCGCTCAAGCGACGGCTCGATTACCGGCCGCCGGCGTTTCTCGTCGATACGCTCGAGCTGACGCTCGATCTTTCTCCCGAGGGGACCGAGGTTACGGCGACGCTCGCGTTCCGGCGCAATCCCAGTGCGGATGCGACCGACGGCGACGCGCCCCTGGTCCTCGACGGCGAGCAGCAGGAAGGTGTTTCAGTCGACCTCGACGGTGTCTCGCTGCGATCGTCGCGCGCGCAACTCACCGCGCGCTCGCTCACGATCCTCGATCCGCCGGCCCAAGGAACGCTCACGGTTCGCTCGCGGATCGCGCCCGCGCGCAACGTCGCGCTCGAGGGCCTTTACGTGTCGTCAGGCGTGTTCTGCACGCAGTGCGAGCCCGAAGGCTTTCGCCGCATCACTTACTTTCCCGACCGCCCCGACGTGCTGGCGCGCTACACGGTCACTCTGCGCGCCGACCGCACGGCGTACCCCGTCCTTCTGTCCAACGGCAATCTCGTCGCGCAAGGCAGCCTCGCCCGCGGACGTCACTTCGCCACCTGGCAAGATCCGTTTCCGAAGCCTTCGTACCTGTTCGCCGCCGTCGCGGGCGCGCTCGACGCGCTGGAGGACACGTTCGTCACCCGGTCGGGGAGGCACGTCGCTCTGCGCATTTACTCGACGCGCGCGAACATCCCGCGCTGCCGTCACGCGATGGAGGCCGTGAAGAAGGCGTTCCGCTGGGACGAGGAGCGATTCGGACGCGAGTACGACCTCGACGCGTTCATGATCTTCTGCGCCGACGACTTCAACATGGGCGCGATGGAGAACAAGGGGCTCAACATCTTCAATAGCCGCCTCGTGCTCGCCGATGCCGCGACCGCGACCGACGACGACTACCAGGCGATCGAGGGCGTCATCGGGCACGAGTACTTCCACAACTGGAGCGGCAATCGCGTGACGTGCCGCGACTGGTTCCAGCTGTCGCTGAAGGAAGGCCTCACGGTGTTTCGCGACCAGGAATTCACGAGCGACTTGACGTCGCGCGCCGTCGAGCGTATCGCCGCCGTCGAGTTCCTGCGCCGCGAGCAGTATGCCGAGGATGCGGGGCCGATGGCGCACAACGTGCGTCCGGACGAGTACCAGGAAATCAACAATTTCTACACGAGCACGGTGTACGAGAAAGGTGCGGAGCTGATCCGCATGCAGCACACCCTGCTCGGCGCCGATCGGTTCCGCCGTGGCACCGATCTCTACTTCGAGCGTCACGACGGCATGGCCGTTACCTGCGACGATTTCGTGCAGGCGATGCAGGATGCGTCGGGCGTGGACCTTTCGCAGTTCCGGCGCTGGTATGCGCAGGCAGGCACGCCCGTCGTGGCGGTGCGCGACAGCTTCGACGCGGCCACGTCAACGTACACGCTCGAGCTTGCGCAGCGCACGGCGCTGACGCCCGGGCAACCCGACAAGCTGCCGCTGCACATCCCGTTCGCCGTCGGACTGCTCGACCGCGACGGTCGCGACATTCCGCTTCGGCTGGCCGGCGAGGCTGCGCCGGTCGGCACGACGCGCGTGCTCGAGCTCCGCGCGCCGTCGCAGACTTTCCGCTTCGCGGGCATCGGCGAGCCGCCCGTGCCCTCGTTGCTGCGCAACTTCTCCGCGCCTGTCATCGTCGATTTTCCCTACACCGACGAAGCGCTCGCGTTCCTCGCCGCGCACGACAGCGATGCCGTGACGCGCTGGGACGCCGCGCAGCGCTGCTACGCCAACGCGATGCTTGCCCTGGCGCGCAACCATCGCGACGGCCAGCCGATGACGCTCCCCGACTCCCTGGCGCGCATCGTGGAGAAGCTGCTCGGCGACCGCGTGAGCGACCCTGCGCTGATCGCCCTCGCGCTGATGCCGCCCGACGCCGCGTATGTCGCCGCGCAGGAGCCCGTCGTCGATCCCGAAGGCGTGACGGCCGCACGCGCGTTCCTCAAGCGCGCGCTCGGCACCGCCCTGCGCGAATCGTTCGAACGCGTCTACGGCGAGCGCCGCGTGCGCGCCCCGTACGCGCCGAGCAACGACCAGACCGGCGCGCGCAAGCTCGCGAACATGTGCCTGCGCTACCTCGCCGCGATCGACGATCCGTCGGCACGCGCCATCGCCGTCGCGCACTTCGATACGTCCGACAACATGACGGACACTTTCGCGGCGCTCGCCGCCTTGAAGGACGGCGCGAACGACGAGCGCGACGAGCTATTCGCGCGCTTCGAGGCGCGGTGGCGCGACGAGCCGCTGGTGCTCGACAAATGGTTCGCGCTCGAGGCGCTGGCCGAGCGGCCCGACGCGCTGACGCGCGTGCAGGCGTTGCTCGCGCATCCGCGCTTCAACGCCCGCAATCCGAATCGCGTGCGATCGCTGGTGGGCGCGTTCGCGCTTCGCAACTTCGCGCGCTTTCACGCGGGAGACGGCCGAGGGTACGCCTTCGCCGCGGACCAGGTGCTCGCGCTCGACGCGACGAATCCGCAGCTTGCCGCAACGGTCGCGGGCGCCTTCAACCTGTGGAAGCGCTTCGCACAGCCGAGGCGAGGCCTCATGGAAGCGGCGCTGCAGCGCATCGCGCAGGCACCGGGCCTGTCGCCCGACGTCACCGAGGTCGTGACGCGCACGCTCACCGCGTAGGCGGAAGCGCTCAACCCTTCGCGCCGTTTCAGGGAATTCGCCGCGTCCCGCGCGGCCCTGCGGCTGTCCGTTCGACCGCTTGACTTCTCTGCGCGAGAGTTGGCGGAGCCGATGGGTCCCGTTCCGTTCATCAGCCAGATCGCTACCTGCTCAGTTGCGGCATTGCGCCACCCCAGGTCGTCCTTGCCGGCCTTTTCGACGCCGACCGGCGTGACCACCCACGGCAGCGACGTCAGGATGGTCGCGCTGGACTTTCTAATTGGTAGTCGCCGCGCTCGCCGTCAGCGCGGGCGAAATGCGCCTTGGCAGCTCATGCTCGCGCAATGAATCGTCTTGAGATTCGCGGAAGCCGGGGTTGTAGAGCAACCCCACATGGTGGCGATTGGATAGCCGTCCGATCCGGTCGTGACCGAAGGGGTGGTTGCCACTCCGAGACTGTTCCCGATCTCGAAGCTCGCGCAATCGGCGGTTCTGCACTTGGCGAAGCCGCCACCCGACGACCCGCTGCTGGAATCGCAGGTGGCCCCCGCCAGGTTGGGCGACATCGCGATCACGGGAAGGCCGTCGGGAGTGACCGTCACGGAGGTCGTCACCGTCGGCTCGCCGGACGACACCGATTGGAGCGGGGTGATGACGGGCGCAGCGCAGGCGGACGATTCGCAGACCGCGACTTTCTTGTTGCCGGCTCCGGCGGCGGCGCGCCGAACATAGCTCACGACGGCGTTGCCTGATTGATTGGTGGTAATTGCAATGCCCTCCGCCACGTCGGTGCCGAGGAGTTCCACGGTGGTCAGCGCCGGGGTCGCGCAGCTCGAAAAGCTCGGACAGGTCGCAATGCGCAGCAGGTGGGCGGTCGCGTCCAGATAGGCGATCGCAATGTCGTTGTTGCCCAGTATGGTCATGGCGCTCCACTGGCCGACGTCGCCGGCCGAGGTCACGGTCAAGATGGTCGCCGCATTGCAGCTAATGGTGCTGTTGCACTGAGCGAGCTTGAGGTCCTTGAGCGTGTTGTCGTAGTACGAAATCAGGATCAGGCTGTTCGTCAAGCTTACGATCGACGAAAAGTGACCGGTGTCGTTGGTCGCATCCACGGTGTCGATTGTCGCCGTCGTGCAGGCCGCGTTCCCGCAGAATGCGACTTTCAGCGCCGTGTTGGCCGCGTCGAAATAGCTGATCGCTCCCACCCCGCCAACGGTCATCATGATCGACGGGTCCCGCCCGACGCCGGGACCCGCATCGACGGTGGTCAGCGTCTTGCTGGCACAGTCGAGCGTGTCGCAATGCATCACCCGCAGTCGCTGGTTGGTCTGGTCGTAGTAGGCGGCCAGTGGCAAGCCGTCGGCGCCCATGACGATCGACGACTGCTGGCCCGTGCCTCCCGTGTCCTGGAACGATGCCGTAACATTCATGGGCCTCGCGGATGCGATGCCGCCGGCAAGCTTGTCGGAGGTAACTGCGCCATCCGCGAGCTTGGCTGCCGTCACACTGGCATCCGCGATCTTGGCGGTGGTCACGTTGCTATCCGTGATCTTGACCGTCGTCACTGCGTTGGAGGCGAGTTGGGTCGCGCCTACGCCGCCGGCTGCAATGCTGACGGTGCCGCTCGCCGTGATCGGGCCGCCGGTGAGGCCCGTGCCGGTCCCGACGCTGGTCACCGTACCGCCCCCGCCTGCGCCACCATCGTCGGTCTCGCACACCACGGTGCCATCGGCGTTGATCGTGCGGATGCTGCTGCCTGCCGCACACGTGCCGGTGACACGCGACTGAACGACGGTCGTGTCCACGGCAATCGTGCCGCTGCTTGTGATCGTCCCGCCCGTCAGTCCGGTCCCGGCGGTGACGCTGCTCACGAAGCCACCGGCCGGTGCCCGGAAGTAGCCCACCACGTCGATCGCCACGTGCGCCCCGCCCCCGCGCACCTGCACGCTGATCTGCTTGTTCGCAATATTCGCGAGACTCGTCACCGCCGCCGAGGTAAAGGCATTGTTGCCCAGGTACACCAGCGCGGCCGTGCTCCCGAACGTGCTCCCCTGCGGCAGGATTTCGATGTCCCCCGAGCCCGTCGTCGTCGGAATCCCGAACACCTGCAGCTGGATCGCACTTGGCGACACACTCGCCGGCAACTGCGTCAGGCATACCCCGTTGCCGCCCTGCAGCGTGTACGTGCGGATCTCGTTGCCAACGAAGGCACCGCCGCCTTGAAATACCGCCGGGAACGTTCCGCGCGTCTCCACCAGCCGGCACGGCGTCACCGGCACGTACACCACGTCCTGGTTGGCGTCGCCCAAAGCCTTCGCCTGCAGCAGCGAGTGCTTCACCTCCGCCTCGGTCACGAGCGCCGCGGCGACCACGTTGCGCAGGCCCTCGAGGCTCCCCGCGAGGCTCGCCGCCAGGAGCTGGTCCGCGCGCATCCCCGTCAGCATCTCGCGCAACTGCGCGGCGTCGATGCCGGCATTGGACTTGACCAGCGCCTCGCCCCACTCGCCGACGATGCGGTCGATCACGGTGGCCCGATTCTGATCGATCGCGAGCAATGGCGACGGTATTGCGCGGGCTACCGGGACTGAGTTGTCCCGGGCCGAAGGTGGGTCGATGGCGGCAGCCATCACGGCCTGACCGACCCATACCATCAAGCCCAGCAGCATCGTCATGCGCGCGACGCTGCCCTTACGTACGGCGTCCTTCATCGACATCTCCCCTTGGTTCGATGCTGTTCACCGACGATCGAACGGGGAGTATGCGCCGACAACATTCGGGCGCAATCCCGCCTGTCGACGCAGTTGTCATGCGGGGCTGCGGAAGTCGCCGGGTCCGGTCACGAGCCCCCCGACGCCGACGCCGCTTGACAACGGGGCCGGGGCCACCTTAGGCTTTTTCACGAAACGGTAAAGTTTTGCGTATTACGCAAAACGGGGCGCGCCGCCATCGGTGCACTGACACCGCCGTCAAGGGAGGAATACATGAATCTTGGAAAGCTCACGGCTTCGCTCGCGATCGCCTGTACAGCACTCGCGGCAGGCTCAGCAGTTGCGCAGAAGGCCATTCGCATCGGCTATCCGGTCATCCTCTCCGGGCCGGGCGCCCTGATCGGCGAGCCGTCGCTGAAAGGCGCGCAGATGTACGTGGAAGAGATCAACGCCAAAGGCGGCGTGCTCGGCCGCAAGCTCGAACTGGTGGTGCGCGACACCAAGGGCAACGCGGACGAGGCCGTGCGCATCGCGCGCGATCTCATCCTGCGCGAGAACGTGGACTTCCTGGTCGGGACGCTGACCTCCGCCGAGGGGCCGGCAGTGTCACCGGTGGCGAAGGAAAACAAGGTCGTGTTCGTGGTGCCGGTGGTCAAGACCGACCAGCTCCTGGCGCCCGCGAACCTGCATCCGTACGTGTTCCGGACCGCGACCAACACGACCATCGAGGGCCGGACGGCGGCCGAGCTCATGGCCAAATGGAACGTGAAGAAGGTGGCGACGATGAGCCCCGACTACGCATTCGGCCAGGACCTCACGAAGGCGTTCGTCACGCATCTGAAAAAGCTGCGGCCCGACATCGAGATCGTCGACCAGCAATGGCCGAAGCTCGGCGAGGCGGACTACACGCCGTTCATCAACGCCCAGCTCGCGAAAAAACCAGACGCCGTTTTCACGAGCCTGTGGGGCGGGCACTTCGTCACGTTCGTCAAGCAGGCGAAGCCCCTTCGCTACTTCGAATCGGTGAACTTCAACGTCATGGCCGCCGGCGAAGCGGGCGCGATCGAGACCACCAAGGCGATGGGCGACGACTATCCCCTGGGCATCACCGCCAATGCGTACGACGCGTTCAACTGGGACGGACCGGCCGCGCACAAGGAGTACACCAAGCGCCTGAGCGCGTACCTCAAGGAAGAGCAGCCGTCGTCGTGGCCGATCACGGGCTACATCGGCATGCAGATGCTGTCGGCAGCGATCGCCAAGGCCGGCAGCACCGATTCCGAGAAGGTCGCCAAGGCGATGCTCGAGGTCACGGTGGACACGCCGATCGGCAAGCAGAAGTTCCAGACCAAGGACCACCAGGCCAACCGGGCGCAGTTCTGGGGCAAGATGGCGAAGGATCCACGCTACCCGTTCGCGGTGATGAGCCCGCCGGTGTACATCGATCCGACGCCCTTCATGGATTAGTCGAGAAACGAATGCCTGGAGGAAGACCGAGGACACGCGCCGAGCCCGATGCCGTCAAGAGCGTTTCCAAGGTGCTCGACATCCTCGAGCACCTGAGCGCGGCGCGCGGGCCGGTCAGCGTGTCCGACATCGCGCGCGCGACGGGCTTCACGGTGAGCACGGCGTTCCGCCAGCTGCAGACGCTGGTCCAGCGCGGGTACGTCGAGCAGGACCCGGGCCATCGCGGCTACGTCATGGGGCCGCGGCTGTTCCAGCTCGCGAGCGCGTACCTCCAGGGCAGCGACCTCGCGACGCTCGCGCGGCCGCATCTCGAGGCGTTGCGCGACGTCGTCGGCGAGACCATTTACCTCGTGATCCTGAGCCACGGCGAGATCGTGCAGCTTTGCAAGGCCGACGGCCAGCACGTGGTCAGCGCGTCGATGCGTACCGCGCAGCGCGAGCCCGCCTACTGCACCGCGACCGGCAAGGTGCTCCTGTCCGGCATCGCGCCCGACGCGCTCGCGCGCTATCTCGAGTCCGTCGAGATGAAGGCGTACACGCCGCACACGATCACGAGCAAAGTGGAGCTTCGGCGCGAGCTCGCGCGCGTGCGCAAGGAAGGCTACGCGCTCGACGTCGAAGAGTACGCGGCGAACCTGTGCTGCATCAGCGTGCCGGTGCGGGATCCGAACAGCGAAGCGACCGTCGCGGCGGTCAGCCTCGCGATGCCCAAGCTCCGGTTCCGGCGCAGCCTCGTTCCCCGCTGGCGCTCGCTGCTCGAGGAAAAGGCAGCGCTCATCTCCTCCCCGCTCTCGCTCCTCGGCAACTAGTCAGGCCCCAGCCGCGCCCGCCGTGCTCGAACCCTCCTTCATCGTCGGGCAGGTGCTTTCCGGCTTGACCGCCGCCATGTTCCTGTTCGTCGTCGCGTCGGGACTGTCGGTTGTTTTCGGCGTGCTGCGTGTCTTGAACTTCGCGCACGGTTCCTTCTACATGATGGGCGCCTACCTCGCGTGGCAGATGATGCACTGGCTCGGACCCGTCACCGGCAATTTCTGGCTGGCCGTGCTGGGATCGGCCCTCGGCGTCGCGCTGCTGGGCGGCCTCGTCGAGCGCTTTCTGCTGCGCCACCTGTACGGCAAGGAAGATCTGTATCAGTTGCTCCTGACGTACGCCCTGGTGCTGATCCTGGGCGACGCCGCGCGCATCGTATGGGGCACGCAGCAACTTTCGGTGGCGCGTCCCGACGGGTCTCGCCGGCAGCTTCGAGCTCTTCGGCGCCGTCGTGCCGTATTACAACTTCTTCATCATCGTGCTCGGTCCGGTGATTGCGGTGACGTGCTGGCTCTTGCTGACACGCACGGGCCTCGGCCGCATGATCCGCGCCGCCGCGCTCGACCGCGAGATGCTCGCAGCACTCGGCGCCGACGTCGGCCGGCTGTACACGCTGATGTTCATGGGCGGGTCGTTTCTCGCGGGGCTCGGCGGCGCGCTCGTCACGCCGGTGCGCAGCATCGTGCCGGGCATGGACGTCGAGATCATCGTCGAGGCGTTCATCGTCGTCGTGATCGGCGGCCTGGGCTCGTTCTGGGGCACGTTCCTCGGCGCCATCATCTTCGGGCAGGTGCTGGCCTTCGGCATTCTGGTGCTGCCCGGCTTTTCGCTGTTCGCGGTGTTCGCGCTGATGGCGGTCGTGCTGATCGTACGGCCTGCCGGCCTTCTCGGACGACCGTTGTCGTGAAGCGCTGGCTTCCCGCGCTGGCCTTCATCCTCGTGCTGTGCGTGCCGTGGCTGGGCTCGCGCTTCTACACGTTCCTCGCCACCGAGATCGTCATCCTCGCGCTGTTCGCCGTGAGCCTCAACCTGCTGCTGGGCTACACGGGGCTCGTCTCGTTCGGGCACGCCGCCTACTTCGGCATCGGCGCCTACACCTGCGCCATCCTCATGAAGACGCATGGCGTGCCGTTCCCGCTGGCCTTCGCGGCGGCGGGCGCGATGGCCGCCGCGTTCGCGGTCGTGTTCGGTTTCTTCTGCGTGCGCTCGACGCGCATCTACTTCGCGATGCTGACGCTTGCCTTCGCGCAGATCGTGTGGGCGGTGTGCTTCAAGTGGAACTCGGTCACCGGCGGCGAGCAGGGGTTGTCGAACGTGCCCTATCCCGACCTGAGCTTGATGGCGGCGCTGCCGCTGCTCGGGTCGCTGCGCACGGCGGACCACTACTTCCTGCTTGTGATGCTGGTCGCCGGCGTGTGCTTTTTCGTGCTGCACCGCATCGTGCGCTCGCCCTTCGGACGCATGCTGACCGCGATCCGCGAGAACCCGGAGCGCGCACAATTCGTGGGCATCAACGTGCGCGCGTACCAAGTCGCGGCGTTCGCGATCGCGGGAGCATTCGCCGGGTTCGCGGGCGCGCTGTTCGGCATCTTCAATCGCGGCGTGTTCCCCGACTTCGCCTACTGGTCGAAGTCGGCCGAGGTGCTGATCATGGCGATCCTGGGCGGCATCGGCTAGCTTCTGGGGGCCGGCAATCGGCGCGGCGGCGCTGACGCTCCTGAATCACCAGATCTCGTCGTTCACGCAGTATTGGCCGCTGGTGCTCGGCGTCGTGCTGATCGTGCTCCTGTTCGCGTTCCCGGGCGGTATCACGGGAACGCTGGCGGCGCTGCGTGCGCGCCTGCGCGCGAAGCGCCATGCTTGAGGTGCGCGAGCTCCGCCGTGCGTTCGGCGGCGTGACGGCGATCGACGGCGTCAGCCTCGACGTGCCGCGCCACCGCGTCGTCGCGGTCATCGGCCCCAACGGCGCGGGCAAGTCGACGCTTTTCAACCTCATCACCGGGCACCTTGCCGCCGACGCCGGGACCGTGCGGCTCAACGGCCGCGACGTCACCGGCATCGCGCCGCACCGGCTCGCCGCGCTCGGCGTCGGTCGCTCCTTCCAGCGCACCAACATCTTTCCGAAACTGACCGTGTTCGACAACGTCCAGGCGGCGCTGATCGCGCATCGCGGGCGCGGCCGCGACCTCTGGTCGTCCGCCGACGGACTTTTCCGCGACGATGCCCTGTGCCTGCTGCGCGACGTCAACCTCGTCGACATCGCCGACATGGCCGCCGCGACGCTGTCGCACGGCAACCAGAAGCAGCTCGAGCTCGGCATCGCGCTTGCCGGCAAGCCCGAGCTGCTGCTGCTCGACGAGCCGACCGCGGGAATGTCGGTGAGCGAGACGCGCGAGTCGATGCAGCTCCTGCGCCGGATCGCCGGCGAGCGCGGCCTGACGCTCCTGTTCACCGAGCACGACATGGACGTCGTGTTCAAGGCAGCCGATCGCATCGCCGTGCTGCACCAGGGCCGCGTGATCGCCGAGGGCGCGCCCGAGGAGATCCGCGCCAACGACGACGTGCGCCGCGTGTACCTGGGAGAGCGGCGATGAGCGCGGTGCTCGAAGTCGACGCCATCAGTACCTACTATGGGCTGTCGCGCGCGCTGTTCGGCGTGTCGCTCGCAGTGCAACGCGGCCAGTGCGTGTGCCTGCTCGGCCGCAACGGCGTCGGCAAGTCCACCGTCATGCGCTCGATCATGGGCCTCAACGCGCCCGCGCAGGGACGCGTGCTCTGGAAAGGCAATGCGATCCAGGGCTATCGTCCCGACCAGGTCGCGCGCGCCGGCATCGGCTTCGTTCCGGAGGACCGGCGCGTGTTCGCGGACCTCACGGTCGTCGAGAACCTCGAAGTCGCGCAGAGCGCGGCGCAGCGCGCCGGGCGCTGGACGGTGGACGCGGCGTGGCAGCTCTTCCCCAAGCTCGCCACGCTGCGCGACCGGCGCGCGGGTTTCCTGTCGGGCGGCGAGCAGCAGATGCTCACCATCGCGCGCACGCTGATGTGCAATCCCGATCTCCTGCTGCTCGACGAGCCTTCGGAAGGGCTCGCCCCGCTTGTGGTGGAGAACCTTCTCGCGCAGGTGAAGAGCCTGAAGGACGAGGGACTTACGATACTTCTCGCCGAGCAGGGCGTCGCATTCTCGCTCTCGCTCGCCGACTACGTGTACGTGCTGGAGAAGGGCGCGGTGGTCCACGAGGGACCGTCCGCCGCGTTGCGCGACGATGCGACGCTGCGCGATCGCCTGCTGACTTTGTAACGTTCGAGGGAGGAAGCCATGCCGTTCGTCACCATCAGGATCCTGGCCGGACATCCGCAGGAGCGGAAGGACGAGATGTCGCGTCGCGTGACCGCGGCGATCAGCGAGCTCGCCTCGCTTCCCAAGGAGGCGGTGTGGGTCGTGTTCGAGGACGTGACCGCAGAAGACTGGTACGTGGGCGGCGTCACGGTCGACGCGCTCAAGAAAGCGGGAAAGCTATGAGCGGGGTCCTATGAGCGTCGAGATCCGGGACGGTCGGTTTACCGAGGTCGTGGGCTCTGCGATGACCTACGAACGACTCGCGGAAGGCTTCCTCTTCCTCGAAGGACCGCTGTGGGATGCCTTGCACCGGCGGCTCCTGTTCTCCGACATACCTGCCGACACAATCTACGAATGGAACGAAGTCGACGGCGTGAAGACGCTGCGCGCCCCGAGCGGCAAGTCGAACGGCCTGGCCTTCGACCTCGACGGGCAGCTTCTTTGCTGCGAGCACGCGACCAGCCGCCTCACGCGCATCGAAGTCGACGGCGGGATCTCCGTCCTCGCGCACGAGCACCGCGGCCGCGAGCTCAACAGCCCCAACGACGTTGTCGTGCGCAGCGACGGCGGCATCTACTTTACCGATCCCACGTACGGGCGCATGGACTTCTATGGCGTCCCGCGCGAACCGCAGCTCGGCTTTCGCGGCGTGTACCGCGTGGAGCCGCGGAGCAACGAGCTCACGCTCGTCGCCGACGACTTCGCGCAGCCGAACGGGCTGTGCTTCTCGCTCGACGAGCGCGAGCTGTTCGTCAACGACACCGAGCGCGGGCACGTCCGGGTGTTCGACGTGCGCGGCGACGGAACGCTTTCCGGTGGCCGGGTGTGGATCGAGGTCACGGGCGAGGGCGAGGGCGCACCTGATGGCATGAAGCTCGATCGCGACGGCAACCTTTATTGCTGCGGTCCGGGCGGCATCCACGTGTTCGATCGCGCGGCACGCTGCCTGGGCGTGATACGCGTGCCCACGCCCGTGGCGAACTTCACCTGGGGCGACGACGACCGGCGGAGCCTGTTCATCGCGGCGACGGGGTCGCTGTATCGCGCGCGCGTTCGCACCCCGGGCCGTCCCGCCTCGGCCATGACGACGGGTACGCCTGCGTCGGCTTGAATAGCCGCGCCGAGGTTATCTGGCTTTCGACCGCGGGCGCGATCGCGCGGCACCACGTGGATTCGCAGGCGCGCCTGCGCGAAACGCCATCGCCAGATCGAACGCGGCCTTGGTGAAGGCCAGCACCGCCGCGAACTCCTCGTCGCGGAGGCCCCGCGCGGCATCGCTCGCGCGGTAGATGTTCGCGAACTCGCGTTCGCGTCCCGCTTGCACTGCGAAGCGGCCGATACCCAACCCTTCCAGCGTCTTCCACACCTCCGGGTTGTACGATCGCGTGAAGCGCATGACGAACGAGATCGGATCGTTGCGGCCGAGCACCGACGCCAGGCGCAGGATGATCTCGAACGGCAGCGCGACCTTGCCGTTCTCGACCAGGTCGAGGAGCGTCGGATCCGCGAGGTTGATCGCGTCGCCCACCTCCTTGACGGAAAGGCCCGCCGCTTCGCGCATCCCGCGCAACACGCCGCCCGCTTTCTCGAGAGCCGCACGCTGCTCGGGCTTGACCAGCATCGCCTTGGCCGCGCCGATGGACACGTCCGCCGCCGCGCCGGCAATGCCGAGCACCGAGTCCGACCACGCGCGCAGCTGCCGCGCGACGCCGAGAATGGGCGAATCCTCCACCGGTCCGGCCTTGGGTCGCTTGGCGGGCATCGGCTCCTCCGCTTCTGCTGGTTATGCGAGCGCTGGCCGCATCATCGAGCGTCGCAGGAGCCACATGGCGATCGACACGTTGACGAGGTTCCACAGGATACCGTTGACGAACGCCGCCTTGTACGAGCCCGTCGCGTCGAAGATGGCCCCCGACATCCAGCCGCCGAGCGCCATGCCGAACAGCGTCGCGGTGATCACCATGCCGACGCGTGCGCCCGCTTCGCGCGGGGGGAAGAATTCCCGGATGATGATCGCGTACGACGGCACGATGCCGCCCTGGAAGAGGCCGAACAGCGCCGAGATGAGGAACAGCGATACAAGGCCGTCGAACGGCAGGAACAGGAGCAGCGACAGCCCCTGCAGCGCCGATCCGATGAGCAGCGTGCGCAAGCCGCCGATGCGGTCGCAGATGACGCCGAACGTGAGCCGGCTCACGATGCCGCAGGCGAGCATCACCGAGAGCATCTGCGCGCCGCGCGCCGGCCCGTATCCAAGGTCGCCGCAATACGCGACGAGATGCACCTGCGGCATCGACATCGCGACGCAGCAGGCGACGCCGGCGATGACCAGCAGCGTCTGCAGCGAGCCGCGGCGACAATCCCAGGGATGCCGGCGTGCCCGTGAAGCGGGTCGGGGCCGAGCCCGAATCGACGTGCGGCGGAGGACGCTTCAGCAAGAGCGCGAGCGGAAGCATCGTCACCACCACGAACACGGCGATCCCGTAGAACGTCGCGCGCCAGCCGTCAGTACCCATGAAATGCGCGACGATCAGGGGCCAGATCGTACCCGCAAGATAGTTGCCGCTGGCGAGGATGCCCACCGCCATGCCGCGCCGCTTCTCGAACCACAGCGACATGTGCGCGAGCAGCGGCGCGAACGTCGCCGCGGTTCCAAAGCCCACGAAGATGCCGTGCGCAATCGCGTATTGACCGATCCCACCCGACCACGCCGCACCCGCGTAGCCGATGCCGAGCGACAGCGTGCCCAGGATCACCGGGACCATGATCCCGTAGCGATCGGAGAGCTTGCCCATCACGATGCTGCCCACGCCGAAGAAGATCATGGTCAGCGTGTACGGCAGCGACGCGTCTGCGCGCGCCACGCCGAACTCGGCCTGGACGGCCGGCAGGGCGACCACCATCGCCCACATGCCGACGCCGCCGATCGTCGAGAGGACCAGCCCCACGACGAGGCGGTACCACGAATACCCGGAGTCGACTCTCTCCCACAGCGCTCACCAGTACGTCTCCAGCGTCACGTGCCCGGGCTCGCGCCGCCGATGCCTGCGCATGCCGCGCGTGGCAAGGAGCTTCTGCGTATCCTCGACCATCGCCGGATTGCCGCACAGCATCGCGTGCGAATTCTCCGGAGACAGCGCGATGCCGGCGCGGGCCTCGAGGCGCCCGTCCTCGATCGCGGCGGGGATGCGGCCCGCAAGCGCCCCGGGATGCGAGTCGCGGCTCACCATGGGAATGTACGTGAACGCGCCGGCGCGCGCGTGCGCGATGCTCGCGACCGTGTCGCGGTACGTGAGCTCCTCCCCATGGCGCACGGCATGTACGAGCACGACGCGGGAAAATGCGCTCCAGGCCTCGTCGGTGCGCAGCATCGACAGGAACGGCCCGATCCCGGTGCCGGTAGACAGGCACCACAGCACCTCTCCCGGCGGGATCTCCGGTATCGAGAAGAAGCCGTTGGCGCGCGGCGCGAGCCAGACGGGGTCGCCGGGATTCAACGCCGCCAGCCGCGGGCTCAGCGGTCCCTGCTCGACGATGATGAAGTAGAACTCGTGAGGCGCCTCGTGCGGGGGATTCACGAACGAGTACGGTCGCCCGATCATGGGCTCGAGATGTCCCTCCGGCGCGGGCAGAGCGAGGCGCGCGAATTGTCCGGCGACGAACTTGACCTCGGGCGCTGCGACCTCTAGCGACACGAGGCCGCGCGTCCACTCGCGCTTGCCGACGACACGACCTTCCACCCACGTTGCCATTAAGGAACGTTCCGTTCACGTAAAATCGCAATTATGCCCACGCGTCCACGGCCGGCGACCATCACCGGCCCACGTGTCTACCTCAGACCTCCGCGCATCGACGACATCGGCGCCTTTCTTGCCGCCGTGCGGGGGAGCCGCGCGCTCCACGGGCCGTGGACCAGGCCACCCGACACGAAGGCGCGTTACGAGGCATGGGTCGCGCGCTATGCCGCCCGCGGCGACCTACCGGCGCACGCAGCTTATCTCCTTTTCCGTCAGGAGGATCACGCGCTTCTGGGCGTGTTCAATTTTTCGGAGATCGTGCGCGGCGCCTTCCTGAGCACCTATCTCGGCTACATGGGTTTTCTTCCCTACGCCGGAAAGGGTTACATGACCGAGGGCATGGCGCTCGCGCTCGACGTCGCCTTCAGCAAGCTTCGGCTGCACCGCGTCGAGGTCAACATCCAACCCACGAACGCACGCTCGCTCGCGCTCGCGAAACGCATCGGCTTCACGCGCGAAGGATTCTCGCGCCGTTACGTGAAGATCGCCGGACGCTGGCGCGACCACGAGCGTTACGCGATCCTGGCGGAGGAGTGGGCGAGGCTTCGAAGGAAGCACCTTGGCCGCAAGCAAGCGTCGGGCTGAAGCCCGACCTGCAAGACTGCGCGCGGCACTGCTGATTGCATTGCTGCTTGCCGCGTGCGCGACGCCGGACACGCTGGTGATCGACGTCCCGCGTGCGGCAACCGAGTACGCAATCGCGCCCTACGAGTTTCACGAGGAGTGCGCGACCCTCGAAGTGGGCGACCGGATCGATTACCGCTTCGAGGCGAAGGCGCCGGTCGCGTTCCAGATCTACTACAAGGAAGGCGTCGCGTTCGTCTCGACGGTCAGCCGCGACGGCGTGCAAGAGTCCGCCGGAATCTTCAACGTGCCTGCGCCACGTCGCTACTGCGTTCGCTGGGACGCGGGACAGCAAGGCGCGCTGGTCGACTTTCGCATTCGCGTATCGCGTCCCAAGAAGCAATGAGCAAGACCACGGTGCTGTTCGACCTCGATGGAACGCTGACCGACAACTACCTCGGCATCTCGCGCTCGATCGCATACGCACTGGCCGCCATGGGCATCGAGCCGCCTGCCTCCGACGCGCTGCGCCGCTGTGTCGGGCCGCCGCTTCGCGAATCCTTCGCATGGCTGCTCGACACGCGCGAGCCTGCCGTGATCGAGCGCGCCATCGCGCTCTATCGCGAGCGATACGGCGACGTCGGATGGCGGGAAAACGAGCTCTACGACGGCATGGAGGAAACGCTCGCGCGCCTGGCGCCGTCGATGCCCGTCTACGTGTGCACGTCCAAGCCCGAGCTCTTCGCGACACGCATCGTGACGCTGTTCGGGCTTTCGCCCTATGTGCGGCGCGTCTATGGCGCCGACCTCGACGGCACGCTCGACGACAAGGCGAAGCTGTTCGCGCACGCCGCGCGGTGCGAAGGGTTCGATTCCGAAGCCGCGATCCTGATCGGCGATCGGGCGCACGACGTTCGCGCCGCGCGCATGAACGGCGCGCGTGCGATCGGCGTGCTGTGGGGTTACGGGTCGCGGGAAGAGCTTGCGGATGCGCACGCGATCGCGGCATCGCCCGCCGAGCTCGACGAAGCGATCGCGCGGCTGTAGCGACCCACTAGCGCCCGCCTATCGACAGGACGATGACCACGATGATGAAGAGAGCGAGGACGATCGCTGCGATCTTCCATGGGCTCTTCGGATACTCGCCTTCGATGGCGCCGGTGACGCCGTTCTGCACGCACTGGAACGCGCGTGCGCCATAGGTGTACGACATGAGCCAGATCGGCGCCAGGATGTGCTTGAACGTTTGTCGCGTGTAAGACGTGTGCACGACGAGGTTGCGGTAAGTGTCGCCGGGCACCTGCTGCGCGCACATCTGCGTCACCTTCGCGTCCATCACCTCGCGCGCGCGCTGTGCGGCGCCGACGAGGTCGATCTGGTAGCGCTCGACGACCCATCCGGCAACGTAGCCGGCGTCGTACGGCTTCAACGTTTGCGTGGGAAACGGCTCGACGCCGCGCAGGAGGCGCGGATGCACGCCTACCGACGCGCAAACGAGATCGTCGTCGAAGAAGTGGGAAAGCCGTCCCGCCGCAGGCTCCCAGCGCACGTGCTGCACCTGCCGCGTGCGCGTCTGGCCGTTCTCGACGTAAGTTTCCGTCGTGTAATAGTAGTGGCCCGCCTCCGCGGTCCACTGCGCGTCGGCCTGCGCGTCGAACGTCCAGTACGGCAGGTACACGCCCTTCACTATGTCCGTCAGCGCGCGGCGCTTGAGCGCATTGGGCGCAAGCCAAAGCTTCCCGTACCACTGGCGAATGCGATCCCGCGCCTGCGGCTCGCTGATCACGAACGGCAGCACGCTCTCGGGACGGAACGCGGGTTTCGTTTCCTCGTAGGGAACGAGCTGGGCGGAGCCACAGAACTGGCAGTTTTGCGCCTGGCGCGTGGGATCGAACACGGAGATCGCGTTGCAGCTCCGGCACTTCACCTGCCGCTTCTCGGCCTTCCAGCCGCGCGCCTCGTCGCCGATGCCGCGCAGCGCCGCAACGAGATCGTGCTCGACGACCTTGCCCGTGCCTTCGATCAGCTTCGCTGGCGACTCCGTTCCGCAGAACGGACACACGAGCTTCTGCTTGCCCGGATTCCAGATCGCTTCGCCGCCGCAGGCCGGGCACGCGAACTTCTGGATCGCGGAAGTTTCCGGCGCCGGACTCGACATTACTTCATCAAGTAACCGATCACCCGCCACTTGCCGTCGGGTTCACGCTCGAGCGTGAGCGATTCGGTGCCGACGCCGCGCTTGCCGAAGTCCGCGCGGAACACGACGGTCATGAAGTCGCCCTTCGGGCGATTGGGCGTATCCGGCGGCGACTCCGCACCGAGCAACGTGCGGCTCTTGACGGCACCGAATTGCTCGCGCCCCGCCTCCGCCACCTGGCTCCACTTCTCCTCGGAAATTCCCTCGCGAAAACGCTTCCCCGACGTTGCGTACAGTTGCTTGATGTCGTGCTTGTCCAGCAGGACGAGCCAGTCGCGCGCGGCGCCGACCGCCTCGTTCCGGAGCGGATCCTGCGCGAACGCCGGCATCGCGATCGCGGAAAGCGCCATCGCGGCCAGCATGCGGCGCCGGCCGAATGCGATCTTGCCCATCTCGTTACCCTTTGAGGAAGCTGTCTACCGCGGCGCGGGAGATGCGCCATTGGGTACCGATCTTGCGGCCCTTGAGATCGCCGGCGTCGAGGCTCGCGACGACGTCCGCTTCGGAGACGTTCAGCATCTGCGCGACCTGCGCGGGCGTCATGAGATCCGGTGCCGCCGCCTGCGGCTGCGGCGCCTGGATGCCGGGCGTCTGCTGCTGCCCCATGATCCCGCCGGGCTGGTTCATCATCTGCTGCGCCATCGCCATGCCCATCGCGAGCTCCGCGCCCGCGCCGCCGAGTCCGCCGCCGGCGCCCGGTTGCCCCATGCCCTGCGCCATCTGGAACTTGACGTAGTCGTTGAGATTGCCGACTGCCGCCATGCTCGAGCGCTTGTCGATCGCCTGCTCGACTTCCGGCGGCACCGAGACGTTCTCGACGATGAACGTGGTCATCTCGAGGCCGTACTTGGCGCCGATCGCGGGATTGATGAGCGGCAGCAGCGCCTCGCCCAGCTCGCCATAGCGCGAGGCAACGTCGAGCGCGGGAATCTTCGCCGTCGCGAGCGCGTCGGTGAACACGCTCACGAGGCGCGAGCGCATGGTGTCGTTGAACTCGTCGAGCCGGAAGTGATTGTCGGTGCCCGCGACTTCCTTGAGGAACTTCTTGACGTCGACGACGCGGAAGTCGTACGTGCCGTACGCGCGCAGGCGCACGATCCCGAAGTCGTCGTCGCGCATCATCACCGGGTTCGCCGTGCCCCACTTGTTGCCGGTGAACAGCCGGGTGACGACGTAATAGACGTCGGCCTTGAACGGACTTTGCAGCGCGTACTTCCAGCTCTTGAGGTTGGTGAGGATCGGGATGTTGTCGGTGGTCAGCGTGTGCTTGCCGGGCCCGAACGTGTCGCCGAACTCGCCCAGGTAGACGAACTGCGCGATCTGCGATTCGCGCACGATGAGCTGCGCGCCGTTCTTGATTTCCTTGTCCTCGTCGGGGAAGCGGTACGACAGCGTGTCGCGCGAGTCGTCCGTCCACTCGATGATGTCGATGAACTGCTTCTTGAGGAAATCGATGATGGCCATGCCCGGATCCTCGCCCTATGGAAGGTGAAGGTGAAGCTTACGACTTCTTGGCGTCGGCGAGCTTCTTCGCTTCCGCGTCCGCGTTGCTCAGCTCGGTCTCGAGACGCTGCGCCGGTATCGCGCCCGGAACGATCGACCCGTCGACGAACATGAGCGTCGGCGTCGCATTCACCTTGTAACGCGCGCCGAGCTCGACGGTCTTGGCGATCGGGTTGTCGCAGTCGCCCTTGTTGTCGGGAAGCTTGCCGGTGTCGAAGTACGCGTCCCACGCCGTCACGCGATCGGCCGCGCACCAGATGATGCGCGACTTGCGCGCGGCATCCGGATGCAGCGTGTCGATCGGAAACAGGAACGTGTAGATCGTGACGTTGTCGACGGTCTTGAGCTCCTGCTCGAGCTTCTCGCAGAACGGACAATCGGCGTCGGAGAAGACGTAGATCGTGCGCTCGCCGTTGCCCTTCACCTTCTTGATCGCGATGTCGAGCGGAAGGGACGCGACGTTGACGCGGTTGAGCTTGCGCTGGCGGTCCTCGGTCAGGTTGAGCTTCGATTCGGAGTCGTAGACCGAGCCGACGACCAGGTATTTCGCCTTCGCGTCGGTGTAGACGATGCGGTCGTCGAACTGGACTTCGTAAAGGCCGAAGTAGGGCGTCTTGGTCACGCCGCGCACTTCCGCGCCGGGAAATTTCTGCTCGAGACTCTTCTTGATGGCGGCGGCCTCGCCGTCATGGGCGCCGGCTTCTCCGCCTGCGCGAAGCAGGCGGTGGCGGCCAACGCGGCAATGACCGCAATCGCGCGCACGGCTATTGAAACGCGACATGGTACTTCTCCGGAAAATGGGCAAAACGGATTGGACAGTCTATCGCAGCGCCGGTTGCGCCAACGCTCGCTTCAGAAGCGGGACCCGATCGACGGCGGCCAGGCCGGCATTGCGCATCGTGGAAAGCCACGGGCGACGGCGGCCCGAACAGCCGGGCCAAGCCATCCGTGACCGTCTGCATGGCAAGGACCGGCTCGACCCTGCGGCGCGCATAGCGGGCCAGCAGGACGGGTGCGCCGGGGTCCACGACGGGCCTGCGCTCCGCCAGGATCTGCGCCAGGACGCGCGCGTCGCCGAAGCCCAGGTTCACGCCTTGCCCGGCGAGCGGGTGCACGCCGTGCGCGGCGTCGCCGACGAGCGCCAACCGGTGCGCGATCGTCGTCGGCAGACGCAGGATCGACAGCGGAAAGCCCGCGGCAGCGGGGAAATCGACGATCATCTCGCCCAGCGCGTGGTTGCCCGCGTCGGCCACGCGGCGGCGCAGAGCGTCTCGCGGGCATGCGCCCGCATTTCTTCGCGCCATGGCATCCGGGGCCGACCACACGATCGAGATGTTGTGACCAGGCAGCGGCAGCCATGCGAGCACGCTGCCGTCCGACCTGAACCATTGGCGCGCGATGCCTGGTGGGCGCGTTCGCACGCGAAATTGGCGACGACCGCGGTCTGCCCGTACGACCTCGGTTCCGCGATGATACCGGCCGCCTCCCGCACCCATGACCGAACGCCGTCGGCGGCCACGATCAGCCGGCCGCCAGCGTTTCGCGCTGCCCCTCCGGCGGCGCCGACAGTGAGCGCCACGTCGTCGGTGTCGAACTTCAAGCCGACGAACGGCGCCGCCGCCGGTGTCGCCACACCCGACTCGAGCGCAGTTTCGAGGAGCGCGGCACGCAGCACGCGCTCCTCGACGATCCACGCGAGCGCGCGCTCGTGCAGGTCGTAGGCCGAGAAAGGAAGGCGTCGCGCCCGCGTCGCCTTCGACGTCCATGGCCTCGATCGGCCGTCACGCGATCGACGGGCAGCGCTGCCACGCGCCGATGCCGTGCAGGAACTGGGCGCTGCCGGGGCTGATCGCGTACACGCGCAAATCGTAGGGCACGTCGTCGACCACGGGCGCGGCGATCGGCGCCCGATCGACGACCGCGACCCGAAGCCCTGCGCGCGCGAGCGCGATCGCGAGCGCCAGACCCAGGAGACCGGCACCGGCGATCACGACGTCGAAGCGTTCGCTATCACCGCACATGCGATTCAGCGTCAGCACTTCGATGACGTGGTGCTGATTGGTGTAGATGCAAAGGTCGCCGGCGATGGTGAGCGATTCCTTGACGATGTCCTCCGCGGACAGCGGCGAATGCGAGCAGCGCGCGCGCGGCGGCCTGCGCATACGCGCCGCCGGAGCCGATCGCGACGATGCCGAGCTCCGGCTCCAGCACGTCGCCGGTGCCGGTGATGCACGAGCGACGCTGAGCGATCGGCGACCGCGAGCATCGCCTCCAGGCGCCGCAGCACGCGGTCCGATCGCCAATCCTTCGCGAGCTCGACCGCGGAGCGCACGAGATGGCCCTGGTGCTTTTCGAGCTTGGCCTCGAAGCGTTCGAACAGCGTGAACGCGTCCGCCGTCGCGCCCGCAAATCCGGCGAGCACGTGGTCGTGATACAGCCGGCGCATCTTGCGCGCCGTGGCCTTGATCACGACGTTGCCGAGCGTGACCTGGCCGTCGCCGCCCAGTGCCACGGCGCCGTCGCGGCGCACGGAAAGAATGGTGGTGCCGTGGAAGGGTTCCATGGGACTTGCGAAGGACGCGGCACCGGAACGGCCGCGCGGCTTCGTTACTGCGGTTTCTTGAGGAAGTGGCGCGGCGAAATGCCGATGAGGAGCAGCAGCGCACGAATGATCGGCGACGCGCCGACGATCTGCACGGCCTTGCGCTGCGACTCCACGCGGTTGATGACGTTGAGCGAGCGCGCCGGCGCACACGAAATCGATGCGCTCGACGCGCCGACAGGTCGAGGCACGACCGCACGGTTCGTAGCGAGTACTCCGACGATCTCGCCATCTCCGGCGTGCACGAGCCGGTCATCGCCGCCCGTCCACGCGACCATTTCTGCGCCGGCACGTGCCTCGGCGACGCTGACCGTCGACGACTGCGCCGGCAACGTCGTCCGTCGCAGCGGCACTTGGCAGGCATCACCGGCGGCTCCCATGACGGCGGCGACTGCTCGAACGCGATCGCGTATTCGATTGCGCGCTCGTCGAAGCGCTCCTGCTTGCTTTCGAACTGCAGGAGCTCGAGCAACAGGAGCCACGCGCCTTCGCCGGCGTCGCGACCCCGCCGCACCAGGATGTCGAGCGCGGCGCGCAGCTTTTCGTAACGCTGCAGCGTCAGCGCTGTAGCGCTACTTGCGCGCTTCGCGCGAGCGCATCGGCCAGGAGCCGCGCACCGGCGTCGTCGAAGCCCGGCACCTGCGACAGATCGAGCTCGCGCCTGCTCGCCTTGCTTGGCCATCTGCGCCGCAACGCTGTCGATTTGCGGTCGCCGTCGCGGCGGTCAGCTTGCCGGTGAGCACCGCATAGCCGCCCGCCGTGGTCTTCGGGCTCGCCCGGCCTCGGGCTGCTCGCGCCTTCTTCCCAGCTCGGCGGCGACCGCTCGAACTGCACGACGTATTGAGAGGGCGAACTCGTCGAAGGCGGCGCGGTCGTCGGCCGCTGCTGGAGATCGAACAGCGCGAGCCAGGCGAGCGGCGAGCTCTGCGCGTCCTCGATCGTTCTGCACGCCCTGTTCGAGCAGATCCCGCGCCGGCTGCGATCTGGCCGCTCGCGTACAGCAGCGCCGCATTCTCGAGCACCGCGCACAAGCCCGGGATTGGTTTGCCCGACCTCGATCGTCGTGCGCACCGGCGACCAGTCGATGAGGCTCGCGCCCGTCATCGAGATATCGCCGGCAGGCTCGGCGTGCGGCCGTCTCCGGAGCGCCCGGCGACCTTGCGCCTGCACCGCGACATCGCGCGCCGAAACCGGCGTCCGAGGCCGTCCGCCGCCTCGGGGCCTGGCTTGGCGATCGGCGGCGGAGTCGGGTTTTTTCGCGGGCGGTTTGGGAAACAGGGCCATGCAGATTCGGCGGGATATGCCGCTGAGTTACCCTTGGATTATGTTCCCAAGCGGTCCCCTACAAGGCGACCCCGGAATGCGAGCTTAACGGCCGTAACCCGGCCGTTGACGTGGCGGCAGCGCTGGCGCGGTGCGGGTTCAGCCCAGGTTCTGCGCGGCGAAGTCCCAGTTGAGCAGCTTGTCGATCACAGCGTCGACGTACGCGGCGCGCTTGTTCTGCTGATCGAGATAGTAGGCGTGCTCCCACACGTCGATGCGTCAGCAGCGGCTTCTGGCCTTTGGTGAAGGGCACCTCGGCGTTGGGGGTCTTGACGATCTTGAGCGCGCCGCCGTCCAGCACGAGCCAGCCCCATCCGGAGCCGAACTGCGACACCGTGTGGCCGACAGCTCCTTCTTGAAGTTGTCGTAGCCGCCGAACGCGGCGTCGATCATCTCCGCGATCTTGCCTGACGGCTTGCCGCCACCGTCGCCGCTTCAGTGCTGTTCCAGTAGAACGTGTGGTTCCAGATCTGCGCCGCGTTGTTGAAGAGGCCCGCCTTGTCGGCCTTGCCCGCCGTCTCGTTGATGATCTTCTCGAGCGACGCGTTCTCGTAGTCGGTGCCCTTGACGAGATTGTTCAGGTTGTCGACGTAGGTCTTGTGGTGCTTGCCGTAGTGGAAGGAGATCGTGTTGGCGGAGATGACGGGCTCGAGAGCGTTCTCGGCCCAGGGAAGCGGCGGAAGCGTGAACATGCGCGGTCTCCTCGAAGAGGCTTGCGAAAGGAACCCCTGATTGTACGCGCAGACAGCCGAGCGTCAGCGCTGCGCGGCCGGACGGCCTCGAGTCGCCGTACAGCTTTCTGAACCCGCTCGCGGCGCTCCTGCGCTTCGAGCGACAGCGTGGCCGTCGGCCGCGCGATCAGGCGGGGCACGCCGATCGGCTCGCCGGTTTCCTCGCACCAGCCGTAGGAGCCGTCGTCGATCATGCGAAGCGACTTCTCGACCTTCTTCAGAAGCTTGCGCTCGCGATCGCGCGTGCGCAGCTCGAGCGTGTATTCCTCTTCGAGCGTAGCGCGGTCGGAGGGATCGGTCGTGATCTCGTTCTCGCGCAGATGCTCGCCGGTGTCGTCGGCGTTCTGCAAGAGCTGGTCGCGCAGCTCGAGGAGCTTCTTCTTGAAAAAGGCGAGCTGCGCCTCGTTCATGTAGTCCTTCTCGGGCGCCTTGAGGATTTCCTCGTCGGTGAGCTCGCGGACCTTCTTGACGGCGGTTGCAGTTTTGGTTGCCATGCCTGATTCGACCCTCGAATGGGGCTCGCTTCGCGATAACCGGCCGATCCGACACCATCCCTCAAAGACGCCCGGCCGGGCCGCAGTAAATTGAGCATTATAGCCGCAAACGGATTGCCCACGCTACCGAGTCGCCGACCGAAACCTTGGGACCCTGCCGGGGAGTCGCGTACCGTGCGTCCTATAATGCCGGCCACACGAGGCCTCCCGTTCCGCACCGCCATCGACACGATCACCCTTCCCCGTCCCGACGACTTCCACGTGCACCTGCGCGACGGCGCGGCGCTGTCGGCCGTCGTCCGCGCACACGGCGCAGTCGTTCGCACGTGCAATCGTCATGCCAAATCTGCAAGCCGCCGGTCACCACGGTCGCCGCGGCCGCCGCGTACCGCGATCGGATCCTCGCCGCACTCTCGCCGGGGACGCGCTTCGAGCCGCTGATGACGCTGTACCTCACCGACAACACGCCGCCCTCCGAGATCGCAGCGGCGAAGGCTTCCGGGTTCGTCCACGCGGTGAAGTACTACCCTGCCGGCGCCACGACGAATTCCGACTCGGGCGTCACCGCGCTCGATCGCGTGTACCCGGTGCTGGCGGCGATGGAGAAGCACGACGTCGTGCTGTGGCTGCACGGCGAGGTCACCGATGCCGACGTCGACATGTTCGACCGCGAGCGGGTCTTCGTCGACACGCTGCTGCGCCGGATCATGCGCGACTTTCCGGCGCTGCGCATCGTGCTCGAGCACGTCACGACGCGCGAGGCGGCGCATTTCGTGCGCGACGCGACGACGCCCATCGCCGCCACGATCACGCCGCAGCACTTGCGTGGTCGCGCAACGCGCTCTTCGCGGGCGGATTGCGGCCGCATTCTACTGCCTGCCGATCCTGAAGCGCGAGTCGCATCGGCAGGCGCTGGTCGAGGCGGCGACGTCGGGCAATCCGCGATTTTTCCTCGGCACGGACTCGGCGCCGCACGCGCGCCACACGAAGGAAGCGGCGTGCTGCGGCGCCGGCTGCTACTCGGCGCCCATGGCGCTCGCCCTCTACGCGGAAGTGTTCGACGACGCGAACGCACTGCCGAAGCTTTCCGACTTCGCGAGCGACTTCGGCGCGGATTTCTACGGGCTTCCGCGCAACGGCGAAACCGTTACGCTGGTGCGCGAAGCCACGGCCCGTTCCTCGCGAGTATCCGTTCGGCGACGACACGCTCGTGCCGTGCGCGCCGGGGAAACGTTCGCCTGGCGCGTCGCATGAGCCCGCCCGCGCGCCAAGGGCGAATCAGCCGAAGGCGCAGCGCGGAGGAGTCCGATGAGCGTAGAATCGAGGTCCGAAGCCAGCCAGACCGTCGCTGTCCACTTTGTGGGTAGAGGAAAGTCCGGGCTCCGCAGAGCAGGATGCCGGGTAATGCCCGGCCGCGTATAAGTCGCCGCCTAGAAACGGCGGCAAAGGCGAGGAACAGGGCCACAGAGACGAGTCGCCTTTCTCACGGAAGGCGGGTGAAACGCGGCAACCTCCATCCGGAGCAACACCAAGTAAGCGGACGACGAACAGGCTGCTCGCCGAGTCCGCGGGTAGGTGGCACGAGCGCAGCGGTAACGCTGCGCCTAGAGGAATGACGGCCATAGCGCACTCTTGCGCCGTAACAGAACCCGGCTTATCGGCCGACTTCGGAACTTCTAACGGAATCAAACCGCGGGAGCCGCGATCGCTGCGCGATCGGCGGCGCGGTTTGCTATGTAGGTCGGGCTTCAGCCCGACTGGATGCATCGCGTCGGACTAAAGTCCGACCTACAGCGCTAATGACGCTTGCGGCGCGCGTCCTTCAGGATTTCGCGCGCCGCATTGCGGCCCGGTATACCCGTCACGCCGCCGCCGGGATGCGCGCCCGAGCCGCACAGGTATAGCCCCTTCACCGGCATGCGGTAGCTCGCGTTGCCGAGCACGGGACGCGCGGAGAAGAGCTGGTCGAGGGATAGCGCGCCGTGGAAGATGTCGCCGCCGACGAGCCCGAACTCACGCTCCAGGTCGAGCGGCGACAGCGACTTGCGGCCGAGGACGCTGGCGCGAAATCCTGGCGCTGCGCGATCGACGGTCGCGATCATGAGGTCGGCGACTTCCTCGCGCGCGTCATCCCAGGTGCGGCCGGGCTGCACCGCACCCAGATCCGGATGCACGTGCTGGCAGAAGAGGCTCGCCACATGCTTGCCCGGCGGCGCAAGCGTTTCATCGACCGTGGACGGGATGAGCATTTCCACGATGGGCTCGCGCGACCATCCGCGTGTGCGTGCGTCGAAATACGCGCGTTCCATGTACGCAAGCGACGGCGCCATGATGATGCCGCTCGAATGATGCGGCCCCGCGGCCGGCAGCGACGTGAACATCGGCAGCGACGACAACGCGACGTTCATTCGGAACGTGCCGGACCCGCAGCGATAGCCTTCGATGCGCGTGCGAAAATCGTCGGGTACGTGCTCCGCGGGAACGAGCTTTTCGAAGAGAAGCCTGGGATTCACGTTGGCGATCACGCGCGCAGCTTCGACGGCCTCACCGCCTGCAAGCTCGACGCCCGCGGCGCGCCCCGCCTTCACGATGACGCGATTCACCGGCGCATTCACCCGAACGTCGACGCCGCGCGCCGTGCACTCCGCCGCCATCGCCTGCGTAATCGCGCCCATGCCGCCCACGGCGTGACCCCACTGGCCGCGCTTGCCGTTCACCTCGCCGAACACGTGATGCAGCAGCACGTACGCCGATCCCGGGGTGTAGGGGCTCGCGAAGTTGCCGACCACCGCATCGAACCCGAACGCTGCCTTGATGGGCGCGCTTTCGAACCAGCGGTCGAGGATGTCGCCGGCGCTCTTGGTGAAGAGATCGAGAAGATCGCGCTTTTCGGCAAGCGGCATCGCGCGATAAGCCTTGCCCGCTTTCATCATTTCGGCGATCGAGGCGACATCGCGGAGGCGCGCGCTGCCGAGATTCGGCGGCGTGACGTGCAGCAGCTCGCGCATCGCGTCGGCGACGCGCTCGAGCATGGCGTAATACGCGGGCAGCCGGTCCGCATCGCGCTTCGAAAACCTGGCGATCTCGGCTTGCGTCGCTTCGATGCCGCCGCCGACCTTGAGATAGTTGCCGTCCGGCAGCGGAAGAAAGTTCGCGAAGGGGCGCTCGCGCACGACGAGGCCGTGTTGCGCGAGGCGCAGGTCGAGGATCACGCGAGGGTCGAGCAGGCTGACTGTGTAGCTCGCGGTCGAGTTGCGAAAGCCGGGATGGAACTCTTCCGTCACGGCCGCACCGCCGACGATGGATCGGCGCTCGACGACGCACACCGTCATGCCGGCCGCCGCGAGATACGCGGCGCACGTGAGGCCGTTGTGGCCGCCCCCGACGACGACCGCGTCGAACCTACTCGTCACCGAGTCCCGCGGCAACGGTCGAGAACCCGCAGTCGGCATAGGTGATCTCGCCCGTGATTGCGCTCGACAACGGCGACAGGAAGAAAGCGGCCACGTTGCCCACTTCGTCGATCGTCACGTTCCGCCGCAGCGGCGCCGTCTTCGCGACGAAGCCCAGGATCTTCGAGAAGCCGGCGATGCCGGCCGCGGCGAGCGTCTTGATCGGCCCGGCGGAGATGCCGTTGACGCGGATCTGCTCGGGGCCTAGCGTCGCCGCGAGGTAGCGCACGTTCGCCTCCAGGCTTGCCTTGGCGAGGCCCATGAGGTTGTAGTTCGCGATCGCGCGCACGGCGCCGAGATAGGTCAGCGTGACGATCGACGCGGAGCGACCTTGCATGAGCGGCCGCGCGCCCTTCGCCAGCGCCGCAAGGCTGAAGCTCGAGACATCGTGCGCGGTCGCGAACGCGGCGCGCGTCATGCCGTTCAGGAAATCGCCCGCAAGCGATTCGCGCGGCGCGAAGGCAATCGAGTGCAGCATGCCGTCGAGCGCGCCCCACTCGGACTTGACCGAGGCGAACAGCGCGTCGATGTCGTCGTCCCGCGTCACGTCGCAACGCAGGACCGGCGACCCGGGAAAGTCTGCCGCAAGCTTGATCACGCGGTCCTTGAGGTCGTCGTTGACGTACGTGAACGCGAGGCTCGCGCCTTCGCGCGCGCACGCGCGCGCGACGCCGTACGCGATGGAGCGATTCGACAGCACCCCCGTGACGAGAATCCTGCGGTCGGTCAAGAGCCCCATCGCATTCCCCCTATAAGACGGAATCGGTCCATTCGAACACGCCGCACGCGACGCGATTGTTGGGCTGGCCCGGAAATGCCTCGTTCACGCTGGTGCCCCAATGGATCACGACGGATCTGCCGCGCAACGAAGGCGGACGTTCTGTGTACAAGCCGGGAACGTAAGCGACGTAGCCGGTCTGGCTCCCTTCCGCGTTCGCGAGAAACCCGGGCAGAAAATCGCCGGCCGGTTTCGTCGAACCTGGAGGTGCCCAAGGGGGGCCCGCCGAAAAGAGATTCGGCGAGCGGCAGTTGGGGGTTTCGTGGAGGGCGATGCGGTACTGCCCGGGATAGAGATTGTTGACGTAGAGTTGCACCTGCACGCCGTCGCGATATTCGTAGACGCGGACCGAGCCCGTGACCGCCGAGTTCGGGCTGCGCAGCTGCGCGACGAGACCGCCCGCGCCTATGCGCGGCGCTTGCGACTCCCGACTCGCCGAGGAACACGATGTCAGCGAAGCCAGCGCGATCACGCATGAGGCCAAGCGAGCGAGGAGGCTCATCGCATGATTATCGCATCGACGCGGCGCGCACCACTTCAGTGCGCAATCCAGGGGAACATTCGAAATTCGGATGAACATGCCCCGATCTTTGGGGCTACAATCGCGCCGCTTCAGGCATCGCGTCTTCGATTAGGAGGAAAATCATGCATATCACTCGCCGCGGGAGCGCAGTCGCGTCCGCCGTTGCCGTTTCACTGTTGCTGGCCGGCTGCTGGGGCAGCGACACGTATACGCCCGAGCAGAACCTCAAACCCGCGTTCGTCGGCACAATCACGAAGAACACCTACGACGGCGTGACCGACGACCTGCTCACAGGCGGCCTAGGGAAGACAGGCCTCGCGGGCGCCGCGCCTCCGGTCGCTGTTCCGACGGCGCCGACCGCGGCCGAGTTGCGCAAGCTCGTCATCTACAACAACTACCGCGCGATCGTCCCTGTCGTCGCCAACGGTGGCTACGGCACCCTGTTCGGCCCGAACCTCGATGTCAACGGCAACCCGACGCTGGGCGAAGGCAAGGTCGCCGGCACCGAGTATCTCGCCTACGCCGACGACGGCACGGGCAAGCTCAACGTAACGATGTTGGTTCAGATTCCAACTTCCTTCGACGCTTCGAAGGCGTGCATCGTCGCCGGCGCCTCGTCCGGCTCGCGCGGCGTGTACGGCGCAATCGGCACCGCGGGGGAGTGGGGCTTGAAGCGGGGCTGCGTCGTCGCCTATACCGACAAGGGTACCGGCACCGGGTTCCATGATCTCGCGACCGATACGGTGAACCTGCAGAACGGTGTCCGCAGCAGTGCGGCGACAGCAGGCACGAATTCCAATTTCACGGCGCCGCTCACCGCCTCCGAGCTCGCATCGTTCAACGCGGCGTGGCCCAACCGGGTGGCCACCAAGCACGCGCATTCGCAGCAGAATCCCGAAAGGAACTGGGGAAAGAACACGCTCGACGCCATCCAGTTCGCCTTTTACGTGCTGAACGAGGAGCGCGCGCCGCGCAACAGCGACGGCACGGCCAAGGTGGACTTCAAGCCGGGGAACACAATCGTCATCGCCTCGTCGGTGTCCAACGGTGGTGGCGCATCGATCGCCGCCGCGGAACAGGACACGCAAGGGCTGATCGACGGCGTCGCCGTCGGCGAGCCGACGCTCGAACTCGTGCCGCCGACGGGGCTCACCGTCGTGCGCGGCACCAACGCGCAGCCGGTCGCGCGTCCGCTCTTCGATTACTACTCTTTCGGCAACCTGTACATGGGCTGCGCTTCGCAATCGCCGCGCGCCTCCAATGCGTACGGCATTGCCGCCGTGCGGCCCGTTCCTGCGTTCGCCACGAACATGTGCGCGGGCCTCAAGGCGAAGGGCTTCCTGACCAAAGCCACGGCGCAGGAACAGGCTGACGAGGCGCTCGACAAGCTGCTCGCTGCGGGCTACCAGATGGAGTCGATCCCGCTCTTCGCGACGCACTTCACGAGTACATACTTCGGGATCTTGCCAGCCTTCGGCGCCGCGTACGGCCGCTACAGCGTGAAGGACAACCTGTGCGGCATTTCAATGGCTGCGGCCGATGCCGCGGGCAGACCTGTGCCCTATCCAGCGGCCACGCTGGCACAGGCGTTCGGCACCAGCAGCGGCGTTGTGCCAACCGCGGGACTTTCGCTCATCAACAACGACAGCGTCGGCGGCCCGATCAGCTATGTACTCGCGGTGTCGGCATCGACAGGCGTGCAGGACTACAGCCTCGACGCCGGCGTGTGCTTCCGCAACCTGTGGACCGGCACCGACCCCGTGGCGCAGGGCGTACAGGCGGGGGTTCGCGAGACCTTGCGCTCGGGCGACCTGCGCGGCAAACCGGCGATCATCGTTCATGGCCGCGCCGACGCCCAGATTCCCGTGAACTTCAACTCCCGGCCGTACTACGGCCTCAACAAGCAGGTCGAGGGCGCCCAAAGCAAGTTGACCTACATCGAGGTGACGAACGCGCAGCACTTCGACGCCTTCATCGACAATGCGGCGTTCGCGGGCTACGACTCGGCCTACATCCCGATCCATTACTACTTCATCAAGGCGATGGACGCCATGTACGCTCACCTCACCGCAAGCGTACCGCTGCCGTTGTCGCAGGTCGTACGCACCACGCCGCGCGGAGGCACGCCAGGATCAGCGCCGGCGATCACCAGCGCCAACGTGCCGCCCATTTCGAACGCGCCTTCCGCGGCGAATGCCATCACGTTCTCGGGAAACACCGTGACGATCCCCGACTGACGCGGGCACGCGGGGTACAATTCGACGGCCGCCCCCTTATCGGGCGGCCGTTTTTTCTACGGCACCTTATGTCGAAGCTGACACCCGAAGAGATCGTCTCCGAGCTCGATAAGAACATCGTCGGGCAGGAGGCCGCCAAGCGCGCGGTCGCCATTGCGCTGCGCAACCGCTGGCGCCGGCAACAGGTGCCCGAGCCGCTGCGCCACGAGATCACCCCCAAGAACATCCTCATGATCGGGCCGACCGGCGTGGGAAAGACCGAGATCGCGCGCCGCCTCGCGCGACTCGCGGAAGCGCCTTTCGTGAAGGTCGAGGCGACCAAGTTCACCGAAGTGGGCTACGTCGGGCGCGACGTCGATACCATCATCCGCGATCTCGTCGAGGTCGCCGTCAAGGAGACGCGCGAGGCGGAGACGCGCAAGGTGCGCGACCGCGCCGCCGACAACGCGGAGGAGCGCCTGCTCGACGTGCTGCTGCCGCCGGCGCGCGAGGTGAACTTCGACGACTTGAAGCACACCGATTCCGCGACGCGCCAGAAATTCCGCAAGATGCTTCGCGAAGGCGTGCTCGACGACCGCGAGGTCGAGATCGAAGTGTCCGTGATGCCGGCGCAGATGGAGATCATGGCGCCGCCGGGCATGGAGGAGCTCACGAGCCAGATCCAGGGCATGTTCCAGCAGATTGGCGGCGGCCGCAAGAAGCTGCGCAAGATGGCGGTCGCCGAAGCGCTGAAGCAGCTCACGGACGAGGAAGCCGCGCGGCTTCTCAACGACGACGACGTCAAGGCGAAGGCGCTCGCGGCCGCGGAGCAGAACGGCATCGTGTTCCTGGACGAGATGGACAAGATCGCGTCGCGCTCCGACGCGCACGGCGCCGACGTGTCGCGGCAGGGGGTGCAGCGCGATCTCCTGCCCATCGTCGAGGGAACGACCGTCGCGACCAAGTACGGCATGGTCAAGACCGACCACATCCTGTTCATAGCGTCGGGCGCGTTTCACCTGTCGAAGCCGTCGGACCTCATACCCGAATTGCAAGGGCGCTTTCCGATTCGCGTCGAGCTCAACTCGCTTTCGGTGACGGATTTCGAGAAGATCCTCACCGCCACCGACGCCTGCCTCACGCGCCAGTACGCGGCACTGCTCGCCACCGAGCAGGTGCACCTCGACTTCGCGGCCGACGGCATCCGGCGCCTCGCGGAGATCGCGTTCGCCGTCAACGAGAAGCAGGAGAACATCGGCGCGCGCCGCCTGTACACCGTGATGGAGCGGCTGCTCGACGACGTGTCGTTTCACGCAGCCCGCCGCACCGGCGAGCACGTCGCGATCGACGCCGCGTTCGTCGACGCGACGCTCGCGGGCATCGCCGGCGACGACAATCTCGCCAAGTACATTCTCTGACCTCGCATGATCGCGCGAATACTCGGCATCATCCTGCCGGTCTTCGTCGTGATCCTCGTGGGCTATTTCTACGCCCGCCGGTTCCGGCCCGACATGTCGCAGGTCAACCACCTGTCGATGCTGATCCTCGGTCCGGCGCTGATCTTCTCGGCGCTTGCGAGCAAGGAATTCGATCTCGGCGCTAACGTCTGGCTCATCGCGGGGAGCATCGGCGTAGTCGTGGGATCGGGACTTCTCGCGTGGCCCGTGTCGCGCCTCATGAAGGTCGACTACCGCACGCTGGTGCCGACGGCGATGTTCAACAATTGCGGCAACATGGGGCTTCCGCTGGCCGTGCTCGCGTTCGGACAGGCGGGCTTCTCCGCCATGGTGGCGCTGTTCACGATCTCGAACCTGCTGCAGTTCACGGTCGGCATCCGCATCATCGACCATCACGCGAAGCTCTGGCAGTTCCTGCGCAACCCGATGGTCTGGGCCACGGCACTCGGCTTCGCCTTCGCGATCACGCACCCGCCGATGCCCGAGTGGGCCTACTTCGGCATCAAGATGGTCGGCGACGCGCTCATTCCCGTCATGCTGATCTCGCTCGGCGTGCGCCTGTTCGAGGTGCGCTGGGACGACTGGCACATCGGCGTGATCGGCGGCATCCTCTGCCCCGTGACCGGCATCGCGATGGCATTGATCCTCGCGCCGGTGCTCGGACTCTCCGAGACGCAACGCGGCCTCCTCATCCTCTTCGGTTCCTTGCCGCCGGCCGTGCTGAACTTCATGGTCGCCGAGCAGATGCGCCAGGAGCCTGCCAAGGTGGCGTCGATCGTGCTGATCGGCAACGTCATGTCGGTGATCTTCGTGCCGGTCGGCCTTGCATTGGCTATCGAATGAGTAACCGTGTTTGGAGTCAAGCGCGGTGAAATTCATCGGACCATCGGCGTTGGGTGCGCACCATTGCATTGAGCATGGTCAGCAGCTTGCGCATACACGCGACCAAGGCCACTTTGGGCAGCTTGCCGGCGGCGAGCAGGCGTTGGTAATGTGCCTTGATGGTTGGGTTGTGGATGGTCGCGGTCAGCGTGGCCATGTAGAGCACGCGGCGCACCTGAAAGCGACCGCCGGTTATGCGTCGGCGACCATGGGAAGTACCCGAATCGTTGGCCATGGGTGCCACTCCCACGAGAGCACTGATCTCACGGCGGCTGAGCCGACCCAGTTCCGGCAACGTTGCGATGAGCGTTGCGCTGGCGATGGGTCCAATGCCACGGGCAGAGCGCAGGAGATCATCGAGTGCAGCGAAATGCTCCTGCAGATGGGCCTGCATCTGGGCGTCGATATCCTCGAGTTGGGCGCGGATGGCCTCGATCAACGCGTCGATGCTCGGACGGACCTTGACGGTAGCCAACTGCAGGCGCAACCGTTCTGCGCCGAGCATGGTGAGCAGTTGCCGACGGCGAGTGACCAAGGCGGCGAGCTCCTGTTGCTGGGCATCGGGCAGCGGGCGGATGAACCGCGCCAGGTCGCGCCGGCGGGCGAGGGTCGCCGCCAATTCGGCCAACGCTTCGGCGTCGATACGATCGGTCTTGGCCAAGCGGCCGATGCCTTTGGCGAAGTCGCGCGCCCGCTTGGGGTTGACCACCGCCACCGCCAAGCCCGCCGCCTGCAGCGCGCAGGCCAGCGCACTTTCGTAGCCGCCGGTGGCCTCCATCACCACCAAGGCGACCGAAAGTGGCTGCAGGGCCGCGGCCAGGGCCGAATGGCCATCGATGTCATTGGCAAATTGCCGAGCCCCAAAGTCGGCGCCCAGCACCGCACAATCGACGTGCGCCTTAGCCACGTCGATGCCCACCACCACTTGCGATTCAGACATGGTCTTCGCGTCCCCTGCTTGTGCATGCGCGCTCGTGTTCGGCGCCTGCAACCGATCGGGCTTGATGAAGACCAGCGCGGCATCCGTGCGCTTTCTACTCACTCACGGGCTCGAACGCCCAAGCGATGGGCAAGCTGCACGGGCCGGTCTGGCCGCCTCTTCCGCGCCCAAACTTTACCGCGCTGATCATGGCTGAACATACAAGCGAGGCGCGCGAGCGTAGCGAGCGAAGGTCCGAAGGGCGCGTCGCCGAGCGATTGAGGCGTGGCGACGTCATGACATGGCGGCAGCCGACGGCGGCACAAGGAGCCACGCGATGAAGGTCGACGTCATCCTCTTCGACCTGGGCGGCGTCCTCGTCGAGCTCGCGGGCGTCGATCAGATGATTGCGTGGTCGCCCGGCGTCGCTACGCACGACGAGCTATGGCGGCGGTGGCTCGGTTCGAATGCGGTGCGCCGGTTCGAGACCGGCACGATCGGGCGCGACGACTTCGCGGTCGCCGTCATCGACGAGTTCGGCTGCCCCGTCGGCGTCGAGGAATTCCTGGCCGCGTTCACGTGGTGGCCGCGCAGCGTGTATCCGGGCGCGTTCGAGCTCCTGGAGTCGCTGCGTCCGCAATACCGCCTGGCGAGCGTATCGAACACGAACGAGATTCACTGGGATCGCTTCAGCAATGCGTGGAAGCTCGACGCGGCCTTTCACCACAACTTTCCATCCTACCTCGTGGGCAAGCTGAAGCCGGACGCCGAGTACTTCGAGCACGTGCTCGGGGCGCTCGATGTGCAGGCCAAGCGCGTGCTCTTCATCGACGACAACGCCATCAACGTCGGCGCAGCCGCGAGGCTCGGCATGCACACGCGACGCGTCGCCGGCGTCGACGGCGCGCGGCAGGCGTTCGTCGAGCTCGGGTTGCTGTCGAAGGAGACCTCGTGAATCTCTATCGCATGCTCGCGGAACGCGCCGCGACGCAGCGTCCGTTGCGTGTCGCGATGATCGGCGCGGGAAAGTTCGGCTCGATGTATCTCGCGCAGGCCAAGCACACGCCGGGCATTCACATCGTCGCGGTGGCGGACCTCGATCCCTCGCGTGCGCGAACGTCGCTGGCCCGCGTCGGATGGCAGGCTGAGCGCTATGACGCGCGATCGCTCGCGGACGCGGCACGCCATGGCACGACGTTCGTGACCGACGACGCGCCTGGCGCCATCGGTTCCGCCGACGTGGAAATCGTGATCGACGCGACGGGAAGCCCCGCCGCTGGCATCCGCCACGCGCTCGCCTGCTGCGCGCACGGCAAGCACGTCGTGATGGTGAACGTCGAGGCCGACGCGCTTGCGGGCCCACTCCTCGCGCAACGCGCGCGCGAAGCGGGGATCGTGTACTCCCTCGCGTACGGCGACCAACCGGCGCTGATCTGCGAAATGGTCGATTGGTGTCGCGCCGCGGGATTCGAGGTGGTCGCCGCGGGCAAGGGAACGAAGTACCTGCCCGAGTATCACGCATCGACGCCCGATACCGTTTGGCCTTACTACGGCTTCGACGAAGCCACGGTCGCCGCCGGGGACTTCAACGCGCAGATGTTCAACTCGTTCCTCGACGGGACGAAGAGCGCGATCGAGATGGCCGCAGTCGCCAACGCGACGGGCCTGTCCGCCTCCACGGACGGGCTGCGGTTTCCGCCATGCGGCGTGGACGACCTTCCGCGCATCCTGCGTCCCCGCGAGGAAGGCGGGACGCTCGACCGCGCGGGGGAGGTCGAGGTCATCTCGAGCGTGGAACGCGATGGCCGTCCGGTCTTTCGCGACTTGCGTTGGGGCGTATACGTCACGTTTCGCGCGGGCGATGCGCGCGGCGAAGACTACGTGCGGCGCTGCTTCCGCGAATACGGATTCTCGACCGACCCGTCGGGACGCTATTCGGCGATGTACAAGCCGTATCACGCGATCGGCCTCGAGCTCGGCATCAGCGTGGCCTCGGCGGGGCTGCGTCGCGAGCCGACGGGACAAGCGCAGTCGTGGCGCGCGGATGTCGTCGCGACCGCGAAGCGCAACCTCGCGGTGGGCGAGAAGCTCGACGGGGAGGGCGGCTACACCGTGTATGGCAAGGTCATGCCGGCCACCGCGTCGAAAATGCTTGGCGGGCTTCCTCTCGGCCTTGCGCATGGCATGGCGCTCAAGCGCGCGATCGGCGCCGGCGAGCAAGTGCGCTGGGAGGACGTGCAGTTCGACGCGAACGACGAGGCCGTCAGGTTCCGGCGCGAAATGGAAGCGACGACGCCTACGGCGTGAGCCGCCGCACCATTGCCTCGACCGCCGTGCGGTATCCGTCCGGCCCCAGTCCGGCGATCACGGCCGTCACGACGGCCGACATGAGCGAGTTGCGATAGACGCTTTCGCGGCGGTGGATGTTCGAGATATGCAGCTCGAAGATCGGCCCCTCGAACATCTTGAGCGCGTCCATGATCGGAACCGACGTGAAGCTCAGGCCGGCGGGGTTGATGACGAGCCCTGCTGCATCGGCATCGATGGCTTCGTGAATCCAGTCGACGAGCTGTCCTTCGGCGTTCGATTGCCGGAACACGATCTCGAACGCTCCCGCGGCCGCGCGGCACGCAAGCTCGATCTCGTCGAGCGTCGTCTTCCCATAGATCTCGGGCTCGCGCTTGCCGAGCCGGTTGAGGTTCGGTCCGTTCAGGATGTAGATGTGCTTGGCCATTCCGTTCCCGTCAACCCTTGTAACCCAGCATCCGCGGCAGCCACAGAACGACATCCGGAACGAGGGTAATGATCGCCAGCGCGCCGAGCATCACGTACAGGAACGGCATGACCTCACGCACCATGGCGCCTAGCGGCACCTCGGCGATCTTGTTCATCATGAAGAGCAGCAGCCCATACGGCGGCGTGACGAGCCCGATCATGATGTTGATCACGCAGATCAGGCCGAAGTGCACGAGGTCGATGCCCAGTGCCTGCGCGGTCGGGATGAGCACCGGGAGTATCACCAGGATGATCGTCGTCCCCTCGAGGAAGCAGCCGAGGATCAGGAGCAGCATGTTCACCGCCAGCAGGAACACGAGCGGCGACAACTCGCGGGCTTTCAGCATCGCGCTCAGCGTCTTCGGGATGTTCTCCGCCGTGATGACGTAGTTGAACACCATGGCGCCGGCGATCAGCATGCCGATCGACACCGTGACGCGCGCGCTTGACACCAGCGAGGCGTAGACGTCCTTCAGTCGAACGCTCCGGTACAGCAATACGGAGAGCAGCAACGCGTAGAGGGCGGCGACCGCGGCCGCCTCGGTGGGCGTGGTAATCCCCGACCACATGCACCCGAGCAGGATCACCGGCATCATGAGCGCCGGCATCGCCTGCCAGGTGATGAGAGGCAGCTCGCGCATCGGGACGCGCAGCTCGACCGGAAAGTGGCGGCGCTTGGCAACGGCCGCGATCAGGCCGCTCTGGACGGCTGCGAGCAGCAGGCCCGGAATCACGCCGCCAAGGAAGAGATACCCGACCGACGTGTCCGAGATCAGTGCGTAGAGCACCAGCGGGATCGAGGGCGGGATGATCGGCCCGATGACGGACGACACGCACGTCAACGCCGCGGCGAACGCAGCTGGATACTTGCCGTCGCGCGTCATCATCGACTGCATGATCTTGCCCGACGCCGCGGCATCGGCGAGCGCGGAGCCCGACATGCTCGCGAAGATGATGCTCTGCACGACGTTGACCTGCGCCAATCCGCCCCGGAAGCGCCCGACGATGGCATTGCAGAAGTGCAGCAGCCTGTCCATGATGCTGCCGGTGTTCATGAACTCGGCGGCAAGGATGAACAGCGGGATTGCCAGCAGCAGCTGGCTTGCCATCATGCCGTTCAGCAATTGCTCGGCCGCGGTCCCCATGTCGATGCCCGACAGGAACAGCCAGAGAATGGAGCCGCCGATCATCGCGTAGGCGACCGGCAGTCCGATCAGGCTCAACCCGACGATGGCGTAGAGCGCAAACGCAAACGGGCTGGTCAGGTTCATAGCCCGGAGGTCGCCTTGGTGATGTCGGCCTCTTCCGGCGCCTCGCCGCGAAGCAGGCTCACGATCGCCCAGAGATAGCGGACGATGATGGCGACGGCGAACACAACGTAAACCGAGTACAGGACGTCGAGGCGGATCTTGAGGTAGGAACTGCTCTCGACCTTCATGAACGCGACGTACTTCAAGGTGGCTGGCAGCGCCATCCCGAACAGGACGACGGCGACGATCGCGACGATGAGACCGATTGCGCGCCTTCCGCGAGGCCCCAACTTGCCCGAAATGAGGTCGAACCTGACCTCCTCCGTTTCCTTGAGCCAGAACGCAGAACCGAGGAGCACCATGTACAGCCAGGTCACAACGGACAGCTCCGATGTCCAGCCGATCGGAAAATTGAAGAAGTACCGGAAGACGATTTGAATGATGAACGCGACGAACATCACGCCGAGCAAGCCGGCGACGACGTTTTCGGCGCGGCGCCTCATCCAGGCGACCGCCGTGGCTACAGTCTTGCTCATGGCGTTCTCCGGTCCTCCCCGGACCTGTTGATCACGCGCCCGTTGGGCGGGCTCTCATCACTCGAGACGACCGGATGAGAGCGCGGGCCGTCGCTGCGGCCCGCGCAGTGCGATTACGTCTTCAGCGCGTTGATCTTCTCGAGCAGTCCCGGCGGCCACGCCTTGGCCTCGTCGCTTGCCAGGTAAATCTTTTGCGCGTAGGTGCGGAACGCATTTACGTCCGGCGTGTACACCTCGAGGCCCTGTTTCTTGAAGCCGTCCGCGAGTTCCGCCTCCTTCTTCAGGTGCTCGGCGGTGCTCCATGCGATGGCCTTGTCGGCGGCGGATTGGAAGGCTTTCTGCTTCCCGGCGTTCATGCCGCTCCACGTCTTCATGTTGACGGTGAGCAGGTCGAATCCGACGAGGTGCGACGTCAGCACGATCTGCGACATCACCTCGTAGAACTTCATGTTCTGCACGTTGGGCAACGGGTTGTCCTGGCCGTCGATCGCACCAGTCTGCAGGCCCGTGTACGTTTCGGCGTAGGCCATCGGCGTGGGGTTGGCGCCGATCGAGCGGCCCAGGAGTTGCCAGGCGTCGCCGGGGGGCATCCGCAGCTTGATCCCCGCGAGATCCTCCGGTTTGCTGATCTTTTTCTTGGGCTTCAATCCGACCTGCCGGGTGCCGAAGAACGTCGGCCCGAGGATCTTGACCTTGACCTCGTCCTCGACCATCTTCTTCATTTGCGCGCCGAGGTCGCTCGCGAAAAAGGCGTTCAGGTGATTCGCGTCGCGGAACAGGTAGGCCGACGTCAGGATCGACCACGCCGGGATCTGTTTCGAAATATCCTGTGGTGCAATGTTCCCCATTTCGAGGTTGTCGCGCTGAATCGCGACCAGCTCGGTCCCCTGCTTGAACAACGAGCCGCCGAGGAACGTCTCGACCGTGTAGTCGGCCTCGATCTCCTTGGCGAAGACCTTCATCATGTCCGCGCGGATGTCCTTGTCCGAGAACACCGCTGCGAAACGCAGCTTCGGCTTGTCCTGCGCCCACGCACGCGAGCCGGCAGCGCCTGCGGCGGCCAAGGCAAGCCCGGACTTGAGAAGCGTCCTGCGATTCATCGGCTGGTTCATACCCCCTCCTATTTTGTGAACGCGCAATATACAACGATCCGGTTACAATCGGACAATCCAGTAATCGTCAGATGCCCCGATGTTCCAGGCAGAGCTTGCCACTACCACCCAAGGCGACAAGACCTACGTCCGGCTCCGGTCCGACATCGTGTTCGCGCGTTTGGAGCCGGGGCAGCGCCTGACGCTCGAGCGGCTGCGCGAGCAGTACGGCACGAGCGTCGGCACGCTGCGCGAGATCCTCAACCGCCTGGCCACGGAAGGGCTGGTCCTCGCCGAGGGTGGGCGTGGCTTCGAGGTGGCGCCCGTATCCGCCGCGAATCTCGAGCAGCTGGCTTCCATGCGCGTGCTGCTGGAGTGCCACGCGATGCAGGCGTCGTTTGCCGCGGGCGACGTCGACTGGGAGGGCCGCGTGGTCGCGGCCCACCACAAGCTCGCGTCGATGGAACGGCGCATGGCGGGCGGCGACCGCTCGGCAGCCGAGACCTGGAAGCGCTACGATTTCGAGTTCCATCACGCCCTCGTGTCGGCGTGCGGGTCGGACGTGCTGCTCGAAACCCACCGCGCGGTCTACGACAAGTACCTGCGCTATCAGATGGTGGCGGGCCTGTATCGGGGCGAAGTGGCGTCCGCGGAGCATGCAAGCCTGCTCGCGCATGCGCTTGCGCGCAACGCCGTCGCCGCGCAGGCCATGCTCCGCAAGCACGTGCACGATTGCGTTGCGCACATCGTGGACTCGGGACTGCTCGGACGGAGTCAGTAAGCGGCGTACGCCGCCGCGACTCGCGCCGCAAGGACCGCGTTGTTGCGCACCAGCGCGACGTTGGCCTCGAGGCTGTCGCCTCCGGTCAACGCGTTGACGCGGGCGAGCAGGAACGGCGTCACCGCCTTGCCCGCGATATGCTGCGCGCCGGCCTCCTGCAACGCTCGCTCGATCGCATCTTCGACGCGCGCACGCGGAAGCTCGAAACGCTCGGGAATCGGGTTCGCGATCACGATCCCGCCGGTCAACCCTACCACCCACTTGGCGTGCATCAGGCGCGCAACGTCGGCGGGCGTGTCGGCGCGCGCATCCACCCCGAGCCCGCTGTCGCGGCTCCAGAACGCGGGCAGCCGGTCGGTGCCGAACCCGATGACGGGCACGCCGTGCGTTTCGAGGTACTCGAGCGTGAGGCGCAGGTCGAGCACGGCTTTCGCGCCGGCGCACACGACCGCGACCGACGTGCGCGCGAGCTCCTGCAAGTCCGCGGAGATGTCGAAGCTCGCTTGCGCTCCCCGATGCACGCCGCCGATGCCGCCGGTCGCGAAAACGCGAATGCCCGCAAGTGCCGCGACGATCATCGTCGCGGCGACGGTCGTGGCGCCGGTGCCGCCGCGCGCGATTGCGATCGGCAGATCGCGCCGGCTGACTTTCGCGACATTCGAACCATCACGCGCGAGGCGCTCGATCTCTTCGCGTCCGAGCCCTGCTTTCAGCCGTCCCTCGACGATCGCGATCGTCGCCGGGACGCAGCCCTCGTTGCGCACATCCGCTTCGAGTTGCAGCGCGGTTTCGAGGTTGTGCGGCCACGGCATGCCGTGGCTGATGATGGTGGACTCGAGCGCGACCACCGGCTGCCGCGCGCCCAGCGCGGCAGCGACATCGCCTGAAAGATCGAGCGGAAGGCTCAGTACTTGACCGAGCAGCCGTACGGCGTGGTGCTCGCGACGGTCACCGGCTTGCCGGCGAGCGTTTCGCTGAGCGCCGCGCGCACGTAGTTGTTCGCCGTCTTGCGGTCGGACTCGCGCGCGCTGCGCTTGTCGTCGATCGCGCCCGCGTACACGATCTTCCCGGCCGGATCGATCACGAACATGTGCGGCGTGGTCTTGGCGTCGTATGCACGGCCGGCGTCGCTGGTGGCGTCGATCAGGATCGCCCTCTGCGCCGCGTTGCGTTCCTTCATCCACGCGTTCATCTGCGCGACCCGTCTTGTACTCGCTGCTCGACTTGTTGGTCGAGTTGACCGTGAGCCAGACGACGTCCTTGCCGGAGGCATCCTTCTGCAGCGCCTGCATCGCGTCGGCGCCGTACTGCGCGCGCACGAACGGGCATTCGGGGTTCGTCCACTCGAGCACGACGAACTTGCCCTTGTAGTCCGAGAGCTTGACGGTCTTGCCGTTGGAGTCGGCGACGGAGAAGTCGGGCGCGGCGGTTCCCGCAGTGACGGCGAGCGCCGACCCGCGGCCAACGAGAGCGAAAGGACAGAGCGATCGATGAACGCAGCAACATGGCACCTCGCTAGATGGTCGCCAGCGCGTCGAGCACGGTCTGGCGTTGCAGCACCTCGGGCAGGAGCAGCGGCTCCTTGCCCGGGCGATAGAGAACATACACCGGAACGCCCTGCCGGCCGAGAGCCGCGAGCGCTTGCGTGATCGTCGGGTCGCGACGCGTCCAGTCGGCGCGCACGAGTTCGACGCCACGGTCGGCAAAGGCCTTCTTCACGTCGGCATCGCTCAGCACGAGCTTCTTGTTGACCTGGCAGGTCACGCACCACGCGGCCGTGAAATCGACGAAGACGGCCTTGCTCGCCGACAGCTCCGTCACCAGCGCGGGAGTGAACGGCTGCCAGGGATCGTTCGCGGCCGACGTCGGCTTCGCCTGCACGGACGCCTGCACCTCGGTCGGCGCGACAAACAGCGGCCACGCGACGACGGCCACGCCGACGAGGCCGAGCAGTGCTGCGACCGAGAACATCCGCGCGCCGCCGCCGCGATACGCACGCCAGGCCCACAGCGCGAACGACAGCACGACGAGCGCCACCAGCAGGCGTACGACGGCATCGTTGTCGACTTGCGCACCGAGCACCCATACGAGCCACGCAACGGTCGCGTAAAGCGGGAACGCGAGGAACTGCTTGAGGCGCTCCATCCACGCGCCCGGACGCGGACAGCACCTTGCGCCATCCCGGGAACCAGGTGAGCAACACGAACGGCAACGCCATGCCGAGGCCAAGCGCCGCGAACACGAGCGAGCGTGAGCGCGGCCGGCTGTGAGAGCGCGTACCCGAGCGCCGCGCCCATGAACGGCGCGGTGCATGGAGACGCGATCACGACCGCCAGCACGCCAGACAGCGCGGCATTCGCGTATTGGTTGTGCGCCGTCCATCCTGCCGCCGACGATGGCACGAGGGTGGCGAACTCGAAGACGCCCGACAGGTTGAGCGCCAGCACGAAGAACAGGATGGCAAGGCTCGTCACCACCGCCGGCGACTGGAGCTGGAAGCCCCATCCGAATTGCTCGCCCGCCGCACGGAACGCGAGCAGGGCTCCCGCCAGCGCGAGGAAGGTGAAGATCACGCCCGCGCCGAAGCTCAAGCCTTCGAGGCGCAAGTGCTTCCTGTTGCCGTGGCCGGGCTTGGTGAGCGACAGCGCCTTCAGCGAGAGCACCGGGAACACGCAAGGCATGAGGTTCAGCACGAGCCCGCCGACGAACGCGAGCAAGAGCGCTTGCACGAGCCAAAGCGACTCCGCGGCCTGCGCGGGTGCCACGTTGAGCGCGGGAGCAGCACCCGCAACGGGCTTCGGTCCGGCCGTGACCGCGCCGACCAATGGCGCGTCGAGCGCGATCGCGCGGACCTGAGCGCCCACACCCGCGAATCCGGACGATGACGCGAGCACACCGGCGACTTGCGTGAATCCGGGCGCGAGCTGGTTGGCGACGGGCAGCGTCATCGTGAACGTTCCGTTGCTGTCGCGCACGAAGGTCTGCTTGCCGGAGGGCTCGATGCGCCCCTCCTGGTAGGGGAAGAAGTGGACCTTGGCCGGCGGTCGCCGCACCGGCCGGTGCCGTGAGCGTCAACAGGACCTTCGGACCGTCGCCCTTGGCGGCGACCAGCCACCCGGGCAACGGGCGCGGCAGCGCGTCCCTGGTCGTGGCGATCGCCTTGCCCCATTGCGGATAAGGATCGGCGCGTGGAGCGACGGGAATCTCGAGGTCGAGTGCGGCCTCCTCCGGGATGCACGTCTCGCGGCATACGAGCCATTCGGCCTTCGCCTTGAGCGCGATCGGTTGCCCGACCGGCGCGTCCGCGGGCACTTGCACGTCCGTGAGAAGCAGGACTTCGCCTTCGTACCCGTAGTTCACGAGGGGCCCTGCCGGCAACGCGTGCGGCGCCGGCCATTGAATCGGGCCTGCCGTGACCCCCGGCGGCAATGTCCAGGCAATCGTCGTAGGCAGTCCGCTGTCGCCAGGGTTCTGCCAGTACGTGTGCCAGCCGTCGGCCATCTTGAGCCGCAACGCCACCGTCGTCGCCGCGCCCGGGACGAAGGCCGTCTTCTCCGACACGAGCTCGGCCTCGACGTGCTGCGTCTTGACCGGCGCGGCCGCAGCCGCGGTCGCGGCAAGCGCGAGCAGGAGGAAAAGCGGGCGGAGCATGGATGTTCTGGGCATGTAGTAGGGCCAACAGCCCTTGGGTTGCGCGGCTTCCCGGCGGGTTCCCGGCAAAAGCTAGAATTATCGCTTTTCCCGCCAGGCGGTTCCAGGCTATGACATTAGCATGGGCCGGCCGCCGCCGCCCCCGCCCTTGTTGGAAGCCCTCCTCGTATCGATCGCGGTCGTCGCCTTGGGCGAACTCGGCGATAAGACGCAGCTCCTAGCCCTCGTCTCTGGCCGCCCGCTACCCCAGGCCATGGCCGATCGTCGCCGGGATCTTCGTCGCCACCCTGCTCAACCACACGATCGCCGGCTGGGTCGGCGCGTGGGTGCGCAGCGCCGTTCCGGAAAACATCCTGAAGTGGCTGCTCGCGATCTCGTTCTTCGCGGTGGCTGCCTGGGCACTCAAGCCCGACAAGCTCGACGAGGAGGAGACGCCTCCGTCCACGCGCTGGGGCGTGTTCGGGGTGACGACGATCGCGTTCTTCCTCGCGGAGATCGGCGACAAGACGCAGATCGCGACAGTGATGCTGGCGGCGCGCTTCGAATCGCTGGCAGCGGTCGTGGTCGGCACGACGCTGGGCATGATGGTCGTGAACGTTCCCACCGTCTTCCTCGGCCGTGCGGCTGCCGCGCGCATTCCATTTCGCGCGGTGCGCATTGCCGCAGCCGCGCTGTTCGCGGGGCTCGGCGTATGGGTGCTGTTGGCTTGAGAAAAGGTGCCGGGCCTTGTAATGGGGTACGTCCCTATCCTTGCGTCGCTATAATCAAAGGCTTATGACGCCCTTTAACCATCGCGATATCGAAGCGGCCGCGCAGGCCACGTGGAACGCCGGCGACGTGTATCGCATGCGCGAGCGCACCGACCGGCCGAAGTACTACTGCGTGTCGATGCTGCCCTATCCGTCGGGCGCGCTGCACATGGGGCACGTGCGCAACTACACCATCAACGACATGATGTACCGGCAGTTGCGCATGCGGGGGATGAACCCGCTGATGCCGATGGGATGGGACGCGTTCGGGTTGCCGGCCGAGAACGCGGCGATGAAGAACGGTGTCGCGCCCGCGAAGTGGACGCGCGAGAACATCGCGACGATGAAGCGGCAGATGCAATCGCTGGGGCTCGCGATCGACTGGTCGCGCGAGATCGCGGTCTGCGATCCGTCGTACTACCGCTGGAACCAGTGGTTCTTCCTGAAGATGCTCGAGCGCGGCGTCGCTTACCGCAGGACGCAGGTCGTCAACTGGGACCCGGTCGACCAGACCGTGCTCGCCAACGAGCAAGTGATCGACGGGCGCGGCTGGCGAACCGGCGCCCCGGTCGAGAAGCGCGAGATTCCCGGCTACTACCTCAAGATCACCGACTACGCCGAGGAGCTCCTGAGCTGCCTCGACAGGATGCCCGGCTGGCCCGAGCGCGTGAAGACGATGCAGGCAAACTGGATCGGCAAGAGCCTCGGCGTGCGCTTCGCGTTCACGCACGATATCCAGGATGCGAGCGGCAAGCTCGTCGGCGACGGCCGCATGTACGTCTTCACGACGCGCGCCGATACGATCATGGGCGTCACGTTCTGCGCCGTGGCACCCGAGCACCCGCTCGCGGCGGTCGCCGCATCGCGCGACCCCAGGATCGCCGCGTTCGTAAACGAGTGCAAGCGGGGATCGGTGATCGAGGCCGACCTCGCGACGATGGAAAAGCAGGGCGTGCCGACGGGCCTCTTCGTGCGCCACCCGATCACGGAAGACCCCGTCGAAGTGTGGATCGGCAATTACGTGCTCATGGCGTACGGCGACGGCGCCGTGATGGGCGTGCCGGCGCACGACGAACGCGACTTCGCGTTCGCGAAGAAGTACGGCTTGCCCATCAAGCAGGTGATCTCCGTCGAGGACGAGGACTTCACGACGGACTTCTGGCAGCCCTGGTACGCGGACAAGGAGCGCGGGCGCTGCGTCTTTTCCATCAAGTACGACGAGTTGAAGTACGAGGATGCGGTCGACGCCGTCGCGCGGGACCTCGAAGCCAAGGGGCTCGGCGAGAAGCGCACGACCTATCGCCTGCGCGACTGGAGCATCTCGCGCCAGCGCTACTGGGGCACGCCGATCCCGATCATCCATTGCGACGCGTGCGGCGCCGTTCCGGTCCCCGAGAAGGACCTGCCGGTCGTGCTGCCCGAGGACTGCGTCCCGGACGGCAGCGGCAGCCCGCTCGCGAAGCGACCGGATTTCCTCGACGTGCCCTGCCCCTCGTGCGGCAAGCCCGCGCAGCGCGAGACGGACACCATGGACACTTTCGTCGACTCGTCCTGGTACTACATGCGCTACACGTGTCCGGACGCGCCGACGATGGTCGACGCGCGCAACGACTACTGGATGCCGATGGACCAGTACATCGGCGGCATCGAGCACGCGATCCTGCACCTTCTCTACGCGCGCTTCTGGACCAAGGTCATGCGCGACATGGGACTCGTCAAGTGCGACGAGCCGTTCACGCGCCTCCTCACGCAGGGCATGCTGCTCAACCACATCTACTTCCGGCGCAACGAGAAGGGCGGGGTCGACTACATTCCACCGGAGGAAGTGGAAGGGGAATGCGAAGCCGCGGTGTGGAAGCACGACGGCAAGCCCGTCGAGTACGGCGGCGTCGGCAAGATGGGCAAGTCCGAGCGCAACGGCGTCGACCCGCAAACGCTGATCGACAAGTACGGCGCGGACACGGCGCGCCTGTACATCATGTTCGCCGGCAAGCCCGAGGATTCCGCGGTATGGTCCGACACGGGGGTCGAGGGGGCCTATCGATTCCTGCGCCGCCTGTGGACCTTCGCGCAAACGCACGCCGGCAGCATCAAGGCGGCGGGCGGAAGCTTCGATTACCGTGATGCGGACGACTCGATCAAGAAAGGCGCGCCGCGAGCTGCACAAGACGCTCAAGCAGGCGAACGACGATTACGATCGCCTGCACTACAACACGGTCGTTTCGGCGGGCATGATCAAGTCGCTGAACGAGCTGGAAGCGCTGCCGGAGCGCGAGCGGCGCCGACGCGTTGCGTCGCGAAGGACTCTCGCTGCTCCTGCGCATCCTCTACCCGGTGGTGCCGCACACGACGTGGCTGTTGTGGCGCGACCTCGGGTTCGCGGACGGCATCGGCGATCTCATCGACGCGCCGTGGCCGGAAGTCGACTCGCGCGCGCTCGTCACCGACACCATCGAGCTCGTGCTCCAGGTCAACGGCAAGGTGCGCGGCAAGATCGTGGTGCCGTCGAACGCCTCGCAGGGCGACATCGAAGGCGTTGCACGCACGAGTCCGGAAGTCGCGAGGCACGCCAACGGCGCACCGGCGAAGAAAGTGATCGTGGTTCCGGGACGGCTCGTCAATGTCGTGGTGTAGATGCCCTCGTCGCGGCCGTCCTGGCGGCATCGCTCGCGAGCTGCGGCTTCCAGTTGCGCGGCGACGCGGCGTTCCCGTTCTCGTCGATTTACGTGAACGTGCCGTCGTCGCCTCCGATGTCGGCCGAGCTCGCGCGCAACCTGTCGTCGAGCACCACGAAGGTCGTGGAAACCGCCGCGAACGCGGAGGTCGTGCTCGCCGTGCCCGTGTCGTCGACGACAAGGACGTGCTCTCGCTGTCCTCCGGCGGCGCGGTGCGCGAGTACCAGCTCGTCAAGCGCGTCGCGTTCCGCCTGCACGGCAAGGACGGGCTCGATTGGATGCCGGCCGGCGAGATCGTCGTGCGCCGCTCCTATACGTTCAACGAGACCGCAGGTGCTCGCGCGCGACTTGCAGGAGCAGCGCCTGCTGCGCGAGATGCAGACGGACGCCGTCCAGCAGCTCATGCGGCGGCTCCAGACCGCCAAGAAGCCCGCCTAAGCCCGCGTTTACTTCTTGAGCATTGCCGCGTGGCCCGCGGCCATCTCTTGAGGCGTCAGCGCGCCGTCGTAATTGGCGTCCATCTTGTCGAACATCGCGCGCGAGGCGTGCGCACGCTCGGCCGCGGTAAGAAT
>CAVPRK010000014.1:0-191125 GCA_963707815.1 uncultured beta proteobacterium
GAGGGTGACCGTCTCGAGCGTCGTCCACGGATTGCCGATGCCAATGCCTTTGGCGAGGGCATCGAGCCGCGCAAGCGCGACGAGGAGCGATGCGATCGTCGAGGGCGCTACACGCGACACCGCGCGTTCCGCGGCCCGCCGCTTGCCCCACACGCGCGCATTGCGCACCGCCGCCGAAACGGGCGTGCCGTTGCGAACCATCGCGGCGGCGACCGTCGCGGATCCGCGTGCACGTCCTCCGAGAGTTGCCAGATCAGCAGCGTCGGCGCATCGCCTTCCGCCTGCAGCGCATGCAGGATGCGCACGACACGCGGAGGCGTCGCCGGCGAGCCAAGCCTCCGATAGCTCGAAGACGTCGAATCGCGCCACGTCGGCGACGGCCGGCGACCGCGGCGTGGTCGAGGTCGCCCTCCGGCAGCAGGAGCGCGAGCTTTTCGATCTCCTGCCGGGCGGCGAGCAGATTGCCTTCGCACACATCCGCGAGGAACGCGAGCGTCTCGCGCGACGCGCGTTGCTTCTGGCGCGCGAGGCGCGCCGCGATCCACTGAGGGAGGGCCCCGTCGCGCTCTATTCGGGTAGACCGCAATCTTGCTGTTCTCGGCAAGTGCCGAGAACCAATCCGACGACTGCGTCGCGCGATCGACGCCAGAACGAAACGAGCGTGATGTTGTCGGGTTCGGATTGCGGCGTAGGCGGCGAGGGCCTTGGCGCCTTCGATGCCGGGTTTTCCCGATGGGATCCGAAGGTCGACGACTCGCGATTGCCGAACACAGCTTTCCCGTTCGCATCGGCGCCGAGGAACGCATCCCACTTGAAGCCTGGCTCGACCACGAGGACTTCTCGAGCATCGGCGGCGCCGGCTGCACGGGCCGCGGCGCGAATCGCATCCCCGTAGCCTGCGCGAGAAGCGGCTCGTCGCCATGCACGACGTAGAGGGGCTGAGCCCTGTCCTTCAGTTTTGCGGCAGTTGTTCCAGGCGGATTTGCATGGCTTCCGGATTGTACGGGTTGCGCGTCGGCGCTTGCCGACAGTCGTTTCGGACGCGGCCGGCAGCGCCCGCGACGCACCTGCTCCTATAGTGAGCGCACGGGGCTACCGGAGAGTTTGCCATGAATGCAAAGGCACACTACGCGTTGGTTGCATTGTCGGCGGTGCTCGTTCTGGTCGAGCGCGTCGGCGCAGCCCGTGGTCGCGGCAGCGGCCACTCAATTGAAGGCGATGGATTCGAACAGCGATGGTACCGGAAGAGCACGCCGCGGGCGCGCGAAGCATGTTCGGGAAAGACGGACGATCGCGACGGCAAGGTGACCGCGGCGGAGATGGAAGCCGCGCACTGCTGATCGCCGGTGGCGACGCCGCCAAGGACGAATTGTCCGCGGCCGAGAAGATCAAGGAGTGGATCAGGACGGCGACGGCATGACCGACCCGCGGCCGAGCATGCACACGCCTCGCGCGCGATGTTCGACAAGATGGACGCCAATTACACGACGGCGCGCTGACGCCTCAAAGAGATGGCCGCGGGCCACGCGGCAATGCTCAAGAAGTAAACGCGGGCTTAGGCGGGCTTCTTGGCCGTCTGGGAACCGCTCACGAGCCGCCGGACGGCGTCCGTCTGCATCTCGCGGAGGAGGCGCTGCTCCTGCAAGTCGCGCGCGAGCATCTGCGTCTCGTTCCGTACCGGCGCACGACGATCGCGGCTGGTATCCAATCGAGGCCGTCCTTGCCGTGCAGGCGGAACGCGACCCGCTTGAGCTGGTACTCGCGCACGGCACCGCCGGAGGACAGCGAGAGCACGTCCTTGTCGTCGACGACGACGGGTACGGCGAGCACGACCTCCGCGTTCGCGGCGGTTTCCACGACCTTCGTGGTGCTCGACGACAGGTTGCGCATGGAGTTGCTCGGACATCGGAGGCGACGACTGCAGCGTCCACGTAAATCGACGAGAACGGGAACGCCGCGTCGCCGCGCAGGTGGAAACCGCAGCTTGCGAGCGATGCCGCCACGACGGCCGCGACGAGGGCTCTACACCACGACATTGACGAGTCGTCCCGGAGCCACGATCACTTTCTTCGCCGGTGCGCCGTTGGCGTGCCTCGCGACTTCCGGACTCGTGCGTGCAGCTTTTCGATGTCGCCCTGCGAAACTCCACGGCACGACGATCTTGCCGCGCACCTTGCCGTTGACCTGAGCACGAGCTCGATGGTGTCGGTGACGAGCGCCTTCGGGTCGACTTCCGGCCAAGGCGCCTCGATGAGATCGCCCATGCCGTCCGCTGAACCCGACACCACAGGTGGCGCACCCGGGTAGAGGATGCGCAGGAGCAGCGAGAGTCCTTTGCGACGCAACGCGTCGGCGCCGCTCGCGCTCGACAGCGCTTCCAGCTCGTTCAGCATGATCATGCCCGCCGAGACGACCGTGTTGTAGTGCAGGCGATCGTAATTGTCGTTCGCCTGCTTGAGCGTCTTGTGCAGCTCGCGGCGCGCTTTCTTGATCCAGTCGTCCGCATCACGGTAATCGAAGTTCTGCTCCGCCGCCTTGATGCTGCCGGTGTGTCGCGCGAACGTCCACAGGCGGCGCAGGAATCGATAGGGCCGACCCCCGGTGCACCACCGCGGAATCCTCGGGCTTGCCGGTGGAACACTACGTGTACAGGCGCGCCGTGTCCGCGCCGTACTTGCTCCACCACGTTTGTGGGTCGACGCCGTTGGCGCTTGACTTGCCCATCTTGCCGACGCCGCCGTACTCGACGGGCTTGCCGTCGTGCTTCCACACCGCGGCTTCGCCTTCCCCTTCACTTCCTCCGGTGGAATGTAGTCGGCATCCTGTCCGTTGCGGAAGTAGATGTGGTTGAGCAGCATGCCCTGCGTGAAAGAGTCGCGTCACCGGCGTGTCGTTCTTCACGATGCCCATGTCGCGCATGACCTTGGTCCAGAACCGCGCATAGAGGAGGTGCAGGATCGCGTGCTCGATGCCGCCGACGTACTGGTCATCGGCACCCAGCGCGCCGCGCGCGTCGATCATCGTCACCGCGTTCGGATCGACGGTATCGCAGGTAATACCAGGACGAGTCGACGAACGTGTCCATGGTGTCCGTCTCGCGCTTCGCGGGCTCGCCGCACTTCGGACAGGTCGTGTCGAGGAACGGGCGACCTTTTCGAGCGGGCTGCCCTTCCCCGGGACGCGTCCTCGGGGAGGCGCACGGGCAGCTCGGTCTCCGGCACCGGCACGCAGCCGTCCTTCTCGCAGAGGACCATCGGGATCGGAGTCCCCAGTAGCGCTGGCGCGAGATGAGCCAGTCGCGCAGGCGATAGCGCGTGCGCTTCCCGCCGATCCCGTGCTCGGAGGTCGCGTTCGCGATCGCCTCGCGCGCGGGTCCGGTCTCGAGCCCCGTGAACGGCCCGGAATCGACGCAGCGCCCCGCTCCTCGTCCGAGCACGGCTCCGAGGTCGCGTCGGCGGGCCGCTTCGACGGCGCTCGACCGATCGGGATGCCGTACTTCGCCGCGAACTCGTAGTCCCGTTCGTCGTGCGCGGGCACGCCCATGAGCGCGCCGGTGCCGTAGTTCGCGAGCGACGAAATTGCGCGAGCCAGACGGGCACGGGGTCTCCCGTGAACGGGTTGACGGCGGAGAGGCCCGTGTCACGTCCGTGCTTCTCATGCGCCCGAGTCGGCCTCGCGGGTCAGGCGCTCCCGATGCTCGCGACCCACGCCCCGAGCTCCGCGCGTTCCGGATGGTTCGCGATGAGGCGCGGCGACGAGCGGGTGCTCGGGCGCCAGGCGAGCACCGTCGCGCCGAAGACGTGTCGGGCGCGTCGTGAAGACGCGACGTCTCGCCGAGAGACGGGATCGCGAAATCGAGGTCGGACGCAACGCACGCCGAGGCGCGCCGATCCAGTTGCGCTGCATCGTGCGCACCTTCTCGGGCCAGCGTGCTGAGCGTGTCGAGGCCCTCGAGGAGCTCCTCCGCGTAGTCGGTGATCTTCAGGAACCACTGCTCGAGTCTCGCGCTGGTCGACCGCCGAGCCGCCGCGATCGCCAGCGCGCGCCCTCGGCACCTGCTCGTTGGCGAGGACGGTGTGGCACGACGGACACCAGTTGACGGCCTGCTTTTTGCGGTAGGCGAGGCCGCGCTCGAACATCTTCAGGAAGAACCACTGGTTCCACCGGTAGTACGTCGGGCACGCACGTCGTGACTTCCGCGACCAGTCGTAGCGGACGCCCAAGGAGTGGATCTGCGCCTTCATCGTCGCGATGTTCGCGAGCGTCCACTCGCGGGGCGGCGATCCCGTTCTTGATCGCCTCGTTCTCGGCCGGCAAGCCGAACGCGTCCCAGCCCATCGGGATGAGCGGGTTCATCCCCTGCGCGCACGCCGGTACATCGTCGTCGATGGTGTAGTTGCGCACGTGGCCCATGGGCAGCGCGCCCGAGGGGTAGGCAGCATCGAGCACGCGTAGTACTTGGGCCGGTGGGGCGCTCGCGCATGCGATACACGTCGCGGTGTTCCACGTGGCCTGCGTGCCGTGCTTCGATATCGCGATGGTTAAAGGGCGTCATAAGCCTTTGATTATAGCGACGCAAGGAGGAGGGACGTACCCCATTAGGCCGCGCACCTTTTCTCAAGCCAACAGCACCCATATGCTGAGCCCCGCGGAACGGCAATGCGCACTGCGCGAAATGGGAATGGGCGCGGCAGCCGCACGGCCGAGGAAGACGGTGGGAACGTTCACGACCATCATGCCCAACGTCGTGCCGACCACGACCGCTGCCAGCGATTCGGAAGTGTGCCGCCAGCATCACAGTGTCGCGATTCTTGTCGCCGATCTCCGCGAGGAAGAACGCGATCGTCGTCACCCGAACACGCCCAGCGCGTGGACGGAGGCGTCTCCTCCTCGTCGTCTGTCGGGCTCGAGTGCCCAGGCAGCCACCGCGAAAGAGAACGAGATCGCGAGCAGCCACTTCAGCACGTTTCGGAACCGCGCTGCGCACCCACGCGCCGACCCAGCCGGCGATCGTGTGGTTCGAGCAGGGTGGCGACGGAAGATCCCGGTGACGATTGGGCCATGGCCTGGGGTAGCGGGCGGCCAAGACGAGGGCTAGGGAGCTGCGTCTTATTGCCGAGTTGTCAAGGCGGACGACCGCGATCGATACGAGGAGGGCTTCCAACAGGGCGGGGCGGCGGCGGCCGGCCCATGCTAATGTCATAGCCTGCCAGGCTATGACATTAGCATGGGCCGGCCGCCGCCGCCCCCGCCCTTGTCGGAAGCCCTCCTCGTATCGATCGCGGTCGTCGCCTTGGGCGAACTCGGCGACAAGACGCAGCTCCTGCCCTCGTCTTGGCCGCCCGCTACCCCAAGCCATGGCCGATCGTCGCCGGGATCTTCGTCGCCACCCTGCTCAACCACACGATCGCCGGCTGGGTCGGCGCCTGGGTGCGCAGCGCCGTCCCGGAAAACATCCTGAAGTGGCTGCTCGCGATCTCGTTCTTCGCGGTGGCTGCCTGGGCGCTCAAGCCCGACAAGCTCGACGAGGACGAGACGCCCCCGTCCACGCGCTGGGGCGTGTTCGGGGTGACGACGGTCGCGTTCTTCCTGGCGGAGATCGGCGACAAGACGCAGATCGCGACGGTGATGCTGGCGGCGCGCTTCGATTCGCTGGCAGCGGTCGTGATCGGCACGACGCTCGGCATGATGGTCGTGAACGTTCCCACCGTCTTCCTCGGCCGTGCGGCTGCCGCGCGCATTCCATTTCGCGCGGTGCGCATCGCCGCAGCCGCGCTGTTCGCGGGGCTCGGCGTATGGGTGCTGCTGGCTTGAGAAAAGGTGCCAGGCCTTGTAATGGGGTACGTCCCTATTCTTGCGTCGCTATAATCAAAGGCTTATGACGCCCTTTAACCATCGCGATATCGAAGCGGCCGCGCAGGCCACGTGGAACGCCGGCGACGTGTATCGCATGCGCGAGCGCACCGACCGGCCGAAGTACTACTGCGTGTCGATGCTGCCCTATCCGTCGGGCGCGCTGCACATGGGGCACGTGCGCAACTACACCATCAACGACATGATGTACCGGCAGTTGCGCATGCGGGGGATGAACCCGCTGATGCCGATGGGCTGGGACGCGTTCGGGTTGCCGGCCGAGAACGCGGCGATGAAGAACGGCGTTGCGCCCGCGAAGTGGACGCGCGAGAACATCGCGACGATGAAGCGGCAGATGCAATCGCTGGGGCTCGCGATCGACTGGTCGCGCGAGATCGCGGTCTGCGACCCGTCGTACTACCGCTGGAACCAGTGGTTCTTCCTGAAGATGCTCGAGCGCGGCGTCGCTTACCGCAGGACGCAGGTCGTCAACTGGGACCCGGTCGACCAGACCGTGCTCGCCAACGAGCAGGTGATCGACGGGCGTGGTTGGCGAACCGGCGCCCCGGTCGAGAAGCGCGAGATTCCCGGCTACTACCTCAAGATCACCGACTACGCCGAGGAGCTCCTGAGCTGCCTCGACAGGATGCCCGGCTGGCCCGAGCGCGTGAAGACGATGCAGGCAAACTGGATCGGCAAGAGCCTCGGCGTGCGCTTCGCGTTCACGCACGATATCCAGGATGCGAGCGGCAAGCTCGTCGGCGACGGCCGCATGTACGTCTTCACGACGCGCGCCGATACGATCATGGGCGTCACGTTCTGCGCCGTGGCACCCGAGCACCCGCTGGCGGCGGTCGCCGCATCGCGCGACCCCAGGATCGCCGCGTTCGTAAACGAGTGCAAGCGGGGATCGGTGATCGAGGCCGACCTCGCGACGATGGAAAAGCAGGGCGTGCCGACGGGCCTCTTCGTGCGCCACCCGATCACGGAAGACCCCGTCGAAGTGTGGATCGGCAATTACGTGCTCATGGCGTACGGCGACGGCGCCGTGATGGGCGTGCCGGCGCACGACGAACGCGACTTCGCGTTCGCGAAGAAGTACGGCTTGCCCATCAAGCAGGTGATCGCCGTCGAGGACGAGGACTTCACGACGGACTTCTGGCAGCCCTGGTACGCGGACAAGGAGCGCGGGCGCTGCGTCTTTTCCATCAAGTACGACGAGTTGAAGTACGAGGATGCGGTCGACGCCGTCGCGCGGGACCTCGAAGCCAAGGGGCTCGGCGAGAAGCGCACGACCTATCGCCTGCGCGACTGGAGCATCTCGCGCCAGCGCTACTGGGGCACGCCGATCCCGATCATCCATTGCGACGCGTGCGGCGCCGTTCCGGTCCCCGAGAAGGACCTGCCGGTCGTGCTGCCCGAGGACTGCGTCCCGGACGGCAGCGGCAGCCCGCTCGCGAAGCGACCGGATTTCCTCGACGTGCCCTGCCCCTCGTGCGGCAAGCCCGCGAAGCGCGAGACGGACACCATGGACACTTTCGTCGACTCGTCCTGGTACTACATGCGCTACACGTGTCCGGACGCGCCGACGATGGTCGACGCGCGCAACGACTACTGGATGCCGATGGACCAGTACATCGGCGGCATCGAGCACGCGATCCTGCACCTTCTCTACGCGCGCTTCTGGACCAAGGTGATGCGCGACATGGGACTCGTCAAGTGCGACGAGCCGTTCACGCGCCTCCTCACGCAGGGCATGCTGCTCAACCACATCTACTTCCGGCGCAACGAGAAGGGCGGGGTCGACTACATTCCACCGGAGGAAGTGGAAGGGGAAGGCGAAGCCGCGGTGTGGAAGCACGACGGCAAGCCCGTCGAGTACGGCGGCGTCGGCAAGATGGGCAAGTCCGAGCGCAACGGCGTCGACCCGCAAACGCTGATCGACAAGTACGGCGCGGACACGGCGCGCCTGTACATCATGTTCGCCGGCAAGCCCGAGGATTCCGCGGTATGGTCCGACACGGGGGTCGAGGGGGCCTATCGATTCCTGCGCCGCCTGTGGACGTTCGCGCAAACGCACGCCGGCAGCATCAAGGCGGCGGGCGGAAGCTTCGATTACCGTGATGCGGACGACTCGATCAAGAAAGCGCGCCGCGAGCTGCACAAGACGCTCAAGCAGGCGAACGACGATTACGATCGCCTGCACTACAACACGGTCGTCTCGGCGGGCATGATCATGCTGAACGAGCTGGAAGCGCTGTCGAGCGCGAGCGGCGCCGACGCGTTGCGTCGCGAAGGACTCTCGCTGCTCCTGCGCATCCTCTACCCGGTGGTGCCGCACACGACGTGGCTGTTGTGGCGCGACCTCGGGTTCGCGGACGGCATGGGCGATCTCATCGAGGCGCCTTGGCCGGAAGTCGACCCGAAGGCGCTCGTCACCGACACCATCGAGCTCGTGCTCCAGGTCAACGGCAAGGTGCGCGGCAAGATCGTGGTGCCGTCGAACGCCTCGCAGGGCGACATCGAAAATGTTGCACGCACGAGTCCGGAAGTCGCGAGGCACGCCAACGGCGCACCGGCGAAGAAAGTGATTGTGGTTCCGGGACGACTCGTCAATGTCGTGGTGTAGAGCCCTCGTCGCGGCCGTCGTGGCGGCATCGCTCGCAAGCTGCGGCTTCCACCTGCGCGGCGACGCGGCGTTCCCGTTCTCGTCGATTTACGTGAACGTGCCGTCGTCGCCTCCGATGTCGGCCGAGCTCGTGCGCAACCTGTCGTCGAGCACCACGAAGGTCGTGGAAACCGCCGCGAACGCGGAGGTCGTGCTCGCCGTACCCGTCGTCGTCGACGACAAGGACGTGCTCTCGCTGTCCTCCGGCGGTGCGGTGCGCGAGTACCAGCTCGTCAAGCGGGTCGCCTTCCGCCTGCACGGCAAGGACGGCCTCGATTGGATGCCGGCCGGCGAGATCGTCGTGCGCCGGTCCTATACGTTCAACGAGACGCAAGTGCTCGCGCGCGACTTGCAGGAGCAGCGCCTCCTGCGCGAGATGCAGACGGACGCCGTCCAGCAGCTCATGCGGCGGCTCCAGACGGCCAAGAAGCCCGCTTAAGCCCGCGTTTACTTCTTGAGCATTGCCGCGTGGCCCGCGGCCATCTCTTGAGGCGTCAGCGCGCCGTCGTGATTGGCGTCCATCTTGTCGAACATCGCGCGCGAGGCGTGTGCATGCTCGGCCGCGGTAAGAATGCCGTCGCCGTCCTGATCCACTGCCTTGATCTTCTCGGCCGCGGACAATTCGTCCTTGGCGGCGTCGCCACCGGCGATCGCGCGATGCGCGGCTTCCATCTCCGCCGCGGTCACCTTGCCGTCGCGATCGGCATCCATCTTCCCGAACATGCTTCGCGCGCCCGCGGCGTGCTCTTCGCGGGAGACCTTGCCGTCGCTGTTCGAATCCATCGCCTTGAATTCAGTGGCCGCTGCCGCGACCACGGGCTGCGCCGACGCGCTCGAGCAAACGAGCACCGCCGACAATGCAACCAACGCGTAGTGTGCCTTTGCATTCATGGCAAACTCTCCGGTAGCCCCGTGCGCTCACTATAGGAGCAGGTGCGTCGCGGGCGCTGCCGGCCGCGTCCGAAACGACTGTCGGCAAGCGCCGACGCGCAACCCGTACAATCCGGGAAGCCATGCAGATCCGCCTGGAACAACTGCCCGCGAACTTGAAGGACGGGCTCAAGCCCCTCTACGTCGTGCATGGCGACGAGCCGCTTCTCGCGCTCGAGGCTGGGGATGCGATTCGCGCCGCGGCCCGTGCAGCCGGCGCCGCCGATCGAGAAGTCCTCGTGGTCGAGCCAGGCTTCAAGTGGGATGCGTTCCTCGGCGCCAATGCGAACGGGAGCCTGTTCGGCGATCGCAAGTGCGTCGACCTTCGGATCCCATCGGGAAAACCCGGCATCGAAGGCGCCAAGGCCCTCGCCGCCTACGCCGCCAATCCGAACCCCGACAACATCACGCTCGTTTCGTTGCCGCGCGTCGATCGCGCGACGCAGTCGTCGGATTGGTTCTCGGCACTTGCCGAGAACGGCATCACGATTGCGGTCTACCCGATCGAGCGCGACGCGCTCGCCTCAGTGGATCGCGGCGCGCCTCGCGCGCCAGAAGCAACGCGCGTCGCGCGAGACGCTCGCGTTCCTCGCGGATGCCTGCGAAGGCAATCTGCTCGCCGCCCGGCAGGAGATCGAAAAGCTCGCGCTCCTGCTGCCGGAGGGCGACCTCGACCACGCCGCGGTCGAAGCGGCCGTCGCCGACGTCGCGCGATTCGACGTCTTCGAGCTATCGGAGGCTTGGCTCGCCGGCGACGCCTCGCGTGTCGTGCGCATCCTGCGTGCGCTGCAGGCGGAAGGCGATGCGCCGACGCTGCTGATCTGGCAACTCTCGGAGGACGTGCACGCGATCGCGACGGTCGCCGCGATGGTTCGCAACGGCACGCCCGCTTCGGCGGCGGTGCGCAATGCGCGCGTGTGGGGCAAGCGGCAGGCCGCGCTGGAACGCGCGGTGTCGCGTGTAGCGCCCTCGACGATCGCATCGCTCCTCGTCGCGCTTGCGCGGCTCGATGCCCTCGCCAAAGGCATTGGCATCGGCAATCCGTGGGACGAGCTCGAGACGGTCGCCCTCGCGCTCGCGGGCGCACCGGTGCAATGACCCGGTTGACTCCGGCTCCGGCGACAACCCGTTACCTATCGCACGCCCGGACGCGGGGCCGTGTCCGGCTACGCCGTCGCCCGGCAGGAGCGCACGTGGTCCGCTATACGGCGAGCTATTCCTGGAAGCAATAGGCCCTAAAGATCGCGGATCTTGCACCCGTTGAGCTCCGCGAGGATGCCCGGCAGCATCGGCATGAAGCGCTCGCCGTGGCCCTGGATGTTCGCGAGCTGGTACGTCTGGTTGACCGCCTGCGCAATGAACGCCGTCGCCGGCGCGCTCTCGGCCAGCTTCGTGTAGAAGCGCATGTCCTTGCCCGCGATGCGCAGCGGCCCCTTGAGGTGGCTGTCGTCGCCCTCGAGCACCCACGGCATCACCATCTGGAACATCTTGCTGTTGGCGCCGCCGGCGGAGACGACGTCGTAGAGCTTCTGCATGTCGACGCCGAGCTTGGCCGCGCGTCGCGAGCGCTTCGGAGATGACCGCGCACGTGCCGATCGAGATGAAGTTGTTGATGAGCTTCAGCGTGTGGCCGGCGCCGAGCGCGCCCGCCTCGATGATCGTGTCCGCATAGCACTCGACGATCGGTCGGATGCGTGCGCACCGTCGTCGGGATCGCCGCCGACGAACGTGCTGAGCTTCCCTGCCTCGGCCTCCTTCGGCGTGCGGCCGACGGCGCATCGCGCCATGCGGATGCCGCGCGCTCGCGAGATCGGCGCCGATGCGCTGCGTGCTGCGCGGATCCGACGTCGTCGAGTCGACGACGATCGAGTCCGTCTGCGCGCGCCGGCGAGCACGCCGTTCTCGCCGTAGACCGTGTGCTCGACCTCGACCGACGACGGCAGGCACAGGAACAGGACGTCGGACGCGCGCGGCGACGTCGGCCGGCGTCGTCGCCTCCTTCGCGCCCTCGCCACGAGGTCGTCGACCGGATGCGCGGTTGCGATGGCCCATGATCGTCAGCGGATAGCCGCGCTCGCAGGATGTTCCTCGCCGCGCCGTGGCCCATGAGGCCGACGCCGATGTAGCCGATTCGTTGCTTCGCTCATTCGCGTAACTCCGTTTCAGTTCGTTGGGCTCGAGCACCGCGCGGATGAAGCTTTCGAGCTCCGGCGTCTTCGGCGCGGCGAAGCAGATCGCGTGGCGGTCCCTTCTCCCAGACCCGGCCCTGGTGCATGAACACGAGCGTGTCGGCGGTGCGCCGCGCGAAGCCCATCTCGTGGGTGACGAGCACCATCGTCATGCCCGACGTGGCGAGCCGCTCGAGCACCTTCACGACCTCGCCGACGAGCTCCGGATCGAGCGCCGACGTGATCTCGTCGAACAGCATCAGCCGCGGCTGCATCGCGAGCGCGCGGGCGATGGCGACGCGCTGCTGCTGGCCGCCCGACAGCTGCGTCGGGATAGGCGTGCGAGCTTGTCCTCGAGGTCGACCTCGCGCAGCACGTCGCAGCGCGATCTTCTTCGCCTCGTCGAGCGGCACCTTGTTGGTGATGGTCGGGCCGAGCGTGATGTTGCGCTCGACCGAGTGATGCGGAAACAGGTTGAGGCTCTGGAACACGATGCCGATGTGCCGCCGCAGCTCGCGCAGCGCGGCCCCGCCGGGCGGCAGCGGCTTGCCGTCGAACGACGATCGCTGCCGCCATCGATCGTCTCGAGGCCGTTGATGCAGCGCAGGAGCGTCGTCTTGCCCGACCCCGAGCGACCGATGATCGCGACGACCTCGCCCGCCTCGACGTCGAGCGACACGTCGTCCAGCACGAGCGTGCGCGCCGTAGCGCTTACGATGTTGCTTAATGCCAAGAGCGGCATCGATCCTCCTTTCGAGCCGCAGCGCCGCGAGCGATATCGGCCAGCACAGGACGCAAAGTAGAGCACGCGCCACGACCGGGTAGACGATCATCGGCTGGAACGTGACGTTGACGATCAGCTGGCCCGCGCGCGTCAGCTCGACGAAGCCGATGATCGACGCGATCGACGTGCCCTTGATCAGCTGCACGAGAAAGCCGACCGTCGGCGGGATCGCGATGCGGAACGCCTGCGGCAGGATCACGTGAGCGCAGTTGCGCGGCCGGCGCGAGCGGAAGCGCCGCCGCGGCCTCCCATTGCTGGCGCGGAATCGCCTGGATCGCGCCGCGCCAGATCTCGCCCAGGAACGCCGCCGCGTACATCGTGAATGCCATCGTGACGGCCGGCCACGGATCGATGCGCATGCCGGTCAGCACCGCCAGCCCGTAGTACGCGAGGAACAGCTGCATCAGCACCGGCGTTCCCTGGATCAGCGCCGATGTAGCCGCGGCGCAAGCCAGCGCAATGGCGTGATACGACGACGTGCGCATCACCGCGAGGACAAGTCCGCCGATGCCGCCGCCGACGAACGCGATCAGCGACAGCACGATGGTCCAGCGCAGCGCGCCGAGCAGGAACAGGAACTCGGGCCAGTCGAAGTCGCGGCTCATCGCGCCCAGCCCCGCTCGCACCGGCCGCCCGCGCTCGAAGACCGCCCAGTAGATCGCGTGCAGCAGCAGCGCGCGCGCCAGCGCCATCGCGAGGTAGATGCCCGGTCGCGACGAAGTAGAACTCGAACGCGCGGAACGTCGTCGACTGCAGCGTGTTGGTGACCGCCGTCAGCTCCTCGGCCGAGATCGCGGCGACGATCGACGAGCCGAGCATCAGCAGGACGAACTGGCTCGCGAGCGCCGGATACACGGTGCGCAGCGCCGGGAACAGCGATGATGTGGCGGAAGATCTGCAGCCGCGTCGAAGCCCAGCGACTGCCCGGCCTCGATCTGGCTGCGCGGCACCGCCTCGATGCCCGAGCGGATGATCTCCGTCGCATAGCCCGAGAAGTTGAGGCTCATGCCGACCAGCGCGGCCGTCATCGCCTCCATGCGAATGCCGATCGCCGGCAGCGAGAAGTAGATGATGAAGAGCTGCACCAGGAACGGCGTGTTGCGGATGAACTCGACGTACGCCGCGACGAGCGACGCGCACCGGCCGCGGCCCCGCGTGCGCAGAAAGGCGAGCACGCACGGCGAGCGCGAAGCCGAGCGCGAATGCGCCGAGCGACAGGCGCAGCGTGAGCCACGCACCGTTCGATGCAGCTGCGGCAGATGGTCCCAGACGATGCCGAACTGGAAGACGTACTTCATCTCAAGTCCAATGCCCTCACCCCGCCCGTCTCCCCGCCGCCGGGAGAGGGTGCCCGACGGGCGGGTGAGCGGGACACATCACGGGCAGAGTCGACCAGCGCGACCTCGGTGTACTTCTTGTAGATGCTCGCGAGCACGCCGTTGTGCTTGTTCAGGAACACCCACGTGCGCAGGAACTGCAGCAGATCGAAGTCGCCGGGGCGCACGGCCGCCGCGTAGTACGCCGTGCGTACCGTGAACTTGTTCTCGATCTCCGCCTTCGGATTGCGGTCGCGCGACCGACTTGGCGGCGAACGCGGACATGCCGGCGGCGTCCACCTGTCCCGAGACCATCGCCTGCAGCGTCGCCGCGATGTCGTCGAAGAACACGATCTGGGCGCCGGTGCGGCGCGATCGCGGGCACCGTCGCTTCCTCGAGCGTCGCGCGCGTCAGGCCGATCTTCTTGCCGGCCATGTCGGCGGCGTTGCGGATCTGCTTGCTCTTCGGCGCCCGCGATCACGATCGACAGCGCGCCGTGCGGCGGCGCGAACATCACCGTCTTCGCGCGATCGAACGTGATCGACAGCGACGAGATCGCGACGTCCGCGCGCCCGGCGAGCAGCGCGGGAATGCGCTGCGGCGCCGTGACCTGCACGAGCTCGAGCTCGACGCCGAGATCCTTGGCGAGCTGGCGCGCGTCGCGATCTCCGAGCCGTCGGGCTGGTTGTGCGGTCGAGGATGCCGAACGGCGGCGACGTGACCTCCGCCGTCACGCGGATCTTCTTCTCCTTGATGATGCGGTCGAGCGTGCCGACGCCGGCCGCGGCGCGGCGGTGCGGCGCCTGCGCCTGTGCCATCGTCGTTGCGCGACGGCCGCGAGGGCCGCAACTCCCGCGGCGCCGGTCATCGCGGCGCCGATCAACATGTCCCTGCGTTTCATCGGTCCTCCTCCGTACTGATCGTTGTTGGACTTCATGCGACGTCGTACCTGGCCGGCGATTCAGGGTGCGGCCGGTCCACCCTTTCGTCGCGATCGGCGAATTCGTGCGTCAGCGCGTTGCGCAGCACCGCGACTTCGTGGCCGATGCAGATGCACCGATAGCCGCGCTGCGACGCGCCGCTGCGCGCAGCCTCGCCGTTGCCGACGAGCCAGCCCAGCGGCATGCCTGTCGCCTTGGCGGCCGACCGCGATGCAGCCGCTGCTCCGCCGTCGACGGTAGCGCGGATCGTCGAAGTCCTCGACGCAGCCGAGGCTGTCGGACAGGTCGTAGTGGCCGAGCCAGCCGAGGTCGAGCCCGGCGTTGCCGAGGATCGCTTCGGCGTTGTCGACGCCGCGTCGCCGACTCGATGAGCGCGATGGTGAGGATCGCCTCGTTGGCCGCCGTGCATCTTCGGCGCGCGCCGCACCGCCGGTGTAGCGGTCGTGCGCCATGCCGAAGCCGAGCCCGCGCCGTCCCAGCGGCCGATAGCGGCACGCGCGACCAGCAGTCTCCGCCTGCTCGCGCGTCTCCATCAGCGGCGCCATGATGCCCGACGCGCCCGCGTCGAGCACCGGCGCGATCAGGTGATAGCAGGCACGCCGGCACGCGCACCATCGGCACGATGCCCGCACCGTGCGCGTACGCGCATCTGCTCCTTGATCGTGTCGATGCGAGATGCCGCTGTGCTCCATGTCGAGGAGCACGAACTCGGCGCCGGCCTGCGGCGAGCGTGGGCGCGAGGCCCGGCGTGAAGAAATCGAACGCCATGACGCCGAACGCCGTGCCGCCGGCGCGCAGCGTTCGCGGACCGGATTGGATACATCGGCGAGCGCACGTCGTTCATGCCGCGAATCCTGTCGGCAGGGCGAGGCCGAATCGGTCGCACGCCGTCAGCGATCTGCCGGCGCGTCACCGCGTCGAGCGGCACGCCATCGCGCTCGCGCTCGACGCGCGTGCGCCGCTCGATCTCGCCCGGCAGCAGCACCTCGCCGCCGGCGACGACCGGCGGCGACGCCTTCACCCACGCCGCCATCCGCGCGATCTCGGCCTTGAACGCCTCGAGCGCCGCAGAACGCCGTCGGCGTCGAAGACGACCGACAGCATGTTGTTGACGAGGCGGCCCGCGGTCGCGTTCGCGCGGATTGGTCGTCAGGCCGCCGGTCAAGCGCGCCGGCGAGGATCTCGCAGAACACCGACAGCCCGTAGCCCTTGTGTCCGCCGATCGGCAGCAGCGCGCCCTCGGGCGGGCCGTAGAACGCGCGGGATCGCGGTTCGGCTGGCCCGTCGCGTCGATCGTGCAGCCCGCGCGGCAGCGTCTCGCCATGGTTGAGCGCGACCTGGATCTTGCCTTCGGCGATCGCCGACGTGGAGATGTCGAGGATCAGCGGCGCGCCATCGGCCGCGGCGCGCCGGCGGCGATCGGATTCGCCGACAGCCGCCGGTCGCGTGCCGCCGATGCGGCGCGACCAGGATGCCGAAGCCCGACGTGTTGACGAAGTGGACGACGCGAGCCCGGCCTGCGCCGACCTGCTCGGCCCACGCGCCGATGCGACCGAGATGGCCCGAATTGCGAATGCGCCAGCGCGCACAGCGCCGGACTGCCGCGCCTTGCCGTCGCGATGTCCATCGCTTCGCGGCCGATCACCTGCCCGTAGCCGAAGTCGCCGTCGACGACGGCGTTGCACGCCGACTCCCGGACGACGGTCGCGTGCTGGTTGGCGAGCACCATGCCCGCGCGCGTGCCAGTCGAGGTACTTCGCGATCGCGGATGACGCCGTGCGAATCGTGTCCGGCGAGGTTCGCGTCGACGAGGTGGTCGCCGACGATGCGCGCTTCGCTTGGCCGACGACTCGGCCGCGGCGAACGCGCGCGCGACGAACGCGCGCAGCTCGCGCGGCCGCGATGCGGTAACCGTCGGCGGGTTGCGGACATCAGTGCTTCTTGCTGGTGCTTGACCTTCGACGGGTCCGCATCGAGCACGAGGTCGGCGGCGCCGCCTTCCTTGCCGCGCTTTTCGAGGTCGGCCATCAGTCCTTCGTCCGTGAGGTCGAGCGCCTCGGAGTGATCCCAGTCGTGCTTGGCGACCTTCTCGAGCGGCCCGACCACGTGCGAGTCGTCGACCTCGATGGCGAGCTCGCGCCGCGCGTCGAAGCTCCCGGGCGCCAGGTTGATCGAGCCGACGATCGCGCGCGCGCCGTCGGCGAGCAGCATCTTGCCGTGCAGGCGCAGGCCCTTCAGCTTGTGCACCTTGGCGCCGACGTCGCTGCATGATGCGCAGGCCGCCGACGCCCTCGATCAGCTTGTCCGCCTTCAGCGTATGCGGCGGCCGCGCGATGATGTGCACCTTGACGCCGCGCCGCGCGGCGCGCACGACGCGCTCGATGATCACGGCGTCCTGGTAGCGCTCGTTCTGCAGCCACAGCGTGTGCTTGCGCGCGGTCGATGAAATGCGCGAAGCGCTCGCGGCCGTTGGTGTTGCACCAGATGAGCGCCGACCCCTCGTGCGGCGTGAAGTTCTTGCGATGCCAGTCGGCATCGAAGCACTCCGCGATCTCGGCGACTTCCTTCGGGTGCGTGGTGACGACCGCGTAGTCGCGCGTCTCGCGTCACGTTGCGCGGTCTCCCAGTTGAGCGACATCACGAACGCCGCCGCATCGTCGATCGACCATCGACTTCTCGTGCGTGAGGTCGAACGCGGGATTGCTGTCGAGCACCGACGACGCCGGCCTCGACCAGCTTGCGCCGCGATTCCTCGTTCTCGGTCTCGCCGCTGCGCCGCGCGGGATTCAGCATCACGCGGACGTCGACGCCGCGCTTCTTCGCGGCGACGACCGCGTCGAGGAGCTGCGGATCGGAGAACACGAACATCTTGAGGCGCAGCGTCTTCGCTGGCGGCATTCGATCGCGTCGAGCAGCGGCTTGGCGACCGTCGTCGGGGAAGACGATCAGCGGTGCGCGACATGGTCGATCTCAGCTTCGTGGTCGGGCGTCGGCCGCGGCATCGCCGAATTGCGACATGGTACAGGTCGGCGTAGATGCCGTTGCTTTGCCAGCAGCTCGTCGTGCGTGCCCTGCTCGGCCACCACGCCGTTGGCGAGGACGATGATGTTGTCGGCGTCGCGGATGGTCGACAGGCGATGCGCGATCGTGATCACCGTGCGGCCCTTCATCAGGCGCTCGAGCCCTTCGATCACGAGGCGCTCGGATTCGGTGTCGAGCGCCGCCGTCGGCTCGTCGAGGATGAGGATCGGGTTGTCGCGGATCACGGCGCGCGCGATGCCGATGCGCTGGCGCTGGCCGCCCGACAGCGTGTCGCCGCGCTCGCCGACGACGTGTCGTAGCCCTGCGGCATGCTGGCGATGAACTCGTGCGGCGTTGGCGAGCTTGGCCGCGGCGACGATCTCGTCGTCGGTCGCGCCGCCCGGCCGGCCATAGGCGATGTTGTCGCGGATGGTGCCGCGAAACAGCACCGTCTCCTGCAGCACGAAGCCGATCTGCCGGCGCAGCGGATGCAGCTCGAAGTCGCGCACGTCGGTGCCGTCGATCAGCACGCGGCCGGCGGTCGGCGTCGTAGAAGCGCGGAATGAGGCTCACGATCGTCGACTTGCCGCTGCCGGTCGCGCCGACGACGCCGACCATCTGGCCGGGCTTGATCGTGAAGCTCACGTCCTTCAGCACCGGCGTGTCGGCGTCGTACCCGAACGCGACGTGCTCGAAGGCGATCTCGCCCTTGAACGTGCGGCGGCGCGATCGGCATCCGGCGTTCTCGGGAATGATGTCGTCGGCCGACGAGGATGGTCTTGATGCGCTCGAGGCCGACCGCCGTCTGCGCGATCGTGTTGGTCATCTTCGCCAGGTCCTGCACCGGCTTGAAGAACTTGTGCAGATACGCGAGGAACACGGTAAGCGCGCCGACCGTCATGACGTCGGCGATGATGAGCGCCGTGCCGCGCCAGAGCACGAACGCCGTGCACAGCGCGACGACGACCGACACGACGGGCGACGAGCAGCGACTTGATGCGCCGCGCCTTGAGCGCGGCCGCGACGGTCGCGCGGCTGGCCTCGTCCATGCGCTTGCCTCTCGAGGTCCTGGCGGTCGAACGCGCTGACCGAGCGCACCGAGCCCAGCCCCTGCTGCGCGACCGCGACGATCTCGCTCTGCTTCTTGCGCACCTCGCGCGTCGCGTCCTTGACCGCCTTCTTGAAGCGCATCGACGAACAGCAGCAGGAACGGCGTCACGCCGACGGCGACGAGCGCGAAGTCCCAGTTGAGCCAGAACATGATGCCCGAGCATGCCGACGATCGTCATGATGTCGACGACGATCGACAGCGTCGCCGAGGATGCGAAGTCCTGCACCGTGGCCACGTCGCTCGTCAGCGTCGACAGCAGCGATCGCCGGTCTGGTGCGTCGAGTAGTAGCCGAGCGACAGGCGGTGCAGGTGGTCGTAGATGCGGATGCGCAGGTCGTGCGCGACCCACTGGCCGACGCTCTCCGTGTAGTAGTTGTCGATGTAGTCGGCGATCGAGTCCGAGTGACCGCGATGACGATGGTGGCGAGCGCCGGCGAACAGCGCCAGGCCCATCGTGTCCCGGTCGATGCCGCAGGTCGTGCACCCACTCGAGCCATCCGGGCAGCTTGTCGTGGCCGAGCGCGTTGTCGAGCACGACCTTGAGCGGCCAGGGCGCGGCGAGGCTCATGAGCGTTTCGACCATCATCGCGGCGAAGACGACGATGACCCAGACGCGATAGGGCCGGATGAGCGAGCGGACGAGCCTGCGACATCGGCGTCCGGGGCGGAGCGGACGCGTCGGGCGTTACCGGGACGCGGATCTGGCAGGACGCTAGGGTCGACGAAGCAGGCAACGTCCATATTGGTCGCGAACGTTCGCGCGCGTCAAGGCGAGGCGACGATGGGCGTGCACGTCGCCTGGCGCGTCACGAGCGTGCAAGACGTCAGCGGGTTGCCGTCGTAGTCGAACGCGCGCATCGACCAGCCGGCACCGTCGCGCTCCATCGTCATGAAGCCGAAGCGTGTGCGTCGACAGCGAACTGCGCGATCACCGCGCCGGGCGCCGGCTGCTTGTGCCATCGGGAAACGGCACGGGAAACGGCTGGTCGGCCCAGTCGCCGCCGTTGCCGGTGATGAACTGCGGCGGATGCGGTGACGAGAAGCTCACGATCTCGAGCAGGTGATTGTGCCCCGACAGCACGACGTCGACGTTGGGCGGAAAGAGCGCCGTGCCGATACATCGGCGTCAGCACCGAATGCAGGCCGCCGTTGCCGGGGAACGGATTCTGCGGATCGTTGGGATTGCTCGCGAAGCCCAGCATCGGATGATGGCTGATGAAGAACGCGCGCGGCGTGCGCGCGCCGAGCGCGAACGCTCTCCTCGAACTGCGCGCGGTAATTCCGGTACATGAGACGGCCGGCGGAGCGGCGTCCGTGCCCACCCACGACGAGTCGAACACGAGGAACTGCAGTGTCCGATCCGCGGCCGAACGGCACCGCGTACGGCGCGCTGTAGTTGCCGACGTCGTCGTCGGCCGCGACATTGCAGTTCCTTCGCGGCATGACGCGGCCGCGGATCGAGGAAGCGCCACCATCCCTGCCCGGCGCGGTTGCACGATTCGTGATTGCCGCGGATGACGATCCACGGCGCCGCTGCGAGGAGCTTGCGCGCCGGGTGGAAGAGATCCGCGCGCCAGGCATCGTAGCCGTAACCCCAGGGACTGCCGTAGCAGCCCGAGGTGTGCGAGGTCGCATGGGCCTTCTCGATAGTGATAGTCGCCGACGTGGATGACGAGATCGGGCTGCATTGCAGCGGCGGCGTTCGCCACGCGCTCGAACGGCCAGGCGATGGGATCGTCGCACGACTGGAAGATGTTGAAGTTGGACACGATGCGGCAGCCGGTGTCGCCGAGCAGTCACGATACGCCTGGGCGCGCCGTGGGCAGCGGGAGCGGCGCACCGTCGACACTCGCACGAGTGGCGTTGACCGGAATCGTAGCTTCGCACGTCGTCACCGGCGAACACGGACGCCTTGGGCGGCGGCAGGTCGGCGCGCGACGGACGCACCGGAATCGTCTCGGCCGGCATGCGCACCGTCATCGGCGATGCGTCGACGCCGTCGACATCGATGCGTCGGACATTGCGCGCGAGCCGTGATGACGCGCGCCATCGGAACGCCCTCGGGACCGAGCACGACGTAGCGGTAATCGGTGTCCGAGGGCGCCGGCGGCGACGTCATGCATCCCGCCAACGCCAATGGCGCCGCAATCGACAGTACGTGCCTCATCGGAAGTCGCCCCACAGGAGATTGACGGTGGCGAGCGCGGCAAGGCGGCCGTTTCGGCGCGAAGGATACGCGGACCCAAGCGGACGGCGCGCAGACCTGCGCGCGTTGCCTGCGCGAGCTCCGCGTCGGTCAGTCCGCCTTCCGGTCCGACGAGGACGTCGAGTGCCGTTGCCGCAGGCAGCGACACGAGGCTCGCCTGCGCCTCGCGCGTCGAACACGATCCCGGCGCGAGAGCTCGACAACCACTGCGACAGCGGCACGGGATCGCCGACCTGCGGGACACGGTTGCGGCCGCACTGCTCGCACGCCGCGACGGCGACCTGCCGCCAGTGCGCGAGGCGCTTGTCGCCGTGCGCGCCCGACGGGAACCGCGCGCTGCGCGCGGTGATCACGGGATGGATGGCGGCCGACGCCGAGTTCGACCGCGTGGCGCACGATCGCGTCCATCGTGTCGCTGGCGGTGATCGCCTGCACGAGCGTGACGGCGAACGGAGATTCACGATCGACCGGGTCGAAGCGGTCGATGCGCGCCCACGCATCGCGCTTCGCCGACGCGCGTGATCGTGCGCCGCGTATTCGCCGCCCGTGCCATCGAAGAGCACGATCGCGTCGCCCGGCGCCAGGCGCAGCACGCGCAACGCGTGATGCGCGACGTCGTCCGGAAGCGCAGCTTCCGTTCCGACGCTCGCGGTCGACAGCGCGTCCCGGGCGAAGAAGCGAGGCGCGCCCATCGGCTGCGCGCCGGGTTACTTCACCGACGCCGCGTAGATGCTCGCGATGGCGACGTCGAGCGCCGCGTTGAATTCCTTGTCGCATTGCTGCACGGTCAGCCCTTCGGTGAGCGCCCGCGAAAAGCTCGCGATCACGCCGTGGTTGCGCGCGAGCAGCGCATTCGCCTCGTCGCGCGAGTAGCCGCCCGACAGCGCAACGACGCGCAGGACTTTCGGGATGCTTCACGAGATCGGCGTAGAAATCGTCGACCGACGGGATCGTGAGCTTGAGCATCACCTGCTGGTCCGGCGCGAGCGTATCGAGCTGCTGCAGGATGGACGTCTTGAGCAGCCCTTCCGCGCCCGCTTGTCGGTGGCGTGAATGTCCACCTCGGGCTCGATGATCGGCATCAAGCCCGCGGCGAGGATCTGCTTGCCGATCGTGAACTGCTGCGCTCACGACGTCGTCGATGCCCTTCGCGTCGGCATGCTTGATCACCGAGCGCATCTTGGTGCCGAAGATGCCCTTGTCCTTGGCGCGTGCGAGCAGCGCGTCGAGGCCGGGCATCGGCTTCATCACCTGAACGCCGTTCGCCTCGTCGGCCAGGCCCTTGTCGACCTTGAGGAACGGAACGACGTTCTTGACCGACCACAGGTAGTCGGCGGTGCCGCGTGCCCTGAACGTCACGATCCATCGTCTGCTCGAACAGGATGGCGCCCAGGATGCGGTCGCCGTTGAACGCGGGCTCGTGACGATGCGCGTGCGCATCGCGTGGATGAGGTCGAACATCTGCTGCTCGCCCGAGTAGGCCTCGGGCTTGATCCCGTAGAGGCTCAACGCCTTCGGCGAGCTGCCGCCGCTCTGGTCGAGCGCGGCGATGAAGCCCTTGGCGGACTTGACCTTTTCGTATTGCTGCGGATTCATGGAATGCCCCAGGTGGTGGTGTGCGAAAGCCGTTCCCTCATTTTACGCGGCGCGAGCGCTACAGGAACGCCCGCAGCGCATCCAGCACGGCGTCCGGCTGCTCCGCCATCATCGCGTGGCCCGCGCCCGCCAGCGTCACGACGCGCACGCCCGCGAGCGCTTCGCATAGCGCCGCCGCATTCTTCGCAGGCGCCATGAGGTCGCGCTGGCCGAGAACGACCAGCGTGGGGCACCGCACGTTCGCGGCCGCGCCGAGCCCGTCGGCGTAGGCGTTGCACGCGAAGAGGTCCGTGTACAGCACGCCCGGCGCCGAGCGCTCCATGAGCCGCAGTGCGGCACCGGTCATCCACATGCCGGGCACGCGATTGCCGCCGATTTGCCGCGGCGCGCTGTGCGACCATCCGTTGATGAGCTCGTAGGCCACGTGGTCGTCGGCTTTCGCGGCGTCGAGCAGCGCGTCGCTCACCGCCATCGGCACGGCGGGTCCGAGCAGCGCGAGCTTGCTCACACGCGACGGAGACGACGACGCGGCAGCCAGGCACGAGAGCGCGCCCAGCGAATGACCAACGAGCGTCGCAGTGCCGACCCCGACGGCGTCGAGCGCGCGCACGATCCACGGCGCGAGCGCTTCCACCGATGGCAACGCGGGTCCGTCCGAGCGGCCGTGGCCCGGAAGATCGAATGCGAGGACGTTGAAGCCGTGGTGCGCGAAGTAGCGGGACTGCAGCGCCCATACGCTGTGATCGTTGGCCGCGCCGTGCACGAAAGCCACGGTCGGCTGCGAAGGCGCGATCTCGCGCGAGCCGGTGTACGCGTAGACCTCGCGGCCGTCGACGGGGAATCGCATTGGAGAAGGTCCTAACCCTTGCCCGCCACGTACAACGCGCGCGACAGGTCCTCGATCAAATCCTCGGGGTCCTCGAGTCCGATGGAGAGCCGGATCGTGCCTTCCGTGATGCCGGCCTTCAGGAGGTCGTCGGCCGACATGCGGAAGTGCGTCGTCGAGGCGGGGTGGATGACGAGCGACTTGGCGTCCCCGACATTGGCAAGATGCGAGAAGAGGGAGAGCGACTCGATGAGCTTGCGGCCCTGCGCGCGCGTGCCCTTGATCGCGAAGCTGAAAACAGCGCCGCAGCCTCGCGGCAGGAGGCGCTTGGCAAGCGCGTGATCGGGATGCGACGGCAGGTCGGGGTAGCCCACCGACTCCACGAACTCGTGCGTCGACAGGAACCCGGCGATCCGGCGGGCGTTGGCGACGTGCCTCTCCATGCGAAGCGGGAGCGTCTCCACGCCCTGCAGGATCTGGAACGCGGTGAACGGCGCCATGCAGGCCCCGAAGTCGCGGATGCCCTCGCGGCGCGCGCGCAGCAGGAACGCGGCGGTTGTCGATTCCTCCGCGAACACCATGTCGTGAAAGCCCTTGTAGGGCTCCGTGAGCGTGGGGAACTTGCCGCGGGCGGCACCCTCGTCCCAGCGAAACGTTCCCGCATCGACGAGCACGCCGCCGATCACGACGCCGTGCCCCGACAGGAACTTGGTGGCGGAATGAAACACGAGGTCGGCGCCGAGCTCGAACGGACGCATGAGGTACGGCGTCGTGAATGTCGAGTCGACGAGGAGCGGCAGGCCGTGCTCGTGGGCGAGCGCCGCAACCGCCGGGACGTCGAGCACTTCGAGACCCGGATTGCCGAGCGTCTCGCCGAACAACAGCCGCGTTTCCGGGCGAATCGCCGCTCGCCACCCGTCGATGTCGCGCGCATCGACGAACGTCGTTCGGATGCCGAAGCGCGGCAGCGTGTAATCCAGGAGATTGTGGGAGCCGCCGTAAAGCGACCGCGACGCGACGATGTGCTGGCCGGCACCGAGCAGCGTCGCGATCGCGAGGTGCAGTGCCGCCTGGCCGCTTGCCGTCGCAATCGCGCCGACGCCGCCCTCGAGCGCCGCGACGCGCTCCTCGAGCACCGCGACCGTCGGATTCGAAATGCGCGAGTACACGTGCCCCGCGCGCTCCATGTTGAATAGCGCGGCCGCATGGTCGCTGTCGGGGAAGACGAACGACGCGCTCTGGTAGATGGGGGTCGCGCGCGCCCCCGTCGCGGGATCGGGGACCGCACCCGCGTGCAGCGACAGCGTGTCGAAACGATGCGTCTTGGGCTTGGTCACTTGATAACCATATCGGCGCGTAGAAGGAGCGAGGGCGGGATCGCCAGGCCCTGCGACGTGGCGGCCTTCTGGTTGATGACGAGGTCGACCTGGGTGGGCTGCTCGATCGCAAGGTCGCCGGGCGCCGCTCCCTTGAGTATCTTGTCCACGTAGCCGGCTGCGCGTCGGTAGTTCTCGGTTCGCCGCGTTCCGTAGCTCAGGAGACCGCCCTCGAGCGGAAAGATGTCGAAAGGGTAGATTGCCGGAATGCGGACACGCGCGGCCGCATCGACAATCGCCTTGCGGTTAGTCGAGGTCATGACGCCGCTCGCGATCACGAAGCCATCGACCCCGAGGCTCATACCCCGCTGGAATGCCGGCACGATATCCGTAGCGCCCGCGATACCGATCGCGGTGAAGCGCATGCCGAACCCGCGGGCCGCCCCTTCGATTTCGCTGACTTGCGCCAACCCTACCGGATCGTCATTCGCGTAGAGCGCGGCGACGTGCGAGACTTTCGGAAACGCTTCGCGAAGCAGCTGCACCCGCTTCGCCGACAGCTCGGGGGCGAAGGTGACGAGCCCCGTCGCCGTGCCGCCGGGACGCTGCAAACTCTTTGCGAGGCCTGTCGCGATCGGGTCGCGCGCGATGGCGAAGACGACGGGGATCCTGGTTTGGCTCGTCACCGCGCGCGCGGGCGACTCCGCCGTGGTGAGGATGACGTCCGGACGCGTGGCGATCACGGTAGCCGCAAGGGCGGGCAGCCGCGTGGCGACGTTCTCCGCGTACCACGTTTCCAGCGTGTAATCCTTTCCATGCACCCATCCGAGATCGGCCATTCCCTCGTGAAAGGCGGCGATGCCGGGAGCATCGGTTTGCGCGTTGCCGCCTCCCAGGAAGCCGATCTTGCGGTGAGACCTTGCCTGTCCCTTGACCCAGCGAGGCACCACGAGCGTGCCGACGGCGACAGCCAGGAAAGTTCGACGGCGAGCGTTCATGCGACCGTGACGGGACCGATTGCAAGCGTGGATTACATGGGGACAGCCGGATTCTAGGCGGATTGGCGGGCCGGCGTAAAATCGTCGCAATGAAATCGCACGACCCCGCGGACGCGCCGATCCCCGATCCCCAGCGCCGCGCACCCGGTGCGGCGCCCGTGCGCGGAAGGGGTGCCACCTTCAACCCGGGTAACCGCTATCGCCGCGACGCGCGCGAAGCCTGCGACGACGGCTGGTCGCAGCCTGTTCCCGACGTGCCCGCCGAAGACGCGCCGCCACGCCAGATCGCCACCACCGTCACCATACAGCGCGCCCGTACGATCATCGCGCGCAACGACTCGCCCGACATTCCGTTCACGCAGTCGATCAATCCCTATCAAGGGTGTGAGCACGGCTGCATCTACTGCTACGCGCGGCCGACGCACGCTTACCTCGATCTGTCCCCAGGCATCGAATTCGAGACGAAGCTCTTCGCCAAGCCGGACGCCGCGGTGCTGCTACGGGCCGAGCTCGCCAGGCCCGGCTACAAGTGCGACCCGATCGCGCTCGGCAGCAACACCGACCCGTATCAGCCGATCGAGCGCGAATGGAAGGTCACGCGCGGCATCCTCGAGGTTCTCGCGGCGCACGAGCATCCGTTCTCGATCGTGACCAAGTCGGCGCTCGTCGAGCGCGACATCGATCTCATCGCGCCCATGGCCGCCAAGAGCATGGCGCGCGTGTATTTCTCGGTCACGTCGCTCGACCGCGATCTCGCGCGCGTGCTGGAGCCGCGCGCGGCGGCGCCCGAGCGCCGCCTGCAGGCGATGCGCACGCTGCACGAAGCGGGCATACCGGTCGGCGTGCTCGTCGCGCCGATCATTCCGCAGCTCAACGACAAGTACCTGGAGGCGATCCTCGAGGCGGCCGCGCAAGCGGGTGCAACAACAGCGGGTTGGATCATGCTCCGCTTGCCGCTCGAGATCGCGCCGCTCTTCCGCGCGTGGCTCGACGAGCATTTCCCGCTGCGCGCGGCGCACATCATGAGCCTCGTGCAGCAGGTACGCGGGGGCCACGACTACGTCAGCACGTTCGGCGAGCGCATGCGCGGCACCGGCGCGTTCGCCGATCTCATCGAGAAGCGCTTCGACCTCGCGTGCAAGCGACTGGGGCTCAACAAGGGGCGAAACGAATTCTTCGACATTTCACGGTTCACGCCGCCGCGCGCGAACGACCGACAGGGCGAGTTGTTCTGACCGTAAGTTGGTGAGAGACTTTGCCATCGGCAAGTCTCTTGGGGCAATCGATGAAAGCGACCAATCACTGGGCGGTCATCGTGGCCGCCGTCGTCTTCTGGGCGCTCGGCGCGCTCTGGTACACCGTGTTCAGCAGCGCCTGGCTTGCCGGCATCGGCAAGACCATGGAGCAGCTCATGAAGGAGAACGGGGGCTCGCCGCTCCCGTATGTCGTGGGATTCCTGGCGATCGTGGTGATGTGCTACACGCTCGCGTGGATCGTGCATCGCGGCATGCAGCCCAGCGTCGGCAACGGCGCCCTCACCGGCGCCACCGTCGCGTTCGGGATCGTCGGCGCAATGCTCGCCCTCAACTATGGCTTCGAGTCGCGCGGCGTGACGCTGTGGCTCATCAACGCGGGCTATGCTTTCGTCGGCCTCGTCATCGCGGGCGCGATCATCGGGGCCTGGAGAAAGAAGGCATGACTCTCACCGAGCGCCTTGCTGCCTGCTACACGGGCGCGGTGCACGACGTGCTGCGCATGATGGGGCACGAGCACATCGTGCTGCCGCCGGAAATCAAGGCAATCGCGCCGGGCACGCGACTCGCGGGGCCCGTGTGGACGGTCGCCGGCCACATCGATCGCACGAGGACGCGCCACGAGACGCTGCTCGGCTGGTGCACGCTCTTGTCGCGCGCGCCTTCGGGCCACGTCGTCGTCTGTCAGCCCAACAATCGCGAGGTGGCGCTGATGGGCGAGCTTTCCGCCCAGACGCTCAAGACGCGCGGCGTGCTGGGATACGTCGTCGACGGCGGATCGCGCGACACCGACCTCGTGCTCGAGCAGGGGTTTCCGGTGTTCTGCTCGTTCCTCACGCCGTCGGACATCGTCGAGCGATGGATCCCCGACCGCTACGCCGAGCCCATCACGATCGGCAGCGTGACGATCAGGACGGGTGACTATCTCCTCGGCGACCGCGACGGCGTCGTGATCATTCCGCACGCTGTAGCGGAGGAAGTCATCACGCGTACGGAAGAAGTCGTCGCCACCGAAAGCGACATGCGGCGGGCGCTGGTCGGCGGCATGGATCCCGTCGAGGCGTACAACCAGTACGGAAAGTTCTAGCGAGCGTCATGCCCGACGTGATGAAGCTCGCGCCGCAGGACAACGTCGCGGTCGCGCTGCGCCCCCTGCGCGCGGGAGAAGCCGTGACACTCGACGGCGCTTCGTTGACCGTCGACCGCGACGTGGCGGTGGGCCACAAGGTCGCGGCCTGCGACATCGCGCCTGGCGCGACGATCACGAAGTACAACTGTCCGATCGGTATCGCAACGCAAGCCATCGCCGCAGGCGAGTACGTTCATACGCACAACGTCAAGAGCGGCTACTTGCCCACGTACACACTTACATGAATCTGTCTGGCTACGCGCGCGCCGACGGCCGCAAGGGCATCCGCAATGTCCTGGTGGTCGCGTATCTGGTCGAGTGCGCGCATCACGTCGCGCGCGAGATCGTCGCGCCGTTCCGCGACCAGGGCGTGCATCTCATCGGCTTTCCCGGCTGTTATCCGAACGCGTACGCAGTGGCGATGATGGAGAAGCTGTGCACGCATCCGAACGTGGGCGGCGTCCTGCTCGTCTCGCTCGGTTGCGAGGGCTTCGACAAGCGGCGCCTCGCGCGAACGATCGAGGCGAGCGGCCGGCCGGTGCGCACACTCGGCATCCAGCAGACGGGCGGCACGCGCAGCACGATTGCAGCAGGTCGGGAGTGGGTGTCGGCCACATTGCCGCAGCTACGCGCGCAGCCGGCAGTGCCGATGCGCGTCGACGAGCTCACGGTGGGCACCATCTGCGGCGGCTCCGACGCGACTTCCGGGCTCACTGCCAACCCCGCGATGGGCGTCGCGTTCGACTTGCTGGTCGCCGAGGGTGCCAGGACGATCTTCGAGGAAACGGGCGAGCTGATCGGCATGGAGCATCTCATGGCGGCGCGCGCGAAGACCGGGCCGCTCGGCGACGAGTTGAAGCGCACGGTTGCGAAGGCGGCCGAGTATTACGCGACGCTTGGATACGCGAGCTTCGCGCCGGGGAACGCAGACGGCGGGCTTACGACCATCGAGGAAAAGTCGCTCGGCGCGTACGCGAAGTCCGGCCAGTCGCGCATCGACGGCATCGTGAAGCCCGGCATCGAGCCGCCGGCATCCGGGCTGTACCTTCTCGACGTGGTGCCCGACGGCGAGGTGCGCTTCGGCTTTCCGAACATCAACGACAACGCCGAGATCGCCGAGCTGATCGCCTGCGGCTCGCATGTCATCCTCTTCTCGACCGGGCGCGGCTCCGTCGTCGGCTCGGCCATCGCGCCCGTCATCAAAGTGTGCGCGAATCCGGACACGTATCGCAGGATGCAGGACGACATGGACGTGGACGCCGGCCGCATCCTCGAGGGACGCGCGACGCTCGACGACGTCGGTCGCGAGATCTACGATTTGATCGCGCGTGTCGGTAACGGCGAGGCGACGCGCTCCGAAGAGCTCGGCCACCAGGAATTCATCCTCACGTACAAGAGTTTCGAGCCGCTGGGCCCCGCATGCCTTCCCGTCTGAGCGCGTATGCTTGGCGCATGAGCGGCCCGACCTTCCACCGATGACCAATGCCCCGCGTGCGGTCGAGCTGCGCGCGGACCGCGTGATCACCTAGGAATCCCATGCCCGGTTACCACCTCGCGCAACTCAACGTCGGCATCGCGACCGCGCCGCTCGATTCGGACGTGATGGCCGACTTCATGAACAATCTCGACCGCATCAACGCGCTTGCAGAGTCGTCGCCGGGATTCATATGGCGCCTCAAGGCAGACGACGGCAACGCAACCTCGCTGCGTCCGATCGACGACAGGACCCTCGTGAACATGTCCGTGTGGACGGACGCGCAATCGCTGTCGTCGTTCGTGTTCCGCAGCTCTCACGTCGAGTTCATGCGCAGGCGCCGCGAATGGTTCGCGCGCATGCCCGAGGCCTATCTCGTCCTGTGGTGGGTACCCGAGGGTCGCATCCCGACGACCGACGAGGCCGTGGCGCGGCTCGCGCACCTCCGCGAGCACGGCGCAACGCCGCACGCCTTCGACTTCAGGCGCGTGTTCCCGCCACCCGATGCGCCGCAGGGCGACACGCCCGCGGCCATCGACGACGCCTGCCCCGCGACCTAGCATGCGCGGCGTGTCGAGCCCGCGCATCGAACGGATTCGCGTGCGAGCGCTGCGCGTGCCGATGCGCGACCCGCACACGACCGCCAGCGGCGTCGTCGCCGAATCGCCCCTCGTGCTCACCGACGTCGCGTGCGACGACGGCACCGTCGGGCACAGCATGATCTTCACGTACACGGCTGCCGCACTCGAGCCCACGGCGACGCTGGTGCGCAACTTCGAACAGCTCGTGCAGGGCGACGCGCTCGCCCCCGGCGAGATCGAGCAGAAGCTTGCAAAGCGATTTCGCCTGCTCGGCCCGCAAGGGCTCGTCGGGATGGCGCTAGCGGCCATCGACATGGCGCTGTGGGATGCGCTCGCGCGCCTTCATTCGACGTCGCTTGTCCGCCTGCTCGGCGGTAGCGAGCGTTCCGTGCCCGCGTACGGCGCGGTCGGCTACGACGGCGAAGCCAAGTCCGCGCGTGTCGCCGAAGACTGGGCGAAGCGCGGCTTTCGCGGCGTGAAGGCAAAGATCGGCTATGCGACCGTTGCCGAAGACCTGGCCGTCATCCGCGCGATGCGAAGCGCCGTCGGTCCCGGCGTCGCGATCATGGTCGACTACAACCAGTCGTTGACGCCGGCCGAGGCCGTGCAACGCATGCGCGTGCTCGACGGCGAGGGTCTCGCGTGGGTCGAGGAGCCGACGCTCGCGCACGACTACGCTGGGCATGCTCTCGTCGCGCGCGAATGCGCGACACCGGTGCAGTGCGGCGAGAACTGGTGGGGCACGCTCGACTTCCGTCACGGCGTCGAGGCACACGCTTCCGATTACGTGATGCCCGACGTGATGAAGATCGGCGGCGTGACGGGATGGCAGCGCGCCAGCGCCATCGCCGCTGCGCATGGCCTTCGCGTGTCGAATCATCTGTGGCCGGAGATCAGTGCGCAGCTCCTGGCGGTGACGCCGACTGCGCATTGGCTGGAATACGCCGACTGGTGGAACGACGTGCTTGCCGAGCCGCTCGTGATTCGCGACGGCCAAACCGACATCACGGGCGTAGCAGGCTCGGGTGTCAGCTGGAACGAATCGCAGATCGAGCGTCTTGCGCAATGAGTTGAACTGACGTGACGACCGTCTTCGTCACCGGCGGCAGCGGCTACATCGGCCGTCCTTTGATCGAGATGCTGATCGCGCGCAAGCACGAAGTCCACGCTCTGGTGCGCGAGGGCCGCGAGAATGCAATTCCCGCCGGCGCCGCGCCCGTGATCGGGAGCGCGCTCGACGCCGAGACGTTCGCGTACGCAATGCCGCACGGCGCGACGCTCGTCCACCTCGTCGGCACGCCGCATCCCAATCCGTCCAAGGCCGCGGAGTTCGAGCGCGTCGACCTCGGATCGATTCGCGCCAGCGCCGTCGCCGCCGTTGCGGCGAACGCGGCGCACATCGTCTACGTAAGCGTCGCGCGCCCGGCCCCGCTCATGCGCTCGTACATTGCCGCACGGGAGCGCGGCGAGGCGGCGGTGGCCGCAACCGGCATCCTGCACACATTCGTGCGGCCCTGGTATGTCCTGGGGCCTGGGCACTATTGGCCCTACGCCCTGGTGCCGTTCTACGCGCTCGCGCGCATGTTCCCGCCGACGCGCAAGCAGGCCGTTCGTCTCGGCCTGGTGACGTTGAGGCAGATGGTGACGGCGCTCGTCGCAGCGGTCGAGGCGCCACCGGCCTCGGGTGTGAGAATCGTCGACGTTCCCGCCATCGCGCGGGCGGCGCTGAACTAGGGGGAGATTACGTTGGGGAAGATCGCAACGACCTGGCAGCTCATGAAGGACTCGTGGGGCGTGCTCATGCGCGACAAGGAGCTCCTGCTCTTTCCCGTTGCCTCGGGCGTGGCGACGTTCCTCGTCCTCCTGACCTTCATCGTCCCGTTCATCGGTGCCGCCTTCTGGGGCTCGCGCGCCGGCCCGAGCGACACCGTGTTCTACGTCGTGCTGTTCTGCTACTACCTCTGCAACTTCTTCGTCATCGTCTACTTCAACGCCGCACTCGTCGCGCACGTGGTCACGCGGTTGCGCGGCGGCGAGCCCACCATCGGGCAGAGCCTCGGCGCCGCCACAGCGTGCATTCCCCAGATCGCGGCATGGGCAATCGTCTCGGCGACGGTCGGCGTCATCCTGCGCTGGTTGTCGGATCGCGCGGGCTTCCTGGGCCAGATCGTGCTCGCGCTCGTCGGATTCGCGTGGACGCTCGTGACTTACTTCGTGGTGCCGATCATCGTGATCGAGCGCAAAAGCGCGATCGATGCGATCGGCGACTCCAAGGACCTGCTGCGCAACACGTGGGGACAGCAGATCGTGAGCGGGCTCGGGTACGGGCTGATCGGCTTCCTGCTGTCGCTGCCGGCGCTCGTCGTCCTGATCGGCGCCATCGTCGCCGGCGCGTCGATGCAGAGCTTCGCGGCCTTCGGGGCGCTGGGAGCGGCTGCCCTGTTGTATGTCGTGGCGGTCGCGATCGTGATGTCGACGCTGCGCGCGATTTTTGGCGCGGTCCTGTTCCTCTACGCGAGGACGGGCGAAGCGCCGGCGGGATTCGATCCTGCCGTTCTTCGCGCGGCCGTACGCCCGGCGTAACGAAATACGGTCACGAGCCTTCGTAGCGCGTTCCCATGGACGGCGTTCCGACCGGCGCCGTTCCAGGCGCGGACTGCGTGGCGGGCGACCTCACCACCGACCACACGCCATCGGCGCCGCCGCCCTTGCGATCCCCAGGCCGCGAATCCGTGGAGTTGAAATACAGCGGCTTGCCGTCGAACGCCCACTGTCGCCTGCCGTCGTCGCGTGTGATCGCACTGAAATAGCCGCCGGCCTTGCCGTCGTCGGTTGTCACGAAATAGGGAGGCCAGACATCCGCGCAGCGTCCATTGCAGTTGCTCTTGCCGGGCGCGTCCTTGGCATAAACGTAGAGCGTGCGGCCTTCGCCCGTGGTCAGGACGTTGTTGCGGTACGTGAACGGCGCCGACTGCGTGGCGCATCCGGCGGCAAGCGCGGCGAACAGAAACCAGCGCTTCATCCGAGCACTGCCTCGAGCAGGCAACCGAACTCGCGCGCGAAGTCCACGGACACGCGCGCGTGTACCGCGCCTTGCTCGTCGTAGAAGCGCTGGGTGCCGCGCCGCGCGAACACGCCTTCGTGCCATACGTCCGGATGGATGTAGAGCCCGCGACGTGCCGTCGAAGCGGAAGCATACGAAGTCCTCGGGCTTGACGTCGTCGCCCGGGAGCGCGAGGGGCACGTAGAACGATGCCTTGTCGAGCGGGAAGAAGAGCTGGCCGCCGTCCGGGTGGTAGTTGCAGTGCCACAGCATCATCTGCGATGGCGCGCGCTGATGCGTGTCGTCGGCGCGCGAAGGCTCGCTCGCGTACGCGAGGATGTAATGACCGTCGACCGCTTCGTTGCGGCCGTACAGGATGTCACCGCGCCATTCGCTCACGAACACGCCTTTGGTCGTGCCGCCCTCGTCGCCCGAGTCGTCGTCGACGGGGCGCCATCCAAGCGCGCGCCAGCGCACGATCTCGACTTTGCACGATCGCGGGATCGTCGACGAGCCTGCCGTATCCTTTCAGCGCGGCGTCGGTTGCGTCGACGACCGGCATGCGCACGCGGCGCAGTCCGTCGGGTAGAGCGGGATTGAGATAGTCGGGAGCGGGCATGGCACGAATGACAAGTATCCGGGTTGTCCGATGGGCGTGCAACGCGTTGGCGGCATCGGCATTTTCGATTGGCGTGCACGCGCAGGAAGCAAAGCCTGCGCCCTGCAGCGCTCCCGAGCATCGCCAGTTCGACTTCTGGCTCGGCGACTGGGAGGTGCGCGGCCCTGCGGGCAAGGTTGCAGGTCACAACACCATCACGTCGGCGCACGGCGGGTGCGTCGTCTTCGAAAACTGGAAAGGCGCGGGCGGCGTGACCGGGTCGAGCTTCAACATCTACGATCCGGCGAAGAAGAAGTGGCGCCAGACCTGGGTCGACGGCACGGGCGGCATCCTCGACCTCGAAGGCACGTTCAGCGACGGCCGCATGGTGCTCGCGAGCGCGCCGGCGTCGAAGACCGACGTCGTCAATCGCATCACGTGGGAACGCCTGCCGGACGGACGTGTCCGGCAGTTGTGGGAGACGTCCAAAGACAGCGGCGCAACCTGGAGCGTAGCTTTCGACGGCTACTACACGAAGGAGTAAGAGGTCCCCTCAGCGGCGCTACTCGCGGCCTCCTTGCAGTGTTTCGCATTCCGTGAATCCTGAGCGTCGGCCGCCGTCGGTCGCGCGGGGACGCGCGCTGCGCGCCTCCCTCGGCTTCGCCTCGGCCCCCGCGCTCACTCCGCCTTGATCCCCGCCTCTTTCACCACCTTCGCCCAGCGATCTCGTTCCTTCGAAATGAAGCCCGAAAGCTCCGCGCCTGTCGTCACGCGCACGTCCGCACCCTGCGCCGCGAGCTTCTCCTTCATCTCCGGCGTCGCGAGGATCTTCTGCACTTCACTGCCGAGCTTGGCCACGATCTCGGACGGCGTGCCGGGCGGCGCCAGAATGCCCTGCCACGACCCCGTCTCGAATCCCGGAAAGCCGCTTTCGGCAACCGTGGGGACGTCCGGGATCGACGCGAGGCGATTGGCGCTCGACACGGCGAGGATGCGCAGCTTGCCGCCCTTCACGTGCGGATACGTCGCGAGCATGCCGTTGAACAAGACGATCGGCCTGACCGCCGACGACGTCGGTGATCGCTTGCGCGCCGCCCTTTGTACGGGATGTAGTTCCAGTCGATCTTCGCGCGCTGCGCGAACTCGACACCCGCGAGGTGCGGCGCGCTGCCGGTGGACGACGCAGCGTAGTTGAGCTTGCCGGGCTTCGACTTCGCGAGCGCGACGAGCTCGGCGACGCTCTTCGCCGGCACGGACGGATGCACGACGAGAATGTGCGGCGAATACGCGACCATCGTCACGGGCGTGAAATTCTTTACCGGGTCGAACGGCAAGCGACGGATAGACGCTCGGGCTGATCGCGATCGCGCCGATGTCCGCGAGCAGGAACGTATAGCCGTCGGGCGAGGCTTTGGCGACGATAATCCGCGCCGACGTTGCCATTGGCGCCCGGCTTGTTCTCGACGACGATGGTTTGTCCGAGCGCGGTCCCGAGCTTCTCGCCGATCGTGCGCGCGAGAATGTCCGACGTGCCGCCCGGCGGATACGGCACGATGAAGCGGATCGGCTTCGTGGGCCAGGCCTGCGCGAACGCCGCGCTTGCAACCGCGGCAGCGAACAGGGCAGCGAGGATTCGTTTCATCAGTGGCTCTCCTTTCCGACGGGCGCGCCCGACTTGCCGACGAGGAAGTCGAGGTCGACACCTCGGTCGGCCTGCAGCACGGTGTCGCAGTAGAGCTTGACCCAGCCGCGATCGGAGTGCGGCGGCAGCGGCTTCCATGCCGCCTTGCGCTTGGCGAGCTCCTCGTCGCTCACGTTCAGGTGGATGCGACGATTGACGACGTCGATCTCGATCATGTCGCCGTTCTTCACGAGCGCCAGCGGCCCACCCGCGGCCGCTTCCGGCGCCGTGTGCAGGATCACCGTGCCGTACGCCGTGCCGGACATGCGCGCATCGGAGATGCGCACCATGTCGGTGACGCCCTTCTTCAGGATCTTCGCCGGCAACGCGAAGTTGCCGACCTCCGGAAATCCGGGATAGCCCTTCGGACCGCAGTTCTTGAGCACCAGCACGCACGACGGGATCGACGTCGAGCTTCGGATCGTCGATGCGCGCGTGCAGGTCGTCGATGTCCTCGAACACGACGGCGCGCCCCTTGTGCTGCATGAGCGCCGGCGTTGCGGCCGACGGCTTGATCACGCAGCCGGACGGCGCGAGATTGCCGCGCAGCACGGCGATGCCGCCTTGCGGCTTGAAGGGCTTGGCGATCGGCGTGATCACGTCCTCGTTGTAGTTGACGGCGTCCTTGACGTTGTCCCAGATCGTCTTGCCGTTGACGGTCAGCGCCTTCTTGTGCAGGAACTCGCCGATCTCGCGCATCACGACCGGCAATCCGCCGGCGTAGTAGAAGTCCTCCATCAGGAAGCGTCCCGACGGCTGGAGATCGACGAGACAGGGCATGTCGCGGCCGAGTCGATCCCAGTCGTCGAGCGAGAGATCGACGCCCATGCGCCCGGCGATCGCAAGCAGGTGCACGACGGCGTTGGTCGAGCCGCCGATCGCGCCGTTGACCATGATCGCGTTCTCGAACGCCTGCTTGGTGAGGATCTTCGACATGCGAAGGTCGTCGTGCACCATCTGCACGATGCGCCGGCCCGCCATGCGCGCGAGCACCCGACGGCGCGAGTCGACGGCCGGGATCGCGGCATTGGTGGGCAGGCCCATGCCGAGCGCCTCCACCATCGACGCCATCGTCGACGCCGTCCCCATCGTCATGCAATGGCCGGCCGAGCGCGACATGCACGACTCGACCTCGACCATGTCCTCCGGCTTCATCTCGCCGGTCTTGAGCATCTCGGTGACTTGCCAGACGATCGTGCCCGGAACCGATGTCCTTGCCGCGGTACTTGCCGTTCAGCATCGGGCCGCCGGATACGCCGATCGTCGGCAGGTCGCACGACGCCGCGCCCATCAGGAGCGAAGGCGTCGTCTTGTCGCATCCCATGAGCAGCACGACGCCGTCGAACGGATTGGCGCGGATCGATTCCTCGACGTCCATCGCCGCCTGGTTGCGGAAGAGCATCGTGGTCGGGCGCATCAGCGTCTCGCCGAGGCTCATCACGGGAAACTCGATGGGGAAGCCGCCCGCATCGAGCACGCCGTCGCGCACGTGCTGCGCCAACTCGCGGAAATGCGCGTTGCACGGCGTGGCCTGCGACCACGTGTTGCAGATGCCGATCACCGGGCGGCCGTCGAACTGGTCGTGCGGAATGCCCTGGTTCTTCATCCACGAGCGATGCGTGATCGCGTCGCGGTCCTCGCGGCCGAACCATTCGGCGGAGCGGAGCTTCTTTTTCGTCGTCATGTAGGTTCCGTGGAAATTACGCGGCCAGCCTGCTGCCGGTGCCCTGGTCGAATACGTGGACTTTGCCCGGCGTCACCGCGAGGCCGACGCGATCGCCCGGATTGACGCTCGGACGGCCGTGCGTGACGAGGATGAGCTGCGCCTGCCCGGCCTGGATCAGGAGCTCGGTCTCGGCGCCGGTGGGCTCCACGACCACGATCTCGCCGACGACGGAACCGGGCGCACCGGCGCTCGTGAGCGACAAGTCTCCCGGGCGAACGCCATAGGCGACCGATTGCCCATCGGTACCCGGACTTTGATGCAGCGGCCACTGCACGCCGTCGCCCACGTCGACGCACGCCGTGCCGTTGCTGCGCTTGATCACACCCTTGACCACGTTCATCGCAGGCGAGCCGATGAACTGCGCGACGAACAGGTTGGCCGGATGGTCGTAGAGGTCGAGCGGCTCGCCGATCTGCTCGATGCGACCGTCGTGCATGACGACGATGCGGTCGGCCATCGTCATCGCCTCGACCTGGTCGTGCGTGACGTACACGGTCGTCGTCTTCAGCCGCTGATGCAGCGCCTTGATCTCGGCACGCATCGCGACGCGGAGCTTGGCGTCGAGGTTGCGACAGCGGCTCGTCGAACAGGAACACCTTGGGATCGCGCACGATGGCGCGGCCCATGGCAACGCGCTGGCGCTGGCCGCCGGAGAGCTCGCGCGGAAAACGCTTGAGGTACGGATCGAGGTTCAGGATCTTCGACGCGTGCGCGACGCGCTCCTGCATCATCTTGGCGTCCGCCTTGCGCAGCTTGAGGCTGAACGCCATGTTGTCGGCGACCGTCATGTGCGGATACAGCGCGTAGCTCTGGAACACCATCGCGATGTCGCGGTCCTTGGACTCGACGTCGTTGACGACCTTGCCGTCGATCGCGATCGTGCCGCCGGTGATCTCCTCGAGCCCCGCGAGCATGCGCAGCAGCGTGGACTTGCCGCAGCCCGACGGACCGACCAGGACGACGAACTCGCCGTCGTTGATGTCGAAGCTCACGCCGTGCAGGACTTTCGTGGTGCCGAAGGATTTCTCGATGGTGTTGAATGAGACGGTGGCCATTGGGTTTCCCTCTAGCTCTTGACCGCGCCGGCGGTGAGCCCGCCGACCATGTAACGCTTGAACGTGTAGTAGATCGCCGCCGGCGGCAGCGCGTACAGGAGGCCGGTCGTCATCAGTAGCTCCCACGGCGAATCGTCGGCCGCGAGGAAGTTGCCCAGCGCAACGCCGAGCGTGATCTTGGTGTCGTTGGACAGCAGCAGGAATGCGTACAGATATTCGTTCCACGCGAGGAGGAGTGCGTAGGTGCCCACCGCGACGAGCGATGGCGTCATGAGCGGCAGATACACGAGTCGGAACAATTGGAGCGGCGACGCGCCATCCATCTTCGCCGCCTCGTCGAGCTCGAACGGCAGCTTGTCGGATGCCTGTTTCAGCACCCAGATCGCGTACGGCGCGGCAATGGTCATCATCGCGAGAATCAGCGCCCATTGGTTATTGAGGAGCCCATAGACGCCCATCGTCTTGTACATCGGCACCGCGAGGAACGCCGCCGGAATGAAGTAGGTGAAGAGCGCCAGGTTCATCATGAGCCGCCCGCCCTTCACCTTGAGCCGGCTGATCGCGAACGCGGCGCCGGTCGCGATCACCAGCGTGAGCACGCCGACCGCCACCGCGATGATCAGCGAGTTCCACATCTGCAGCCAGAAGTGCTCGAGGTAGTGATGCTGCTGCTGGAAGACGATGCGGAAATTCTGCAGCGTCGGGTGGTCGGGCCACAGCTGCCCGCCCAGCGCCGATTCCTTCGGCGAGATGGCGAACAGGAACAGATGATAGATCGGCAGCATCGTCCAGATCAGGACGGGAATGCCGATCAGCAGCAGCTTGGCTTCGTTCGTGACGCCGCGCCAATTCAGTTTCGTGCTCATGACGCGCTCATTTCGACAGACGTTTCATCATGAAATACATCAGCGGCAGCACCGCCGGCAGCGCGACCACGATCGCCGCCATCGACAGGTCGACCTGGTCGAGGCGCAGGTAGCGGATGCCAAGCGTGGCGAGCACGTGCGTCAGGTCGGCCGGACCGCCGCCGGTCAGCAGGTAGACGCTGTTGAAGTCGCCCAGCGTCCAGATCATCGACAGGATCGTGCACGTGAGATACAGCGTGCGCATCGACGGCCACGTGATGAACTGGAATTTCTGCCAGCTGCGTGGCGCCGTCCACCGACGCCGCTTCGTAGTGCTCGGCGGGAATCGCAAGGCGCCCCGCGATCAGGATCAGCGTCCAGAACGGCAGCGACTTCCAGATGTGCACGAGCATCGCGATGCCGAGCGCCAGTATCGGATCGTTGAGCCAGTTCGGGCCGTCCAGCCCGGTGTAGCGGAAGATCAGCGAATTGATGATCCCCCATTCCGGATTCAGCATGAAGCGGAACGACAGGATGGTCGGGATCGACGGCACCGCCCACGGCAGGATGAAGAGCAGCGACAGCCACTTGATCCACGTGCGCGCCTGGACGAAGAAGCCGGACAGCAACAGCGCGACCACCATCTTGACGTTGATGGCGATGACGAGGAACGCGAGCGTGTTGAGGATCGACCGCAGGAAGATCGGGTCCTCGAACAGTTGCTCGTAGCTGTCCGGATGGCGGGCGAGCCAGAGGCCGTAGCCGACCGGATACAGCGACGAACACCAGGAAGACGATGACATAGGGCGCGAGGAGGATCAGTCCCCACTTCTGCCACGGCGACCATGCCCCTTCGCCGGGCCTGTCGGCAGCGGCTTGCGCGTCGGGAAGCGCGATCGTGGACATGCGGGCCCCCGTTTCGCGTGCTCGCTCCGCCCTCCCTCGCGCGCGGAGGGGACGGAGCGACGGATTGCGCTCAGCCCGCGACCTGCTTGATGCGGGCGATCATCTCGTCGGTCGCCTTCTCCGGCGTCCAGCCGTCGTTGACCACGCGGCTCATCGCCTTGGCCCACACGTTCTCGTTGTTGAGGACCGTGAACTTGTAGTTCTTGACGAATTCGAACGTCACCGTGCCGGCGCTGAACTGGTTGTACACGGCCTTGCGCGCCGGATCCGCCTGCCAGAACGCGCTCTGGGTTCCCGACTTGGTCACCGGATACCAGCGGCCGAGCGAACCTTCGACGTACGGCTGCAGGTTCTCGTCCTCGAGCATGAACGCCACGAACTCCTTCGCGCGCTTCTTGTTCTTGCGCGCCTCGAAGATCACGCCGGTCTTCACCGCGGCGCGATAGACGAACTTCGAGCCGTCGGGCTTGTTCGGGAAGCCGGCGGTCGCGATGAGCTCGTCGTAGTTCTTCTTCGCGTGCGCGCGCTGCTCGGCGGTCAGCGACGCGATTGTTGGCGTCGTCGAGCCACTTGGCGGCGATCGAGATCGTCGCGTTGTGCGTCAGCAGGATCGTCTTGTTGTGGAACGACGACGTTGTTGTCCGGGATCCTTCCAGCTCGTCGACGACGGCGGCGTGCAGCCGCGGGTGCGGATGCTCGTGTAGTCGCGAAGCGCGTTGGTGAGTCCCGCCTTGACCTTCGGATCGTCGACCAGGAGCTTGCCGTTGTCGTCGACCAGCTTGACGTTGTACGCGTCCATGAACGTCAGGAACGAGTAGAACGAGTCGCGACGAATCCACGCCCATCGGCTGCCCGACCGCGTAGGTGCGCTTGCCGGTCTTGCTGCGATGCGCGGGCTGCACCTTGTCGCACCAGAAGTCCCAGTACGCCTTCCAGGCGGTCGGGATGTCCGATTCCTTGAAGCCCGCGTCGGCCAGCATGTCCTTCCAGTACTGGATGTGCATCGTCTGCTGCTTCAGCGGGAACGCGTAGTACGCCTTCTTCTTCGTCTTGTCGTTGTACAGGTACGTCGTCTCGATGGTGTTCTTGAGGAACTTGTCCTTCATCGGGTCGATGATGTCGGAGATGTCCTCGAGCTTGCCGTCGAACGCCCACTTGCCGGTGACCTGGAAGTCGTACACGTCGGCGTACGCGACGTCGGGCGGCGTGCCGGCGTCGAGCGCGGCGACCGTCTTCGGAATCATGTCCTGCACGGGATACTGCGACAGCTCGACCTTGACGCCGGTCTTCGCCTCGTACTTCTTGATCGCCTCGAACAGCGCGTCGTCTTCCGACTTGTAGAACCCCTTCACCCACCAGACGGTGAGCTTTTCCTGCGCCGCCACGGGCATGGCGGCCGCGAGCGCGCCCGCGGCTACCAGCGCGGCCGCGATCCTCGTAGAACATCCTTCATTGCCCGACTCCTCCGATCGATTGCGGGTGCGAGTCCCCATTACATCACGGCACCGAGATACCAAGGCACGAATTCGCTCTGTCCGTAGCCGTGCAGCTCACTCTTCGATTTCGCACCCGATGCCGTCGCGAGCATGAGCTCGAACAGGCGCTTGCCGATCTCGTCCACCGTCGCATTGCCGTCGACGATCTCGCCGCAATTGAGGTCGATGTCCTCTTCCTGCTTGACCCACAGCGGCGTGTTGGTCGACAGCTTGAGCGACGGCGACGGCGCGCAACCGTACGCCGACCCGCGGCCGGTCGTGAACACGATCATGTTGGCGCCGCCCGCGACCTGTCCCGTGGCCGACACGGGGTCGTAGCCGGGGGTATCCATGTAGACGAAACCCTTGGCAGTGACGTGCTCCGCGTATTCGTACACGTCCACGAGGTTGGTGGTGCCGCCCTTGGCGACCGCGCCGAGCGACTTCTCGAGGATCGTCGTCAAGCCGCCCGCCTTGTTGCCCGGCGACGGGTTGTTGTTCATCTCGCCCTTCTCGCGCGCGGTGTAGTCCTCCCACCAGTTGATGCGCGAGATGAGCTTCTCGCCGACCTCGCGCGAGACCGCGCGCCGCGTCAGCAGGTGCTCGGCGCCGTAGATCTCGGGCGTCTCCGACAGGATCGCCGTGCCGCCGTGGCGCACGAGCAGGTCGACCGCCGCGCCGAGCGCCGGATTGGCCGTGATGCCGGAGTAGCCGTCGGAGCCGCCGCATTGCAGGCCGACGGTGATGTGCGACGCCGGCACCGGTTGCCGCGTCACCTGGTTGGCGTGCGGGAGCATCGCCTTCACGAGACCGATGCCGTGCGCGATCGTCTTCGCGGTGCCGCCGGTGTCCTGGATGCTGAACGTCTGCAGGAGCGGACCTTCGCTCAGGTTCTCGGCCCCGAGCAGCGAGCTGATCTGGTTCGCTTCGCAACCGAGGCCGATCAGCAGCACGCCGGCCATGTTCGGCGTGCCGCGCGTAGCCCGCGAGCGTGCGGCGAAGGATCTTCATGCCTTCGCCGTGCGTGTCCATCCCGCAGCCCGAGCCGTGTGTCAGCGCAACCACGCCGTCGACGTTGGGAAAGTCCGCGAGGCGCTCGCGCGTGAAGTGGTCGGCGATGCCGCGCGCGACGGTCGCGGAGCAGTTCACCGTCGACAGGATGCCGATGTAGTTGCGCGTGGCGACGCGACCGTCCGGCCGCACGATGCCGTCGAACGTCGCCTGCGGCGACGCAAACTGCGTCGGCTTCATGTCCTCGCCGAACGCGTAGTCGCGCTCGAACGCCCCCATGGCGAGATTGGTCAGATGCACGTGCTCGCCGGGCGCGATGTCGCGGCTCGCGAAACCGATGATCTGGTTGTAGCGCCGCACCGGCTCGCCCGCCTTGATCGCGCGCGTGGCGACCTTGTGGCCCGGCGGCACGAGGCCGGAGACCGTGATCTTCTCGTCGAGCAGTTGCGTGCCGCCGACGAGCTGCGCGCGGGCGATGACCACGTCGTCGTTGGGATGCAGGCGGATGGTGAGGGAGCTTCGCGTCAGCATGAGTGTGGTCCTAAGAAATCGCGGCGCGCGCCACGGTGCGGCGCTCGATGGCTTGCCAGTCCCAGTCGATCCCGAGGCCCGGGGTGTCCGGGGGGATCGCGTAGCCGTCGGCCATCGCCATGCGCGACGTGGTGACGTCGTCGAGCTGAGGAATGTACTCCACCCACGCGCCGTTGGGCACTGCCGCGGACAGGGAGACGTGGAGCTCCATCAGGAAGTGGGGGCACACCGGCGCATTGAACGCCTCGGCAAGATGCGCGACCTTGAGCCACGGCGTGATGCCGCCGATGCGAGCGCAGTCAACCTGGATCACGGAGCAGGCGCGGCGCTCGAGGTACTCGCGGAAGTGCGACGGATGGTAGATCGATTCGCCGACCGCGATGGGCATGGTCGCTTTCGCGGCGAGCTCGACATGGCCGCCCAGGTCTTCCGCGGGCAGCGGCTCCTCGAACCAGCCCAGCGCGAGGTCGCGATACGCATACGCGCGCCGGCATGCCTCGGCCACCGTGAACGCCTGGTTCGCGTCGACCATGATCTCGAACGCGCCGCCGACCGCATCGCGCACGGCCGACAAGCGCGCGACGTCCTCGGCGATCGACGGCTTGCCGACCTTCATCTTGGCGCCCCGAAACCCTTGCTCCTTGGCCGCCACGGATTCGTCGACGAGCTGCTGCGCAGGATGGTGCAGCCATCCGCCTTCGGTCGTGTAGACCGGCACACGGCGCTGCGCGCCGCCCGCGATCTTCCACAGCGGCTGGTTCGCACGCTGCGCGCGCAGGTCCCACAACGCCGTGTCGATCGCCGCGAGCGCAAGGCTCGTGATCGCGCCGACCGCGGTGGCATGAGTGGCGAAGAAGAGGTCCTTCCAGATCGCCTCGACCTCGCTCGCGTCGCGGCCGATCAGGCGCGGGGCGAGATGATCGCGCAGCAGCGCAACGACCGACGAGCCGCCGGTGCCGATCGTGTAGGTGTATCCCGTGCCGACGGCGCCGTCGTCGCAGGTGACGCGCACCATCGGCGTCTCCTGCGTGACGAACGACTGGATGGCGTCGGTGCGCTTGACCTTGGGCGCGAGGTCGATCTGCAGGATCTCGACTTGCTCGATCAGCATGCTAGCGTCGGAACGTCATTTGATCGCGACGATCCTGTCGTAGTCCGCCTTGGTGAACCCGAGCGATTCCGGCGTCGCCGACTTCAATATGGCATCGATGAAGCTCTGGCGATTCACCGCGACGATCACGAGGCCCTTCTTCTTGAACTCGTCGACGAGCTCCGCCTCGCGCTTCTTGATCTGCTCGGTCGCGCGCCTGGCGGCTTCCTGCGTGACCTCGGTGAAGATCCGCTTTTCCTGGTCGGTCAGCTTGTTCCACACGTGCGGGGCGACCTGCGTGGTGATGCCGTCGATGATGTGCGAGGTCATCATGATCGCCTTCTGATGTTCGTAGAACTTCTTCGCCTCGATCGTGGTCAGCGGATTCTCCTGCGCGTCGACCGTGCCGCTTTGCAATGCAAGGTACACCTCAGCCGCGGAGATGGGCGCCGGATTCGCGCCGCAGGCCTTGGGGATGGCCATGTAGATCGGCACGTCGGGCACGCGAATCTTGAGGCCCTTCATGCCGGCGCAATCGGTGAAGGGCTTCTGCGCGGTGGTCTGCCGCGCACCGTAGTACGTATACGCCGTGATCTGAATGCCTGTCTTCGCGCGGAATCCCTCGACCATCTCGGCGAAGATCGGGCTCTTCGAATAGGCGAGCAGGTGATCGGCGTCACGGAAGATGAACGGATAGTAGGCGATGCCCAGGCGCGGGTAGGTCCGTGCCGCGAACGACGGGCCGCTGATGATCATCTCGACCGTGCCGAGCGTCATTCCCTGGTTGAGGTCCGTTTCCTTGCCGAGCGTGCTCGCGGGGAACACCTCGATGTCGAACTTGCCGTTGGTGCGCTTCTTGATCTCGGAGGCAGCCCACACGGATTCCGTGTGGTACGGCTCGGTCGTCTCGTAGACATGCGCCCACTTGAGCTTCTGCTGCGCGGCGGCGGACCGGCGGCACCGAGGGCCGCGACGGCGACTATGGGAACGATCAGCTTCGAGAGCAAGCGCATGACGCCTCCTTGGTGATGATCGACGTGCGCATGGCACTCGTGTCATGCGTTCAGCGGTAGACCAGTATCGGCAGCCACAGCGAGATGCTCGGCACGTAGGTGATGAGCAGGAGGCTCAGGAGCAGCGGCACGAGCCACGGCAGGATGGCCATGGTAGTTCGCTCGAGCGACATCCCGGCCACGCGCGCGAGCACGAACAGCACGATGCCCATCGGCGGGTGCAGTAACCCGATCATCAGGTTCAGCACGACGATGAGGCCGAAGTGCACGGGATCGATCCCGAGCTGCTGCACCACCGGCATCAGCACCGGGATCGCGATCAGGATCGCCGCCGTCGGCTCGAGGAAGCAGCCGACGAAGAGCAGCAGCAGGTTCACGAGCAGCAGGAACACCCACGGCGTGTGCGTGAACGACAGGGTCCATGCGGTGACCGCGTCGGTGACGCGGGTGGCGGTCAGGAGCCAGCCGAAGATCGACGCCGCGGCCACGATGAACAGCACGACCGACGTCGTCTCGATGGTGTCCATCGACACCTTGATCAGCATCCGGAGCGACAGCGTCCGGTACCAGACGAGGCCCAGGAACAGCGCCCAGATGGACGCGGCGACCGCGCCCTCGGTCGGCGTGAACAGGCCGGTCACCATGCCGCCGATCAGGAGGACCGGCGTGATGATCGGCAGCACGGCCTCGAACTTGAACTTCCAGTCGAGGGCGAACAGTCCCACCATCGCGACCCCGACGGCGATGGCAGGGTTCAGCCCGGCCTTGATCAAGGCCCAGATGCGAGAACGGCCACGCGATCACGATCAGGAGCTCGACGCCCGCCTTGGCCACGCGCGACCACTCGAACTTGGTGTCGGCGCCCCAGTTGTTCTTGTGCGCGAAGTAGGCGACCGTCACCATCATCAGGCCCGTCATCACGAGCCCCGGGATGATCCCCGCGAGGAAGAGCTGGCCGATCGACACGTTGGCGACCATGCCGTAGATCACGAACGGCAGCGACGGCGGGATGATCGGGCCCAGCGTGGCGGAGGCCGCGGTCACGCCGACCGCGAACTCCTTGCTGTAGCCGTGGTCGCGCATCGCCTTGATCTCGATCGTGCCGAGTCCCGCGGCGTCGGCGATGGCGGTGCCCGACATGCCCGGCGAAGATCACCGAGCCGATGATGTTGACGTGGCCGAGGCCGCCCTTCATCCAGCCCACCAGCGCCAGCGCGAAGTTGTAGATGCGGTTGGTGATGCCGGCGTTGTTCATCAGGTTGCCGGCCAGGATGAAGAACGGGACCGCGAGCAGCGGGAAGCTGTCGATGCCGCTGATCATCCGGTGCACGACGACCATCGGCGGCGTGGTTGCCGGTCCACCAGATGTAGACCAGCGCGGAGCCGGCCATCGCGATGGCGACCGGGATGCCGGTCACCATCAGCGCGAGGAACGAGGTGAGGAGCGTGCCCATTATGCCGCGACTCCTCGTACGGACATCCAGACACGGAGCGTCACGTGTCGCCGCGTCACGCTCGCTCGGTGACGCGCCCTCCGGGCCTTGCTCGCTACGCTCGCCGCCTCGTTCACTGAATCGTCTCCTCGATCGCGATCTCGGGCCGCTCGAGGATCGAGTAGCCCGCGCTTCCAGTTCTCGATCGCGACCTGGACCGCGCGCACGGTCGCGGCAGCGAATCCGATGGTGCACATGCCGTAGACGAGGTTCATCGGCAGGTCGATGATGGTCATCTTGAGCGCCGTCATCCGCGTCATCATCTGGATCGTCAGTCCGACGGCGATCGCGAAGAACCCGATGCGCAGGAGGTCGATCAGCGTCGACAGCGCGCGGCCCATCTTCGCCGGCATCAACCGGTACATGAAGTCGACGTGGATGTGCCTCGTGCGCCGGGTCGCGGACGAGATGCCCATGAACACCGTGCAGATCAGGAGGTACCGCGCGATCTCCTCGGTCCACGAGGCCGAGTCGTTCAGCGCGTAGCGCGTGAAGAACTGGTAGAACACGCACAGCCCGAGGAGCCAGAAGAAGCCGAGCGCGACCCAGTCCTCGATCACGTAGTGCGAAAGCTCGATCGGCGCGTCGGTGACGTGGAACTGGCCGTCGTCGCCGAGCACGTGGTCGGTCGCGGGCGCGGCGTCCTTGGCATCGGTCACGAGTGTCTCTCCTCCTAGACCCCTCACCCGCCCTGTCGGGTGCGGGTGAGGGGGGCCGCCTTTATTTGATCGCGACGATCTTGTCGTAATCCGACTTGGAGAAACCCATCGACTCCGGCGTCGAAGTCTTGAGGACCGCGTCGACGAAGCTCTTGCGATCGACTTCGACGACCTGCAAGCCCTTCTTCTTGAACTCGTCGGCCAGCTCGGCCTCGCGCTTCTTGATCTGTGCAGTCGCCCGCACCGCGGCTTCGCGCGTGACTTCGGTGAAGATCTGCTGCTCCTGCGGCGTCAGCTTGTTCCACACGTGCGGCGCGACCTGCGTGGTCAGGCCGTCGACGATGTGGCCGGTGAGCATGATGGCCTTCTGCACCTCGTAGAACTTCTTGGCCTCGATCGTCGTCAGCGGGTTCTCCTGCGCGTCGACCGTCCCGGTCTGCAGCGCAAGGTAGACCTCGGCGAACGGAATCGGCGTCGGATTGGCGCCGCAGGCCTTCGGCGTTGCCATATACGAAGGCACGTCGGGCACGCGGATCTTGAGGCCCTTCATGCCGGCGCAGTCCTTGAACGCCTTCTGGGCGGTGGTGTGGCGCGCGCCGTAGTAGGTGTAAGCCAGGATCTGGATGCCGGTCTTGGCGCGGAACTCGTTGACCATCTCGGCGAACACCGGGCTCTTCGAATAGGCGATCAGGTGGTCGGCGTCGCGGAAGATGAACGGGTAGTAGGCGATGCCGAGGCGCGGGTAGCTGCGCGCCGCGAACGACGGGCCGCTGATGATCATGTCGACCGTGCCGAGCGCCATGCCCTGGTTGATGTCCGTCTCCTTGCCGAGCGAGGAGGCCGGGAACACCTCGATGTCGAACTTGCCGTTGGTGCGCTTCTTGATCTCGGCGGCCGCCCACACCGACTCGGTGTGGTACGGCTCGCTCACCTCGTACACGTGCGCCCACTTCAGCTTCTGCTGCGCGAGCGCGGGGCCGCCGGCCGCGAGCGCGGTCAACGCCATGGCCGCGAGGGCCAGTTTGCGAATCGAATGCATGATGCCTCCTCCTGTTTGCGCGCGCCTCGCGCGCGGGTTTGGTTGTTCCTAATGCCTGGTGCCGCCGGACGACGCCACTACCTGGACCTTGGTGCTCCTGTTCTTGTCCGCAGCCGCTGCGAAGGCGGCCACCGCATCCTCCAGGGGATATTGCCCCGACAGGAGCGGCCGCACGTCCACGCGACGCGACGCGAGATAGTCGACTGCCCAGTCGAACTCGATGCCCCAGCGGAACGCGCCACGCAAGTCGAGCTCCTTGGCCATGAGTTCGTTCACGACGAACGGCAGCGGCTCGTGCGGAAGCGTGCCTACCTGCACGACGACGCCGCCGCGCTTGGTCGCCGCAACGCAAGTCTTGAGCGCGTTGAAGTTGCCGGAGACTTCGTAGGCGACGTCGAATTGAGGATCCTTCAGCGCGTCGCCTTCGCGGTCGGCGCGCAGCGTCACGTCCGCGCCCACGACCTTCGCTTGCGACAGCGGACGATCGAGCACGTCGGTGACGGTGATCCTGCGCGCGCCGGCAAGACGAGCGGCCAGCACCGTAACGCAGCCGATGGTGCCGGCGCCGGTGATCAGCACCGACTTGCCGAGAAGATCGCCTCCGCGGTTGACGCCATGGAGCCCCACCGCGAGCGGCTCGGCGAACGCGAGCTCGCCGAGCGAGATGTCGCCGTGCACCGGGTAGCACTGCCGCTCGCCCATGACGAAATAGTCCTGGAACATGCCCTGCACGTGCGGAAAACGGCTCGCGCTGCCGAGGAAGCGCATGCTGTTGCACAAGTGCTCGCGCCCTTCGCGACAGTAGTCGCAGCGTCCGCAGGCGTGCGACGGCGACACCGCAACCTTGTCGCCCGCCTTGACGCGCGTAACGCCTTCGCCGACTGCGGCGACCACCGCCGAGGCCTCGTGCCCCGGAATGAGCGGCTCTCGCACGACGAAGTTGCCGTTGCGCCCTTCGAAGTAGTAGTGAAGGTCCGACCCGCAGATGCCCGCCGCGCCGAGCTGCAGCAGCACTTCGCCGGGTCCCGGCGACGGCGTGTCGACGGGTTCGATGCGCAGATCTTCTTTCGCGTGGATGCGACAGGCGAGCATTTCGTGTCCTCCTCCTGACTACTGCAGATTGTCCCAACCGATCGAAAAGCGCTTGTACGCCTGATTGAGGTGGCGTTGCATCGCGGCTCGCGCGCCGGGCGCGTCCTTCGACGCGATCGCCTTCAGCACGGCGCGGTGCTCCGTCATCGCGGCCTCCCACAGCGCGGGCGAGTCGTAATGGTGCTCGAGCTGCTTATACAGGGGTCCGGTGCGCTCTACCCACAACATCTTGACGACCGCCACCAGCGCTCCGTTCCCGGTCGCTTCGGCGATGCGCAGGTGGAAGAGACGGTCGCCGTTCAGCGGATGGTGCTCGCCCGCTTCCATTTCGCGCTGCATCTCGTCGAGCGCATCGGCGATGGCAACGACCTGCGCCTTCCTCGCCGACTTTGCCGCGAGCGCCGCGCACTCCGCCTCGATGACGTAACGCGCGCGCAGGAGCTCGAAGGGGCCCGCCTCGGCCTCGTTCGTGCGATCGGTGCCGGCATCGTCGTTGCCGGGCTGGACGTAGATGCCCGACCCGATGCGGACCTCGACAAACCCCTCGACTTCCAGCGCGATGAGTGCCTCGCGCACCGACGGACGCGACACGCCGAGCTGCTTCGCAAGATCGCGCTCGGGCGGCAGCCGTGCGCCGGCGGGGAACTCGCCGCTCTTGATCAGCGTCCGGATCTGGTCGGCGATCTGACGATACAGGCGACGGGGTTCGATGCTGTGGAACGGCATGGAAAACGCCCCGCGCGCGATACGGGGACGGGGGCCTGCAAGAGAGGGTGTGCAAGGCTACCTGCCGCACCGAAAGTGGTCAAGTGGTATTACCAATTTGGTGATGTGCACTAGAATCCCGCTTCCGCCCCGCCGACGGGGCCTGCCAATGCCTGCCGAAAGCGCTCATCCCATGTCCGCTTCGCCCCGCACGGTCGCGGTCGATTCGCTCGAGGTGTTTGCGTTCGCGCTGTTCCGGGCCACCGGAATGGACGAAGACAAGGCCGGGACGGTCGGCCGTTTGCTCGTCGTCACCGACATGATGGGCCGCAGGACGCACGGCCTCGCGATGGCGCCGCTGTATCTCGCGGAGATCCGAAACGGCACGATGAGCGTGACCGGGCAGCCCGAGGTCGTGAAGGACACCGGCGCCACGCAACTTTGGGACGGCGCGTACCTTCCGGGACAGTGGGTCGTGAGCCGCGCGATCGAGTCCGCGATGTCGCGCGCCGAGGTATCCGGCGTCGGCATGGTCGCGATCCGCCGCAGCCACCACATCGGCTGCCTCGCGACGCTCGCGAAGATCGCGGCCGACCGCGGGTTCGTCGCGATCATCGCCAACTCCGATCCCGCGGGAAGGTTCGTCGCGCCGTTCGGCGGCACCGAGCCGCTGTTCACGCCGAATCCATTCGCCATCGGGTACCCCGGCCGCGAGCATCCCGTGCTGGTCGACATCTGCGCGTCGATCACGACCGTGTCGAAGACACGCGAGAAGTTCGCCGCCGGCGAGGGCTTCGAGGATCCGTGGCTTCTCGATGCGCAAGGCGTTCCCACGCGCGATCCCGCGGTGCTCGAGCACATGCAGCCGCGAGGATCCCTTCAGCTCATGGGCGGACAGGAATACGGCCACAAGGGCTTCGGTCTCGCGCTCATGATCGAGGCGCTGTCGCAGGGGCTTTCGGGGCAAGGCCGGCGCGATGCGCCGAAGCGCTGGGGCGGCAGCACGTTCGTGCAGGTGCTCGACCCCGATTTCTTCGGCGGGCGTGCCGCGTTCGGCGAGCAGATGGACTTCCTCGCCGACCAGAGCCGGGCGAACCGGCCGGTCCGCGCCGATCGCCCGGTGCGCCTGCCGGGCGACCATGCCGCACGATCGATCGCCGCAGCGCGTGCAAGCGGTGTCGCTTACGATGACGTCACGTGGTCCGCGCTCGCACAATCCGCGCAGGCGCTGGGCGTCGCCATGCCGCCGGCGCTCGCATGATTTCGCCGTCCGCATCAGCAAGGATGGAAAGGTCGCTTCGCATGTAGGCTCTCGTTTCATCCCGAGGCGAGAACGCCCGGGACCCGACAAGGAGGAGGCTGCAATGAAATTGCTGCGCGCATTGCCCGTATCAGGAACTCTCGCGCTCTTCTGCACGCTCTTGGTCGCACCCGCCGTCGTGCTGGCGCAATCCGCCGCGCCGAAGATCGGGTCGTCGCTGATCGGCAAGCTCGAGGGACCGGAGATCATCCTCGACGCCAAGAACTATCCGAAGACCTTCAAGGAAGCGCCGACCCTCACCGAGCAGGTCAAGGCCGGCAAGCTGCCGTCGGTCGACAAGCGGCTGCCGGAGCCGTCGCAGCTCTTCGTGGTGAAGCCGTTGAGGGAAATCGGCAAGTACGGCGGCAACTGGCGGCGCGCATTTACGGGCCCCGCCGACTACGAGAACGGCGGCCGGATCGTTTCGCTCGACAAGATCCTCACGTTCGATTACACGGGCAGCAAGATCATCCCGAGCCTCGCGCGCGACTGGAAGGTCAGCGACGACGGCAAGACGACCACGATCTACCTGCGCAAAGGCTCGAAGTGGTCGGACGGCAAGCCGTTCACGGCCGACGACTTCATGTTCTGGTACAACGACATCTACCTCAACAAGAACATCAACCCCAACCCGTTCTTCGAGTTCCAGATCAACGGCAAGGACGGGGTGATGAAGAAGATCGACGACTACACCGTCGCCTTCGAATTTCCCGAGCCTTATCCCTTCTTCGTTTCCCAGCTCGCGGGCAGCACGGCCATCGGCGCGGGGTTCGCGACGCGCGGCGGCTTCCAGAATTTCGGCGGCGCCTATGCCCCGGCGCATTACCTCAAGCAGTTCCTGCCGAAGTACTCCTCGGAGGAGGCGGCCACCAAGAGGGCCAAGGACCTTGGCTTCGACAGCTGGGTGTCGCTGCTCAAGAACCGGTATAGCTGGGCGCTGAACAACGAGCTGCCGGTGATGACGCCTTGGAAGACCGTGTCGCCGATCAACACGCCGACGTGGTCGATGGAGCGCAATCCGTATTTCTGGGCCGTCGACACCGCGGGCAATCAGCTGCCGTACATCGACAGGATCACGATGACGCTGGCCGAGAACGTGGAAGTCGCCAACCTGCGCGCTATCGCCGGCGAATACGATGTCCAGGAACGGCACATGGGCCTCGCCAAGCTGCCCGTCTTCCTCGAGAACGCCAAGAAGGGCAACTACACCGTCCATTTGGACCCCGCCCTCAACGGATCGGACGCTACGATTCACATCGGCAATTCCTACGAGGCCGACCCCGAGATCGCGAAATTCCTGAAGAACAAGGATTTCCGCCACGCGCTTTCGCTCGGCATCGACCGCGACCAGCTGAACGAGGCGTTCTGGCTCGGCGTGGGAACGCCCGGATCGATCGCACCCGCACCGGACACGGTCTACAGCCCCGGTCCGGAATGGAACAAGAAGTACGCGACGCTCGACATCAAGCAGGCCAACGAGCTGCTCGACAAGGTCGGCCTGTCCAAGAAGGACAGCGAAGGGTATCGGCTGCGCACCGACGGCAAGGGACGCCTTCGTCTCGAGCTCGTCACCGTCGGCGGCCAGTTCGTGCCGTACACCCCCGTCGGCGAGATGATCAAGCAGCAGTGGAGGAAGATCGGCATCGACCTCGACGTCAAGGAGCTGGAGCGCAATCTCGCCTTCACCCGCGACAACAACAGCGAGAACCAGATGATCACCTGGGCCAACGACGGCTCGGAGATGATCTACCTCTTCCCGCGCCACGCGCTGCCGGTGGATGCGGCAGAGGCCCACATGGGGATGGCGTACGCGAGGTGGTATGCGTCGCGCGGCGCTTCAGGCAAGAAGCCGGAGGATCCGGAGATGCTCCGGGCGATGGATCTGTTCCGCGAAGCGTTCGGCGCGTCGGAAGAGAAGCGGGTCGCCAACGCCAAGGAGATCTGGCGCATCGCCGTCGAGCAGATGTGGAGCATCGGCACGGTCGGCCAGTCGCCGGCGGTGATGGGCGTGCGCATCGTGAAGAACAACATGGGCAACGTTCCCGACCGAACGGTGAACGCGCAGCATGCCCGGACGCCGCATTCGTCGATGCCGGTCACGTATTACTTCAAGTGACGGCCTGACGAACGCTCGCCCGCGGCACGGGCGAGCGTTCGTGTGGAGGAACTGCCGATGGTGACCTACATCGTTCGCCGCTTGCTGCTCGCCGTGCTCACGGTCTGGGCCATCTCGGTCCTGTCGTTCATCATCATCCACCTGCCGCCCGGCGACTACGTGACGTCGTACATCGCGTCGATGTCGGCGTCGGGAAGCGCGGTCTCCGAAGGCGAGGCGAAGGCGCTGCGCGAGCAGCTCGGCCTCGACCAGCCGATCACGGTCCAGTACGCGAAGTGGATGGGGCTCATCCTGCACGGCAACTTCGGGATGGCGATGGAGTGGGGACGCCCCGTGTCCGACGTCATCGGCGACCGCCTCTCGCTGACGATGATCATCTCGGTCGCTGCGATCATCTTCACCTGGGCCGTGGCGCTCCCGATCGGCATCTACTCCGCGGTCTACCGCTACTCGTTCTGGACTACGTGTTCACGTTCGTCGGCTTCATCGGGCTCGCCATACCGGACTTCCTGCTCGCGCTGATCGTGATGTACGTCGGCTTCGCGTACTTCGGCGCGAACGTCGGCGGACTGTTCTCGCCCGAGTACGCCGACGCGCCGTGGAGCTTCGCGAGGGCCTGGGACCTGACCAAGCACCTGCCGATTCCCGCCATCGTGCTCGGCGTCGCCGGCACCGCGCAGCTGATCCGCATCATGCGCGCGAACCTGCTCGACGAGTTGCGCAAGCCGTACGTGATGACGGCGCGGGCGCGCGGCCTGCCGGAGCTGTCGCGTCATCCTGCAGTACCCGGTGCGCGTCGCGCTCAATCCGTTCGTCAGCACGATCGGCTATCTCCTTCCCGTACATCGTGTCGGGCAGCATCATCGTGTCGCTCGTGCTGAGCCTGCCGACCGTCGGCCCGCTGCTGCTGAAGGCGCTGATCGCGCAGGACATGTTCCTCGCCGGCACGATCGTCCTGCTGCTCGGCGTGCTGACCGTGATCGGCACGCTGCTCTCCGACCTGCTGCTGATGTGGATCGATCCGCGGATCCGGTTCGGACGCGAGTAGTCGAATGAGCGCGACCCCAATGCCGACCGTTGCCGCGCTCGACGTCCCGAGCGTCGCCGAGCAGCGCATCGCGGTCGCCACCCAGTGGCAGCTCATGTGGTGGCGGTTCCGCAAGCACAAGCTCGCGCGTCGGCGGAACGATCGTCCTGGTCGCGTTCTACCTCGTCGCGCTGTTCGCGGACTTCTTCGCCTATGCCGACCCGAACGAGTCCGACGCGCAGCGGTCGCTGATCGCGCCGCAGACGATCCACTGGTTCGACGACGGCAGGTTCGCGCCCGTACGTCTATCCGCTGAAGGGCACCCGCGACCCGAAGACGTTCAAGCGCGTCTACGTACCCGACCCGGCGCGAAAGATCCCGTTGCACGTTCTTCGCGCGCGGCGAGCCCTACAAGCTGTTCGGGCTTCATCCCGACGGACCGCCACCTGATCGGCGTCGAAGGCGCCAAGGCCGGCGAGACGCTGTTCCTGCTCGGCACCGACACACACGGTCGCGATCTGTGGTCGCGGCTGATGTTCGCGACGCGGACGTCGATGACGATCGGCCTCGTCAGCGTCGCGCTCAGCCTCGTGCTCGGCGTCGTGCTCGGCGGCATCTCCGGCTACTTCGGCGGCGCGATCGACACCGTGATCCAGCGCGTCATCGAGATCCTGCGCTCGATCCCGACGATTCCGCTGTGGATGGGCCTCGCCGCCGCCGTGCCCAGCGACTGGAGCGTCATGCAGGTCTACTTCGCGATCACGATCATCCTCTCGCTGATCGGCTGGACCGAGCTCGCGCGCGTCGTGCGCGGCCGCTTCCTCTCGCTGCGCGAGGAGGACTTCGTGATGGCCGCGGAGCTCGTCGGCTGCAGCAAGTCGCGGATCATCTTCCGCCACATGGTGCCGTCGTTCCTCAGCCACATCATCGCGGCGACGACGCTGGCGGTTCCCGGCGATGATCCTCAGCGAGACCTCGCTGTCGCTTCCTCGGGCTCGGCCTGCGGCCGCCGGCGATCAGCTGGGGCGTGCTGCTGCAGGACGCGCAGAACATCCAGGCGCTGGCCATCTCGCCGTGGCTGCTCGTTCCCGTCGATCGCCGGTCGTCGTCGCGGTCCTGGCGTTCAACTTCATGGGCGACGGCCTCCGCGACGCCGCCGACCCGTATCTGTGAGCCAGCATGGATGCCGACGCTACCAAGCCGCTGCTCTCGGTCCGCGACCTGAAGACCGAGCTTCTTCCAGGACGAGGGCACGACGAAGGCCGTCGACGGGGCATCTTCGACGTGCAGCCCGGCCAGACGCTCGGCATCGTCGGCGAGAGCGGCTGCGGCAAGAGCGTCACCGCGCGGTCGATCCTGCGCATCGTCGAGCCGCCGGGCCGCATCGTCGAGCGGCGAGATCCTGCCTGCACGCGCGACGGACGGGACGCACCGATCGACCTCGTCAAGCTCGACGCCGAACGGCCGCGAGATGCGCGCGATCCGCGGCGGCGAGATCGGGCTCGTGTTCCAGGAGCCGATGACGTCGTTCAGCCCGGTGCACACGATCGGCGACCAGATCATCGAGGCGATCCGGCTGCACACCGACGTAACGCCGAAGGAAGCGCGCGCCCGCGGCATCGAGGCGCTGCGCAGCGGTCGGCATTCCGAAGCCCGAGCGGCGCATCGACGAGTATTCGTTCGAGCTCAGCGGCGGGCTGCGCCAGCGCGCGATGATCGCGATGGCGCTGTCGTGCGATCCGCAGCCTGCTGATCGCCGACGAGCCGACGACCGCGCTGGACGTGACGACGCAGGCGCAGATCCTCGACCTGCTGCGACAGATCCAGCAGCGAGCGCGGCGATGGCGATCATGCTGATCACGCACAACCTGGGCGTCGTCGCCGAGATGGCCGACGACGTCGTCGTGATGTATCTCGGGCGCGTGGTCGAGCAGGGCACGGTCGACGACATCTTCCACGACCCGAAGCATCCCTACACGCAAGGCGCTGCTGCGGTCGATCCCGAGCATCGAGTCGCGGCCGCGGGCCAGGCTGCCGACGATCAGCGGGTCGATTCCGCATCCGTTCAACCGTCCGCCGGGATGCCCGTTCCATCCGCGCTGCGCTTCCTTCATGCCCGGCCGCTGCGACAGCGCGGAGCCCGCGCTGCAGCCGCTCGGCGACAGGCCGAGCGGTGAGCTGCTTCCTGTACCGATGACCGACGGCTCAACGCCTCGCGAGCGACTGACGCCGGCACGGCTGCGAAGCCGCTGCTGCTCGACGTGCGCGGGCTGCAAGAAGTACTTCCCGATCCGGCGCGGGCTTCTGCAGAAGACGGTCGGGCCAGGTGAAGGCCGTGGACGACGTGTCAGCTTCGTCCATCCGCGCGGCGAGACGCTGTCGCTGGTCGGCGAGAGCGGCTGCGGCAAGACGACGACGTCGCGCTGCATCCTGCGCGCGCATCAAGCCGACCGCCGGCCAGGTGCTGCTCGCGGACGGCGGCGAGATGGTGGACGTCGGCAGCGTTCGGCAAGCGCAGGCTGCGCTGCGCTGCGCCGGCAGATGCAGATGATCTTCCAGGATCCGTACTCGTCGCTCAACCCGCGCATGACGCTGCTCGACATCGTCGGCGAGCCGCTGCTGGTGCACGGCGTGGGCAACGGCACGGAGCGCATCGACCGGGTCGTCGAGCTGCTGCGCCTGGTCGGCCTGCGGCCGGAGTACATGCGCCGCTATCCGCATGCCTTCACCGGCGGGCAGCGCCAGCGCATCGGCATCGCGCGCGCGCTCGCGCTGAACCCGCGCTGGTCGTCGCCGACGAGCCGGTCTCGGCGCTCGACGTGTCGGTCCAGGCGCAGATCCTCAACCTGCTGCTCGAGCTGCAGGAGACGCTCGGGCTGACCTATCTGTTCGTCGCGCACGACCTGAGCGTCGTCAAGCACGTCAGCGAGCGCGTCGCGGTGATGTACGTCGGCAGGATCGTCGAGACCGCGCCGACCGAGGCGCTGTTCGCCACGCCCCTGCACCCCTACACCGAGGCGCTGCTGTCCGCGGTTCCCAAGCCCGATCCGCGCCTGCGCAGCCGACCGCATCGTGCTGCAGGGCGAGGTCGCCGATCCCGCGAACGCGCCGCCGGGCTGCCACTTCCATCCGCGCTGCCAGTACGCCCAGGCCGTCTGCCGCGAAAAGATACCGGTGGAAGAAGAGATTGCGCCCAACCATTTCGTGCGCTGTCATCGGGCGAGAGAGCTCTCGCTGCGCGGCGTTGCGACGAGCTGATTCCCAACCGACGCCTTCCATCCCATGACGAAAACCACCATCGCGGACATCCGCGCCACCCCGGTCACCGTACCGCTCGAGGCGCCGCTTCTCCACAGCAACGGCGCGCACTGGGGCCGTTTCGTGCGCACGATCGTCGAGGTCGAGACGAGCGACGGCTACGTCGGCCTGGGCGAGATGGGCGGCGGCGGCGAGGACGCGACGCGCGCGTTCACGGGGTTCTTGCTCGTACCTCGCGCGGTCACGACGTCTTCTCGCTCGAAGCGATGCGCTTCGCGATCTGCAATCCCGACCGCGAGCCTCTACAACAACCGCACGCAGCTGCATGCGGCGCTCGAGTTCGCGTGCCTCGACATCATGGGGCAGAAGCTCGGCGTGCCCGTGCACGTGCTGCTGGGCGGCAAGGTGCGCGACGCGGTCGAGTTCGCGACCTATCTCTTCTTCCGCTATGCGAACCCGGAGACCGGCAAGGGCGAAGTGCGCACGCCGGAGCAGCTCGTCGCCAACGCGGCGGAGCTCGAAGCGCAAGCATGGCTTCACGTCGCACAAGCTCAAGGGCGGCGTGTATCCGCCCGTGCACGAGCTCGCGTGCTACCGCGCGCTCGCGCAATCGCTCCCCGGCGAGCGCTTCCGCTACGACCCCAACTCGGCGCTTTCGCTCTCGGACGCGATCGCGTTCGGCCAGGGCATCCTCGACATCCGCAACGACTACTTCGAGGATCCCGGTGTGGGGCATGTCGCAGATGAAGCGGCTGAAGGAATTCGTGCCGCTCCCAACTGCCACCAACACCGTCGTCGTCAATTTCGAGCAGCTTGCGGAGAACGTGCGTAACGGGGCCGTCGACGTGATCCTGCTCGACACGACCTTCTGGGGCGGCATCCGCCCCTGCATCAAGGCCGCCGGCGTATGCGAGACGATGGGGCTCGGCGTCGCGGTGCACAGCTCGGGCGAGCTCGGCATCCAGCTCGCGACGATGCTGCACATGGGCGCGGTCGTGCCGAACCTCGGCTACGCGGCCGACGCGCACTATCACCATCTCGTCGACGACGTGATCGCAGGGCGGCCCGATGCCCTACGAGAACGGCGCGATTCGCGTGCCGGACGGCCCCGGGCCTGGGCGTCACGCTCGACCGCGCGAAGCTCGCGCAATATCACGACCTCTTTCGCGAGCTCGGCGGATATCCGTATGATCGCGATCCCGGGCGTCCGGGCTGGTACCCTCTCATTCCGAATACGCGATGGGCCGACCCGAACGTTTCGCTGACTCCGAAGCTGAGGTAACGCAGATGACGCAACGATTGACAGGCAAGGTGGCGCTCGTCACGGCCGCCGGACAAGGCATGGGGCACGCATGCGCAGTGCAGATGGCCGCGGAAGGTGCGACGGTTTACGCGACGGATGTGAAGGCAGAGTTCCTCGAAAGCTTCAAGGGCGTCGCAAACGTCACGACCGCCAAGCTCGACGTGCTCGACGACGAGGCGGTGACAGCAGATGATCGACGAGCTGCCGCCGCTCGACATCCTCTTCAACTGCGCGGGCTACGTGCATCACGGCACGATCCTGCAATGCACGCCGAAGGACTGGGACTTCAGCATGGGTCTCAACGTGCGCGCGATGTACGTCGCGATCCAGGCGGCGCTGCCGAAGATGGTCGAGCGCTTCGAGAAGACGGGCAAAGGCGCGTCGATCATCAACATGGCCTCGGTCGCCGGCTCGATCAAGGGCATTCCGAACCGCTTCGTCTACGGCACCAGCAAGGCTGCCGTGATCGGCCTCACCAAGTCGGTCGCGGCCGACTTCGTGCAGAAGGGCATCCGCTGCAACGGCATCGCGCCCGGGACCGTGGACACGCCGTCGCTCGGCGACCGCATCAACGCCTTCGACGATCCGGTCGAGGCCCGCAAGATGTTCATCGCGCGGCAGCCCATGGGCCGCCTCGCGAAGGCCGAGGAGATCGCGCCGATCGTGATCTATCTCGCGTCCGACGAATCGGCGTTCGCGACAGGGCAAATCTTTTCAGTCGACGGCGGCATGACAATATGAAACTGTGGAACGGGCGGCGCGTCGTGACATAGGAGAACATGAAACTCGTACGCTACGGACCCGCCGGCAAGGAAAAGCCCGGCCTCATCGACGCCGACGGCAAGCTGCGCGACTTGTCGAAGAAAGTGAAGGACATCGACGCCGCCACGCTCGCGCCCGCCGAGCTCGCCAAGCTCAAGAAGCTCGACACGAAGAAGCTGCCGCTCGTCAAGGGCAAGCCGCGCCTCGGGCCGTGCGTCGCGACGCCGTCGAAGTTCGTCGCGATCGGCCTCAACTACGTCGATCACGCGAAGGAAACGGGCTCGCCGATCCCCGAGCATCCGGTCGTCTTCTTCAAGACGCCGTCGTGCATCGTCGGCGCCCAACGACAACGTGATGATGCCCAAGGATCCGAAGGCATCGACTGGGAAGTGGAGATCGGCATCGTGATGGGCCGCAAGGCGACCAACGTCGACGAGAAGGACCGCCTTGCACTACGTCGCCGGCTACTGCATCTGCAACGACGTCTCGGAGCGCGAGTTCCAGATGAAGCGCAGCGGCTCGCAGTGGAGCAAGGGCAAGGGCTGCGACACCTTCGGCCCGCTCGGGCCCGTGGCTCGTGACGGCCGACGAGATCAAGGACGTGCAGAACCTCGACATGTGGCTCGACGTCAACGGCGAGCGCAGGCAGACCGGCAACACCAAGACGATGATCTTCAGCGTCGCGAAGCTCGTGTCCGACGTGTCGCAGTACATGACGCTGCATGCCGGGCGACGTGATCACCACCGGCACGCCTCCGGGCGTGGGCCTCGGCATGAAGCCGCCGCAGTTCATGAAGCCCGGCGACGTCGTGAGCCTCGGCATCCAGGGCCTCGGCGAGCAGCGTCAGAAGATCGTGGCGTTCAAAGGCAAGGCGTAACCACGCACTAACCCCCCTCTCCCGCTTGCGGGAGAGGGCTGGGGTGAGGGCGTCCGAACGCGAGCAGCGCGACGGCGCCCGCGAACGCGAGCGCCGCGCCTGCGCGCAACACCGTGTTGATCGCCGCCGCGTTCGAGCTCGCGGCCGCCGCGGATCCGGCGAGCACTTCGAGCAGCGCGGCGCCGATCGCCACACCCACGGCACCCAGCATCACGAGCGACGTCAGCGTGACGCCCGACGCCGCGCCCACGTAGTCGGGCGGCACGACGGCCTGCGTCGCGACGCTCGACAGCGCCCATCCAAGCCCGAGGCCGATCCCGGTTACGAGGAAGAGCGGCGTGTAAAGCCAAAGCGACGTCACGCTGGTGAGCCCGACGATGCCCGCGGCGCTGATCAGCATGCCGATCGCCATCAACCGATCGGCCGGCCACTTTTCCGCCAGCCGGCCCGAGAAGTAGCTCGCCGAGCCGGCACCCGCGGAAAGCGCCAGGAATACGACACCCGACTCGAACGGCGACATGCCGCGCGCGCCTTGCAGATAAAGCGCGGAGAACACCGCGACGAAGCAGAACACCACGTTCGAGAGCGATCCCGCGATCACGACGGCGTCGAATGCCCGGTTGCGGAAGAGATCGAGCGACACCAGTGGCGACTTCACGCGCTTCTCGATCGCGACGAATACGACGAGCAGCGCAACACCCGCGGCCAGCATGCCGATGGTCTTCAGGGATGTCCATCCCCACGCCTCGCCGCGGTCGAACCCGAGGCTGATGCACACAAGCCCGCCGGTCACCGTGAGCATGCCGGGGACGTCGATGTGGCGGTCCGCCTTCTCGTCGCGCGACTCCTTGACGTAGCGCAGCATGAGGTAGATTGCCGCGACGCAGAACGGGACGTTGATGAAGAACACGCCGCGCCAGTTGAGATACTCCGCGAACGTGCCGCCGACGAACGGTCCCAGCGCCTGGCCGATAGCCGACATGCCGAGCACCACGCCGATGGCGCGCGATTGCCGCGCGCCCGAGAACGTGCTCGACACGACCGCGATGGAGACGGGAAAGATGAGCGCGGCGCCGATCCCATGCACGACGCGCGCGATGATCAGGAACCACTCGTCCGGTGCGCTGCCGCACACGATCGACACGACGCCGAAGATCGCGAGCCCGATCACGATCACGCGCCTGCGCCCGAAGATGTCGGCGAGCCTGCCCGCCGTCACCATGAGCGCGCCGATCGACAGCATGTAGCCGCTTACGACCCACTGCAGGTCGGTGGGGGGAACGTTGAAATGCTTCGCGATCGCCGGGATCGCGAGGTTCAGCGCGAACCAGTCCATCTGCACGATCAGCATCGAGATCGCGCACGCGGCGATGACGAGCTTGTCCTGCGTGCTGAACGTCAGATCCTGATCCACGGTTTACAACACGCCGCGGCGGGCGAGGCTGCGCATCAGCTCGCCGGCGCCGAGCGTCCACGGCGCGATCTTGTCGGACGTGTCGACGCGGTTCTGAAGCGTCCCGAGCTTCGGCGTCGATACGCTGACGACGTCGCCCACCACATGCGTAAACCCCTGGCCGGGACCAAGACGGTCCTTGGTCGGCGCAAACATCGTCCCGAGGAACAGCACGAGGCCATCGGGATACTGGTGGTTGGGACCGATCGCCTGCGACACGAGGTCGAGCGGATCGCGGCTGATCATGCCGATCGCGCTCGCGCCGTCGAGGACGAACCCGTCGGTGCCTTCGACGCGCATCGCGAGGTCGCAGGTGCGCACGTCGTCGATCGTGTAATGCTCGTCGAACAGCCGGACGAACGGGCCGATCGCGCAGGAGGCGTTGTTGTCCTTCGCCTTGCCGAGCAGGAGCGCGCTGCGGCCCTCGAAGTCGCGCAGGTTCACGTCGTTGCCGAGGGTCGCGCCGACCGTGCGGCCGCGCGCATTCACGACGAGCACGATCTCGGGCTCGGGGTTGTTCCACTCGGACTTGGGGTGGATGCCGATCGCCGCACCCGTGCCCACGGCCGACATCGGCTGCGATTTGGTGAAAATCTCGGCGTCCGGGCCAATGCCCACTTCGAGATACTGCGACCACGCCTTTTGCGCGATCAATGCATCCTTGAGGCGCGCCGCTTCGGGCGACCCGGGCCGCACGTTCGAAAGGTTGTCGCCGATGACCGCGACGATCGCGCGCCGCACGCTTTCCGCCTTCGCAGGATCGCCGCGCGCCTGCTCCTCGATCACGCGCTCGAGCATGCTGGCCACGAAGGTCACGCCCGCGGCTTTGATGGCCTGCAGGTCGTTGGGCGCGAGCAGCCATGGCTTGCCGGCATCGCGCCTCTCTTCGTCGGAGTTCGCAAGCACGTCGTCGAGCCTCGCGATCGGCGGCAGCGATCGCGCATCGCGAATCGCGGCGGCCGGGTCGTCGAGGTTCATGAGCATGCTGGACGTGGGCGCAACTGCCGTCGCGTCGACGAGATCGTCTCCGCGGACGGCGACCAGCACGGCACCGGCGACGGCGGGAACGAACGCGCGCCCGACCAGCAGCGCGCGCTCGCGGTCGATGGGAAGGGTCGTTGCGGTCGATAACATAGCGCGCAGTATTGCACGGCAAGCTATGCCAGAATAGACGCGGAGGGTCGTCCATTGAGCACGAATATCGAATCCGCCGCGCAATTCCTGATGGCCGCGCGCAAGCGCGGGACGCCGGGCGCGCGCATGCCGGAAGCATTCCGGCCAACGACGATCGACGATGCGCTGGCGATTCAACGGCGTGTCACCGAGATGGTGGGATCCGCAATCGGTGGCTACAAGTGCTCGGTCCCGACCGAGCCGCGACCCGTGGCATATGCGCCGATCTTCGCGCCTACGATTGCGCACTCGGCGCCCGTGCCCGTTCGCGCGTCCGGACCCATGCTCCAGGTCGAGCCCGAGATCGCGTGTGTCATCGGGCGCGATCTCTTGCCGCGTTCGACGCCTTACGACGAGGAAGACATCTGCGACGCGGTGAAGGAAGCGCATTTCGTGCTCGAAGTCCTGGGGTCGCGCTACACGGAGTTCCCGGGGATCCCCTTCCCGGAGAACCTCGCCGACGGAATTGCCAACGCGGGACTGTTCGTAGGACCGGCGGTGCGCGACCCGTGGCGCAATCCGCTCGGAGATTTCCCGATTACCGTCACGAGCGGCGGCAAGCTCCTCCTGACCAAGGACGGCAAGCATCCGGATCGCCATCCGCTGCGGCCGCTGCACTGGCTCGCGAACTACCTCGCGCAAAACGGCACGCCGCTGCGCGAGGGCATGATCGTGACAACCGGGTCGTACTGCGGGATCGTGGAAGTGCCGATCGGCGAGACGCTTACGTTCACGTACGGCAACCTCGGCGGGTTGTCGGCGGCGTTTACACGCAAATGAGCCTTGCCGGATTAGGCGTCGTCGCCATCTGGCACGACATCGCGGCGGAAGCGCGCGACGATTTCTACGAGTGGCACAACCGCGAGCACATGCCCGAGCGCGTGGGCATCCCCGGATTTCGCCGCGGCCGGCGCTACATCGCGATCGAAGGCGCTCCGGAGTATTTCAATCTCTACGAAGCGGACAGCGCGGAGATACTCGGCGGGCAGGATTACCTCAACCGGCTCAACGCCCCTACGCCGTGGACGCAGCGCGTGATCCCGCACTTCCGCAACGTCGCGCGCTCGATCTGCCGCGTCGCGTTCACCAACGGCACCGGCAGCGGCGGCATCATGCTCACGATGCGCTTCGCCATCGATGCCTTGCGGCGCGATGGCACGGTCGAGGCGCTCCGCCGCCGCATCCTGCCGCCGGTCGTGTACCGCAAGGGCGTGACCGGCGTGCACTTGTGCCTTGCCGACGAAGCGGTCAGCAACATCGTCACGGCGGAGCGCAGGGCGCGCGCCAACGACGCCACTGCAGTGCCGTCGTGGGTCCTGCTCATCGAGGGCGTCTCGCAGGAGGACGTCAGCGGTGCGGCGGACGACATCGCGCCGACGTTGGCGGCGCACGAAGCTCGCGACATGGAGCGGGCCGTGTATCGGCTGGAAAACACGCGCTTGAAGACCCCGTGGGCGGCAGGATGATCCTGGCCGCTTCGATCCCTGTAGGTCGGGCTTCAGCCCGACATGGCATCCCGTCGGGCTGAAGCCCGACCTACACGCACATCGACATGTCCCTGGTTCCTCCCATCGAATACGACACCGCATCGCCCGAGGTGCGCGCGGTTTACGACGACATCATGGCGACGCGCAAGGTGCCGTCGGTGAACAACTTCTGGAAGGTGCTCGCGCACGATCCCGCGAATCTCGTGCGCGTCTGGCAGCAGGTGAAGTCCGTGATGGGGAACGGCGCCCTCGACCCGCTCGTCAAGGAGATGCTCTACATTGCGGTGAGCGTGACCAACAACTGCGAATACTGCATTCACTCGCACACCGCGGCCGCGCGCGGCAAGGGGATGACGCCCGCGATGTATCACGAGCTCCTCGCGGTCGTCGCGCTCGCGAACCAGACCAACCGCTTCGCGAACGGCTACCGCATCGACGTCGACGAGCGCTTCAAAGACCCGCTGGGATGAGCCCCACGGACGCTTCGCGTCGCGTCGGCAACGAAGCGACGCTGTACCCCGAAATCGAGCCGTACGCGAGCGGGCGTATCGCGCTCGACCGCCTGCACACGATGCACTGGGAGACGTGCGGCAATCCCGCCGGCGTGCCGCTCGTATTCCTTCACGGCGGCCCCGGCGGCGGGTGCCTGCCGCATCACCGGCGGTTCTACGATCCGGCGTTCTTCCGCATCGTCCTCTACGACCAGCGCGGCTGCGGCGCGTCGACACCCACGGCATCGCTCGTCGACAACACGACTCAGTTCCTGGTCGAGGATCTCGAGCGCCTGCGCGAGTCTCTCGGCATCGAGCGCTGGGTCGTGTTCGGAGGATCGTGGGGGTCGACCCTGGCGCTCGCGTATGCACAAGCGCATCCCGATCGCGTGCTCGGCTTGGTGCTTCGGGGCATCTTCCTCGCGACACAGCGTGAGATCGACTGGTTCATGCACGGCATTGCGAATGTCTTTCCCGAGGCGTGGCGCGCGTTCGCCGCGTTCCTGCCGGGCACGGAGCGCGACGACCTTCTCGGGAACTACTATCGCCGCCTGACGGACGCAGACCCCGCGGTGCACCTTCCCGCGGCGCAGGCGTGGGACCGTTACGAAGGCGCGTGCTCGACGCTGCTGCCGCAGCCCGATCCCATCGCCAAGTTCGACAGCGACGCCGCGGCGCTCGCGATCGCGCGCCTGGAAGCGCATTACTTCGTGCATCGCGGCTTCCTGCGCGAAGGCGAGCTGCTCGCGGGCATCCCGCGCATGCGCCACATCCCGTGCATCATCGTCCAGGGCCGCTACGACGTCGTCTGTCCGCCGGTCACGGCCGACGCCCTCGCCCGCGCATGGCCGGAAGCCGAGTACGTCGTCGTGCCCGACGCCGGCCACTCGGTGCGCGAGCCCGGCATCACGCGGGAGCTCGTCGCCGCGGTCCGCCGCCTGCAGAAACGGGTTACTTGACGTCGTCAATTATTTGGTTGAGGATGTCAACCAAATGGACGAAGCCCGCGTCGAGGCCATCCGGAAGTTCAACCGCTTCTATACGAGGCGGATCGGCGTGCTGCACGAGGGCCTCCTCGAAAGCCCCTATTCGCTGGCGGAGGTGCGCGTGCTCTACGAGCTCGCGCATCGCCCCGGCGTGACCGCGCGCGACCTCGCCCGCGACCTCGGGCTCGACGCGGGATATTTGAGCCGCATCCTGCAAGGCTTCTCGCGCCGGGGCCTCGTGCGCCGCGAGACTTCCGAGACCGACGGACGCGAGCGCCGGCTGTCGCTCACCACCGAGGGCAGGCGTGCATTCGCTCCGCTCGACCGGCGCTCGGCGAAGGAAGTGTCCGCCATGCTCGCGCCGCTCTCCGAAAGTGCAAAGGAGCGGCTCACCGGCTCGATGACGGCGATCGAGCGCATCCTGGAATCGGACGCTCCGCCGGCGAGCGCATTCGTCCTGCGCACGCACCGCCCCGGCGACATGGGATGGGTCGTGCAGGCGCACGGCGAGATCTACTTCCGTGAGTACGGCTGGGACGAGCGCTTCGAGGCGCTGGTGGCTCGCATCGCCGGCGAGTTCGTGGACAAGCTCGATCGCACCCGTGAGCGCTGCTGGATCGCCGAGCGCGACGGCGAGCGCGTCGGTTCCGTCTTCCTCGTGAAAAAATCCGCGACCGTCGCGAAGCTGCGCCTTCTCATCGTCGAGCCGAAAGCGCGCGGCGCCGGGCTCGGGGCCAAGCTCGTCGGCGAGTGCATCCGCTTCGCGCGCGAATGCGGCTACAAGCGGATGACGCTGTGGACGCAGCAGAACCTCACCGCCGCGCGCCGTATCTACGAGGCGGCCGGATTCAAGCTGATAGCCCGCGAAGAGCACTCGATGTTCGGCGTGCCGCTGGTCGGCGAGACCTGGGAGCTCGCTCTCTAGTCCCGGACTGCGGCCAGGCGGAACGACAGCTGGACGTCGTCGCCGATCAGCGGCCACCAGTTGTCCATTGCAAACTCGCGCCGTCGTATGGCGCCGCTCGCTTCTGCGACACAGGTATCGCGGTCGCAGTGGAGCATGCGGACGTCCAGCGTCACCGGCCGCGTCACGTCGCGCAGCGTGAGGTCGCCTTCGACACGCACCACGCGCCCACCCTCGAACTCGAAGCGCCTGGAGACGAATGTCATGCGCGGGAACTGCGCGGCGTCGAACATGCTCGAGCCGCGCAGGAACTGGTCGCGCGCGCCCCATCCGGTGGCAACCGAGGCGACCGGGATCGTGAGGTCGATCGCACCGGTTTGCGCGGAAGCGTCGTACGACAGGCTGCCCGACAGATTCTCGAACCTCCCGTGCGCGCGCAGCACGCCGAGATGCTCGACCTCGAACTCCGCATGCGTTTTCGCTGGATCGATGTGATACGCCGGCGGCTGCGCGCAGGGCGCGAGCGGCAGAAGGGCAACGAGCAGGACGAGGGCGCGCAATCCGGCTACTCGATGGTCGCCTCGACCGGGATGACGATGCGCACGTCGTCGCCCGCGACGTTGGGAAGCCCCGACGTCATGCCGAATTCGGATCTGCGTATCGTAGCGGTGGCCTCCGCGCTGCACATGGCGCGGCGGTACACGAGATGCGTTCCGCAGCGAAAGTCGGCGATGGCGAGGGTGACCGGCTTGGTCACGCCGCGCAGCGTCAGCTGGCCATTGGCGGCCACAGGTACGTCGCCGTCGAACGAGACCTCGGTGGCCGCGTAGCGCATCGCCGGGAATTGCTCGACGTCGAACCAGTCGCTACGCTTCAGGACATCCGTGAGGATGCGGGACGACGTGACGATGGACGCGGTCGAGACGACCACGTCGATGCTGCCGGTCTTCGTGGCGCGGTCGAGCTTGATGGTGCCCATCGTCTCGGTGAAGAACCCGCGCTGCTTCGACATGTTCATGTGGCGGATCTCGAACATCGGCGTCGTGTGCGTGCCGTCGATGACGTAAGTCTCCGCGGCGGCCGCCGCTGCTCGCCGCGAACAGCAACAGCGCGAGCGTTTTCATTGCCGGGAGAGCACGATGCGCGCGCGCACCGCGATGTCGTCGGCGACCACCGACGGATCGGACCACGGCCCGTCCCCGATGCGATACGGAAGGCGCTTGACCGCGAAGCGCGCCTCGGCCACGGTGTTGCCCGCCGCGTCCCTGCGCACCTCGACAGGGACCACCAGATCACGCGTCGCGCCCTTCATGGCGAGCTTGCCGGTGACCTCGTAGCGGTCGCTGCCGAGCGCTCGCACCGAGGACGATCGGAACGTCGCGACGGGGAACCGCGTCGTGTCGAACCACTCCGCCTTGCGCACCTCGGCCTCGGACTCCTCGCTCGCGAGGTCGATGCTCGCGAGATCGACGTCGAAGTCGGCGCGCGACTGCGCAACGTCGCCGGGCCGAAAGTCGACGTTCGCTTTCCATCGCCGGAAGCGGCCCTCGACCTCCACCCCCATCTGCTTCGACACGAAGCGAATCTCGCTCTTTTCGTAGAGGACGCCTTGTGCGCTCGAAAGCGTCGGGATCGCCAAGAGCACGACAAGTAAGATCCGCCTCATCGCGGCAGCATGCGCGACAGCATGCCGTCGCGGTCGATCCATTGGTGCTTGATCGCCGCGCCGACATGCGCGACGAGCGCTGCCGCGAGCACCCAGTTGAGGGTCTGGTGGACGATCAGGAGCGCGCTCGCGAGCGACTTGTCCTTCGGCACGAGGTTGGGCAATGGGACGAGGTTGAGGTACGACACCGAGACCCCGGTCGCCGAGCTGTACACCCAGCCGGACACGGGGATGACGAGCATCAGGACGTACAAGAGTGCATGAACGCTCCGCGCGGCGTCGACGTGCATGCGCGGCATCCGGTCAGGAAAGGCCGGCGGGGGCACCATGGCGCGCCATGCAAGCCGCAGCGCCGCGACGAGGAAGATCGTGATGCCGATCCACTTGTGCCACGCGTAGTAGCGCAACTTGTCCGGAGAAAGCGGCAGGTCGGTCATCGTGAGGCCGAGACCCACGCCCGCGACGATGAGGAGCGCGCCTGTCCAGTGCAACAGGATGGCGACGCCGCTGTAGCGTGGCTGCACGTTCATCGCCGCTCATTGTGCGAGCAACGCAAACCCGGGGCAATCGCTATAATCGCGCAACGCAACGCAGCGGTCTTCCATGCTTCCGCCAACATGAAGCGCGGGTGGTTTGTTCCCGCGTGTGCAGTCGTCTCCATCGCGCTCGGGTTTGCCCTTCCCGCGCATGCGCAATCGTCCCCGCCCGCCGACACCGCGAAGCCGCGGCCCAAGGTGGGGCTCGTCCTGTCGGGCGGAGGCGCGCGCGGCCTCACGCACATCGGCGTGCTCAAGGTGCTGCACGAGATGCGCGTGCCGGTCGACTACATCGCCGGCACCTCCATGGGCGCGATCGTCGGCGGCCTCTACGCGAGCGGCATGACGCCGCATGAGATGCAACGCAAGCTCGGCGCGGTGAGCTGGCCCACCCTGTTGTCCGACAGTCCCGAGCGCAGCGACGTCGGCTTCCGCCGCAAGGAAGAGCTCGCGGCCTTTCCGCTCTCGTTCGAGCTCGGCTATCGCGACGGCGAATTTCTCTGGTTCAAGGGCGCGCTGTCGGGCAGCAATCTCGAGCTCTTCCTGCACGAGCTCACGCGCAACGTCGACGACGTCCAGAACTTCGACAAGCTGCCGATCCCCTACCGCGCGGTCGCCACCAACATGATCACGGGCAAGGAGGTCGTCTTCGACTCCGGGCGCCTCTACCAGGCGATGCGCGCGAGCATGTCGGTGCCGGGGATGTTCGCGCCGGTGGAGATCGACGGTCGTATCCTGGGCGACGGCGGGCTCGTCAACAACCTGCCGGTCGAGCTCGTGCGCGCGATGGGCGCGGACATCGTCATCGCGGTGAACATCGGCACGCCGCTCATGTCGCGCGACCAGCTGCAGTCGGTCGTGGGGTATGCGTCGCAGATGCTCAACATCCTCACCGAGCAGAACGTGCGCGCGCAGCTCGCCACGCTGAAGCCGACGGACATCCTGATCTCGCCCGACCTGGGCAATCTCACCTTCATCGATTTCGCCGCCGCGCCGAAATTCGTCGAGCTGGGCGAGAAGGCCGCGCAAGCCGTGCTGCCGCAGCTCGCCGCGCTCTCCGACTCGCCGGAGCGATACGCCGAGTTCGAGCGCACGCTCAAGGTGTCGCCACAGAAGCTCCCCGAGAAGCTCGACTTCGTCACGGTCGAGGGCACGCATTACTCGAATCCGGAAGTGCTCGAGGACCAGATGCGCACCAAGCCCGACGAGCCCTTCAAGATCTCGACGCTCGAATCCGATCTCGCGCGCCTCTACGGACGCGGCGAGTTCGAGCAGATCGACTATCAGATCACGACGGTCGGCAAGCAGACGGGCGTGATCGTGAGCGTCGTCGAGAAGTCATGGGGGCCCAACTTCCTGCGCTTCGGCACGTCGCTCTCGACGGACTTCCAGGGCGAGACGTTCTTCAATCTCATGGTCGGCCACCGCCGCGTATGGCTCAATAGCCTCGGCGCCGAGTGGACCAACGAGCTCATCCTCGGCAGCACCCGCCGCTATGCGACGGAGCTCTACCAGCCCCTGTTCGTGGGGCGCAACATCTTCGTCTCCGGCTATGGTCTCGTGCAGCGCGCGCCCGAGTTCATCTTCAACGGCCAGAACCGCGTGGCCGAGTACGACGTCCTTACCGAGACGGCGGGCGCCGACCTCGGCTGGACCTTCGGCACGTCCGGTGAGCTTCGCGCCGGGATCAAGTGGGTGCACCAGCGCGGCGACCCGACGATCGCGGGCGAGATCCTGCCGGACGTCCCTTACCCGATCATCAAGACGAGCGAGATCGGCGCCCGGCTCCTGCTGCGCTGGGACACGCTCGATCACCCCTACTTTCCGCGCAACGGCGTGCGCGCCAACGGGGAGGTGTTCTACGGATCGCGGTCCACCACGATCTTCGGAGAGACGATCGACAACGACAACAGTTCGCGCGCCGGCGCGGTGGTCGATGCGGCATGGTCGTTCGACAGGAAGAACTTCCTCAACTTCCAGGCGCGCGCCGGAGGCATCACCAACGCGCGCGCCGACAACGTCATCGCCGACTTCAACCTCGGCGGCTTCCTGCAGCTGTCGGGCCTGCGCACCAACCAGCTGTCCGGGAACTACGTCGGTTTCGCGCGCGGCGTGTATTACCACCAGATCGCGACGCTGCCCATCGTGGGCCGTGCAATCTACGTCGGCGGCTCCCTGGAGACGGGCAACACCTGGGTGAACACCGGTGCGATTTCGACCAACGGCCTCTTCGGCGCGGGCAGCGTGTTCCTCGCGGCCGACACCTGGCTCGGGCCGTTCTACGTCGCCTACGGCATTGCCACCAACGGCCAGCGCAGCTTCTATTTGTACCTTGGCCGGCTCTAGTTCCTCGAATTCGTCTTGGGTCTCGCGCAGCCGTGCCGCGGTGTGGCATCCGTGCACGCAGATGAAGGTGCACGAGACGTTGCCGATCGTCCCGATCGCGCGTGGAGAAGGGGCGTACCTCGTCGACTTCGAGGATCGCCGCTACCTCGACGCCGTCAGCTCGTGGTGGGTCAATCTCTTCGGCCACTCGAATGCGCGCATCAAGGACGCGATACGCGTCCAGCTCGATGCGCTGCCGCATGCGATGCTCGCGGGTTTCACCCATCGCCCGGTCGTCGAGCTGTCGGAGCGCTTGCACGAATTGACCGGACTCGGCCACGCGTTCTACGGCTCGGATGGCGCGTCGGCGACCGAGATCGCGCTCAAGATGAGCTTTCACTACTGGCGCAATCGCGGCTACGCGGACAAGCGCTCGTTCGTGAGCCTCGCCGGCAGCTATCACGGCGAGACGGTGGGCGCCCTCGCCGTCACCGACGTCGCGGTCTTCCGCGATGTCTACGCGCCGCTCTTGTCGTCCTGTGCGTGCGTGCCGGCGCCGATCGACGACGTGGATGCGGCCGCGGCGGCGCTCGACGCCCACCTCGCGCGGCATCACGCCACCACCGCCGCGCTTATCGTCGAGCCCCTGGTGCAAGGCGCGTCGGGCATGCGCATGTACGACGCGCGCTACCTCGCACTCGCGCGGGAGATCACGGCGCGTCACGGCGTGCATCTCATCTGCGACGAGATCATGACGGGATTCGGACGCACGGGCACGATGTTCGCGTGGGAGCAGTCGGCTTGCGCGCTGCCCGACTTGATGTGCCTGTCGAAGGGCATCACCGCGGGCCACCTTCCATTGTCGTGCGTGCTGACGAGCGACGACATCTACGACGCGTTCTACGACGACGAGGTCACGCGCGGCTTTCTCCATTCGCACTCCTATACGGGCAATCCGCTCGCCTGCGCGGCGGCGATCGCGGTGCTCGACATCTTTCGCGACGAGGACGTCGTCGCGCGGAACAAGGACCGAGCGCGTGAATGGGCCGCGGCGCTGGCGCCCGTCGCGGCGCACGCGCGCGTGCGCAACTTCCGCCGGTGCGGCATGATCCTCGCATGGGACGTCGTGAGCGACCGAACCGACTTCGCGCGTTGGTGCTTCGCGCAGGCGCTCGCCGGAGGCGTGCTGTTGCGGCCCATCGGCAATACGGTGTACGCGATGCCGCCGTACATCGTCACCCGGGAAGAGATGGAGTCGGTCGCATCCTGCATGACGCGCATCCTCGATCAGGCATGAGGCTCGCGGCCGCCGCGTTGTGCATCGCCTGCCGCAAGCGCGCACGCCGCGCTGCCGGGTGGCGTCGCGCGCGCGTTTCACGACGCGGGCGTTCCGCTGTCGGGCGTATCGGTGGTCGTGCGCGAATCGGGCCAGCCGCAGCCGCTTTTCACGCATGATGCGGACCGGCCGATGAACCCGGCGTCGGTGATGAAGATCATCACCACCTACGCAGCGCTCGATCTCCTGGGTCCCGACTTCCGCTGGAAGACCGAGGCCTATCTCGCGGGCAAGCTCGACCGCAAGGGAACGCTCGCGGGCAATCTCGTGATCAAGGGATACGGCGATCCCAGGATCACGATCGAGCAGTGGCAGGCGTTCATGCGCGACCTGCGCGCGCAAGGGCTCGCGTCGATCACCGGCGACCTGGTGCTCGATCGCTCGTACTTCAAGCTGCCCGAGCACGATGCCGCGGCGTTCGACCAGGAGCCGCTGCGGCCCTACAACGTCGGCCCCGACGCGCTGCTCGTCAACTTCAAGGCGGTGCGCTTTGCATTCGCGCCGGAGAGCGCGGGCAATGCCGTGACCGTGCGCGCCGATCCGCCGCTACCCGAGATCGCCGTCTCGGGCGTGCCGCAGCTCGTCAACGGCGATTGCGGGGACTGGCGCGCGACGCTCGCGGCCCAGTACGTGAATCTCGGCAGCACGGCGGTGGCCACCTTCCCCGGCCGTTACCCCCAATCGTGCGGCGAGCGCGAGTGGTACGTGGCGCTGCTCGATCATCCGCATTACGTGCTCGGCATGTTCACGACATACTTCAAGGAACGCGGCGGACGATTCTCCGGAACGGTTGTCGAAGGACGCCCGCCGCGCAAAGCGAAGCCCTTCGCGGTAATGGAATCGGCGCCGCTGTACGACATCGTTCGCGACGTCAACAAGCTGTCGAACAACGTCATGGCACGTCAGCTCTTCCTGACGCTGGCGACGGCGAAGCATCCGCCGCCGGCCACGCCCGCGCTCGCCGCGGGCGTGGTGAGCAAGTGGCTCAAAGACAAGCAGATCGCGATCCCCGGGCTGGTGCTCGAGAACGGATCGGGACTGTCGCGACGCGAGCGAGCGACCGCGGCAGGCATCGCACAGCTTCTCGTGTCCGCGGACGGGAGCGCCGTGCGCGAGGAGTTCGTAAGCTCGCTCGCCGTGGCGGCGATGGACGGGACGGTGCAAAAGCGCTTCCAGGAGGGCAGCGTCGCCGGGCAGGCGCTCCTCAAGACCGGGACGCTCGAAGGCGTGCGCGCGCTCGCCGGTTATGTGATCAACCAGGAGGGCCGCCGGTTCATCGTCGTGGCAGTCGTCAACCATCCCAACGCGTGGCGCGCGGCGCCCGCACTCGACTACCTCGTGCAGTGGGCGTACTTCGAGGGCGGGACGTATGATCCGCAACTGAGGAGATAACGACGATGCGAGTGTCACTGGTAGCAAGGTGGCTCGCAGGGCTCGCGGCCGCGATCGCCGCGTCCGTGGCGGGCGCCGTCCCCTTTGCCGTCGAGCTCACGATCCCCGATGCGCACGGATGGCTCGCCTCGAACATCGTGGGCGCTCCAGCCACGAACTTCACGGCTCCGCACATCGTGATCCGCGTCACCGGCGATACGAGCAACGTCGTGTATCGGTATGGGAGCGGCACGGCGCGTTATCAAGCGTCCACGGTCGTCATCGAGATTCCAGGCGTCGGCAAGGGCCCGGTATCGGGCTCCGACGTCACGGTTACGGCCGGCAGCACGACACTGAGTATCTCGAGCCCGGCGTACCCGACGACGTTCAGCCATGGTGCATCCGCAACGTATCCCGAGATCGCGGGATACAACCTGCAGCATTCCCTCGGTCCCATCGCGGTGGACGATGCGCACACCTACCATTGGGGACCCACGAGCGGGATGATTCCGTTCACGCTGGAGGCGGACGGTCGCTCGGTAGGCGTCTCCGCGGGGCGGGTCTCCGGCGGAACCCTGCGAATCACGGTCGGCGGCGTCGCTCCCAATCCCATCGCCGCGAAAACGTACACCGACCTCGTCGGGTTTCTCCAAGCCACCGGGCCCAACCGCGTCGCGACGTTCGAAGACTGGGCGAACGGCTCTTCCGGCGGCGTCGCGTTCCCCGGGGACCTGCTGAAGGTGGTCGAGACCGTGAGCGTGATCGAGTTCCCCAACTTCGTGGACAAGCCCCACGCCTACTGGTTCGGAACGATCGGGACGCCCAAGCGCTTCGCGCTGAATGCGGGAGGCAGCGACACGATTGCCACCACGCGCTTCGAAGCCATTTTCCCGGAAGACGTCCAGGCCGCCGGGTTCGTCTTCAGCTGTTACGAGTGCAAGACCACGCCGTTGCAATACGGGATCGCGTGGACGTCGCGCAACGCCGAAGAAAACGTCGTCGAGCAAGGCACCACCGTGGTCGACCTCGCGATGCCGGCGGGCGCAGCGCAGCCGAGCCCGGGCTTCTTTGGACTGACCTCTACTCGGGCGTTTCGCCGCCTGACCATCGAGAAGCACTCACCTTTCCAGGACGCCCAACCCTGGATGATCGACGACGTTCGCTACGCCACGACACTGCCGTCGGTCGAGTATCACCATGCCGCCTTCGGGCACTACTTCGTCACCTCGATCGCCGACGAAGTGGCCAAGCTCGATGACGGAACGTTCGCCGGGTGGACGCGCACGGGCCTGCGATTCAACGCGAACGCGCCGGGTGCGGCGGGGACCACGCCGACTTGCCGGTTCTTCAGCACGGCTTTCGGCGCGAAGAGCTCGCACTTCTACACGTCGGATTCGGCGGAATGCGCGCTCGTGAAGAGCAATCCGAAATGGCAGTTCGAAGGCGTCGTGTTCGGGCTCGCGTTGCCCGATGCCGACGGCAACTGCGGGGCCGGCTCTCTGCCGCTCTACCGCCTCTACAACAACGGGCAGGGCGGCGCGCCCAACCACCGCTACACGACGAACTTCGCAGCGCGCCAGGCTTCGCTCGCGGCAGGTTGGATCCCGGAAGGCACGGGCCCGCTTGGCGTGGTCGCGTGCGTTCCGCCATAGGCATCACGACCTCTCGCAACGTCACCATGTCCGGCTGGGACACCATCGTCGAGTCGAAGATCGCCCAAGCGCAGCGCGACGGCGTGTTCGACGACCTGCCGGGCGCCGGCAAACCGCTCGAACTCGCGGACGACCGCCTCGTTCCCGAGGACGTGCGAGTGGCTTACCGGATCCTCAAGAATGCCGGGTACGTGCCGGCTGAGCTGATCGAGCTGAGGGAGGCGGCCCACTTGCGCAAGCTCGTCGCCTCCATTGCCGCCGACCACCCCGAGCGCCGGCGCGCGCTCGCCAAGCTTGCGCTGCTCGAAGCGCGGCTCGAAATGCGCAATCCTCTCAGGGAACGCCGGGGATCGCGCGGCTGTCCTTGAACAGGAGGTAGCCGCGCACCACGCGGTAAATGACCCAGATCGCGCAGGCCACCCAGATCGCCCAGGCGATCGGGATGCCGATCAACGTGAACCACAGCATGAAGCCGAGGGCACCCCATAGGAAGGACCACCAGAACGTCCTGATCAGCCACGTGAAATGCGACGCCACCCACGTGCCGGCCGCTTCGTTCCGTTTGACGTAGCAAACGATGACCGCGACGATCCCGATGATCGACAACAGTGGCGCCGGCGCGGCGAGTCCGGATCTTGCAAGGTCCAGCACGGCAGCGATGCCAAGCAGGAGGTAAGCGAGAACGCCCGCCGTGACCGGCACGGCCGACGCCGAAGACGCGGATTGCGGAGCAGGGAATTCGGCCATCGCCAAAGTTCTCCACCGACAAAGCGCGCCGCACGTCGGCGCCCGTGGAATGGAAGATGGGGCCACCGATTCCCGCCGTCAATACTCGCTGGACGAGCGGCGGCCCCCTGCGACGGGAGGCGGCGGGGCGGGTGCGAGCTAATGCGCCGCCGCCCGCGCGATGGCTATAATGGCTGTCCGCTTTGCTCACCGACCAAGGAACCGTCATGACGACCGATAGTGCACGCGACAAGCTCGTCGATGAATTCTCTTCCGTCCTTTCCGAAGCCGAAACCCTCCTCGACAAGGCCAGCAAGGAAACCGGCGACAAGGCGCGCGACTTGCGAACGCAAGTCGAGGCGCGCCTGCTGTCGGCCAAGCTCAAGCTGCAGGAGCTCGAAGGCGAAGCCGTCGACCGCGCCAAAGCCGCGGCGCGGTACACGGACGACTACGTGCACGACCACCCGTGGCAAGCCATCGGCGTCGCGGCCGGCGTCGGCCTCGCGATCGGCTTGCTCATGAACCGCCGTTAGCCCCGACAGGCCGGCAGGGGAGACGGCCATGGCGGAAGGCACCCGCGAGCGCGGTGAGACGCTGCGCGGAGCGCTGGCGAAGCTCGCCGATGCCATGCTCGGGCTGCTGCGCACGCGGCTCGAGCTCGTCGCGGTCGAGTACACCGAGGAGCGCGACCGCATCACCCGCCAGGTTGCGCTGCTCCTGGTCGGACTCGCCTGTCTCCTGTTCGCGCTGTTTTTCGGGGCGTTCGCGATCATCGCGTACTACTGGGACACGTATCGCATCACCGCGATCCTCGGCGTGGCCGGGGTCTTCGTGGTGATAGGGGCAGGCCTCCTGTGGCGGCGCGCGGAAGTGTCGAGCACCTCGCCGGTGCCGTTCGCCGCCAGCGTAGCCGAGCTCGAGAAGGATCGCGCGGCCATCGCGCGGACGATGAAGCTGCCTCCATCGTGAGCACGGAAGCCGACCTCTCCGAGCGCAAGGCGCGGCTCGTCGCGCAGTCGGACCTGCATCGGATGCAGGCGATGCTCGCGTGGCACGCCGCGCGGCGGATCATCGCGCCGCCCGCACCGGCGGAGCGCAGCGGCGCGGCGCGGACCGTCGCGGCAGGGCTGATCGGCCTCGCGGTGCCGCTGTTCGGCGCCGGCCGCATGCGCGGCGCGATGCGTACGCTGTCGACGATCGCTACGGTGCTGCGTATCTGGCGGGCTTGGCGGGCGCGATGACGCTCACTCGATAATTGCGTCCGCGCGCAGCAGAATCTCCTTCGGAATGGTGAGGCCGATCGCCCTCGCGGTCTTGAGGTTGACCACGAGCTCCAGCACCAACGGTTGCTCGATTGGCATGTCACCCGGTTTCGCACCCCTGAGAATCTTGTCGACATAGCTCGCGGCACGCAGGTAGCCGTCGGAGATGTTCTGCCCGTAGCTGATGAGGCCGCCAGCGTCGGCGTAGGTGCGGTTTCCGAATATCGCAGGAGTCCGGTGCTGGATCGCCAACGCCAGGATCTGCTGTCGATGCACACCGAAAAACGGAGAAGCACCTACGACCATCGCGTCCACGCGCTCTCGCGTCATGAGGGCGAACGCCTCGTCGATCTCCTGTGGCGTCGACGCTTCTGCGACCACCGTCGTCAAGCCGGCGCTGCGTGCGCCGTCTCCGACTTGGTTCAGGATAGCGAGATAGGTGGGGCTCGTCGGACTCACCAACAGGCCGAGCCGTGACAGGTTCGGCACCACGGCGGCCATGAGGTCAACCTGCTTGGCACCCGTGTCGCCTCCCATGTTCGAGAGCCCAGTGATATTGCCCCCGGGCTTCGCCAGGCTCTTGACGAAGCCGCTGCCGACCGGATCGCCCGTGGTGGTCATAACGATCGGGATGGTGGAAGTCGCCTTCTGCGCCGCACCGATCGCTCCCGACGCCACCGCGACGATGACGTCGACTTTCAATCGAACAAGTTCTGCCGCAAGGTCCGGCAATCGCTCGAACTTGCCGTCGGCATAGCGCCATTCGATGACGAGGTTGCTGCCCTCGACGTAGCCGAGCTCCCGCATTCCCTTGCGGAATGCCTCGGCGTTCTGCGGAGTGAGACTGGCGGGGGCGACGGACAAGTAACCGATTCGCCAGACTTTCTTCTGTGGTTGTGCAACGGAAGCGCGCGACCACGCAACTGCAGCTGCGACAAGAACTGCGAGCGTCCCACGCCTGTTCATCGCTTCCTTCGTGAATCACCGCAAGCTGGCGCATCTTACAGTCCAAGCTCCCGATACAGCGCGTCCACGCGCTTCTTCACCGCCTCGTCCATCGCGATGGGGCGCCCCCACGTCCGGCTCGTCTCGCCCGGCCACTTGTTGGTGGCGTCGATGCCCATCTTGCTCCCGAGCCCCGCGACCGGCGACGCGAAGTCCAGGTAGTCGATCGGCGTCGACTCCACGATCAGCGTGTCGCGTGCCGGATCGACGCGCGTGGTGAGCGCCCACACGACTTCCTTCCAGTCGCGGATGTCGACGTCGTCGTCGGTCACCACGATCATCTTCGTGTACATGAACTGGCGCAGGAAGCTCCAGATGCCGAACATCACGCGTTTCGCGTGACCCGCGTACTGCTTGCGCATCGACACGACGGCGAGGCGATACGAGCAGCCTTCCGGTGGCAGGTAGAAGTCGACGATCTCGGGAAACTGCTTCTGCAACAGGGGCACGAAGACTTCGTTGAGCGCCACGCCCAGCACCGCCGGCTCGTCCGGCGGCTTGCCTGTGTACGTCGAGTGGTAGATCGGGTCGCGACGCGATGTCATGCGGTCGATGGTGAGCACGGGAAATCGCTCCACCTCGTTGTAATAGCCGGTGTGATCGCCGAACGGGCCTTCGTCCGCCGTCTCGTACCCCGTGGGGTCCGATGCGTCGGGCATGAGATGGCCCTCGAGCACGATCTCCGCACTGGCGGGAACCTGCAAGTCGTGCGTGAGGCACTTGACGAGCTCGGTGCGCCCGCCGCGCAGGAGCCCCGCGAACTGGTACTCGGACAGCGTATCGGGCACCGGCGTCACCGCGCCCAGGATCGTCGCAGGATCGGCGCCCAGTGCGACCGCCACGGGAAAGGGCGTGCCAGGATGCGCGAGCGCATGGTCGCGGAAATCGAGAGCGCCCCCGCGATGCGCGAGCCAGCGCATGATCACCTTGTTGCGCGCAAGCACCTGCTGGCGATAGATGCCCAGGTTCTGCCGCTTCTTGTGCGGGCCGCGCGTAACGGTCAGTCCCCACGTGATGAGCGGCGCGACGTCGCCCGGCCAGCACGTCTGCACCGGCAGCTTCGCGAGGTCGACGTCGCTGCCTTCCCACACGACGTCCTGGCACGGCCCGGTCGAGCGCACCTTCGGCGCCATGTCGAGCACCTTCATGAACACCGGTCGAGTGTTCTGCCACGCATCGACCAGTCCCTTGGGCGGCTCCGGCTCCTTGAGGAACGCGAGCAGGCGCCCGATGTCGCGCAGAGCGCTGCGCCAGTCGTCGCCGGTAGCGCCCATCGCGCTCGCGACGCGTTGCGGCGTGCCGAACAGATTGCCGAGGACCGGCATCGTGAATCCCGTCGGGCGCTCGAAGAGCAGCGCCGGACCGCCGGCCTTCAGGACGCGATCGCAAAGATCGGTCATCTCGAGCCTGGGATCGACCTCGACACGAACGCGCTTCAACTCATCTCGCGCTTCGAGCTGCGCGATGAAGTCGCGGAGATCCCGATAGGCCATCAGATCACTGAGGCGGAGCCACCGTCCATTGGAATGAGGGCGCCGGTGACATAGCTTGCGTCCTCCGACGCGAGGAAAAGCGCGACCTGCGCGATCTCCTCGGGGGTTGCGAGCCGCTGCAGCGGCACCTTCGCTTGCGCGCGCGCAAGCAACTCGCTGGCAGGCACGCCGGTCATGCGCGACTCGACATCCAGCCCTTCCTGCACGCGCCCCGTGAGCGTGCCCCCCGGGTTGATGCCGTTCACGCGCACGCCTTGGGGACCGTAGACGGTGGCGAGGCCGACGGTCGCGAGCATGAGCGCAGCATTCGCCGACCCGCCCGCAAGATGCGGCCCCGCCGCGACCTTGCCGCCCATGCCGATGATGTTCACGATCGCGCCGCGCCCGCGCGCGGCCATGCGCTTGACGACGATGTCGGTGGGGAAGATGTAGCTGAAGAACTTCGCGTCCATCGCGTCGCGCCACGCCTGCGCAGTGAGCTCCGCGGGCACGTAGCGCTTCGCGGCACCCGCCGAATTGACGAGCACGTCGAGGGGGCCGACGGCGGCTTCCGCCTCGTCGACCGCACGCGCGGCGTCGATGGGATCGCGCAGGTCGGCTGCGATTGCAGCCACCTTCGCACCGAGCTTCGCCAACGCGGCATCCAGGTTCTCGCGACTGCGCGACACGATCGCGACCTTCGCACCTGCCCGCGCGAACGCTTCCGCGCACGCGAAGCCGATGCCTTTGGACGCGCCGGTGACCATCACCGCCCGTCCCTCGAATGCGTGCTCTTTCATTGCAGGCGCTCCTTCAGGAATGTGCGTACCGCTTGCGTTGCCGCGTCGCGCGCAGCGGGATCCGGTCCGAGGGTCACGCCCTTGTCGGGGTTCGCGCCCGTCGTCACTTCCTTCCACACGATGATCTTCCCCCGCGGACCGTCGAAGCCGTGATACGCGCCGGGATAGACGGTGACGGCCATGTCGGCGCCGTGCTGGCGTGCGGAATCGCCGAGCGCGACACATGTCGGCGACGGCGTCCAGTCGTCGAGCTCGCCCGTGTGAATGCGAAGCGGTACGGACGGGGACCAATCGTTGCCCTTGCGCAACGACACGCCGCAGCCGGGGTAGAAGGCGACAGCGCCGGCCAGGTGCTGCGGCGCGCCGGCGCCTGCGAAGAACTTCGCGATGCGTGGATCCCGGGCGTTGACGGTTGCGAGCGTCGTGCTGCCGCCATGCGACCAGCCGACGAGCGCGATCCGCTTGCGATCGATGCCCCGCCGCGAAGCCGCGTATGTGAGCGCGCCCAGGATGTCGAGCCGACGCGTGAACGGCGTGATCGACGGCTCACCGCGCTTGACGAGGCAGACCGAGCGTCGCCCGCGGGAGTTGAAGCTGTCAGGCCACAGCACCGCATAACCGTCGGCGAGCAAGGTCTCGGTCCAGGCGATCGAGCGCTCGGACAGCTGGTCGCGTCGCGCGGGATTCTCGCTGTACATTCCGCCGCAGCCATGCGCAGCGATGACCAGCGGCACCGCCTTGTCCGGCGTCGAAGCTGGCGGACGAAAGTACAGCGCCTGGACCGTGACGTCATTTTCCACCGAGGGAAACTCGACCCGCTCGGGTGTCGGCAGCGCGCGCGCCGGCGCAACGAGCGACGCCATCGCTACGGCGAGACACGCGCGCATCACACGGTGCGCGGCCATGCTTTGAAGCGCCAGGCGTAATCGGCGGCGACCGCGGCGAACATCGTGAACCCGAGCCAATGGTTGTGAAGGAAGGCACGGAAGCATCGCATGCGGTCGCGGGTGCGTATCAGCCACAGATGATAGATCGCGATCAGCGCGGCGATCGCGATCCCGGTCCAATAGGGCGCGCCGAGCGACAAGCGAATGCCGACCCACGCCATCCCGACGAAGTAGAGGCCATAGCAAACGCCCACCGCGAGCACGTCGAAACGGCCGAACGTGATGGCGGAGGTACGCATGCCGATCTTGATATCGTCGTCCCGGTCGACCATCGCGTACTCGGTGTCGTAGGCGATCACCCAGAAGAGGTTGATGACCATGAGCCACCAGCCGAAGGGCGACACGTAGCCCAGCACCGCTGCGAACGCCATCGGGATTCCGAACGAGAACGCGATGCCGAGGAACGCTTGCGGAAGCGCGAAGAAGCGCTTGAAGAACGGATATGCGATGGTGATGCCAAGCGCGACGATCGACAGCAGCACCGTCGCGCGGTTGGTCGCGAGCACGACGAGGAGAAAGCCGCCGAGGGCAAACGCCGCGCCGACGGCGAGTGCCTCCCACGGCGCGATCTCCTGCGCCGGCAGCGGACGCGACGCCGTGCGCTTCACGTGCGCGTCGTACCGCATGTCCGCCCAGTCGTTGAAAGCGCAGCCCGCGCAACGAATGATGATCGTTCCGAGGATGAACACGACCACGAGGTGCAAGGGTGGCGAGCCGCGCGTGACGAACCAGAGCGCCGTGAGCGTCGGCCACAGCAGGAGGAGGATGCCGATCGGCTTGTCGAGGCGAATCAGCCGCTCGTAGCTGTCGAGGCGCTGCTTGAGCGACAGGGCCGTGCCGGTCACAACTGCAACGCGAGCTGCTTGCGGAGCTCCCTAGGCGCGACCTCCGCGAGCAGCGGCTGCGGCGTCGGATGCGCGAGGCGCAGCCGAAGCTCGCGCTTCGCCCGCGCGTTGACGAGCCTGCGCGACTCGCTCATGAACGACAGCAGCATGGGCGCGATGCGCTGCTCCGCCTCGTCCCACGATACGCGGGGCGGGCGCGGCAGGTGGAAGGCGTCGGCGACGGTGTCGAACCACGTTCCCATCTTCATCTCTGAGTCGTCGGCAACGTTGTAGGCGCGGTTGGGATTGCCGTGGAAAATCGCGGCGACCGCGGCACGCGCGAGATCGTCGGCGTGGATGTGGTTGGTGAACACGTCGTCGTCCGGTGCGAGGACGGGGGTCCCCTGCTTCAGGCGTTCGAGCGGCAACCGCGCGTCGGAGTAAATGCCCGGTGCGCGCAGGATGGCGAGCGCGACGCCGTTGCGGGCGCCCCACGCGCGAAGCCGGTCTTCCGCCGCCACGCGTCGGCGTGCGCGAGGCGTCTGCGGCTTGCGCGGCCGCGTCTCGTCCACGCGGGCGCCGACGCAATCGCCGTACACGCCCGACGTCGAGATGTACACGAAGCGCTGCGGTATAATTCGCGCCCTCGTGAGTGCGGCAACCAGCTTCTGCGTGCGCGGGTCGTCGCGGCCTTCCGACGGCGGCGGCGCGCAATGCAGGACCGCGAATGGCGCAAGCGAAAGACGCCGCAGCGATGTGAAGTCGTCGAGATCGGCGACGACGGGGACGATGTCGTGGGCGCGCAGGCGCGGAACATCCTCCGCGCGGCGCACGACGCCGATGATCTTCGCTCTGTCGCGCATCATGTGCGCGGCACGCAAGGCGACGTCACCGCAGCCGATCAAGAGAACCCTGATCAATTTGGACCCATCGCGCGCGAAATCGCGCGAGCGCAATCTTCGAAGATGACGTTCGAGATTACCATAAAGCCCAGCGACCACGCGTTCCCCTGCGAGCAGGGCGAGACCGTGCTGGCTGCTGCGATGCGCGCCGATCTCATGCTGCCGTACGGGTGCCGCAACGGCGCGTGCGGCACTTGCAAAGGCAAGATTCTCGCGGGCGACGTCGACTACGGCGAGCACCAGAAATCCACGCTCACCGAAGACGAGAAGCGCATCGGCTATGCGCTTTTCTGCGTCGCCAAGCCGCTCACCGACGTGACCATCGAAGTCCGGGAGGTTCGCCGCGCGGGCGACATCGTCATCAAGCGCCTGCCCTGCCGTCTCGAGTCGATCGACAAGGCCGCGTCCGACGTCGCGATCGTGCGATTCAAGCTGCCCGCGAACGAGCGGCTGCAGTTCCTCGCGGGGCAGTACATCGACTTCCTCCTCAAGGACGGTAAGCGGAGGAGCTTCTCGCTGGCCACGCCGCCGCACGACGACAAGCTCCTCGAGCTCCACATCCGCCACGTGCCGAACGGGTCGTTCACCGACGCGCTGTTCACGCAATACAAGGGACGCGAGATCCTGCGGTTCGAAGGGCCGCTGGGCTCGTTCTACTTGCGCGAGCAGTCCGACAAGCCCATCGTGTTCGTCGCGGGCGGGACCGGCTTCGCGCCCATCAAGGCGATCATCGAGCACGCGCTGCACCACAAGCTCGATCGCAAGATGGTGCTCTACTGGGGCGCGCGCTCGCGCCCGGATCTGTACCTCCCGGACCTGCCGCAACAGTGGCAGCACGACCATGGCAACTTCTCGTACGTGCCCGTGCTGTCCGAGCCGAAGCCCGAGGACGATTGGAACGGGCGCACGGGCTTCGTGCATCGCGCAGTGCTGGAGGATTTTCCCGACTTGTCCGGCCATCAGGTGTACGCGTGCGGCGCGCCCCCGATGATCGACGCGGCGCGGCGCGATTTCACGCAGCAAAGCGGGCTGCCGCCCGACGAATTCTTCGCCGACAGCTTCACGTACGCCGCGGAAACCGAAGCACGCCCGTAGGCAGGGATATGCTCCACGGCCAACGCGTCATCGTCGTCATGCCCGCCTATCGGGCGGAAAAGACGCTCGCGGCGTGCTACGGGGCCATTCCTCACGACGTCGTCGACACCGTCCTGCTCGTGGACGACGCGAGCGACGACGCGACGCTGCGCGTGGCGCGCGAGCTGGGCCTCGATCCGATCCGCCACGCGATCAACGAAGGCTACGGCGCCAACCAGAAGACGTGCTACGCAGCCGCGCTTGCCGCAGGCGCGGACATCGTGGTCATGCTGCATCCCGACTACCAGTACGAGCCGCGGCTCATCACCGCGCTGGCGTCGCTCGTGGCGTCCGGGGTGTACGACATGGCGATAGGATCGCGCATGCTCGGCAAGACGGCACTCGCGGGCGGCATGCCGCGCTACAAGTACTATGCGAACCGCATCCTGACTTCCATCCAGAACGTGCTCTGCGCAACGAGGCTCTCGGAGTATCACACGGGCTTTCGCGCGTACTCCCGGCGCGTGCTGGAGACGCTCCCGCTGGGCGCCAACTCGTCGGATTTCGTGTTCGACAACCAGATGATCGTGCAGGGACTCGCGTTCGGCATGCGCATCGGCGAGATCTCGTGCCCGACGCGCTACTTCGAGGACGCAAGCCAGATCAGCTTCCGGCGCTCGATCACGTACGGTCTCGGCGTGCTCCGCACGGGCATCACCTACCGCTTGTGGCGCTGGGGACTCGCATCGCCGCGCATCTTCTCCAACGCGCCCGAGTGGAAGCTCGCGCCGTCGTCAAATCCAACGTGAACTCGCGGCGCGGTGTCGCCTGGTCCGCGCTGCTGCTTGTCGCCATCGGCGTCGCGGCGGCGTTTCGCACGTACGCGCTCGGAAGCCAGATCGTCATCGACGACGAGTGGCATGCGCTGCACAAGGTGATGCGGTCGGGCCTGATCGGCATCCTGACGCATCTCGACTACGCGGACTTCAGCATTCCGGTCGCGCTCTATTACAGCGCGCTCGAGAGCACGGTGGGCATCACGGAGTGGGGCATGCGCGCGCCCATGGTGATCGCGGGCATCGCGCTGGTCGCGCTGGCGCCATGGCTCACGCGTGCCTGGACGTCGCGCGGCGTCGGTGTCGCGTGGGCGGTGCTCCTTGCGATCTCGCCGATGCTCGTGTATCTCAGCCGCACCGCGCGGCCGTACGCGATCACGGCGCTCACATCGACCGTCGCGATCGTGGCGTTCGAGCGCTGGTGGCGCGCCGACGCTCATCGCCCGCGGTGGGCGGCGACCTACGTGGTCGCGACGGTATTGGGCGGATGGCTTCACATGCTGTCGCTGGCGTTCACGCTCACGCCCTTTCTCTATTTCGGCGTACGCGCGCTGGGCGACCGCGCTGCGTTGATCCGGCTGATAAGGCTGGGCCTCGTCACGGCGGCGTTGCTGGCCGTCGTGCTGCTGCCGCCGCTCGTCAACGACTGGCACATGTTCGCAGCCAAGGCCGGGCAGGATTCCGTCACTGCCGAAACGCTCGAACGCACGGCGTTGATGATCGCGGGAACCGGTCACGCCGTCGTCGGCATCGCGTTCATCGCATTCGCGGTCCTGGGTTGGATGCGCTGGTGGAAGCGCGACCGCGAGCTTGCGGGTTACGCGCTCACGCTCGTGGTCGTCGGGTCCGCCGCGATTGCGATCGCACGTCCGAACTGGGTCCAGTACGCGCTCGTCTACGCGCGCTACCTCGTGCCGGTCGTGCCGTTGCTGTTGCTGCTAGCCGCGGAGGGGCTCGTCGGCGTAATGGCCGTGCGCAGCGACGCGTTGCGTGCGTGCGCCGTCGCCGCGATCGGCGTCGCGCTCGTCGCGAGCGGACCGCTGCCGGTGCAGTGGTACGCGCCCAACCAGTTCACGAGCCACCAGCGGTTCCAGTTCGATTACGACGACGCGCACAGCCCGTATGTGACGCAACGCGTCCAAGGCGTGCCGCCGTTCTACCGCGAGTTGGCGCGTGCACCCGCGGGGTCGCTCACCGTCGCCGTCGCGCCGTGGCGGCTGGAGTCGCATTTCAATCCGCACGTGTGGTACCAGGCGGTGCACCGGCAAAACGTTCGTATCGGCATGCTGACGCCGCTCTGCGGCAAGCGCGACTTCGGCGAGTACGCGGAAGGCGAACATGGCCTGCGCCTCGCGAACGTGGCGCACGTCGAAGCGTTGCTGCGCGGGCAGGCGCGCGGCGCGGATTTTCTCGTCGTGCACTTGCGTCCGTGGTCCACGCCGCCGGGGCAGGACGTGCCCTGGCCGGACTTGGCGCGGTGCCTGCCGGACATCGAGAGCGCGCTCGGCGCGCCGATTTACCGTGACGACGAGATCGTCGCCTTCGCGCTCAAGAAATAGGCCTGAGCCTCTATCTTCTGCTGCTCCACCAGCGACCTGAGCGCGGCCGCGAGGTGCAGGTTGGCGAGCTCGTTGCGCCCTAGTCTCGCGTGGAGCTCGCCCAGCGCCACGCGTGTGCGCCACTGGTCGTCGAGCGCGAGGCTCGCTTCGAGGTACGTTTGTGCCTTGCCCCACAGCGACTCGCGCTCGCACAGCATGCCGAGCGCGTAGAGCAGCGTCGCGTCCTGCGCGTGCGACGCAAGCCAGCGCTCCGCGGTCTCGAGCTGGCGGGTGGCGTCGCCGATGCGGCACTTGGCGTACAGCACCGTCAGGTCCGCGTCCCAGGAGCGCTCGAGGCAGCGCGCGACGATGTCCGCTGCCTCGCGATCGCCGCCGAGCGACAGGAATGCGGTCGCGGCGGCGCGAGCGACCTTGAGGTTGGTGCGGTCGGTGTCCGAAAGCTTGTTCCAATATGCCCGAAGGCCATTCGCATCGTTGCGAAACCCTGTCAGCGCCTCGGCATGCGCGGACGCCCGCAGGAGGTCTCCCTGCTCGGCGTCGTACACCTTGCGCTTGACGAGCTGGTCGACGATGGGAGGAATATCGGCGAACCTTCGCGCCCCCGTCAGCGCGCGCACCTCGAGTCGCAGCGCCGCGGTATGCAAACCCGCCTCGCGCTTGAGCTCCGCAAGCTTGTCGAGCGCCACGCCGGGCTGGTCCTGCGCGAGCGCCATCTCGGCCTCGAGCATGAGGCGCGGCACGGTGAGGCTCGAAACGCCCGCGTCCGGCCGTGCGAGCAGCGTTTCGGCGGCGCCGAACTCGCGCATGTCCACTGCCGCGCGCGCGCCGACGAGCGCCGGCAGGCCCGTCGATTGCGGCACCGCGAGTGCTTCCTCGGCGTATTGGCGCGCCTTGCCGTACCGGCCCTCGAGCAGCGCGACGACCGACGCGTCCTGCTTGCCGCGCGCGCGCTCGACGTTGCGCCGCCGGCGGGCAGCGCGCACTTCGCCGGGCATGCGCGCGATGCGAGCCGCGAGGCGCAGCAGGAGGTGCACGACGACGAACGCCGCGACGGCGATCACGATGAACGCGTTGAGCGAGATCTCCACGCGATACGGCGGCGCGACGAGCAACGCGTAGCCCGCGTTGAGCTTGAACAGCAGTGCCGCCAGGACGGCCAGCCCGGCGAGCAGCAGGAACGCGAAGAGCAGGCGCACGATGAAATTAACGCGCCGATTGCGACGACGGCCGCTCGCGCGTCGCCTTCACCGCGCGCAGTGCGGTCAGCGTTGCCGCAAGGTCGGGCAGTTCCGCGGGCATCGGCGTTGCCGCGAGCTGCGTCAGCGTGGTCGAAAGCGCCTGCACGTTCTTCGAGCGGGTATCGAAGTACTGCTTGATCCACGCGTTGGCGGCCGTCACGTCGGTCTTGAACCCTGCGTCGTCGTGCGACAAGAGCGCGATGCGAGCGGTCATGAGCCGCAGCCGCAGGTTTTCGCGCAGGTAATACTCCTGCGTCGGCGGCACGAGCGGCGCGGCCGGGCGATCGGCGACTTCGACGCGCACCAGCGACTTGACCTCGTTCCAGGCTTCGCGCAGCGCGCGCGCCCACGCCGCCTCGTCGGGGGGCGGAGCAGACGACGGCGCTTGCGGCAGCCGCTCGTCGCGCGCGAGCGGCAACGCGGCGACCGCGCCGATGGCCTGGTCGAGCTTGAGCGAGATGCCCGCGACGTCGACATACGGGACCGCCTTCAGCTTGTCGATGTCGCGCGCCAGCGCGCGCCGCAGCGGAACGAGCTGCGGACGGTCGGAGCGGCCGAGCTTGGCTTCGGCGAGCTGCAACGCGCCCAGCGCGGCCTGAACGTTGTTGGCGATCACGAGCTGCTGGCTCGCGAGCAGCAGCACCTGCTCGACCTCGTTCAGCGCCACCTCGTCGCGTGACGGCGCGAGCTCGCGGTAGAGCGCTTCGAGAGACGCCTGCTGCGTCTGCGATTCCGATACCCGCGCTTCGAGGAGCGCGACCTTGGCCTGCGCCTCGCGCAGTTCGTTGCCGAGCTCGGCATTGCGGGCGCGCGCTTCGGCGGCCGCGGTCTCCGCTTGCGCGAGGCGCTGCCCGACTTCGAGCTTGAGTTCGCGCTGGTCGTTGCGCATCGCGACAACAATGGCCGCCAACGCGCGGCCAGGAGCACCGCGAGGACGATGAACAGGCCGCGACTGGCGGGTACCGAGAACGGACCTACGCGCGATGGCGACCGCGCGGTCGTCGTGGACGCCGCTTCGCCGGTGGTCGCAGGAGGGTCCATGAAGGCCGTCGCGTGGAGTGGTACGCAAATTCTAGCAGCGCCCTCCAAGGACCCGACCGCTAGGCATGACTTACAATGGACAGTTGCCGATACCCACAACAAACGCAACCGTGAATGGCCTGACGTTGCTCCTCCTGCTGGCGATGGCCGTCGGCGTCGCGGTCGTGATCGCATGGAGGGCCGGTGTCGTCCACGGGCGGCGACCCGGGTCCACGCCGCGCCGGCGGCTCCGGCCGCGCCGGCACCAGCGAATGGCATGGGCACCGAAAATCACGCTTTGCGCCTCGCGCTCGCCGACGCGGAAGCGATGGGCTATCACGCCACCGAGTTCGCGGAAGACAGGAGGCGCCTCCTGCGCGATCTCGCGGTTGCCCGCACCGAGACTGCGCGCTACCGCGACCTTTGCATCGACCTCGAGAACAACGCCGCGCCGCCGCTCCTCGACGGCCCGAACGCGCCCGACGATCTCAAGCTCATCGTCGGCATCGGCCCGGTCCTCGAGCGCATGCTTCACCAGTTCGGCGTTTCGACGTACCGCCAGATCGCGCGCTGGAGCGAGCGCGACATCGACGAGTTCGATGCGCGCCTGCCCGAGTTTCCCGGACGCATCCGCCGCGACGCCTGGGTCACGCAGGCCCGCGCGCTGCATCAGTCGAAGTTCGGCGAGACGCTGCCGGTACGCGAGCGTTGATGACGGAGAAGCATCCGCTCGCGCACGCGTTCGTCCCCATCGCCATCCTCACGGTGATCTGGGGATGCAACTGGCCGGTGCTCAAGGTCGGCGTATCGGAGATCGCGCCGCTCACGTTCCGCGCGATGACGCTGCCGTTCGCCGCGCATCGGCATGCTGGTCATTGCGCGCATGAGCGGCGATTCGATCCGAATCCCGCGCGAGTGGTGGGGCAAGGTCGCCGCACTCGCCTTCTTCAACATCGCCGGCTGGAACGGATTCGTGCTGTTCGGCGTGCAGCAGCTTCCGGCGGGACGCAGCGCGATCATCGCCTACACGATGCCGATCTGGGCCACGGTCATCGCGATGTACGTGCTGCACGAACCGCTCAGCAGGCGCAAGGTCTTCGGCCTGGTCCTCGGCATGCTCGGGATGGTCGTATTGCTCGGCGAGGACATCCGCCACATACGATCGACGCCGATCGGCGCCATCCTCATCCTGTGCGCGGCAATCCTGTGGGCCGTGCGGCACCGTGCTCCTGCGCAAGTGGAAACCGCCCATCGCGCAGAACACGCTGTCGGGATGGATGATGCTGCTGGGCTGGCTGCCGCTGGTCGTCGCCGCACCGTTCTTCGAGACGCACCCGTGGTCGTACCTCGGGCATCTGTCCGGCGGTGCATGGTTCGCGATCCTCTACAACATCTTCCTCGCAGGCACGCTCGCGCACTGGGCGTGGTTCACGCTGGCGCGCACGCTTCCCGTCGCGGTGTCGTCGCTGTCGTCGCTCCCGGTGCCGGTCGTCGGCGTATTCGCCGGGATGATCTTCCTCGGCGAGCGGCCGGGCGTCACCGAGTTCGTGGCGCTCGGGCTCGTGATCTCCTCGCTCTTTGCGGTGCTGTGGCAGCCCGCGCGGGCGAGAGCACCGGCGGTTGCGCCCATGGCGCCCGACGACTGATCTTCCCGCCGATTCGGCGTACAGTCGCAGGCGCCCGTCCGCCAGGAGACTTTCCATGTCCGCTCGCATGCTGATCCTGATGGTGATGCTCGTTTGCGCATCGGCCTACGCCGACCCTCCGCCGCTCATCGCGCGCGACGTGCTATTCGGCAATCCCGACGAACGAGTCCGCGGCTGTCGCCCGACGGCAAGCGGCTCGCGTGGGTCGCGCCCGACAAGAACAACGTGCTCCAGGTCTGGGTGAAGACGATCGACAAGGACGACGATCGCATCCTCACCGCGGACCGCAAGCGCGGCATCCGCCGGTTCTTCTGGGCCGAGGACAACCGCACGATCGTCTACCTGCAGGACAACGACGGCGACGAGAACTACCACCTGTACGGCGTCGACCTGCCGAGCGGCAACGTGCGCGACTACACGCCGTTCCAGGGCGTGCGCGCCTCGCTGCAGGCGATCGATCCCGCGTTTCCGGACGAGATGCTGGTTGGCCTCAACCTTCGCGACCGGACGGTGTTCGACGTCTACCGGATCCAGCTCGAGACCGGATCGGTCGTCCTCGACACCGCCAATCCCGGCGACGTCTTCGATTGGACGACAGATGCGAAGTTTCAGATCCGCGCGGCGCAAGTCACGACGGCCGACGGCGGCATCGAGATCCGCATCCGCGACGACGCCAAGTCGCCGTGGCGCGGGTGGATGAGCGCGCCACCGGACGAGATCCTCCACTTCCACGACTTCACCCCCGACGGCCGATCTGCGTACATCACTTCCTCGCTCGGGCGGGACACCGCTGCGCTCGTCGAGCGCAGCATCACGACGGGGGCCGAAAAACGCATCGCGGAGTCGGCGGAGGTCGACATCGAGTCGGTCGTCATCGATCACCGCACGCATACCATCGATGCGGTTCCCGTCGCGCCCGGCCGAACCACGTGGATCGTGATCGATCCCGCGCTTCGCGACGACTACGAGGCCATCGCCAAGTTGACGGACGGCGATTTCCAGGTCGAGAGCCGCAACAGGGCGAATGACGTCTGGCTCGTCGCCTTCACGCGCGATCGCGGCTCCGTTCGCTATTACGCGTGGGATCGCAAGACGAAGACGGGCCGCCTGCTGTTTCTCCAGCGGCCGAAGCTCGAAGGCCTTGCCCTCGCGCAGATGAAGCCCGTCACGTTCACCGCCCGCGACGGCATGAAGCTCCACGCGTATCTCACCGTCCCCGAAGGCGTGCCGTCGACGAAGCTGCCGCTCGTGCTGTTCGTCCATGGCGGGCCGTGGTCCCGCGACACATGGGGCTACGACGCCTACGCGCAATGGCTCGCCAACCGCGGCTACGCGGTGTTGCAGGTCAACTATCGCGGCTCGAGCGGTTACGGCAAGGCGTACATCAACGCGGGCAATCGTCAGTGGGGCCTCAAGATGCAAGACGACCTCATCGACGGCGTGAAGTGGGCCGTCGACCTCCGCATCGCGGACCCGGCGCGCGTCGCGGTGCTCGGCGGCTCGTACGGCGGCTACGCCGCGCTGGCCGCGGCAACCTTCACGCCCACCGCCTTCGCGTGCAACGTCGACGTCGTCGGACCGTCGAACCTCAAGACGCTGCTCGCCGCCATCCCGCCCTACTGGAAGACGATCCGCGCCCAGTTCGACTACCGGATGGGCAACGTCGACGATCCCAAGGACGCCGAGCTGATGCGCAATGCGTCGCCGCTGTTTCGCGCCGCGGAGATCGCGCGCCCGCTGCTGATCGGCCAAGGGGCGAACGATCCGCGCGTCAACGTCCGCGAGTCGGAGCAGATCGTCGATGCGATCGAGAAGAACAAAGGCTCCGTCACGTACGTCGTCTACCCGGACGAGGGCCACGGCTTTGCGCGACCCGAGAACCGCATCGACTTCAATGCGCGGGCTGAACGGTTCCTCGCCGACTGTCTCGGCGGACGCCACGAGCCGTTCACGGGCGACAGAGTGCCGGGATCGACGGCGGTGGTACGGAAGATCGGCAAGTAGCCGGTTAGGCGAGCTCCGGTATCAGCGTCACGGGCTTGCCCGTCGTGAACCACGCGTCGAGGTTCGCCTTGCACAGGTCGCCCATCGCCTTGCGCGTCTCGTTGGTTGCGCTGCCGACGTGCGGAAGCAGCACGACGTTGTCCATCGACATGAGCGCTTCGGGAATATTGGGCTCGTTCGCGAACACGTCGAGCCCCGCAGCCTTGATCGTTCCCGCCTGCAGCGCGGCGACCAACGCATCCTCGTCGATGATCGAGCCCCGCGCGATGTTGATGATCGTGCCCTTCTTGCCGAGTGCGGCCAGGACCTCCGCGTTGACCATGTTCCTGGTGGACGCGCCGCCAGGACTCGCCACGACGAGGAAATCGGAATCGGTCGCAAGCGACACGAGATCCGGGAAATATCGATAAGGGACGTCCTGCTTGCTGCGGCCCGTATAGGCGACCTTCATGCCCAACGCTTCGACGCGCGACGCAATCGCCTTTCCGATGCGTCCCAAGCCGAGGATGCCCACGCGCTTGCCTGATATCTTGGTCGTGAGCTCAGGACCCTTCTTGAGCCAGCCGCCTGTATGCACGAAGCGATTGAGGCGGACGAACCCGCGGGCCGTCATCATGACGAGGCCGACCGCGACGTCGGCCACGTCGTCGGTGAGCACGTCCGGCGTGTTGGTCACCGTGATGCCGCGCTTCTTGCAGTAGTCCACCGGCACCCCGTCGTATCCGACGCCGAACACCGAGATGATCTCGAGCTTCGGCAGCTCGTCGAGCAACGACGTGGGCGTCACCGTCCCGCCGCCTTGCACGAGGCCGCGGATGCGCGGGCCCTCCGCCGCAAGGAGACCTGGTTTGTGGCTCGCCTGGTGATAGTCGTGGCAGCGGTATTCCGCCTTCAGCGGCTCGTAGAGGAACGGCGGCAGTGCGGCGGTGACGATGATGTCGGGCTGGGCCATGGCGTTCTCACATTGGTTGGGGGCGGCGCGCGGCCAGTCCTGTGGCTGCGCGCGTGGGGTCGTTCATCGCTTGAACCATTCTAGCAACCCTGCGAGGAGGCCCGCGTCTCCGCTCTCCGTGCGCACGGCACGCAACCCGTTCGCGCGAGCATGCTCCTCGATGCGGGAATGCGGCACGAATGTCGGGATCGTGCGCAGGACGAGCAGCGCACGCTCGTCGAGCAGCGCGAGCAAATTGTCGAGGCCTTCGCTCGACGTAATAGTGAGCGCATGTGCGCGTCCTGCAAGCAGCGCCTCGGCCAGACCGTCGGCGCCGGACGCAGGCCTCATGCGCCGGTAGCAATCGATGCAGTCGACGTGGGCTCCCCGCGCGCGTAGCGCGTCGGCGAGATGATCGCGGCCGCCCTCGCCCCGGAAGATCGCGATGCGCTTGCCGCGCAGGTCCGCGAGCGCAGGCAGTGCGAGCAGGCCTTCGCTGTCGTAGGTCGTCTGCGGAATGGAAACGTCGGGAACGCGCACTGCGCGCAGCGCGCCCGCCGTACCCGGGCCGGTGGCGTATGCCACGACGTTGCGCGGCCACTGGCCCGGGGCGCCGTATTCGGCCGCGTTGGCCGACACGAACACTGCGGCATCGTACGACGCGAGCGATGCGTGCGCGCGCTTGAGCGGCGCGTCGTCGGTGGGCGGCAGGATCGCGATTGCGGGGAACACGATCGGCGTGGCGCCGAGCGTTGCGAGCTGCGAGGCCAATCCGGCGGCTTGGCGCGCGGGGCGCGTCACGATCACGCCGATGCCCGCAAGGGGCCCCGAACCGATCACGGGGCGAGCAGTCTCGCCGCGCCGCGCGCCAGGAATTCGTCGGCGAGATCGCGTCCCAGCATCTCCGCGCCCTCGACGTCGTCCACTTCGGCGTCGCGCTCGCCGCGCAAGACTGCGCCTCCGCTCGGGCTTGCGATCAATCCACGCAGCCACAACGCGCCTTCCTCCCATTCGGCGTAAGCCGCGAGAGGCGCTGCCGCGGCGCCGCCGAGTACGCGCGAGAACGCGCGCTCCGCGGCCGTGGCGAGCGTCGTCGCGCGATCGGCAAGCGGCGCCAGCGCGGCAACGAGCTCGGGCCGGTCGCTCCGGCACTCGATCGCGAGCGCGCCCTGTCCCGGCGCCGGCAAGCTTTCGTCGGGCTCGAGCAACCCGCCGATGCGCGATCCAAAGCCCGCGCGCTTGAGCGATGACGCCGCGACGATCAGCGCGTCGCAACGCCGGCTGTCGAGCGCACGCAGGCGCGCCTCGATGTCGCCGCGCAACGCTTTCACGACGAGCCCGGGGCGGCGCTCGCGCAGTTGCGCGTGACGGCGAAGGCTCGACGTGCCCACCACCGCGCCCTCCGGCATGTCGTCGAGCGAGCGAAAGCGCTCCGAGACGAACGCGTCGCGCGGATCCTCGCGGGCGGTGATGCCTGCAATGGTGAAGCCCGGGGAAACGTCGCTCGGCAGGTTCTTGAGCGCGTGGACCGCCAGGTCGGCACGGCCTTCGGCGATGGCCGCTTCGAGGTCCTTGATCATCGTGGTGCGCTCGCAGCGGGCAGCGCGCTTGCCATGGTCGGACGGCCCGGGCACGCCCAGCACGTTGAGCGACATTCCGGGGTAGAGCGCCGTCAGGCGCTGCCGCACTTGCTCCGCCTGCCACATGGCAGGCGCGACGTGACGGGTTGCGATGGTGAGACGGCGCGGCGCTGGCACTACCTTTACCGAGCGGAAGCGGAGCGTTTCATACTAGCACGCGACGCCGGAACCACCCCGCCACCGCGAGGCGCTCGCGGCGCGCCGGCAGGACCTCGTGGTCGAAGTCGGCCGACAGGAACGCGACGAACGCGCCGGCAAGCGGTGCGACGTCGATCGAGCCTTCGGGCGTGTACAGGCGAAGGGCGCCGCCGTCGTCCACGGTCCACGCGTCGTTGAGATAGAGCACGCACGAGAGCACGCGCGCATCGTCGTCGCGGAAACGATCACGATGACGGGCGTACCGCGCGCCGGCAGGGTACATCGCGTAATGCGATTCGATGGCCGCTAGCCCCATCATCAGGTCGCGGTTGCATCGCAGGCGCACCGCCTCGAGCCAGGCGGCGACGGCGCATTCCGCTTCGTCATCCGATTCATCGGGCAGCCACGCGATGCGATCCCCGCGAATGTCGCTGCGCTGCGTGCGCGCGCCTGCGCGGCCCACGCCTGCGGGTGCAAAGGCGCCGGCGCGATCGAGCGAGCGTGCGCGGTCGCGCAATCCCGCGACCACATGACCCGGCAGGACGTCGCGCAGGACGGCGTACCCGCGTGTCGCGAGACCGTCGATCAGCGCGTCACTTGGCGTTGGCATCCATCTGCATCATGCCGAAGATATTGCCTTCGGTGTCCTTCGCGTAGGCGAGATAGCCCACCGTCGGAACGGGCATGCGCGGCACGACGATCATGCCGCCGAGCTCGCCGACCTTTGCCAGCGTCGCGTCCAGATCGGCGACGTCGACGGTGCACACGAAGGCGTTGACCGCGGCCATCGGCGCGGGCGCGCCCGACACGGGTCGCGGCAACAAGCCGCCGTCGATCCCTGGCGTACCCTTCTCGCCGGTCGTGATCAACCAGTATTTCTCCTGACCCCATTGCGAGAACGTCCAACCAAACAACTCCGTGTAGAACTTGATCGCACGGTCGGTGCTCTCGGCCTGGATTTCGAAGTGGACCGGACGGGGCATGGCGATGCTCCTTCTGGGAAAGGACGGCTATCATATCGCCGGAAGGAGTCGCGAATATGAACGTTGTCATCACCGGCGGGGCCGGGTTTCTGGGCACGCGCCTCGCGCGCAGGCTCCTCGAGCGCGGCACGCTGAGCGATGCGAGCGGACGCGTGCGCGAGATCGCGTCGATTACGCTCCTCGACGTCGCGCCCGCGGCGCCGTTCGACGATAAGCGCGTGCGGTCCATCGTCGGCGACCTTGCGGACGCGTCGCTGGTCGAGCAAGCGCTGCCGCGCGACACCGACACGGTGTTTCACCTCGCGGCCGTGGTGAGCGGACAAGCGGAGGCCGAGTTCGACGTCGGCATGCGCGTCAATCTCGATGCCACGCGCGCGCTGCTCGAGCGCTGTCGCAAGCTCGCGTCGTCGCCGAAGCTCGTGTTCACGAGCTCGCTCGCGGTCTTCGGCGGGCCTGTGCCCGATCCAGTACCCGACGACGCGCCGTTGATGCCGCAAGCGTCGTATGGCGCGCAGAAAGCGATCGGCGAGTACCTCGTCTACGACATGACCCGTAAAGGCATGATCGACGGACGCTCGCTTCGCCTGCCGACCGTCACCGTGCGGCCCGGGAAACCCAACCGCGCAGCGTCGTCGTTCGCGAGCGGCATCATCCGCGAGCCATTGTCGGGTGTTGCGGCCATTTGTCCCGTCGCCGGGACGACGAAGATGTGGGTGCAGTCGCCGCGCGCCGCCGTCGACAACCTGATCGTCGGGCACGAGGCGCCTGCATCGTCGTTCACTTACACGCGGTCGATCAACGTGCCGGGCATCTCGGTCGCCGTCGGCGACATGGTGATCGCGTTGCGCGACGTCGCCGGCGAGGAGGTGGCGTCGCGCGTGAAGTGGGACTACGATCCTGCGATCGACAAGATCGTCTCGACGTGGCCTTCGAATTTCGCACCGAGGCTGGGGTCGGCGATCGGCATGCGTGCCGATGCGGATTTCGCAGGGATCGTCCGGGCGTATATATCGGACGAGATGCCGTAACGTAACGACCTACTGCATCAGTCGTGACGCCCCGCGCGTCTTGAAATCTTCCGCAAGATCGCGGCCGAGCCGGTCCGCGACCGCAATGTCGCCGGCATCGGCATCGAGCGCGACCGAGCGTTCCCCGCGCATGACGTCGGTGCCCTCGCGATTCGCGAGCAGGCCGCGCAGCCACAACGCCCCCTCGCGGAACACGGCGTAGCCGGCGATCGGCGTGTGGCAGCTTCCGGCGAGAGCGCGCGAGAACGCGCGCTCCGCGGTAATCGCGAGGTAGGTCGGGTGATGCATGAGCGGCGCGACGGCCTCGATCACATCCGGGCGGTCGACTGCGCACTCGATCGCGAGCGCGCCCTGGCCCACGGCGGGAAGGAAGTCGGCGGGATCGAGGTACGCCGCGATGCGGTGATTCTGCTCGAGGCGGTTCAATCCCGCCGCGGCCAGGATCATCGCGTCGTACTGGCCTTCGTCGAGCTTGCGCACGCGCGTGTTCACATTGCCGCGAAGCAGGCGCACGTTGAGCGACGGATTCTTCTCGCGCAGCTGCGCTTCGCGGCGCAGGCTCGACGTGCCGACCACAGCGCCGTCGGGAAGCGCCTCGATCGTCGCGTATTTGTTGCACACGAGCGTGTCGCGCGGGTCTTCGCGAATGGGAACGGCGCCGATCGTGAAGCCGGGCGCCATTTCCATCGGCATGTCCTTGAGCGAATGGACGGCGACGTCCGCGCGGCCTTCGCGCATCGCGGTTTCGATCTCCTCGATGAAAAGACCCTTGCCGCCGATGTCCGCGAGCGACTTCTCGAGGACGCGATCACCCTGCGTGGTGATGCCGCGCAGCGTGATCTCGCATTCGGGATAGTGCGCGAGCAGCCGGTCGCGGATGTACTGGGCGTGACACAGCGACAGCGCCGACTTGCGCAACGCGACGTGGAGTTGTCCGGGATACGACGACATCGGGCGGAATTTTACCACCGCCCCTACTTGCCGATCTTCACCGTCCAGCGTGGCGCGTCGCCGTTGTCGCGCGACAAGTTGACACGGTATTCGTACTTGTCCGGCCGGTACAGCGCCTGGATCAGCTCGACCGGGCGACCGGACCCGTCGCGCATGACGCGCGTCATGCTGATGAGCGGGGCGCCGACATCGATGCGCAGGTGCTTCGCGACCTCGACGCCCGCGGCGGTCGCGCTCAGCCGCTGCTCCGCGGAAACGGTCGCGACGCCGGCCTTGCCGAGCGCGTTGCTCACCGTCTGGTTTCCGAGCGTGCTTTCGTCGAGGAGGCCGGCTTCCGGCTCCGGCACGTAAGTCGTCGTGTAGGAAAACGGCGACTGGCTGTCGCTTCGAACGCGAACGATCTTGAGCGCCGCGGCGCCGGCGTCGCACTCGAGCAGTCGCGCGGTCTCGTCCGGCAGCGCGACCTTCGAGAACGACAGCACGCGCACTTTGGTGTGCAGCTCGAAGTCGACGACGTTTTCGAGGAGCCCGCTGAAGTTCGCACGGCTCTGTCGCTTCGTCGGCGGCACGAGCGCGTACGTGCCGCGGCCTTGCTGGCGCAGCACGAGCCCTTCCTCCTGCAGCATGTTGAGCGCTTTGCGAATCGTGACGCGCGAGACCCCGAACGCGGCGGAGAAATCCTGCTCGGTCGGCATCGGCGTGTCCAGGCTCCATTCGCCTTCGCGCACACGCTGCGCGAGCACCGTGTAGACCTGGTAGTACCGCGGCACGAAATCGGATACGACATGGTCGACGCGTCGTGCGGCGCGCCGGCGGCGGGCGGTGTCGTTCAGCCGGGGACGCACGCCGTGGCCTTCACTTCCAGCAGGAACGCAGGATCGGCGAGCGCGGACACTCCGATGGCCGTCCATGGAAACTTCCCGCGCGGCAGCACGCGATTCTTCACTTCGCGAAACACGGGCCAGTGCTTGTCCATGTCGACGTGGTACGTGGTCATGTCCACGACATCGTCGAACGTGCAGCCGGCTTCCGCGAGCACCATGCGCAGGTTCTCGAAGCAGGCTTCGAACTGTGACTTGGGCTCGACCACGATCTTCATGTCGACCGTGCGGCCCACCTGTCCTGCGAGGAAGACAAGATCGCCGACGCGAAGCCCGGGCAGGTAGCCCTTTTCGGCCACGACCGTCTGCATCGACGGCGGAATGATGGGAGTCTTGTTCACCGGCGCACGAAGGGATTGGGAAATTCGACACCCGTGGAGAGCCACACGCTCTTCACTTCGAGATACTCGCGCATGCCCGCGATGCCGCCCTCGCGGCCCGTCCCGCTCATCTTGAAACCGCCGAACGGCGACGTCGTGCTCGTCATGCGGTAGTTGTTGATCCAGACCGTGCCTGCACGGATGCGGTCGGCCATCGTCAGCGCGCGCGCGATCGATTGCGTCCACACTCCCGCGGCGAGGCCGAAGCGGATGTCGTTGGCGATGCGCACGGCGTCGTCGTCGTCCTCGAACGCGATCACCGACAGCACGGGGCCGAACACCTCCTCCTGCGCGATGCGCATGCCGTTGTCGACGCCGACGAAGATGGTGGGCTCGTAGAAGAGGCCATTCGGCCAGCCCTGCACGCTGGCGCGCTTGCCGCCGCATGCAAGCCTCGCACCTTCGCCGGTCGCGATCTGCACGTACCGCTCGATCTTGTCGAGCTGCGGCCGCGTGGAGATGGGCGCGATCTGGGTCGCGGCGTCGGAAGGATGGCCGAAGCGCACGTCCTTGATGAATGCAAGCAACTTATCGACGAACACGTCGTGGATCGAGCGCTGCACGAGCAAGCGCGACCCCGCCACGCACGATTGCCCGGACGCCGCGAAAATGCCCGCGACGACGCCCTTCACCGCCTCGTCGAGATTCGCGTCCTCGAACACGATGTTGGGCGACTTGCCGCCGAGCTCCATCGTGACGCGCTTCATGTGGCGCGCCGCCTTTTCGTTGATCGCGCGGCCTGCTTCGGGCCCGCCGGTGAAGGCGATGCGGTCCACGAGAGGATGCGAAACGAGCGCATCGCCGACCTCGATGCCGTAGCCGGTCACCACGTTCACGACACCCGGCGGGAATCCGGCGGCTTCGACGAGCTTCACGAACTCGAGCAGCGACGCCGACGTAAACTCCGAAGGCTTGAGCACGACGGTGTTTCCGGCCGCGAGCGCGGGCGCTAGCTTGAGGCTCGTGAGCGGCAGCGGCGAGTTCCACGGCATGATGCAGACGACGACGCCAACCGGCTCGTACTTCGTGTAGTTGAAGACGCCAGGCTTGTCGGAGGGAATGACGGAGCCCTCCATCTTGTCGGCCAGCCCGCCGTAGTAATAGTAGTAATTGGACATGTAGCGCATCTGCATGAGGAGCTCGGCAAAGAGCTTGCCGTTGTCCTTCATTTCGATGCGCGCGAGCCACTCCGCGTTGTCGGCGATGAGGTCGCCCAGCTTGCGCAGGAGCGCGCCGCGGCGCGACGCCGACATCGCGGGCCATGCGCCGCTCGTGAACGCGCGATGCGCGGCGATGACGGCGCGGTCGGCATCCTCTGCGCCGCCTCGAGGCACGCGCGCCCATGATTCGCCGGCGACCGGATCCTCGCTGTCCATCCAGGCCCTCGTCGCCGGATCGACGAACCGGCCGTCGATGTACAGTTGATACCGCACGAGCCCGTCAGCCTTCGGCGTCGCGGAAAGATAGGGCTTGTCGGGGGCGAGTTCTGCGGCCTGCGCGTCCATAAGCGGTTGAGGCAATTGGTATTGTCATACTATCATTGATACCAATTGCAAGGGCAGCGTGGGCCGCCCCTGCCACACGGGAGACGAGGATGAGGATCAACGCAACGACGGCCGCGGCGCTCGCCGCGGCGATGCTTACGACCGGCGCCGTGGCGGCGCGCGATCTCATGATCGTGGGCTTCGGCGGCCCATTCCAGGACAACGCGCGCACCGCGCTTTTCCAGGGCTACGCGAAAGCGACTAGCCAGGCGGTCAAGGACGACGTCTACAACGGCGAGATGGCGAAGGTCTACTCGATGGTCAAGTCGGGCGACGTGACCTACGACGTCATCATGGTCGAGGCGCCGGAGCTCGTCCGCGGCTGCGAGGACGGCGTCTTCGAGAAAATGGACTGGAACGTCGTCAAGCGCGACAAGTTCATCTCCGGCGGCAGCACGACGTGCGGCGCAGGCGCGGTGCTGTGGGGCGTCACGCTCTTTTACGATCCGACCAAGGTGCAGAACGGTCCCGATACGTACGCCAAGCTGTGGGACGTCAAGACGTACCCCGGCAAGCGCCTCCTGCGCCAGTCGCCGAAGACGACGCTCGAGATCGCGCTCCTCGCCGACGGCGTTCCTCCGGCCGACGTCTACAAGTTGCTTGGCACGCCCGCGGGACAGAAGCGCGCATTCGACAAGCTGGACCAGATCAAGCCCAACCTCATGTGGTGGAAGTCGGGCACGCAGCCCGTGCAGATGATCACGAGCGGCGACGCGACGTACGCCGTCGGATTCACGGGACGCATCGTGCGCGCCAACGAAGGTGGCGCCAAGTACCCGCTGCTCTGGAAGACGCTGCTCTACTCCGTCGACTACTGGGCGGTGGTCAAGGGCTCCCCCAACGCGAAGGAGGGCTTCAAGATGATCGAGTGGATCACCGACACCAAGCCGCTCCTCGCACTTGCCGACATTTACGCGGTGTCACCCGCAAACAAGGAAGCCGCGGCAAATCCCGCCCTGTCGGCCAAGAACCCCGGCATGCTCTCGTCGCATGTGTCCGACGGGCTCTTCATCAACACCGAGTTCTGGGTCGCGAACGGTGAGGACCTCGAACAGAAATTCAACGCCTGGCTCGCCAAGTAAGCGTGAGCCCCCACGCTCGCAAGAGGGCAATGCTCGCTGCCTCCCGGCTCTTCGGCAGTGACGCGGGGACGTGACGACGAGAAGTAACCGTCTTGCGGCTGCGCTGATCGCGCCGCTCCTGATCCTCGTCGTCGCGAGCTTCGTCGTCCCGCTCGCGGTCACGCTGTACACCGCGATCGGCAACCCCGAGGTCCGCGACACGCTGCCGCGCACGGCGGCGGCGCTGCGCGCGTGGAACGCCGAAGGGCTGCCCGCCGAGCAGGCGTTCGAAGCGATCGCGAGCGAGCTCGCGCAGGCGCAGGAAGGCCAGTCCATCGGCCAGCTTTCGCGCCGCCTCAACTTCGAACAGCTCGGGATGCGCGCGCTGTTGCTCAAAACGGCGCGCGCGAAGGACGATCTCGGGACGCCGTACAAGGACGCGCTGATCGCGCTCGACCCGCGCTGGGGCGAGACCGACACCTGGCGGCTCCTTCACCGCAACGTGGCCGCGGTGACGCCGCTCTATCTTCTGCGCTCGCTCGATCTTTCGGTCGCGCCCGACGGCAGCGTGGTGCATGCGCCCAGGGACGAGTCCGTCTTCCGCGCGCTCTTCGCACGCACGTTCATCATCAGCTTCTGGGTGACGGTGCTGTGCGTGGTGCTCGGGTATCCCGTCGCCTATACGCTGTCGACGCTGCCCCCGCGATGGGCCAACGCCGGCCTGGCGCTCGTGCTCGTGCCGTTCTGGACCTCGATCCTCGTGCGCACGACGGCATGGTTCATCCTGCTGCAAAAGGAAGGACCGGTAAACGCGTTGCTGCAATCGATGCAGATCGTCGATGCGCCGCTCACGCTCATCTTCACGCGCTTCGCGGTGTATGTTGCCATGGTGCACGTGCTCCTGCCCTTCGTGATCCTGCCGCTCTACGGCGTGATGAAAGGCATCGATCCGGTGTACATGCGCGCGGCGGCGTCGCTCGGCGCGCCAGGTTGGAAGCGCTTCCTGCGCGTCTACCTTCCGATGACGATGCCCGGCGTAGCCGCAGGCGCCCTGATGGTGTTCATGCTGGCAGTGGGCTTCTACGTGACGCCCGCACTCGTGGGGGGCCCGGATGACCAGATGGTCAGCTACTTCATCGCGTTCTTCACCAACCAGACGATCAATTGGGGGATGGCGGCGGCGCTTGCGCTCCTTCTCCTGGCGATGACCGCCGTGATCGTGACGGTGGCAAGGCTGGTGGTGCCCGGCTTCAAGGTCGGAGCGGTCAACCTGTGATCCATCGCGCGTTCACCGCGGTCGTTCTCCTGTTCCTGATCGCGCCGATCATCGTCATCTTTCCTCTTTCGTTTTCATCCGGCGAGCTCCTCACGCTGCCCACGCCCGGTTGGTCATGGCGCTGGTACCGCGATTTCTTCGGGAATGCGCAGTGGCTGCTTGCGACGCGCAACAGCTTCATCGTCGGGATCGCGACGATGATCCTGGCCACCCTCCTCGGTACGTTGTGCGCCCTCGGCATCTTCCTCGGACGGTTTCGCGGCAAGGCGCTGCTGGTGGCGACGCTGACGACGCCGATGATCGTGCCGGTCATCGTCACCGCCGTCGCCATTTACTTCGGCTTTTCGTTCGTCGGTCTCAACAACACGCTGACGGGGCTCGTGCTCGCGCACACGGTGCTCTCAGTCCCGTACGTGCTGCTCACGGTGCTCGCAACGCTGACGACCTTCGATCGCAACCTGCTCAAGGCCGCGGCCACCTGCGGCGCGCCGCCGCATGTCGCCTTCACGAGAATCGTGCTTCCGTTGATTGCCCCCGGTGTCGCGACCGGCGCATTGTTCGCGTTCGCGACATCGTTCGACGAGCTCGTCGTCGCCATCTTCATCTCGAGCCCGGGCCAATTCACCCTCCCGCGCCAGATGTTCGCCGGCCTGCGCGAGTTCCTGAGCCCGACGATCGCCGCGGCGGCAGTGCTGCTGATCGTATGCTCGGTCCTGCTGCTCTTCGCCAACGAAATGCTGCGGGCGCGCGCAAAGGCGCGCACCATTGCCGCCGATCCCGCGGAACCCAATTGAGCGAAAGTATCGTTACTTTCAAGCAAGTCACGAAGTCGTACGACGGCAAGACGCTCGTCGTCGACGGCCTCGACCTGGCGCTTGCCCGCGGAGAGTTCCTCACCTTGCTTGGGCCTTCGGGCTCCGGCAAGACGACGACGCTCATGATGCTCGCGGGATTCGAAGATCCGACGTCAGGCACGATCACCCTCGACGGGAAGCGCATCGACAACGTGCCGCCGCACAAGCGCGGCATCGGCATGGTGTTCCAGAACTACGCCCTGTTCCCGCACATGACGGTCGCGCAGAACCTCGCGTTTCCGCTCGAGATGCATGGCGTCGCGAAAGCGGACATCGAGCCGCGGATCAGGCGGGCTCTCGACATGGTGCGCATGGCGCACCTGCGCGAGCGCAAGCCTGCGCAATTATCCGGCGGGCAGCAACAGCGCGTCGCCGTCGCGCGCGCACTGGTCTACGGACCGAAGCTCGTGCTCATGGACGAGCCGCTGGGCGCGCTCGACAAGCAGCTGCGCGAGCAGATGCAGCTCGAGATCAAGCATCTGCACGACGAGCTCGGCGTGACCGTCGTATACGTCACGCACGACCAGTCGGAAGCGCTCACGATGTCGGACCGCATCGCGGTGTTCCATCACGGCCGCATCCAGCAGCTGGCGAAGCCCAGCGAGCTGTACGAGCGGCCCGCCAACGCATTCGTCGCGTCGTTCATCGGCGAGAACAATCGCTTCGACGGCACGCTCGTCGCGCGCGATGGCGCGTCGTGCCGCGTCCGCCTTGCAGACGGGAGCGAGCTCGACGCGACCGTCGATACCGACATCGCGCCCGGCGCGGCGGTCGTGTTGTCCCTGCGGCCCGAGCGTGTGACCATCGGCCCGCGACCCGGCGCCAACACGCTGCCCGCGCAGATGCTCGAAGTCATCTACCTGGGCGACCACTGCAAGCTTCGCATGCGCGTCGCCGGCAGCGAGGAGTTCGTCGCCAAGGTCCCGGCTGCAGGAGTGGCATGGAATCGCGGCGACACGCTCATCGTCTCCTGGCCCGCGCAGGCTTGCCTCGCTTTGCCCTCCGATGCGAAGGAGTGACGCAATGTCTCGACTCGCGGTCGCGCTCGGCGCGCTGCTCGGCGCATCGATTGCCATCGCCGCGCCCGCCGACGCGCCGGTTGCAAGAACGCCCATCAAGCATCTCGTGGTCATCTTCCAGGAGAACCATTCCTTCGACGCGTACTTCGCGACGTATCCGAAGGCGCTCAATCCGCCGGGCCAGCCCGCGTTTCACGCGCGACCCGGTACGCCGTCCGTGAACGGGCTCACGCCGACGCTGATCGAGCGCAATCCGAATTCGTCCAAGCCGTTTCGCATCGATCGCCGGCAGTGCGTACACGTGCGACCAGGATCACGAGTACACGGCCGAGCAGAAGGCACGCAACGGCGGGCTCATGGACCAGTTCGTGCGCTTCGACGCCGAGCCGCCGTTCAACGACCGCCAGTTCTGCCACAAGTCGGCGAGCGGCGCCTGGGACACGGTGATGGGCTATTTCGACGGCAATACCGTGACGGCGTACTGGAACTACGCGCAGCACTTCGCGCTAGGCGACAATCACTTCGCGACAATGGCGGGGCAATCGACGCGCGGCGCGCTGAACCTCACGGTGGGCGACAACTACGGCGTGCTGTGCGGCCCGCCGACGGCCGTCTACGGCAGCGTTCCGGAGTGCGGCGCACCCGTCTCGTCGACCCAGACATCGGCGGCGACCAACGGCACGATCGGCACGTTCACCAACGATACCGATCCGTATTGGGACGTGTGCTCGCAGGGCTCGACCGCGGCGCTCACCGGCCGCAACATCGGCGACCTGTTGACCGCCGCCGGCGTCACGTGGGGGTGGTTCCAGGGCGGCTTCGCGGTCGACGCGAGCGGCAAGTGCTCGTCGAGCCATGCGATGGAGGCCTTCGATCGCGCAATCGGCGTCGACCCTGCGACGGACACGCTGCGCTTCCCCGATTACGTGCCGCATCACAACCCGTTCCAGTACTTCGCGTCGACCGCGAATCCGCGGCATCTGCCGCCAACGTCGGTTGCGATGGTCGGCAAGACCGACCAGGCGAAGCACTTGTACGACCTGACGTGGTTCTGGCAAGCCGCGAGCGCCGGCAACCTGCCCGCCGTGTCGTTCCTCAAGGCACCCGCGTACCAGAACGGCCACCCGGGGAACTCGAATCCGCTCGACGAGCAGGAGTTCATCGTGCGAACGGTGAATCGCCTGCAGCAGCTGCCGGAGTGGAAGGACATGGCGGTGATCATCGCGGCCGACGATTCCGACGGGTGGTACGACCACGTGATGCCGCCGATCGTCAACCAGTCGAACACGACCGCTCGATTACCTGTGCGGCGACGTCAGCGACGGGCCCGGTGCGCGCTGCGGCTACGGGCCGCGGCTCCCGCTGCTCGTTCTGTCGCCCTACGCGCGCGAGAACTACGTGAGCCATGCGCTGACCGACCAGACGTCGATCCTGCGCTTCATCGAGGACAATTGGCTCGACGGCGAGCGCATCAGCGACATCTCGTTCGACCGGATTGCGGGGTCGCTCGGGGACATGTTCGATTTCGCAAAGCCGCGGATGCGCAGGTTGATCCTCGACCCGGCAATGGGGCTCGCGCCGAAGCCCCGGAAGTGACGACGTTGGGTCAGCGCGACTGGGCAGAACGCTATGGCTTGCAAGCCGTCGCGGTCGCACTCTTCTCGCACTCTGCCAGCTTGGCGCCCTGGTGGGCCTCCCGCTTGGCTGCGACCGCCGCGTTCCTCGCGCGTTGCTCTTCAACGCGATCTTTCATGCGGAGGCGAGCCAGGTACTCGGACGTCGGATTGCCATTCGGCGCGAGCTGCTTCACCTCCTCGCCATTGAGACACGGCTTGTCGGAGTAGATCGTCTTGCCGAGATCGTGACATCGGTACATCGTTTGCGCGGAGACCGGCGTTGCGACCAGCAGTGCGGCGGCAATCCATCCCAGTGTAGGCTTCATGCTGTGGCGGTCCGGAAACGAGTATCGATGTCGAATCCAACGCAGCTTCCGTGCCACCGTCGCGGGCTTCCGACCGGCGTTGCCCGCTGTTCTATAGTTGTCGTAATCCACACTTTGCGCGCTCACGAATGACGCCCCTCGACAAAGGCACCATCCTCGCCGAAGCCCTCCCTTACCTGCGCGCGTTCCACGGCAAGACGATCGTCGTGCGCTTCGGCGGCCAGGCGATGGCGGATCCCAACCTCAAGGCAGGCTTCGCGCGCGACGTCGCGCTGCTGCGCCTCGTCGGCATGAAAGTCGTCGTGGTGCACGGCGGCGGCTGGGGCATCGACGCGCTGATGCGCAAGATGGGACAGGAAGCGCGACGCTACCGCGGCCATCGCATCACCGACGAGCGGACGCTCACGCTTGTCGAGATGGCGCTGAGCGAGCTCAACCAGGAGTTGACCTCGCTCATCAATCGCGAAGGCGGCCGCGCGGTGGGGCTCGACGGGCAGGATGGCCGGTTCATTCGCGCGCGCCCGATCGAGCCGCCCGCGGACGACCCCAACCCGCCCGAGCTCGGCTTCGTCGGCGACGTCGAGAGCATCGATACGGGCCTGATCGAGCTTTTGCTCTCGCGCGACTTCGTACCGGTGGTGATGCCTATCGGAGTGTCTGCCGACAACACGACCTATCACATCAACTCGGATCGGCTCGCCGGCCAGGTCGCGCGCGCGCTCGAAGCGGAAAAGCTCGTGTTGATGACGAACATCGCCGGCATACTCGGACGCGACGGCAAGCTCATCCCGATCCTCAAGGCGTCCGATGCCGACGGGCTGCTGCGCGAGCGCGTCGTGCACGGCGGGATGGAGCCGCGCCTGGTCGCAGCGGTGCGCGCCGTGCGTGAAGGCGTGCGCTCCGTGCACGTCATCGACGGCAGCGTGCCGAACGCGTTGTTGCTCGAAGTGCTCACCGCCGAGGGCGTCGGCACGGCGGTGCGCTCCGACGCGCAGCCCAACTTCTTCGCCGACGACAGGGCGAATCTGCTCGGGCCGGCGTAGGATGCGGCGACCGGCTTCGACTAGCGCTTGTCGAAGCGGTCGAGGTCCATGACCTTCGCCCACGCCGCCACGAAGTCCTGGACGAACTTCGACTTGGAGTCGGAGTCCGCGCACGCGTAGACCTCCGCGAGCGCGCGCAACTGCGAGTGCGATCCGAAGATGAGGTCGACGCGCGTGCCCGTCCACTTCGGCGCCTTGGTCTTGCGGTCACGGCCCTCGTAAGCATTCTCGCCGGCGGGCTGCCACTCCGTTCCCATGTCGAGCAGGTTGACGAAGAAATCGTTGGTCAACGCGCCTGGCCTGCTGGTGAACACGCCGAGCTTCGATTGCCCCGCATTCGCACCCAGGACGCGCAGTCCGCCGACGAGCACGGTCATCTCGGGCGCGGTCAGCTTGAGGAGCTGCGCGCGGTCCACCAGCGCTTCCTCCGGCGCCATGAACTGCGGGCCGCCGCGACGATAGTTGCGGAATCCATCGGACACCGGCTCGAGCGGCGCGAACGACGGCACGTCCGTCTGCTCTTGCGACGCGTCCATGCGGCCCGGCGTGAACGGCACCTTCACGTCGACGCCGCCGTCCTTCGCGGCGTTCTCGATGGCCGCACATCCGCCGAGCACGATGAGGTCCGCGATCGACACCTTCTTGCCGCCGCTTGCCGACGCGTTGAAGTCGCGCTGGATCCCCTCGAGCTTCGACAAGACCTTCGCAAGCTGCGCGGGCTGGTTGACCTCCCAATCCTTCTGCGGCGCGAGGCGAATGCGCGCGCCGTTGGCACCCCCGCGCTTGTCCGATCCGCGAAACGTCGAAGCGGACGCCCACGCAGTCGAGACGAGCTCGGGTACGGTCAGCCCGGATACCGAGATCTTCGCCTTGAGTTGCCCAAGGTCCTGGGCATCGACCAGCGGATGATCGAGCGGCGGAATCGGGTCCTGCCATATCAGCGTCGCTTTCGGAACGAGCGGTCCTAGGTAGCGCGCGATCGGCCCCATGTCGCGATGTGTGAGCTTGAACCATGCACGCGCGAACGCGTCCGCGAACTGTTCGGGATGCTCGTGGAAGCGCCGCGAGATCTTCTCGTAGGCGGGATCGAATCGCAGCGAGAGGTCGGTGGTCAGCATCGTCGGCACGTGCTTCTTCGATTTGTCGAACGCATCGGGAATCGTGGCCGCCGCGTTCTTCGCCTTCCATTGCTTGGCACCCGCGGGAGACTTCGTCAATTCCCATTCGTTGTTGAACAGGTTGTCGAAGAAGTGGTTGCTCCACTTCGTGGGCGTCTGCGTCCAGGTGACTTCCGGGCCGCCGGTGATGGCATCGCAGCCAATGCCTGTGTTGAACTTGCTCTTCCAGCCGAGACCCTGGTCCTCGAGTGCGCCGCCCTCCGGCTCCGCACCGATGAGGGACGGGTCGCCCGCGCCGTGCGTCTTGCCGAACGTGTGGCCGCCCGCGATGAGCGCCACGGTTTCCTCGTCGTTCATCGCCATGCGTGCGAACGTCTCGCGAATGTCGCGCGCCGCGGCGACCGGATCGGGGTTGCCGTTCGGTCCTTCCGGGTTCACATAGATGAGACCCATCTGAACGGCGCCGAGCGGGCTCTGGAGCTGCCGCTCGCCGCTGTAGCGCTCGTCGCCGAGCCACGATCCCTCTGGGCCCCAGTACAGCTCTTCGGGTTCCCAAGTATCGGCGCGCCCGCCGCCAAACCCGAACGTCTTGAAGCCCATCGATTCGAGCGCGACATTGCCGGCGAGAATGAAGAGGTCGGCCCAGGAAATCTTGCGGCCGTACTTCTGCTTGATCGGCCACAGCAACCGGCGCGCCTTGTCGAGGTTCGCGTTGTCGGGCCAGCTGTTGAGAGGCGCGAAGCGCTGCTGGCCTCCGCCCGCGCCGCCACGCCCGTCCGCGACCCGATAGGTGCCTGCGCTATGCCACGCCATGCGAATGAACAGACCGCCGTAGTGGCCGAAGTCGGCCGGCCACCAGTCCTGCGAGTCCGTCATCAGTGCACGGAGGTCCTTGATGAGGCCATCGAGGTCGAGGGTCTTGAATTCCTTGGCGTAATCGAACGACGCGCCCATGGGATTGGAGGACGCGGAGTGCGCATGCAAACCGTCGAGGTTCAGCTGATTCGGCCACCAGTCGCGATTCGCCCGACCGCGCTTGCCGCCCGAGAACGGGCACCCGCCCGCGCTCTTGTCTTCCGTCTTTGTGTCCATGTTCGCCTCCAGTGACCCAACGGTGCGTATCACTCTATGCCTGCGGGAGCCGGCTGTGAAATTGTTTGTTGCAATGCCTGCGATTAAGTGAGGCTATTACGATCTCATCCCTTCAGCCCGCTCATCACCACAGCCTGCACCACCCAGCGTTGCAGGGTGATGAAGATGACGAGGATCGGCAGGATGCTCAGCACGGCCGCAGCGGTCAGGAGGTTGTAATCGATGTAGTACATGTTGGTGAAGCTCATGAGCCCGATGGTCACGACCTTCATCTGCGGGCTGGTCGTGGCCACCATCGGCCAGAAGAATTCGTTCCAGCTCCACATGAACTTGATGATGAGGAGCGTGGCGATCGCGGGCTTGACCGACGGCAGGATGACCGAGAAGAAGATCTTGAGGTCGCTCGCGCCGTCGATGCGCGCGGCGTCGATGTAGTCGTTCGGAATCATCTCGATTGCCTGGCGCATCAGGAAAATGCCGAATACGCTGACGAGGTCCGGCAGCACGATGCCTGCGTATGAGTCGAGCAGGCCGAACTCGTTTGCCCACACGTAGAGCGGCACGACGACCGACTGGAACGGCACCATGAGAATGCCGATGATGGCGAGGAAGAAGACGTCGCGCCCGGGAAACCGGTACTTCGCGAACCCGAATCCCGCAAGCGACGACACCACCACGCTGCTGACGGCGGCGATGGTCGCGACGATCGCGCTGTTCAGCAGATAACGGAGAAACGGCTCGCGCTTGAACACTTCGACGTAGTTCGCGAAGTTGAGCCAGTTGTCGGGCGCGATCTGCAACGGTACGCGCTGGATCTCGGGAGGCGTCTTGAGCGACGTCACCGCCATCCAGAAGAAGGGGAAGAACACGGTGATCGCCCCGCAGGCGACGGCCAGCATGATGATCCAGCGCAGGCGCATCAGTATTCGATCGGCTTACGGAAGAAGCGCCATTGCAGGAGCGTCACGGCCATCAGCGTGACGAAGACGAACACCGCCATCACCGAGGCGTCGCCGAAGCGGAAGAACTTGAAGGCGGTGTCGTAGAGCAGCATGATGATCGTCTGGCTCGCGCCCGCCGGTCCGCCCTGCGTCGTCGCGTAGACCTGGTCGAAGATCTTGAAGTTGAAGATCAGCTCGAGGATGCAGACCATGACGATCTGCGCGTTCAACATCGGCAGCGTGATGTAGCGCAGGCGCTGGAATGCGTTGGCACCGTCGATGCCGGCGGCTTCGTAGTACTCCTGGGGAATCGCCTGCAGCGCGGCGAGGAAGATCATCGTGTCGAAGCCGATGCGCACCCAGACGCTCACCGCCGCGATGGCCGGCTTCACTTGGACGAGGCTCTGCAGCCACTTCTGCGGCGGTATCCCGACGTACGACAGCGCGTAGTTGAGGAAGCCGTAGACGGGCTCGTAGATCCACTGCCAGATGAGCGCGGCGGCGACCAGCGAGGTGGCGAATGGCAGGAAGTACATGGACGCCCAGACATTGCGCCACTTGAGATTGCTGATGTGGTTGAGGCCGAGCGCCACCGCGAGTGCGCAGATCACCGTCACGGGGACGGAGAAGAACAGCAGTTGCACGGTGTTCCAGACCGCGGTCCAGAACGTCGAGTCGGTCAGTACTTTTTCATATCGGCCGAGACCGACGAACTCCTTCGCGCCGCCCGGCTGGATCCTGTAGAACGAATACAGGACCGACTGCACGAGCGGGACGATGAACACGGCCCCGAAGAAGAGGATCGCGGGCAGCACGAACAGGAAGCCCGCGCGCTTGCGCCGGTCGAGATGAGTCTTCGGGAAAAGCAGGCGATACCACGCGCGCACGACGTCTCCACTCCCTCTCCCCGCGCGCGGGGAGAGGGTCGGGGTGAGGGGCCGCTAGTCCTTGAGGATGCGATCCATCTTGGCCGCCGCCTCGTCGAGCAGCGGCTTGGGCTGGCCCTTGCCGAACATGACACCGACGACCGCCTCTCCGAACGCCGTTGCGAGCTCGTTGGACTTGGGATGGAAGTACGTCGGCGGCACGGGCTGCGCGAGCATCGCCTTCGTGGACTGGTAGTCGGGACGCTGCTTCACGTAGTCGGTCTCGAGATTCGCGTTCCACACCGGCAGGATGCCCTGCAGCTGGTGGTGGTCCATGTCGTCCTTCGCGTTGCTGATGAAGCGCATGAACTCCCACGCCACCGCCTTGTTGGGGCTGTTCTTGTACACGAGGTCCGTCCACGGGAAGAGCGCGCCGGCACCGGGGCACGTCTTCTCGCACGGCAGCGCGTACACCTTGAAGTTGACGTCCGGCGCGTTTTTCTTGAGCCAGCCGAAGAACCAGGATTCGCGAAAGATCACGGCCGCGCGCTTCTGGCCGAACGCGTCCTCGGGATTGCCGAACGAGAGGCTCGCGACCTTGTCCTTGTTGACGAGATCGCCGAAGAACGTGAGGGCGGCGATCATCTCGGGGCTGTTCGCATAACCCGCGGCCTTGGTGAGGTCGGGACTCAGCATCCGCGCGCCCCAGGCATGCGCGAACGGCAGGAACTTGTCGGTGATGCCGACGGGCGCACCCTTGCTGCGGATCGCGAAGCCCACCTGCGACGGATCGCCGCCCTTGGGATCGGGAATCGTCAGCTTCTTCATGTCCGCGAGCCAGTCGCCCGTGAATTTCATGGGCGGGCTGTCGGGATTGAGCCCGGCCTTCTTGAACATGTCGACGTTGATATACATCTGCTGGAAGTTGCCGTGCTCGATCGGTATGCCATAGCGCACGCCCTTCCACTTGCCGATATCCGCCATGTACTTCGGCAGGTTCTGCTCGTAGATCTTCGCGAGATCGTCCGGCATCTTCTCGCAGAAATCGTATTGGCCGCACCACTGGTGCGTCATGCCCATGAAGATGTCCGGCGCGCCGCTCTTGGCCATCAGCGCCGCGAGGTACTTCGCCTCGTAGCCCTGATACGGCACGGTGACGACCTCGACCTCGTAACCCGACTTCTTCGCGAATTCCTTGCCCTTTTCCGCGTACCACTTGTTGAAGTCCGGATTCTGGTCCCAGTGCGTCCACATCACGAGCTTCTTCTGCTGCGCAATGGCTGCGCCGGGCATTGCAAAGGCAACAACCGCGGCCGCGAAGACGGCCAACGTCAAGGCTGCACGTCGCTTCATGATTCCCCCATGTTCGGCGCCGTCGAATCGCTCGGCGAGAAAGGCCGAGGCGTCGCTTCTGGCGCCGATGCGTGCGTTTAACAGGTCCGCTTGGGAGTGTCAATGATGCGGCGCGGCGAAGCCGCGCAGCATCCAGCGAGACGCGAGTGGCATACTCGCCGGCGTCCAGCGAAACGGCGCGTGGAAGATCGTCAGCGTGCAGATCACGCGAATTGGCAGTTGAGGAGAAACCGCCGATGACACGAATCGCGAAGGGAACGTTCGCTGTCGAGATGACGGCGCAGGGGGCGCCGTCCGTAGTCGACGGTGTCTCTACGACGCGGTTGTCCTTGGCCAAGCGCTTCGATGGCGACTTCCAAGGCGCCGGAGAAGGCGAGATGCTGGCCGTTCGAACGCCTGTCGCGGGGTCCGCGGGATACGTCGCCGTCGAGCGCGTCACGGGTACGCTCGACGGTTGCGACGGCAGCTTCGTGCTCCAGCATTCCGGGACGATGGATCGGGGCGCGCATGCGTTGGCGATCGCCGTCGTGCCGGACTCGGGCACAGGCGGCCTCACGGGAATCACCGGCACTTTCAAGATCGACATCGTCGACGGCAAGCATTCGTACGCGTTCTCGTACTCGCTGCCATAGCACTCATCTTGCGCGTCGCGATCACCGGAGGTCCGGGTGTCGGCAAGACCACACTCGTCGAGGCCCTCGCCAGGCTGGGATTCCGAACCGTTTCGGAGTCGGCGCGCGACGTGATTCGCGAGCGGCTCGCATGCGGTCTCACACCGAGGCCCGATGCAGCGACGTTTGCGCGCGAGGTCCTGCGAAGGGACATCGCGAAGTACCGCGCGGCAGTCGCCTGGCGGGGACCTGTCTTCTTCGATCGCACTGCCGTCGAATCGCTGGCGATGGTCCACGAGGCCTCTTCGTTATCCGATAAGGAACGCGACCGCGTGCTGTCGACTTGTCGATTTCATTCCGCGGCACTGGTACTTCCGCCGTGGCGGGCGATTTACGTCACCGATACCGAGCGCGACCAGACCTTCCAGGACGCACAGAGGATCGACGCGCGCATACGCACTTGTTACCGGGAAGCGGGCTTTTCGCTTCTGGACGTGCCCTCCCTGCCGGTGCAGGAGCGCGCGGTCTTCGTGCTGCGATCGCTCGGGATCGCCGACATTTGAAGCGACGGCGGTCAGTCGACGCTCGCTCCCGACACCTTCACCGCCTCGCTCCACTTCGCGATTTCGTCCTCGACGAACTTGCGGAACTCCGCGGGCGTAGTCGGCACGAGCTGGCTTCCGATGTCCTGCATCTTCTGCTGCACGTCGGGGAGCAGCATGGCCTCGACGAGGTCGGCCGAAACCTTTGCGACGATCGGTTGCGGCGTCCCTTTCGGCGCAAAGAATCCGGCCCACGGCGCCGCCGCAAAGCCCGGAAATCCCTGCTCCGAGACGGTCGGGAAGGTCGGATACGCGGGCATGCGCTGCGACGTCGTGATCGCGATCAGCTTCAGCGTTCCGGCCTTGACGTGTTGCTGGACCGCAGGCAATCCGGTAATGCCGACCTGGACCTGGCCTCCGATCAAGTCGGTGACCATCGGTCCACCACCCTTGTAGGGAATGTGCGTGACCTTGAAATTTCCTTTCGACTTCAGGAGCTCCATCGTCAGGTGCGATGCGGTGCCGTTGCCGTCGGATCCATAGCTGTACGCGGTCGGATTCGCCTTCAGCAGCGCAACGAGCTCCGCCAGCGTATTGGCAGGCACTTTCGCATTGACGACGATCGCATTCGGGAAGATCGTCGCGAGCGTCAACGGCTCGAAATCGCGCAACGGGTGGTACGGCATCGACCTCATGAGCGACGCGTTGATCGCGTGCGATCCGGTCACGCCCACGAGCAGCGTGTAGCCGTCGGGCTTGGCTTTGGCGACGATGTCAGAGCCCACGTTGCCGCCGGCGCCTGGATGATTCTCGACGACGACGGGCTGTCCCCATTTCGTCGACAGCCGCTCGCCGATCAGTCGCGCCGTGATGTCGGTCGCACCGCCCGGCGCGAACGGTACGACGATCTTGACGGCACGCGACGGATACGGCGCGTCCTGCGCGTGCGCAAGCGAAGCGGCAGCGATCAATGCAAGCAAGAGTGATTTCATTTGGCGGCGGATCCGACGTGTTGCAGATATTGATGGACAAAGGCAATGGCCATGCTCCCCTCGCCGACGGCGGAGGCCACACGCTTGACGGGACTCGAGCGAACGTCGCCGCACGCGAAGATGCCGGGAATGCTGGTCTCGAGCAAGTACGGATCGCGGTCGTGCGATCCGCGTACGGGCTCGGGAACGTCGACGCCCGTCAGGACATAGCCGCGCGCATCGCGCGCGATGTCGCTTGGAAGCCATTCCGTCTGCGCATCCGCGCCGATGAACACGAACAGCCCCCCGCATTGCTTGCGCTGGCGGTCTCCGCTGCGCCCGTCGGCAATGTCGATGGCCGCGAGATGGCCGTCCCCGTGCACGCCCACGACCTCCGTCCGCGTGAGCACGTGCACGTTGGGCTTGGCGCGCACCTGGTCGATCAGGTAGCGCGACATGCTCGCTTCCACCGCTTCTCCGCGCACGAGCAGCGTGACGCTGCGCGCATAGCTTGCGAAGAACAGTGCCGCCTGCCCGGCCGAATTTCCCGCGCCGACGAGGTACACGTCGAGACCCTGCGTGTTGCCCGCCTCGCTGCGCGCCGCGCCGTAATAGATGCCTTTGCCGATGAATCGGTCGAATCCGTCGATCGCGAGGCGTCGCCATGCGACGCCGGTCGCGAGGATCACCGTGCGGGCGCGAAGCGCTTCCCCGTCACCGAGCATGACGGTGCGCGTCTTCGTATCGATGGACGCAATGCTCCTCGTGACGAGGATCTCGGCGCCCAGGCGCTTCGCCTGCTCCAATGCGCGAATTGCAAGCTCGTCGCCCGACACGCCATTGGGAAATCCAAGGTAGTTCTCGATGCGCGACGAAGTCCCCGCCTGACCGCCCGGCGCTTCGCGCTCGACCACGAGAGTGCGCAGCCCTTCGGACGCGCCGTAGACGGCGGCGGCGAGGCCCGCCGGACCCGCGCCGACGATGATCGTGTCGTACTCGTCCGAGCGCGGTCGCGTCTGCAATCCCAGGCGCTGCGCGATTTCGCGCGGTTGCGGCCGTGCAAGCGTCGTTCCGTCGGACAACAGCAACGCGGGCAGCGCATCGTCGCCGGGACGAGGACCGGGCCACTTCGTCGCGAGCTTTTCGTCGTCCGGCGTGAGCCACTCGAACGTCAGCTGATTGCGCGCCAGGAATCGGCGCAGGTCGTGGCACGCGGGATCCCAGCGATGGCCAAGGATCGTCGCCTGCGTCTTTTGCGCTTCGGCGGCAAGACCCTGCAACCCGCCGATGCGCTCGCGCGCAAGCGCGCCGACCGCGTCCGCGACGGCGGGCCACGCCGCTGCCAGCGAGTAGTACTGCGAGGGCTCGATACGAACCACGCGAGAGGGCTCCGTGGCGCGGTAGCTCCCGATGAACGGACCGCCGAGGGCGATCGGCACCTCACCGAATATCTGGCCCGCAACTCGGCGGCCGATCGTGCGCTCTACGCCATCGAACCGCTTCGTGACTTCGATGTTGCCGTCGAGCACGACGAACAGCGCACGCTGCTCGCCTTCGTGGACTGCATATTCTCCCGGCGCGAGCCGGAGGTCGGCCGCCTTGCCGACAACGCGCGCGAGCTCGCTCTCCGGCAGGCCTGCAAAGAGCGGAACGCCCTCAAGATCGTCGACCGTCAGCATTCGAAGCCCTCCCCCAATCTCCGCCCCGCCTCGTCGAGAACCGGAGGCGGGACGTCCTGCGTGATGAGCACGACGATACCGTCACCGAACTCCGCAGGCATCGATGTTACCGGCTGCGGTGCACTGAACAGCTGCATGACTGCGTGAAGCGCGCGTATCTCGCCGTCGGCCATGCGCACGATGCCTTTCATGCGAAGGAGGTTCGGACCGAGCGCGCGCTGCATCCATTGGACCCATGCCGCATAGCGCGGCCAATCGAGGGGCGCACGCAGGCGGACCGTGCGCGTCGCAATCCCCTGCTCCCCAAGATGATCGTGATCCGCATGGTCGTGCGCGGCAGGTGCAATCGCGCGAGCCGTCGCGCGTTCGCAGAAAAGATCGGTATCCGCCGCGTGCCGCGCATGTGGATTGAGGGATGCCAGCCGCGCCTCGAGGTCGCGCGGCATTGCTCCCGCGAGGTCGAGCTTCGACACCACGATTGCGTCTGCGACTGCCACCTGGCGGCGAGCTTCCTCGAAACGCGCGAGATGCTCCAGGCCGTTCACAGCATCGACCACGGTGACGATGCTGCCCAACCGATAGTGACGGGCGATGGCTGCGTCGAGGTCGAGCGTTGCGGCGATCGGCCCGGGATCGGCGACGCCCGTCGTCTCGACCACGACGCGCGAGAAGTTGGGGAGTTCCTCACGCTCGCGCCGGTAATGCAGGCTCTCGAGCGTCTCCTGCAGCGAGTTGCCGAGCGCGCAGCACAGGCAACCCGAGTCGAGGAGCACGACATCGCCCTCGCTGCCGCGATCGACGAGCACGTGATCGAGCCCCACCTCGCCCAATTCGTTGATGACGACTGCGGTGTCGGTGAGCGCCGAATCTTGCAACAGCCGTGACAGCAGCGTCGTCTTCCCGCTGCCCAGATACCCCGTGAGAATGTGGACCGGCCGTGCCACGGCCACGCTAGTTCATCTCGACGCTGGCTTCCTTGATGATCCTGCCGAGGCGCGGCACTTCCTGCCGGTGATACTCCGCCATCTCGCTCGCGGGCTTGTACCACACGTCGAAGCCCGCGTTCTCGAGCGTCTTGTCGACGTCGGGCATCTTCGCCATCTGTCCCAGCGCGTCGCTCCACTTGTCCACGATGGGCTTCGGCAAGTTGGCGGGACCGTAAAGGCCGATGGTCGTGTCGAGGCCGAGCGAGGGCAACCCCGCTTCCTCGAACGTCGGCACGTTCGGAATGCGTGGATCGCGCTTGTCGTCCGACACCGCGAGAATGCGCACGCGGCCATCTTTGGCGAGGTTCGCGACCGTGCCGTACGTTGCGGCCATGAAATCGACCTGGCCGCCCATGAGATCGGTGATCGCAGGCGTGCCACCTTTGTACGGCACGTGAATCGCATTGAGGTTGTACTTGCGGCTGATGAACTCGCCGATGATGTGCGACGACGCCCCGTTTCCCACGGACGCGTAGGTGAGCGACTTCGTCTTGCCGGCCTTGAGCAGATCGTCGACCGTCTTGTACGGCGAGTTACCCGCAACGACCAGCACGTTTTTCGTGCGCGCGAGCATCGCGATCGGGGTCACGTCCCTCACGAGATCGTACGGGAGCTTCGGGAACAGCGTCTGGTTGGTGCCGTGCGTCTGGCTGTTGCCGACCGTCAGCGTGTAGCCGTCGGGCGCGGCGGAGATGCCCTCGCCGGTGCCGATCGTGCCCGATGCGCCCGCCTTGTTCTCGACCACGATTGTCTTGCCTCCCCAAAGCGCTCCCACCTTCTGCGCGATCAGGCGGCCGACGATGTCGGTCGTGCCGCCGGGCGGAAACGCCACGATCAATTTGACGGGTCGGTCGGGATAGGTGCCTTGCGCGAAAAGAGGCGAGGCACACAGTGCCAATGCGGCAGCCAGCAGAACTCGAATCATCTGGGCGTCATCCTCGGAGGTTGTTACGCGGGCGTGGTGAATGGCGCGCGCACCGGCAGGCCGCGCATGTACTCCTGGACTTCCGCCACCGGCACCACGTCCGCGTACTTGCAGTTGAGATCGAACAGGTTGATCGCGTGGCTAGCCTCGAAGCGGTCGAACGCACACTCCTCCGGGACCACGACCTTGAAGTTATAGGAGTAGGCATCGACGGCCGTCGCGCGCAGGCATCCCGACGTCGTGCAGCCGGTCATGATCAGCGTGTCGATATCGAGGAAGTTGAGATGGCTCATGAAGATCGTGCCGAAGAAGCACGACGGCTTGCGCTTGGCGATGCGCAGGTCGGCATCGAGGGGGGCCAGCGGCTCGACGGTCTGGGTTGCATGCGTGCCTTCGAGGACGGTCCTTTCGGTGCCGCGATGGCTCTTGCCCACCTGCACGCCGCTGTCGAGGAGATCCGCGCGGCGCGCGCTCTCGGTGTAGAACACGGGCAGATTCTTCTCGCGCGCAAGATGCAGGAGCGGCTCGATGTGACGAACCGCCTCCCACGCCTCCCGTCCGCAGTGCGTGCGGTATTGCTTGAGTCCCTCGAGAATGTCCTCGGGTTTGTCGCCGCAGAAATTGTATTGGACGTCGATGATGAAAAGCGCCGGACGCGTGCCGAATCCGCCGCGCTTGCCGTAGCCCGCCTTGGCCAACACTTGCTGGTCGCGCTCGGTGAGAAATCGATCCCAGATGCGTGGCTTGGTCATGTCACTTCCGAAAAAGAAAACGTCCGCCCGGATTTTCGCGCACGTCCGGCGTCACGGCACCGTCCGCCATCACCTTGCGGCCCCGAACATAGGTGGCGACCGGCCAGCCCGTGAGCGTCATGCCCTCGTAGGGCGAGTAGTCTGCAAACGAGTCGAGCGTGGCCGGGTCGACCGTGCGCGCGCCTTCAGGATCGACGATCGTGATATCGGCGTCATAGCCGACGGCAAGCGCGCCCTTGTTCGCCATCCGGTAGATTCGCGCGGCGTTCCGCGCAAGCACCGCCGCGATGCGTTCCGGTGCAATGCCACGGCGGTGGTGACCCTCGCTCACCATGATCGGCAGCATCGTCGCCACGCCGGGAAACCCGTTGCTCGACGCCCAGATGCCCTTGCCCGCTTTGGTGCCGCGCTTGCGGGGCACGTGATCGGTGCCTACGGTGTCGATCGAGCCGTCGAGGATGCCTTCCCACATCGCGTCGACGTCGGCGCTGCCGCGAACCGGCGGATTCACTTTCGCGAGCACGCCCGCAGGCGACGCGTCGTCGAGAAAGAGGTAGTGCGGGCAGGTCTCCACGTAGATGGGCGTCTTCGTGCGCCGCCGATGCCGGCGCACTTCGTCGAGCGCTTCGCGGCTCGACAGGTGCACGATGTTGATCGGCGCGCCGGTCTTGCCCGCGAAATAGCACGCGCGGTGCACGTTCTCGGCCTCGAGGAAATCGGGGCTCTGCTCGTTCCACGCGTGGAGGTCGTCGCGGCCGGCAAGGCGCAACGGCTCGCGCAAGTAGGGAATGACCTCGACGTTCTCGCAATGGATGCCCAGCACCGCACCTTCGACGGCGGCCGTCGCCTTGCACGCCGCGTAGAGCAGCGCGTCGTCGATCTCGGTGAATCCCTGCGCGAGGCCCGCGGCGCCCTTGTACATGAGATAGAGCTTGTACGACGTCACGCCGAATCGACGCGAGCATTCCGCGAGCGTCTCGACATGGAGGTGGCTCGTGATGCCGAAGTGCAGGCCGAAGTCGATGCAGCTTTGCGACGCCGCGCGGTCGCGGTATGCGTCGAACGCGGTGCGGAAGTCGGCGGTACGGTAGAACGAGAGGGCGGACGTGACGCCGCCCAGCGCCGCCGAGCGTGATTCGGTCAGGAAATCCGTCTCCGGCGACCCGAATCCGAAGTGCACGTGCGGATCGATGATGCCCGGCATGATCCATTTGCCGCCGCAATCGACGACTTCGTCCGCGGCCACGTTCTCGCCGGACGCGATTACACCGACGATGCGCCCGTCGCGCACACCGATGGAACCGGGCACGCAGCCGAAGTCCGGAAACACCAGCAAACCGTCGCGCAACAACAGGTCGAGTTTCATGGCCGGCGATTGCCGCGGGCAAATGTATTAAGTATCATACATGTAACATGGTTCGTGGCAACGAAGTGCTGATCGCCGGCGCGGGTCCGGTCGGGCTGACCGCCGCGCTCGCGCTCGCGGAAGCGGGTATCGCCGTCACCGTCGCCGAGAAGCGTCCCGCGCTCAGCGCCGCCTCGCGCGCCTCGACCTTTCATCCGCCGACCCTCGCGATACTGGATCGCCTCGAGGTCCTGGACGAGGTTCACCATCGCGGGCAGGTTGCCGACCGCGTGCAGTACCGCACGCCGCACGACGGCATCTTCGCCGAGTTTGCGCTGGCGACGCTCGCCGGCGAAACCCCATTTCCGTATCGCCTGCACCTCGAGCAGGCGCAGGTTACGCCGATCATTCTCGAGCGCTTGCGTGGCATATCGCCATGCGCGCGTTCTGTTCGACGCCGAAGTGCAGCACGTCGCGCAGCATGGCGCGCGCTTGATCGTTCGCGTGCGCCACGGTGCGGGACACGAGACTCTCGACGGCGACTACCTCATCGCGGCCGACGGCAGCCGCAGCGACGTCAGGGCCGCGCTCGGAATCGAATTCGAAGGCGAGGACTATCCCGACAAGATCCTGCGCGTCATGACCACGGACGACCTCGATGCGCTGTTGCCGGGCATCGCGCCGGTCACGTATCTGTGGAACGGTACGAAGTCGGTGAGCTTCCTGCGAATGCCGGATTGCTGGCGGATCATCCTGCGCGTGCCGAGGGACGTCGACGATGCGCAGGCGCTCGATCCCGACTGGATCTTCACGCGCCTGCGCGAGGTCATGCCGAACATCGATCGCCTGCCCAGCGTCCTCATGAAGGACGTGTACGGCGTGAGCAAGCGCGTCGCGACTCGCTATCGCGAGGGTCGCGTGTTCCTCGCCGGGGACAGCGCGCATGTCACCAATACGCGCGGCGGGATGAACATGAACTGCGGCATGCACGACGCTTACGCGCTCACGCGCGCGATCATCGAAGCCAGCGGCGGCGACGCGCGCCTCGTCGAGGACGCGTCCGACGAGCGCCGGCGCGTCGCAACGCAGATGCTCATTCCGCGCACCGACCGCAACGTAGCGGGCGGAGACGCGTGGCTCCTCCAAGTGCGCGAGATGGCGGACGATCGCGAAAAGACCGTCTCGCACCTCCGCACGACGGCGATGCTCGACATGGCACCGGCTGCTGATGAGCGGGAGTGAAGTTCGCCCGGCAGCATGGGCCGGCGTGCTCGTGCCGCCTTCCAATCCGTCCGTCGAGCCCGAGCTTGCGCGCTGCGTCGACGGCAGCATCGCGCTCTACGCGTCGCGCTTCGCGCGTCATGCCCGGCACGACCCTCGAGCAGCGCAACCGCCGATATCTCGAGCTCTACCGCGACGCGGTCAAGAGCTTTGGCGATCTCGCGCTGCGCGCCATCGCCATCGGCCTCACGGGACCGTCCTACCGGCTGATGCCCAGTGGCGACCGCGCGCTCGTGCGCGAGCTCACCGCGCATGCGGGCGTTCCGGTCATCACGGCGAGCGCCGCCATCGACGACGCGCTGACGGCGCTGCGCGTGCGCCGCATCTGCCTCGTGTCTCCGTATCCGCAGTGGCTGACCGACGAATCGGTCGCCTATTGGCGCGACGCCAAGCGCGAAGTGGTGCAAGTCGTGAAGATCTCCGAGACGTTTCGTGCCTATGCGCTCACCAACGCGGAGATCGGAAGCGCGCTTGCAAGCGTGGACACCAATGCGGTCGACGCGATCGTCTTGAGCGGGACGGGCATGCTCACGCTGCCTGCCATTGTCGAGGCACGCGCGCGTATTGCCACGCCTATCCTCTCCTCGAACCTGTGCTGCGCGTGGTGGCTCCTCGCGACCGCGGGCTTGCGCGAAGGCTCGTCCACGTTTTTCCGCGCGGCGCCCGAGCTTGCCGAGCGCTTTGAAAAAATGAGCGACCCGCCGCTTCGACGCGATCGGCGGATTATCGCGCGCGCGCCTCGAAGGTGCTGCCGCGCGGTGTGTCGTCCTCGCCCCGCGCGACGCAGCGTCCGATGCCCCTCGCGATCGCGCACGCCGAAGGCGCGCGCGTCACCGATGTCGACGGCCGCACGTACGTCGACTACGCCCTCGGGTACGGTCCGCTCATCCTGGGACACAATCCAGCGCCGGTGCTCGACGCCGTGCGCCGCGAGCTGTCGCGCGGGCTGCGCGTGGGCGGGATCACGACCGGCGAGGCGGAGCTCGCCGAACGCATCGCGTCGATGATGCCTTCGTGCGCGATGAGCGCGTTCGTATCGACGGGCACGGAAGGCGCGCAGCTCGCGCTGCGCGCTCGCGCGCGCGGTGACGGGGAAGCTCACCGTCGTCAAGTTCCGTTGCCACTACCACGGGTGGTCGGATGCGATCCACCTCGCCACCGACCCCGCGGAAGACGGGCCGTCGACCGCCGGCCAGGATCCCGACGCGCTGCGCCACGTCATCGTCCTCGACTGGGGCAGCCTCGAAGCGCTGTGCGCGCTCGACCCGCGCGAAGTCGCAGCGGTGATCATGGAGCCCGCCGCCATCAATGCGGGCTGCTTCGAGCCGCGCTCGCGCTTCCTGCGCGGCGTGCGCGAATGGACGAAGGCGAACGGCGTCGTGTTGATCTTCGACGAAGTGATCACCGGATTTCGCATGGCGCCCGGCGGCGCGCAGGCGCGCTATGGCGTCGACGCGGACCTCACGGTGCTCGGCAAGGCGCTCGGCGCTGGCATGCCGATCAGCGCCGTCTCCGGAAGCGAGGCGATGCTGACGCCGATCATCGAGGCGCGGTCTCGCAGAGAGGGACCTTCAACGGGCACCCGCTGTCGGTCGCCGCGGCCAACGCCTGCCTCGACCATCTCGCCGGCAACGCGGGCGACATCTACCCTCGCATGGAGGCGTATGCGCGCACCATCGCGCTGCACGTGCGCGACGCTGCGCAGCGCACGGGCGCCGAGGTGGCCGCCAACCAGGCAGGCCCCTGCGTGCAGCTGTTCGCGGGCACGCGCGCCGTGCCGGCGCTTCGCGATCTCGCCTCGGTCGACAAGGAACGCACGCTCGATCTTACCGGGCGCGCTGCTCGCGCGCGGCGTGGCGACCGCTTCCGCGTGGCATGATGTACCTCTCGGCGGCGCACACGGAATCCGACATCGACGCGACGCTGCCGGCGCTGACCGAGGCCATCGAGACGATCCGATAGAACGCACGATGCCCGTCGCGACCACCCCGGTCGAAATCGCGAATACGGTCGCTCGCAATATCGTGCCGCTCGCGGGCATCGTGTTCCTGGGATGGTCCGCGCCAACGGTGCTCGTCCTCTACTTCGCCGACACGATGTTCGCCATGGCGGTGATGTTCGCCGGGCTCATGCTGCGCTACGTTCGTCCCGCCGCCGAAGACGACGGCTGGGCCGCGCGCGCCAATGGCTGAAGTCGGGGCATGTTGGCGTCGCGCTGTTCCTTGCGCTTTCTTCGCGGTGCCGCTGGGCATGCCGGTGGTCTTCATGCTGCTCGGCAGCGATGTGACGCTCGGGTCGCTGCTCGGCGACCAGTCGTTTCGCGTCGGGCTCCTGCTGCAGGCGATCGCCGCGTTCTGGTCGGGCGCGGGGCTCTATCGCGCGCTGCGCACGCATACGCCGGAGGAGCTGCGGCTCAAGCGCCAGTTCTCGCTCGTGATGCTGCGCTGGTTCGTCGTGCTGATGGTCACGTACACCGGCGTCGTATTCCTGTTCGGAAGATGGGCGCCGTTCGTTTTCGTGGCAGTCTACGCGGCAACGAGCATCGTCATCGATATCGCACCCGACAAGTTCCTGCGCGCCATGCCGAATGGCGCGACGGACCGGGATGCGCGCCCGGCGCTTCCGGTCAAGCCGGGCAAGCCCTCGAAGCGCAAGCGTTGATTCCTTCACTACGGAGATCCGTCACGTGTTCACGCTGAATCCCCTGCCGCCGCAACTTTCTCCCGCCCTGGTCGAAAAGCTCGTCAAGGCGGAGCCCGCCACGATCGGCCACTTTCGCGACTGGGGCTTCATGGATCCCGGCATCAAGGCGCTGCAACGGGACGTGCGCATCGCGGGACCGGCGGTCACGATCCATCAGCCAGGCGTGGACGGCACCATCATGGGATATGCGATGGGCCAGCTGCGCCCGGGTGACGTGCTCGTCGTCGACCGGTGCGGCGACGTGCGGCACGCGGGTTTCGGCGGCCTCGTGTGCTACGCCGCCAAGGTTGCGAAGGTCGCGGGCGTGATCATCGACGGGGTCGTGGCGGACGTCCACGAGATTCGCCAGTACGGCGTGCCCGTGTGGTGCCGCGGCCTCTCCGCGATCACGACCAAGCGCGTCGGGCTGGGCGGGTCGTTCTGCGTGCCCGTGTCATGCGGCGGCGTGTCGGTGCATCCGGGAGACGTCGTCATCGCGGACGAAACGGGCATCGTGGTGATGGATCCCGCGGATGCCGAAGCTGCCGCGGACCGCGCGATCCAGATGCAGTTCGACGAGATCGACAAGCGCCGCAGGCTCGACGCCGGCGAGAAGCTGCCGGACATCTCGGGCGCAACGAAGGCGCTGGCGGACGCGCTCGCGAAGCAGAAGTAACTCAGTCCAGAAACTCCGTCACCGCTCGCGCCATCAGCCTCGTCGCGAGCGGGATCGCGTCTTCGTTCAACCGGTAGTCCGTGCGATGGATCGCCGTTTCGTGACCTTCGATCTTCGAGCCGATGCGCAGGTGCGCCGAGGGAATCTGCTCGGCGAACCACGCGTAGTCCTCGCTGCCCATGCTGGGCGCGGGCATTTCGATCACGTTCTGCGCGCCGAGCGTGCTGCGCGCGACGTCGAGCACGCGCGCCATGGTCGGCTTGTGATTGCGCAGCACGGGCGTGAGCTTGGTCCAGTCGAGGTCGTAGTCGATGCGCATGCCGGTCTTCAATCCGTCGAGGATGCGCCGCACCGCAGCCTGCACGCGATCCGCAGTCTCGGCCTCGAGCGTGCGCACCGAAGCCTGCAGCTCCACCGAAGATGCGATGATGTTGCGCGCGGTTCCACCCTGGATCTTGCCGATCGTCAGCACCGCCGAGCTGATGGGCGCGATCTCGCGGCTCACGATCGTCTGGACCTGCTCGACGAAGTGCGCGGCGCCGACGATGGCGTCGATGGCCAGATGAGGATGCGCGCCGTGCCCCGCCGTGCCCTTGATGGTGACGTCGAAGGCATCGGACGACGCCATGCACGCGTCCGAATGCCAGCCGACGGTGCCTGTCTTGAGCGGCGGCCAGTTGTGAAAGCCCAGGATGACGTCCGGGTTGCCGTCGGCGAACACATTGTCGTCGAGCATCGCCTTCGCGCCGCGCAATGTCTCTTCGGCAGGCTGGAAGAGGAACATGACGCGGCCGCCGAGCGACTCGCGCATGTCCGACAGCACCGCCGCGACGCCGCATACGATCGCGGTGTGCGCGTCGTGCCCGCACGAGTGCATCTTGCCCGCGATTTTCGAGGCATACGCCAACCCTTCCGGCTCGCCCATGGGCAGCGCGTCCATGTCGGCGCGAATCGCAACCGTAGGCCCGGGCCTGCCGCCTTCGAGCACGGCGACGATGCCGGTGCCGCCGACGTTCGCGCGGAACGGAATGCCTCGCGCGGCGAGAAAGGCCTGCACGCGCTGCGCAGTCTCGCGCTCCTCGAACGCGAGTTCGGGATACGCGTGGATCTCGCGTCGCAATGCGATGACGTTGTCCATCCAGCGGTTCGTGGAAGCGTCGATCGTGGGCAGGATTGAGGGATTCATCGCAACCGTTTCAGCGAAAGGGAGCGTCAATTGTATCGGCCAAACGTGTTGAAGGAACGCCTGCGCAAGGGCGAAAACGTCCTCGGGTGCTGGAGCATGCTCGGGAGCCCGCAGGTCGCGGAGATCCTGAGCCTTGCCGGCTTCGATTATCTCGTGCTCGACCAGGAGCACGGCCTGGGCGACGTCACGAGCCTGCAGGCGCAGCTTCACGCAATGTCCGCCACGCCCACGGTCGGCGTCGTGCGGGTGCCCTGGAACGATCACGTGTACCTGAAGCGTGTGCTCGACGCCGGCGCCGAGGCCGTGCTCATCCCGAGCATCGACACGGCGGACGAAGCCCGCGCCGCGGTCGCAGCATGCCGCTATCCGCCGCGAGGCCGCCGCGGCACGGCGTCGAGCTCGGTGCGCGCGTCGAGCTACGGCATGGCGTCCGACTACGTGGCGACCTGCGCCGACAATCTTCTCATCGCCTGCCAGGTCGAATCGTTCACGGCTGTGAACAATATCGACGCGATCCTCGCCGTCGAGGGCATCGACGTGATGTTCATCGGGCCGTTCGACTTGTCCGCGACCGTTGGGCAGATGGGCAACCTCAAGCATCCCGAGGTCGCCGCGCTCATCGAGCGAGCGGAGACGGCGATCCGCGCGGCGGGGCGTCCTATGGGCACCGTCCCGCATCCAGGGTGCACCGCGCTCGACATGTTCGAGCACGGTTACCAGTTCGTGAACGCGGGCAGCGACATTGCGCGGTTGCGCGACGGATCGCTTGCCGACGTGAAGGCCTTCCGCGCGCGCTACCGCAAGGATGCGTGAAGGGGTATATTTTCCTCATGACACTTCAACTGCGCCCTCTGCACCCCGCGTTCGGCGCCGAGATCCTCGGTGTCGATCTTCGTAACGTCGACGACGCGACCTTCGCCGAAATCGAGCAAGCGTGGCATCGGCACAGCATCCTGCTGTTCCGCAACGTCGCGTGGACGCCAGATCAGCACGTGGCGTTCACGCGGCGCCTCGGTCCGTTGCACATCATGGAGCCGCCGGAGTTCAACCTGCCCGGATATCCGGAAGTGCTCGTCGTCACCAACGCCGAAAAGGACAACCAGCCGGTCGGCATCAAGCGCGCCGGCTGGGGCTGGCATTCCGACGGCGAAGACAAACGCCTGCCAAACGCGGGGTCGTTCATCCACGCGATGGAGCTTCCGCCCGTCGACAGCGACACCATGTACGCCGACACTTATGCTGCGTTCAACGCGCTGCCCGACGACGTGCGACGAAGGATCATGGGGCGCAAGGCGTGCTTCTCGCGCGCGCGCTTTCACGAGGTGTACTACCCGCATCTCGGGCCGCTGACGGAAGCACAGAAGGCGGCGCGACCCGACGTGTGGCACCCGATCGCGCGCAAGCATCCGTACTCCGGATGGACGTCGCTCTATATCGGGCGCTGGGCGTACAAGATCGAAGGCATGGACGACGGCGAAGCGCAGGAGCTCATCGATTACCTGAAGGACTTCGCGATCCGACCCGAATTCATCTATCGCCACAAGTGGCGCGTCGGCGACGCCCTCCTGTGGGACAACCGCTGCGCGCAGCATTGCGCGACGCCGTGGGACGACTCGAAGTACACGCGCCGCATGCAGCGCACCACGCTCGAAGGCGAAGTGCCGATCATGGCGGACCGCGCGGTGCCGCGACCGGACTTCGCGAAGACAGCCTAGCGGCTAGGCGGGCAATACGCGGCAGTTTGCGGCGGACGACGACAGCCACACGGCGCTGCCTGTCGCGACGACCGCATCGCTTCCCTCGTTGTGAAGCTGCACGAAGCCGCGCTCCCCGTTCGGGAGATCGACGTGCACTTCCCGCGTCGCGCCGAGGTAGAACACCTGCCGCACGATTCCAGGCAGGGCAATGCCGTCGGCCGGGTGCTCGTCCGTCAATCGCGCGCGCTCGGGACGGATCGCCACGTGGACGGCCGCGCCGCTGGCGATATCGGCGGGCACTTCCATGGCGAACGTCGTGTCGCCGATGCGTACGGCTCGGTCCGGCATGACGGTGCCCGACAACAAGTTCATGCGCCCGATGAACTCCGCCACGAATCGTGTCGCGGGCGCTTCGTAGATCGACGCGGGATCGCCGATCTGCTCGATCCGACCGTGGTTCATGACGGCGATGCGGTCGGACATCACCAGCGCCTCGCCCTGGTCGTGCGTCACGAATACGGTCGTGATTCCGAGCCTCCGCTGGATCGACACGATCTCGACGCGCATTTCCTCGCGCAGCTTGAGGTCGAGGTTCGACAGCGGCTCGTCCAGCAGCAGTACTGCGGGATTGATCACGAGCGCGCGAGCGAGCGCGACACGCTGGCGCTGGCCGCCCGACATCTGGAGCGGACGGCGATCGCCGAATCCGCCGAGCTTCACGAGGTCCAGCGCCTGGTTGACGCGCGTCGCGGTCTCGGACGCGCCGACCTTGCGCATGCGCAACCCGAACGCGACGTTCTGCGCGACCGTCATGTGCGGGAACAGGGCATAGTCCTGGAACACGACGCCGATGTCGCGGCGGAACGAGGGCAAGTCCGCGACCGGCTTGCCCTTGAGATAGATCTCGCCGGACGTCGGCGGAAAGAAGCCCGCGATGAGCCCCAGCGTCGTCGTCTTGCCGCAGCCCGATGGCCCGAGCAGCGTCACGAACTCGCCATCGGCTACGTCGAGGTCGATGCCAGCCACGGCGACGGTGCCGCCGTAGCGCTTCTCGATGCGCGACAGCCGGAGCGCGGGATCAGGCACAGGACCGCCGAAGGGCCGCCCCAAGGCGGTCAGCCCCCTTGGGGGGAGGCGGTGCGAAGCGGCGCTTCGGGGGGGTCATCTTCTATCCCCGTAGATGAAGTCGCCAAGCCCGCTCACCCGCTCGACGATGCCGACCAGCACGAGGGGCAGCAGCAGCGTGATGACCGCGACCGCCGCGAGCGTGGGCGCGAAGCCGAATTCGAGGAAGCCCAGGATCTTGACCGTGATGGGAATCTCGCCGGGACGCGCAAGGAAGATGGAAAGATTCACGTCGGTAAACGAGTGGATGAACGCGAACACGGCGCCGGCGATCACGCCCGTCTTGACGAGCGGCAGCACGATGTAGCGAAGCGTCGCCCAGCGCGTCGCGCCGAGGCTCGCGGCGGCCAGCTCCATGTTCGGCGGCAGCGTCGACAGGCTGATGGCGACCGTGCGCACGGCGAACGGCATGCAGATCACTGCATGGCCGACGAGCAGCGCGGTGAAGCCGACGTACTCGCGGCAGGCCAAGCAGCTCGAAGAGCTGTAGCAATCCCACACCCGTGACGAGCGAGGGCAGCATGAGCGGTCCGAGCGTCATTGCGACCAGCGCGTCGCGGCCCCGAAAGCGATAGCGATGGAGCGCGAACGCCATCGGCAACGCAAGGAGCGTGGCAATCAGCGCCGTGAGCGAGCCGAGCTTGATACTGAACCAGAGCGGACCCAGCCACTCCGCGGTGAAGGCGCGTTCCCACCAGCGGAACGACAATCCGCGCGGCGGAAAGAAGGAGCGGTTGCCCGAATTGAACGACACCGCCGCTGTGATGAGGATCGGGCCGAGCGAGAAGATGTAAACCAGGATCACGACGAAGCGAAGACCCGCCCACGGAGCCCGGCTGGCGCGCCATCGCGCGAAGCTGCTCACAGCGCAGCTTTCTTCGCGCCGAATCGCGAGGCGCCATACAAAAGGAGGAGCGTGCTGACGATCAGCACGACGGCGAGCGCAGCGCCCAGCGACCAGTCGAGAAGCTGGATGATGAAATTGTAGATCGCCGTCGCTGCGACCTGCGTCGCGGGTCCGCCGAGGATCGCCGGTGTCGCGTACGCGCTGATGGCGATCGAGAACACGAGCAGGAACCCGCCGGCGACCCCCGGCAGCGAGAGCGGCAGCACGACCTCGAAGAACGTGCGCGTGCGATTGGCGCCGAGGCTCATCGCTGCGGACTCGAGATTCGGATTGATGCCCTGCAGCGAACCCATGATCGACAGCACCGTGTACGGCAGGAGCGCATGCGCCAGGCCGACGATGATCGCGCCCGTGCTCGGCATGAACGGGATCCGCTGCTCGATGATGCCAAGCCCGAGCAGGGCGTCGTTCGCCACGCCGAAACGGTTCAGGATGATGTACCAGCCGTAGGTGCGCACGACAACGCTCGCGAGCAGCGGCGCGAGCGAAAGCGCGATGAGCAAACCCTTGAAGCGGCTTCGCGTCCGCACCAGGAAGTACGCGAGCGGGAAGCCCAGCAGGACGTCGAGCACTCCGACCGACACGCCGACGAGCAGCGTGCGCGCGAAGACCTCGAGGTACAGCGGCCGCGTGAACAGGAACTGGTAATTCTCGAGCGTGAGCTCGTTGGTGAGCTGCTGCGCTTCCGTCTTCTGGAAGCTCGCCGAAAGCAGCAGGGCATTCGGCACGACGAAGAACACGAGAAGGAACGCCGCCGGAATGGCGACGATCAGCCAATGCGTCGGAATGCCGTGGCGCGACGTCATGCCGCGCCGGCACTCAACCCATGATCTCCTGCCACTTCAACGTCCAGTCTTTCCGGTTGTTGCCGATCGCATCGAGGTCCGGAAGCTTCACCGAATCGAACTGCTTCGCGGTGACGATCTGCGTTTCGGCAAAGCCCTTCGGCCAATCGGTAATGTCGCCGCGCCCGGGACTGCAGAAATACGCGAGACACCATGCGCGTTGCGTCGCCGGATCGAGCTGGAAGTTGATGAACTCGTAGGCGAGCTTCTTGTTCTTGGCGCCGACCGGCACCGCCGACGAATCGATGTTGGCGATGACGCCTTCCTTCGGCACGACCATGCCGTAGGGAATGCCGCGGCTGATGTAGTAGCCAGCGCGTGCGCTCCAGTACGGCGAGATCCAAACCTCGCCGCTCTCGAAGTGCGGAGCCGCCTCGGCCGACGTGGTCACCACGACGCCGACCATCGGCTTCTGTGCCCGCAGGATCGCCCACGCAGGATCCATGTTCGTCGCGCTGCCGCCCGCGAGCTCCGCCGCGTGAATCAGCGCGTAGACCGACAGGAGATTCGCCGGGTTGTAGTTGATGACGTGACCCTTGATCTTCGCGCCGTACTTCTTCTCCGGCTGCCAGTAGTCCGCCCACGACAACGGCTTGTCGAGCTTGTCCTTGTTGTAGAGCAGCGAGTCGAACTGCAGCGTGTGGATCGCGGCCACCGGCGGCAAGGCAGCCCGAGCCTTCTCCCACGTGTACTTGATGTTGGGGACTTCCTTCTCGGTGAGCTTCTCGAGAAGATTCTCCTTGGCCCCGAGCACCACCTCGGGCGGGCTGAGCGCCGCCGCAACGTCGAAGCCAGGCGCGCCCTTCGATGCCCGGATCTTGGCGTAGTCCTGCGACGACGTGCCCGTCGTATCGTGCACCACCTTCACGCCGAATTTCTTCTCGAACGGCGCAATGACGGCCTTCTCGACGAGCTCCTGGTACTCGCCGCCGAAGCTGTTCACCACGAGCGTGTCGTCGGTCTTGCCCTGTGCCCAGATGTAGGGGGCGCCGAGGCTCGTCGCCGCGACCGCCGACACCCCGCGGATGAACTTGCGCCGGCCGGGTTGAAGGATCGTGCGATACGCGGATTTCATGGCGCGGCCTCCCTTGGGCGAATTCTTGCGAAGCGAATCAAACTACCACAACTGCGCGCGTTGGAGGAGTGCGTGCCGAGGGTCAGTTCATCTCGGCAGCCGTCCCCGGCGCCGGCGTGAAACCAAGATCGCCGCGCGCGAGCGCGGCCTCGCGCCCGCCGTGGCGCGCCAGGAGCTCCTCCTGCCTGCGCTTCGCGCGGGCGTCCACTTCTTCAGGGTCCAGCACGGCGCGCAATCGTCGTTCGCATTCGGCGACGACGTCGGCGAAGCGCGCGTCGCCGGCAAGGTCGGCAAGCTCCTCGGGGTCGCTCGCGAGGTCGAAGAGCTGCGGCGGGTGCGCGACGTAGTGGCAGTACTTGTAGCGGCCGACGCGAATCATGTAGGCGCCGCCGATGGAGCCGATGGCGTGATACTCCGAGATCACCGGCCGCGCCGGACGCGCGCCTTGTGCGACGTCGAACAGCGACGCGCCTGGCAGGTCGCGTCCGCCCACGCGCGGCGGCTCGCCGGCAGCGAGAAGTATCGTCGGCGCGCAATCGATGTGCGACACCGGCGTGTCCACGACAAGGCCGCGCCCGACATCGTGTCCGGCGACAATGAGCGGCACGCCCGCGCTCTCCTCGTACAACGTCGACTTGCCCCACAGGCCGCGCGCGCCCGCGTTGTCGCCATGATCGCTCGTGTAGATCACGCGCGTCGCGTCCTCGAGGCCCGCGTCGCGCAGCGCACCGAGGACGCGACCGACGTTCTCGTCCATCGCCGACACGAGGCCGGCGTAGCCCGCGACTGCGCGCTTGACGTCGTCGGGCGTCCCAAAGTGGGAGTCGTAGTCGACCGTGTGCTCGTACATCGAGAGATAGGGGTGCTTCGGTCGCTCGGCCTTGGGATAGCGCTTCGGCAGCGGCAGGTCCTGCTGCCAGTAGTGATAGAACCAGTGCGGCGGCGCGGTCAGTGGAAAGTGCGGCAGCACGAACGACACGAACAGCACCCACGGCGTGTCGCGCAACCTGGGCGCCTCTTCGTGCAGCCACACTTGCGCGCGGGCCGCGATGTCGCGGTCGTACGCGGTGTAGGTGGTCTCCCCGGGACCCGCGCGCTTGGCCATCTTGTCGCCGCCCTTGCGGGTCGGGATGTTCTCGCGCACGAGGCCCTTCACGTCGCCGATGCCCTCGACCACGTGCATCGGAACGATCTCCCGCGAGAAGCCGTGGTCGTCGCCGGGCAGTCCGCGGAAGTGCAGCTTGCCGATGGAGACTACGCAATGACCGCTTTCGCGCAGCGCGTGGTGCCAGCTCGGGATCGCGCCGTCGTAGGCGTCCGCGTTGTCCCAATAGCCGATCTCGTTCACGTAGCGCCCGACGGCAAACGCGGCGCGCGCGGGAACGCAGATCGGGCACGCGGTGTACGCCGACGTGAAGCGCGTGCCGCGGGCGGCGAGCGCATCGAGGTTCGGCGTGACGATGAACGGGTGCCCCGCCGCGCCGAGGAGCTTCGGATTGTGCTCGTCGGACATGAGGACGAGCACGTTGCCGGGCGTCATGCAACAAGTATCGCACGGTCCCGTGGGCTCGGTTATCCTTGCCGCCAGGAGGAATCACGATGCGCCTGGTCCTCGCAATCACTCTGCTTGCCGCAAGCCTTGGCGCGTTCGCGCAAGGCTATCCCACCCGGCCGGTCAAGCTCATCGTTGCCGACTCCGCGGGCGGCGCTCCCGACCAGCTTGCACGCCTCCTCGCCGAGAAGCTCTCGACGGGCCTCGGCCAGCAAGTCGTGGTCGAAAACCGCGCGGGCGCCGGCGGCGTGCTCGGCGCCGAAGCCGCTGCGAAGTCGCGCGCCTGACGGGTACACGCTCCTGATGACGACGACGGCGATCTACGCCATCCTGCCCAACCTGCGCAAGAACCTGCCGTACGATCCGGTGAAGGACTTCGTGCCGATCTCGCGCATCGCCACCGCGTCGAACGTCCTCGTCGTCAACAACGCCCTGCCCGCGAAGAACGTCGCGGAGCTCATCAACGGTCGCGAAGGACAAGCCCGGCGCCCTCAACTACGCCTCCGCGGGCATCGGCACGCCGGCGCACCTCGCGGGCGAGATGCTCAACCTCCTGGCCGACATCAAGGTCGCGCACGTGCCCTACAAAGGCGCCGCGCCTGCGCTGCTCGACGTGATCGCTGGCAACGCGCAATACATCATCACCTCGCCGATCGCCGCCGGCGCACACATGAGCGGCGGGCGCGTGCGCGCGATCGCCACCACCGGCACCGAGCGCAACCCAAGTCTGCCCGACGTGCCCACGATCGCCGATACGGTGCCCGGCTACGAGATCACGCAGACGTGGGGCATTGTTGTTCCCGCCGGAACGCCGGCCGACGTCGTGCGCCGCTTGAGCGACGAGATCGTCAAGGTCATGGCCATCCCGGAGGTCAAGGATCGGGTGCTCGCCACGGGCGCGTCCCCCGTCGGGGACCGCGGCGACGCGTTCGCGGCCTACATGGCCAAGGAGCGGCAGCGTCTCGGCGAGGTGATCGCGAAGGGCGGCATCGTGCTCAACGAGTGAAATACCCTCATCGGCAGCGGTGCTAACGCTGTCTTGACAATTACTGTCTAGGCAATATAATCGCTGTCATGGCAGCCAAATCACCGTCGAAAGCCGCGGCTCGCCGAGGCTCGCGCGCGCCAAGGCGCGGTCGGTGCGCCCGGGCGACCCCGATTTCTATCGCGGCGACGACTACCCGATCGAGCGACAGCATCGGCTACCTGCTGAAGCAGCTTCGCAGCGGCGCTCGATCGCGCCGTCGACGCCGAGATGGCCGAGCACGACCTCACCGGCGTGCAGTGGGGTCCGCTGCTGATGCATCCACTACGGCATCGGCACCACCGCCGCGGAGATCGCGCGCTCGGCATGCGTGGACACCGGCGCGGTGACGCGCATGCTCGACCGGCTCGAGGCCAAGGGCCTGCGTGCGGCGCACGCCGTGCCCGAACGACCGGCGCGTCGTGCAGCTCGAGCTCACCGCCGAAGGCGAGCGTCTGTGCCGCGAGATTCCGTTCGGCCTCGCGCGCGTGCGGCAACGGCGCTGCTGCGCGGCTTCACGCCGCAGGAGTTCGAGACGCTCAAGGACTTCCTGCGCCGCATGCTCGCCAACGTCGAGGCGGCGCTGACGATCGCGATCGAGCAGCCATCGTGACGACTCGTTCGCATCTCGCCTCGCTCTGCCGCCGCTCGCGCTCGCCGCGCTGCTCGCTGCCGGCTGCGCGAACTTCGACACGCGCGCCGCCGCCGCAGCCGAAGGTCGACGCCGCGACGCTCGGCGCCACGCGACGTCGCCGTCGAATGGCCGCGCGACGACTGGTGGCAGCGCTACGGCGACGCGCAGCTCGACGCGCTCGATCGCCGAAGGCCTCGCCGGCAGCCCGACGCTCGCCGCCGCGCAGGCGCGCATCGCCGCGCGCCGACGCCGCCGCCGGCGTCGCGCGCGCGGCGCTGCTGCCGCAGGTCAGCGGCAATGGCGCGGTCGACCTACCAGACGCTATTCGGAGAACTACATCTTTCCGCCGCCGCTCGCGCGGCAGCTGGCAGACCGACGCCCGCGCCACGCTCGACTTCATCTACGAGATCGACTTCTGGGACAAGAACGGCGCGGCGCTGCGCGCCGCGCTGTCGCAGGCGCAGGCGCGCGGCCGCCGACGCGCAGGCCGCGCGCGCTCGCGCTCACGACGAGCATCGCGCGCGCGTATTTCAACCTGCAGCGCCTGTTCGCGCAGCGCGAGGTGTCGCGCGCCGCGATCGCGCAGCGCGAGGACATCGTGCGCATCACCAGCGAGCGCTTCGCCGCGGGCCTCGACACGCAAGGTCGAGGTGCGGCAGGCCGAAGCCGCGCTCGCCACCGTGCGCACCGAGCTCGCGCAGTACGACGACGCGATCGGCGTCGCGCGCAACCAGCTCGCCGCGCTCGTCGGCGCCGGTCCCGAGCGCGGCGACGCGCATCGCCGCGGTCGCCGCCGGCGCGCGCCGGTCGCCGCGCTGCCGCCGTCCATTCCGCTCGACCTCGTCGGCGCGCCGGCCGGAGATCGTCGCGTCGCGCTGGCGCGTCGAGGCCGCGCGCGAGGACATCGAGGTCGCGCAAGGCGCAGTTCTATCCGAACGTCAACATCGTCGCGTTCGCGGGCTCTCGTCGCTCGGCTTGTCGAACCTCCTCGTCGGCTCGGCAGCGCGATCGTCGGCGTCGGCCCGGCGATCCACCTGCCGATCTTCGAAGGCGGGCGCCTGAACGCGAACCTGCGCGGCCGCGAACGCCGACGCGGACCTCGCCGTCGGCGACCTACAACCAGGCGGTGATCGACGCCGTGCACGACGTCGCCGACGCGGTCGTCGTCGATCCGCGGCCTCGCGCACGATCGCCGCCGAGCAGGCGCGCGCGCGCGCGGCCACCGACCGACGCCTACAACCTCGCCGTGATCCGCTACCGGGCGGGCCTCGGCAACTACCTCACCGTGCTGACGGCGCAGACGCAGCAGCTCGTGCAGGACCGCCTCGACGTCGACCTCAAGGCGCGCGCCTTCGAGCTCGACGTGAATCTCGCGCGCGCGCTCGGCGGCGGCTACGTCGACACCAGCGTCGAGCGCATCGCATCGCGCCGCAGCCGCGCCGACGACACGCCACCGCATTCGCAGGAGCATCGCATGCCGCAGAAGCCACTCGCCGCTCCCAACGCCGCGCAACGCACGCGCCGCAAGCTGGCTGGTCATCGCCGCCGGCGTGTTCGCGGTCGCTCGGCCTCGCCTACGTCGGCTACTGGTTCGTCGAGCTGCGCCACTTCGAGCGCACCGACGACGCCTACGTGCAGGGCAATCTCGTGCAGATCACGCCGCAGGTGGCCGGCACCGTCGTCGTCGGTCAACGCCGACGACACCGACTTCGTGAAGGCGGGCACGCCGCTCGTCACGCTCGACCGCGCCGACGCCGAAGTCGGCGCTCGCGCAGGCGCAGGCCGCGCTCGCGCAGACGGTGCGCGAGGTGCGCTCGCTCTACACGACCAACGCGACGGGCTCGGCCAACGTCGTCGCTGCGCGAGGCCGAGGTCACGCGCGCGCAGCGCCGATCTCGCCAAGGCCGCAGGACGATCTCGCGCGCCGGCAGGCGCTCGCGTCCTCCGGCGCGGTCAGCGGCGAGGAGCTCAACCACGCGCAATCCGGCGTGTCAGCAACGCGCAGGCCGCGCTCGCCGCCGGCGCAGGCCGCGCTGGTGGCCGCGCAGCAGCAGCTCGCGACCAGCCAGTGCGCTGACCGACGGCACGACGGTCGAGAACGCATCCGAACGTCGAGCGCGCCGCGGCCAAGGTGCGCGAGGCATATCTCGCGCTACGCGCGCACCGACGCTGCCCGCGCCGGTGTCGGGCTACGTCGCCAAGCGCACGGTGCAGGTCGGCCAGCGCGTCGCGCCCGGCGCGCCGCTGATGTCGATCGTGCCGCTCGACCAGGTGTGGGTCGACGCCAACTTCAAGGAAGTGCAGCTGCGCAACATGCGCATCGGCCAGCCGGTGACGCTGACCGCCGACGCCTACGGCAAGGCGGTCGAGTACCACGGCACGGTCGCCGGTCTCGGCGTCGGCACCGGCAGCGCGTTCGCGCTGCTGCCGGCGCAGAACGCGACCGGCAACTGGATCAAGGTCGTGCAGCGCGTGCCGGTGCGCATCGCGCTCGACCCGAAGGAGCTCGCCGCGCATCCGCTGCGCGTCGGCCTGTCGATGGAAGTCGACGGTCGACGTCGCGGACACGAGCGGGCAAGACGCTCGCCGAGCGCGCCGCGCGGCGACACCGCCTACGCGACCGACGCGTTCGACGCACGACGTCGAGGAAGCCGACGCGCTGGTGCGCGAGACCATCGCCGCCAACCTCGGCCAGGCGATGCCGGCCGGTGCACGGCAACGTGCCGGCTCGCCGAAGGCCGCCGGCGACGGCGCCGCGCGCGCGCCGCGGCCGCGCCGCGCGCATCGGCCGCGCCGCTCTGATCGCCGTGCGATCGTTCGCCGATCCGACGCGACTCGTCATCGTGAGCACCGCATCCACCGCCGCGGCGCCCGCCGCCGCGGCACGCCGCGCCGCCGGCCGCGCCGCGGTCCGCCGCCGCCGCTGACCGGCGCGCAGCTCGTCGCCGGCACGATCGCGCTGTCCGCGGCGACGTTCATGATCGTGCTCGACACGTCGATCGCGAACGTGTCGATCCCGGCGATCTCCGGCGACCTGGGCGTCAGCTCGAGCCAGGGCACGTGGGTCATCACGTCGTTCGCGGTCGCCAACGCGATCGCGGTGCCGCTGACCGGCTGGCTCACGCAGCGCTTCGGCCAGGTGCGGCTGTTCGCGCTGTCGACGCTGCTGTTCGTGCTCGCGTCGTGGCTGTGCGGCCTCGCGCCCAACATCGAGTCGCTGATCGTGTTCCGCGTGCTGCAGGGGCTCGTCGCCGGACCGCTGATTCCGCTGTCGCAGGCGCTGCTGCTGTCGAGCTATCCGCGCGCGAAGGCCGGCACGGCGCTCGCGATGTGGTCGATGACCACGCTCGTCGCGCCGGTCGCGGGCCCGCTCCTCGGCGGCTGGATCACCGACAACTATCTCGTGGCCGTGGATCTTCTTCATCAACATTCCGGTCGGGCATCGCTCGCCGTCGTACGCGACGTGGGTCGATCTACCGCGACCGCGAGATCGCCGACGCGCAAGCTGCCGATCGACAGCGGTCGGTCTCGGCCTGCTCGTGGTCTGGATCGCCGCGCTGCAGATCATGCTCGACAAGGGCAAGGAGCTCGACTGGTTCGCGAGCGGCGCAGATCGTGACGCTCGCCGATCGTCGCCGTCGTCGGCTTCGTGTTCTTCCTGATCTGGGAGCTGACCGAGGAGCATCCGGTGGTCGACCTGCAGGCTCTTCGCCGGGCGCAACTTCACGATGGGCGCGGTCACGATGTCGATCGCCTACGGCGTGTTCTTCGGCAACGTCGTGCTGCTGCCGCTGTGGCTGCAGACGCAGATGGGCTACACCGCGACCGAGGCGGGCTACGTGCTGGCGCCGGTCGGCTTGCTCGCCATCCTGCTGTCGCCGATCGTCGGCCGCATCGCTCAGCGCGCATCGATCCGCGGCTCATCGCGACCGTCGCGTTCCTGCTGTTCGCGCTGGTGAGCTACATGCGCTCGCGCTTCAACGTGCAGGTCGACATGGCGACGCTGATGATGCCCGACGATCATCCAGGGCGCAGCGGTGGCGTGCTTCTTCATTCCGCTCGTGTCGATCACGCTGTCCGGCCTGCCGCCGGACAAGATCGCGAGCGCGTCGGGCCTGTCCAACTTCGTGCGCATCACCGCCGGCGCGTTCGGCACGTCGATCTCGACCACGCTCTGGGACGACCGCGCGACGATGCATCACGCGCACCTCGCCGAGTCGATCAACAGCGGCAACGCGGTCGCGGCGACAGACGCTCGCGCAGCTCTGCAGAGCGTCGGGCATGAGCGCGACGCAGGCGCTCGCGAGCCTCGACCGGCATCGTCAATGCGCAGGCGTACGTGCTCGTCGGCCGACGACATCTTCTACGCCTCGGCGCTGATCTTCCTCGCGCTGCTGCCGCTCATCTGGCTCGCGAAGCGCCCGCAAGGCGCGCGGCGGACGCCGGCGGCGCGCACTAGCAGCGCGCTACTTACGGATCGTCCTGCTGTCGGCGCGCGCCTTTTTCGCCGCGAGCTCCGACGCGGCCAGGTAGCCCATCGGCGCCTTGCGCGTTTCGATCTCCAGCCCGCTCTCGTCGTTGAGGGTGACGGTGTACTTCCTCATGTTGTCGAGGAGGTACATCGCGTAGAGATTGTCGTAGTCCTTGTACGCGCCCCCTTCCCGGCGGAAGTCGCGCGACAGGACCGAAGGAAAGCGGTCGGGCAGGTTCCTGAACTCGACCGCTTCCTCCTCGTGAGGGTCGACGTACGTCGAGCCGTCGTACTTCCTGTACAGGACCACATCCATGCGGTACCCGCGCGCGACCCATTGCTTGACGAGCTTCATCGCCATCTCGGTCGGAATATTCGCCTTGAGCGCCGCCTTGAGCTTCCGTATGGCCAGCACGGGGGCGCCTTTCACGACGAGGTCTTCGTACCCGGCGCCGCGCTTGAATCCCATGCCGATGGTCTTCGCACAGTTGAGGTCGAGGTAGCCGTAGACGACTTCGCCGTCCTGGTAATCCGTGTCGGAACGCCGCGCATGATAGTCGTCGTTGACCCGCCTGAAGAACGCAATCAGGTCGCGCTTTTGCCCGGCCGGCACGCCGTAGACACGGATGCCGATGACCGAGCGCTTGTAGCTCTCACCGAAATCGAGGCCGAACGACGCCTTGTCGCCGAGGGACGAAGAGGTCTTCCACAGGTACTCCTTCTTCGGGATCGCCGTCATGAGGTCGGCGGTGTAGAAGTCCTTCTCGTGCTCGGGCGTGCGGTCGGCGTAGTAATTGGCCGAGTAGACGAGGTCGTCGTCCGGCAGCTCGTCACGCAGCGCGAGCGCGAGGTGGCCCCCGGAGCCGCCCTTCGACGTGCCGTAGCTGATCAGGAGCTCGAGGTCGTACGGATCGCTGCGCAGGACGGCCGCGATTTCGTCGATGTTGCGCGGCTCCGGGCCTCCCTTGGATCCCAAGATCCGCTGCGTGGACATTGGCGGCGACAACCGATGCCAGTGCGATCCGACACAATGCCGCACGCATGCTCATGCCTCGGCGAGTGCGGGCTCAACCGCCGCCAGCGCTGCGAGGAGGAGCTCGGGTCCCGCGTTCCTCAGCGTCGCCGCATCCGACAGCAACTGCCGGAAACGACGGCCGCCCGGCCGACCGTGATACAGGCCCAGCATGTGGCGCGCGATCGAACGCAGCGGCACGCCGCGCGCGCATTGCCCGATCACGTAGGGAATCATCGCGAGCAAAACCTGGTCGCGCGTACGCGGCGGACGGTCGTCCCCGAACAGCCGCCAGTCGACCGGCGCGAGAAACATGGGATCGTGATACGCGACGCGGCCCAGCATCACGCCGTCGACTTGCTCGAGCTCGCGCTCCACGGCGGGCCAGGTGGAAAGGCCGCCGTTCAACACGATCGTGAGCTGCGGGAAATCGCGCTTGAGGCGATGCACGACCTCGTATCGCAGCCGCGGCACTTCCCGATTCTCCTTGGGTGACAAGCCCTTGAGCACGGCGTTACGCGCGTGCACGATGAACACGTTGCATCCGGCCCGCGCGACCGTGCCCACGAAGTCGCGCACGAAGCCGTAGTCTTCGCTGGCGTCGAGGCCGATGCGATGCTTGACCGTCACCGGAAGCGCAACCGCGTCCCGCATCGCCTGCACGCACTCAGCGACGAGCCCCGGCTCGGCCATGAGGCACGCCCCGAAGCTCCCCGTTTGAACGCGTTCGGAAGGACAGCCGCAATTGAGGTTGATCTCGTCGTAGCCCCATTGCTCGCCGAGCCTGGCGGCGTGCGCGAGCATCGCAGGGTCGCTGCCGCCGAGTTGCAGCGCGACAGGATGTTCCTGCGGATCGAAGTCGAGATGGCGCGGCACGTCGCCGTGCATGAGCGCAGGCGCGGTCACCATCTCGGTGTAAAGACGCACGCGGCGCGAGATCTGGCGCAGGAAGTACCGGCAATGCCGGTCGGTCCAGTCCATCATGGGTGCGACGCAGAAGCGATACGATGGGCGATTCATGGAGGACGTTGCAACAGAGCCAGGCGTTCCAGTTTTGGGCGGAACGATCGACGATTGTATCCCGTGCGCGCAACTACTCATCCGGTCAATCGAGCGCAAACGACCTCGACGAGTGGACCGACCGAATTTCCGCGCAATCACCGGTGCACGGATGCGATTTCCTGCGCGCGCAGCTGCAGCAGGCGCATTGAATGTCGACTACGCAGTCGTTGCCACGAACAACCGCAAAGAAGGGCCGTCGGCCCCGTACTCTTTCATCAGGTGGACTGCGGCCAAGCGATGCCTGAGCGCCAAATCCGTGCGCAGGCGGTGCCGCGCGACGGCTTCGTCAGCGGGACAACGCGCTCAGCGTCGCGACACCGCGTCGAGGTCAGCCGCCGAGATCCGAACGCGGCCGTCGAGCGGGGTGCCCTGCGCGAACAGGTGGGCGCGGATCGCCATTTCGATGGTCTCGCGCTTGCCCCGCAACGCCGTGGCCACCGCATCGAACGACTGGTCCGCGGTCGGCAGCATACGGGCGACCGCCGGCCACTCGATGGCCACGCGCAGCGTCTTCCCGTCCACGCTCACCGGAATTTCGACGGGCAGCGGTGGTTCGACGCGGATATCCCCCGGAAGTACATGGATCGACATAAAGACCTCCCTGCGGCGCCCAATGCGGACCGGCGCCGTTGTGCGTTCACATTGGACTGCGCCGGCCGCAGGGGGTTCCGGGGCCCCGTGCGGGCGGCGCGCGCACTCATGGCGCACACGTCGGACAGTGGGACGCCAGAGGACGCTTCATGCTTCTTTCAATATTTCCAGCGTGGTATTGGCGTCTTGCAGTGAGTCCACCGCCAAGTAGGCAACGAACTGTGTGCCGATGACCGCGGCAGAGAAGCCCCGCAGGTTGATACTCGCGTCAGCCAGCTTCTGCGTCAGCTCGGCGGCGATGCCCGGACGGTCACGGCCCATCACTCGCACGGAGTATAGGCTGTGTGTGACGTTGAAACCGACCTGCGCGGCCGCACGGATTTCCCCGTCACTCTGCAGCGGCGTCACAAACAGCACCCCCTTGCCGGGTTGGTCCGGGGCGCGCCGCGCAATGATGAACTTCAGGTCTACGCCTGCCTCGCGCAAGATGCCCAACACGTCTGCGAGTCCACCGGGTTTATCTTGTATGGGTGCCGCCCAAACATCCACGCGTTCCGCAAATAACTCCATGACAGACCTCCTTGATCAGCCTCGCTCCCCGGTGATGTAGTGCTCCAACTGCTGGATCATGAATTTCTGCTCGGAGATGATGTCTTTCACCAGATCTCCGATGGAAATAAGGCCAATCAGCTTGCCGCTGTCAACGACGAGTAGGTGGCGCACTCGGTTTTCCGTCATCAACGCCATGCACTCCTCGCTCCTTTGGACGGGCTGACATACATCGCCGACGGGATCATGATGTCGCGCACCGGCGTATCTTTTGACGACCGCGCCATGAGAGCGATTTTTCGCGCGTAATTCGCGTTCTGTGATGAGGCCGACGATCTTCTCGCCCTCCATTACCACCGGGCACCTATGTTCCTCTCGGCCATCAGCTTGACCGCATCGAATACAGTCCAGGGGCGCAACCGAATAGACCCTCTGGTCAGCCTTCGACTTGAGAATGTGAGCCACGCTTTTCATCGGTTATCCTCCCTCGAGGCCCAGAAACGCCGTGCTCCTTGGGCTTCCTGGCTTTCGAAACTCAATCGCCGTGAAAGGGCGTTGAAGGGGGCATTTCGGCACCGATGCGCTTGCATGTTCTCGCGCGTACTGCCTCTGCGTCTGGTCAGGGAAGACGTACGCCCGGCACACCGGACAGTACGCGAAGGATGAATCGAACATCGCCCGGCTTCTTCGGCGAGCAGGACACCAACGCGCTCCTGCGAGATACTTTTGCTCGCAGTTGCTCGCGAAACGTCAACAAGACAGTTGAGCCGTTGTTGCACGACACGCTTTGACGGCCGTCAAACGAACGTCGAATAGCTGAGCGAGTGGTGCAGTTTGGGAGGCTAACGCCTTCTCAGCTACGGCGGCTCGGCCCCGCGTCGCTCATGTCTGGTTCACGCAGCGCCTCCCTCACCTCGAGAGCACGGATTGACACCGGCATTGCCCATGTCGAGGCCGCGGCCGTTGCGGCCGTGACGAGGGCCAGCCACGAATCCGAGCTCGATAGCGAGATCGCCAAGCTTCGCGCACGACTTCGGGGGCGGTGATTCGCTACCGCTTCGAGTGCGATTGCCGTCATGGCCCGTACGGTTTCGTGACCGGTGATCTGCAAACTCATGGGTGCCGTGCAGAACCGGTGGAGCTGGGATATCAGTCAGCAATGTCGGATGCGCGGTCGAATCGACATTGATCGGATGCGCGAGCGATTGTATCTTTACCGAGACTACCTCACGGGCAAGGGAGCTGTCCTTGAGACACGAAGACGATGACTGCCACACAGGCGCGGAGCGTGGCTTCACTCGCACGCGCAGGTTGTGGCCTGGACGTACTGAAAGTTCTGGACATTGACGATTGTCAAAGTGCTTGCGAGGAACAGAGCACAAGATGTCCATGACTTAGTTCGGCCACGTAACAAGATCGCGGCCCTTCCGACGAGTGTCCACTCCTTGGTGTCACTGATGAGATGATGCCGCCGGATACGACCGAATATCCTCCAGAGTCCAAGCGACGGTGCGAGATCCTCCTGAATATCGTCGATCACCTCGACGCCATGGTGGGATACTGGGATATCAACCAGACATGCGTCTTCGCCAACAACGCCTACCGCGCTTGGTTCGGGAAGTCCGGGGAAGAAGTGGTCGGCCTCACGATGCAACAGCTGCTCGGGCCGCTGTATGCGAAGAATCTCCCGTACATTCGCGCCGCCTACGCCGGGCACCGGCAGGTGTTCGAGCGCGAGATTCCCACGCCAGGGGGCGACATTCGCTCCAGCCTCGCCACGTATACGCCCCATCTAGTAGATGGCCGAGTATCGGGCATCTTCGTACACGTCGCCGATGTAACGCCACTCAAGATACTGGAACGCGAGCTGAAGGCCGCGAAGGGGAAGGCTGAGCTCCTGGCGACGCACGATTTCCTCACCGGACTACCGAACCGGGTCCTGCTCATGGACAGGATCGCGCAGGCACTTTCGTCTGCCGAGCGTGGTTCCCACATGGTGGCGTTTCTCAGTCTGGATATCGACGATTTCAAGGGAATCAACGACACTCACGGACATGGCATAGGCGACCGTGTGCTCGTCGAGATCGCCAAGCGCATCCGTGCGGTATTCCGGGACTCCGACACGGTGACGCGATTGGGCGGCGACGAATTTCTGATACTGGCGCCTGGAATCGAGTCGATTGCCGAGGTCGAAACCATTGCCCACCGAATATTGTGGAGCGTGAGGGAACCATTCGCGGTCGAGAATGCGACCGTGGTTCCTGCGATCAGTCTGGGCATCGCGATCTACCCGCGCGATGGCATGACTGCGGAAGTCTTGATCGCCAACTCTGACCGTGCGTTGTATGCAGCGAAGAATCTGGGCAAGAATCGGTACGCGTTCGCCGAGGAAGCGCAACTACCGGCGGCCAGAGGTGTATCGCCAACCGCATCGAGTCTGTAGCGTCGTCGGACGACCGCTGATCGGACAGGGCGCGTTTGGGTTTATGAACAGGCGTCCGCCTTGGGCGAGGTCGGCGCTGGTGTATTCGTGACACCGAATGCGGTGCGCCACCTGGCGCGTGTGGTCTCGGGCGTCCGGCGCCAGCTACGCTGTGAAGAACCATCACCGCACCCTCGGCCGAATCGCCTCCCCGACGTCCGCCCGCACGAATACAATGCCTCTTCAAGCATCGCCGACTCTCAGGAGCGACCGCATGATGCGCAAGCCGCACTACACGCTGCGAGTGGTCACGAGCGCAATTTTGATTGCGTTCGCGGCCATCCTTCTGCTCGCTCCCGCAACTGGCATCCCGCAATCCGACGCGACCAAGAACGCGGGCCCGCCCTTCAACGACAACATCGACGACCCGGCCGAATGGGGCAAGGCGTTCCCGAAGCACTACGAGCTGTACAAGAAATCGGTCGACATGCAGCGCACCAAGCACGGCGGCAGCGAGGCCGTGCCGCACACGCCGACCCAGGCTGACCCGCGCTCGGTCGTGGCGCGGTCCAAGGTCGACGAGGACAAGGGTCTCAAGGCCATCTGGCAGGGCTATGCCTTCTCCGAAGATTTCCGCGAGGAGCGCGGCCACGCCTACATGCTCGAGGACCAGCGGCTCACGAAGCGCCAGGTGGTCGTGAAGCAGCCGGGCGCGTGCGTGAACTGCCATGCGTCGATGTACCTCGCGTACAAGCGGGCGGGCGACGGCGACATCACCAAGGGCTTCGAGAAGATCAACGCGATGCCCTATGCGGAGGCGACCAAGCTCGTGAGCCATCCGGTCGCCTGCATCGACTGCCACGATGGCACGACGCTCGCCCTCCGCGTCACCCGCCCTGCGTTCATCGAAGGCATGCGTGCCTACAAGGCTTCGCTGGGCGTGAAGGATTACGACGTGAACAAGCACGCCTCGTCGGCCGAGATGCGCGCCTACGTATGCGGCCAGTGCCACGTCGAGTACTACTTCAAGGGTCCCGAGAAGCGCCTCGTTTATCCCTGGTCGAAGGGCCTCAAGATCGAGGAGATCACCGCCTATTACGACGAAATCGGCTTCCGTGACTGGACCCACAAGGATACCGGCGCCCCCGCGCTAAAGGCGCAGCATCCCGAGTTCGAGATGTGGAACCAGGGTCCGCATGCACGCGCCGGGGTCACCTGCGCCGATTGCCACATGCCGTCGATTTCCCCGTCGTTCACCGATCACTGGGTGCGCAGTCCCATGTTGAACGTCCAGGCTGCATGCGTCGGCTGCCACAAGAAGCACGAGGAGAAGGTCACTGCGGAAGAGCTGCAGGCCCGTGTCTACCAGATCCAGGATCGACACTGGGCGCTTCGTGAAAAGGCGATGGCGGCAGTGGTCGGGCTGATCGACGACCTGAAGGCGGCGAAGAGTGCGGGGCGCAAGGATGCGGACCTGCTCACCGCCCAATATCTGCAGCGGCGCTCGCAGTTTTACCTGGACTTCGTCGAGGCGGAAAACTCCACCGGATTCCATGCGCCGCAGGAAGCTTCGCGCATCCTGGGCGAGTCGATAGACCTCGCGCGCCAGGGCCAGATCGCGCTGCGTGACCAGGCCTTCAAGCCGACCGTTCCCGTGGTCAACGTTCCGCCGGCTCCGCCCGCGCCACCGGTTAAGCGCTGACGGGCGATGGCCGAGACTCCACAAGCGGCTGGAACGCGTGGCCAACCTGGCGGGTTGAAGCGCACGTGGCTGCGGCTACGCAGCCCGAGTGCTCGCTGGTCGGTGCTGGCGCTCGTCACCTTGGGCTTGGTGATCGGCGTCATCGCGATCATCGGCACACAGGTGATGGTCCATGTCACCGGCACCGATGAATTCTGCGGGGCGGCGTGCCACTCGATGCAATGGGTCGCGAAGGAACACCGGGAAAGCCTCCATGGCGTGAACAGCACCGGCGTGCGTGCGACATGCCACGACTGCCACATCCCGAGGGAGTATCCCGAGCTCCTCTGGTACAAGGCCGTGGCGGGGACCAAGGACGTCATCGGGGAGATCCGCGGCATCATCTCCACCCAGGAGAAATTCGAAGGGGAACGCAGGCGCATGGCCGGACACGTCTGGGCAGAATACAAAGGCAACGATTCGCGCGCGTGCCGCGGATGTCACGCGTTCTCCAACGACGTGCTCGCAAAGCAGTCCGAACTGGTGCGCTCGATCCACGCGCCGGTGCTCGATGGCAAGGCGACCTGCATCGACTGCCATAAAGGGGTGGGGCACCTGGCGCCCTGAGACTGCACACCCCTTGCACACGACCGGCCGGAAAGCCGCGCCAGTGCTGACAAGTCGTACCGATCCATCATGGGTGCGACGCAGAAGCGAAGCGACTGACGGCTCATTGTGCCGACGATACATCGTCGTGATCGTGCTCATGCGGCAACCCACCGTTTTCAGAAGGTGTGCCATGCTCGTGCGACCGCAGTCCCCGGTAAATTCGAAGTGTCCCTAGAGCATTTGCGGCGTCGACATCCGCTCGAGGCGCGCGTTATGCTTCCGACGCCTCATCCGCGATGCCCCGCAATACATGCCTGCGCAAAACCTCCGATTCGGTCGCGTCGGGCGGCCAAATGAGCATCTCATGCTAGCCGCCGAAGGTGCCGATTTCAACCAAACGCGAGCAAGCCGACTTCCGTCCCACGCGCGGTGTCGAGTGATCCGATGAAGGTTCCAGGCAATGCAATTTCCATCGGCAACGAGCGCAGGCAACGCCTTCGTATCCGCCGGTTCGCATTCGCCAGCGTGTTCTCGATCGTCTTCGTGATCGTGCTCGCCGTGTTCCATGTTTATGGGAAGATCGACCGCAGCACGCTGACTCACGCCGGCGTCTTCGTCTTCACGTTCATCGTTGTCTTCTTCTGCCTGTTTCGCACCGGACTGAACCTGCAATTTTCCGATCCCAGCTTGACCGTATGGCAGTTTCTGGCCGCCCTCGCGACGATGCTTTACGTTGTCTATCGCGCGCCGGAAACCAGGCTCGCGTTCCCCGCGTTCTTCTTCGTCGCACTGATGTTCGGAATGCTTCGCCGCGACAGTCGAACGGTTGCCGCGCTCGGCGCGGTCTCGCTGGCGCTCTTCGCGATCCTGGCCGGCGTGCGCTACATGACGCAAGGGGACGACGAGGTGTTGCGCCTCGACATCCTGCAGTGTCTCGTGATCGCCGTCACATTTCCGTGGATGGTCTTCCTCGGGGGCCATGTGCACCGGATACGACAGGGGCTGACGGACGTACGCCTCAAGCTGGAGGACATCGAAGAAAAGGCGCGCCGCGACGATCTCACCGGTGTCTACAATCGCCGCGCGCTGGTTGCCGCGATGCACGACTCGAAGCAGCGGGCCGATGCGACCGGCGAACCGCTATCGATCTGCGTGATCGACCTCGACCTGTTCAAGCGCTACAACGACGCGTTCGACCACCTGACCGGCGATCGCGTCTTGCGCGCGTTCGCAGCCGCCGTGCAGGCCGGGCTGCGGAATACCGACGTTTTCGGGCGCTACGGCGGCGAGGAATTCGTTCAGATCCTGCCGCAGACGGACCTGGCAGGAGCGATGGCAGACGCACAGCGACTTCGCCGGCGCATCAGCGCGATGGAACTCGAGCTGCCGATTACCCGTTCTGTCGGCCCGTTGACGGTTTCCATAGGGGTAGCGCAGTACATCCCTCACGAGACGATCGAGATGGCTTTCGCGCGTGCCGATCAAGCGCTCTACAGGGCGAAGCAGCTAGGGCGCGACCGCGTGGAGTGCTAGCGACGCTGCGCTGCGGCTTCGGCGCGCTGTTCGGTGCCCGGCGCGATCTTCCTGGGCCTCGAGATGGATAGGCCGGATCAAGTTGGCAAGACGAAACTTCGACTACTTCGGGGCGGGCGCGGTCGTCGGTTGCGAAGGCTGCGCCGCCGGCGCGGCACCCGGTTGAGTCGGCACGACTACGCCTGGCGCGAGCGGAATGTCCTCCACGCCCTTTATGCCGTTGACCCAATGCCGCGTCTCGCCGAAGCAGGTACCCGGCAAGCCGACCTTCTCCTCGTAGTGCAGCGATACACGCTTGCCCATCGCGGCGTTGATTTTCTTGGCCACGTCGTCGTCCCAAACGGTAAACAGAAATTTTTCCTGCGCAGTGCCAGGCATGGTTACGAGAGCCAGCTCGCCTTCCCACGTTTTGCAGATCCAGCCCTTGCTGGAGAACTTCTGTACCCAACCGGCGCGTTCGCCCGACGAGTAGCTCCACGAAATCATGAACCAGATCCACGCCGCACCGAGCACGACGATGATGACCGGGATCAGCCAGAGTGTCGCCCCGGAACAGCGGGCGCGGGACCGCATTTCTCGACGGGGCATGGGCGAGATCACGAAGGGTAGTGGAGGCGTCAACGGGCGTCAGCGCAGGAACGATGATACTCGCAACGCGGTCCGCGACGCAGCGACGGTCGCGCACGGGCCGAGTCAAGGCCCGGCGTGCGTCAGGCCTGTGGAATTTCCTCGGCGTGAACGACGAACCTCTTGAGGACGTTCGGGCCGAACGTCGTGGCAATCGCGACATCGGAGGCGTCACGTCCGCGCGCGATCAGGATACGCCCGATGCGGGGTTCGAAGTTGCGCGGGTCGAACGTATACCAACGGCCTCCGAGGAACGCCTCGAACCATCCCGCGAAGTCCATCGGGTCTGGTACCGCGGGAACGCCGATGTCGGGCAGGTAGCCGGTGCAGTATCGCGCGGGAATGTTCACGCACCGGCAGAATGTCAGCGCAAGGTGCGCGTAATCCCGGCACACGCCGGCGCCTTCGCTGTAAGCCTCCCATGCCGACTTCGTGCGCCGCGCGAACTGGTATCCAAACTTGATGTGCCGATGCACGAAGGCGCAGATCGCGTCCACGCGCGACCAGCCGGGAGCCGTGTTGCCGAACAGGCGCCACGCTTCGCTCGACAGCCGGTCGGTCTCGCAGTATCGGCTGCCAAGCAGATATACGAGCGTTTCCTCCGGCAGGTCCTCGATGGCCAGCTGCGGCGCGTTGGGTGCGACCTCGTCGGGAAGCCCGGTGTCGCGAAGGATCCCTTCGGCAAAGATGCGGGTTTCTCCCGCGGGCGCGACGATTCGGCTGCACCAGTTCCCGAACCCGTCGCGGTATGCGATCAATGGCACTGCGGGATCCGTGCACACATGATCGGGGACCACCACGTCCGACGCGCGCGAATAGTGAGTGTTGAGCATCAGGATCATCGGCACCGGCTGCGGGCACTCATAGACCATGTCGTATCCGATGCGAATCTTCACTTCGTACTCCCAACCGAAAAGGACGTCGCGCGACCGGCACGCGAGAGCGCCGGCATGCGACCCAGCGCCGCCTGGAACGTCGCCACGACGGATGCGCGCAGTTCCCGCCACGGTTTTCCGCCGCCCAGCGCGAATGACTGGTTGAGCTCGATCTCGATCCCGACGTAGCGTCCCGGCGGATGGCGCCGGCGCAAGGATCGCGTCAGCCCGTCACCCTTCCCCGCATACGGATAGTTCCGTCGCACGCGCAACTCGGGGGCCCGCTCGGCGAATGCAGCTTTCCACAGCTCGGCGAGCACGGTCTCGCCAGGTCGCGCGGGGTCGTACAGGAGACCGACATCGGATGTTCGAACTTGGCCGTTCAGCACCGGCGTGAAACTGTGCGACGAGAGGTGGATGACCGTGCGTCCCGACTTCACCGCTTCGTCGACGATCGTCGAGACTTTTCGGCGGTACGGCGCGTAGTGACGCTGTACGACGTGTTGCTTTTCGGTGGGAGTCAGCGCGCTCGTCACCGCCGACCAGGCGCGCGGATTGGAAAGCGAACGATTGAGGTCGACGAGCAGTCGGCTCACCGTGGACGCAATCAGCGGAGCGTGAAACACGGTGGCCAGATCACGTGCCATCGCAAGCGCGCCGGCGTCGTAACCGCGATGGCTGCGCAAGACGCGATGCCATCCGCGAAAGAGGCCCGCGTACTCGGCCGGGATGCGATTGCCGCCATGCTCGCAGGTTACTACGATGAGATCACGCACGATCGCCGCCCGCGCTTCGCGGCGTCGTCACCAGACTAGCTCGGGCAGCTCCCTGAACACCCTTCGCGTGCCCTCGCTCCAGCTGCGATGCAGGGACGTGAAGTACGGGTCGCCATCGTCGAAGCGGCGGCGCATCTGGACTTGGAGGCTGTCGCGTTCGTAGCAGATCAGGTCGATCGGCATGCCGACCGAAACATTGCTGCGCATCGTGGAGTCGAACGACACGAGCACGCATTTGGCGGCGTCGGCGAGGTTGGTGGTGGTCGTGATCACGCGGTCGATGATCGGCTTGCCGTACTTCGTTTCGCCTGTCTGGATGTACGGTGTGAGGGCACCGGATTCGATGAAATTGCCTTCCGCGTAGATTCGGAACAGCCGCATTTCCTCGCCGCGAATCTGGCCACCCAGGATGAAAGAGGCGTTGAAAGTCACCTCGCTGGCCTGGAGCGACGGGCCGTCGCGCCGCTCGATATCGCGCATCGCGTCGGAAACGAGGTTGACGGCGTCGAACATGGTCCGCGCCTTCCACAGCGATCCGGGATTGTCGGGGTCGTCGCCGCGCTGCGACAGCAAGCTGATGATTGCCTGGGTCCCGGCCAGATTGCCGGAGCTCAGGAGCACCATCACGCGATCGCCGGCGCGCTCGAACAGGGTCATCTTGCAGAACTTCGCGATGTTGTCGAGGCCAGCGTTCGTCCTCGAATCCGACGCGAAGATCATCCCTTCGTCAACCTTCATGCCCACGCAGTACGTCACTCTCGCCGCCTCGCGCCGCTCGCCTTGGCCGGCGAGGCTGCGCCTGATACTGGAATGCCTTGGATGATCCCTGTTAGAGCCCCACAGGGCAACCGGAATGGCGCCGGCGGCGATAAAAACGCCCGACGTTGTTGTGCCGACGCAGCCTCGACGCATTTGCGGGACATTCCGGTGCATCGAACGCGGAACCCGTTGCCTGGAACGCTAGGACGCGCCTTTCTTCCCGGCACCCGCACTGCTCTTCTTCGAGTCTTGCCTGCCAAGCTCCTCCTTGGTCGGCTTGACCGGCTTGACCGGCTTCACCTTTTCCGTCTCGATCTTTTCTTTCTTGACCTTCTCCTTCTTCACTTTCGCCTTCTTCACGACTGGCCCCGCCAGTGCCTGCTTCGCCAGCCGCTTAGCCTGCTTGGCTGCGACCTGGAGAAGCTTCTTGTTTTTTTGATGCTGCCGTCTGGCCTTCAGCATTGATGAGTGGCTCATTTTGACCTCCGATGGATGAAGATTGACTTCGACTTTAGCAAAGTACATTCAGCGGGCAAGGGCGCTGCGAAACGCGGCAAGTCAGTCCAAGCGCAGCAATCGGGCAAGGTCTGGCGTGTCGGTTACCTGGCGGGCGGCCCGCGCCCCACGGAATGAACGTTCGCCGATCAATCACGTAGTCCCCGGAGTGCGAGCAATACCATGCGATAGCCGAGGCCGGCGAGTGTATGTCGGTTTGACGAGGATGCCCACAACTAACGGACACGGAAGCTGACGCTGGTCGATGCCAGGCGGTTCCCGCAGTTCCGGCATTGGCCGGGCGCCGCGGAGCGCGTAAGCGCGATCGTGCTCGGTGATCTGTCCTGACAGAGCCATCGTGAGCGGCGCTCGACGCAACCCGCGCGGGGCGCGATACTCGCGTTTCGGATCGACAGAGGAGCTTTCGACGATGCGCGTTCTCGCCATTCTCGTTGGCGTCGTGGTACTGCTTGCGGCGTTCGATGCCGTTGCCCAGTCGACGCTCGCCAATCCTGCGTCGCAAAACTGCGCAGCGAAGGGCGGGAAGCTCACGATCGAAAAGAATCCGAAGGGCGGGGAATACGGTGTCTGCGTGTTCGCGGACAACCTGCAGTGCGAGGAGTTTGCGATGCTGCGCGGCCAGTGCCGCACCGGGGGCATCAAGGTCATGGGGTATGCGACGCCCGCTGCGCGCTATTGCGCCATCACGGGTGGCACTTACAAGGTCACGTCGGCAAGCAACACGCCGGCGGAGACAGGGACGTGCACTTTCCGCGGGGCGAATGCCTGCGATGCGTTCGCGTACTACGACGGATCGTGCGCGCGCCAGGTCGCGGGGGCGGCGAAGACCATCAAGGCGAAGTTCGCGTGCCCGGGCGGCAAGTCGATCGACGCAACGTTCGTCAACGGCCCCTCCAGCAGCGTTCGGCTCGTGCTCTCGGACGGCCGCAACCTCACGCTGCCGCAAGCGATGTCGGCATCGGGCGCGCGTTACGCGAACAAGGATGAGAGCATCGTGTTCTGGAACAAGGGCGACACGGCGTTCCTCGAAGAGAACGGCAGGACGACCTATGAAGGTTGTACTGCGAGAGCATGATCTCCGTCGCCGTCGCGGTGATCGTTTTCGCCTGTACTTTCGCAGGCGGGCTTGCCGGCCTCTATCTGCACGGCCGACTCCCGCAGCATCACAGGGAGAGCGACTCGAAGGACGTGGTGAAGCTCGTGATGGGGCTCATCGCGACCGTCGCCGCGCTGGTCCTGGGATTGCTCATCTCCTCGGCCCATCGCTCATACGAGGCGCAGCAGACGGAAGTGCAGCAGATCGCCGTGCACCTGTTCCAGCTCGATCGCGCGCTCGAGCGTCTCGGTCCCGACGCGCGCGATTCGCGTGCGCTGCTGCGCGGCATCGTCCAAGCGGAAGTCGAGCGCGCGACGAAGGCCGGCGGGTTTCAGTCGACGATCGATTCGCCGCTCGAGGCGCAGCGCGCCGCCACGCTCCTTTTCGATCGCATCACCGCGCTAAAGCCGGCGGACGAAGCGCAGCGGTTCGTTCAGGCGCGCGCCCTGCAGCTCTTGGGAACCCTCGGCGACACGCGCCTCCTGCTGTCGGAGCAGGCACGCGCCGGGATCTCGTGGCCGTTTCTCGTCGTGCTCGTGTTCTGGCTGGCGATGCTGTTCGTCGGCTTCGGCCTGTTCGCGCGCCGCAATGCGACGCTCGTCGCCGCGCTCCTGCTGGGCGCACTGTCCGTGTCCGGCGCCATCTTCCTGATTCTCGAGATGAACAGGCCTTACACCGGCATGATGCAGATCTCGATCGAGCCGATCCGATACGTGCTGAGCCGGATGAACCAGTAGCTCGAATAGATTCCGAGGCGCTAGCGGGCCGGCACGCGGAAGCGCGCGACGTTGATGTCTTCCTTGTTGGTGGAATAGATCATCAATGCCGTGTCGTTCGCGATGGCGAGGAACGGATAGCCGTACCGCCCATGCTTGAGATAGCCGGGGATGCGCGGCTCGCCCTGAGCTTCGTCGCCGAGCACGTAGTGACGATCGAAGACAACTCCGTCGTCGCTGAGCGCGAGGACCACCGGCGTGCGCGGTGTACGCGTCGAGGGTGAGGCGCCCTCCCGCGCCGGCGCCGGGCAATTCACGCAGAAGAAGCGCCCGTCGGGCAGCCGCCCGAATTGAGAGCGCGAGACGGAGTTGGTGAAGCCCGTCAGGCGCGGTCGCGACCACGTGCGACCGTCGTCGCGGCTTTCGGTCACACCCATTCGCGTGCCGTTCTCGTTGCGCAACATCATGTGCACGACGCCGTCGTCCGTCTGATAGCAGTGGGCTTCGTTGAAGCGGTGATCGAGGCCAAGGATCGCGGCGCCGCGCTTGTGACTGTACCAATCGTCCAGGTAGCCCGGCGGCAATCCGGGCAGACCGGTGCGCTCCCACCCGATCAGGCCCATCGGATCGTCGGTGATGGCGCACGTGAGATGCGCAGGCAGGATGAGCCGACCCGAGCGTATGGCCATCGGAGGCATGAATCCGAACTGGTCGCGGATGACGACCATGGGTTCCGACCAGGTCTCGCCTCCGTTCCGCGACAGGCGCGCTTCCGTGCGCACGTCGAACACCGAGTGCCCGCCTTCGTTCCAGCGCGCGGCCTCGCGCTCCTTGTCGCGAGCCGCTTCGAAGCGCTCCCACTCGCCGTAATAGGCGACGAGCACATCACCGACGACGCGCGTGCCCGAGGACACGACGACGCTCGGTGCGAAACGACCGGGACGTGACGGTGCCACCACCGTCGGCTTGCTCCATGTGCGGCCGACATCGTCCGAGACGGCCATGACCACATGCTGTCCGGCCTCTTCTTCGTCACGTGCACAGGAAGACCACGTGGCGTACATGCGTTCGCCGTCCCAGGAAAGCTGCGCCTGGTGGTTGAACGCCTGTCCCTCGCGCCCGCGGAACACGGACGCGTGCTCGACCACGAGGCGCTCCGGCTTGACCTCACCCCAACGATTGGTGATCGGAGACGCCGACTCTTCGATTTCGTTCGCCAGAACCATGCTCAGTCGGCCGTGATCTTCGCGTCCTGGATGACCTTGCGCCAGCCGCCGATATCCGTGTTGAGGAACGACACGAGTTGCGCCTGCGTCATTGGGTCGGGGATGATCGCGCCCTGCGACGCATAGCGCTCCTTCACGTCCGGGAGCCCGAGGATGCGGTCGACCTCGGTGCGCACCTTGTCGATGCGATCGGCGGGTGTGCCTGCGGGCACGTACAGCATCGTCCACGTGAAGACGTCGAACCCGGGCCATCCGAGCTCGGCGATCGAGGGGACGTCGGGCAGCGACGGCAGTCGCGATGCGGTCGTGACCGCGAGCGCGCGCAGCTTGCCGGCCTTCACGTGCGGCGACGCGCTGACCACGCTGTCCATCATGATGGGAACGTGACCGGCCATGACGTCGATCAGCGCGGGACCGCTTCCCTTGTACGGAACGTGCAGCATGTCGATACCCGCGGCACGCTTGAAGAGCTCCATCCCCAGATGCGACGGCGACCCGTTGCCGATCGACGCGTAGTTGAGCTTGCCCGGTTGCGACTTGGCCATCGCCACCAAGTCCTTCAGCGACTTCGCCGGAAAATCCGGCGACACCAGGAGCAGCAGCGGCGCCTTCGCGACCAGCGAGACGGGAACCACGTCTTTCGCCGGATTAGGCGCGGGCGGCGTCGGAGCAAAGAGCAGGTTCCGATTCACGTAGCCCGTGATGAGCAGCGTGTAGCCATCCCCTGCCGCCGCTGCGGCAAAGTCGGCCCCGAGCTGGCCGCTGGCGCCGGGCTTGTTGATCACGACGACGGGCTGCTTCCAGTCCTCGGACATCTTCTGCGCGATCACGCGCGTGACGAAGTCAGTCGTGCCGCCCGGCGCGTAAGGAACGATCACTTCGACCTGGCGCGCGGGATAGGGCTGCGCCCACGCACTGCCCGCAGCGGCCAACGCGAGCACGATGCAATGCCATGCGTGGACCTGGATGGCTTTCATGCGTGTGTCCTCCTGGCGCCGGACGTGCGCCGGCTCGAAAGAGGATCCTAGGCGCAAGCGGTCGTTGCGTCCATTGCGATTTTTGTGGCCATTACGTTACTCTTACAGGTAATTATGGAGCCCGCGGACTTTCGCGCCTTCCTCATAGTTGCCGAGGAGCTGCACTTCGGCCGAGCGGCCGCGCGGCTCAACATCACCCCGCCGCCGCTCACACGTCACATCCAGCGCATCGAGCGCGAGCTCGGTGCGCAGCTGTTCGATCGCGCAAGACGAGTGGTGACGCTGACGGCAGCAGGCAATGCGCTGAAGGAGGAAGCGCCGCGCATGCTCGCACAGCTCGAAGCGTTGCCCGGTTACGTGCAGCGCGCCGCGGGTGGCGACTCGGGCACGCTACGGGCAGGCGTGATCAGCGCCGCCCTCTTCTCTCAGGCGCGAGTGCTGCAGACGGCCATGCGCAAGGCGATGCCCGGCGTGCGCATCCAATGGCACGTCGAGAGCTCCGCCGACCAGGTTGAGGCGCTGCGTCAGAACCGCCTCGACCTGGGCCTGGTTCACACCCCGATCGAGCACGAGGGACTCGCACTGCGCGCCGTCTTGCGCGAGCCATTGGTAGTTGCCTTGCCTGTGACCCATCGACTGGCCGGCAAGGCTTCGATTTCGCTGCGCGCGCTGAGGGACGACGTATTCGTGGTGGCCACGCGCGAACGCGTGCCGAGCTACTACGATCGGTTCATCGCGGCGTGCCATGCCGCTGGGTTCGAGCCAAGGCTCGAGCACCAGCGCCAGACGATGGTGAATTTCCTCGGTCTCGTCGCCATCGGCGCCGGCGTCACCGTCGTTCCTGCATCGGTCACGCGCGTCGCAGTCGAAGGCACCCGCTACGTGAGACTCGCAGGCGACGTGCCGCACTCCGAGCTGTCGGCGGTTTGGAGCCCCGACAATCGCTCGCCCGTGCTGGCGCGCGCGCTGCGCCTCATGCCCGCAGCGCAACGGCGATCGCAGCGCGCGGCTTAGCCGCGATGCGCGCCCGCATCGGCAACGGCTACCGCCGTCATGTTAACGATGCGGCGCACGGTCGACGACGGCGTCATGATGTGCACGGCTTTCGCGGCACCGAGCAATATGCCGCCCACGGTGATGCCGCCACCGGCCGTAACTCGCAGCGCGTTGTACGTGATGTTGGCGGCGTCCACGTTCGGCATCACCAGCAGGTTCGCGTCCTCCGTCAGCGCGGAATCGGGAAATTCCAGGTCGCGAATGTTCTTCGACAGCGCGGAGTCGGCGCGCATTTCGCCTTCCACCGCAAGTCCCGGCGCACGTTCGACGATCAACGCAAGCGCTTCGCGCATCTTCACCGCCGACGGTGCGTCCGAGCTGCCGAAGCTCGAGTGCGACAGGAGTGCGACGCTGGGCCTGATGCCGAAGCGCTGCACTTCCTCCGCGGCAAGGAGCGTCATCTCGGCGATTTCCTCGGCGGAGGGATCGCGATTGACGTGCGTGTCGCAGATGAAGAGCTGCCTGCCGGGCAGGATCAGCATCTGCATGACCGCCATCGTCTTCGCACCTTCGCGGGCGCCGATCACCTGCCGCACAAAGCGCAGGTGCCCCTGTGAATTGCTGCCGGTGCCGCATAGCATGGCGTCGGCGTCGCCCTGGTGCACGAGCATCGCCGCAACGAGCGTGGGGCGCGTGCGCATGTCCTCTTGCGCTTGCCGGCGCGTGACGCCCTTGCGCTTGGCGAGCTTGTAATACTCGCTCCAGTAATCGCGATAGCGCGGATCGTCGAGGATGTTGACGCCATCGCAGTCCTTGCCGAGGCTCAGGCGCAGCCCGAGCTTCTGGATGCGGCTTGCGATGATGTCCGTGCGGCCAACGAGCACGGGTCTTGCGAGCCCTTCGTCGACCGCCGCTTGCGCGGCTCGCAGCACTCGCTCGTCCTCACCTTCCGCGTACGCCACGCGCTTGGGCGATGCCTTGGCGGCAGCGAACACGGGCTCCATCGTCGAGCCGGACTCGTAGACGAAGCGCGCGAGCTGATCGTGATATTTGTTGAAATCCTGGATGGGGCGAGTGGCGACGCCGCTGTCCATCGCCGCACGCGCGACCGCTGGCGCGATCGTGGTGATGAGGCGCGGGTCGAACGCGCGCGGGATCAGGTAGTCCGGGCCGAAGGGCGGCGTCGCCTCGCCGTACGCGAGCGCCACGATGTCCGACGGCTCGGCGCGTGCGAGCGCCGCGAGCGCCTTCGTGGCCGCGAGCTTCATTTCCTCGTTGATCTTCGTCGCGCCGCAATCGAGCGCGCCGCGGAAGATGAACGGGAAGCACAGTGAGTTGTTGACCTGGTTGGGGTAATCCGACCGGCCGGTGCCGATGAGACAATCGGGCCTTGCCGCCTTGGCGAGCTCGGGGCGAATCTCCGGCTCCGGGTTCGCCATCGCGAGGATGATGGGACGGTCGGCCATGCGCTTGACCATGTCCTGCGTCAGCACGCCCGGACCCGAGAGTCCCAGGAACACGTCGCATCCCGCGATCACGTCGTCGAGCGCCTTCGCTTCGGTGGCTTGCGCGTAACGAGCCTTGTCGGCGTCGAGATTCGTCCGCGACTTGGCGATCACGCCCTTGCTGTCGAGGACGTAGATGTTCTTCGGGTCGAGGCCAAGGCTCACCTGCAGGTCGAGGCATGCGATGGCTGCCGCACCCGCGCCGGAGCACACGAGCTTCACTTTCCCGATGTCCTTGTCGACGATCTTGAGGCCGTTCAACACTGCTGCCGCGGCGACGATCGCGGTGCCGTGCTGGTCGTCGTGGAACACCGGGATCTTCATGCGCTCGCGCAGCTTCTTCTCGATGTAGAAGCACTCGGGCGCCTTGATGTCTTCGAGGTTGATGCCGCCGAACGTGGGCTCCAGCGCGGCGACCACTTCGACGATCTTGTCCGGATCGGACTCGCCGATCTCGATGTCGAACACGTCGATGCCCGCGAACTTCTTGAAGAGGCAGCCCTTGCCCTCCATGACGGGCTTGCCGGCGAGCGCGCCGATGTTGCCGAGGCCAAGGACCGCGCTTCCATTGGTGATGACGGCGACCAGATTGGCCTTCGCCGTGTAGCGCGCGGCAAGCGACGGATCGTGCTGGATGGCGGTGCACGCGTACGCGACGCCCGGCGAATACGCAAGCGACAGGTCGCGCTGGTTGGCGAGCGTCTTCGTGGGCGCGATCGAAATCTTGCCCGGCGTCGGGAACTCGTGATACTCGAGTGCGTCCTGCTTGAGCTGCTCTTCCGCCATGATGCTCTCCTCTTACTTCTTTTTCATCGGGGGTAGATCCGTGCATACCCCTTCGAAAACTTCCGCCGCCATGCCGATGGATTCCGTGAGTGTCGGATGCGGATGGATCGTCTTGCCGATGTCGACCGGATCTGCGCCCATCTCGACCGCGAGGCACACTTCGCCGATCAGGTTGCCCGCATCCGTGCCGACGATGCCGCCGCCGATGCAGCGATGCGTGGCTTCATCGAACAGGAGCTTGGTGAAGCCTTCGTCGCGACCGTTGGCGATCGCGCGGCCCGACGCGGCCCACGGAAACACCGCCTTCCCGTACTTGATGCCCTGCTTCTTGCAGTCGTCTTCGGTGAGCCCGGCCCACGCCACTTCCGGATCGGTGTAAGCGACCGACGGAATCTGGCGCGCGTCGAAGAACGACTTCTCGCCCTTGGCGGCTTCCGCGGCGACGTGCGCTTCGTGCACTGCCTTGTGCGCGAGCATCGGCTGCCCGATGATGTCCCCGATGGCGTAGATGTGCGCCACGTTCGTACGCATCTGCTTGTCGACGTTGATGAAGCCGCGATCCGTGACCGCAACGCCCGCATTGGTGGCCTCGATCACCTTGCCGTTCGGACTGCGCCCCACCGCGACCAGCACGAGATCGTAGGTCTGCGGCCCTCCGGGCGCCTGCTCGCCCTCGAAGCCGACCTCGATGCCCGCGGCAGTGGCTTTCGCGGACACGGTCTTCGTCTTGAGCATCACCTTGTCGAAGCGCTTGGCGTTGAATTTCTCCCAGACTTTGACGAGGTCACGGTCCGCGCCCGCCATCATGATGTCGAGCATTTCCACTACGTCGATCTTCGTGCCGAGCGCGCCGTACACGGTCGCCATCTCGAGGCCGATGATGCCGGCGCCCACGACCAGCATGCGCTTCGGGATCGCCGCGAGCTCGAGCGCGCCGGTGGAATCCACGACGCGCGGATCGTCGGGCATGAACGGCAGCTTGATCGCCTGGCTGCCGGCCGCGATGATGCATTTGTCGAACTTCACGATCTTCTTCTCGCCCGACTTGTCCTGGGCGGTGCCGGTCGTCAGCGCGACTTCGAGGTGATGGGGATCGAGGAAGCGGCCGACGCCGCGCAGGACGTCCACCTTGCGCGCCTTGGCCATGCCGGCCAGGCCGCCGGTCAGCTTCTTGACCACGCCTTCCTTGAACGTGCGCAGCTTCGGTAAATCGATTTGCGGCGATCCGTAGGCGATGCCGTGCGCGCCGAGCGCGATCACTTCCTCCATTGCCGCAGCCGTGTGCAGCAACGCCTTGGACGGAATGCACCCGACGTTGAGGCACACGCCGCCGAGCGTCGCGTAGCGCTCGACGAGCACGGTCTTCATGCCGAGGTCTGCGCTGCGAAACGCCGCGGAATAGCCGCCGGGACCCGCGCCGAGCACGAGCATCTCGCATTCGATATCGGCTTTGCCGGAATAGCTCTTCGCACCGGGCGCGGGTGCCGCCGGCGCGGCAGGCGCGGGCGCGCTCGAGGTCTTCGGCGGTGCGGCAGCAGGTGCCGCCGGTTGCGGCGCCGGAGCCGCGGCTCCCGCGGCGCCGGATTCCACCGTGAGGATGAGCGTGCCTTCGCTCACCTTGTCGCCGACCTTGACCTTCAATTCCTTGACCGTGCCATCCACGGGCGACGGCACGTCCATCGTCGCCTTGTCGGACTCGAGCGTGACGAGCGACGCTTCCTTCGCGACCTTGTCGCCGGGCTTCACCAGCACTTCGATGACGGGGACGTCGTTGAAGTCGCCGATATCCGGGACCTTGACCTCGATAGTTGGCATTGTTGCGATCCCTCGTTAGACGATGATCCGGCGCATGTCGGCCAGCAGTGACCCGAAGTACGCGTTGAAGCGCGCGGCCGCGGCGCCGTCGATCACGCGGTGGTCCCACGACAGCGACAGCGGCAGGATGTAGCGCCACGACGACGTCTTGCCGTCGTTCGACACCTGCTTCCAGAACGAGCGGCATACGCCCATGATCGCAACCTCGGGCGCGTTGATGATCGGCGTGAAGTACGTGCCGCCGATGCCGCCCAGGCTGCTGATCGTGAACGTGCCGCCCTGCATCTGGTCGGGCTTCAGCTTGCCGTCGCGTGCGAGCTTCGCGAGATCCCCCATCTCCTTGGCGATGTCGACCACGCCCTTCTTGTCCGCGTCGCGGATCACCGGTACGACGAGGCCGTTCGGGGTGTCGGCCGCGAAGCCGATGTGCCAGAAATTCTTGAGGACCAGATTGTCGCCGTCGATCGAGCTGTTGAACTCCGGGAACTTCTTGAGCGTGGCGACCGCGGCCTTGATCATGAACGCGAGCATCGAGACTTTGATTCCGCCCTTCTCGATCTCCTTGTTGAGCTGCACGCGAAATGTCTCGAGGTCGGTAATGTCGGCGTCGTCGTGATTGGTGACGTGCGGGATCATCACCCAGTTGCGATGCAGGTTGGCGCCCGAGATCTTCTTGATCCGCGAAAGCGGCTTCGTCTCGATCGGGCCGAACTTCGCGAAGTCGACCTTCGGCCACGGCAGGAGGTCGATGCCGCCCACGCCGCCGCCCGCGGCGGCAGGTGCCGACTTCGCCGGCGCACCTCCGCCCTTCGCCGCCGCTTCGACGTCTTCCTTGACGATGCGGCCCTTGTTGCCGGACCCCTTGACCGATCCCAGGTCGACGCCGAGATCGCGCGCCATCTTGCGCACGCCGGGGCTTGCATAGGCGATCGCGAATGCGGACTCGTCGACCGCGGCATCGGCTTTCGCAGGCGCGGGCGCGGGTGCCGCCGCGGGCGCGGGTGCCGCCGCCACAACAGCAGGCGCGGCCGCCGCTTGCGCCGCATCCGTGACCAATGTCAGCACCAGCGCGCCTTCGCTCACCTTGTCGCCGACCTTGACCGCGAGATCGCGCACAACGCCGCCAAGCGGCGCCGGCACATCCATCGTCGCCTTGTCCGACTCCAGCGTGACGAGCGCATCCTCGGCCTTCACGGTATCGCCCGCCTTCACCAACACTTCGATGACGGGGACATCCTTGAAGTCGCCGATGTCGGGCACGCGCACTTCGGCCACGCCCGCGGGCGCGGAGGTCGGCGCGGGCGGCGAGGACACCGCGGCCTTGTGATGCTCGGCCGCGGCACTGACGGCAGGCGCGCCGGATTCGAGCGTGAGGATCAGGCTGCCCTCGCTCACCTTGTCGCCGAGCTTGACCTTGATGTCCTTCACCTTGCCGGCAAACGGCGCCGGCACGTCCATCGTCGCCTTGTCCGACTCGAGCGAGACGAGCGAGTCCTCCGCTTTCACGCTGTCGCCGGGCTTGACCATGATGTCGATCACCGGCACGTCCTTGAAGTCGCCGATGTCGGGGACTTTGACCTCAACTGTGCTCATAGTTGTTCTCGTTCAAACAGTCCAGGGGTCCGGCCGCTCGGTGTCGAGGCCGTATTTCTTGATGGCCTGCTCCACCACGTCCGCCTTGATCTCGCCGTCGTCGGCAAGCGCCTTCAGCGCGGCGACCGTGACGTAGTAGCGGTTCACCTCGAAGAACGTGCGCAGCTTGACGCGGTAATCGCTGCGCCCGAAGCCGTCGGTGCCGAGCGTCACGTAACGCCGGCCCACGTGCTGGCGGATCTGGTCGGCGTAGTTGCGCATGTAGTCGGTCGCCACGATCACCGGCCCCGCGTGTCCCTCCAATGCGGTCTCGACGTAGCTCTTGCGCCGCGCTCCCTTGGGATGCAGCAGGTTGTGCCGCTCCGCGCTCATGCCGTCGCGACGCAGCTCGTTGAAGCTCGTCGCGCTCCAGATATCCGATTCGATCTTCCAGTCGTCACGCAAGAGATCGGCCGCAGCGATGACTTCGCGCAGGATCGTGCCCGATCCCATGAGCTGCACGCGCGGGCCCTTGCCCTTGCCTCCGCCCTTGAGGAGATAAAGCCCCTTGATGATGCCCTCGGCGGCACCTTCGGGCATCGCGGGATGCGCGTAGTTCTCGTTCATCACCGTGATGTAGTAATACACGTCCTCTTGCGCCTCGTACATGCGGCGGATGCCTTCGCGGACGATGACGACGACCTCGTACGCGAACGTGGGATCGTACGAAACGCAATTGGGAATCGTCGACGCCAGCACGTGGCTGTGGCCGTCCTCGTGCTGCAGGCCCTCGCCGTTGAGCGTGGTGCGTCCCGCGGTTCCGCCGATGAGGAACCCGCGCGCGCGCATGTCTCCCGCAAGCCACGCAAGGTCGCCCACGCGCTGCAGGCCGAACATCGAGTAGTAGATGTAGAACGGGATCATCGGCACGTCGTTGGTCGAGTACGACGTGGACGCGGCGATCCACGAGCTCATCGCACCGGCTTCGTTGATGCCTTCCTGCAGCACCTGCCCCGACTTGTCCTCGCGGTAGTACATGAGCTGGTCGGCGTCCTGCGGCTTGTAGAGCTGGCCTACCGCGGAGTAGATGCCCAGCTGGCGGAACATGCCTTCCATGCCGAACGTGCGCGATTCGTCCGGAACGATGGGCACGATGTGCTTGCCGATCGTCTTGTCGCGCACGAGCGTGCCCAGCATCTGCACGAACGCCATCGTGGTGGAGATCTCGCGGTCCCCCGAGCTCTGCAGCAGGCGCTCGAACGAGGACAGCGGCGGCGCCTGCAACGACGCGGACTTGCGGCGGCGCTGCGGAAGGTAACCGCCGAGCGCAGCACGGCGTTCGTGCAGGTATTTCGCTTCGGGACTGTCCTTGGCGAGCGAGATGAAAGGCATCGCCTCGATCTTGTCGTCGGGCATCGGGATGTCGAAGCGGTCGCGGAACTGCTTCAGCGCATCCACCGTCATCTTCTTCGCCTGGTGCGCGATCATCTGGCCTTCGCCGGACTCGCCCATGCCGAAGCCCTTCACGGTCTTCGCGAGAATCACCGTCGGCTGGTCCTTGTGCTTGACCGCCGCCGCGTAGGCCGCATAGACCTTGAAAGGATCGTGGCCGCCGCGGTTGAGCTTCCACACTTGCTCGTCGGAGAGGTCCGCCACCAGCGCCTTCAACTCCGGCGTGTTGAAGAAGTGCTCGCGCACGTACGCGCCGTTCTTGCTCTTGAAGTCCTGGTATTGGCCGTCCACGCACTCTTCCATGCGCGCGAGCAGGATGCCGTCCTTGTCCTTCTCGAAGAGCTTGTCCCAGCCGGAGCCCCACACGACCTTGATCACGTTCCAGCCCGCGCCGCGGAACACGCCTTCCAATTCCTGGATGATCTTGCCGTTGCCGCGCACGGGTCCGTCGAGGCGCTGCAGGTTGCAGTTGATCACGAAGATCAGGTTGTCGAGGTGCTCGCGGCCTCCGAGCGAAATGGCGCCGAGCGACTCCGGCTCGTCGCACTCGCCGTCGCCGAGGAACGCCCACACCTTGCGGTTCGCGGTCTTGGCGAGGCCGCGTCCTTCGAGGTACTTGAGGAAGCGCGCCTGGTAGATCGCCATCAGCGGGCCGAGTCCCATCGACACCGTGGGGAATTGCCAGAATTCGGGCATGAGCCACGGGTGCGGATACGATGGAATGCCCTTGCCGTCGCTTTCCTGGCGGAATCCGAGCAGCTGCTTCTCGGTCAGGCGCCCCTCGACGAACGCGCGCGCATAGATACCGGGCGACACGTGACCCTGCACGTAGATGAGATCGCCGCCATGCTCGGCCGTGGGCGCGTGCCAGAAGTGCCCGAAGCCGATGTCGTACAGCAGCGCGGAGGACTGGAAGCTCGCGATGTGCCCCCCGAGCTCGGACGACTCCTTGTTCGCGCGCAGGATGATCGCGACCGCGTTCCAGCGGATCGCCGCGCGGATCTTGTGCTCGAGCTCGCGGTTGCCCGGCGACTTCGCCTCGAGCCCGGGCGGAATGGTGTTGCGGTAGGGCGTCGTCGCCGTGAATTCGGGTATTGCACCGGCACGCCGGGCTTCGTCGCGCAGCTGCGTCAGCAGGAAGCGGGCGCGCTCGACGCCCGCGTACTGGACGACAGCTCGCAACGAATCCAGCCATTCGCGTGTCTCGACCGGATCGTGATCGTTGACGATGCCCATGGGCATGCTCCTCGCGGTTTAAGGGACAGTCCCTCTGAGTGTCTCGCGGCAGTTGAAAAGGGACTGTCCCGTGGATCGATCGGATGGCCGGGTGCGCGGCCCGGATTTGAAGATTGCTACGCTGTTCGCGGTGTTCGGTGAATCACGCGATTCCTCCTGAGTGCGAAGCCGCAGGCATCACCATCCCCTTCGCTCTTGCACTTCATTGTCACAACCGGTGCGAGCGATCCGCGGCTTGCATGTACGGCCACACGATACCACCACTTTTTTGGGTGAGGACGATGACCTTGAACAGTTCGCCCATTTCAGCCGGCGACAGCAGGCGCTGCACCGCCGCCGCCTCGCGTACGTAGCGCACCGACGCCGGGTCTCCGACCGCGGCAAGGCGGTCGAGCAACCCCGCGCCGACGAGGAACGCCGCCAGCGAGGTGTACGCTGTCACGCGCAGGCCGCTCGCAACACCCGCTTCCGCCACGGCAGTGAAATCGACGTGCGCGGTGAGGTCGCTCAATCCCGGCAGCAGGAACGGATCGGCGTGCGAGCGATGGCGGTAATGTCCCATCAGGGTGCCCTCGCGGCGCTGCGGGTGGTAATACTCAGCCCGCGGGAAGCCGTAATCGATCGCGATGATGGCGCCGCGCCGCACACGCGTCGCAATCGCGCGCACCAGTGCCTCGGCCGCGGGATTGATTTCGCTCACATAGTCGCCGGCGGCGGGAAACCGCGACTGCGCGAGCGCGCGCAGCGGGCCTGGCCGCAACGGGCGGTCGTCCCACTCCAACGCACCGCTCCACGCGACGCCGCGCTCATACCATTCGCCGTCGCGCCTTGCGACGATACGCGGCGCAACGGCGTCGAGCACTTCGTTCATGACGACCACGCCGTCGAATGCCTCCGGCAGGCGCTCGATCCATTCCACGCGCGCGCCGTGCGGTGTTAGCGCTTGCATCTGGCGCTCGCGCAGGTCGGCGCTCACTTCGAGAATGCGATACATCGCCCCGGGCAGCTCCGCAAGAAGCTCGCGAGCGAGCGCGCCGGAGCCCGCCCCCAGCTCGAGCACGGTGTCGGTTCCGGTCGCCTCCAGGATCGCCGCGACGGGTGTCGCGAGCGTACGGCCGAACAGCGGCGTCATCTCGGGTGCCGTGGTGAAGTCGCCGGCTGGCCCCAGCTTGCGGGCGCCGGCCGCGTAATAACCGAGCCCCGGCGCATACAGGACATGCTGCATGTAATCGGCGAAGGAAATCCACCCGCCGGCAGCAGCGATGGCGTCGCACACGAAGGCAAGGACGCGCGAGCTGTGCGCGGCCGCGACGGCGTCGGGCGCGGGCAACGCTGGGGAAAGTGGCTTTCGCACCGGGTGGGGGTGGTTGTGCTAGATTGGCCGGCTCTTGCAGTTTACGCCTGACAGGATGGGGTCCTGATTCACGTGCAGGGGAAAGTGGTCCTGATCACGGGCGGCGCAAAGCGGGTCGGCGCTGCCATCTGCCGCCGGCTCCATGCCGCGGGCGCCAACCTCATGCTGCATTACCGAGCTTCCGCCGGGGAAGCGCGCCTCCTGCAAGCCGAGCTCAATCACACGCGCAAGAACTCGGTCGCGCTGATCCAGGCCGACCTGCTCGACATCGACAAGATTTCGTCTCTCGTCGAGCAAACCGTGCAAACGTTCGGCCGGCTGGATGGCCTCGTCAACAACGCCTCATCGTTCTTCCCGACGCCGCTCGGCGACATTACGGAAGAGCATTGGCAGGACTTGATCGGCACCAATCTGATGGCGCCGCTGTTCCTCGCCCAGGCCGCGGCGCCCGCGCTTCGCAAGGCGCAAGGCGCCATCGTGAACCTGGCGGACATCCACGCCGAGCGCCCGCTCAAGAATTACATCGTGTACTCGATCGCGAAGGCCGGGCTAGTGGGGCTCACTCGCACGCTCGCGCGCGAGATGGCGCCGGACGTGCGCGTCAACGCCGTCGCGCCAGGGCCCGTGCTGTGGCCGGACGACGAGTCGTTCGACGAGCTCTCGCGCCAGCGCATCATCTCGCACACGCCGCTGCGCCGCGAGGGCACGCCCGACGACATCGCAGTCGCCGTGTACTTCCTGCTAGCGGACGCGCACTACGTAACAGGCGTCACGCTCGACGTGGACGGCGGCAGGAATGTTGCAATATGACGCTACACGCTGAAGGGCGGCTTCAGCGCCGTGTTGCGCCACTGTGGCCGTGGTATCCGATCCAGCGTGCACGCCTCGCGCGCGACGGCAAGGACGCGATGGTGAATGCATCAGGGGCCGGCGCCGCGTAGCAAAGCCACCTTGGCCGCGATGCGCTCGAGATACGGATCGACGATGCCGTGCGAGATGAGCGCGACGCGCGTGCGCTCGAGATAGTCGAGCGAGGATCCAAACGCGCCGGCCGCTCTGGCGATGATCGCGGCTTCGTTGTCGATGGACAGCCGCCCCGCATACTGAGGATGGTCGTGGCGCACGGTGAACGCAAGCGCCACGAATTCCTTGTCGTGCGATTGCACCTTGACCCACTTTGGCCGGTACGAGCCCGTGACCATCTCGCGCCGCCACAGCAGATGCAGCTCGTCGATCGCGACCGGTGCCGGCATCCGGTACACGACGCCCGTGCAGGCGCCGCCGCGGTCGAGGCCCAGCACGAGGCCGGGCGCATCCTTCGTCCCGCGCGAGGCCATCGAATACAGGCAAAAGCGCCGATGCAGTCCACGCAGGAGCGCGGGCCGCGCTTCCGCGAACGGGAACAGCGGATTCCAGAGCAACGATCCGTACGCGAACACCCACCATCCCGCGCCCTTGGGTTTGGCGTTGAGCGTGGTGGTGAGCGAGTCGGACAGCTGGAAGTCGTCGAGCGCATGACCTTCCCCGCCGAATGCTTCCATGTAGAGCGAGCGCATGCGCCCCGACTCGAGGTCGTCGCGGCAAAGCGTTGGATCAGTTCTTTTCGCCACGCGGATCGACCTTGGCGAGCTCCATCTTGGCAAGACGGCGCTTGGCGCGAGTCGTCTTGCCATGCGCGCCGCCCTTGCCCATGAGCGGCGAGCGCGCGACGGGATTGCGAACCTTCGGCACGACCGGCCCAATACCTTTCGCGCGAAGCGCCGTCCCGAGTGCGAACTGCGCCCCCTCGGGGGGCGGCGAGTGAAGCGTGCGTGGGGGTCGTTTCGCGCGCTTCATCGCGCGTGCAATCCGCGGAACGCGATACGCTCCTCGCACCACACTGCCGCGGAGAGCAGCGAGTCGTCGCGTCCCTGGGGTGCGGCGAGCTGCAGCCCGATCGGCAACCCGTCGACGAGACCCGCGGGGATGCTGATCGCGGGAAACCCAAGGAGCGACCACAGCGAGCAGCACGACGGGTCCCCGGTCGTGTCGAGGCCGCGCGGCGCCGTGCTCGGCGCGGAGGGTGCCAGCACCGCATCGTATTCGTCGAGCCACCCGGTGAAGAACGCGATGCCGCGCTCGCGGGCGACGATGGCGTCGCGGTGCGCCTCGCTCGAAATGGCATGACCGTCGTCGATCGCCGCGTTGATCGCGGGCGTAAGGCGTTCGCGCTCCCTGGTCTGCAGCGCGCCCAGCACTTCCGAACCTTCCTTCAGCATCAGCGTGCGGTGCGTGGCCTTGGCGTCCTTCCACGCTGACGGAACGGCGATGGGTACGATGTCCGCGGCATCGCGCAAGGCGTCGAGTGCATGGGCGAGCGCGCGCAAGGTTTCGTAGTCGGGCTCCACCCACGGGAATTTCGCGAGCCACGCGAAGCGCGGGCGATGCGCGGGCAAGGCGGCGGGCGCAATGCGGCCGCGATCGGTGAGCGCGCTCGCCACGCGCGCGGCATCCGCCACGGTGCGCGCAAACGTGCCCACCGTATCGAACGTGGGCGCAAACGGATGGACGCCTGCGACCGAGATTACGCCTACCGTCGGCTTGTAGCCGACCACGCCGCAATACGCAGCTGGACGGATGATGGAGCCGTTGGTCTGCGTGCCGATGGTCGCGAGCACGTGGCCCGCCGCAACGGCCGCCGCCGATCCCGACGACGATCCGCCCGGCGAGTGCGCGCCGTTCCAGGGATTGCGCGTGCGCGACGGGTCCATGTACGCGAGCGGCGTGGTCACCGTCTTGCCGAATACGAACGCGCCCGACGCGCGCAGCCGCGTGACGCACGTCGCATCCTCCGACGGCCGGTGGTCCGCGTAGATCGGCGTGCCTGCGGACGTCGGATGGTCGTCGGTCGCGATGATGTCCTTGACGCCGATGCCGATGCCGCCAATCAGGCCCGGGCATCCGGCGTCGTCGGCGCGCTTCGCCTGGTCCTTCACGTTCGAGGCGTCGAGCGATTCCCACGCGCCGATCGCACCGTCGGTCGCGGCGATACGCGCAAGCTGCGATTCGGCGAGCTCGACCGCGGTGAGCGTACCCGCCTCGATCGCGGCGCGCGCCGCGGCGATCGAATCGCTCACCGCTCGACTCCCGTCGCTTCCATCGTGACGCGCCGAATCGACTTCCTCGGCGTCGCCGGCAGGAACAATTCGAGCAGATCGTTCTGGAACCGACGCCCGAGCTCCGTCGCGCGCAGGCGCTGCGGATTGGACTCCAGGAGTCCCTTGCGCGAAGCCTCGTCGAGCGCACGGCTCACGATGGCGAGCGGGTAACCGGTGCGCTCGGCGAAGAACGACGCCGGGACGCCGTCGGTGAGACGCAGCGCGTTCAGCATGAACTCGAAGCCGACCTCGTCGCGCGTGACGACGGTCTCGTCCTGCAGCGGCACGCCTTCGGCGATCTTCGCGAGGTACTGCCTGGGCTGCTTCCATCGAAGCTGGCGCACGATGCGGTCGGGAAACGAAAGCTTCGCGTGCGCGCCCGCGCCGATGCCGAGATAGTCGCCGAACTGCCAGTAGTTCGTGTTGTGCACGCAGGCGCGTCCCGGCTTCGCGTACGCGGACGTCTCGTAATGCGCGTAGCCCGCGCGCGCGAGTGTCGCGTGCACCGCGCCTTCGATGTCCGCCGCGGTGTCCTCGTCCGGCAGCGTCGGCGGCGACTTGTGAAAGAGCGTGTTAGGCTCGAGCGTCAGGTGATAGAACGACAGGTGCGGCGGCGCGAACGAAAGCGCCTCGGCGAGGTCGGCTTGCGCGGACTCGACAGTCTGGTTCGGCAGCGCGTACATCAAGTCGAGGTTCACGTTGCCGAAGATCATGAGCGCCGATTCGGCGGCGCGGCGCGCTTCGTCGTCGTCGTGCACACGGCCGAGCGCGCGAAGCTGCGCGGGGTCGAAGCTCTGCACGCCGAGCGAGAGGCGGTTGACGCCTGCGGCAAAAAATCCCGCGAACTTCTGCCGCTCGAAGGTCCCGGGATTGGCCTCGAGCGTGATCTCGGCGCCCGGCACGATCGGAAGACGCGCGCGAATGCCGCCGAGGAGGCGGTCGATCGACTCCGCCGCGAAGAGGCTGGGCGTGCCGCCGCCGATGAAGATGCTCACGACCTTGCGTCCCCAGACGAGCGGCAGCGTCGTCTCGAGGTCGGCAAGCAGCGCATCGACATACTGCGTCTCGGGAACGTCGCCGCGCGCCTCGTGCGAGTTGAAGTCGCAGTACGGGCACTTGCGCACGCACCACGGGATGTGCACGTAAAGCGACAGCGGCGGCAGCGCCGTGAACTTGGGCTTCGCGGGGTCGGCGAGGTTCATTCCTGCAACCTTGCGATCAGCGCGCGCATCGCCTTACCGCGATGCGACAAGTCGTTCTTGCGGGCGAGCGGAAGCTCCGCGCCGGTCATGCCGGTCTCGGCGTCCTCGAAGTGCGGGTCGTAGCCGAAACCTCCGCTGCCGCGCGGCGCATCGACGATGCGGCCGTGCCAGCGTCCCTCGGCGATGATCGGCTCGGGATCGCTCGCGTGGCGCACGAGCACGAGGACGCATGCGTAGTGCGCGCGCCGGTCGGTAATGCCCGCGAGCGCGGCGATCAGCTTCTCGTTGTTGCTCGCGTCGGATGATGGCGAGCCCGCATACCGCGCCGAGTGAACGCCGGGCGCGCCGCCGAGCGCTGCGACGCACACGCCCGAATCGTCGGCGAGCGCGGGCAGTGCCGACAGCGTGCTCGCGTGGCGCGCCTTCGCGAGCGCATTCTCGACGAAGGTCGCGTGTGGTTCCTCGGCATCAGGGATGCCGAGATCGGCTTGCGCAATGACGTCGATGCCGAGCGGCGACAAGAGCCTCCGCATCTCGCGCAGCTTGCCTTCGTTGCTCGACGCGAGCACCAGCCGTTCCATCAGGCGAGCGCGGCCTTCTGCGCGCTGACGATGTCGCGGATGCCGGCGTCCGCAAGCGCCAGCAGCGCATCCACTTGCGTTCGCGTGAACGGCGGGCCTTCCGCGGTGCCCTGCAGCTCGACGAATCCGCCGCTGCCCGTCATGACGACGTTCATGTCCGTGTCGCAGCCCGAATCCTCGGCGTAGTCGAGGTCGAGGACCGGCTCGCCCGCAACGATCCCCACCGAGACGGCTGCGACGAAGTCGCGCATGGCGTCGGTTGCAACGAGCCCGTGCGCACGGCACCACGCGATGGCGTCGGCCACCGCGACGCAGGCGCCGGTAATGGACGCGCAGCGCGTGCCCCCATCGGCCTGCAGGACGTCGCAGTCGATCTTGAGCGTGCGCTCGCCGAGTGCCGAAAGATCGGTGACGGCGCGCAGGCTGCGCCCGATGAGGCGCTGGATCTCCTGCGTGCGGCCCGACTGACGTCCGTCGCTCGCCTCGCGCCGGCCGCGGGTGTGCGTCGCGCGGGGAAGCATGCCGTACTCGGCAGTGAGCCACCCCTGTCCCCGGCCCTTCATGAACGCGGGGACGCCTTCCTCCACGCTTGCAGTGCACAGCACGCGCGTGTCGCCCATCTCGACCAGCACGGAACCCTCGGCGTGTCGGGTGTAGCCGCGCGTGAAGCGGAGCGGTCGCAATTCATCGGCGCGGCGGCCGCCGGATCGGGAGAGCATGATGGCGCGATTATAGCGACGCGCCGGGTCGCAACGCGTGCGCCATGCCTTCGTCCAGGGCGTAGGGCGGCGACCACGCGAAGCGTGTGCGGAACGCGGCGGTGTCGACTTCGAGCGTGTCAAGGAGCCGCTCGACCATCTCGCTGCGTCCCGACCAGGCACCCGCCACGCGAAGCAGCGAGGTCGGCAGCGCAAAGAGCCGAGGTGGGATCCGCATCGCGCGTGCCATCGCCTCGACCAGCGCCGGTGTGGAAACGGCGTTCGCGTCGGCGACGAAGTAAGTCGCGACGGGCTGCGCGTCCCGCTCGCTCGCGAGCAACGCGGCGAGTGCTGCGGCGAGGTTTCCGACCCCCAGGATGCTGCGCCGGTTGTCGATTCCGGCCAGCGGCAACGGAACGCCCCAGCGCACCGCATGCGAGAGCGCGGCGACGTTCGCTTTCGCGCCCGGGCCGTACGTCAGGGGCAGGCGCAACACGGTCGTGCGCATGCCGGAGGATTCGGCCACCTCGGCGAGCGCGCGCTCGGCTGCCCACTTGCTCGCGCCGTACGCGTCGAGCGGATTCGGCGGATCGCTTTCCCGAAACGGATGCCCGGGCAGCGTCGTCTCGCCGTTCACCTTGACCGAGCTTGCGAAAATGAAGTGATCCACACCTTGCGATGCGGCCGCGCGCGCAAGGCGTGCCGTCGCCTCGACGTTCACGGCGCGCAGAGTCGCCGGCGACGCGCCCGCGCGATGCGCGAGCCCGGCAAGGTGGACGACAGCGTTCGCGTCGCGCAAAGCGACGCCCATCGCCGCTTCGGAAAGCCGCGTAAGGTCGCCGGCCGCCATGAATTCCGGCCGGGCGGCGGTCTCCGTCGACAGCGCGCGCACGAGACCTCGCACGGTATGGCCCGCGCGCGCGAGCGCCGGGACACAGGCACGGCCAATGAAGCCGTCGGCGCCTGTGACTACCACTGTGGTCAAAACCACTTCCATCCGTGCAGGCGGTAGAAGCGCCATCCGCTTCGCACGAACCAGCCGATGTGGCGCAGGCCCTTGCGCGAGGCGTGGCCACCGTGATGGCCGATCTCCACGGATGGCACGTACGCCGTCTTGGTGATGAGATTGAGGCGCACGCTCCAATCGAAGTCTTCGAAGTAAAGGAAGAACTTGGGATTGAATCCGCCCGTGCGGTCGATCGCGTCGCGTCGCACGAGCATGAACGCGCCGGACAGCGCGGGGATGCCGATCACGTCCCGCGGCGGGTCTTTGCCCACTATGTCGCGCATTTCGTAGCGGTCGAGCCGCCGCTTGAACACGCGGCGCATGACCCCGGGTGCGAACGCGCGCAGGAACAAGTCGAAGATCGCCGGGTAGCGCTTGCACAGGAACACGTTGCGTCCGGCGCCGTCGCGCGCGAACGGCGCCAGCGCGCCGACCTCCGGATGCTCGTCGAGCCAACGCACGCCGTTGGCGAGCGCATCGGGTGCGAGCTCGACGTCGGGATTGAGGACCAGGTGATAGTCCGACCCGGTCCCGTGCAGCACGAGGTTGTGCGCGGCGCCGTAGCCGATGTTCGCGTGGCCGTGCAGGTAGGTGACGTGGACGCCGGTGTCCTGGAAGCGCGTCTTGCCGAGCTTGATGACGCCATCCGCCGCCGCCTTGTCCTCGCTATTGTCGATGAGCGCGAGATGCACCGTCTTCATCACGCCGGCTTCCTGTCCCGCCGCGATCGCGAGCGCGAGCTTGCGCAGGCAGCGCTCGAGCAGCTTGAGATCCGGCCGGTGGGTGACGATGCTGATCTGCAGCGAGGAAGGCAGCACGTTGCGTTCTTGTCGTTTTGGGCTGGGCTAGAATCGGGGAATCGACTTCGCACGTCAACTTCGATGGGCACGCCCCGCTATTCCGCCGACGACCTCGTTGCGTACGCGTCCACTCTGCTAGCGTGCGCCGGCATGCGGGACGACATCGCGCGTGACGTCGCGACGGTCCTGGTGGACGGGGACCTCCTCGGGCATACCACGCACGGGCTCGCGTTGCTCGCGCCGTACCTGGGGGAGCTCGAGAAGGGCTCGATGGCAAAGTCGGGCGAGCCGCACGTCGTCAACGCGCGCCCCGCCGTGCAGGCCTGGGACGCCGGGCGCCTGCCGGGGCCTTGGGTCACGTTGCGCGCGCTCGATGCGGCCTCGGGCATGGCACAGGATTACGGTTGCGGCACCGTCGTTGTCCGCCGCTCGCATCACATTGCCTGCCTCGCCGCATACATGAAGCGCATCACCGATCGCAACCTGATGGGCATCGTCGCGTGCTCCGATCCTGCGATGAAGAGCGTGGCGCCCTTCGGCGGCGTGTCGTCCGTGTTCACGCCGAATCCGCTCGCCGCAGGCATCCCGACATCGGGCGACCCGATCATCCTCGACATCTCGGCGAGCTACACCACCAACGGACTCACCGGGCGCTTGCACGCGAGCGGCAAGCAGCTCGACCACCCGTTTATACAGGATGCTCAAGGCAACCCGACGCGCGATCCTTCGGTTCTCTTCACGGAACCCAAGGGCACGCTGCTGCCGCTCGGCGGCCTCGAGGCGGGTCACAAGGGATACGCGCTAGCGCTCCTCGTCGAAGCGGCGACGGGCGCGCTCGCGGGACACGGACGCGCGGATGCGTCGGAAGGCTGGGGCGCGACCATTTTCGTGCAGGTGCTCGATCCCGCGGCATTCGGCGGTGTCGCGGACTTCCACCGTCAGATCGATCACGTCGCCGACGCCTGCCGCACAGCGACCCCTCGTCCGGGCGGCGAGCGCGTGCGCTTGCCGGGCGAGCGCGGCATGCGGCGGTATCGCGAGCAGAAGGCGCACGGCTTGGAATTGTTCGACGGCATCATGGCGTCGCTCGCGCCGTGGGCCGAAAAGCTGGGCGTGGCTTCACCGAAGGAAGTGCGATGAGAGCGCTGCTGGCTGTCTTGTTGCTGCTCGCGAATGCAGCGCACGCCGCCGACTGGATCATGGAGTGTCCGGCGCAGCTGTCGACCTCGCAGATGCCGGCGGGCGAGTTGCCGGCCGGTTGGAGCGGCATCGCCCGCACCGCGTCGTCGGTGCACGAGGCGAAGCCGGGAGCCTCCACGACGGAAGCCACACCGCCGGTGGCCATCAGCGTGTTCGACGGTCCGCCGTCGGAGATGGCCGACCTCGTGCCGGACAATCCCAACGCGCGCATCGTGCAATGGACGTTCAAGAAGCCGCGCACGCGCGACATCTTCGTCGTCTGCAATTACGCCGATACGCGCATCGCGCTCGCGCGCAAGGCGCCGCCCGAGGTCACGAGCTGTGCGTTGTCGGTAACCTCGCCAGGCGTGATCTGCAAGCAGCCATGAAGTAGTTTCACCGCATCGTCCGGCGAAGCCCGTCCAACACCGCGCTCAGTGCGTCGATCTCGGCGCGTTGCGCAGCGAGCTCGCGGGCCTGTATTGCGATGGTGGCCTCGAGCTTCGCGTTGAGTCCCTGGATCGCGGCCAGCGCTACACCGTCCGCGTCGATAGTGCTGATGCCGAGCTCCGTCTCGCCCAACCCGAACGCGGCGCGAAAATCCTGCGCCATCGGCCCCATGTGGCGGATCGATGCCCCCTGGCCCTTCAGGTTCCACGTCGCGATCGGCATCGCGGCAACACGCTCCAGGACCTCGCGAGGCTCGACCGCCACTACGTTCTCCTTCAGGTTGCGGTCGCTACCCGCAACCCATGCCGTCGCCCCCGGCGGCAATACGACGCCGGTGTAGGTTGCCTGCGTCGAGCCGCCGGCGAAGAAGAACACGCCGCCCAGCGAGCGCACGACGAAGCGGTTGTCGGCGTTGCAACTGATGGTGTTGGCGGTCGAGAAGTCGCCCCAGGCGAAACAGCCGTGGCCGTTGGCGCGGGCCTTGTAGCCCCCGGCCATCGAGAGGCTTCCGCTCGCGATATTGTCCTCGCCGCCGAGCACCGTGCTGTCGACGCCGGTCGCCTGGTTGTTGAACCCGCCCGCGACCGCGCTGTACTGGGCCGTGGCGAAGTTCAGGCGGCCGCCCGCCACGACGCTGGTATCACCGCTCGCCTGGTTGTTGTAGCCGCCGGCGATAGTGCCGTATGGGCCGGACGCCTGGTTGATGTAACCCCCGGCCACCGTGCTGTAATCGTTGATAGCTTGGTTGTTCCAGCCCCCGCCTACGGTCGACCGTAGCCCCAGTGCCTGGTTGAACTGGCCACCCCCGACCGTCGAGAAATCCATGGCAGCGAAGTTCTGCGCACCACCTCCGACCGTCGCGCTCTCCAGTGCCGCGACGTTCTCGCGCCCGCCACCCACCGCGGCATAAGCGCCGTTGGCCTGGTTGACTTGTCCTCCCGCGACTGTCGCCGACGAGCCCGACGCGGTGTTCTGCGACCCGCCCCCTACCGTCGCGGTCCTCGCGGAGGCGGTGTTCACGATGCCGCCCGCCACGGTGCCTCCCAAGCCGTCGAGGACGTCGGCGTTGGTGTCCCCCACGATGTTACGCAGCCCGCCGCCGATCGTGCCGTACGAGTCCCGGACCACGTGCTCCCACGGCGACGTCACGGGGCCCAGCGGCTCGGATCCCACCGGGGCACCGCCGCCCGCGATGACCGCGCCGCGGATGCCTGCCCGCGCGACGTTGGCCACGCTGCCACCCACCACGTTGCCACTGATCGAATTCGGTTCGTAGCGCATCACGCGCGCGTTGTTCACCCGGATGTCGAGCGCGTTGTTGTCGGTGGTCCCCAGCACTGCCTGCGCGCCGAACGCGTTGCCGTTCTGCACGAACGCATTGGGCGCACCATCGGACTGGCACGTGACCGTCCCGTCCACGGCAATGGCGCGGATGCTGCTGCCCACCGCGCAGTTGCCGCTCACCCGCTGCTGGATCACCGCCGTGTTCACCGACAATGTCCCGCTCGTCGTGATAGGGCCGCCAGTGAGACCCGTGCCGCTGCCCACGCTCGTTACCGTCCCGGGGCCGCCGTCGTCCGTCTCGCAGGTCACCGTGCCGTCCGGGTTGATGACCCGGATGCTGCTCCCCGCCGCGCACGTGCCGCTCACACGGCGCTGGAGATAGGTCGTGTCCGCCGCGATCGTGCCGCTGCTCGTAATCGTGCCGCCCGTCAATCCCGCTCCCGCCGTGACGCTGCTCACGTAGCCGCCGACCGCTGCGCGAAAGAAGCCGACGACATCGATCGCGACATGCGCGCCGCCACCGCGCACTTGCACGGAAATCTGCTTGTTGGCGAGGTTGGCAAGGCTCGTCACCGCCGTCGACGTGAACGCGTTGCTGCCGAGGTAGACGAGCGACGCCGAGCTGCCGAACGTGCTGCCCTGCGGAAGGATCTCGATGTCACCCGAGCCGGCGGTGGTAGGAATGCCGTACACCTGCATCTGCACCGCGACTGGCGAGGCAATCGCGGGAAGCTGGGTGAGGCACACGCCGTTGCCGCCTTGCAGCGTGTAGGTCCGGATCTGGTTGGGAGGGAACGCGCCCCCGCCCTGGTACACCGCCGCGAACGTTCCGCGCGTTTCCACGAGTCTGCACGGCGTTACGGGGACGTACACGAGGTCCTGGTTGCCATCGCCGAGCGCCTTCGCCTGCATGAGCGCGGACGACACGGGCGTATCGCTGACCAGCGCCGCGGAGACTACGTTGCGCAAGCCGTCGAGGCTGCCCGCGAGACTCGCGGCGAGGAGCTGGTCGGCGCGCATCGCCATCAGCAACAGGCGCAACTGCTCGGCATCGATGCCGGCGCGCGAGCCCGTCAGCGCGTCGCCCCATTCGCCCACGACGCGGTCGACGACCGTGACTCGGTTCTGGTCGATGGCCAGGAGCGGCGAAGGTGGCGTCGTGTAAGTCGAGCTGCCATAGCCGTCGGTCGGACTCGCCTGGGAAACCTGCGTACCTTGCACGGCGGTGGCCATCACGAGTCCCACGAGCACTGTGTGCCGCGTTACCTTCATGTGCAATCCTCCCGAGATTGACGTTCGGCGATGCGGGGCGATCGAGTCGGGCAGTTGTACGCGTCGTTGTGCCTGTTCGTCAACTCCGCGAAGTGCGGCCGCCCACGACCCGTGGGGTGCCGGCCAGGTCGCGACGCACGACGATATCGACGAACCCGGCGTCGCGAAACAACGCCTGCACCGCTTCCGATTGGTCGTAGCCGTGCTCCACGGCGAGCGCGCCCTGTGCGGCGAGATGCTCGTGCGCACCGGTGACGATGATCCGCAGCGCCGACAGCGCGTCGCCGAGTGGAACCAGGGCCTCGGCAGGCTCGAAGCGCACATCGCCTTCGCGCAAGTGCGGATCGCCCGGCGCGACGTAGGGCGGGTTGCTCACGATGACGTCGAAAGTCCCGTCGACTGCGTTCCACCAATCGGATTCGACGCAGGTCACGTTCGACAGGTGAAGACGCGCCGCGTTGTCGCGCGCGACGGCGAGCGCGGCGGTCGACACGTCGGTGGCGACGACGCTGCGCGCGCGGCCGCTCGTGAGCGATCGCCAGCGCAATGGCGCCCGAGCCTGTCGCGAGGTCGAGGACACGCGCTTCGCGCATCGCGCGGGATCCATTCGAGCGCAACCTCGACCAGCGACTCCGTCTCGGGCCTCGGCACGAGGACCGCGTTCGACACGCGCAGCGGCAAGCCCCAGAATTCCTTGGCCCCCGTGAGGTACGCCACCGGCTCGCCGTCCCGCCGCCGCTTCGCGAGCATGAAGAACGCATCGGCCTGCGCCCTGTTCAGATCGTCGTCGCGATGCGCAACGAGCCACGCGCGGTCGCGGTCCACGACATGCGCGAGCAGCACCTGCGCATCCACTGGCACGAGCCCGCTCTGCGCGAGCGCCTCGCGGACCTTCACGCGCGCATCGCCGAGTACACGAACATCGTGCGTCCGTAGTGCTCGGCATCGTCCTCGCGGCGCATGCCGATCTTCTCGAGCACACGCTGCGAGGGCACGTTCTCGGGCCACGTGAGGCCGACGATGCGTGCAAGTCCCAGGTGGTCGAAGCCGTGCGCGAGCACGGCGCGCGCCATTTCAGTGGCGAATCCGCGTCCCCAGCACGCGTGCGGCAGCCGATACGCGATTTCGATGTCGTCGCCTTCGGGAACGGAAAACAATCCGCATCCGCCGACGAAGCCGCCGCCCTCGCGCAGGCTCGCGTGCAAAAGCCCGTGGCCGGGTTGCGTGGAAGCACGTTCCACGAGGCGCTCGATCGACTTCTCGCACTCCTCGCGCGTGCGGCCTTTCATGCCCGAGCCGAGGTAGCGCATGACGCGATCGTCGCTGTCCATCGCGTGCAGATCGTCGAGGTCTCCGCGCTCGAAGTGACGCAGCACGAGCCGCGGCGTGATGAGGAGGGTCACTGCGCCCGGTGCGGATTGTCGGCGGCGAACAGGCGCAGCCGCAGGTCGTAGTAGCGCCCCCAGCCGCAGTCGGCGAGCCCCGCTTTCATGAGCACGCGCTGCGACGCCTTGTTGCCGGGATCCGTGACGCCGATGATGCGATGGAGGTCGAGATCGTCGAAGCCGTAGTGATGCATCGCGGTCGCGCCCTCGGTGGCGAAGCCCTGGCCCCACGCCTCGGGAAGCAGGCGATAGCCGATCTCGACGTCGGGGCTCTTGCCCGCGTACTTGAGCGAGAACCAGCCGATGAACTTGCCCGTGTCGCGGCGCACCGTGTACCACGCGCCGAGGTTCGGGTAGAGCCGGTAGTAGCGCGTGATGCGACGGACGGCGGCTTGTGTCTCTTCGCGCGTCGCTGGCTTGCCCGTGATGTACTTCATGACGCGCGGATCACTGTCGAGGCGGTAGAGGTCGTCGAAGTCGGAAGGCACGAACTCGCGCATCGCAAGGCGCAGGGTCTCGAGCCAGGGCTTCGGCCTTCTCACCCGGTTTCTCCCGCCAGCGCGGCGAGTTGCTCCGCCTGGAACTCCTGCGACAGCGCGGTCACGACTTCGTCCAGGTCCCCGTCCATGATCGCGTCGATCTTGTAGAGCGTGAGGTTGATGCGGTGGTCCGTGACGCGGCCCTGCGGAAAGTTGTACGTGCGGATGCGCTCGCTGCGGTCGCCGGAGCCGATCAGCGACTTGCGGTGCGCCGCTTCCTTGCTCTGCCGCTCCTGGCGCTCGCGGTCGAGGAGCCGCGAGGCGAGCACCGACATCGCCTGCGCGCGATTGCGATGCTGCGAGCGGTCGTCCTGGCACTCGACCACGAGGCCCGTCGGCAGGTGCGTGATGCGCACGGCGGAATCCGTCTTGTTCACGTGCTGCCCGCCGGCGCCCGACGCGCGGAACGTGTCGATGCGGATATCCGTCGGGCTGATCGTGATGTCCGCGATCGGGTCCGCCTCGGGAATCACGGCGACCGTGCAGGCCGACGTATGGATGCGGCCCTGCGCCTCGGTTTCGGGCACGCGCTGCACGCGATGGCCGCCCGACTCGAACTTGAGCTTCGAGTAGACGCCCTGGCCTTCGATGCGCACGATCGCTTCCTTGTACCCGCCGAGCTCCGATTGCGATGCCGACACGATTTCGGTCTTGAACCGGTGGCGCTCGGAATAGCGCACGTACATGCGCAAGAGGTCGCCTGCGAACAGCGCGGACTCGTCGCCTCCCGTGCCGGCGCGGATCTCGAGAAAGATGTTGCGCTCGTCGTTGGGGTCCTTCGGGAGGAGCGCCGCCTGGAGTTCGATTTCGAGGCCGGCAATGCGCTCCTGCGCCGCCGCTCGCTCTTCGTCGGCGTATTCGCGCATCGCGGGATCGGCCGCGAGCTCGTCGGCGGCGGCGAGGTCCGCCTCCGCCTTCACGAAATCGTGAAAGCGTGCGACGACCGGTCCCAGGTCCGAATGCTCCTTGGTCAACGCGCGATAGCGGTCGAGATCGCTCGTGACGTCGGGCGCGCCCAGGATCGCGTCGAGCTCGGCAAGACGCGAGGAAAGCTGGTCGAGCTTGGTGCGAAGCGAGAGTTTCATGAGGCGACGGCACTCGGGACAAAAAAGCGTCGGGCTGAAGCCCGACCTGACAGCCTGACCCACATCCCGAACAGGACAGCTAAGGCTCGCCGTCCTTCGACTCGTCGAGGCGATAGACGCGCGACAGCGCTGCGATGAGCTGCGCGCGCTCGGCTTCGTTCGCCGCATTGAGCGCCGACAGCGGCGCATGCAGGAGCTTGCTCGTCAGGCCCCGCGCGAGCGCGTCGAGCGCGGCGTCGGGCGACTCGCCGGAGGCCAGCATGCGGCGGGCCCGGTCGAGCTCGCTCGAGCGAATGTCGTCGTGGTGACCGGAAAGCGCCTCGATCGTCGGCACCACCGATCGACCGTCGAGCCACTTCAGGAAATGCTCCGTCTGATCAGCGATCATGGCCTCGGCCTGAACGACGGCTTCCTGCCGCACCTGCAGGTTCTCGCGCACGATCACCTGCAGCTCGTCGACCGAATAGAGGAACACGTCGTCGAGGTCGGCGGCTTGCGGCTCGACATCGCGCGGAACACCCAGGTCGACGATGAAGACCGGCGCGTGCCTGCGCTGCTTCACCACGCGCTCGAGGAGGCCCTTGCCGATGATCGGCAGCGTGCTCGCGGTGCAAGTCACCACGATGTCGAACTCGTGCAGGCGCTGCGGCAATTCGTTGAGCGTGATCGCCTGCGCGCCAAGCCGGTCCGCGAGCTTGCTGCCGCGGTCGAGCGTGCGGTTCGCCACGGTGACGGACTTGGGTTTCTTGGCGAGGAAATGACTCGCGGCAAGCTCGATCATCTCGCCCGCGCCCACGAGCAGGAGGCGCTGGCCGGAAATCGACGGGAAGATGCGCTCGGCGAGCTTCACGCTGGCGGCCGCCATCGAGATCGAGGCGCTGCCGATGTCGGTCTGCGTGCGCACGTCCTTGGCGACCGCGAACGTCCGCTGGAACAGGCGATTGAGGATGAGGCCGAGCGAGCCCGCGGACTCCGCCGAGCGCACCGCCTGCTTCATCTGGCCGAGGATCTGCGGCTCGCCGAGCACCATCGAGTCGAGCCCGCTCGCGACGCGAAAGGCGTGCGTCACGGCCTTGTCGCGGGGCAGCGTGTAGACGTACGGCGCGAGCGTCTGCTCGGGCATCCCGTGGAAACGCGCGAGCCACGACGCCACGGGCGCGGGATCGCCGTTCGCGAAATACACCTCGGTGCGATTGCACGTCGACAGGATCGCCGCTTCGCGCGCGTGCTGCGCCTTGGTGAGGTCGCGCAGCGCGTCGGTCAGGACCTCGGGCGTGAACACCACCCTCTCGCGGACTTCGAGCGGGGCGGTGGTATGCGAGATTCCGAGGGCGTAGAGGGACATGGCGGCGGCGTGGCGAGGGCGGATTGTACCGCAGCCGGCGATGTCCTTGGGGCGGATCGTTGATTCGGATCAGCATTGACGCTTGCGTTGCACCGTCGGCGATACATCGGCGTTGATCCGCGCACCTCTCACGTTCTCAACGCATGTCCCGGAGCCGTACAGCGATCAGGAATTGATGAATTCCGTCCTCCCGCCGAGCCAGCGCTCCAGGTGCGCCTGCGCGGCGGCAGGGTCGCGCGCGAGCAGGTCCTCGGCGACGTCGCGCGCCTGCTCGATCAGCGCCACGTCGCGCTCGAGGTCGGCGAAGCGCAGCAGCGGCAAGCCCGACTGCCGGGCGCCCAGGAACTCGCCGGGGCCGCGAATGAGGAGGTCCTGGCGCGCGATCTCGAAGCCGTCGTTGCTCTCGAAGATGACCTTGAGGCGAAGCTTGGCGACTTCACCGACGGGCTCCTCGAACAACAGCACGCAGGTGGACTCCGCCGCGCCGCGTCCGACGCGCCCGCGCAGCTGGTGCAGCTGCGACAGGCCGAAGCGCTCGGCGTGCTCGATCACCATGAGCGAGGCATTGGGCACGTCGACCCCCACTTCGATGACCGTGGTCGCCACGAGCACGTGAATCTCGCCGCGCACGAACGCGCTCATCGTCGCGGCCTTCTCGTCGGGCTTCAGGCGGCCGTGGATGAGACCGACCCGCAGCGACGGCAAGGCCGCAGTGAGCTCGGCATGCAGCGCGACGGCGGTTTGCAATTCGAGCTTTTCGGATTCCTCGATGAGCGGGCACACCCAATAGGCCTGCCGGCCCTCCCCGCATTGCTTGCCGATCCACTGCACGATTTCCTGTCGGCGCTTCTGGCTGACGAGGCGCGTGAGCACCGGCGTGCGCCCGGGCGGCATCTCGTCGATGGCCGAGACGTCGAGGTCCGCGTAGAACGTCATCGCGAGCGTTCGCGGGATCGGCGTCGCGCTCATCATCAACTGATGCGCTTCCGCGAGTCCCTTGCCGCGCAGCGCGAGCCGCTGCGCGACGCCGAAGCGATGCTGCTCGTCGACGATGGCGAGCCCGAGATGCGGGATCTCGACGCCTTCCTGGAACAGCGCGTGGGTGCCGACGGCGAACGCGATCTCGCCGCTCGCGAGCGCTGCGAGCGCCTGCTTGCGGGCCTTGGCGCCGACCGACCCTGAGAGCCATGCGATCGGCACGTCCATGCCGTCGAGCCAGGAAGCGAGCTTGCGATAGTGCTGCTCGGCGAGGATTTCGGTCGGCGCCATGAAAGCGACCTGCTTGCCGCTCTCGATCGCCTGGAGTGCCGCGAGCGCGGCGACGATCGTCTTGCCGGACCCCACGTCGCCCTGGAGCAGCCGCTGCATGGGGATCGCGCGCTTCAGGTCGTGCGCGATCTCGCGCCAGACACGCTCCTGGGCACGCGTGAGCTTGAATCCCGCGCGCTCGATCAACTGCCTCGTGAGCGCGCCGGTCCCGGTCGACACCGGCGCGCGACGCTGCGCGCGCGCCTTGCGATGCGCCTTGAGCGACAGTTGCTGCGCGAGCGAGCTCGTCGAACTTGAGGCGCGTCCACGCCGGATGCGTGCGCGCATCGAGCGACTTCTGCGTGAGCGTCGGACACGCGCGGCGGCGGTGCGTGCAGGAAGCGCACGGCGTCGCCGAACTTCCACAGCTTGCGGCGCGTCACGAGCTTCGTCGGGCAGCGTGTCGCCCGTGAGCGACGGATCGCCTGCGATCGTTCGCGCGACGAGCTTGCGCAGCGTGTCCTGCGAAAGCCCGGCCGTGGTCGGGTAGACCGGCGTGAGCCGATCGGGCAGCGGCGCGCCTCGGCGACCGCCTTCCACTGCGGATGCACGATCTCGAGGCCGAAGTAGCCGGGCCGCACGTCGCCGAACACGCGCACGCGCTTGCCCGGCTGCAGCGCCTTCTGCTGGCTCGGATAGAACGTGAAGAAGCGCAGCACGAGCTGCGCTTCGCGATCGTCCGGGTCGGCAATGAGGTACACGAGCTGGCGCCGCGGCCGATACTGCACCTCGGTGCGCACGACCACGCCTCGGTCTGCACGCGCAAGCCCCGGCTGCACGGCGAGGCAGCGGCACGAGGCGCGTGTGATCCTCGTAGCGCAGCGGAAGATGGAGCACGACGTCGGTGTCGCGCGCGATGCCGAGGCGCGCGAGCTGGTCGGCAAGACCGCGGCCCGGCCCCGCGGGCTTTACTGCCCTCGTTCGTCTGCTCGAACGTTTCGCGCCATCCGGTCGCGGACTCCGTCGACGCCGCGCCGCCGGCGCCCGGCACCACGGCCGTGCCTTCGATCTCGATCATCGCGCCGCGCGGCAACGCGGCGACCTGGTACGTCGCCCGCGCGGGATAGGGCTTGCTGAAATAGGTCGCCATGATGTCGTTCACCTTCGCGAAGTCGGCGAGATTGGTCATCAGGATCGACACCTTCACCATGTCGTCCATCGACCCGCCCGCCGCGCTCATCACCGCGCGCAGGTTGCGAAACACCTGGTGCGCCTGCGCCTCGATGCCGCCGTCGACGATCGCCATCGTCGCCGGATCGAGCGGGATCTGTCCGGACAGGTAGAGCGTCTGACCCGCGCGAATGGCCTGCGAGTACGGGCCGATCGCGGCCGGCGCGTCGGGGCTTTGGATGGCGCGTCTTGATCACGGCGAGCGTGGATAAGGCGCACGCCTGTCGGGCGCTGCACTTTCAGCGGCACTACTTTAGCACCCGCGGGCTCGACCTTCTCCACCGGAATGCCCGCCGCCACCCACGCGTCGATGCCTCCGAGCAGCGGTCGCACGCGCTTGAAGCCGTGCTGCATGAGTACCTTGGCGACCTTGGCGGCGTGTATTCGTTGGGACACGCGCAATAGACGATCACTTCGCTCTCCGGCTCGACCGCGACCAGGTCGACGCGGATGTTCTTGGGATCGACGGTGATCGCGCCGGGAATGCGTCCCGTCAACGCCTGCGACATCGGCGAGCGCACGTCGATCACCTTGCCGACGCTGCTCGCCTGCATGAGCTCGTGCAACTCGTCGACGGTGAGCCGGTCCATGCGCAGCTGCCAGATGAAGAGCTCGCGCTGCCACCATTTGGCCACGATGTAGAGCAGGAACGCGCCGGCGATCATCCACAACCCGATGCGTCCGAGCGTCTCGAAGACGCCCAGCACCTGGTTGATCGCGCCGCTGAACGCGATAGCCGAGCCCGATCGCGACGCCCGACCACAGCGGCGCGCCGATCGCGTCGAAGACGAGAATTTCCACACCGGCAGCCGCACCACGCCCGCCATCGACGTGGCCACCGATGCGAACCCGGGAATGAATTTGGCGACCGCGAGCGAGCGCGCGCCCCAGCGCGCGAAGATCGATTCGGTCTGGCGCACGCACGAGTCGGGCGACAACGAGATGCGGCAGATCGTCTTGCAGGACGCCGCTGCCGAAGCGGCGGCCCGCGAAGTACCACGCGAGGTCGGCGATCAGCGCCGCGACCACCGCGACCGCGACCAGCGCCGGCACCGGCGCGCCGCCTTTCGCGGCGAGCGCGCCGGTGATGATCAGCGTGGGATACGCCGGCACGGGCAAGCCCGGCCTGCAGCAGGAGCACGTTCACGAACACGAACGCGAGCCCGTATTGCTGGATGAGGGCGAGGAGCGTTTCCATGGCAGATGCGTCGCTTGCCGATGGGCGGGGATCTACGTGGGTACGGCGCGCGAGCGATCCCAACCCCACGACGAGTCTGGGATGCCCCCAAGTTTACGGGCAGAACCCCCTTCCGGCTATAATTCCGCCCCTCGTGGGGACGTAGCTCAGCTGGGAGAGCGTCGCGTTCGCAATGCGAAGGTCGGGAGTTCGATCCTCCTCGTCTCCACCACCAAATCAACGATTTAGCGCACTTCGCAGCACCCGGCCAAAGCCTCGGTGGTGCACCGGTGGTGCAAAACGAAACGGGCGCCGAAGCGCCCGCATTGCCCTCTGCATCCCGTTGCGCGCGTCCTGGGCCGTTCTACGCGGCCTGCGCGCGATAATCCGGCGATGCCCGCACCGCTTCAGCTCGTCATGCGTCTTACCGAAGCTTCGTGGCCTCACCGAGGCCGACGAACGGTCCGGTTGAGCGAGTGGTTAGCCATCATGTCCATCCATGCTCCAGGTTTGAATCCGCTGATTGCGTGCCTCGATGAAGCTGACTGCGAGTTCCCGATAGTCCAAGTACGCAGCCATGTTGCCTGGCACTGGCGACGAGTTGAAGTCGTCAAACGGCGAGAAGAACTTCACGGCCGAGCAATCGTCGGTGACCAAGTCCTGCAGAAGAAAGAACTCCACGTATCCGCGAAAGTCGCCAAAGAGCCGGAAGTAGTCCGCGTATCGCGCGAGCGTGGCACTCAAAGGACTGTCTTCGTTGAGGTAGTGCCTCCGAATGCACTCAACCGTGAGATCGAACCGGTCCTTGATCAGCGGATGAAACCCGCGTGCACCGTTGATCGTCATCTCGGCCGTACGCGGTTTCCGGGGAACAACATCATGCCGCCGATCGTGTAGCCGATGCCGTTGAAAGTGGCCAGCTCTTCAGGAATCTGCTCGAAGATGTGCGAAAGGCGAGCCTCTTTCCTGAATGTGGGAATCACCGTGTCGCTCGCCAACCAGAACTCGCCCAATTGAGAACGGTGATGCAGGTAGACGCCGGGCGTCGTGTCCACGAGCTCGAACACCACACCGCTCGGCAGCGGTTTGCTCCAAAGACAGCTTGTGGTACCGGCGGAGCGTGGGACTCCGAGCGTCCGGGTCCTTTCCCTCCGGCGTGTCCGACCGGAAGTCGAAGGTAATGTCAATCTGTGTGCTGTTGACCATTGCGCGGCCGATCGGGTTTGTTGCCATGAGTGGCGAGTTTCCACGCTCCGGCCCGATTGCGCTTTGCCCTGCGCGCCAAGCGCTTTGCAGGACACGCCAATCCGATGCTCAACGACGCCGTTCAATGTTCAGGCCGCCGACCAGCGTCCACGTTCGCCCGAATTCGTCAGACATGGACGAGCAAACACACGGCTATGCGCCCGATTGCTCAATCCACCGCAACGACCGTGCCATCGCGCGCCGGTGTGGCACGGCCATTGCGAAGGTTTGGTATTCGAGGCATAGAGGGTCGCAATCTCGTGAGGGACATGCTGCTATGGATTCTCGGCATCTGCGTCACGATCGGCATCGGCTGCATCGCGGCAAATGCGGTACTTTGGTGGCGCAATAGGGTGAAGCGCAGGAGGGGCGCCGCATGGTGGACGCGATTGTGAGCGACGTTTCCATCCAACTTAGGCAAAGGTAGGAGGGCGATGCCTATCGGTCCCGCCGCAGGCGCTCCTGCGCGCGCGCCGCTGGCGCTCGGAATCGACCGGTGCTACTCGGACCTTCCGGCGTGCTTTGCGCCTGTCCGGCGCGTTCTACGCGGCCTGCGCGCGATAATCCGGCGATGCCTGCTTCGCTTCAGCTCGTCATGCGTCTACCGAAGCCGCGCGCCGCCTGGGCATCACGCTCGAGCAGCTCGCGGAAGCGAATAAGCTTCGCGCGCGTCTGCTCGCCGATCCGGATCCGGAATTCCTGCGCGTGGTGTCCCACCGAAGCCGAACGCGAAGCCGCGCGCGATCGCATCCCTAAAAGATGGCAGAGCGGCAGCGCAAGGCGGAAATGGATTCCGAAAACGATGACGCCACGCAGCAATTACTTGGTGAACGCGAACTGTGAATACTTTGAACAACTGCTCAATGGCGAGTTTCGTTGCAACCATGTAACACCTGCCGTTTGTCCTACTCACAGATCGGTAGTTACCCATTGTCAAAAGACCTGCTTGACTATAGTGTCTAGCAAACATCCGGCGACTGTGCGAGATGTTTTTGCTGCACGCAATTACGGTTAACGAATAGGTGAAGTCATGGCAACG
>CAVPRK010000015.1:0-500036 GCA_963707815.1 uncultured beta proteobacterium
GTCGAGCGCGCGCCACGCATACGCGGCGGCATCGACGAACAGTATGTCCCCGGAGTTCGGGATCTCGGTCGCCCTGCGCGCGAACATTTCGGCGAGCGGCCATTCCTGCGTACTCCGATAATGCGCGGCGAGCTGACCAGTGATTCGGCGCGTGAGGGCCGGAAGTCGTAGGCGCGCAAGTAGGCCGAGACAATCGACGCGGGCGCGTGATGGGCGCGCTTCTTCAGTACGGCGATCTGCAAGAGCGAGTAGTAAACCTCCTCGTCCCAGCCGCCCATGGCCTGCGACGCTGGTACGTTGAATGGTTTTTTCTGGATCCTGTGCGTCGCGGTAGCTCTGTGCCAGGTAGAAGACGTAGCGAGCGTTGGTCGGCTCGTCGCGTAATCCTTGCTCGAGGATGCGTGCGTCGTTTCTGTATTTCTCGATCGGGTTCTTGTTCCTCGCACCGTCGGTATGGCTGACGATGCGAATGCCTTCGACCTTCCTACGATCGGGCGGAATCCGCACTCCAGGTATTCGTGGAGAACGCCCTCGTAGCGCCAGGCCAGCGACGCCTTCACGAACGTTGGGCGGTGCCACGTCACCGGAGAGGTGTCGAAGCTGTAAAGCACCATGTACGCGTCGGCTCCGGACGGCATGCAGAAGTCCGGCGTCGCAACGAGCTCTTCGTCGGCGTCGATGACCAGGATGTAGTCAGACTTGTCACGCGCAAGCCGGAGCGCTTCCGAACGATTGTGACCAAAGTTTTTCCACGGCCGCTCGTGGAGCTCACCCGGGACGTCCGCGAAATGTTCGCGAATGAGCGCTTGAGTTCCATCGGTCGAGCCAGTGTCAACGATCACCCAGTGGTGAACGAAGGGTCGCACCAGTCGAGAGGCAGCGACGGATTACCGCCGCCTCGTTCTTCACGATCATGTTGAGACGTCTACGTCCTGGATTCCCCCAGCAGGCCTCTATTACGGTCCAATCGGACGGCACGAACTGGTATGTGATCGCGCAATAACACTGACGTTGCAACAACGCTGTCTTCCATGCTCCAAGTGCCGCATTCCGAGAGGAGTGCGGCACTTTTTTTGTATGCATGCCCTTGTCCTCCACAATGCGTCCCGTGCGATTGTGCAGAACGGATTTTCAGCGGCAGCGTCAAGGTTGCACGCGCCACAAACGATCAGCAGAACTTTGTGGAGCGCAACTTGCTGTACATGCGCGGGTGCAAAGGGAGATTCACAAATGAAGAGGAAGCTGCTGGCGCAAGCGATATCGCTCGCACTCGTTGGTTGGACAGGTGTCGGCATGGCGGCGACCGCCGTGGTCTCGCACCAACCCAATGCGCTGCTCGCGGTCGACCAGAACCGCAATGCCGTCGTCGATCGCATCGTCGCTGCGTATGGACTCCAGCTCGAGCAGTCAGGCTCGGGCGTCAGGCGCGCAGCATCATCAACATCGACTGAAAGACCTAGTTGATCACCCGATCCGCTCGCAGCATGACGGGGGGCGGGAGAGTCAAGCCCAGCGACTTTGCGGTCTTGAGGTTGATGACGAGCTCGAACTTCGTCGGCTGCTCGATCGGCAGGTCGCCTGGCTTCGCGCCCCTCATGATCTTGTCGACGAACGCGGCGGCGCGCCGCCAGATGTCGTAACGTCGGGACCGTAGGAAACGAGCCCGCCCGCGTCCACGAATGCGTCGAGGCCGAACGCCGTCGGCATGCGATGCTTCAATGCGGCCGCCGCAACTTGACGCGCGTTGGGATACAGGATGCTCGACGCGTACGCGAGCGACGCGCCTGCGCGCGCCTTGCCCGCCGCCTTGAACGCATGATCGACGTCCGCGACTTCGCGGATCTCGACCGGCAGGATGCGCCAACCGCGCATTCTCGCGACGGATTCCGCCTCCCGCAGATTGACGACGCCTGAACCGTTCCAGACGACGGCCAGAGGAGCGCCGCCTGGAACCATCTCCTTGATCAATTCGACCTGCTTCCCGGTCGTCTCGATCGATTGCAGGCTGAATCCCGTCAGGTTGCGGCCGGGCCGCGCGAGGCTGTCCACGTAGCCCTCGGCGACCGGATCGTTTGTCGCCGTCATGATGATAGGAATCGACGAGGTCGCCCACGTAAGTGCCTGCAAGGCGGGACCCACGGCCACGATCAGGTCGAGGTCGAGGCCGACCAACTCCGCCGCAAACGCGGCATAGCGCTCCGGCTTTCCTTCGGCGCCGCGCGCCTCTGTCACATAGTGTTGGCCGTACACGTAGCCAAGGTCGCGCAATCCGCTGATCAATGCCCTCGCGGTCGGCGATGCAGGCCGTGCACCCGCGAGATCCGCCGTCGAGCCTATGGCGACGATGCCGATTCGGTAGATCTTGCGCGACGATTGACCGTGAACGCCGCCGGACGCCGCGATCGCGGCCAACGCAATGAGGAACGTGCGACGCCGCACCATCGGTTGGGCTCGCTAGCTTGGCTTGGGTCGGTCGGCGGAAACACCCAGCAGCGGCGACGACTCGCTCGGCTGCAGCAGGCCCGCCTTCACATACGTGGCGATCTTGTCGCGCGTGTCCGCGATATCGAGCTCGCGCATCGTGAGCTGGCCGATGCGGTCCTGCGGCGTGAACGAGGCCGCGCCCTTTTCCATCGTCAGCCGCTCCGGCTTGTACGTGAGGTTCGGGCTTTCGGTGTCGAGAATCGAATAGTCGTTGCCGCGGCGAAGCTCGAGCGTGACCTCGCCCGTGACCGCCCGCGCGACCCAGCGCTGCGCCGTGTCGCGCAGCATCATGGCTTGCGGATCGAACCACCGCCCCTGGTAGAGCAATCGTCCGAGCTTGCGGCCGTTGTCGCGATACTGCTCGATCGTGTCCTCGTTGTGGATGCCGGTGAGCAGCCGCTCGTACGCCGCGAACAGGAGCGCCATGCCCGGCGCTTCGTACACGCCGCGGCTCTTCGCTTCGATGATGCGGTTCTCGATCTGGTCGGACATGCCGAGACCGTGGCGCCCGCCGATGGCGTTCGCCTCGAGCATGAGGGCGACTTCGTCCGGAAACGTGCGGCCGTTGAGCGCGACGGGCCGGCCGTCTTCGAACCTGACGCTCACCGTTTCGGGCTTGATCGCCACGTCGTCGCGCCAGAACGCGACGCCCATGATCGGCTCGACGATGCGAATGCCCTTGTCGAGGAACTCGAGGTCCTTCGCCTCGTGCGTGGCGCCGAGCAGGTTGGAGTCGGTCGAGTATGCCTTCTCCGTGCTCATCTTGTAGCCGAAGCCCGCCTTGTCGAGGTACTCCGACATCTCCTTGCGCCCGCCGAGCTCGTCGATGAACGTCGCATCCAGCCACGGCTTGTAGATGCGCAGCTCGGGATTGGCGAGCAGGCCATAGCGGTAGAACCGCTCGATGTCGTTGCCCTTGTAAGTGCTGCCGTCGCCCCAGATGTGCACGTCGTCGTCGCGCATGGCGATCACGAGCATCGTGCCGGTCACCGCGCGCCCGATGGGCGTCGTGTTGAAGTACGTGAGTCCCGCTGTCGAGATGTGAAATGCACCCGCCTGCAATGCGGCGATCCCCTCGCCGACGAGCGCCGCGCGGCAATCCACGAGACGCGCCTTCTCGGCCCCGTACTGCAGCGCCTTGCGCGGGATCTCGTCGTAGTCGCCCTCGTCGGGCTGCCCCAGGTTGGCGGTGTATGCGTACGGAATCGCGCCTTTCGCACGCATCCAATGCAACGCCGCGCTCGTGTCGAGGCCGCCGGAGAAGGCGAGGCCGACCTTCTGGCCGACGGGAACGGATTGCAGGATGTGCGACATGGCGGGAAGAGTCGGACGCTCGGGAATCCGCTATTCTAGAGCAGTGACGACCGCGAAGATTCACACCTACACGGGCAAGGATGCGACGGTGACGTGGGACGCCGCCCGCTGCATCCACGCCGCGGAATGCGTGCGCTGCGTGCCGCAGTCGTTCGATCCCGCAGCACGCCCCTGGATCATGCCGGACAACGCGACGCGCCGACGCGCTCGCCGACGCGGTCAACGCCTGCCCTTCCGGCGCGCTCGAGATGCGCCACGCCGACGGCACGTCGGCGATGAGCGCCTATGCCGCCAGCACGTGCGACGTGCGTGCGGACGGGCCGTACTATCTGCGCGGCGCGCTCGTGCTGGCGCCCGCATCGCGACAGACGCGCATGGCGCTATGTCGCTGCGGCGCTTCCGCCACCAAGCCGTTCTGCGACAACGCGCACAAGACCGTCGGATTCGCGCACGCGACGAAACTGCCGGTAGCCAAGGCGCCGCCCGCGGATGCCGATCTTGCAGCATCGGTTACCGTGACCCCGACGCGCAACGGCCCCCTGCAGGTGCGCGGTCCGCTGACGCTCCGCGACGCAGCGGGCACCACCGTCTTCGTGGAGTCCGCTTACCTGTGCCGCTGCGGCGGCTCGAGCAACAAGCCGTACTGCGACGGCACGCACACGAAAATCGGCTTCCAGGGATAACCGCCATGCCATCGTTCGACATCGTTTCCGAAGTCAATCAAGTCGAAGTCAACAACGCCATCGACCAGGCCAACAAGGAAATCACCAACCGCTTCGACTTCAAAGGGTCGGACGCGCGCATCGAATACAAGGAGAAGGACAAGGTCCACACCCTGACCCTCCACGCCGACGACGACTTCAAGCTCTCGCAGGTCACGGACATAATGATCGGCAAGCTGACCAAGCGCGGCATCGACATCCGCTCCCTCAAGTACGGCGACGCCGAGAAAGTCTCAGGCAACAAGGTCAAGCAGGCGGTGACGGTTCGCACGGGCGTGGAACAGGAGCTTGCGAAGAAGATCGTGAAGGCGGTCAAGGAGAGCAAGCTCAAGGTGCAGGCTTCCATCCAGGGCGACGCCGTGCGCGTCTCGGGCGCAAAGCGCGACGACCTGCAAAGCGCGATCGCGCTCGTGAAGAAGACGGTGACCGACTTCCCGCTGCAATACCAGAACTTCCGCGACTAACGCAGCGAATCGATCAGGGCGTGCAAGTTCATCGGCGCCACGCGAATGGCGCCCCCGCGCGGCGCATCGATGTCGGCGATGAGGAAGAAGGCGGCCGCGATGGTGAGCGGGAACAGGATCGTGAGCCGCAACGGCGCCACCTTGCCCGTGACACCCAGGCCCACGAGGAAGTTGGCGCAGATCGCGAGCAGCGCCATCAGGATCCATGCGCCGTGCGGAATCCGGTTCCACCACGCCGCTTGCGTGTAGCCCTGGGAGTTCACGACGTCGTTGATGCTGGCGACGGCAAGCGAGCGCAGAGGGTCGGGATGCGCCATCGCGCCGTCGCGCACGATTGCCCACATGTCGTTCTGCAATTTTCCGATGCGGGCGTTGATGGCGTCGAGCTCGGCGCCGTTGCGCGTCGTGTAATAGCCGAGGCGTTCGGTGGTGTATCGCTTCAGCACGTCGCGTAGCCGCGCGGTGTAGGGCTCTCCCACGAAATCGGCGCGAAGATAAGCCGTGCCGATGGCATTGGCCTCCTCCTCCTCGAGATTCTTCCGCTGGTCGTAGCGGCTGACCGCCATCGAGAACGTGAACCCGATGATGAGTCCCAGCAGCGTGAGCGTCCCGGTCTGGACCACGCTGAAGTCCTCGGGACTCTCACGCGCGATGGTCGATCTGCCAGCGAGCCGGCGGCCTACCCACGTCGCAAAGGCGAGCGCAGCGAACGAGATCGGGAACAGCAGCAGCAGCGGATAGTCGAGGATTGTCGTCATTCGCGCGATTCTAAGGAATTCCAGCGGGATCGCCGGCTGCGCCTTAAACGACCTCGCCAGGCGGGCACGCGCAGCCTTCGAAGCGCGGAGGCTCGACATCATAGGCGTGGCGCTTTCCGGCAACATTCCAGCGCCGGCGGATTACAATGGCCTCCACGCCCGCGCGTAGTTCGCAGCACACACTAAAGGTGGCCTTGGCTCATCCCTCGCACCGAGTCCGCACTCGGTTGCTGCGCCTTCTGGTGGCCTTGATGGCCAGCGCCGCCATGCTCCCTGTCCATGCGCTTCCCGGCGCGATGGACGCGTGGGAACAGCTCTACATCGCCTCCTTGTCGGCACACAACGCGATCGGCGCGTCGGGACCATGGGCACGCGGCTGCGCACTTTGCCACGTCGGCACCGCGACGGTGCTGACGACAACTCGATTGAATGCCTACGGGAACGCGTTTCGCAACCAGATGCCGATTCCGCGCCCCTCGCCCGTCACGCCGGACATGCGCAAGCAATGGCTCAAGAACATCGAGGCGCTTGCGTCCGTGAGTCCCGCAGGCACGTCGTTTTTGACGGAGATCCAGCACGATACGCAGCCTGGATGGCGAGCGGGGGCGGCCAACTCGGTCTACGAATTCATCTCGCAAAGCACGCAACCCGCCGTCCTCATCAGCACGACCGCCACCGCACCATCAGGAATCATAGGAACGCTCGATTACTTGGTAGCGCCCGCGATCACGAGCGCCCCTCCAATATCTCCCACGCGAATCCTTTCCAGCTACGTCCATACGTTCACCGCGACCGGTCTGCCCGCCCCGACCTTCTCGATATCGTCGGGGGCGTTGCCGTCGGGACTCAACCTCAACGCGAACGGAACCGTGACCGGCGTCGCGGACACGGCCGGGAACTATGGCGGCACCGTGTCGGCGTCAAACGGCGTCAACCCGGCGGCCACGCAATCATTCGCCATCGAGGTGCTCGATCGCTTCCCGGCGCCTTATGCCTACCATCACAAGTTCGGGTCGAACGGAAGCGGCAATGGCCAGTTCACGATGCCGCTCGCAGTCGCGATCAATCCATCGACGTCCAATGTCGTGGTGGGCGACTGGCAGGCCAACCGCGTGCAAGTCTTCAGCGCCGCGGGGGCCTTCGTCACGAAATTCGGCACGACCGGAACGGGCAACGCTCAGTTCACGTACCCGACCGGCATCGCGATCCATCCCACGACCGGACACATCTACGTCACGGACAACCCCTCCTTCACGGGCCGCGTCCAGGTGTTCGACGCAAACGGCGCGTACCTGCGCAGCTACGGTGGCGAACTCTGGGAGGCGGACGAGATCGCCATCGATCCGACCGACGGCCGCACGGTCGTCATCGACCGTTCCAACGGCTCGATCCGCGTCTTCGATGCGGCCGGGTTGTACCTGTTCTCCTTCGGGACGGGCTACGGCAGCGGCCCGGGCGAGTTCATCTATGCAAAGGGCGTCGCGATCGATCCGGTGAGCCGCAACATTGTCGTCGGTGACCACGGGACAAGCCGGGTCCAGGTTTTCGACAGCGAAGGCAATTTCCTGAGCGAGTGGAGCGGTTTTTACGGGCCCTCCGGCATCGCCATCGACCCCGTCACCCGCAACATCGCTGTAAGCGACTCCGATTATTCCGCGAGTTCCCGCATTCAACTGTTCGATACAGCCGGCACGTACATCGGCGAAGCCGGAAGCCATGGCACCGGCGACGGCCAGCTGCGCAGCCCGCAGGGCATCGCGTTCAACGGCGATGGGACGGCGATCGCCGTCGCCGACCGCGATAACGTACGCGTGCAGGTGTTCACCAAGCTGCCGACACTGACGATCGCCGACGTGACGGCGCCGGAAGGCAATGCGGGATCGACCTCCTTCGTCTTCACGGTGACGTTGTCGCCTGCAAGCACGCAAACCGTGACGGTGAAGTTCCTGACCTCCAACGGCACCGCGGACGCAGCCGACTACATCACGACCTCCGGCACGCTGACCTTCGCCCCCGGCCAGACGGCGAAGACCATTACCGTGCAGGTGCAAGGTAACCAGGTCGCCGAGGCCGACGAGACCTTTTACGTGAACCTTTTCGATCCGGTCAACGCGAGTATTGCGACGTACGTCGGCACCGGAACGATCGCGAACGACGACGTCGTGCCCGGCGCACCGACCTCCGTGACCGCGGTCGCCGGAAACGCCCAGGCGACCGTCTCGTTCAGCGCGCCCGCGATCGGCGGTAGCGCCCCGATCACGGGCTACGTCGTGACCTCGATCCCCGCGGGCGGCGTCGATACGAATGCGGGCTCGACCGGGACGTCCCACGTGCTCACCGGCCTCACCAATGGAACGGCCTACGTGTTCACTGTGCGGGCGAGCAACGCGGTCGGCACGGGGCCGCCATCGGCCCCATCGAACGAAGTGTGGCCGCAGTCGCTTGCCAATTGCACAATCGACGTCACGCCGAAAGATTTGTCGAATGTCGCCAAGGGCGGGGGTGCGCGGGTCGTGTCGGTCATCACGCCGGGCGGATGCCCGGTCAAGGCGATCTCGTACCAGCCTTGGGTGACGATCGGCGCGGTGACGATAACCCCGACCGCGACCAGCGTGAACCTGCAAGTTGCGCCGAACACCGGTCCAGCCCGTGCCACCGCACTCGTGATCGGCGACCGCCTCTTCCTTGTGACGCAGGCCGCGGGGCCTTGAGGTGCGCGAAAGCCGAGGACGCTACTCGAGGTCTTCGGCGAGCGCCTTGCGCGTCGCTTCGCCGACGGCGGGAATCTCCGCAGTGTATTCGGGATGGTCCACGCCGACGCCCAGGGCCGCGCCGCTCTTCAGTGCTCCGGCCATGGGCTGGTCGAACTCGAAGCGAAGAAAGTGCACGGCGGAGGTCTTTTCGTCCGTCTCGCGGTCGAGGTCCTCGTCGGCGATCGCGTACACGCGCTCGAATCCGCCGACCTGCACCCATACGCGATCCTCGACGCCGCGCAGGCGCGCGAGCGCGCCGCGGCGCTCGTCGACGTCCTCGTACTCGATCAGCATCGTGGCCTTGAAATTCGTGCCGTCCGGAACGAGCGGGTTGTACGCATCGAGCTCGTCCTGGATGCCCGCTTCCTCGAAGGTCTTCTCGATGCGCAGCATTTCCTGGATCTGGTAGCGCAGCGTGAGCTCGTCCTCGAACACGAGCGTGAGATGCCCGCCCAGGTGCACCGTGCGCGCGCGCTTGTGCTCGAGCACGCGGGCGCGAAAGTGCGTGCGCTCCTTCGCGTACGTCTCGAGCGTCATCAGGGTTTCGCGCGTGATCTTCATCAGAGGCCGTACGCCATCCGCAGACAGGGTCAGCGGGTGCTCCTTGCGCCCGCGCATCGCGCCCTTCTCTTCGATGCCCTGGGCGATCCGGCGGCCGGCGATGGGACAGTCGGAGCTCACGAAGTCGGGATCGCCGTCAGCCATGCGAGCGAACACGGGCTTGCCGATCTTCATCGACATCGCGAAGAACTCGGCCTTCACGCCGTAGCTGCCGTCGTGGCCCGCGCAACGCTCCACCGTGTTGATCTCCGTGCCCGGAACCCACGACAGCGCCTCGCGGGTCTTCTGCCCGACGTTCTGCACGCGCGCGTGACACGGTATGTGATAGCTCACCTTGCCCAGCGGGCGCACGAAGTCGCGGCGCATGAACCCGTCCTTGTCGCGCAGCACGAAATATTCGAAGGGATCGAACATTGCGTCGCGCACGAGCTTCACGTCGTCGTTATCCGGGAAGAGCAACGGCAGCTCCTGCTTCCACATGAGGGTGCACGACGGCACGGGCGTCAGGATCGCGTACCCATCGCGGGCGAGGCGACGAAGCGATGGCAGGTTCCGCTCCATCAGCGACTGCACGGTCGCAAGGTCACCGATCTCGAGCTTGGGCATGCCGCAGCAAGCCTCGCCCGACGCGAGCTCGTAGGAGATTTCGTTGTGCTCGAGGATCGCGAGAAGGTCGCGGCCGATGCCAGGCTCGTTGTAGTTGACGTAGCAGGTCGTGAACACCGCGACCTTGCCGGGTGAACGCGCGCCGTCGCGCACCGGCCACGCGACGCTGCGCGGCGCGTCTTCGCGCAAAGTCGGATGTGCGTAAGGCGGAAGCGCGGCATCCTTCGCAATGCCGAGCGTCGCCTGCATGGCGGCGCGCATCGCGGGCGTGCGGTTGACGGCGTTCACCATCTCGACGACGACGGGGATCGTGGCGAGCTTGCCCAGCTTGTCGGTGCTGGTGAGGAGCTTGTCGCGGAACGAAAGCTTGCCGTCGCGGAATTTCTTGACCTTCGCGCGCAGCATCGTATGCGGGAAGTCGACATTCCACGGATGCGGCGGAACGTACGGACACTTCGTCATGTAGCAAAGGTCGCACAGGTAGCACTGGTCGACGACCTTGCCGTATTCGGACTTGGGGACTGCGTCGAGGTCGCCCGTCTTGCCTTCGTCGATGAGGTCGAAGAGCGTCGGGAACGCGCCGCACAGGCTCACGCACCGGCGGCAGCCGTGGCAGATCTCGAAGATGCGCTCCAGCTCCTTGTCGAGCGCGTGCTGGTCCGTGAATTCCGGATTGCGCCAATCGATGGGATGGCGGGTGGGGGCCTCTAGCGATCCCTCTCGATTGCTCATGGTGGAGCGTAGCTCGGACCTCTGCCCGACGCGAACGCGGAGCGGAAGCCGACACGCTCGAGTGGCTAATCCGCGAGAGCATCCAGCGCCTTCTGGAACCGGTTCGCGTGCGAGCGCTCGGCCTTCGCGAGCGTCTCGAACCAGTCGGCGATCTCCTCGAAGCCTTCGTCGCGCGCCGACTTCGCCATGCCCGGGTACATGTCCGTGTACTCGTGCGTTTCGCCCGCGACCGCAGCCTTCAGGTTCTCGGCGGCTCGAGCCGATCGGCAGGTCGGTCGCAGGGTCGCCCACGACGGCGAGATAGTCGAGGTGCCCGTGCGCGTGTCCGGTCTCGCCTTCCGCGGTGGAGCGGAACAGCGCGGCGACGTCGTTCTGTCCTTCGACGTCCGCCTTGCTCGCGAAGTAGAGATAGCGGCGATTCGCTTGCGACTCGCCGGCGAACGCAGCCTTGAGGTTGTCGTGCGTCTTGGTGCCTTTAAGGGGTTTCATCGGAGCTCTCCTCTTCAAGGTGAAACTGGTGCGTCGCCCGACGTGCCGGCGATGCCGTCGATTTTCGCGCCCGTGACCGCTGGCGTCTAATTCATTATGCCAATAGTTGCGATAGGATGGCTCAATGAGCGCGAACAAGCCCTGAAGCACGCCGTAGCGCGAAGGGTAGTTCCATAACCCGTCCACTTCCGAAAGAGGCATCGATGTCCCCACTGTCCGACGAGGCGCTCGACCGGCTGTTCCGCGAAGCGCGGACGTTCCCGGCGTTCCTCGACAAGCCGGTGAGCGACGACATGCTGCGCAGGATTTACGACCTCGCGCGCATAGGCCCCACGTCGACCAACTCCAATCCCGGCCGCTTTGTCTTCCTGCGCTCGCCTTCGGCGCGCGCGCGGCTCGCGCCTGCCATGTCCGCCGGCAACCTCGACAAGACGATGAAAGCGCCCGTGACGGCGATCCTTGCCTACGACCTCGAGTTCTACGAGCACCTGCCCACGCTCTTCTCGCACGTCGACGCGCGAAGCTGGTATGTGGGCAAGCGCGAGCACATCGTGACGACCTCGTTTCGCAACAGCACGTTGCAGGGCGCGTATTTCATCCTGGCGACGCGCGCCCTGGGCCTCGACTGCGGCGCAATGTCGGGCTTCGACAACGCGAAAGTCGACGCCGAGTTCTTTCCCGACGGCAAGCTCCGCAGCAACTTCCTCATCAACATCGGCTACGGCGACAGGACGAAGCTCCTGCCGCGCCACCCGCGCCTCGCGTTCGAGGAGGCGTGCACCGTTCTCTAGGTCGGCACTCCGCTCGCCGCGCTCCCTCCATGCGATAGTACGGGTTGCCAGTCGTCGACGTTGTCGGTCGCCGCTTCGGTCGGTTGGCGTCGGCCCTTCGGGTCTTGGCTCGACTACGCCTCGCCCGCCAACCTCTCTCGCCTCAGTCGATCTTCTCGTACGCCGGCAGCGTCAGGAATTCGACGAAGGTGTCGTTGTCGACCAGGTCCGCGAAGATCTCCGGCTGCCTCGTCGTAGCGTGCCCTCGCCGAACGCGGGGCCGAGGAGATCGCGGATCTTCTGCATCTCCTCCGGAATCATCGCGGCGACCATCTCCTTCGTCATCTTGCGGCCGTCGTCGAGCTTGCCTTTCGGCGACCGGATCCATTGCCACACCTGCGAGCGCGAGATTTCCGCGGTCGCCGCGTCTTCCATGAGGTTGAATATCGGTACTGCGCCCTGCCCCGCGAGCCACGCGCCGATGTACTGGATGGCGACGTTGATGTTGAGCCGCAAGCCTTTCTCGGTGATCGGCTGTTCCGGCTCGAACTTCACGAGGTCGGCCGCGCCCGACGGCTACGTCCTCGCGCTTCTTGCTGGCGATCTGGTTGGGCTGCGGCATCAGCCTGTCGAACGCTTCGAGCGCGACCGGCACCAGCGCCGGGTGCGCGACCCACGTGCCGTCGTGGCCGTAGGTCGCTTCGCGCTCCTTGTCCGCTTTCACCTTCGCGAACGCCTCGGCGTTGGCCTGCTCGTCGTTCTTCACCGGAATCTGCGCCGCCATGCCGCCCATCGCGTGGATGTTGCGGCGATGGCACGTCTTGATGAGCAGCTCGGCGTAGCTCTTCAGGAAGTGCGTCGTCATCGTGACGAGCGCGCGGTCGGCGAGGCAGAAGTCGTTGTTGCTGCGGAATTTCTTGATGCACGAGAAGATGTAGTCCCAGCGTCCGGCGTTGAGGCCGGCGGAATGCTCGCGCAGCTCGTACAGGATCTCGTCCATCTCGTACGCCGCGAGGATGGTCTCGATCAGCACGGTCGCCTTGATCGATCCGCGCGGCACGCCGAGCTCGTCCTGCGCCATCACGAAGATGTCGTTCCAGAGGCGCGCCTCGAGATGCGACTCGAGCTTCGGCAGGTAGAAGTACGGCCCGCTGCCGCGCGCGAGCAGCTCCTTCGCGTTGTGGAAGAAGTAGAGGCCGAAGTCGAAGATGCCGCCCGACACCGGCTGGCCGTCGACCGTCACGTGCTTCTCGGGAAGATGCCATCCGCGCGGACGCACGAACAGCACCGCGGTCTTGTCGTTGAGCGCGATAGGCCTTGCCTTCGGGCGACGTGAAATCGATGCGGCGGCGGATCGCGTCGCGCAGGTTGACGTGGCCCTGCAGGTTGTTGTCCCAGCGCGGCGTGTTGGCGTCCTCGAAGTCCGCCATGAACACCGACGCACCGCAATTGAGCGCGTTGACGATCATCTTGCGGTCGACGGGACCCGTGATCTCGACCCGACGGTCCTGAATGTCGGCCGGGACGGGTGCGCAGGTCCAGCCGCCTTCGCGGATCGCACGTGTCTCGGGCAGGAAGTCGGGCAGCTTGCCCGCGTCGAACTCGGATTGACGCGCTGCCCGCCGGGCGAGGAGCTCGTTGCGGCGTCCGCCGAACGCGCGCTGCAGCTTGACCACGAACGCGACCGCCTCGGGGGTCAGGATCTGCGCGTACTCGGGCGTGATGCGGCCGGTGATCTGCACACCGGGTCCATACGTGGGACTGCTCATGGGAGGGCCGCTCTTGAGAAGAATCGATGGACCGCCCGCGCATGGCGAGCGATCCCGAATTTTATCAGGCCACCGCCGTCTCTCCCGAGCGAATCGTCAACATGCGCTGCGCGATGCCGCGATTGATCGCGCTCGTCAGCGCGCGCAGCGTCGCGGTGACGATGTTCGCGTCGCGGCCCACGCCGTAGATCGTGCGATCGCTGCCCACGCGCAGCTGCACGTACGCCACCGCCATCGCGTCCTCGCCCGCGCCGATCGCGTGCTCGTGATAGTTGAGCACGTGGATCGGCAAGCCCAAGCCCGAGCGCACCGCAGCGACGAACGCATCGACCGGGTCCGTTGCCTGCGCCGTGCAGGACCGTCTCGACGTCGTGCACGCGCAAGTGCGCGGTCAGGTGCTCGACCGTGCCGTCGACGCCGTTGTGCTGCGCGCGATGGCCGACATAGTGGACCGGGTCGAGGCGATCGCGAGGTATTCGCGCTCGAAGGCCTCGTGGATCTCCGCCGACGAGAGCTCCTTGCCCGTCGCGTCGGTGATCTCCTGGATCACCTGCGAGAACTCGATCTGCAGCAGACGCGGCAGCGCGAGCCCGTAGTCACGCTCGAGCAGGTACGCGATGCCGCCCTTGCCCGACTGGCTGTTGACGCGAATGACGGCCTCGTAGGTGCGCCCGAGGTCCGCCGGATCGATCGGCAGGTAAGGCACGTCCCACACCTCGTTGCCGCGCGCGAGGTCCGCGCGCGCGCTGCGAGTCCCTTCTTGATCGCGTCCTGGTGCGAGCCGGAGAACGCGGTGAACACGAGCTCGCCGCCGTAGGGATGGCGCGGATGCACGGGCAACTGGTTGCAGTGCTCGACGGTGCGGATGACTTCGCCGATGTCGGAGAAGTCGATGCCCGGATCGATGCCCTGCGAGTGAAGATTGAGGCCGAGCGTCACGAGGCACACGTTGCCGGTGCGCTCGCCGTTGCCGAAGAGGCAGCCTTCGACCCGGTCGGCGCCGGCCATCACGCCGAGCTCCGCCGCAGCGACACCGCAGCCGCGATCGTTGTGCGGATGGAGGGAGAGCACGATGCTGTCGCGGCGCGCGAGGTTGCGGTGCATCCACTCGATCTGGTCGGCGTAGACGTTGGGCGTCGCCATCTCGACCGTCGCGGGAAGATTGACGATCGCCTTGCGCTGCGGGCGTGGGCTGCCACACGTCGAGCACGGCGTCGCAGACCTCCTTCGCGAAATCGAGCTCCGTGCCGGTGAAGCTCTCCGGCGAATACTGGAACGTCCACTCGGTGTCGGGCTGCTTCAACGCGCAGTCACGGACGACGACCGCGGCGTCGACGGCGATCTGCTTGATGCCGGTCGCGATCGAGGTTGAACACGACGCGCCGCTGCGTGGTCGACGTCGAGTTGTAAAGATGCATGATCGCGCGCTTGGCACCCTTCAACGCCTCGAAGCTGCGCTCGATGAGCGGCGCGCGCGCCTGCGTGAGCACCTGCACGTTGACGTCGTCCGGGATCAGGTCCTGCTCGACCAGCAGCCGCACGAAGTCGAAGTCCGTCTGCGACGCGGCAGGAAATCCGATCTCGATTTCCTTGTAGCCCATCTTCACGAGCAGCCGGAACATGCGGAGCTTGCGCTCGGCGTCCATCGGCTCGATCAAGCGCCTGGTTGCCGTCGCGCAGGTCGACGCTGCACCATACGGGCGGCTTCGTCGATCACGCGCGAGGGCCACGTGCGGTCGCGCAAGCGCGATGGGCTGGAACGGCTTGTACTTCACGGATCGGGTCGATCTTCATGGTCTTCCTCGGGCGCGAATGACGCGCGTCACGTGCGGAACATGATGCTTCGCTGTCCGGTCACGCTGGACGGCACGGGCACAGCTCGAATTGGGGTGTGGGTTATGTGCGCGCGAGGCGCAGCAGCAGGCCGCGCAGAATCAGCGCAAGCGCGGACAGCGAGGTCCGGGGGCTGACGGCGGCGATGGAATTGCTGCTCATCCAGCTAACATACGCCTTTTGACGCAGCGCCGCAAGAGGACTCCTGCAAGTACCCCGACACCCCGTCCTCGCGGACGCGACCGTGCTTCTCGTGCTGATCCTGGCAGCGGGCGCGGGGTCGTCCCTGCTCGGGCAGGACGCCAACTGGGACATGCAGAACTACCACTACTACAACCCGTGGGCGTGGTGGAACGGCCGCATCTTCGATTGGGACATCGCGGCCGCACAGATCCAGACGTACCACAATCCGCTGCTCGACTTTCCGTTCTTCGGGATGGTCAGCGCGGGTTGGCCGCCGCGCGTCATCGCGTTCGCGTTGTCGATCCCGGCAGCGCTCGCGGGTTTCTTCGTATACAAGCTCGCGTGGATTCTGTTCGCCGATCTGGGCGCGCGCGAACGCTGGATCGCCGTCGCATGCGCCGTCGTGGTCGGCACGACCTCCGCGATGGGATTGGGAGCGCTTGCCAACACGATGAACGAGTGGCCGCTCGCGGCGCTCGTCGTGTTCGCGCTGTGGTGGCTCGTGCGAGCGCAGGACGGAGCAGGATCGATCGCGCGGCGTGCGCTCGTCGTCGCCGGACTTGCGGCCGGCTTCGCGACCGGCGCGAAGCTGATCCGCTGCGCCGTTCGCGCTCGCGATGTGCATCGCGCTCCTCGTGCGCGGCCCGCGCCTGCGTGTCGCGGACGCGTCGTGGTTCGCGCTCGGCACCGTGTGCGGATTTGCGATCGCGTACGGCCCGTGGGGCTACGCGTTGTGGACGCATTTCCGCAATCCGATATTCCCTTACGCCAACCAATGGTTCGCGTCGCCGTGGTGGGAAGCGCAGGCCATTCCCGGCCGCGAATTCGGACCGCGAAGCTTCGCCGAATTCATCGTCTTTCCGTTCGCCCTCTGGGACCCGCCGCTGTACTTTGTCGCGGAAATCCCGTATCGCGACGGGCGCCTGCCGTTCCTTTGGGCGCTCGCGATCGTTGCCGCGATTGCCTGGGCCTGCCGTCGCGCGCGCGGACGTCGCTCAGGACCCGAAAGGCATGGCCTCCGCCTCGTCGCGTGGTTCTGCGCGGCCTCGTTCGTGCTGTGGACCCTCGCGTTCTCGATCTACCGCTACCTGCTGCCGCTCGACGCTCTCGCAGGCGTCGTCATCGCCTCGACCCTGCTCGCGCTTCTGCCACGCCGCGCGGCGCTCGGCGCGCTCGTGGCGTGCGCCGTTGCGCTGGTCGCCACGACACGCATCGCCGACTGGGGGCGCGTGCCGTTCGGCAATCGCTGGTTCGAGGTGAAGTCGATGCCCATCGTCCAGCCCGACGGCCTCGTGCTCATCACGACCGGCGAGGCGGTGTCCTACTACATCCCCATGCTTCCTCCGACATCGCGCTATGTCGGCGCGCTCAACACGCTGGTCAAGCCCTACCACGGGTCGCTGCTGGCGCAAGAGATTCGAGATCTCATACGCAATCACAAGGGTGAGTTCTACCAGCTCTCGTATCCGCTCACCGAGGGATGGCAAACGGTCGAGATGCACGGCTTGAGGCGCACGACCGCGTGCGCCGTGATCCCGACGAATATGCCCGTGAGCCCGCTCGAGTTTTGCCGCCTCGTGCGCAAGGACGACGATTCGCGCTGACGCCGTGCTGTCATAATGCCGCGCGACCCGTGGCGCCGCCGTTGTAGACTCCCGAGCATAGCCAGACGACCTGTTGCCCGTGGCCGCCCTCCCCTCCATCCCTGCGAACGATCTCATCCGCGTCGAAGAGGTCGAAGACGGCGCGTTCTTCGCCGGCGAGATATTCCGGCAAGCCTTCGGCGACGAGCTCCCCGGCTTCAATTCGCATCTCGTCGCTTTCTATCAAGCCGCGCGCAACTGTTTCGTCGTCGTCGGGTATGTTCATTGCACGGTACGCGACGACCTGTGCTTTTGCGGCGGACTGGTTCTCGACGAACGCGCGATCCGCCGAATGCCCGCATCGCACCAGACCGCGCTTCGCAGCAGCGGCGGTGTCGGCCGGCGACTGCTCGATGAAGCGTCCAGGCGCTTCGCGCAATTGCCGGCGCTGTGGGCCATGGTGGGCGACGAGCCGATGCGCGAGACGTTCCATTCCGCGAAGTTCGAGGCGGCACCGGCGCCGAACCTCATGGTGCGCTGGCACGCCGACTCCGGCGACAGTGCGCGCGCCGAGGTTCTCCGGCGCGTCATCGACGTCGGCTCGTTCTAAGGCCTCGTGGCGCTCGATCTCGACGCACCTCAGTTCGGCGAGCAGGCGTGGCATGCCTTCACCGCCGACGCCAGTATCGACGCGGAGAGCCGATCGCACCGCGACCGCATCTTCATCGCGGTCGGAGACTACCTGCCCGACCTCGACTGGAAGCGCGCGCGCCTGCTCGAAGTCGGCGCCTACCGGCACTACACGGGACACATGATCGCGGGGGAGCGCGGCAGCCAATGCGTAGCGACAGACCTGTCCGCGGCTGCGCTGCGCGACGGCCGCAAGCAGGCCGAGCGCGCGGGCATCGGCGGGAACGCGACGCTCGTCGCAGCCGACTTCATGGACCTGCCGCTGTCGTCGGACTGCTTCGATGCCGTGTTCGTATCCGCGTCCGTTCACCATACGCTGCGTCCGGAAGTGGTGCTGCGCGAGATGTTCCGCGTGCTCAAGCCCGGCGGCATCCTGATTCTTCACAACGAGCCATGCGCGCGGCTGTGCTGCTTCCACGCGTTCGCGAGCAACAGGCCTGACAGCCTGACACCTTTCGAGCTGCATCTGCGCGACGCGGGCCTGCTGCCGACGATCTCCTCGCCCTTCGGAGGCGCGCGCCCGGAGCAATTGTTCGGGATGGTCGAGAACGACCGAATTCCGCTGTCGCTCTACATGGAGACCTTCGCCGAATTCGGAGACGTGGTCGAGCGCAAGCTCTCGATACACGGACTGCTGGGCGCTTTCGAGGAGCGCATCCTCGCGCAATCGGGTCATGGCCGCGCGTTGCAGGCGATGGTTCGTGCGCGCCTGCGCGAGGCGGTCGGGATCGCGCAATCTCGACTCGGGGCCACGGAGCGGCTGCTCGGCTATCGCATGCCCACCGAATGCCAGGTACACGCGATGGCCGCCTCGCTGGCGCGCGTTCTGGAGCGGCGGTCGGATTATGCAAGCGAGGAAGAGTGGCGCGCCGAGCTCTTCGGCAGCGCGCTCAGTGCGGTGGTGCGCAAGCTGCCGGCAACGCTCCGCGACCCTCCCCTTTTTCGCAGACCGGTAAAGGTCGATCCCGACGGCCTCGTCCGCGAGGACGAGGCCGCAGCCGACCCGCTGGCCAACCCTCTGCTGCCCGATCTGCCAACCTGCGAGTCCGGTGACGAGCTCGAGGCGTGGTACCCGCGCACCGACTGGCATTGGATTCAAGAGGCGCACGGCGTTCGCTCGCTCGCGAACCTGACTGCGCACAGCCGCGTCGACATTCCGCCGCAAGCGCAATCCACGCTGCTCCTGGTCCGCTACTTCGCCGTAGCGACGCAGGGCACGCCATACCGGGTTCGCCTGTGGGGCGCAGGACGCGTCCTGGCCGACCAGCTGATCGTGCTGCAGGAGTCACGCCTGATGCGCACGCTCGTGCCACCCGGATGCGCGGAGCTCATTTTCGAGATCGACGCCGGTGACGACGTTCTTCCGGACCCTGCCTGGCGCATTCGCGTTGGCGTGCTTCAGCAATTCCACGCCGGCGAAGCCGGGGGCGACGCCGCGAACGTATCGCTTTCGAGCACACTTCCGGTCGCGCCTTGACACAAGTCGCACGCCGGCAACCGCCGGAGATACTCGCCGCGCAACACCCTCGTGGATGGGTCGTTCTGCTCGCATGCCTGTGAGCCCGCTCGAGTTTTGCCGCCTCGTACACAAGGACGACGATTCGCGCTGACACCGTGCTGGCATAATGCGGCGCGACCGAGGCCCCCCACCCCGATCGAACGTCCGCCGTTGACACGTGCCACTTCCCTCGCGGTGCCCATGACGAACCGCTCGTTGCTGCGCGACGCGTTGCTGCTCGTCGCGCTCGTGGTCGTTGCCGGCCTCGTATCGCTGCTGCGAGGACAGGATGCCAACTGGGACCTCCAGAACTACCACTACTACAACCCGTGGGCGTGGTGGACCGGCCGCATCTTCGACCGCGACATCGCCGCCGCGCAGCTGCAGACGTTCCACAACCCGCTCTTCGACCTGCCGTTCTACGCAATGGTGCAGTGGAACTGGCCACCGCGCGTAATCGCATTCGCACTCGCGATCCCGACCGGCGTGGCGGCCTTCTTCTTCGCGAAGCTCCTGCCCTTGCTGTTCGACGACCTGCCGCCGCGCGAGCGCGCCATCGCCGTCGTATGCGCATTCGCGATCGGCATGACGTCCGCGATGGGTGTCGCGACACTCGGGACCACGATGAACGAGTGGCCCGGCGTTGCACTCGTCATGGCCGCGCTTTGGCTCGTGGTGAGAGGGGCGCTGCGCACCAATGCCGGCGCGATGCCGCCGGGGGCGGTCTGCCTCGCAGGCGTTCTGGTCGGTATCGCGACCGGCGGCAAGCTCACCGCCGCGATGTTCGCGGTCGCCCTGTGCGTGGCCATCCTCGTTCGCACGCCTCGCGGACCAAAGGGCGTGCGCGGATCGTTTCGCGAGGCCGTGCTGTTTGGCGCGGGCGTGGTCGCCGGCATCACGCTCACCCTCGGACCGTGGGCCCTGGCTTTGTGGTCGCACTTCGAAAGCCCGCTGTTCCCGTACTTCAACGACTGGTTCCAGTCGCCGTGGTGGGACGCGACCCCCGTATTTGCGCGCCGGTATGGACCCCATAGCGTCGAGGGCTGGCTCATGTTCCCGTTCCACCTCATCGGGCCTGGCGAAGGCTTCGTCACCGAGGTCCCTTACCGCGACGCACGGTTCCCGGTTGCGTGGACCCTCGCGATCGTGGCGGGCGCAGCGTGGCTTTCGACCAAATTCGCACGTCGACCGCATCCGTTGCCTCCGCGCGCCGTCAGCGCGGCGTGGCGGATCATAGCGGTGTTCGTGATGCTCTCGTTTCTCATCTGGACGGCCCAGCACTCGATCTACCGCTACATCGTCACGCTCGACCTGCTCTGCGGAGCGATCATCGTCATGCTGCTGCAGCGCCTGCTGCGCCCAGGCTACCTCGCGGGCGCCGCGATCGTTGCGGCCGTCGCGATCGTATCGACGACAAGATTCGCCGATTGGTGGCACGTGAAGTTCGAACGCAGATGGTTCAACGTCAGCGTTCCGCAAGTCGACCGCAACGCGCTCGTTCTAATCACTTCCGACGCCCCGGTGGGCTACGTCCTGCCCTTCCTGCCGCCCGACGCCCGGCACTTCGGCATCGTGAACTCGATCAACGATCCCGCGCGCCGCAACAAGCTCCAGGAGACGGTGCGCAATGCAGTGCGCGACCACCAGGGACCGATGTACCAGCTCACGTTCCCCGCCGGCAGCGGCTCGCTGGCGCTGCACGCATACGGCCTCGAGCGCATCCAGGCATCCTGTACGGAAATTCGAACGAAGATGGTGGCGAGCCCGATCGAGCTGTGCCCCCTGCAGCGCGAGCAACTGCGCTGAAATGAACGCGCCGGCACTTGGCGCGCAACAACCCGTGTCGGGTGGCTGGGCACGCTGGTGGCCGTTCCTCCTGGTGGCGTCCTTGTATGGTTTCGTGGGCTCGCGCGAGATCGAGCTTCCGGGCATCTACATGGACGCCGTGAACCCCGATTACATGGTCGCCCGCATCCTCGGCTCCGGCGCGCGCTCGTTTGCCGGGTGGGCGCCCCCGGGCAACGATCTCCTGCATCGATTCCCGGTGCTCGTCGGCCTCCATCACGGATCGATGCAATTCTGGCTGGGGTTGCCGCTGTTCGCCATCTTCGGCATGTCGGTGACGGGCCTCCGTCTCGTGCACATGTGCTTCGCGCTGGGCGTCCTCGCGGCCTCTTATTGGCTGCTGCTGCGCGGCGGCGTGCGCCGCTGGCTTGCCGCGGGCGCGTGCATCGCGCTCGCGCTCGACCCTGCGTTCGTGTTCGCGTTCCGAACGCAAGGTTACATCACGATGGCGCCGTTTGCGTTGTTGATGCTCACCGTCGGCGCGCTTATGCGTGCGCGCGACACAGTCGATCGCAAGCGGACGGCATGGTTGATCGTCTCGGGCGGGATGGCAGGCCTCGCGTGCTTCGGTTACTTCATCTACTCCTTCTTCCTGCCGTGCCTGCTGATCGCGGCCTCTCGGCTGCCGTCGGGCAGGAACCGGATGCGCAACGTCGGCTGGCTCTGCCTGGGCATCGCCCTCGGCGCATCTCCCTACGTTGCAGGCTACGCGCTGATCGCCTATGACATGAAAAGCATCCGCGGCGCGTGGAGTCACCTGATCTCCGTGGAGCCGGGCCTCGGCCTCGCTGCGAGAAACGGGTCCCTCGCCGAGCGCTTCGATCATCTCGTCGAGATGTTCGACATGGTCCTTACCGACAGCTGGCATCGCACGCTCATGTTTCGCGAAGATTCGCGCAGCGCGGTCGAGCGTTGGAAGGCCGTCGCGCTCGTCGCGCTTCCCTTGGCCGGCTGGCTCGCGATCGAGCGGATGCGCATCTCGTCGTGGATGGTCCGCGTCCTGGTCGGCCTGCTCGCCTCGTACGTCGCAGGCACGCTGGTGTTCGGGACGCGACTTGCCGGTCATCACTTCATGCCGCTGGTCCCACTCGTGTACGTTACCCTTGCAGCGAGCGCCGAGTCACTCCTCACGCGGTTTGGCGCGATGCTCGTCCGGGCGTGCGTGTGGGTGGCCGGATGCGTTCTGCTTGCGCTCAATGTCGCCGCCGACTCGCGCGAGATTGCCATGCTCCAGCGCACCGGCGGCGTCGCCACCTTTTCGGACGCGATCAACCGATTCGGCTCGGATCTTGCGGCGGGGACCGGCGACGACCTGCTCGCCTTCCCCGATTGGGGACTGTTCATGCCCGTCGCGTTTCTCACCCACGCGCGCTACGAGATGGAGCCGATCCTGAACGAAGCGCAACTCCGCCGCGCACTGTGCGGCGGCCGGGACGTCGTCGTAGGCCTGATCGACGGCGACCGCGCATCGCGAGCGCGCGCGTTGCAGGACGCCTTGCGCTGGTCTGCACCGTATGTCCATCCATACCGCCAGCGGGACGGCACAATCGCCTTCGAGGCCTTCCGCTTTGGCGGAAACCGGAACGCGCCGGGCTGCCTGCCCTAGCGCCGCCTAGCGGCGATCGGCCGCGGCGAGATACGCGAGGCGCTTCGCTTCGCGCCTTCCGCGCGCGACGCTGTCGAGGATCATGCCGCACACCACGGACAGCGAAGCGAGCAGCATCAGGCCGGTCGCAAGCACGGCAGTGGGCAATCGCGGCACGAGGCCCGTCGCGATGTATTCCGCGACCACCTCGGCGCCTAGCACGAGCCCGATGGCCGCGAACAGCGCCGCGAACGCGAAGAAGAACGGCAGGGGCCGTACATCGCGGAAGAGGCGCGCCATCGTGTAGAGGATGCGCAGGCCGTCCCTGTACGTCGAAAGCTTGCTGGTCGACCCCTCGGGCCGCTCGAAGTAGCTCGTCACGACCTCCGCCGTGGGAACGCGCAGCTCGAGCGCGTGCACCGTGAGCTCCGTTTCGATCTCGAACCCGCGCGCCTCGGCGGGAAAGGACTTCACGAAGCGGCGCGACATCGCGCGATAGCCGGAGAACATGTCGGTGGGCCGCTCGCCGAACAGCGTGCCGAGCAACCAGTTGAACATGCGATTGCCGAACTGGTGACCGCGCCGGTAGGCAGCGTCACGATTGCCGTGGTCGCGAATGCCCGTGACAACGTCGAGATCGTCGCGCCGCAGGCGCTCGATCATCTCCGGTGCGCGCGTCGCGTCGTACGTGGCATCGCCGTCGGTCACGACGTAGATGTCCGCATCGATCTCGGCGAACATCCGGCGCATGACGCCGCCCTTGCCCGGCCGCTCTTCGCGACGCACGATTGCGCCCGCATTGCGGGCGATGTCGCCCGTGCCGTCGCTGCTGCGATTGTCGTAGACGTGGACAGTGCAACCCGGCAGCGCCGCGCGAAAGTCGGCGATGACCTTGGCAACCGTGAGCGCTTCGTTGTAGCAGGGCACGAGCACCGCGATCCGCGCGGGTGTCACCACGTGGGCGCCCTCTTGCGCGCTCAACGCGCCGCGCCGGACCGGGTACGGCGCAGGTACAACCAGGACGAGACGACGTAGCCCGACAGCGAGTACACGACGAATCCGGCGAACAGCACGAGGGGCGGCTGCAGCGCGGTGAGGCCGACCGCGACGGCGGCGGTGAGCACGGTTATGAAGGGCACGCTCTTGCGCAGGTTGATCGTCTTGAAGCTGTAGTACTTGAGATTGGTCACCATCGTCAGTCCCGCGAACACCGTCACGAACAACGCCCACCACCGCACGGATTGCGGGTCGATGTCGTAGTCGTCCATGATCCAGACGAAACCGGCGACGAGCGCCGCCGCGGCGGGACTCGGGATGCCGGTGAACCAGCGCTTGTCAGCGACGTCGAGCATCGTGTTGAAGCGCGCGAGGCGGAGCGCTGCGCCCGCGCAATAGAGAAATGCCGCGACCCATCCGAGCTTGCCGAGATCGCGCAGCACCCATTCGTACATGACGAGCGCGGGAGCCGCGCCGAACGACACCATGTCGGCGAGGCTGTCGAATTCCGCGCCGAACGCGCTTTGCGTCTTGGTAAGGCGCGCGACGCGGCCGTCGAGGCTGTCCAGCACCATCGCCACGAAGATGCCGATCGCCGCCTGGTCGAAGTTGAGGTTCATCGCCTGCACGATCGCGTAGAAGCCGAAGAACAGCGCCGCGAGCGTGAACAGGTTCGGGAGGATGTAGATGCCGCGCCGGCGGACGCGGTTCTTCTGCACCGCGCGCTCGTGACCGTAGTCGATCATGGCGCGTCGCGAGCTAGCGCAGCTCGGCGAGAACGGTGACTGCGGCCGACGCGACGTCGCCGACGGCCACGCGCGGCTTTGCCGCGGGATCGACGTAGACGTCCACGCGCGAGCCGAATCGGATGAAGCCGTAGCGCTGCCCGCGCAAGACGTCGGCGCCCGGCTCGACGTAACAGAGGATGCGTCGTGCCACCAGGCCCGCGATCTGCACGCACGTCACGTCGTCTCCGGCGGGCGTGCGGATGTGCAGCGCGTTACGCTCGTTCTCGAGCGACGCCTTGTCGAGCGCGGCGTTGACGAACGAGCCGGGGTGATACCAGCGGTTCACCACCTTGCCGTCGACCGGACTTCGGTTGCTGTGGACGTTGAAGACGTTCATGAACACGCTGATCTTGAGCGCATCGCGGTCGAGGTAGGGATCGCGTGCCTTTTCCACGACCACGACCCGGCCATCGGCGGGCGCGAGCACGATCTTATCGCCGGCCGGCGATGCGCGCCCCGGATCGCGGAAGAACTGCACGATGAACACCAGTGCGAGCCACGCGATGGCCGCGAATATCCAGTAGCCGAAGTACGACAGCGCGACGGCAGCGATCGCCGCAATGGCGATGAACGGCCATCCCTCGCGGGCGATGATCGGATGCGGATAGTTGTCGCTGGCCATTCGTGGACCCTGACGGCGTCGAGGCGAATTATGCCCCGTTATGGATCCCCGCCTCGCTTTTCGCTTTCCTTCTGCAGCATGTCCTGCAGACCTCGCGCTCGGTCAATCGCGTTCGCGGGCGCCGGAGCCGTGGCATCGCTCGACGTGGGATCGAGCTGGGTCTTGGGGCCCGCGCGCTGCACCGTCTGCGCCGACCCGAGGTACTTCATGAGCGCGTCCTTGGAGAGGAACGCGACGATGAGCACGACAACGAGCAGCATGACGAGGCCTGCCCATCCGCGTTGATCGCGAATACGTCGCCCATCACCCCAACCCTCTCCCCGCACCGGACGGAAACAGGGGCGTACCCTTTTATCTGCCGCGAGAAATTCAATAGGGTACGCCCCCATTTCTCCCCGCTCGCGGGGAGACGGCCGGGGTGAGGGGTATTTCTTTCTCAATTGCGCGTCTGGTCCACCAGCTTGTTCTTCTTGATCCACGGCATCATCGAGCGCAGCTTCTCGCCCACGACCTCGATCGAGTGCTCGCCCATGATGCGGCGGCGCGCCGACAGCGTGGGCGCGCCCGCGCGGTTCTCGATGATGAAGTCCTTCGCGTACTCGCCGGTCTGGATGCGCGTGAGCATCTCCTTCATCGCCTTCTTGGTCTCCGGCGTGATGATCTTCGGACCGCTCACGTATTCGCCGTACTCGGCGTTGTTGGAGATCGAGTAGTTCATGTTGGCGATGCCGCCCTCGTAGATCAGGTCCACGATGAGCTTCAGTTCGTGCAGGCACTCGAAGTACGCCATCTCCGGCGCGTAGCCCGCTTCGACGAGCGTCTCGTAGCCCGCCTTGATGAGCTCGACCGTGCCGCCGCACAGCACGGCCTGCTCGCCGAACAGGTCGGTCTCGGTCTCTTCGCGAAAGTTGGTCTCGATCACGCCGGCACGCGCGCCGCCGATCGCCGCCGCGTAAGAGAGCGCCACGTCGCGCGCCTTCTTCGAGGCGTCCTGGTGCACGGCAATCAGCATCGGCACGCCGCCGCCCGCGGCGTACGTGGAGCGGACCGTGTGGCCCGGCGCCTTCGGCGCGATCATCACGACGTCGAGGTCCGCGCGCGGCTGCACCTGGCCGTAATGGATGTTGAAGCCGTGCGCGAACGCGAGCGTCGCGCCCTTCTTGATGTTGGGCTCGACCTCGCTCTTGTAGACCGCGGCGATGTGCTCGTCGGGCATCAGCATCATGACGACGTCGGCGCCGGCGACCGCTTCGCCTACTTCGGCGACCTTGAGCCCGGCCTTCTTGGCCTTGTCCCACGACGCGCCGCCCTTGCGCAGACCGACCGTCACCTTGACGCCGGAATCGTTGAGATTCTGCGCGTGCGCGTGGCCCTGCGAGCCGTAGCCGACGATCGTGACCTTCTTGCCCTTGATGAGCGAGAGGTCGGCGTCTTTTTCGTAGTACACCTTCATCATGATTGTGGTTTCCCTGTTAGAACCCTCACCCCAACCCTCTCCCGCAAGCGGGAGAGGGAGGTCTCATACCCGCAACACCCGCTCGCCGCGCCCGATCCCCGACGCGCCCGTGCGCACCGTCTCGAGGATCACGCCCGGCTCGATCGACTGCAGGAAGGCGTCGAGCTTCTCGCCCGTGCCGGTGAGCTCGATCGTGTAGCTCTTGTCGGTGACGTCGAGCACGCGGCCGCGGAAGATGTCGGCGAGCCGCTTCATCTCCTCGCGATCCTTGCCCGACGCGCGCACCTTGACGAGCATCAGCTCGCGCTCGATGTGATTGCCGTCGGTGAGGTCGACGACCTTGACGACCTCGACCAGCTTGTTCAGCTGCTTCGTGATCTGCTCGATGACGTCGTCGGTGCCGGTGGTCACGATCGTGAAGCGCGACATCGTCGGGTCCTCGGTCGGCGCCACCGTCAGCGAGTCGATGTTGTAGCCGCGCGCGGAGAACAGTCCCGAGATGCGCGACAGCGCACCCGCCTCGTTCTCCGCCAGGATGGAAAGAATGTGTCTCATCACAGTTCCTCCGCCAGGATCATCTCCGTCAGCCCCTTGCCGCCGGGCACCATCGGGAACACGTTCTCCTTCTGGTCGGTGATGAAGTCGAGGAACACCAGGCGCTCCTTCTGCTTGAACGCCTCGCGCAGCGCACCCTCGACGTCGCCCGGCTTCTCGATCTTGAGGCCCGCGTGGCCGTAGGCCTCGGCGAGCTTCACGAAGTCGGGCAGCGCGTCCATGTACGACTCGGCGTAGCGGTTGCCGTAGAAGAACTCCTGCCACTGCCGCACCATGCCCATGTAGCGGTTGTTCAGGTTCACGATCTTGATGGGCAGGTGGTACTGCTTGCAGGTCGAGAGCTCCTGGATGCACATCTGGATCGACGCCTCGCCGGTCACGCACGCGACCGTCGCGTTCGGGATTGACGAGCTGCACGCCCATCGCGGCCGGCAGGCCGAAGCCCATCGTGCCGAGGCCGCCCGAGTTGATCCAGCGGCGCGGCTTGTCGAACTTGTAGTACTGCGCGGCCCACATCTGGTGCTGGCCGACGTCGGACGTGACGAACGCGTCGCCCTTGGTGAGCTCGTAGAGCTTCTGGATCACGTACTGCGGCTTGATGAGCTCGCTCTTGGTGTCGTACTTCAGGCAATCCTTGCGCTGCCACTCCTTGATGTCGCCCCACCACGCCTTGAGCGCGGCGCGGGTCGGGACGCTGCGGCGAGGACTCGATGATCTTCACCATCTCGTCGAGCACGTCGGCGACGTAGCCCACGATCGGCACGTCGACCTTCACGCGCTTGCTGATCGACGAGGGGTCGATGTCGATGTGGATGATCTTGCGGTCGCTGCGGAAAAAATGCGCGGGATCGCCGATCACGCGATCGTCGAAGCGCGCGCCGATCGCGAGCAGCACGTCGCAGTGCTGCATCGCCATGTTCGACTCGTACGTGCCGTGCATGCCCAGCATGCCGGTGAACTGCGGATCGGTGCCGGGGAATCCGCCGAGCCCCATCAGCGTGTTGGTGCACGGGAACCCGAGCAGACGCACGAGGCGCGTGAGCTGCGGCGCGGCGTCGTTGAGCACCACGCCGCCGCCGGAATAGACCATCGGCCGCTTCGCGTCGAGCAGGAGCTGCACGGCTTTCTTGATCTGGCCGGCGTGGCCCTTGGTGACAGGGTTGTACGAGCGCAGCGACACGCTCTTCGGATACGTGAACTCGGTCGACGCCTGCGTCACGTCCTTCGGAATGTCGACGAGCACCGGGCCAGGGCGCCCGGTCGCCGCGAGATAGAACGCCTTCTTGATCGTGACCGCGAGGTCCTTGACGTCCTTGACGAGGAAGTTGTGCTTCACGCACGGACGCGTGATGCCGACGGTGTCGCATTCCTGGAAGGCGTCCTGTCCGATGGCGTGCGTGGGCACCTGGCCCGTGATGACCACCATCGGAACCGAATCCATGTACGCGGTCGCGATGCCCGTGACCGCGTTGGTGACGCCCGGCCCGGACGTGACGAGCGCGACGCCGACCTTGGTCGACGAGCGCGAGTAGCCGTCGGCGGCGTGCACGGCGCCCTGCTCGTGGCGTACGAGGACGTGCTTGACCTTCTCCTGCTTGAAGAGCTCGTCGTAGATGTTGAGGACCGCGCCGCCCGGATAGCCGAAGACGTACTCGACGCCTTCTTCCTGGAGGCAGCGGATGACGATTTCGGCACCCGTGAGTTGCATGGCAAGTCCTTGATGCTAGATGAAGGAACGGTCGGGCAACGCGCGTGCGTCGTCCGGTCGCTGCAAACCGCCCGGTAGCGCCGCCTTGGGTTACGGCGCTCTCATGTGTTGCGTCAAGCCGGCTCGGGTAAAAGCCGCCACGTCGGAAAACACCATCCGCAATCCATTGGGAGGCTCCGCGGGGCTTGTGGCTCCGCCGGAGGGATCGCGAACGGCCGTTTTTGCAGTACAGCATCCCGGCGCCAGAGGTGCCGGGAAAGCCAGAATATCCCGGCTTCGCTCTGCCGGTCAAGGCGGCGCGGACCTCGCGAAGCCTGCGTGCAACGGGCGCATTGCGGCTATGCAACATGTGGCGCGCCGCCTGCTTTCGAGGCGGATGGTGCGAACCGCCTATAATCGCCCGCGACATTCTTGGAACTGCCCTGGCTACCTCTGCCGAAATCTCCAAGTTCCTCGCGGAAACCGAGCGTCGCGCCTTCAAGCAGGCGATGTTCGCCACTCGCGACGAGGACGCCGCGCTCGATATCGTGCAGGACGCGATGCTCAAACTCACGGAGAAATACTCCGATAAGCCGCCAAACGAGCTTCCGATGCTGTTCGCGCGCATCTTGCAGAACACCATCCACGACCATTTCCGGCGGCAGAAGGTCCGAAACACGTGGACAACGCTGCTCTCGTCGCTCGGTAAAGGCGACGAAAAAGACGAGGAATACGACCCGCTCGAAAGCCTGCAGGCAAAATCGGATGACAATGCCGCGGACGACCCCGCGCGCCAGCTCGAACAAGCGCAGGTTCTGAGGCTGATCGAGCAAGCGCTCTCGAGGTTGCCGGCGCGTCAACGCGAAGCGTTTCTGCTGCGTTACTGGGAGGAACTGGACGTGGCGGAAGCCGCTGCCGCGATGGGGTGTTCCGAAGGTAGCGTGAAAACCCACTGCTCCCGCGCCGTCCATGCCCTCGCCGGGATGCTGTCCGCCAAGGGCCTTAAGCTATGAACAACCAGGAAGAATTCGCAAAGAAAATAACGGCTTACCTCGACAGAGGTACGGCCGACCTGCGTGCGGGCACCGTGTACAAGCTGCAGCAGGCCCGGGCGCGGGCGCTCGCGCGCCTGTCCGAGCAGCCGGTGCGGGCGACGGAGTCCCGGATCGCGCATGCACTGGCGGGCGGCGGCGACGCGCGGAGGATCCGGCGTGCGCCGGGGCGCCTGGCTGGGGTTCGGGGTCCTGCTGATCGCGGCCGCCGCGTTCGGGTACCAGCAGTGGCAAATCTATCATCAGACGCGGGAAATCGCGGAGATCGACGTCGAGATCCTGACGTCCGACCTGCCGATCGACGCGTACGTCGATCGCGGCTTCCAGACCTGGCTCACGAGCGACCAGCGGTGATCGCCGCCGCCATCGGGATCCTCGCGCTTTCGCTCGCACTCGCCCAAAGTCCATCGGCGCAGGCCCAGATCCTGGGCTCGCCTTCGTGGAACCAGCTGACGCCGAAGGAGCAGGAAGTTCTCGCGCCGCTGGCGCCCGACTGGAACAACCTCGACGCGCAGCGCAAGCAGAAATGGCGCGGCATCGCCCAGCGCTATCCGTCGATGGCGCCTCAGGACCAGCAGAAGATCCAGCAGCAAATGCGCTCATGGTCGGAGCTCACGCCGCAGCAGCGGCAGGCCGCGCGCGAGCAGTACAAGTCGCTGCGCCAGCTGCCGCCCGACAAGAAGGACGAGGTGCGCCAGCGCTGGCAGGAATACCAGAACCTGCCCCCCGATCAGAAGCGCGAGTTCCAGTCGCGCGCCGCGCCGCCGGGCGGGCGCATCCCGGCGCCGGCGATGACGCCTCCCGACGGCCAGCGCCAGCGCTGAGCAACGCTCCATGAGCGGCGAAGGGCCGCCCCGAGCCGCGAATTGCGCCATGGCCTCCATGGCGGATCGGCGCGACGTCCCCGACCGCGTCGTCGGCCACCCCTCATGCTCACGGACGCGCGCTACGCGCCTGCCCTTCGGGCCGCTCGCATGAACGGCTCGGAGGGAAGCGAGCAACCTGTCACCGCGAATGTGGGCCCCCCCCTCGCGAGGAGGTTTGCGGCGCTCGTCTACGAGCTGCTGCTGTTGGTGGCGGTCATGTTCGCCGCGAACTTCGCGCTCCTTCCGTTCGTGACGCCCACGCGCGGCAGCGAGCTCGTGCTGCCCGGGCTCCCCGAGCGGGTTGTCCTGTTCTGCCTCGTATTCGCGGTCCTCGCGGCGTACTTCGTATGGTGCTGGTCGAACGGCCGGCGCACGCTCGCAATGAAGACGTGGAAGCTGCGGCTCGTGCGCGCGGGCGGCGGCGTGGTCACGCCGAAGATCGCACTGTTGCGCTATCTCGCGACGTGGATCGGGCCCGCGCTCGCGGTCGCTGCGTACGCGACGCTCGCGCGCCACGGATGGGGCGCGCACGCGGCATGGCTCGTCGCGTTCAACTTCCTGTGGGCGTACGTCGACCGCGACCGGCTGTTCCTGCACGACCGCGTCGCTCGGACGCGCATCGTCTCGTAGGTTAGAAGCCCTCGGCCGGGCTCAGGCTCCAGTTGGGGTCGACCAGCCCGACGGCGGAGCCGGTCGATCCCGTTCCGTTCATGAGCCAGATCGCCAGCGCGCCGCTCGACGTGTTGCGCCAGGCGAGGTCGGTCTTGCGGTCGCCGTTGAAGTCCCCCGTATGCGACACGACCCAATTGGGATCGGACATCACCAAGGCGCTGCTTTGCGCCGTGGTGCCGTTCTGCAGCCAGATCGCCGTCTGCCCGGTTGCGGTGTTGCGCCATACGAGGTCGTGCTTGCCGTCGCCGTTGAAATCGCCGACGTGCGTCACCGCCCACGGGAGCGACGCGAGGATGACCGCGTTCGAAGACGGCGTGAGCCCGTTCATCAGCCATATCGCGGTCTGCCCGGTGACGCTGTGGCGCCAGACGAGATCGTCCATGCCGTCGCCATCGAAGTCGCCGACGTGCGTCACTGTCCACGTGAGCGACGTGAATACGACTCCCGCCGTTGACGGCGCCAATCCGTCCATCAGCCAGATCGCAGTCGCCCCCGTCGCGTTGTTGCGCCAAACGAGGTCCATGCGGCCGTCGCCGTTGAAGTCGCCCGTGTGCGTGATCGTCCAGTTGGGATCGCCGTAGAGGATCGCCGTCGAGATCGTCGTCGTCCCGTTCATCAGCCAGGCGGCGATCTGTCCCGTCGCGCTGTTGCGCCAGACGAGGTCGCTCTTGCCGTCGCCGTCGAGGTCGGTCGTGCGGAGCACCGCCCAGCTCGGGTCGCTGAACAGCGTGACGGACGACGTGGTGACCAACCCGTTTTGCATCCACATCGCGGTAGAGCCGCCGGCATTGCGCCATACGAAGTCCGTCCTGCCGTCGGCGTTGAAGTCGCCTGTGTGGGTGATCTGCCAACTCGGATTGGAAAGAATCGTCGCCGCGGAAAGGATCCCCGTGTCGTTCATGAGCCACAGCGCCGTCGCGCCCGTGGCGGCGTTCTTCCACAAGAGGTCCGACTTGCCTTCGCCGTTCACGTCGCGAAGGCCACCCGTTGGATGAATGACGTTGTCCTGCTTCGTCACGCCCGTGCTGTATCGCACGACCAACGGGACCGCGAAATCGGCGTTTACCTGCGTAACGAAGGGAGGCGGGATGCCGAAGATCGGCAGCTCCGCATGCCGGTTGTGCCCGATGATCTTGTTGCGCTGGATCACACCACCGTTCACCTCGCCGACCCAGATGCCGGAGCGCCCGGAATCGAGGATCGTGTTGTCGACGATCGAGATGTTGGTATTCCCGGCAGCGGAGGCAAAGCCGAACTGATGGTTGTCCGTCGACACGACCTCGATCGCGCCGAGCGCGACCTGCGTCCCGGTTCCGGCCGCCGCCGGGCCCAGGGCGCCATCGACGACATTGTCGCGAACCACCACGTCGTGCGACGGAGGTCCGATGTCGCCGGTGTCGAATGGATCGGTGGACGTTGTAAGGGCAATTCCCGCGAGGCTCGTGTGACGTACGACGTTGCGCTCGATGGTCACACCCCGCATGCCGGCGATCCAGATTCCGCGACCGCCGAACATGTCCTCGGCGATGCTGTCGGTGATGCTCGATCCCTGTCCGCGCGTCAGCGGATCGGCGTACACCAGCGCGGTGCCCAGCGACAACACCGGGAGATCCCGGTCCAGGGTCAGGTCCACCACGCCGTTGAAAAACAGCCCCGGGGGGGTTTGGCTGACGATCGTCGCGCCGGGCGACTCGAGGGTCGTCGCGGGATCGACGAAGTTCACAGGCGTGCCGTTCGGGAACGCAAGGTACTGGTCGCGCCTGACGCGGAGCTGGCGTGGCAACGTCTGGGAGAGGACGATTGCTGCGTGCTGGTTGTCCATCACGAGCCCGTCGTCCATGGTTCGGGCGACGTAGCTGTTCACGATGTGGTTGTTCTCGCGGGCGGACGCGAAGTGAATGGCGTCGGAGTTGGAGCCGAGGAGCCCGGTGCCGGGGCGCGGCACAACCCGGACGTTGTCGACGGTCGAGTTCCGGCACATCATGCATTGCACTGCCGTGGCCGCAGAGCCCTGGATCGTCACGTTGACGAGCCTCACGCCGTTGCCCTCCCAGATGAGGATCGGCGGTCCTCCGCCGCGCAGGGTCACGACGATCGTGTCGCCCGCCCGTAACGTCGCGAGCGTGCCCGCTTGTGTCCAGGGCGTCCCGTCCTGGGTCAGCGTGAGCGTGTTCGCCGCGACCGGGCGTGTCACGAGCGATCGGGTGGTGCCCGGCACGATCGAACCGTTGCGGAACACCGCCAGCCAGGAAGCGTTTTCCCCGGCCGCCCCGAACGGATCCATGACACCGTTGAACGACGTCGGACTGGGCCACCCCGGCAGCGTCGCGTAGCCGATCGTGCGCGCTACCGGATCGACCGACGTCAGCTGGACATGGGTGTATGGAGGCGTGAGAAAGTCGGTCTTGAAGTTCTTGAGCGTGTAGTTGCTGCAGAAGTAGAGGTAGATGCCGTTCGGCAGGTACGGCCCCCTGAAGAAGATGGTCGAGTCCGCGAGGTCGAAAGTCTGACCCGGAATGCAGTTGAAAAAGACCGTGGAGTTCGACTGTTGATCCGTTAACAGGTAGTAATTTCCCTTGTCGACGGTGATGTTCAGGATCCCGTTGACGGCGGCGTAAGTAGTGCCCGCCTGTATCAACGGGCGGGCATCGAGCGTGGGATCGTTCGGCGTAAGGTTCTTACTCGCGATGCCGAGCGGGACCAAGTCATGGCTCAGGTTGAGGACCTGGGCTTCCGCTGAAGCGATCACGAGCGCCGCGAGAGCGGCAACGACCATGCGCAGTGCAGCTTTCATCGCCACACCCCCATCCTGGCCGGGAAGGCCAACTCAGGTGCGCATGCTATCCACCGATTGTACGGTCGTACAAGCTAGCAGTTCTCCTAGACCTTGCGCATCGCCCGGTCGAGGCTCAACGGTCCGGCGCCCGCCGCCGCGAGATACAGGAACACGAAGCAGTAGAGCGCCGCGAGCTCGCCCTTGTTGAGGATCGGCCAGAAGCCCTGCGGCGCGTGGGCGATGAAATACGCGAACGCCATGACGCCCGAGAGCACGAACGCGACGGGGCGCGTGAAAAGGCCGAGGATGATCAACGCGCCGCCGACAAGCTCGAAGAGCCCTGCGATACCGCCCAGGTTTTCAACCGTCGCGCGCGTCGTTCCGCTTGGAAACAACAGCCACTTTTGCGTCCCGTGCTGGATGAAGAGAAATCCCGTGATGATGCGCAGAACGCTGAGGAGGATCGGTGACGATCTGGCGAGGAATGAGTTCATCACTTATTTTACGGCGCGGCGCGCGAGCATCACGCCTAAGCAGATGAGCGCCATTCCGATCAGCGCCCACGCATCCAGCGTCTCGCCGAACAGAAGGTAAGCCTCGAGCGCGGTGACCGGCGGCACGAGGTAGAAAAGCCGCGCCACGTTCGCCGCGGCGCCGTGACGCAGCATCCAATAGAGCAGCGAGATCGCACCCACGGAAAGCACGAGCACCGACCACGAGAGCGCGAACACGAAGCTGCCGGTCCACTGCACCGCGCGCGTATCGAGAAGCAGCGCGAGCGGTATGTAGAGCAACGCGCACACGGTGAACTGCACGGCCGATCCGCTGCGCAGGTCGATGTGCGCGCAGTGCCGCTTCTGGTAGAGCGTCCCGATGCTGATGGCGACGAGCGCGACCACCGACGGCACGAGGCCGCGGAGATCCCCGCTGAAGTCGATCTTGTGGCGCACCACGAAGTAAACGCCGGCGAGCCCGAGCACCAGGCCCATCCACTGCCTTCCGCTCACGGTCTCTTTCATCCAGTAGTGGGCGAGCACGAACGTCAGGAGCGGCTGCAGTCCGACCAGCATCGCGCTCGTGCCCGCGGCCATCCCGCCGTCGAGCGACACGAACACGCCGCCGAGATAGAGCGCATGAACGAGAATCGCGACGAACGCGAGGTCGGCATACTCGCGCGGCGTCCTGGGCCACGCGGCGCGCATGGCAAGCGCGACGAACGTCATCAGCGCGGCGACGAGCACGAAACGCCACGCGAGGAACCCGTACGGCGGCGCGTAGGGCAGCCCGAACTTCGCGGCGATGAAACCCGTGCTCCAGAGCAGGACGAACAACGCGGGGAAGAGGACGGCGCCCCGCGCTCCCGGGTTACTGTGCGCGCTGGTAGACGTCGGGATCGTGGATCTCCATGAAACGCTCCGGCCGCGCGAGCGGCGCAAATCCGAAGCGCGCGTAGAGCTTGTGCTTGTCGCGCGTGGCGAGGAGCAGCCTGCGAAGGCCCGCGAGGTCAGGGTGCGTGAGCGCCGTGCCCACGAGCCACGTCGCGAGGCCTTGCCCGCGATGCTCGGGCACCACGAATACGTCCGCGAGGTAGGCGAACGTCGCGCGGTCGGTCACGAAGCGCGCGAACCCGACCGTCTTGCCGCGATGGTAGAGCCCGAAGGCGAGCGAGTTCGCGAGCGCGCGCGCGACCGTCTCGCGCGGAACGCCCACCGACCAATAGGCGCTCGCGAGAAAGGCGTGAATGGCGTCGACGTCGAGGCGCGCCGGATCGTCGGAAAGCTCGTAGTCGCCGCGCGTCTCGGCGAACGCTACGGCTGTCACTTCTTCGCGCGCGGCGGCGGCTTCTTGTAGCGCGCCACGCTTTCGAGGATCTCGCGGCGGGCGTCCTCGGCCTCGACCCAGTTGCCGACCCGCACCCACTTGCCCGGCTCGAGGTCCTTGTAGTGCTCGAAGAAGTGCGCGATCTGCTGCGTCGTGATCTGGGGCAGGTCGCGAGGCGACTTGACATCGCGATAGAGCGACGACAGCTTGTCGATCGGCACGGCCAGTATCTTGGCGTCGCCGCCTGCCTCGTCGTCGAGCTTGAGCATGCCGATCGGGCGGCAGCGCACGATGACGCCGGTGATGAGCGGTACCGGGGACAGCACGAGCACGTCGCACGGGTCGCCGTCGTCGGACAGCGTCTGCGGGATGTAGCCGTAGTTGCACGGGTAGTGCATCGCCGTCGACATGAAGCGGTCGACGAAGACCGCGCCCGTCTCCTTGTCGACTTCGTACTTGATCGGGTCGGCACGCATCGGGATCTCGATCACGACGTTGCAGTCGTTCGGAATGTCCTTGCCGGCAGGAACGCGGTCGAGACTCATGGTGGGCGCGGGAATGTGACGCGAAGGGTGGCGCTACTATACATTCGTACGAATGGGCCCTAGGCGAGCACCGCGGCCGAGACCGAAGTTCGGCGAATCCGAACGGCCCGCTCACCGCATCCAACGAGTGCGGGAACGATCCCGCGCCGACCTCCTCTGACCATGCGCCGCTTAACCCTGCCGCTCGTCATCCTGGGATGCATTGCCCTTGCCGCCCTCCTGACCTGGATCGCCGTTTCGTCCAGCTTCGGCCGCCGCCCGCCCCCAGCGGCCCGCGCGCCGGTCAGCGTGGTCACCCAGCCGCTCGCCCCGTTCCGCAAGATCGACGTGTCGGGAAGCGCGGACGTGAGCCTGGTGCAGGGGGACTCCGAAAATGTCGCGCTTCCCGCCGTCCCGCGCGAGCAAGGCGTCGTGACGGCGGAGGTGCGCGATGGGACGCTGTACATCGAATCGAGGAACCATGCGCATTGGTGGGATCTTGTCGCCGGCGGCCGCGACAACCAGCCGTCGATTGTGATCGCGTTTCGCAACGTCGACGCCATCGCCGTCGCCGGGACCGTGAAGATCACGGCCACCAAGCTCCGGACGGAGGATCTCCACGTGTCCGGCGCAGGCGGCACGTCGCTTCGCATCGACGACCTCGACGCCCGCGACCTCAAGGTGAGCGGCGCGGGCGCCTTGCGCGCGGACGTCGCGGGACGCGCGGCCAACGCGACCATCACCATTTCCGGCGCCGGCGAGTTCCGCGGCGCCAAGCTCGTCACGCAAAACGCCTCGGTGACCGTCGCCGGGGCGGGCAAGGTGACCGTCAACGCCGAGAAGACCTTGAAAGCCACGATCTCGGGCGCGGGAAGCGTGGACTACCTGGGCGACCCCAAAGTCACGGAGAGCGTCAGCGGCGCCGGCCGCGTGCGCCGGCGCGAAGCCGCGACCGGCGGCATACAGGTGGGGGTGGGCAAGGCTTCGGCACTGCTCTAGCAGCCTGCTAGTGCAGGAGATTCGCCGCGTCGGCCTTGAACAGCAGCGGTTGCCCGGTTACGGCGTCGCGGTCGGCGTGAACGCCGGGCATCCGCCGCACGTCGTTCAGGCGGCAATCGGCTAGCAGCGATTCGAGCATTCCGACGACGTCGTCCACGCGGTCGAGCGGCGCCAGGACGCAGCGAAACCCTTCGGCTCCACGCGGATCGAACGGCGACGACAGCGACAGACGCACTTCCCCTGCGCGCGTATCCGCGTCGCTGCGATGAACGCTGATCACCGCCGACGGCTCGCCGACGCGTGCGCGTATCGCGCGGATGGCATTGCTCGCGAAGACCTGCGCCCCGACTTCGCGTTGCGCAAGGACGCCTCGCCACGCGGCTTCCACGGGCGGCATCGGCGCGCGCGGCAATGCGAGCACGGACACGCCGGGCGCGCCGAGCATGCGCGACAGCGTTTGCGCAAACGGAACGCCCCACGCGCCGGGCTCGCGCTCCCGAAACAGATCCGCGCCAGGCGCTGCGATCGCCGCGCCCGCGAGAAATCGCAAGTGAACGGACTCGACCGTACCGTGGACGACGATCGGCGCAGGCGGCAATGCCTCGACGCTATCGCCGCCGTCGCCCCATGCGAGAAGCTTTCCCAACTGCGGGAAGGACAACGCTTCGGCGGATGCGAGCGTGTTGGCCAGAGCAAAGGACACGTTGCCCGCAAGCGCCCGGCGCTCGCGCATCAGCGACACGAGCACGTCGACGTCGTCGACGACGGCGGGAAGCGTAGTGCCCGCCGTTTCCGATCGTTCGGCTGCGACCACCACCACGACCGGAATCGCGAACGCGCGGCGCAGCGACGCGCGCTCGCGCGTAACGGTTGCAAGAGCGCGCCACAGGTGGCGATAGACGTCGGCCGACGGCACGTTCGCGAACAGCGCCGCAAGCCGTGGAGCGTCGTCCGGCGCGAGCATCGCCGCAAGCGCGGCGGCAACCCGGCGATCGCACGCGTCGGCGTCCTGCGCGGTCGCGGCGCCAAGGCTTGCCAATACGAGGCGATACACCTCGAGCGCGCGGGCGTCCGCGTCTTCGGGCGTCGCAAACTGGCGCGGATCCTCCATGCAGCGCGCATTGTCGCACGCCGACGATTGACCGATATCAACGGGGATGCGCGACCGCAAGCGTATGATCAACAGGCATAGAAGACTTCACACGCGAGGAGGCACGATGTACAAGCATCTGCTGGTACCGACCGACGGCTCGAAGTTGTCGGACAAGGCAGTCGTTCAGGCGATCGAGCTCGCGAAAGCGCTCGGAGCGGACATCACGTTCCTGCACGCGACACCGGCCATGGCGCAGCCGATGTACGCGGACGGCATGTCCGTCGGGATGATCTCACGCAAGGAATACAACCAGCGCGCGAAAGCCGACTCGGCGAAAGTGCTCGACCGGGTCTCGGCGAAAGCAAAGACCGCCGGCATCGACACCAAGGTCGTGCACGAGATCACGGACGCTCCGTGGGAGTCGATCATCAAGGTCGCCAAGAAGGTGAAGGCCGATGCCATCGTGATGGCGTCGCACGGCAGGCGCGGGATTGCGAGCCTTTTGCTCGGCAGCGAGACGACGAAGGTCCTGACGCACAGCACGGTGCCCGTGCTGGTGGTGCGCTAGCCGGCTAGGATTTCGGCCACCACAGGTAACCGGTCGGATCGTCCGGACACGGCCCGAGTCCACACTCGGCCAGGAACGCGGCGGCGTTAGCCGCCGCGAGCAACATGAAGATCCAGCACGCGAGCTTCGCCGCTGCGCCCGCGGGTTCCCCGCGCAAACGCTCGTCGACACTGCGCGTGATCATCAGCATTGCGCCGATGTAGACGACCAGCGCGCCGTAGCCCACGAACGCCAGGGTGTAGAAGTGGAAGCCGAACAGCGCCGAGCCGTAGTGGCCGGTGTCCGGAATCACGTGCAGCGAGATCTGGCGCAACGACGCGCTGCCCGCCGCGACGATCGAGAGCAGCGCGAGCCCGTAATGCGCAGGCGAGTAGCCGACGCGCAAGTTGAGCACGAGCGCCACGCCCGCGACGACGAATCCCACGCGCTGCAGCGCGCACAGCGGGCACGGCAGCTCGCCGAGTCCGAACTGGTAGTAGAACGCGACGCCGAGCACGGCGCAAATGCCGTACAGCGCGAGCGTGTCGAGCGTGCGCTGCATGGGGATTTAGAGGGAGATGGCGAGCTTGTCGGTGGCGTGGTAGAACAGCCACCAAACCTGGATGGCGACCGTCGCCAGGCCCGCGCCGAGCGCCGCGCGGCGCGCGCCGACATACGCAAGCACGGCTGCTACGAACCCCAGCACGAAGGGCAAAACCATGACCATCGAGCACCTCGCCGTCCGCCGGACCGCCGGCATGATAACGCTCAGGACCCTTGCCGCAGCAGTGCTTCTCGTCGCTTCGTGGCACGCGTACGCCGCCGATCCCAACAAGGTGCTGCGCCTCGCAAGCGACGACATCGACACGCTCGATCCGGTCCAGCTCCAGGACAACTACTCGCGCGATCATCGTCCGTGATCTACGAGGGACTGTACGAGTGGGATTACCTCGGTAACCCGCCCAAGACCGGTGCCGCGCACCGCGGCGGCGCTGCCGACCGTATTCCGCCGACGGCAAGACCTGGACGATCAAGCTCAAGCCCGGGATCTTCTTCACGGACGATCCGGCGTTCAACGGCAAGCCACGCGAGCTCGTGGCGGAGGACTACGTCTACTCGATCAAGCGCTACCTGCGACCCCAACCTGCGCGGTGGCGGCGACCCGCAGGTCAGCGATCTCATCGTCGGCATGCGCGACGTGGTCGAGGCCGCGCGCAAGCCGGGTGCGCAAGATCGACTACGACGCGACCGTCGAAGGCCTGCGCGCGCTCGACCGGTACACGCTGCAGCTCAAGCTCCACGAGCCCAACTACCCGATCGTCGCGACGATGCTCGTCACGGTCCTGGCGCACGCGCGCGAAGTCGTGGAGGCCGCCGGCGGCGACATCCAGGCGCGCGCCGTCGGCACCGGACCTTACATCCTCAAGGAATGGCAGCGCGGATCGCGCGTGGTGCTCGAGGCCAATCCCAAGTACCGCGACGCTCACGTTCCCGGAGAGCAGCGACCCCACGCTCGCCAAGCTCGTGAGCTCGATGAAAGGCAAGAAGCTGCCGGCGATCGGCCGCATCGAGATACTCGGTCATCGAGGAGCAGCCCGTTCGCGTGCTGGAGTTCGACCGCAGCAAGCTCGACTACATCGAGCTGCGCGGCGAGGCGGTCGGCCGCTTCGTGAAGAACGGCGAGCTCGATCCCGCGCTCGCCAAGCGCGGCATCACGCGCGTTCCCTACGCGTCGAACTCGGTGCGCTCGCTGTACGTCAACATGGACGATCCGGTGATCGGCGGCATGGACAACGCGCATGTCGCGCTGCGCCGCGCGATGTCCATCGGCCATCGACGTGGCCACGCTGATCCACGTCGTCTACAACGGACAGGCCATGCCGACCAACCAGATCGTCGCGCCGAGCATCGCGGGCTACGATCCCAACGCGAAGAAGCGCGTGTACGACCCGGCGGCGGCCGCTGCGCTCCTCGACCGCTTCGGCTACAACAAGCGCGATGCGCAAAATTACCGCCTGCAGCCGGACGGCAAGCCGCTCACGATCGTGATAACGATCTTCACGGGCAACGTCTGGCGCGAGATCCAGACGTTGATCAAGCGCGACATGGACGCGCTCGGCGTGCGCGTCGACTTCAAGTCGACGCCGCTGCAGGACGTGTTCAAGGAGGCGGCGCAGGGCAAGTTCATGATGAACATCCACGGCCGCAGCGCGACCCCGATCGGCACCATCTTCCAGACCTTCTACGGCACGCAGCCGCGGCGAAGCGAACGAGTCGCGCTTCAAGTCGAAGGACTACGACCGCGCGCTCGACGCGTTCTTCGTGGCCGACAGCGACGCCGCGCGACAAAAGGCGGCGATCACCATGACCGAGATCCTGCAAACCTACGCGCCCGTCATGCCGCTGCTCGTACGACGTCGAGAACGCGTTCGTGCAACCGTGGGTCATGGGTTACTACCCGTCGCGCGTCTCGGCGCACTACCAGTACATGGACATAGCGCCTTCGAAGTCGCCGTAGCGTCTTGTTATAATTGACGTTTTTTTCCGGCGCCCCCGCATGCGCGTATCCCAGTTCTACCTCTCGACCCAGAAGGAAGCCCCCGCCGAGGCCGACGTCGTCAGCCAGAAGCTGATGCTTCGCGCGGGCATGATCAAGAAGCTGGGCAGCGGCCTCTACACGTGGATGCCGCTCGGCCTCATCACGCTGCGCAAGGTCGAGCAGATCATTCGCGAGGAGATGAACCGCGCAGGGGCCGTCGAGCTCGTGATGCCCGTCGTCCAGCCTGCGGAGCTGTGGCAGGAAACGGGGCGCTTCACGAAGATGGGCCCCAACATGCTGCGCCTCAAAGACCGCCACGAGCGGGACTTCGTCGTGGGTCCGACGCACGAGGAAGTGATCACCGACATCGTGCGCAAGGAAATCCGCAGCTACCGGCAGGTGCCGGTCAACTTCTACCAGATCCAGACCAAGTTCCGCGACGAGATCCGGCCCCGCTTCGGCGTGATGCGCGCGCGCGAGTTCATCATGAAGGACGCGTACAGCTTCGACGTCGACGACGCCGGCATGATGACGAGCTACCGGAAGATGTACGACGCGTACACGCGCATCTTCACGCGCATGAGACCTGAAGTTCCGCGCGGTCGAGGCCGACATGGGCGCGATCGGCGGGTTGTCGTCGCACGAGTTCCAGGTGCTGGCCGACTCCGGCGAGGATGCGATCGCGTACAGCGACGGATCGCAACTACGCGGCCAACGTCGAGAAGGCCGAGGCGGTCGCGCCGGCGACCGCCCGTTCGGCGCCCGCGGAGGCGATGGAGAAGGTGCCCACCCCGGGGCTGTCGACCTGCGAGGACGTTGCGCGCCTGCTCAATTTGCCCTTGTCCCGGACCGTGAAGTGCCTGATGGCGTGGGCCGGCGACCGCGTCCACATGTTGCTCGTGCGCGGCGATCACATGGGCAACGAGGTCAAGATCGGCAAGCTGCCCGGCATGGACGGCTGGCGGTGGGCAAGCGATGCCGAGATCGTCCAGGCAACGGGCTGCAAACCCGGGTACCTGGGGCCCGTCGGCGTCCCGAGGGACCTGCCGCTCGTCGTCGATCGCAGCGTGGCCGTCATGGCCGACTTCGTCTGCGGTGCCAACGAGGCCGACTTCCACCTCAGGGGCGTCAATTTTGGACGCGATGCGCGCGAGCCCGATCTCGTGGCGGACATCCGCAACGTCGTCAAAGGCGACCCCTCGCCCGACGGCCAAGGGACGCTGGACATCGTCCGCGGTATCGAGGCTGGCCACGTGTTCGCGCTCGGGCACGTCTACTCGGAGGCCATGGGCGCAACTTATCTGGCCGCCGACGGTCAATCCCGGGTCCTCGAGATGGGGTGCTACGGCATCGGCGTGACCCGGGTCGTCGCAGCTGCTATCGAGCAGAACCACGACGAGCGCGGGATCATCTGGCCGGAGCCGTTGGCCCCGTTCACGGTGGCCATTGCCCCTGTAGGCTACGACCGAAACGAAAGCGTCCGCGAAGCCGCCGACCGGCTTTACGGCGAGCTCCAGTCCGCTGGCGTCGAGGTCCTGCTGGACGACCGGGGCGAGCGCCCTGGCGTGATGTTTGCAGACCTTGAGTTGATAGGAATCCCGCATCGCGTCACCATAGGCGACCGGGGCTTGAAGGAAGGGAAGGCCGAGTACCAGGGCCGCCGCGAAAAGGCGGCCACGGGCGTGCCCTTGAGTGAAATCGCCGCGTTCGTGCGCGGCAAGCTTGCCCAGAACTAGCCATATGATCGAACGCATTGCCTTGCGTGCAGGACTCGCTTCCGCGCTGTTCGCGGCGGCGCTGCCGGCGCTCGCCGGCGCCCAGAAGGAAGAGCAGCTTTCGCAATCCGTCGTGAGCGGCCTCGCGAAGGCGATCGCCGACGCGCCCGTTCCGGCGAACTATGCGTCGCGCCCCGAGGTTTCGCGCTGGATCAGCGAGATGTCGCGGCGCATCGCGCACAAGGTCGACACCGACCGCGAGCGTACCGAGCTCCTCGCCACCACGCACTATGAATCCCTGCGCGCCGGCCTCGACCCGCAAATGGTGCTCGCGGTGATGTATCACGAGAGCGGCTTCAAGAAATACGCGTTCTCGAGCGCACAGGCCCGCGGATACATGCAGGTGATGCCGTTCTGGGTTAAGTACATCGGCACGCCGGACCAGAATCTCTTCAACCTGCGCACCAACCTTCGTTACGGCACGGTCATCCTTCGCCATTATCTCGACCTCGAGAACGGCGACTACTACCGCGCGCTGGGCCGCTATAACGGCAGTCTCGGGCAGGGCGAATATCCGAACGCGGTGCTCGCCGCCCTCAACCGGCATTTCCTGTACACGTCGCTGCCGCCCACCGCGATCAACACGATAGGCGTGCCGACGCCTCGGTGAGCGGTGTTCCCCCCGAAGCGTCGCTGCGCGACGCTTCCTCCCAAAGGGGGGCAAACGCCTTGGGGCGGCCCGGCGGCGCTCTGGCTCTCGTCGGCCGTTTTGCCCCTTCGCCGACGGGTCCCCTCCACTTCGGCTCGCTCGTCGCGGGCCTCGCCAGCTATTGCGATGCTCGGGCGCAAGGCGGTCGCTGGCTCGTGCGCATCGAGGACGTCGACGAGCCGCGCAGCCGCACGTCGGCCGAGCGCGCGATACTCGATGCACTCTCGCGTTACGGGTTTCGCTGGGACGGCGACATCGTGCGCCAATCCGAGCGCACGGCGCATTACGTCCGCGCGCTCGAAAAGTTGCGCGACGCGGGTCTCGTGTATGCGTGCGCGTGCACGCGCCGCGACATGGAGCAGGCGCCGCAAAACGCAAGCGGCGAGCGCATCTACCCGGGCACCTGCCGCGACGCGGCGATCGACCCGCGTACCCCGCACGTCGCGCACCGCGTCCGCGTCGAGGACGCGCTCGTCGAATTCACCGACGTATCGCAGGGCCCGCAAAGTCAGGACCTCGCGCGCGAGGTCGGCGATTTCATCGTGCGCCGGGCGGACGGCTGGTTCGCATATCAGCTCGCGGTCGTCGTCGACGATGCGTTGCAGGGCGTGACGTCGGTCGTCCGCGGTGCCGACCTCCTGCCTTCGACACCACGCCAGATTCACCTGCAGCGCGCGCTCGGCGTCGCCACGCCCGAATACCTGCACGTTCCCGTCGCGATCAACGGCGCAGGCGAAAAACTCTCCAAGCAGACCGGTGCCGCGCCATTGCCCGACGACCCGGTGCCCGCGCTCATGGCGGCGTGGAAATTTCTCGACCAGCCTCGCCCCTCCGTGCTTCCCGCATCGCCCGACGCGTTCATGGCGCACGCGATCGCCGCCTGGACGCGAAGCCGAATTCCGCCAACGGCGATGCTCCCGGCGCCACGGGTATAATTGCGACTCGCGTTGACGACTCCGCCAACGCTTCTTCCGGTTTCATTCCTTCTCAGCATCGCCCCATGACCACGCTCGTCATCGTCCGCAAAGACGACGATATCGTCATCGCCGCCGACTCGCTCACCACGTTCGGCGATACGCGCCTCGCCGCGGAGCACGACCGCACTTACGACAAGATCGTGCAATACCGAGGCACGTACATCGGCCTGTGCGGCTCGGCCGCGCACCAGCTCGTGTTCGAGAGCATGCTGCGCCGGCAGGAGCCGCTCGACTTCTCGGACAAGTTCGCGATCTTCGAGACGTTTCGCAAGCTGCATCCGATCCTCAAGGAGCAGCACTTCCTCAACCCGAAAGAGGAGGAGGACGACCCGTACGAGTCGACTCAGATCACGGCGCTCATCGCCAACCGGAACGGCATATTCGGTGTGTACTCGATGCGTGAAGTGTTCGAGTACACGCAGTACTGGGCGGCGGGCACCGGCCGCGAGTTCGCGCTGGGTGCCATGAACGCTCTCTACGCGCGCCTCGGGACCGCCGCCGAGATCGCGCGGGCGGGCGTCGAAGCCGGCGCGGTGTTCGACAAGAACTCGGCGCTGCCGATGACGCTGTACTCGGTGAAGTATCAGGGGCGGTGAGCGAGCGGGCCGAGCGCAGCGAGGGAGGCGCGCAGCGCGCGTCCGCGAGCGACCCGCCGTCGGCGACTCGTGGTGTGGCGCATCTCGACGATAGCTCAGGGAGCCGACAGTGAGCGAGCGGGCCGAGCGCAGCGAGGGAGGCGCGCAGCGCGCGTCCGCGAGCGACCCGCCGTCGGCGACAGGTGCTGTGGCGCTTCTCGAAGACAGCTCAGGAAGCCGATAGTGAGCGACAACTTAACGCCTTTCGTGCTCGAGAATTCCGCGGTGCGCGGCGCCTATGCGTCGCTGCCGGTCACGGTGCGCGAAGTGCTCGCGTGCCATTCATATCCGCCCGCGGTCGCGCGTGTGCTGGGCGAGTTGATCGCCGCGTGCGCGCTGCTCGCGTCCACGATCAAGTTCGAGGGCAGCCTCATCGCGCAACTATCGGGCGACGGGCCGGTGCGGTTGCTGGTGGTCGAATGCACGCACACGCTCGGGATGCGCGCGATGGCGCAATGGGACGAGGCGCGCACCGCGGCGCTCGGCCCCGACGCCGCACTTTCCGACCTCGCGGGAGGTGCTGCGCACGGCCGGCTCGTGCTGACGCTGGACCCCAAAGGGGCGGGCACGATGTACCAGGGGATCGTTGCGCTGGAGTCGGGCTCGATCGCCGGCCTGATCGAGCACTACCTGGCCACCTCCGAGCAGCTTCAAAGCCGCCTGGTGCTCGCGGCGGGCGGCGCCGGCCTCATCGTCCAGCGCCTGCCCGGGTCGAGCGATGCGGACGATGCAACCTGGGCGCGGGTGAAGGCCGGCATCGACGCCGTGGGCGCCGAAGCGCTTCGCGGCGCCGAGAGCGCGCACGACGCGATCGTGGCCGCGTTTCCCGAGGACGACGTGCGCGCATTCAAGCCCCGCGCCGTCAGCTTCGCCTGCTCGTGCTCGCGGGAGCGCGTCACCAAGGCGTTGCGCATTGCGGGCGTCGCGGAGGTCGAGTCGATTCTCGCGGAGCGCGACAGCGTCGAGATGACGTGCGAGTTCTGCAACCGCCGCTACACGTTCTCGCCGGCGGAAGCGCGCGCGGTGTTCGCCGGATCGACCTTGCACTCGTGAGCCCGACGGGCGAATCGCCCCGAGGCGCGCAGGGCGTAGGGTAGCCCAGTGTCCGCGGAGACACGCCTGCGCCTCGACAAGTGGCTGTGGGCCGCGCGGTTCTACAAGACGCGCACGCTCGCGGCGCAGGCGGTCGACGCCGGCCACGTGCGCGTCGGCGGCGAGAAGGTGAAGACGGCGCACGCGGTGCGCGCCAGCGACCGCGTGTCGATCCGGAAAGCGGGTTACGTTTGGGACGTCACCGTGTCGGCGCTATCCGATCGCCGCGGCGGCGCTCCCGAGGCGGCGCTCCTGTACAAGGAAGACGAGGCGAGCATTGCCGCACGCGAGGAGCTTGCCAGGCAGCGCAAGGCTGCTGCGGAAGCGTCGCCGCGCTACTCCGGGCGTCCCACGAAGCGCCAACGGCGCAAGCTCGAAGACTTCCTGAACGAGCCTTGAGCTAGCAGAACATCATGTTGGTCAGATCGAGCAGGAACTCGGGCTGACGATAGGCGCGGAAGATCATCCACGCCAGCGCGAGCGCAACCATGACGCCCAGCGTGTGCCAGACGATGCGCCGCTGAAAAAAACGAAGGGGGCGGTTCACGCCCCCATCGTACTACTCCCGACTAAATCACTTAGGCCCGCTGCGGCAGATCCGGCAGCACGCCGACCAGCGAGACCGGCGTCGCGGGCAGCACACCCAGCGCGCGCATCTTGCCCATCACGGAGCTGAAGTCCGCCGCGGTGTGCGCGTCGGGAATCGGCTTTGCGAGAAGGTTCACCGCACGGCCGCTGACGACCAGGGGTAATTCCGGGGGAAGCGCCGCACGCAGGCCGCGAATCTCCTGGCCCGCGATCTTGCCCGAGATGCCGCGGTCGAACAGCAGGACGACCAGCGCCACCTTATACGCATTCGCGGCACCGGCGATTTCCTGCGCCGGCACGCCTGCGCCGAGCGTCAGGCAGTTGACGCCTTCCGTGAACAGCAGGAGCTCGAGGATCGCGAGGCCGAGTTGATTGGGATCGTTGGGCGGCGTCGCGAGCAGGATGTGCCGCGCATCGCGCGTCGGGCGGACGAGGCGCGTCACGTCGCGCAGGAGACGCTGCGCGAGATCGGCGAAGCGCAGCTCCTGGAAATTCTGCATCTCGCCGCGAACGACGCGCTCGTGCACCGCTTCGTTGAGCGGAATGAGCGTCTGCTCGAGGAACTTGCGCAGGCCCTGTCCTACGAGGAGCTTCGACAGATGATTCTGCAGCTCGCCCACGCGATGCTGCGAGAGAAGCTTGACCGCGGTCTCGATCTCCGAGGGCAGCGGCGACGGCTCGTCCACTGCGAGGCCGAGCATCGATTGCAGCGCCGAGTCGGCGAGCGGCACGACCGCGCCTGCACGCCAGCCTTCGGACAAGAGCTGCTTGATGAGCTTGAGGCGTGCGACCTGATCGGGCGGATACACCCGGTCTCCGAATGCGTCGCGCAGCGGCATCGGAAAGCCGTATCGGCGCTGCCACATGTAGAGTTGCTCGCGGCGCAAGCCGGTGATGCGGACCACTTCACGGATGTGCAGCGAGCCCCGCGTGTCGCCGGCGCCTTCCTGCACGTCCACGGGTGCGAGCGTAGGCTCGCGGCGGCGGGTCGGTGCCTTGATGAGAATGCCCATGCGTCAATCCCTGTCCGTACGTTACTCGGATCTGCGGAAGCTGTAACCCACAAGTATAGCCTGCGGGGTCGCCCATCGCACCCCCCGCGTGCGCCCGTTTGATGCGCGGACGCGGGTTCTGTGCTGCACCAACCTGTATGCACGATGTGTGCCAGAGCGCCGGGCGGCGCTTGCCGCGGCGCGACGATTGGTCCATCATCCGTCGCGGCCGTTGCGGCCGGGTGATTCGCGACGGCCTAGCTTATTGCATCCGACTCTTCATGCGACGCATCCATCCCAGCCGGACGCCCCTAGCCGCGATCGATTAGCGATGTTCGGATTCGGCAAGAATCTTCGCGACCCGCTGACCGACGTCAAGTCGGTCGCAGCGCTGGCTCGCGTCGTTCCCGACCAACGATACGCTCACGATCCACGCCGAAGTCCTGGGCGAGCTCGGTCGCATCGCGGAATCGACCGCGCGCCGAACGCCTCAACGGCTCGAGGCGACGTTCTACCTCGACGCTCAGTGCGCGGCGATCCGCAAGAGCCTGACCGTGCAATACATCGAGCACGCGACGCGCAGCTCGAAGATCGAGCATCAGCTGTGGTCGGCGCTCTTCGACCTCACGCAGGCGTTCCTGTTCGCGTATTACGCGTTCGCGCGCGAAGTGTCGCACCATGCGCAAAGCCCGAAGTGGCAGCAGCTCCTGCCCGAGCTCCTGTGCCGGCAGATCGTGCACATGGGCCTCGACGCCAAGATCCGCCTCTACCGGTACGAGCAGTGGATCCCCGCCAAGTGGGCGGAGCTGCATTCGCTGTTCACGCTTGCATGCTCGCGTCAGTTCGAGCGCACGCAACTGCCGCGCGGCGGCGGGAGCGGCGGCTCGACGACGATCGAGCACGAGTACCTGGTCGCGCTGCTCCTGCAGCTCATGAACGCGGGCAACATGACGGCGCGCCATCTCGAATGGGTATCCAACGAGCTCGACGAGTGGTGCGCGCAGCTGCGCCTGTCGCTCGAGCCGTCGTCGGTGACGTCGTTCTACGTCGATCTGGGATCGCGCGAAGGCCTGCGCCGCCGCACGCCCGCACCGCTCGAGGGGCGCGTCCTGTTCCTCGACACGCGTCCCATGCATTCGATGCTCACGCAGAACGTCATGATGCTCGAGCAGAAGATCAGGGCGCAGCCGTTGTCGGATCGCACGCCCAAGCGCACCGAGCAATTGGGCCTCCTCGCCAAGCTCGCGTCGCAGGTCGATCCCGAATTCAAGCCGTTCGCGCGCCGCGGCGAGCGCACCGCGGCGGCAGGCACGGTCGACGCGATCGTCGGCTTCGCGAAGATCTCGGGCTTCATGCGCGAAGAAGACTTCATCGCGACTCCGATCTTCGATCGCAACGGCGGCAGCTTCGGCGGCACGCTCGAGCTCGCGGTCTTCGGACGCAACCGTAATGAAGGCGACCGCCGCACCGAGCAGTCGCGACGCCGCTTCGCGCAATTTGCGGCACCCGGCGGGCCGTGGGAAGTCAAGGACGTGAGCCAGACCGGGTTCCGCCTCCTCGCGCCGATGAGCGTTGCGAATACGGTCACGCTGGGATCGCTCACCGCGATCAGGCCGCAGGGACAAGTCTCGTGGACGCTCGGGATCGTGCGGCGCATGAAGCGGATGACGGCAGACCGCGCGGAGATCGGGCTGCAGGTCATCGCCAACACGCTCGTCGGCGTCGAGCTCCTGGAGCAGCGCAAAGGCGGTGTTGTGGCCGCCGACTATTCGGTCGACGGCGAGATCGCGACCATCAGCGGACGCACGATTCACGCGCTGTTCCTCGCGCTGCGCAAGCGCGAGACGGATAACGCCGTGCAGTCGCTCGTGGTTCCCGCCGCCGAGTACCAGCCCGCCAAGCGGCTGCGGCTCGTCGCCTCGAAGACATCGCAGCCCGATTCGCTTCGGCCGCCTCCTCGAGCAGCAGCCCGACTGGGTGTGGGCGACCGTCGAGTCGGCCGATCACACGCAGCCCATGCCCTCGGTCGATTCGATCCTCGGCGCGCCTCCGCTCGTTCCCCCCGCCGCCGCGAACGAGTAACCTTCGGCTTTGTGGCCGAAGACACCTACGCCGCCATCCACGCGGGGTATCGCTGGGACGTCCCGCGCGACTTCAACATCGCGTACGCGTGCTGCGCGCGCTGGGCGGACGACCGAAGCCGGGCGGCACTCTATTGGGAAGACGAGTCCGGCGCAACGTCGGCGCATACGTTCGACGATCTCGCGCGCGAGGCGAATCGGCTTTCGAACGTTCTGGCGGACCGCGGCGTCGCGCGCGGCGACCGAGTGGCGCTCATCCTCCCCCAGCGCCGCGAGACGGTGGCCGCGCACCTCGCCATCTACCAGATGGGCGCGATCGCGGTGCCGCTGTCGTTCCTGTTCGGACCCGAGGCCCTCGAGTATCGCCTCGACAACTCGGGGCGACGCGTAGCACTGGTCGACCCGCAGTCGCTTCCCAACGTCGCGTCGATACGCTCGAAGCTTCCGCAGCTTTCGCGCGTGATCGGGTGCGCGGGCGCGGGCGGCTCCGACATCGACGACTACGACACCGTCGTCGCGCGGCGCCCGAGCGGTTCGATCGCGTGAGCACGCTTGCCGACGATCCCGCGCTGATCGTCTATACGAGCGGTACCACCGGCCCGCCCAAGGGCGCACTGATGCCGCATCGCTGCCTTCTCGGCAACCTCCCCGGCTTCGTGTGCTCGCACGACGGTTACCCGCAGCCGCGGGATCTCTTCTGGTCGCCGGCGGATTGGGCGTGGACCGGCGGCCTCATGGACGCGCTTCTGCCGACGCTTTATTTCGGCCAGCCGATCGTGGGCTATCGCGGCCGCTTCGACGCTGAGCGTGCGTTGCGCCTGATCGAGAAGTACCGCGTGCGCAACACGTTCCTGTTCCCGACGGCGCTTAAGCTCATCATGAAGGCGTTTCCCAAGCCCCGCGAGCGCTTCGACATCGACCTGCGCACGATCATGAGCGCCGGCGAGTCGGTCGGCTCGACGGTGTTCGCGTGGGCGCAGGAAGCGCTCGGCGTCACGATCAACGAGATGTTCGGCCAGACCGAAATGAATTACATCGTCGGCAACTCGAGCAGCAACTGGCCCGCCAAGCCGGGCTCGATGGGGCGTCCGTACCCGGGGCATCGCGTCGCGGTCGTGGACGAAGGCGGCCGCGAGGTCGCGCGCGGCGAGACGGGCGACGTGGCGGTCAATCGCATCGCGCCCGACGGCACGCCCGATCCGGTGTTCTTTCTCGAGTATCTCGGCAACGCGGAGGCGACACGCAACAAGTACGAGGGCGACTGGTGCCGCACCGGCGACATGGCCAGCATGGACGAGGACGGCTACCTCTGGTACCAGGGACGCGCCGACGACATGTTCAAGGTTGCGGGTTATCGCGTCGGACCGTCGGAGATCGAGAACTGCATCGTCAAGCATCCGGCGGTCGCCAACGCCGCCGTCATTCCGATTCCCGACGAGACGCGCGGCAACGTCGTCAAGGCATTCGTCGTGCTCGCTGCGGGTCATCAGGCCTCGAGAGCCCTCGAGGAAGACATCCAGCAGCACGTGCGCAAGTTCCTGGCGCCCTACGAGTATCCGAAGGAGATCGAGTTCCTCGATGCGCTGCCGATGACGACGACCGGCAAGGTGCAGCGCAAGGTGCTGCGCGATCGGGAAGCCGAGCGCAGAACTCAGGCCAGCAAGTAAGCGCAGTCCGCTCGCACGGCTCGCGTCCTTGCGTGCCGTTTCGCGCGAGGGCCGCCGGGCCGCCCCAAGGGCCTCGCCTGAATCTTATCCGGATGAAAAAGGCGCGGCGCCGGCCTCGACATCCAAGGCCGTCGCGGCCGCGTTTTTCATACGACAGTCACCCCCTGCATCATCCCCATGTCCTCGTGCACGAGCATGTGACAGTGCATCACGTAGCGCCCCGTGAAGTGCAGGAATCGCATGCGGAAGGTGAACGACGTCACCGTCGCGGGCGTGTCCTCTCCGATCGGCGGCGGATTGTCGTTGAACGGCAGCGGCATCGTATCCGCCCAGAACGGCTCGGCGAGCCGCTTGCCGTTGATCGCCACGATATACATCGGGTTCACGTGAATGTGGAACGGGTGGCGGATGTTGTTCATGTTGACGATCGTCCACTCTTCCACCGCATTGAGCGCGACCATCTGCGTGACCGCCTTCTTCGACTGGAACGGGATGTACGTCTTGGGCATGCCCGGATTCTGCGAAGAACTGTTGCCGTCGGAGCCGAGCGCGTACACCTTGTTCGCGATCTGCGACAACTTCGGCGGGCTCTCGCCGGGCGGGAAGTACTGCTGGAACACCCAATCGGTGATCTCGTCGCCCGGCTGGACCAGCGGCGTCGCTGCGGGTCCGGTGAACGGCACCGGATACGGAGCCGGTATGTCTTGGGGGACGGGCTGGCTGCCGATGACGCGCATGACGATGGTCCGCTTGAGGCCGCCGTTGGACGCGAGCTCCTCGTCCGTGATCGGTGCGAGGAACGGCGTCACCGGCAAGGGCTCCGGCGGCAGGTTCATCGGGAAAGGATCGGCCACCACGATGACGGTGGCGACCACGTCGCCCGGCAGCACGCCCGCGGGGTTGCGTCCGTTCTCGATGGGGAAGTTGCGCAGCTGGTAGGTGCCCGGCGCGCCCGCCTTGACGAGCACGTTCGTGCGGTTGCCGACGGCAAGCACGATGCCTTCCGGATAGCTCGCCGGCGGCGGCGGCGTCGTTGGCGGAGTGAACGCTGAAAGCGGCAGCGGCGGATTGAGCTTGAACGTGCGGCGCGGGTTGCCGTCGTGGCTGTACTGGTAGAGCGTGTGGCCGTCGAGGCTCAGGTTCAGCATGTTGAAGGTGCCGGCGTTGAGGAACCGCCAGTTCTGCACCTCCCCGCTCTTCATCACGATCGTCGGCTGGCGCACTGCATTGATCAGGAACGCCGGCTCGTTGCTCGTGAAGCTGGCGACGAACGCAAAGCTCTCGAGCTGCCCCGTGTTGTCGTAGAGCGGCGCCTGGAACACGAACACGCGCTCCTGCGCGGCGGCGATCTCCGGCACGTCGTCGATGGGACCCTCGACGACGAGCGCGCCGGCCATGCCGCTGCCGACCTGCATCGCGGAAGATCCGTGCAGGTGCGGGTGGTACCAATACGTGCCCGCCGGATGGTCCTCGCGGAGCCTGTACTCGTACTGGCGCGTCTCGCCGGGCTTGATGCCTTGCTCGGGATCGTCCACCACGAAGTCGCCGTAAACCTTCGGCGGATTGGACGTGTTGGGATTCTGACCGGGTGGCGTGTACGGCTGCGGATAGACGTCCGGGTAGACGTGCAGGCCGTGCGTGTGGAGGTTGGTGCTGTTGGGATACCGCAGATGCGCAGGCTGCGGCCACGGCAGCGTCGCCGGCGGCACCGGGTTCACGGGCGGATACGCGGGGTTGGACGGCAGATTGTTGAGCACCTTGATGCGCAAGAGGTCGCCGACGCGCATGCGCAAGGTCGGTGCCGGGATCATCCCGAACATGTTGCGCAAGGTGACGGTCTGCCTCTTGCCGGTCGAGTCCGGGAGCGTGGTCGTCAGATACGACAGCGCGAGCGTGACATCGAGCACGCCGTTCACCGACTGGATGGTGAGAGGCTCGACGAAGGTCTCCTTCGGCGGCACGTACGACGAACCGCCACCGCCGCACGCGGCCAGCATCGGCGGCACGATCGCGCCTGCCGTCACGGTCACGCCGAGCTTCAGGAACTCGCGGCGCGAGACATTCTCGTTGGTTCGATCAGCCATGGGCACGAAGCTCCCGGGTCGCGAGTAACAGGTGAGGCCGGTGTTGCTCCTTTGCCGCGCTGCCGATCTGGCCTGCGGCGTTCGATCCCCAGCCGTACAGGCCGTCGTGGGCGAGTGCCGCGACGTGCGCCTGCCCGACGGCGATGGCGCGCACTGTCGCGAGGCCTTCGACGAGCGTCGGCCGGCGTCGATCTTCCTCGTCCGCCACTCCCACCTGCCCGTGATGGTTCCAGCCCCATGCGTACACGCGACCGCTGTTGCCGACGGCTGCCGAGAAGTACATGCCGGCGTCGATCATCTGCGCGCGTTCGGGGAGCTCGACTGTCACAGGCGTCGTCGAATACGCCGGCATCTCGCGGCCGAGCTGCCCGTGATTGTTGCTGCCCCACGCGAGTACCCGTCCGTCGCTCGTCAAGGCAAGCGCGTGGCTCGCACCCGCGGCGATCGCATTCACGCGATGAGGAATCGTCACGCGCGACGGCGCGTCGACGGGTTCGAGATGTCCGACACCGAGCTGTCCGGCGGCGTTGCTGCCCCACGCGTAAACCGAGCGATCCTGCGTCAGCGCGATCATGTAGCCCATGCCGACCGCGACATCGCGCAGCGCAGGCAGGCCGTCCACGCGCGCGGCGGGCGACTCGAACGACGCCGCCGTGCGACCGAGCGCGCCGTCGAGATCGAGTCCCCAGGTGAACAGGCGACCCGCGTCGTCGATGGCCGCGCATTGGAATTCGCCGGCGGCCACGTCGCGTATGCTCGACAAGCCGGCGATCGGCAGCGGCAAGGCGGCCGCGACCGCGCCCGCCTTGCCGTCGATGCCTGCGCCGTGTGCGCCCCACGTCGTCACTTCGCGTCGCGACGTGACGCCGAGGCTTACGCCGTAACCCGCGGCAACCGCGCGCATCGTCTCGCGTGAGATGACCTCGACAGCGCGCGTCGGCGCGGGTGTCGTGCAGTACTCCGGCTCTCCCGAAGGAACGCGGCCGCTGCCTTCGCTTCCCCAGCCGATGACCTTCCCGTTCGACAGGAGCGCAAGCGTCTGCTCGCGCCCGCAGCTGATGGCCGTGACGTCATAGCGTCCGGCGTTGCCGTTGCTCATCCAGATCCCCCGAGTTGAACCGAAACGACTTGCGACAGCTAGCAAGAACTGCGCCCCGCATCTCGCAAATAGGTGTTATGCACCCTCGTCCGACTTGAGCTTCTTCACGAGGTCGATATACGCGCGCATCGCGTCCTCGCGCGAGGTGCCCTTGCGCGCCGACCACGCGTCGAATTTTGCGCGATTGACCATGTCGAGCGCGCCGGGCCGCTCCCCCGAGACGTCGCCGACGCTTGCCTGCTTGTACAACGAATAAAGCGCGAGCAGCGTGTCGTTGTCGGGCGCCTTGCGCAGCGTCTTGGACGCCGCGGCCGCCGCATCGAAGTCCGCATCGAGGGACGCCGCGCCCGGCGCCTCTGGCTCCGGCTCGCCGAAGAACGCGTTCTCCATGTCGACATCGTCCGCGAACCAGCGTGCCTCGAGGAGCTTGCCTCCGTGATACGCAAGAAGCAGCGCGCCCTGCGATTCGAGCGTCGCGCCTTCGCGCGACGCCGAGAGCGTTGCGGGCACGAGCGCGACGCCGCGATTCCACACGGGCGTTCCGAACGCCGCGAACCTGGGCGCCTGCCCTTGCGTGATCCTGCTCGCGAACGACGTGAACGTCTTGCCCATGTGCGCGCCCGAAACCTTGTTCGCCCCGGGCTGCACCCACGCGAGATCGGGAATGGCAAGCTCGCGCAGTCCCGGGAAGTCGCCCGTGCCGAGCTTCCCCAGCGACGCCTCGACCGCTGCAGCGAGAGCATCCTGCGACATGCGGGGGTCGTTGGCGAGCGTGGACGTGGCACCGGGCAGCGCGGCGCCGAAGAACTCGAGGACATTCTTGGCCACGATCTCGCGGTCGTTGTCGACGCACACCATGTGGTAGCTGTCTTCCAGCACTACCATGCGGGCGCGCCCGCCGCCGATCTGCTCGACGAGAAAGTTGGCGGATCGCAGGCTCGTCGAGCTCGTCCTCGCGCGCGTGCACGACAAGCGTGGGACAGCGGATTTCCTTCGCGGATTTCATGACGATCGCGCGCAGCCGGTCCACCTGGCGAATGCACTCGAGCGGCACCCACTTGTAGTGGAAGTTCTCGCCGCGCTCGAACTTGGCTTTCACGATCGCGCGCAGCTGCTCGTTCTTGATGCCGAAGGGGTCTTCTTCCTCGATCTTCATCGTGCGGCCGACGCCCGGCACGAGATACAGGATCGGCCGCAGCGCGCGATACCACGGCGTCGCCCATCCATCGATGAATACAGGAGGCGCGAGCATGATCAGGTTGCCCTTGGCGTGCTTCTCGCGCTGCGCCACGACGGACGCCAGGAGGGCGCCCATGCACATGCCCATCACGTGCAGCTTGGGATGCTGGTCGCGCACCGCGCGATACTTGGCGATCACCGCCTCGATCCAGTCCTCCGCGGTGACGCCTGCCAGGTCCTTCGGGTCGGTGCCGTGGCCGGGGAGCGTGAGCGAATGCGTGACGAACCCCGCGTTCTTGAGCCGCTTGTGCATCGATCCCAGGTCGTACTGCGTGCCGCCGAGGCCGTGAATGAGGAAGACTCCGTCGGGCGTCGTCTGGTGCGCCGGAGGCGCAGCGGCCGGCGGTCGGTCCAGGATAGCCGTATCGCTCATGCTGGTACCGGCGCCTGCGCCGCCGGCGCGATGCGCACGATGCCGACGACGCGATGCAGCTGGCCGTCATGGTCGCGAATCACGCGGGCTTCGTCGCTTGCCTCGAGCAGCGCGCCGTCCGCGCTGCGCATGAGGTACGCCGTCGCGTCGGGTTCGCCGTGGCCGCGCACCCGCTCGTCGAAATGCGTCGTCACCTGTTCGCGATCCTCCGCGTCGACGAGCGCGAGCCAGTCCGCGAGCATCGCGATGCGCTCGGCCGGAACGCCGAGCAATGTCTTCGTGTCCCCCGTGAGCACGATGCGGTTGGTCGGCGGGTCCCATTCGTAGGCGACGAGGCGATGCGCGCCGATCGCCGCGGAAAAGCGCGCCTGCCACGCACGCGCATCGCGGATGGCGTTGCGCTTGCCCGCGTCGAGCACGGCGATCAGGAGTCCCGTCAGCGCGATCGCAAGCGCGAAGGCCTGCACCTCGAGCTCCGGGTCGCCGAGCAGGCCTTGCGCGTCTGCGAACGGGCCCTGATGCTGCGCCGTGTTGACGATCGCGATGAGCGCGCCCAGAAACGCGGCAAGGGTCGCGCCGCGCGTGCCCCACAGCAATCCCACGATCGCCATGAACACGATCGGCGCATAGGTGAGGCTCGCACCCATCGTGCCGAACCTCGCCTCCACGTCGGAATCGAAGAGGATCTGCATCGTGCCGAGGAACAGCGCGCACGCGATGGCGCCTGCGGCGAATGCCGGCATGGTCATGCCGCCCGAGCGTCGCAGGCGGAAGCCCGCCCACGCGACGATCACCGGCGCCACGAGCAAGGTGCCCGTGAAGTTGGATACGACCCAGATGCGAAACGTGGATCCGGCGGCACCGCCCGTGGCGACGAGCCATGCGGTCGCGAGCACGCCGCCCAGCAGCGCAAGCGGCAGCGCACCGCCGAAGATCATGGCCGCGAGCTCGCGTGCGCGCGTCAGCGCGAGCGGTAGCGGGCATAGCTTCGAGACGACGAGCGCCGCGCCGCCCGCGGTCACGACCTCGATCGCGCCGTAGCCGAGCGCGTTGACGAAGTCGAGCTCCAGCGTCAGTGCGAACACCACCGCGCCCGCGAAGCCGCCGAACAGTATGCCGGGCCAGCGGGAACGCGGCGCTGCCAGCAGGCACCCGAACACGATCCCGCTCGCGAGCCACACCGTCCACGCGTCGCCGGGCGCGTACGAGACGGCCTTCGATACGAACGCGAGCCCGATGTAGGCAGTCGCAACCATCACCCCGACGACGATCTGCTGCACGCGGCTTCCCTTTTCCTGTTTTTACGGTGTCACGGCTTCGCGCGAGCGAAGGCGCGTCAGAAACGAGCGGTGGGTCAAGACCCAAGCGACCGCAGGCACGACGGCCGGCAGGATCAGCGACCCCATCTGATAGGCAAACACGATGATATCGCGCGCGAGGGCCCCGAAATTTGCTTGCGTGACGACCAGCGGCGACGCCGTGATCGCGACGTTCTTGAGGAAGTCCGCAAGCACGCCCCATGCGATGAACGGCATCATCGCGAAGTATCCGATGACGAGCGGGCGCCAGAGCGGACGCTGGCGCGCCGCGAGCGTGAGCGCCACGAACAGCGGCAGGCCGAACGCGTACAGCAGCATGTTCACGTCGACCGAGAGCACGCCGCCCCCGCGCGATTCGCCGGGCCGGAGGGTGGTCACGAACGACAGCACGCCGCCGTGCGACTCGATGCTCGTCACGAGGCCGCGAAAGAACGCGTGCACAAGGCCGCGCACGAGCGCTTCGGCAGGGAACAGGATGATGGGCGCCAGCACGTACCACACCGCGAACGCGAGCGGCAGCCAGGCAAGGGTGATGCAGACGAATCTGAATATCGGGCTCGTCATCCCGCAGCGAGCGCGGGAGGACCGGGCGGGGCAGCGCCCGGTCCCGTGCCCGGCGGAACGCGCCGGACCCAGATCAGCCACACCACGAGCACGTCCAGCATGATGAGCGCCTGCCAGACGTATTGGTGCGCCCACTCGAACACCGAGAAGTCCCACTGCCCGATGTAGAAGAGGCTGATCACGCGCACGATGTTGAGGAGTTGCACCGCCGCGATGCCGATCGCGATGCCGAGCGCGCGGTAGCGCCACGGCGCGGGGAACGCGAGCATCGCGGCCACGAGCACGATCGCGGCCTCGACGCCGTTGCAGCCCGCCTCGATGCCCACCGCGAAGCCGTTCACGTTGTTGCGCATCACGTTGCCGCTCGCGACCACGTTGGGGTCGAAGAGGGTGACGATGAAGGTCGAGATGGACGCGAGGCTGTTCGTCCACGGGATGACGAAATAGGTCTGGACCGGCGGCGTCAGCTCCAGGAGAAACAACACCACCAGCAGCCCGACGAACCAGGCGAAGAATCGGATCATGGGTAGGAGCTAACTTTACCGCGAAGCGGGACCCGCCGCGCGCGTCTCGTACAACGCGAGCACGCGTTGCATGGCGGCTTTCCGCCGCGCCGGATCGCGCGCGTCGATGTCGGCCATCGCGGCGTCGCGCGCGCGACGCTCCTCCGGCGTGAAGCGTACGTAATCGCAGCGAACGAGCCTGAAGCGCTCGTCGGCCAGGAACGCACGCACGTCGTCGGGCGTCGATGGGCTATCGAGCTTCGCGACGACAGGCTTCAGGAGCGGACCGTTTTCGCATTGCCTGGCCCCCGGCGGCGGCGGCGGCTCCGCAGCGGCAGGACGCGCCGAGGCTTCCGATTTGCGGACGCCGCTCTTCGACAGCGCGTCGCCTTCGCCCGCGCATGCCTGGTTCGAATATGTCATGCGACCGTCGGGGCCCTTGCACTTGTAGATCGTTTGCGCGTGCGCCGCGCATGCGAGCGACATCGACAGCGACAGCAACGCGGCGGCGGCCTTACGCACGGGCCAGCGGCGGGTTTCGCGCGAAGTAGCGGGTCGCGCCTTCATAGATCGAATCCGCGAATTTCTTCTGGTGCTTCTCGTTGCGCAGCATCAGCTCCTCGTCGGGATTGGAGATGAACGCCGTCTCGACCAGGATCGACGGGATGTCCGGAGCCTTCAGCACCGCAAAGCCCGCCTGCTCGACCGTGCTCTTGTGGAGCGAATTGTGCGTCGCGAACGCGTCGAGCACATGACGACCCACCTTGAGGCTGTCGCTGATCTGCGCCGTCTGCGAAAGGTCGAGCAGTGTGCGGGCGAGCACGGGATCGTGGCGGCCGAGATCGACGCCCCCGATCAGGTCCGCGCGGTTTTCGCGTTGCGCGAGCCAGCGCGCCGCGGCGCTCGTGGCCCCCGATTCGGACAGCGCGAACACGGACGAGCCGCGCGCGGCCGGCTCGCGGAACGCATCCGCGTGAATCGACACGAAGAGGTCGGCCTGTACCCGCCGCGCCTTTTGCACGCGCTCGTGCAGCGGCACGAAGTAGTCGTCGTCCCGCGTCAGCATGGCGCGCATGTTGCGGTCGCCGTCGATACGCGCCTTGAGCTTGCGCGCGATCGCAAGCGTGACGTGCTTCTCGTACGTGCCGCGGCGGCCGATCGCGCCGGGATCTTCGCCCCCGTGGCCCGGGTCGATCGCGATCGTGATCTTGCGGTCGTGCGCCTTCGACGCCTGAGGCGCTGGCGGCCGCTCGGGACCCGGCGGCGTCGCGGCCATCTTCTTTTCTTTCCTGGCTTCGGCCTCGAGGAACGCCATCAGCGTGTCCAGCGGCACGACGGGATAGAGATCGAGCACGAGCCGATGGCCGTATTCGGCCACCGGCGGCAGCGCGAAGACGTCCGGCTTGACCTCGCTTTTCAGCATCAGCACGATGCGCGTGCCGCCTGCGGGGCGCGCGCCGACGCGGATCGACTGCACGAAAGGATCCGAAGACTGGACGCGTGACGGCAGCTCGAGGATCTCGCTGCTCGACTCCACTCCCGCGAGGTCCAGCACGAAGCGCTCCGGCTCGCGCAGGACCTGGACGCTGTAGGCGAGCGACCCCGTGGACTCGACGATCATGCGGGTGTATTCCTGCGCGGGCCAGAGGCGCGTGGACGCAACGCGCATGGCTTGCGCCCATGCGGCTGGCGCCAGCGCGTGCACCGCGGGCAGCAGCATCCACTGGAGCAAACGGCGGCGCTCGACGCGGACGCTCAACCCCTTGGAGCGGGTAATGCGAGACGGCTCATCGCGTCGAGGCATCGATCACCGTCGGCGGAGTGGGAGGCCGCGTGAATGTCGCGGCCCTCGCCGGCATGCGCGAGGACGATCGACAGGTCCGGCAGCGGCAACAGGCTCGCCACGCGTTCCGGCCATTCGACGATGCACACGCTGTCGCGGCGAAAGAGTTCGGCAAGGCCCGCTGTTTCCCATTCTTCCGGATCTGCGAACCGATAAAAATCAAAGTGATAGAAGTATAAACTCGAAAGCGGATAATACTCAACCAAGGTGTATGTCGGGCTCTTGACCGGCCCTTCCCACCCGAGCTCGCGCAACGCGCCGCGCACGAGGGTCGTCTTGCCAGCGCCGAGGTCGCCGGACAATGTGACGACCATCCCTCCGGATAACGCGCGGGCGAGCGCGCCGCCGACACGCTCGGTGGCCTGCGCATCGAAAAGGTACGCCCTTGCGTTAGATTCCATGGCTTGAGCCTACCCCTAAACCCCCCGCCCGGAGCGGCGGCCCGCGACTTGACACGGCTCGCGCAGGACATTGCGCGATGGGGCCGCGAGCTCGGCTTCCAGGAAATCGGCATCGCCGACACCGAGCTCAGCGAAGCCGAAGAGCGCCTGCAGCAATGGCTCGCCGCCGGCCGCCACGGCGACATGGCCTACATGGCGCGCCATGGCACGGCGCGCTCGCGCCCGGCGGAGCTCGTGCCCGGCACGTTGCGCGTCATCTCGGCGCGCATGAACTACTGGCCGGAAAGTGCCGATGCGAACGCCAATCTCGAGGACGCGTCGCGCGCTTACGTTTCGCGATACGCGCTCGGCCGCGATTACCACAAGGTGTTGCGCGCCCGCCTCGCGCAGCTCGTCGATCGGATTGCCGCGCAGGTCGGGCCGTTCGGCTATCGGGTGTTCACCGACAGCGCGCCCGTGCTCGAGGTCGCGCTTGCGGCGAAGGCCGGCCTCGGATGGCGCGGCAAGCACACGCTGCTCTTGACCCGCGAGGCCGGGTCGTACTTCTTCCTGGGCGAGATCTACACCGATCTGCCGCTGCCCGCGACGCCGCCCGTCACGGCGCACTGCGGCACGTGCAGCGCGTGCATCGCCGCCTGCCCGACCGGCGCCATCGTCGCGCCGTACGAGCTCGACGCACGCCGCTGCATTTCGTACCTCACCATCGAGCATCACGGCGCGATCCCGGAAGACCTGCGTCCGCTGATCGGTAACCGCGTCTACGGCTGCGACGATTGCCAGCTCGCCTGCCCGTGGAACAAGTTCGCGGGCGTTGCGGATGAAGCGGACTTTCGTGCGGTGCGAAACGGCCTCGATCGCGCGACGCTCGTCGAGCTCTTCGCGTGGACGCGCGAAGCGTTCGAGACGCAGCTTGCCGGAAGCCCCATACGGCGCATCGGTTACGAGCGGTGGCTGCGCAACATCGCGGTCGGCCTCGGCAACGCGCCGCACACGGATGAGGTCGCAAGAGCCCTGCAATCGCGCGCGGACGATCCGTCGCCGCTCGTGCGCGAGCACGTGGCGTGGGCGCTTGCGCGCCACGCCTAAGCGCTACGCGGCAGGGCCCATTTCCTGAGGAATGCCAGAAACTTGGCCTTGTCGTAGCCCCGCCCTTGCTCCAGCACGTCCGTCTCCTGCGAGTGAACGAGCTTGCGGTCCCCGTCGAGCACGAACAGATGCGGGTAGCCGTTGATCCTGGGGTACGCCGACAGGAACGCCTCGTTCTTGTTCTCGCGCGACCAGTTCACCTTCACGAGGACATAGTTCGCGTCGACCGCCGCGCGCACGTCGGGATTGGCGGCGATGAAGTCGTCCATGATGTGGCACCACACGCACCACTCGCCGCCCACGTCGACCAGCACGCGCTTGCCCTGCGCCTTGGCGGCAGCGGCCGCCGCGGCCACGTCCTTGGCAGGATCGCGCGCGGGATCGAACTTCGTCGGAAGGTCGAGCGCGGCGACTCCGGCGGCAAACGCGAGCAACAGGAAAGCGAGAAGTTTCATCGGACCAGCTGGTTCATCGACACGATGGGCAGCATGACCGCAAGCACGAGAACGAGAACGATCGCGCCCATGATAACGATCAGCGCGGGCTGCAGCAGCGCGGCGAGCCACGCGAGGCGTCGCTCGGCGTCACGCTCGAGCTCTCCGGCCGCGCGCTCGAGCATCGTCGCAAGGCGGCCGGTTTGCTCGCCGTTGGCGACGAGATGGACGAGCACCGGCGGAAACACCTTCTGCTCGCGAAGCGCGCGCGACAGCGTGACACCTTCGCGAACGAGACTCGCTGCGCGGCTTGCGGCTTCGCGCAACGGAATGCGTCGCACGACGTCGGCGGCCGCGTCGAGCGAGCGCAGAAGCGGCGCGCCGCTCGCGGTAAGGATCGCAAGCGTGCTCGCAAAGCGCGCGGTATCGAGGCTTCGCAGCAGGCGTCCCGCCACGGGCATGCGCAGGAGCGTCCCGTGCCAGCCTGCGCGAAACGCGGGCCTGCGCAACGCGAGCGCGAAGGCGATGCATGCCGCCGCGATTCCCGCGAGCCAGAACCAGCCGGTCGCGCGAAAGAAGGCACTGGCCGCAATGAGCGCCTGCGTGAGCCACGGCAGCGTCTGGCGGCTCTGCTGGTACACCGACACCACCTGCGGCACGACGTAGACGAGCAGGACAGCGATCACACCGAACGCGATCACCGTCACGACGGCCGGGTAAATGAGCGCGAGGATCACCTTCTGCCGCAACGCCTCGCGCGCTTCGAGGTAGTCGGACAATCGCGACAGCACCTCGGCAAGGCGCCCGGTCTCCGCGCCGGCGCTGACGAGCCCGCGATAAAGCGGCGAGAACGTGCGCGGGTAGCGTGCGAGCGCGGATGGGAGCGACTCGCCCGCGGCGACGTGCGCGCGCAACGACGTGGCGATCCTGGCGGCGCGAGCATCGTCGGCCTGCTCTGCAACCGCGGCGAGCGCCTGGTCGAGCGGCATGCCGGATAGCGCGAGCGTCGAAAGCTGCCTCGTCGTGAGCGCGAGCAGCGGCGCGGCCAACCTGACGCTCGCGAACGTTTCCCGGCGCGCCGAGGACTCATCAACGGCGGTCGGCGTGAGGCCCCCCGCGCGCAACCGGTCGCGCACCGCACGTGCGTTGTCCGCTTCGAGCACGCCCTGCTTCATGCGTCCCTGGACGTCGACCGCCTCCCAGCGAAACGCGCCCATGAAGATCAGGCTTCTCGCGTGACTCGCACGAGCTCGGCGAGCGAAGTCGAGCCGTTGGCGATCCATCGCGCGCCGTCGCGGCGCAGGCTCGTCATGCCCACCCGTACGGCCGCACTGCGCAGCGAAAGTTCGTCGGCGCCATCATGGATGCCGCGCCGGATCGTGTCGTCGACGAGCAGCAGCTCGTAGACGCCTGTCCGCCCGCGAAAGCCCGTGTCATTGCATTCCGGGCAACCGGGCGCATCGTGCACGCTTCCCGTGGCAAGCCCGATGTCCGCGAGGATCTTCTGCTCGCCCGGCGACGGCGCGTTCGCGGCCCTGCAGGCGGGGCACAGCGTGCGCACGAGGCGCTGCGCTAGCACGCCGAGCAGGCTCGACGCGAGAAGGTACGGCTCCACGCCCATGTCCGCGAGGCGCGTGACGGCGCTTGCCGCGTCGTTCGTGTGCAGCGTCGCCAGCACGAGGTGGCCCGTGAGCGACGCCTGCACGGCGATCTGCGCGGTCTCGAGATCGCGGATCTCGCCGATCATGATCACGTCCGGATCCTGACGCAGGATCGCACGCAGCGCGCGCGCGAAGTCGAGCTCGATGCGCGGATTGACCTGCGTCTGCGCGACGCCGTCGAGCGCATACTCGATCGGGTCTTCCACCGTCATCATGTTCACCGACCCGCGCGGCAAGCGCGACAGCGCGGCGTAGAGCGTCGTCGTCTTTCCGGAGCCGGTCGGGCCGGTGACGAGCACGATGCCGTGCGGCTCGCGAATGAGGCGGTCGATGGAAGCCAGCGTGGCGTCGCTCATGCCGAGCGCGGTGAGGTCGAGCCGTGCCGCTTCCTTGTCGAGGAGGCGCAACACCACGCGCTCGCCCGGCCCCGTCGGTAGCGTGGACACGCGCACGTCGACCTGCCTGTCGCCAAGCTTGAGCGAGATGCGCCCATCCTGCGGCAGGCGTTTCTCCGCGATGTCGAGGCTCGCCATGATCTTGAGGCGGGAAACGAGCGCCGCGTGAAGCGCGCGCGGCGGCTCGATGATGTCGCGCAGCACGCCGTCGACGCGAAAGCGCACGACCGACCGCTGCTCGTAGGGCTCGAAGTGCAGGTCCGATGCCCGCTCGCGCAACGCCTGCAAGAGGAGCGCGTTGATCATGCGGATGACGGGCGCTTGCGCGGTGCCGTCGAGCAAGTCTTCGGTGACCGGCATGTCCTGCATGAGCCGCGCAAGATCGTTCTCGCGCGCGAGGTCGCCGACGACCATCGCCGCGCTCGCGGTCTGGTTGTACGCGCGAGCGAGCTCGAACGCGAAGGTCTCCGCGTCCACGTTGCGAGTCACGAGCGAGCGTTGCAGCACGCGGCGGATCTCGATGACACCGTCGGGCGTGGCATCAGGTCGCATGAGCACGACGACGGCGTCGCCTTCAGTTCCGGATGCGAGCACGCCGTGCGTCCTGGCGAACGCATACGGAATCTGCGCCGCGAACTGTGCTGCCGTCATCTCTAATTCGGCGCGGCGGGCGGCGCGCCCGGTGGACTCGGAACCTGCGTCGTCGCCGGCGGCGTCCCGACCGGTGGTCCAAGCGGCCACACTGGCGCGATCGGCGGCTCCGGCGCGCCGGGCTGCGTGACGTTGCTCGGCGCTACGCCGTCGATCGTCGTGGGTGTCTGGCCGAACGGCGGCAGAACGGGCGCGGTCTGGTCGTTCCAGAAATAGCGATACTCGGGGCGGCTGTCGAGCTGCTGCTTCATGATGTACTCGTAGCGCTCGTTGCTGATCGCCTTGCCCTGCGCATCCGTGCGCACGACCGTCGGCTTGAGGAAGATGAGGAGGTTGACCTTCTGCCGGCTGCGCGTGTCGTAGCGGAAGAGCGCGCCCACGAAAGGCAGGTTGCCGAGCACGGGCACGCGGTCCGACCCGTCGGCGAAGCTGTCCTGGATGAGGCCGCCGAGCACTGCAACCTGCGAATCGTCCACGACCACGGATGACTCGAGCGCGCGCTTGCTGAGGACAAGGCCGGTGGTCGTCGTCGACACGGTGTTGTCGATGCGCGACACCTCCTGGTAGATGATCAGGCGTATCGCGCCGCCTTCGGTGATCTGCGGCTTCACGCGAAGCAGCACGCCGATGTCCTTCCGCTCGATGGTCTGGAACGGCTGCACCGTCGCGTTGCCGCCCGTCGTCGCGTACTGGCCCGTCACCAGCGGAATGTTCTGGCCGACGATGATGCGGGCCTCTTCGTTGTCGAGCGTGAGCAGCGTGGGCGTGGACAGGATGTTCGCGCCGACCGACTGCTCGAGCGCGCGTGCGAGGAACGCGAGGTTCGTCACGAGCCCGATGCCGGGTATCGTCACCGTCCCGTTGACGATGCCGGCGTTGAGGCCCTGTCCCAACGCGGCCAGATTGGCGGCGCCCGAGATGATGTTGTTGCTGTTCGTCGTCCCCTGCGCGCCGAAGTTGGTCCCGCCGAACCCCTGCACGCCGTCCCTGCCGAGGCCGCCCAGGAACTGCCACTGGATGCCGAACTGCGCGGCCTTGTCGGCTGCGACCTCGACGATCAGCGCCTCGACGAAGACCTGCGCGCGCCGCACGTCCAGGCGCTCGATGATCGCGCGCAGGTTGTTGTACAGGGGCTCGGGGCCCATCACGATCAGCGCGTTGTTCGCCGTGTCGGCCTGGATGGTGAGGCCGCCCGGGAGCTGCGCGCCGGAGCCCGACGCACCGGTGAAGGGATTCGCCGCCGACTGCATGGGCGTCGCTGCGCCCTGCGGCTGCTGCCCCGGAACCCCCTGCATGCCGGCCGCGGCCGTGAGCGTGTTGCCGATCGCCGACGGCTGCGTCGACGATTGAGGCGTATCGCTGCCGCCGGACATGAGCGCCCGCAGCGTCTGCGCCACGCGCGAAGCGTCGGCGTTCTTCAAGTACACGATGAACATGTTCCCGCCAGGGCGTCCCGGCGTATCGAGCTGCTCGATCAGCGCCTTCACGCGCGCAGCCCGTGCTGAGTTGTCCGAGCGAAGCATCACGCTGTTGCTTCGCGGATCCGCGACGATGGTGACGCGCTGCTGCGGCTCGGCCGCCTGCCCCGCGGCGGCGGCCGTGCCGGCCTCGGCGCCGAGAAGCCGATTGATGAGCGGAACGAGGTCGAACGCCGATGCGTGCTTGAGCGTGACGATCATCGGCTCGCCGCCCGACGGCTGATCGAGCGACGCGACGATCCTCTCGATGCGCCGCAGGTTCTCGGCGTAGTCGGTGATGACCAACGCGTTGGTGGCGGGAAACGCGGCGATGGTGTTGTTCGGCGTGATGAGCGGGCGCAGCACGTTGACCATCTGCGCGGCCGACTCGTACCGCAAGGTGATGACGCGCGTGGTGAGCTGGTCGCCTGCCCCCGCGCCGCCCACGCCCGAGCCGTGCATCTTCGCTTCGGTCTCGAGCACGAGCTTCGTGACGCCGTTGCCTTCGATCGCCGCCACTCCCTGCAGCCGCAGCGCCGACAGGAGCGTGGGGTATACGAGGCTCTTGGGAATCGGCCGCGCCGAGATGATGTTGACCGTGCCCTTGATCTTGGGATCGAGCACGAAGTTGCGGCCGGTGATCTCGGACACGGCCTTCACCACCGCCTCGATGTCGGCGTTGACGAAATTGAGTGTGACGACGTCGTCGTCGGCCGCGGTCGCCGTGAGGGCCGCCGCGAGCAGGACGGCAAGCGCCGCACCCCGCCAAAGGAACCGGGCGCCGGCGGCGAACAACGAAAGCACGTGACTCAAATCAGGCAACGATGGTCGCAGCATCCGCTCTGAAAGCGCGGTGACGGCCGCGATGGTTGGGCGGCGCCGATGATAGCATGGGGGCCCCGCGCTCCCGGTGCGCATTCGGACCCCCGCCGACCTCGCTGACGGGCGAATCCAAAGACCCGGTTACGCGCATCCAACCCCCAGAAGCCATCTTTCTGGAGCCTTCATGACTCGTTTACTACCGTCCGGGTTTCGCCGCCTTGTGATCGGGTGCGCGCTCGGCCTCGCGTTCCTTGTCGCCATGGGGTCGCAGCCCGACACCATCGACACAGCGAGCGCGAGCCCGCTGGTGATGGCCCAGGCGTCGAAGGACGCCGCCCGCGAAGCCGCCGACGCCGCTCGCGAAGCGGCCGACGCCGCCCGGGAAGTGGCGCGCGAGGCGGCCGACGCCGCGCGCGAGGCCGCCCGCGAAGCCCGCGAACCGCGCAAGCGTGGCATCACCATCGGCATGGACGTCGACCGGCAATACGACTCGTTCGACCAGTTCCTCGACCGCGACCCCGGCCTCGCCGTGCTCATCCTGGGTGTCGTGTTCATCGTGTTCCTGACACCCATCCTGATCATCGGGCTGATCATCTGGTACAAGATCCGCCGCAACCGCATGCAGAACGAGACGATGCTCCGTCTCGCCGAAAAGGGTGTGGTCCCGCCGTCCGAGGCGCTGCACGCGATTGCGACCAACCGCGTCGATGCCGTCAGCGGCTCGCTGCCGCTCGCCGATCAGGCCTCCGCATTGAACACGCGCACTGCGTGGTCCGACCTGCGGAAGGGCGTGCTGCTCGGCACGGTGGGTCTTGCCTTCGTCTTCCACGGCATGGTCGAGGAAGGCTCGGCGAGCTGGTTCGGTCTCGTGCTGCTCTTCGTCGGCATCGGGTACGTCGTCCTGTGGTACTTCGAGGACCGCCAGGCCGTCGCCTTCAACGCCGGCCGCGCGTCCGTGTTGCCGCCCGCTCGCGGTCCCGGAGATGCGCAGCGTTGAAGGGATCGCGATGGACTTCCGCGTAAGCAATGGCAGATCCGGTAGCGGACGCAACGCTCATCGCGCGCGCGCTGGTCGCGGACGACCGGCACGCGTTCGCCGAGCTCGTCAAGCGCCATCAATCGGCGGTGCGGGCGACGTTGCGCAAGCTCACCGCCGGCAACCACGCGCTCGCGGACGATCTCGCGCAGGAGACCTTCGTGCTCGCGTGGCGCAACCTGAAGTCGTTCCGGCAGGAAGCGAAGTTCTCGACCTGGCTGTACCGCATCGCGACCAACTGCTGGCTCGGCGACGCGCGCAAGCGCAAGGAAGAGCTCCTGGGCGATCGCGCGGACGCGGTCGCTGACGAGGACGACGACGCCATGCCTCACATCGGCGACGAAGTGCATGCGGACCACGCGAAGGGAACCTCGCTCAAGATGGACCTCGAGCGCGCGATGAGCGCGTTGTCCGAAGGCGAAAGGGCAGCCATCGTGCAGTGCTACCATAACGACCTCTCCCACGAGGAAGCCGCCTACGTGCTGGGCTGCCCCGTCGGCACCGTGAAGACCCACGTGCTGCGCGGCAAGCAGAAGCTCAAGGCGGCGCTCGCGGCGTACGGACCATGACGACAGACCACGACTGGCTCGACCACATTCTCAGCGCGGACGACGACTACATCGCGGACGACGGCTTCACCGCGCGCGTGATGTCGGCGCTCCCGGCGCCGGCGGCCTTGCCGAAGTGGCGCAAGCCCGCGGTCGCGGCATTGTGGGGGGTGGCAGCGGTGGGTCTCGCGATCGCCGCACCCGGTGCGATGGTCGATGTCGGGCGCGAGGCGTATCGCCTCCTCGCCACCGTTCCCGTTTCGATCGCCGGCCTCGCGACCGCGATGCTTGCCGTCGTTGCCGCTACCGGCGCGGCAGCGGCCTACACGCTACGCGGCAACGACTGAGAAGGCCTCGCGCACGCCGCGACGGTGCTGCGCGATCATCGTGAGGTAGGCGTCTTCCAGCGCGCGCGCCGTGCGCGCCGTGTCGAACAGCGCGCTCGCGCGCCCGGGTCCGGCGAGATGCTCGCGCAGGCGCGCGCGCTCCGCGGCATCGCCCGCGATGCCGATTGCGCGCGCAACGTAATCCGCAATCGAATGCGCCACGAGCTCGGGCAGCCCGACGGCGTGAAGGAGGCTCGCCGCCACGCGTCCCGCAAACGTCGTTCCGAGGATCGTCAGCACGGGACATCCCGCCCACAGCGCATCGCTCGCGGTCGTATGCGCGTTGTACGGCCACGTGTCGAGGAAGAGATCGACGTGGCGATACAGCGCAAGGTAATCGGCGTTGGGACGATGCTTGGCGAAGATGACGCGCGAAGGATCGATGCCGCGCGCTTCCGCTTCGCGCCGTAAATTGGCGATCGCGGGATCGTCGTCGGTCTTGTGCAGCAGCCACAGCACGCTGCCCGGCACCGCGCGCAGGATGTCCATCCACGCGGCGAACACGTCCGGATTGATCTTGTACGTCTGGTTGAAGCTCGCGAAGACGATGCCGTTCTCCGGAAGGCCGAGGGCGCTACGCGCAGGCGCTTCGTTGACGGGCCGCTGCCGGTCGTTCACCTGGTACGAATGCGGCAGGCGCACGATCGCTTCCGCATAGTCGCTCGCGTGCTGGTCGGGTGTGACGATCTCATCGCCGATCAGGTAGTCGACGAGCCCACCCTCAAGCGTTCCCGGATAACCGAGGTAGTGAACCTGGATCGGCGCGGGCCGCTGCGCGAGGATGATCGGCGTGGCGTCCTGCGTATGACCCTTGAGGTCGACGAGGATGTCGACGCCGTCTTGACGGATCAGCTCCGCGACGTCGAGCGGATTGCGCCCGCGCACGTCGACGAAGCGATCGAACGCCTTGGTTAGACGCGCGCGCATCGGTGAGCGGTCGTCGGGGCCGGTCGAGTACGCGACGACCTCGAAGCGCGAGCGATCGTGAGCTTCGAACAAGCCTGCGGCGAGGAATGCCGTGGCATGACTGTGGAAGTCGGCCGAAAGATACGCGATGCGAGGACGCGCGGCGTTGCGCAACGCGGGACGCGCACCCGCGGGCGCGACGCCGAGCGGCGCGGTCCAGTGCGCGGCGCACGTGCGCTGCTCGGCGCGCGTGGAGGGAAGCGAGAGGAACGCGAACGGCGAGAGGGTGGACGCCCCGGCTTGCACCGCCTTGCGGTACAGCGCCGCGACTTCGTCGCGATTGCGCCAATCGGCGAGGCGCCCGCGCAGGAACGCGAGTTGCGACAATGCGGGACCGTGCAACGGATTCAGCTTGACGATCTGCTCGTATGCGCTGGCCGCTTCGGGGAGGCTGTTGAGCTGGTACTCCAGGACGCTGCCAAGCTCGAAGCGCAGCGAGGTCGACAGCGGATTGCGTGCAAGGGCCTTCTCGAGTGTCTGCTTGGCCCGTTCAGCGGCCCCGATGCCTCGCTCGAGCTGCGCCTTGACCCCCGCGAAGCCTTCCTCCTCCGGCGCAAGGCCCGCAGCGCGGGTCACCGCTTCGAGCGCTTCGAGCATACGGCCCTGCGGCTGCAACGCGAGCGAGAGGATGAACCACGCCTTGGCATGCGTCGCATCCTGCTCGATGAGACGACGGGCCGCAGCCTCGGCATCGGCGTATCGCCCCGACGCGTAGTAAGCCGTACCGAGGTTGGCGAGGATGTCCGAGGCACGCGGCTCCAGCTTTGCCGCTCGTTCTATCGCCTGGAGACCTTCGGCACCGCGTCCCATCGCCTGCAGCACCAGCCCGAGATTGCAAAGCGCATCCGCGCGGTCCGCGTCGAGGCTGACCGCCGCGCGCAGGCGTTCGAACGCTTGCTGGAGATTGCCCGACTGGTAGTGCGCAACGCCCGAGTAGTGGAGCGCGTGCGCGTTGCGCGGCTCGTCGCGCAGGATCGAGTCGTAGACCGCGATCGCGTCGGCGAGCTTGCCGTCGCGATGAAGAGCGGCGGCGCGCGCCGCGAGTTCAGTCACTGTCGCCATGAGGCCTGTAGGGCGGACTTCAGTCCGCCGCGACATTGCGTCGGGCTGAAGCCCGACCTACAGCGCCGCGTTGCATCGCGCCTTACTCGTCCTTGAGGGTGAAGTTGATTTCGACTTCACCCACGTACTTCTCGCCCTCGGCCTTGAACCGCCACCCCTCGAGCGCCGAGCGCACCGCTTTGTCGAACACGCCGCGCGGCTCGGAAGCTACGATGTTGACTTCGGTGACCTTGCCGTTTTCGTCGATCGAAAGCCGCGCGACCACGCGGCCCTTCTGCACGCCGGCGCGGATCGCTTCGCGCGGATACGCAGGATCGTCGCCCGCGATCTTGCTGATGCCACGGCGAACCGCGGGCTTCGGCGGCGCCTGCACCACGACCGGCGGGGCGGCGCCTCGATCTTGTATTCCTGCGGCGGCGGTGCGGGCGTCACCGCCGTGATCGGCGGCGCCGCCTGCGTTACCGGCGGCGGAATGTCCGGCGGCGGCACGTAGGTGTCGATCGGCGGCGGCACCTTCGGCGGCTCGACGATCCGCTTGGGCGGCGGCGGGGCGGCGGCGGCGGCGGCGGCGGAAGCTTGACCTCCTCGATGATCGTCGCGTTGAGCGGCTTCTTGATGACCTGGATGACGTTCTGCCCAAGGCCGGACAACAGGGCCCATATGACGAGCACGTGCATCAGAATCACAACGCCGATCCCGAGCATGTGCCGCGTGGGGTCGCGTTGCTGTCGTGCGTAATCCATGTCGACTCGCTTTGTTGCGCCTCGTGAGCGCGTAGCGTTAACTATCGAGGCTAATCGTTGATGAACTGCTCGCTGCCGACGATGCCGATCTTGGTGAGGCCCAGGCGCTGTGCCGAGGCCATCACGCCGGCGACGATCGCGTACTTCGCACCCTTGTCGGGCCGCAAGTGCACCTCCGGCTGCACCGCCTGGGTCGCGGCCGCCTGGATCTTGGCCTCGAGGGTCGCGCGGTCGGGCATCGCTTCGCCGTTCCAGTAGACGACGCTCGACGGATCGATGTCGAGCTTCACCACCTCGGGCTTCACGAGCGGCGGCGGGGGGTTGCCGGTCGGCATGTTGAGATTCACCGAATGCAGCTGGATCGGCAGCGTGATGATCAGCATGACGAGCAGCACCAGCATCACGTCGATGAGCGGCGTGGTGTTGATGTCGATCATCACGTCCATGTCGCGCGAGCTGCTACTTCCGACATTCATAGCCATAACGGAGTTTCCTTGCGTCCGGGGTCAGCCGCCGCCGCGCGGTGGCGGTTCCATGATGAAACCAACCTTCGAAATGCCCGCGCGTTGGACCGCGTAGATGATCTTGCCGACCGAGCTGTAGTCGGCGCCGCCGTCACCGCGGATCTGCACTTCCGGCTGCGGGTCCAGCACCGCGATCTTCTTCAGGCGGTCGACCAACGCGGTGGTGTTGGCCATCCGCAGATCGTTCCAGTAGATGCCGCCCTTGGTATCGACCGAGAGAATGATGTTCTCGGGCTTCGTCTCGCGGATCTCGTTGCGCTCCTTCGGCAGCGTGACCGGAATCGACGTCGTGACGACGGGAATCGTGATCAGGAAGATGATGAGCAGCACCAGCATCACGTCGACCAGCGGCGTGGTGTTGATGGTCGAGACAACTTCGTCCTCTTCGCCCGAGGCGGGGCCGACGCTCATTGCCATGGCGCGTCGCCTTAGGCGCGGGCGGTCTTGCGAGCTCGAGAGCAGGACGGCGTGCAGGTCGGCGCCGAAGCTCCTGACCTGGTCCATCGCGGCCTTGTTGCGGCGGATGAGCCAGTTGTAGCCGAGCACCGCCGGCACCGCGACCGCGAGGCCGATGGCCGTCATGATGAGCGCTTCACCCACGGGACCTGCGACCTTGTCGATCGACGCCTGGCCGGCGATGCCGATCGCGGTAAGTGCGTGATAGATGCCCCAGACCGTGCCGAACAGGCCGATGAACGGCGCAGTCGAGCCCACCGTCGCAAGGAACGCGAGGCCGTCCTGCGTGCGGCTTTGCACGTTCTCGATGGCGCGCTGGATCGACATGGTGATCCATTCGTTGATCGAGACGTTGCCGAGCAGGCCGTCGTGCTTGCTCGTCGCCTCGATGCCCTGCTCCGCAATGAAACGGTAGGGGCTGCTCTTCTTCAGCCCTTCCGCGCCCTGGCGAACGGAAGGCGCCTTCCAGAATTTCTTGCTGGCCTCCCTCGCCTGCTGGCCCATCTTGGCCTGCTCGTACAGCTTGGTGATGATGATGTACCAGCTGCCGATGCGACATCAGCACGAGGATCGCAAGCGTCGTCTTGGCGACGAGGTCGCCGCCCTTCCACAGCGCTTCGAGGCCGTACGGGTTGTCGATCACCTCCGGGGCTGCCTTGCCGGCGGGTGCGGCGGCCGGTGCCGCCGGAGCGGCGGGCGCCGTGGGCGGCGGGTGCGGCAGGCGGCGGCGTTTGCGCCTGGGTCGCGGGCGACATCGAAATCGCGGCGGCGACGATCACGACAGGCCGCGGCCATCGCAGCCAGGCGGATATTCTTCAACATGTGGTCTCCAGACAGATTGGGTGAGTTCGGTCAGAAAATTGGCGAACGATCCTCGTGGTAGGGAACGCGGCCAATGGCTCGCCGGTCATTTCGCCTGCCCTCCAGGGTGACTGGAAAGCCGGGCGGAAGACCGGTTGCGGCCGGCACTGGGGTCTTTTTCAACGGCGGCCTGGACGCGATTCCGCCAAAGAGCAAGCTGCGCTCATGTTACCCGCGTGCCGGCGCAAGGCCCCTTTGCGCGATGCGCCAAAAACGCACTTGGCCCCGCCATCGGCAGGGCCAAGCCTATTCCCGAAAAACCGCGGAATTTTACACAACTCCCGGCCCATTGTCCAACCTTACGTTAGGCGAAACCGTCTAGACGCGGCAGCGACAGTATGGTCCCTGCCCCCGGCACCCGGCCGACTTTCGCGGACGCGGCCTGCGCAATATTCCCCTGTTGTGCCATGCAGCGCGGGACTAAGGTGTGGGCGTCGGCACGTGAAAACGCAGAAATCGAATGGAAGGTGCGCCGTTTCATCGGCGCGACCGCCAGCCCGCTCCGCGTTTTGAGGGGTTCGTCGCGCGGCCATTTCGTACCTCGCGGCGCTTTCGTAGGATGCAACGCATGCCGACGGGATTCACGATGCATCGCGTGAATCCGGCAAGGCGGTCAGGAACATCGAATGCAAACAAACGGGAGCCATACATGAACGACTATAGACCCGATACTCCGCGAGCAGCATTCGCGTTCGGCGCGGTCGGCCTGACGGCGCTCACGCTCGGCGCCTTCGTGGTCGCGCCGGCCTTGTTCGATTCGGGCTTCGCCCCGGACACGACGCTCGCCGCCGCCCAGTCGCGCGCGCCGATCGAAGTCTGCGATCACGCCGGCGCGCATCGAAGTCATCGGCGTGCGCCAGCAGCCGAACGTCGCCTGGGCGCTGCCCCAATCGGAGCCCTGCAGGCCGCAGGGCTGAATCCGATGCCGTAGGTCGGCGGAGAGCCCGACGGGATACATCCCGGCGGACTGAAGTCCGCCCTACTGGACAAGGGGAAAGGCGACCGCGATCTCGTAGTCCTGCGCCGCGCGCAACTTGTTCTCCAACTGCATGAAGCGCGCGGCCTTGCGCGGCGGCAGCGCGCGCATTGCCGCGTTGCTCGCCTTGCGCAGCGCCTTCACCTCCTGCTCCTCGATCGACATCAAGTCATTGACGATCTGCTTCGCGTACGCGTCCGACGGCGGGCGGTCGCGGTTGGCGAGCGTCTCGAGCGCCAGGTTGCGCTCGCGATTGAGCCGCTGGAGGTCCTTCTGCAGGCTGTCGTAGACCGGCCAGAACTTCTTCGCTTCCGCGGGCGTGAGCTGCAGCTTGTCCGCGACGAGCGCCCGTTTGTCCTTGCGGGCCGCCTGGTGCATGGCCTGGAGGTCCGCGACGCCCGCGGAGTTGTCCTGCGCCGCGGACAGCGGCGAGGCGGCGACGAACACGGCGACCAGCGCCGCACTGATGATGTTTTTCATGATTTCCCTTACTGGAACGTATAGCGCACGCCGAGGTTGAACTGCGTTCCGGTCGCCCCCGTGCCCGCGTAGTTGTAATTGTAGTTGTACCCGCCGTATGCGGCCGGACGTCGAGCGGCGCGATGCGGTTGAAGACGTCGATCGCCGACTCGACGATCTCGCAGCTCTGAAGCCCGTGCACGTCGACGGGCAGGAGTCGATCGTGCGTGGACGACGCGCCCTGCTCCCGAGAAAAATCCGGCGGGACGCCCCGCCGGAAAAGACTACATCACTGCAATGACATCAGAAGGTGTAGCGCACGCCGAGGTCGCACTGCGTGCCTGCCATCGCAGCGAGCCAGGCCGCGGCGACTGCGTGTGCGCTTGAATCTCATGGTGACCCACTCCGAATGAGACCGTGAGAAAAGCCCGGGGCCCGCGAGGGCCCCGGTTAGCTTCATCGGCGCGCCGTCCCTTCCGAGACGGCGCGGCCGCTCGCTCACGGCCTTACTGGAACGTGTAACGCACGCCCACGTTGAACTGCGTGCCGGTGGCGCCCGAGAACGCGTAGTTGTAGTTGTAGTTGATGAGCCCGTAGCGGCGGCCGGCGCGAACGGCGCCATCTGGTTGAACACGTTGATGACCGAACCGAAGATCTCCCAGTTCTTGAAGCCCTTGTACGACGCCGACAGGTCGAGCGTGGTGAACGACGTCGACCGTGCAGCTCGTCTGCCGTCGTGTTCCAGGCGCCGAGGCAGGTACCACGGCAGTCGTCCGGTATCGGCACGCCCTTGGTACGGGATCTCGTCGTAGCCGCTGACGTAGCGGACGGTGCCCGTCACGTTCCACGGGCCACGCTGCCAGCCGAGGATCAGGTTCCAGCGGTCCTCCGGCGTGCCCGAGCCCGACGACACGTCGTAGTTGCCGCTGCGTACCGGCGTACTTGTACTCGATGCCGCCCAGCGTCTGGCTGTAGTTGAAGATGTGCGTCCACTGGAACTCGGTGGTCAGCGTTGCCGCACTCCTTGAGGCTCTAGCTTCCACACGACGTCGAGGTCGATGCCGTCCGTCTTGACCGTGTTGGCGTTCTGGAACGGCGTCGGCACGTACAGCACCGTGCCCGAATTCGGGATGCCCGGCAGGTTGTTGGTGTCGCGACCGATGGTCGCGGCCGGGAAGCTGCCCGGATTGTTCAGCACCGCCTGCACGCTGCCGATGGTGATCTGGTCCTTGGTCTCGATGTTCCAGTAGTCGAGCGTGCCGGACAGGCCCGGGCACCGGCTCCCAGATCACGCCGACGGTCCAGGTGTCGGACGTCTCGGGCTTGATGAACGGGTTGCCGGTGTTGATGCCGAGCACCGTCGCCTGGCAGTCCGCCGCGTTGCCGGTGATCGGGCAGCGGACCGGGTCGCTCGCCGCGGTGAAGCCCGCGGTCGCATTCGCTGTTGCCGGTTTCGTACAGGCCCGGCGCGCGGAACGCGGTGGCGTACGTGCCGCGCAGCACCAGCTGCGGGATCACCGTCCACTTGACGCCGATCTTCGGGTTCATCGTGTTGCCGACGTCCGAGTAGTCGTCGAAGCGGATCGCCGCGGTCAGCTCGAGGTTCTTGAGGACCGGCGCGTACAACTCGGCGAAGATCGCGTTGACGTTGCGCGAGCCGAACGCCGCCGAGTAGCCGAGGCCGATGACGTTGCCCGTGTCGGTGCCCGGCGACGCCCGGGTTGTTGACCTCTTCCTGCGGAACTCGTAGCCGACCGCCAGCGCCAGCTGCCCGCCGTCGAGCTTGTAGATGTCGCGCGACGCCTTGGCGTCGAAGATCGTGTTCTCGGAAGTGATCGTTGTACGCAGCGTCGGGCGCAAGGTAGCCGTAGATCGCCGGGGTTGTTGAGGCTGGCGTTGCTGCGCCGATGCGGTAGTAGCCGAACGGACTCGTGCCGGCGAGCCCTGCTGCAGCCGGTCGTAGCTGATAGAAGCCCGTGCGCGTGATGCTCGGTGTCGGTGCGGATGTACAAGCCCCGCCACGTCCCAGTCCCAGCCGTAGTTCGCTGCCCTTGACGCCGACCAGGTAGCGTTGCGTGTCCGTCTCGTAAGTGGCTGTCGCGGCCGCCGAGTCGCACCGTCGGTGTAGTACAGGCGCGCACCCAGGTTCTGCGCGTTGAACGGGTTGTCCGGGTGGCCGACCGGCAGGAAGATGTTGGTCGAGTCGACTGACGCGTGTTGGTCGACGGGTTGTACCACGTGCTCGCGTGCGCCGTGCGGCGTGTTGCGCGTGTCGGTCTTGACGTGGAAGTACGAAAGCTCGGTGTAGCCCTGGATGTCGTGTCGGTGAAGTTGTACGCGCCGCGCGCGAAGACGTTGAAGCGCTCGATCTCCGGGATGATGTCAGGTCAGTCCTTCGGCTCGTAGCGGCAGAAGCCCGTCGCGATCGACGTTGCCCGGCGGCGCAGTTGCGCCCGGGCAGCGTGTGTGTACGGCCGCCGCCGACGAGCCGCCCGTCGCCGGGTTGACCGGCCGCACGATGCCGACGAGGCTGCCCGTGCCGAAGCCGACGCGGGTTGCCGACGCGCTGGTCCGCCAGCCCATGAACGCGCAGGTCGTTGGTGCCCGATGTAGTCGCTGCCCCTTGTTCATCGGGATGGCTTCCTGCTTCTGGTAGTCGAACGTGATGAACGCGTTGTACCGGTCCTTGGTCAGGTCGCCGATGCCCGCCGGTGATCGCGCGCCTTGTACTGGTTGCCGTCGCCGTTGTAGTTGGTGCCGCGCGGTGCCGGTCGCGGTGACGCCCGTGAATTGCTGGCGCAGGATGACGTTGACCACGCCGGCGACCGCGTCCGAACCGTAGATCGCGGACGCGCCGTCCTTCAGGACTTCGATGCGCTCGACCGCGTCGAACGGGATCTGCGACAGGTCGACGTACGAGGCGTGGCCGTCGTCGGCGAGGCCGAAGTTGGCCATGCGGCGACCGTTGACGAGCACGAGGGTGTTGTTCGGGACCGAGGCCGCGCAGCGAGACGCCGGTAGCCGGACGCCGAGAAGCCGTTGGTGAACGACGGGCGCGATCGAGCCGTTGTTGTTCGCGGTGATCTGGCGCACGACGTCTGAGATCGTCTGCAGGCCCGAGTGCCTGGATGTCTTCGCGCGTGATCGTTTCGATCGGCGCCGCGGTTTCCGAATCGACCCGCTTGATGTTGGTGCCGGTGACGTTGACGCGGATGTCCTGCGCCCACCACGGATCCGCCAGCGACCAGTGCAAATCCGCCCATGCCAAGCGCGAGTCGCAACTTTCTTGCGCTGAAATTTCATGTGAAAACCCCCAGAAATGGTTTGATGCCCCCCGAACGGACAGCATGTCCGCCCTCCGGCACACATTGCAACGTTACATCAGGCCCGATTTTCGCGAGCAACGAAAGGCTGCGATTGTTACAATGGCGGCCGTCCGATTTGTTGCAATTTCGCCAAAGATGTCGCATATCCCGCACAACCCCATGATCTGGGGCGTTCCCGATCGCTGTTCGCTGCACGCACGCCGCGTCGCGCGTCGACGACCGCTCGTCGGCTGATGCCGCGACCGCGGGCTGTCGATCACCGTTTGTCCGCAGTGCGACTCAGGGGCGTGCGGTCGCGGCCTAAATGCACAATTCGGTCAATCGAGGCGGGCGCGCACGGTCGCCGACGCTACGGGTTCGCCACCTGCGGATTCCCGCGCTGTGCAGATGATTCGCGCGCTCGCCGAGTACGAACGGCTCGCGCACCTCGTCGTCGCGGACGAGCAGACGCTGGCGGCTGCGCTGTTCGGCGAACGGCCCGCCGTCGAGGCGCTGATCGCCCGGGAAGGCGGCGGAAAATGGCAAGGCGGTCGGTTTTGCGCTCTTTTTTCACACTTTCTCGACGTTTCTGGGCCAGCGCGGCCTCTGGCTCGAGGACCTGTTCGTCTATCCGCAGTTTCCGCGGACGGGGCCTCGGGCGCCGACTCCTCGCGCAGCTCGGCGCCCTGGCGCGCGAGCCGCGGCTGCGGGCGCTTCGAATGGTCGGTTCTCGACTGGAACGCGCCGGCCATCGGGTTCTACGAGGGAATGGGGGCGACCTTCATGCCGGATTGGCGCATTGCGCGGGTCACCGGCGACGCTCTCGACCGGTTCGGCCTCGATCCGCGCCTGGACGCCCCGGCGCGCGGTATACCGGCGCTCGCCGATTAGCGATAATCGCCTTCGCCGCGATGCGGCAATTGCAGGGCCGGCGCAGCCGGCCCCTCTGATTCCTGATCCCACTACGACTGATCCGTGCCCCTCGACGCCCCCTTCCCTCCTTCGACGTCCGCGCCGACTTCTGGTCGCTTCGCTTCGTCGAGGAGCGCTCGCGAGAGCTACGCCGTGCGCAAGAACGTCGCGATGCCCTTCGTCGCGTCCACCGATCGCGGCGCGATGGCCACCGTGTACGTCGACGGCGGTTACGGCTACGCCGCCACCGGCGACACCTCGCCCGCGGGCCTTGCGCGCGGCGCTCGAGCGCGCCGCGCACTGGGCGCGCGCCACCGCGCGGCTCGGCGCTGGTCGACATCGCGGCGCTGCCCTACGCCCGGCACCCGCGCGGCGAGTTACGCCGTCGCCCTCGCTTCGCCGACCGCTTCCCGTCGCGCCGCGAATGGTATGACCTGCTGCACGCGGAGTCCGACGCGGCCGGCTGCGATCCGCGCATCGTCGATTGGGAAGCGGGCGTCGAGGTGCGCACCGCCACGCACCGGCTCGTGACGAGCGCCGGCGGCGACGTCATCCAGCGGTATCGCTTCCTGATGCCGGGACTGTCGGTCACCGCGCACGCGGACGGCGTGACCCAGAACGCGGTCGCTCAACGGCTATCGCGGAATCTGCCAGCAGGGCGGCGTCGAGATCCTCGCCCGCTTCGGCTTCGTCGGCGCCGGCCGGCGCGATCGCCGAGGAGGCGCTCGAGCTGCTCGCCGCGCCGAACTGCCCGAGCGGCACGATGGACGTGCTGCTGGCGCCCGACCAGATGATCCTGCAGATCCACGAGTCGATCGGCCATCCGCTCGAGCTCGACCGCATCCTCGGCGACGAGCGCAATTTCGCCGGCACGAGCTTCGTCACGCCCGACATGTTCGGCACCTATCGCTACGGCTCCGACCTGCTCAACATCACGTTCGATCCGACGCGGCCGGAGGAGCTCGCGAGCTACGCGTTCGACGACGACGGCACGCGCGCCGAAAAAGTGCTACCTCATCCGCAACGGCATCCTGGAGCGGCCGCTGGGCGGCGCGATCTCGCAGGCGCGCGCCGGATTGCCCGGTGTCGCCAACTCGCGCGCCGACAACTGGAACCGTCCGCCGATCGATCGCATGGCCAATCTCAACCTCGAGCCGGGCGATGCGTCGTTCGACGAGCTCGTCGCGGGCATCGAGCGCGGCGTGCTGATGGAAACCAACTGCTCGCTGGTCGATCGACGACTCGCGCAACAAGTTCCAGTTCGGCTGCGAGCGCGGGCGCGTGATCGAGAACGGCAAGGTGAAGCACGTCGTCAAGAATCCCAACTATCGCGGCATCTCGGCCAGCTTCTGGCGCAGCCTCGCGCGCGTCGGCAATGCCGACACGCTGCAGGTGCTCGGCACGCCGTATTGCGGCAAGGGCGAGCCGTCGCAGGTGATCCGCGTCGGGCACGCGTCGCCGGCGTGCGTGTTCACCGAGCGTCGACGTGTTCGGCGGGGAAGCTGAGCGTGAACATGGAAGACTATTTTCAGTCGCTGCGCCGCGATCGTCCAGAACGCGCTTACAGCCGGTGAGCGCTTCACCGCGTCGTTCGACGCCGAGGAGACCGACTTCGTGCGGATGAACCGCGGCAAGGTGCGCCAGCCCGGCACCGTGTCGCAGCGCTACCTGACCGTGCGGCTGATCCGCGGCACGCGGCACGCGGAGCACACGCTGTCGCTGACCGGCGATGTCGGCGCCGACGCCAGCGCGGTGCGCGATGCGGTCGCCGGGCTGCGCGCCGCGCTGCCCGAGCTCGCCGACGATCCGCTGCTGCTGCTGCCGACCGAGGTCCGTTCGAGCCGCAACGTGCGCGACGCGTCGCTGCCGCCGTCGGAAGCGGTGATCGACGAAGTGCTCGCGGCCGCCGCGGACTCGACCTCGTCGGCATCTACGCGGCGGGACCGGTGTGGCGCGGCTTCGCCAATTCCGAAGGCCAGCGCAACTGGCACGCGACCACCACGTTCAACCTGCAGTGGAGCCTCTATCACCGCGCCGACAAGGCGGTGAAGACGCGGCTACGCCGGCTTCGCGTGGGACGCCGCCGCGTTCGCGCACAAGATGAGCGCAGGCGCGCGAGCGGCTGGCGCTGATCGGCCGCCCGCCGCGCACGCTTGGCGCCCGGCAAGTATCGCGCGTATCTCGCGCCCGTCGGCGATGGAGGAGATCGCCGCGATGCTGTGCTGGGGCGGCTTCTCCGGACGCGCGCTGGCGACCAAGCAGAGCGCGCTCGCGAAGATGCAGGACGGCGAGTCGCTCGACGCCGCGCGTTCGCTCACCGAAGACACCGCAGGGCGGTGTCGCGCCCGCGTTCCAGGCGCGAAGGCTTCGCACGGCCGGCGCGCGTGCCGCTCGTCGCAGGCGGGCAAGCTCGTCGGCTCGCTGGTCAGCCCGCGCACGGCGCGCGAGTTCGACATCGCCGAGAACGGCGCGAACGGCGCCGAGATGCCGGAGTCGCTGGCGATGGCCGGCGGCACGCTGGCGTCGGCCGACGCGCTCGCCGCGCTCGACACCGGACTCGCCGTCGGCAACCTCCGGTATCTCAACTACTCGGATCGACCCGCGTGCCGGATCACGGGCATGACGCGCTTCGCGACCTTCTGGGTGGAGAACGGCAAGGTCGTCGCGCCGGTGGACGTGCTGCGCTTCGACGATACGGTGTATCGCATGCTCGGCGACGAATCTCGAGGCGCTGACGAGCGAGACCGAATTCATCCTCGACGCCGGCACTACCAGTCGCGGCAGCTCGCGAGCGTGCGCCTGCCGGGCGCGCTGGTGTCGGAGATGGCGTTCACGCTGTAGGTCCCGCTTCAGCGCGACTGGACCCACGCGTCAGACTGGAGTTCGACGTACATCTCATCCACGGGACGTTCGCTCCACCGTGCAGCATCGCGCCGTACGCGGCCTAGGCACTCACGCGCCGCTCGCCCTGCCAGCCCTTCGGGATCGACGCCAGCAGTCGCTGCGTGTAGGGCTCGCGCGGATGGCGGTAGATCTCGTCGGAGTTCGCGATCTCGACGATCTCGCCCTGGTTCATCACCATCACCTGGTCCGAGATGTACTTGACGACCGCGAGGTCGTGCGAGATGAAGATGTAGGAAAGGCCGAACTCCGCCTGCAGGTCCTGCAGCAGGTTGAGCACCTGCGCCTGCACCGACACGTCGAGCGCGGAGACCGATTCGTCGCAGATGAGGATGTCGGGCTTGAGCGTGAGGCAGCGCGCGATCGCGATGCGCTGGCGCTGGCCGCCCGAGAATTCGTGCGGGTACTTGTAGAACGACACTTCCGGCAGCCCGACTTTCTGCAGCAGCTCGAACGCGAGCTCGGTGCGCTCCTGCGCGGACGACCCGATGCCGTGGATCTCCATCGGCTCGGTGAGGATCTGGCCGACGATGAAGCGCGGATTGAGCGACGCGTACGGATTCTGGAAGATGATCTGGATGCGGCGCTTGTACGGCATGAAGTCGCGGTCGACATGCCGAGGATGTCGCGTCCCTCGAACAGCGCCTCGCCGGTCGTCGCCTCGTGCAGGCGCATCAGCGTCATGCCGACGGTCGTCTTGCCGGAGCCGGATTCGCCGACGAGGCCCAGCGTCTTCCCCTTCGGCAGATCGAACGACACGTCCTTCACCGCCTTGAACTCGCGCTTGCCGAACAGGCCCTGGCGCGCATAGAAGCTCTTGCCCAGGTTGCGCACGTTGAGCACGATCGGGTCGGCCGGCCGAACGCCGCGCGTGCGCTCGGGGATCTCGCGCGCGGCCCATCGCCGTCTCATGAAGTCGTCGATGACGGGCAGGCGCGCCGGCCGGCGGTCGAGCTGCGGCCGGCACTTGAGCAGCGCCTTCGTGTACGTGTCGCGCGGCGTTCTCGAAGACTCTGCTTCGCGGGTCCCTGCTCGCGGATCTCGCCGTTGCGCATCACGATCACGTGATCGGCGATTTCGCCGACGACGGCGAGGTCGTGCGTGATGAACAGCACCGACATCTGGTGCTTTTTCTGCAACTGCGCGATGAGGTCGAGAATCTGCTTCTGGATGGTGACGTCGAGCGCGGTGGTCGGCTCGTCGGCGATGAGCAGCTTGGGCTCGCACGCGATCGCCATCGCGATCATCACCCGCTGCTGCTGGCCGCCGGACATCTGCGACGGAAAATGTCGATGCGCCGCTCCGGATCGGGAATGCCGACTTCGGCGAGCACCTCGATCGCGCGCGCTGCGCGCCTTGCGCGCCGGTCAGTTCCACGTGCAGCCGCAGCACTTCCTCGATCTGGAAGCCGACGGTGAACACCGGGTTGAGCGACGTCATCGGCTCCTGGAAGATCATCGAGATGTCGGCGCCGCGCAGCGTTCTGCAGCTCGTGCCGCGACAGGCTGGCGAGATTGCGCCCGCCGTACATGATCTGGCTCTTCGGATCGACGATCGAGTTCTCGGGCGGAAGCAGCCCGAGGATCGCGAGCGACGTCACCGACTTGCCCGAGCCCGATTCGCCGACGAGCGCGACCGTCGTGTTGCGCGGGATGTCGAAGGAGATGCCTCTTCACGGCCTCGAACGTGGTGTGCTTGTCGAGGCGGAACGAAACGCGAGAGGTCGCGGACGCGGACCAGCGGATCGAATTCAGTTGTCATGATTCAGGTTCCCATGCGCTCGGCGTCGCCTTGCCTGTGAGCTTCGGATCGAGCGCGTCGCGCAGCGCATCGGTGAAGAGCGAGAACGCGGTGACGAGCACCGCCATCGTGCCGCCGGCGGCGACGAGCTGCCACCATTTGCCCGAGCAGCAGCTCGTTCTGCGCCTCGTTCAGCATCGAGCCCCACGACACGACGTCGACCGGCACGCCGAAGCCCAGGAACGAAAGGATCACCTCGGACTTGATGAACGCGACGACGAGGATCGACATCTGCACGAGCACGACGTGCGACACGTTGGGGAAGATGTGCTTGAACATGCGCCGCGCATTCGATGCGCCGATCGCGTCGGCGGCCTGCACGTACTCGCGGCCCTTGTGCTTCAGGTATTCGGCGCGGATCAGCCGGAACACGCCGGTCCAGCCGGTGAGCCCAGGATGAGCACGATCGTCATCGTGCCCTTGTGCTGCAGCACCGCGGCGACGGCGAGGATCAGCAGCAGATACGGGAATCGAGCTGAACACGCTGTAGAACCAGTTGAGCGCATCGTCGACCCAGCGGCCGTAGTAGCCGGCGAACGCGCCCAGCACGGTGCCGATCAGCGTGGCGACGATGGCGGCGGCGAGGCCCACGAAGATCGACGTCTCCGATCCCTTGATGGTCTTCGCGATCACGTCGCGGCCCCACTTGTCGGCGCCGAACGGCAGCGTCGCGCGGCGTCGTCGGCGACGGCGGCCTTGTCGCGATCCTTGCCCGCCTGGATGTCCTTCATCACGTCGGCCAGCGGATCGACGGACTTTGCGTCACCCCGGCAGGCGCGGCCTTCTGCGCTTCGATTTCCTTCATGACGTCGCCGAGCGGATCGACGAACTTGCTTTCGGTCGCTGGCGGCGCGTCTGGCGCGGACTGGCGCGCCCGCTCGGCGATGACGTCGCCGATCGGATCGACCACGCGAGTTGAAGGCGCTGCCGGCGTGGGCCGGACGGCACCGCGGGCGCCTCGACCTTGTTGGTGACTCGGGCGAACCGGGCACCGCGTCGGGACCGAGGAAGGTCGGCGGCGCGTAGTTGATGCCGATTTCGCGCGCCCAGTCCTTGGCGACGACGCCGAGTGCCGGACAGGATCATCAGCAGGATGAATGCGGCGACGATGGCGAGCGACACCATCGCGACGCTGTCGGTGCTCAGGCGCCGCCAGGCGAGCGTCCACAGGCCCGGCGAAACCGTGTGCGGAATTTCGCGCCGCGCGGCGACCGGCGTCTTGATCGTGAGTATCGTTCATCGTCGTCTCGCTCATTTCAACTGCACGCGCGGATCGACCGCCTTGTACATCAGGTCGGCCAGCAGGTTGGCGACCATCGTCGCGATCGCGACGTAGACGGTGAGCGCCTTGATGACCGGGAAAGTCCGAGCGCTCGACGGCGAGGATGACTTCGCGGCCGATGCCGGGGATCGAGAAGAACCGCTCGATGAGGAACGCGCCGATCAGGAGCCCGGGCAGCGCGGCCATCACGTGCGTGATGATCGGGATCGATGCGTTGCGCAGCACGTGCACCCACATGATGCGGTTTTCGCCCACGCCCTTGGCGCGCGCGGTGCGCACGTAATCCTGGTTGATCTCGTCGAGCACGAACGTCCGGTACAGCCGCAGATTGGGCGCGAGGCCGACGACGAGCCCGATCAGGATCGGCAGCGACGCGTACTTGACGAGGTTTTCCCAGAAGGCGTTGCCCCAGCCCTGCACCGGGAACCAGCCGAGCTTGTACGCGAAGCACGTACTGGAAGACGATGATGTAGACGAGGATCGAGATCGACAGCCCGACCGTGCAGACGATCATCACCATGCGGTCGGTCAGCGAGCCGCGCACGTAGGCGACCGCGAGCGCGAGTCCGATCGCGATGATCGTCTCGATGATCAGCAGCGGCACCAGCACCGTCAGCGACGGTCCGAGCCGCGTGGCGAGAATCTGCGAGACCTGCTCGTTGGTGCTCCACGACGCGCCGAAGTCGCCGGTCACGATCTGCTGCAGGAAGATCCCGAGCTGCACGTAGTACGGCCGGTCGACGCCGAGCTGGCGCCGGATGTTGTCGATCTGCTCGGGATTGCTGATCTTGCCGGCGAGCACGTAGGCCGGGTCGCCGCCGAACAGGTTGAACAGGATGAACACGAGCAGCACGACCCCGAGCATCGTCGGGAGCATCTGCCAGAGCCTGCGAATGACATAAGCCCACATGTTCAAGGTCCTCCTCGTTGCGTCGGGCGCGGATCGCGCGCCGTCGAACGCAGGTCACGGCGTGCCGGGGTCGCCGGCGCGTCAGTTCGAACTTGGCGCGACGTCCAGGTATTGCCACGCCGACGGCAGGATCGGGTGCTTGCGATAGCCTTCGATGCGCGGCTGGACCAGCTGGTTGCGATAGCGGCTGACGGTGAGCCGGTGCGGCGCATACGCTTCCAGGATGCGCGTCATCTCCTGGTAGAGCTTGTCGCGCTCCGGGACCCGGCGGCATGCGTGATCGACTTCTTGTAGAGCGCGTCGTACTCGGGGATCGTCCACGCAGCCGTTGTTGCTCTGATACGAGTTCGGCCCGTAGAAGAGCTGCATGAAGTTGTCGCCGTCCGGATAGTCGGCGATCCACGCCGCCTCGCGGCTCGAAGAGCTTGCACTGCTTCTCGAGCTTCAGGAGCTCCGGGAATTTGTCCTTCTGGCACTGCCATGCGCTACGCCGATCGCGTCGTAGGACTTCTTCACCATCTCGTCGAGCTGGCGATTCAGCGTGTCGGGCCGCGACGTACAGGGATCGCCATCGGCTTGCCGTCGGGCAACGTGCGCCAGCCGTCGGCGCCGCGCTTGTAGCCGAACTTGTCGAGCAGTGCGTTGGCGCCGGCCGGATCGTACTTGATCGTGCTCTTCCAGTTCGGGCACGTGGCCGACGACGCCCGGCGGAATCGGATAGTTGGCCTCGACCGCCTGGCCGTTGCGGATGACGCTGCACTTCTCGGCATCGACGTCGTAGGACATCGCCAGCGCGCGGCGCAGCGCGATCTTCTCCTTGGCGAGACCGCCGACGCGCGGGTCCAGCATGTTCCAGTAGATGTAGCGGATCTCGAGATCGATGATCCGGTCGAGGCGGATGCCCTTCGCCGCGAGCTCAGGCATGATCTTGCCGTCCTGCCGATCGCGTTGGGCGCCATCGGCCCTTCCATGTTCATGATGTCGAGCTCGCCGTTCTGGAAGGCGAGCCAGCGCGACTGGTCCTCCTCCATGATGTAGACTTCGACGCGCCCGACCTGCGGCATCTTCTTGCCCTTCATCTGCGCGACGAGCTTGTCGTCGCCCGGCTGCCGCGCCTTGAAAGTCCCAGACGAAGCCGCGATAGTCGGGATTGGCGTCGAGCACGATCTTCGTGCTGCGCATCCATTGGCCGAGCTTGTAGGGGCCGGTGCCCACCGGGTTGCTCATCGCGCGGCCGTCGGACTCGCCGTATTTCTCGATCGACCTCGCGCGCGACCAGCGCCGAGCGCTTCGTGCGCCATCACGTACGGCAGGTTGTAGTCGGTATCCTTCAGGCGGAAGCGGACGGTGTAGCGGTCGACGGCCTCGAGGCCGGGAATCTTCTTGTCGTAGTCGAACTTGCCGGATTTCTTGGCGGCGTCCGCGACTCGTCGAGGCCGACGAACTTGCCCTCGAGCAGGAACGCATACGGCGAGCGGAGCCTGGGATCCATCACGCGCTTGTACGAATAGACGACGTCGTCGGCGGTGAGCTCGCGCTTCTTGCCGCCGAACGCCGGATCGGGCTGGAAGTAGATGCCGTTCTTCAGCTTGACCGTGTAGATCTTGCCGTCGTCGGTCACCTGCGGCATGCCGTCAGCGGCTTGCGGCACGATCTTCGCGGGCCGCGCGAGATAGTCGTACGTGTAGAGCGTCTCGAAGATCGCGCGCACGATGCCCGCCGAATAGAGATCGTGGATCGCCGCGGGATCGAACCCCGTCTCGGCGACCGGGAACACGTCGCGGATCACCTTCTTCGGGTCGGCGGCGCCGTGGGAAGCCGTCGAGACGACGGCGAACGCGATGATCGCGAGCGTGGCGAGCAGAGGTCGGATGCGCATGGAATCCGCGGGACTGGGCGCCGCGGACCGCCGGGAAGCAAAGCCTGCTATTTTACCTTTCTTTTCAACATTTTGCCACCCCGATGAAGCCTCCGTACTGGGACCGCGCCAGCGCACATCTGTCCTCTTCCGACCGCGTGCTGGGCGGGCTCGTCGCGCGATACCCCGACGTCCACCTCGCAGAGGCGCGGCGAGCCGTTCACGGTACTCGCGCGTGCGATCGTCGGCCAGCAGATTTCGGTGAAGGCCGCGCAGTCGATCTGGGATCGCTTCGTCGCGCGGCGACGGGCGGCAAGGGCGATCCGGTGCAGCTCGATCCCGGGCGCGTCGGCCGCACGCGCATGACCACGCTGCGCCGCGTCGGGCTGTCCGAGAGCAAGGCGATCTACCTGCGCGACCTCGCGCGGCATTTCGTGTCCGGCGCGCTCGATCCGCGCGAGTGGCCGTCGCTCGACGACGAGGCGCTGATCGAGCGGCTGGTCGACGTGAAGGGCATCGGCCGCTGGACCGCCGAGATGTTCCTCATCTTCCACGAGCTGCGTCCCGACATCTTCCCGGTCGACGACATCGGCCTGCAGAAGGCGGTGGCCCTGCACTATCACGATGGCGCGCGCATGACCGCTCGGCCGAGCTGCGCGCGTTCGGCGCACGGTGGGCGCCCTGTCGCAGCGTGGCCACGTGGTACCTGTGGCGCTCGCTCGATCCGATTCCGGTCGAGTATTGACCGCGCAGGTCGGGCTTGCGCATATGCCGCGCACGAGCGCGAATCAGCGCCGGAGCGCGCCGCGCGGAGGGAAGTACAGTGATGACCGAACAGACCGCCACGCTACGACGGCCCGCGCGCGCTCGCGCGAATCGCTGACCGGCGTTCGCGCGGATCAGCGCCGCCGGACGCGCCCTGGAATCGCGAAGGCCTGCGCGCCGATTCCGAGTACCGCGACCTCGGCCTCGCCGCCGCCACCGACGGTCGCATCGGCGTCAAGCACATCCGCGCGCTCAAGCCGATACCGCAGCCGACCGGCTGGCACTGGCACGACATGACCGCGCACTACGTCTACGTGCTGCGCGGCTCGCTCACGTTCCGCTTCGCGGGCGTCGACGGCGACGTCACGCTGCGCGCCGGCGACGGCCTGTCGCAGCCCGCGGGCGTGCCGCACAACGTGATCGCGCGCTCGGACGACCTCGAGGTGATCGAGATCAACGAGCCCGCCGAGTACGGCACGTGGGATCTGGCCGAGCCGCCGCGAGCCATGGCGCTGACGCTGGAGGCGCGTCGCGGCTGGTTCGCACCCGCGGCGGCGCGCTGCTCGATCTTCGTGCTGCTGTTCGTCGTGTGGGAGGTGGCGGTCCACGCTGACCGGCGTCAAGGAATATCTGCTGCCGCCGCCGTCGAAGGTGTGGACCGAGTTCTGGAAGCGGCACGATATCGTGGCCGGCGGCGCGTGGGTCACGACGCAGGAGATCCTGGCGGGCTACGCGCTCGCTGTCGTGGTGAGCATTCCGCTGGCGCTGGCGGTCGCCTACTCGCGCTTCATGGAACAGGCCGTCTACCCGGTGATCGTGTTCCTGCAGATCATTCCCAAGATCGCGATCGCGCCGCTCTTCATCATCTGGTTCGGCTTCGGCTTCATGCCGAAGCTGCTGCTCGTGTTCCTGCTCTCGTTCTTCCCGATCGTCGTGTCGAGCATCGCGGGCTTCAAGAGCGCCGACCGCGACGTGATGGATTTCGCGCGCACGACCGGCGCGAGCGCCATGAAGATGTTCTGCAAGATCCGCCTGCCGCAGGCGCTGCCGCACATCTTCACCGGCCTCAAGGTCGGCGCCGCGCTCGCCGCGACCGCGGCGGTCGTCGCGGAGTTCGTCGCGTCGGACCGCGGCCTCGGCTACCTGCTCCTGCAATACAACGGCCAGCTCGACACGCCGATGGTGTTCGCGACCATCGTGATGCTGTCGCTCATCGGCCTCGTCGTGTATTACGCGGTGGAGGTCGTCGAGCGCATCGCGATTCCGTGGCACGTCTCGCAGCAGGCCACGGCCAAGGATGCGACGCTGTGAATTGACGAAGCCCGTCAGCCAAGACGCGACTCACGGAGGAACGACCATGAATCTCACACGCATCGCGGCGCTCGCCGCCGCCGCCGTCACGCTCGCCGCCGCGCCGCTTGCGGTCGCGCAGGACAAGGTATCGCTGCGCCTCAACTGGTACCTGGGCGGCCTGCACGTGCCGTTCTACTACGGCAAGGACAAGGGCTACTACGCGGCCGAGGGCATCGATCTCACGATCAACGAAGGACGCGGGTCGGCCAACACGGTGCAGGTGGTCGCCGCGGGATCGGACACGTTCGGCCTTGCCGATTCGTCGTCGGTCGTCGCTCACGGCGTCGAAGGGCGCCGACATCAAGAGCGTGATGTCGCTGCTCAACACCACCGGCTACTCGGTCGTGTCGCTGGCCGAAGCGCCCATCAAGACGCCGAAGGACCTCGAAGGCAAGAAGGTCGCGGTCACGCCCGGCGATCCGCTCGGCACAGCTGCTGCAGGCCGTGTGCAAGGCGAACAACGTCGATTGCGCGAAGATCAGCATGGTGCAGGTCGATCCCGCCGCCAAGGTCGTGACGGTGCTCGAGAAGAAGACCGATGCGCTGCTCGGCGGCGCCGACGACCAGTACTTCCTCATCAAGTACAAGGGCGGCAATCCCGTCGCGATGCGCTACGCCGACTTCGGCGCCAACATCGTCGGCATGACGATCCTGACGCTCGGGCGACACGATCAAGAAGAATCCCGACCTCGTGAAGCGCTTCGTGCGCGCCACCGCCAAGTCGTGGGACGAAGTCGAAGAAGAATCCGGGCGCCGCGGTGGACGCCGCGATGAAGGCCAAGCCCGACCTCAATCGGCAGTCCACGCTCGACCAGCTGATGGTCGACATCGACCTGCTCGATTCGAAGAACTCGAAAGGGCAGGATCGGCTGGGGCGCGCAGGCCGACTGGGACCAGACGCTCGCGATCCTCAAGAACTATCGCGAGCTCGCGACCGACAAGACCTGGACGACCTTCCACACCAACGAGTTCGTGCCGCAGTGACGTCGCTGCGCACCGCGTCGACGCGTCGCTGCCGATGCACCGGCGGGGGCGCGCCGTCGCGGCCTTACGTCGACCTCGCCGGCGTCGCCAAGACCTACCGCCGCGCCGGCGCGAAGAGACCCACGCGCTCGAGCGCATCGACCTCTCGATACGCGCCGGCGAGTTCCTCGCCATCGTCGGGCCGTCCGGCTGCGGCAAGAGCACGCTGCTGCGGCTCGTCGCCGGGTTGCACCTGCCGACGCACCGGCGAGGTGCGCGTCGACGGCCGCGTCGTCGATCGGCCGCAGACGAATCTCGGCATCGTGTTCCAGAGCCCGGTGCTGCTCGACTGGCGCACGGCGCTGGCCAACGTGCCTCGTGCAGGTCGAGCTGCGCGGGCTCGATCCGGGCGAGTACCGCGAGCGCGCGCTGCGGCTCCTCGCGCAGGTCGGCCTCGCCGATTTCGCCGATCGCTATCCGCACGAGCTGTCCGGCGGCATGCGCCAGCGCGTGGCCATCGCGCGCGCCCTGATCCACGACGCGCCGCTGCTCCTCATGGACGAGCCGTTCGGCGCGCTCGACGCGCTGACCCGCGAGCAGATGCGCCTCGACCTCGAAGCGCTCTGGCTCGCGACGCGCAAGACCGTGCTCTTCATCACGCACTCGATCGACGAGGCGGTGCTGCTCGCCGATCGCGTGGTCGTGATGTCGCCGCGGCCCGGACGCATCGAGCGCATGCTCGACATCGACCTGCCGCGGCCGCGCGGGCTCGACGGCGCGGCGCGCGCCGGAGTTCACGCAGGCCACCGAGACGATTACCGACATCTTCCTCGCGCGCGGCGTGCTGCACGGCGCCCGCCTGTTGCCATGACCCGGCGCCTTGCAAACGTCCTCGCCGTATTGCGAATGTTCGGCATCCTTGCGCTAGCCGCGCTGTCGAGCGCGGCAAACGGGCAAATGCCGCCATTCCGCAAGACCGTCGTCCATGGCGTGGTCGTCGACCCCGCAGCGAATCGCGTCTATTGGTCGAACGTGGCGCCACCGACTTCCGTCGAGATCGTCGACCGCGCAACGCAGACGCGTCGGGGTGTGGCCGTCTCCGGCCCTGGCTTTGCCGACATCGACACCTCCACCGGACGCCTTTACGTGCCGTCGTATTCCGACGGCTGGAAGCTCATCGCGGTCAACACGAACGATGCGACGTTCGCGGCAGTCATAGCGCTCGACATGGGATACGCAAGCCGTGCGCTCGTCGACGCGCAGGCACGCAAAGTCTACGTGCTGGGGGAGCAGCGAATCGCGGTGATCGACGCGGATTCGAACGCGATCGCACACATCGACCTCGACGTCCCCGCCTACGAGGGCGTCGTCGACACCCGTAATCACCGGCTGTATGCGCTAAGTGGCGACATGCGAACTTTGTTCGCCATCGACGGTGTCCGATTGGCAACGACGGCGATCCCGTTGTCCAAATCGCCGTCGCAAACGACGTTTTCAGGGATTACCTTCAACGCGCTCGCCAACGTAATAGTGGTCCTCACCGAGGGCGGAAAATCGCTGGCGATCGTCGATGCGACGAATTACGGCGTGTCGACCATTCCGCTGCCGGGTGTCGCCAACCGGGCACTGGCGTTCGACGGCACGACGGGTAAGGCCTACATACCGAACCCGCCTTCGAATGCGTTTACCATCGTCGACACGTCGACCCGACAAACGGTCAGCATGACCCTGCCCGCCCAGCCTAACCGGATCGCGATCAACGAATCGACCGGCCAGATCTACCTGGGATTGCTTCCCAGTGGCGTGCTCGTAATGGATCGCGCAACGCTCGGCTACTTCACGATGCCAGTGGGCACGAACCCGGGTGCTGCAGTGCTGGACGTCGCACGCAACGTGGCGTACATCGACGACGGGCGAAGCGTGCTGGTCATCGATGGCAATCTCGCGACCGAGGCCAACGCAGCGGCGTACGGCATGGCGGTCGAGTTCCATCGCGGCGACCTCGACCACTACGTTCTGACGGCGAGTGCGCCGGAGCAATCCCGGCTCGACACCTCAGCCGTGTGGGTCCGCACCGGCGCGACGCTCGGCACGTTGGTGTCGTCGGATGGAACGACGCCCATGTGCCGCTTCTACCTTCCCCCAAAATACGGCGATTCCCATCTCATGATGGCGAGCGTCAGCGAGTGCACGGCAACCGCGGTCAGGTTTCCCGACTACGTTTACGAGTCGCCCGACGTCTTCAGAGTGGGGCTGCCCAACCCCGCGACAGGTTCCTGCGCGGCGGGGCTCTCGCCCGTGTATCGGCTGTGGAACCGGCGGACCGATTCCAACCACCGCTACGCCACAGACGTGACGACACGCGACGCGATGGTCGCCGCGGGATGGGTCGTCGAGGGATACGGCCCGGAAGGCACCGGCATTTGCGTGCCGCGCCCGGCGACCTACGCGCTTCCCTAGCCCAAGGTCCCTACAGCGAGTACAGGAAGGCGCGCAGGTGCGAAGCCTCGGTCGGAGTCATGTCATTCAACGCGCGGATCATCCCAAGCTTCCGGACCGCCGGCCCGTCGTGCAGGAACGCCGCCTCGATCGCATCGCAAGCGCGCCCGTCGTGCAACAGGAAGTCGCAGGCGGCATCAGCGGGGCCGTCGTCTGCCACGTCTTGGTGTTCCTGTACGAGTCGGTCACGAAGCGATTGAAGCGCCAGCCCTTCAACGCCGGCGTGCGGATCTTCTGCACGTAGTTCTTGTACGCGGGCAACACCACGCCATTGCTGTCCCGGATCTCCTGGCCGGCGCATTGCCGACCTGCGACAGGTAGCCCATGTCGTGCATCAGCAGATCGGTCCCGATATAGGACAGGAACGGACGGCCTTCGGGTCTGCTTGGCGGTTGCGTCGCTTGAGGCGCGTCGCCAGGCGATGCGCGAAAATCGTTGTTCAGCATTGGTTTCTTTCGGGACGATGTCGATCTCTTGATCACGTGACAGGTGTCGCATCCAAGTTCCTGAAGATCTTCTCGCCCTCGACGACCTCCGGCAAGCGTCACCTTGAACTCGGAGCGCGTCGGATTGCCGAGCCAGCGCGCGTAGTCGGCCATCCGTTCGACATCGCGTTCGCGTGAGGTCGCCGTTGCCGCCCGAATCGACGCACGTCTTGTTGGCCGGGCCGCAGTTGGGATGCTCGTACCGGATCGGGAACGGCTCGCCTCCTTGGGATAGAGCGCCTTGTATCCCTGCGGTCGTCGTGATGTTCATTTCGACGAACGCGGCATTGGCCACCTGGTCCTCGAGGGAGACGCGGTCGCCGATCCAACCGAAGCGGCCGATGAAGCAGTCGCCTGGTGCTCTTGGACGGCAGTCCTTCTAGACGTCGCCCTTTACGCCGTCGCGGGATCCCTCGGTCCAGATGATCTCCCCGGCGATCTCGCTGCCGAGCATGGTCTTCTGCGCATCTGCGAAACCCGATGATGGCGGAGGATCGGGATCGCTTCCATCGCGCTCAGGTTGCCGAGGCGCTTGCCGTTGAGGTGCATGTAACCCGATCTCACCGGCGGCGATCGCGGCGGTGATGGCGTCACCGTTCACGTCCGTGCAGCTGCGCGGGCCAGGGCTTTCGTGGTGGGCGCGGGCAGGCGCGATCTCGCACGGTCCGTCTGGAATGCGTCCAGCTTGATCTCGACGGGCTTGTAGACCTTGCCCTGCTCGGTATGGGATCGATGAGGCCCTGGATTCTTGCGCTCAACCTTCGACCACCAGGCGATCCGACCCGCGCCTTGATCTCCGCATAGGTCCAGGAGTATTCTGTTCCTCCGGCTGGTGACGTGAAAGCTGTCGCCGAAGTAATTCATGACCTTGTTGTTGTAGTAGAGGTTCTCGTCCGCGGTCATGGTCCGCGGCGGAGCCACCAGGGCCGCCGGCGTTGCGACAGCGGCTCCGAATAGCGCGACGCGTCCAGCGCGCGTCGTATCGCGGCGCAGGTCGAAGAAGACCAGCTTCATCGGACGTATCTGCCCGGTGAACGTGTAGTCCTTCGTGCGTCACCTGAGGGTTCGTACTCGCCGTCCTTCATGAACTCGCGAAGCAGCTCGTCGAGCTTGCCCTCGGTGTTGATCGGGATGCCGCTGCCGTTGCGCACGTGGCATCCGTCGCAGGTGTTGTTGTGGAACGGTGCCTTGGCCGTCTTGGCTTGAACGATCGCGGCGAACATCTTGGTCGCGGAAGACGCGCCTGGTCGGGCGACGCGCGGCTCATGCGTACATGCCCTGCATCCGGTACTCGTTGTGCCACAACACCTTGCCCCGGATGCCGTCGGCGAATTGCCACGGGTCCGACTCGTTGTGATTGCTCATGAGCAGCGTGTGGTAGAACTCCGTCGTCGTGTAGTTGCGCCCGCCGCATGGCGTTCTTGAGGTCGGCGACGTTGGCAACGGGCATGTACATGCTGAAGATGCTCGCGTTGTAGACCTTCTCGTAGATGCTGAGGTCGCCCGCGATCTTGGTGTCCTTCAGGAACGACACCGGCAGCTGCATGCCGGGAACGCCGGCGAACACGAAGGACGTCCTGCCGTACTGGTTTCCCTTCATGTTCGCCGCCAGGAAGTCGGCCCCATAGTCGGTCCCCTGACGCACCGGGTCTCTCCACTGCCACTTGAAGCCATTGGGGTGGAGTCTCGTAGGCGAGGCTGCAGTTGCGCAGCTTCGCGACCTTGGCCAGGTCCCCCTCGGCCGCCCCGGACAGATCGTTGAGCGAGCACTGCCTGCGGGTACAGGAACTGCTGGCGCGAACTGGTTGCCGGTGTTGGTGCAACCGTTGGATTCGCCGGAATCGAAGGTAAACGTGAGTCGGCAGTTGGATCCCAGGGGTTCGGGAGGACCTCGCGCGTGGGCGTGAACTCTCCCTGGAAGGGGTTGTGCAAGCGCCTGGGGATACACGAAGTCTTCCCACCCGACGGTCTTGGTGATCCAGGCGAAGTGACGCTCGCGTTCGGCTTGTCGGTGACGTCCGTCGGGGAAGGCAGCCAACGCCCGGTTGAACCACCGGATCAGGTAGTCGTTCCACTTCGGGTACTGGAGTCCTGTCGAGATCGACGACACCGGAGTCAAGTCGAATCGCCGCCAGCGCGATCGTGCACGGCGGCGCACCCGGCGGGCAGTGGTTTGTTGGCGCCGGAAACCGTGTGCCGTTCATCACCGACAAGGGCCATTCCTCGGCCACGACGGCGGCGGTTCGTTGCAAGGGGCTGAACCCAGTGTTCATGGGAGACAGGTAGTCGGCGTAGCAGACCGGATCCTGGTATCCGCATTGCCGGGGAACTGTCGACTGGCAGTAGTGCGACATGTACCAGGGCATCTGCGGCGCGTAAGTGCTGCCGTCGGTGATGACGTGGCCTCCGTAGGTTTGAATTCCGCCGTCGGTAACCGGCGGCTCCTTGCCGAATTTACGGGCGACCAACGCGATCTCGCCTCCCGCGACCTGGCTCGTGCTGACGCGCGTCCAGAAGCTCGACAGCTCGAGGAGGACCTCGATGCAAGGTTGCGTCGAATCCTTCTTGCACTCCGGTGCGTTGGCCTGGCTGAGCTTGGGGTCGTCAGGGTCGTACAGCGTGTCGATTCTGCGCGTGCCGAGCACGTTGACCACCCCGAGCTCGATCATGCAATCCTCTTGCGACATGTGCTTGGCCGCACAGAACGCCTTCTCCGTGTCCGGCAGCGCGTCGTACGGCAGCATGATGGCTACGTCGAGCTCGTTGCCGGAAAACGTACCGAGCTTCTGGCGCCACGGAATATCCGAATACCACTCGTTGACAACGGGCGGGCCCTTGATGGCGGGCCAATCGCTGCTTCTCTGGGCGATGTCCTGCGCAGTTGCGCCAAGAACCGCGGCTCCTACGGTCGCCGATGCAACGATGCCGAGGATGGAGAGCTTTCTCATCTTCCTTCTTTCGAGTGGGTACATGTTCGCGCTAGAAGCGATAGGCGAGGCCGATGGAGAGCGTCTGCGCCCAGAAGTCCGTCGTATGGAAGCTGAACGTCGGCTGCGCGGGGCCGACGGGCGTGACCGGCGGATCATTTCCGTAAGACACGGTCTGCGTCGGATTGATGTTGCGGTCGATCTGCTCGCCGGGACGCGCCACGCTGCTCATGTATAGAAAAGAGTAGCCGACGAAAACCGTCGCCTGTGGCGTAAGGCGGTAACCCACGTTGAGCCCGATCTCCGGCACCACCGCGAACGTGTTGCGCGAGTGATCGCCGCTGTTGGTCGGGAGCGCGAAGTACCCGCCGGAGAACGTCTGCGTCGGACCGTAGTTGTTGTAGTCGTTGGTCTCGAGGTAGCCGTTGACCGACACGCGCTGCTGCATCGAGCCGAGTGCCAGCTTGCCGCTTACGCTGCCGACCCAGGGGCCCTGGTCATACGCCGCGCGCGCGCCGACCTGCACGCCCAGGAAGCGATTGCGCGCGTCGAACGCGTCGGTGGTATTCCAGATGTCGACGGGATTGGGCGGGTTGAAGGGACTGCTGGTGGTGATCGCGTACGACTCGCGCAGCTGCAGGAAGCGAACCCCGCCCAGGAGATCCACTCGCCAACCGTCATTCGGCGGCATTGTCCATGTCGCGTTGAGCTCGCCTCCGCCAAGATTGTTCGACAGCGTCGCCTGAGCGCTGCCGCGATACTCCGGCCAGAAGGAGATCTCCGCGACGTTCTCCTGGTTGATCGTCACGTCGAAGAACGGCAGCAACAGGTCGATGGATCCCGGCTCGCCCGTCGAGCTGACACTGCTCGACGTCCTGCGCGTGGGAATGTAGAAGCCGCTGAGCTCGACGCCAAGTCGGCTGTCGATGCGATACGCGCCGGTGAGCTTGAATCCCGCGTTGGGATTGGTGTCGACCGAGCCGCCGCCGAGGAAAACGTTGACGCCGGGGGCATCGACATAGCTGTCGGTGATGATCGGAACGGGCGTCGGGCTGCTCTTGAACCACGCGAACAGCACCTCCGCGCTCACCGACCAGCGGCTTTCGCTGCCCATCGGTGCGGAAGTTCCCTGCGCCAGCGCGACACCCGACACCACTGACGCCAACAATGCCAGAACGGCAGCTCGCCGCATGTTTTGATTTCCTGTAGGCGCCGGTTGTATTTGAACCGATGGATATCACCCGAGACATCGGGCGCGGCGTCCAATGCGCTAGATGATATTCGTTGCAATCGTCTGCGTCATCTCGGGTGTCGATGAACTCTTCTATTTGTATGCTTCATCGTTGTTCACGCTCGAAGACATCACGACAATGTCGGCGGACATCGCGTGGCGCGCTGAAGCTCTCAGGCGAGCCTGCCATCGACCAGGTGCAGCGTGCGATCCGCGCGCGCCGCGAGCTCGGTGTCGTGCGTGACGATCACGAGCGCGGTGCCGATGCCCGCGTTGAGCTCGAGCATGAGATCGAACACCTGCTCGGCGGTCTTGCGGTCGAGGTTGCCGGTGGGCTCGTCGGCGAGCACGCAGCGCGGCTTGGTGACGAGCGCGCGCGCGAGCGCCACGCGCTGACGCTCGCCCCCCGACAATTCGCCGGGACGATGCTTCAGCCGATGACCGAGCCCCACGCGCGTCAGCGTCGCCGCGGCCTCGTCGCGCGCTTGCGCCGGCTTCATGCGGCGAATCACGAGCGGCATCGCCGCATTCTCGACGGCGCTGAACTCCGGCAGCAGGTGATGGAACTGATAGATGAAGCCGAGCGCGCGGTTGCGCACCTGCCCGCGCTGCGCCTCCGACAGCGTGTTGAGCGCGACGCCTTCCACGCTGACTTCGCCTGCGGTCGGCGTATCCAGTCCGCCCAGCAGGTGCAGCAGCGTGCTCTTGCCCGAGCCCGATGCGCCGACGATCGCGATCCGCTCGCCCGCATCGATGGACAGGTCCACGCCGTTCAGCACGGGCACGGGCGCGGGGCCGCTCGTGTAAGTCTTCGACAATCCCCGGCATGCCAGGACCGCATTACTCATACCGCAGCGCCTCCGCGGGGTTGACGCGCGCGGCTTTCCACGCCGGGTATAGCGTGGCGAGCGCAGCTAGCACGAGCGCGATCGCGGCGATCGCGATCACGTCAGCGCGCCTGAGATCGGAAGGAAGTTCGCTGATGTTGTAGACCGATTTTTCGATGAAGTGAACGCCGAACATGCGCTCGACGAGGGGCACGATGACGTCGATGTTCGTCGCAAGCGCCGCTCCGCCGGCGACGCCGAGCGCGATTCCGATGCAGCCGATGAGCGTGCCCTGCACGATGAAGATCGCCATGATCGACGACGGCCGCGCGCCGAGCGTTCGCAGGATCGCGATGTCGGCCTTCTTCTCGGTCACGAGCATGACCTGCGCCGACACGATGTTGAACGCGGCGACGGCCATGATCAGCACGAGCATGAGGGACATTATGCGCTTGGCAAACACGACGGCCTGGAAGTAATTCGAATGCGACAGCGTCCAGTCGCGGACGTGCGCGCGCTCCGGGAGACGTTGCCAGATGTCGCTCGCCACGAAGGGCGCGGCGAACGGGTCTTCCACGCTCACGCGAACGCCCGAGGCGCCCGGGACTGCGAAGGCGTCTGCCGCGTCGTCGAAGTTCATCAGCGCGAGGCCGTTGTCGAACTCGTACATGCCGACCTCGAAGATGCCGGCGACGCGCATGCTGCGCACCGGCGGCAACGCATTGCTTCCCACCGAGTTCGCCGCAACGAGCGCCACGCGGTCCCCGACGTTCGCCTGCAGAGTGGCCGCGAGCTCCGAACCGAGCACGATCGCAGACTCGCCTGGCACGAGCGCCTCGAGCGAACCGGCGCGCATGTACTGTCCGATGTCGGCCACGCCCTTCTCGCGCGCGGGATCGACGCCGCGGACGACCACTCCGCGCGTGATGCCGCCCGATGTGAGGAGCCCCTGTCCGTTGACGTACGGCGCCACGCCGACTACGCCGGGACGCGACTCCGCCAACGCAGCGACGCGCTTCCAGTCGGCGAGCGCCGGCGCGCCGCGGATGTCGACATGCGGCACCACCCGCAGGATGCGCGCGCGAATCTCTTTCTCGAACCCGTTCACCACGGAGAGCACGGTGACGAGCGACGCGACGCCGAGCGCGATCCCCGCCAGCGACACGCCCGCGATGAAAGAGATGAACGTGTTGCGGCTTCCGCCGCGCCGCGCCCGTGTGTAGCGAAGGGCGACCGCGAATTCATAGCCGCTCACGAGACGCCGTCATTCATATCGCAACGCCTCCGCGGGACTGACGCGCGCGGCCTTCCAGGCTGGGTAGAGTGTGGCGACCAGCGCGAGCCCGAGCGCGATCGCCGCAATCGTGATCACGTCGCCGCGCTGCACGTCCGACGGGAGGTCCGTGATGTAGTAGACGGACTTGTCGAGAAACTGCACGCTGAAGGTGCGCTCGATGAAAGGCACGACCACGTCGATGTTGAGCGCGAGCAGCACGCCGCCCGCCACGCCGATGGCAGTGCCGATGAACCCGATCAGCGCGCCTTGCACGACGAAAATCGCCATGATCGAGGACGGCGATGCGCCGAGCGTGCGCAGGATCGCGATGTCCGCCTGCTTGTCGGTCACGACCATGACTTGCGCTGAGACGATGTTGAACGCCGCTACCGCGACGATCAGCGTGAGGATGATGAACATCACCCGCTTCTCGATCTGCACCGCGCGAAAGAAATTCGCGTGGCTGCGCGTCCAGTCGCGGATCTCGGCCTGGATGGAGAGCTTCTGCCAGAGGTCGCGCGCGACGGCCGGCGCCGCAAACAGATCGTCGAGCTTGAGCCTGACGCCCGACACGCCCTCGAGGCGGTACAGCTTTTGCGCGTCCTCGATGTTCACGAGCGCGAGGCCGCCGTCGAACTCCGCCATGCCGACGTCGAAGATGCCGACCACCTTGAAGCTCTTGAGGCGGGGCAGCGTGCCGGCCGGCGTGATGGTGCCTTGCGGCGTGATCACGACGACGGAATCGCCCGGCATCACGCCGAGCGCGCCCGCGAGGTCGCGGCCGAGCACGATGCCGAATTCGCCGGGCTTGAGGCTCGCAAGGGAGCCCGCGCGCATGTGCTTGCCGATGTCGGCCACCGCGTCTTCGCGCGAAGGATCGATGCCGCGGATGAGCGCGCCGCGGTTCGCGCCGCTTGCCGTGAGCATCGCCTGGCCGAGCACGTATGGTGCGGCCGCCTTCACGCGCGGCTCCTTCGACGCCGTCGCGGCGACGGACGGCCAGTCCATGAGCTGCGGGACGCCGCGGATCTCGATGTGCGACGCGACGGCGAGGATGCGATTGCGCAGTTCTTCCTGGAATCCGTTCATCACGGACAGCACGACAATCAGCGCCGCGACGCCGAGCGCGATGCCGGCCATCGAGATGAGCGAGATGAAGGATATGAACGTGTTGCGGCCGGAGCCCTTGCGGGCGCGCGTGTAGCGCAGGCCGACGGCCAGTTCGTAAGGCGACAAGTAGGAGATGTGGCCGATGGACGCGAGCGGGCGATTATCGCATGCTAGAGTCGCCCAACTTCGCGGCAGCTCATGCGTTTTGCCCTCGTTTTTCCGCACACCTCGACGGCCGACACGCTCGACGCCATCCCGGCGCTCGCGCGTATCGCTTCCTATGGTCATCGCGAGGAGATCGACGACGCGGATGCAGTGATCGCGCGGATGCTGGGAGCGGCGGGTGCCGCAACAGCGCCGCTTGCTGCACTTGGCGCAGGACTCGATGCCCGCGGCGCCTACGTCCTGCGCGCCGATCCCGTGAGGTTCGTCGCGGGCCGCGACGACGTTCTGCTCGCGGGGCGCGTGGACGACCTCGCGCCGGAAGACGCGGCTTCGCTCGTCGACACGCTCAATCGACACTTCGCAAGCGACGGCGTCGCATTCCACGCGGCGCGCGCGGACGCGTGGTTCGCCACCGCGCGCGCGCACGTTCCTGTCGAAACCGACGCGCTTCGGCCCAACGAACCCGTCGGCGCACACCTTCCGCGCGGCGCGCATGCGCCGACGTGGCGGCGCTGGCTGTCGGAAATGCAAATGCTCCTGCACGAGCACGCCGTCAATCAGGCGCGCGAAGCGGCGGGACTCGCGCCTGCCACCGGCATCTGGATATCCGGCGGAGGAACGCTGCCGGAAGCGGCGTCCTCGCACGCTCCCTTCCATTTACGTCTCGCCAGGGCGAGCGGGCGATGTCGCGGCCGGCATCGCACGCCTCGCGCAGTTGCCCGTCGCCCCGCCACCCGCCAGCTTCGATGCGCTCGTGCGCGACAAGGACGCACTGGTGGTGCTGGCAAAGTTCGACGATGACGTCGAGCGCGCCTGGTTGTCGCCGGTGCTGGCAGCACTCACGCGCGGCACGATCGACTTCGTCTCGATCGTCGCCGCAGGCAGCCCATCCCGCCGTTACGAGGCACCGCGCCCGTCCTGGTGGCGACGTTTGAGGACGCGAGGATGACCACGCTCGTGCGCCGACCCGTGCATCCGGCCAGCGAAACGCTGCAGGCGGCGGGCATTCCGGCGGTGCTCGCGCGCATCTACGCCGTCGCGCGGCATCGCGAGCATGGCTGAGCTCGACCACTCGCTGCGCGCACTGCCCGCCTATGCGCCCATGCGTGGCATCGACGAGGCAGCCAGCCGATTGTGCAGGGCCATCGCGCAAGGCGAGCGCATCGTGATCGTCGCCGACTACGACGCGGACGGCGCGACGGCATGCGCGGTCGGCGTGCGCGGCTTGCGCGCGCTGGGAGCGACGGTCGATTTCATCGTGCCCAACCGCTTCGAGTACGGCTATGGGCTGACGCCGGAGATCGTCGAGCTCGCCGCCCGCCTCGCGCCTCGTCTTCTCGTGACGGTGGACAACGGCATCGCGAGCGTGGACGGCGTGCGCGCAGCGACCGCGCGCGACATCGACGTGCTGATCACGGATCATCACCTGCCAGGCCCCGAGTTGCCGGCGCCCGCGATCATCGTCAATCCCAACCAGCCGGGCTGCGGATTCGCGAGCAGGCACATCGCGGGCGTCGGCGTGATGTTCTACGTGCTGTTCGCCACTCGCGCGAAGCTGCGCGGTGCGGGGGCGTTCGCGTCGCGGCCCGAGCCCAACCTTGCTCGCCTGCTCGATCTCGTGGCCCTCGGCACGGTCGCCGACGTCGTCCGCCTGGACCAGACCAACCGCATCTTCGTGGACCAGGGCCTCTCGCGCATTCGCGGCGGCGTGGCGCACCCGGGCGTGCGCGCTCTGTTTGCGGTGGCGGGACGCGATGCGCGACGCGCGACGACGTACGACCTCGGATTCGTGGCGGGACCGAGGCTCAACGCGGCGGGCCGGCTCGCCGACATGTCGATCGGCATCCGGTGCCTGCTTTCGGACTCGGACGGCGAGGCCATGGAACTCGCGCGAGAGCTCGACGCGCTCAACCGCGAACGGCGCGACATCGAATCGACGATGCAGGACGAGGCGCTCGCCGACCTCGGGGACGTCGATGTTCCGGAGGAACAACACACGCTGTGCATGTTCCGTCCCGAGTGGCACCAAGGGGTCGTGGGGATCGTCGCGGCGCGGCTCAAGGACCGCTTCCACCGGCCCGCCATCGTGTTCGCGCGTGCGACCAGCGGCGAGCTCCGGGGCTCGGGCCGGTCCATCGCCGGATTTCACCTTCGCGACGCGCTCGATGCCGTGACGAAGCGCGCCCCCGGCGCCATCGTCAAGTTCGGGGGGCACGCATTTGCCGCCGGCCTGACCCTCCGTGAGGATGCCCTGCCCGACTTTCGCGCATCGTTCGAGGCGGTGGCGCGAGAGCAGCTCACGCCGGCGCTGCTCGCCCGAACGCTCGAAAGCGACGGCGCCCTCGGCCGCGGCGAGCTGGACATTCGCCTGGCGAGGCTTCTGCGAAACAACGTCTGGGGCCAGGGGCTTCCGCCTCCGACGTTCGACGACACCTTCGACGTGCTCGGGACCCGCGTGGTCGGCGGACAGCACACGAAGCTCACGCTCGGGCGGGGAGGCGAGCGCTTCGAGGCCATGCTGTTCCGGCACGTGGAACCCCTGCCCACCCGGCTCACCGCGGCCTTCCGAGTCGAGATCAACGAGTGGCAAGGCACCGAATCCCTCGAGCTCACCATCGAGCATTGGTGGCCGGCACCGTGACGGAGACCACGTTGGAGCGCCGCACCATCGAGGCGCAGCAAACGTCGGTCGGCCAGTCGGCAGGTTGCGCCGCCGCATGGCGGGCGGCGCGGCGAGCCGTTCTTTTTAAGTATTTGATTTTACATAGTAAATATAACGTTGTAATTTCGCATCACGGCTGTTATTTATCTGTCACATAGCCTTGTGCGACGCACCAAGGGCGGCTATAGTCGGGTGGTTTGTGCGGTGCGTTCGCTGGGTTGCGGAGCACCCATTCGCACCAACCAAGGGACAAAGGACAACACTCTCATGCGCCTTACGGGCAAAGTTTCCATCATCACCGGCGCGGCCCAGGGCATCGGGCGCGCGACGGCTCTCAAGTTCGCCAAGGAGGGCGCCAAGGTCGCCGTCTGCGATATCAATATGGAGTCGGTCCTGGAGACCATCGAGCTGGTCGAGTCGGCCGGCGGCGAGGCCGTCGGCTTCCGGGTCGACGTGACGGACAAGGACAGCATCGCCAAGATGGTCGAAGGCGTGATGGCCAAATGGGGCCGCATCGACACCCTCGTCAACAACGCCGGTATCGTCCAGGACGCGCAATTCAAGAAGATGAGCGAGGACCAGTTCGATCGGGTCATCGAGGTCAACCTGAAGGGCGTCTACAACTGCACCAAGGCGGTCGTCGACATCATGCTGGCCCAGAACTCGGGCTGCATCCTCAACGCATCTTCCATCGTCGGCATCTACGGCAATTTCGGCCAAACCAATTACGCCGCGACCAAGTTCGGCGTCATCGGCATGGTCAAGACCTGGGCCCGCGAGCTCGGCAGCAAGGGCATTCGCGCCAACGCGATCTGCCCGGGCTATATCCACACACCCATTCTCGCGTCGATGCCCGCCAAGGTGCTGAAGATGATCGAGGACAAGGTGCCCATGGGCCGGCTCGGCCAGCCCGAGGAAATTGCCAACACCTACGCGTGGCTCGCGTCCGACGAGGCGTCGTACATCAACGGCGCGGTGATCGAGGTCTCAGGCGGCGTCACCATCTAACGCCACCTTCGCACGCCGGCGCCCGCCAGCTGTCACAGGCTGAGCGGGCGCTGTCGTATATGCGGCCGGATGCAAACGGGCAATGTGGACCAGCAAGCTGTGCCGCCGGCATCGGACTTTTGGCTAGCTTCCTTGTCGCGCCCTTCGCGAGGTAGCATCCCGTCTCGTCTCACATTTCTTGCAGGCCCATCATGACCCGCATCACTGCACTGCTCGCACTACTCGCATCGGTCGCGCTGTTCGCACCGCTACCCGCCCAGGCCCAGAAGTTCGAGCCCGGCAGCGTGTACATCTGCCCCAATCAGTCCGCGACCGGGCTCGATTGCTACCTCGACGCCGTGGTGCATCTCTACACGATGTGCCGCCACGTGAAGAGCATCGAGATCATCGAGTTCGGGCACGCCAAGGCGCAGGAAGGCGTCAACGGCGCCAAGAGCGAGTACTGCGTCGACAAGCAGAAGATCAACATCACGCGTCCGTACCAGGCAGCGCTGCGCGAGGCCACCGGATGGCGCGACGCCGTGGAGCACCTGCGCGCGCTTCAGCAGTACTGGCTCGATGCCATGGTCAACCTGCGGTGGCGGGGCGAAGCGCCGCAGGACTACGAGGACCGCGTCACCAAGGTGTACGACGACCTGTCGTGGAAGATCGACGAGGTTCGCGTGTCGTTCACCACTGCGCCGGACAGCGCCTCGACCGCGCCGCCCGCAGCCGCCAAAGCAAAGACGCCTCCCAAGGCAAAGGCCGCGACCAAGCAGAACTGACGTGGAGCTCGCGACGTCCGATCCGGAAATCGAGCACGACGACGCCGGCCACGACGACGCGCTCGACGCGATCTTCCGCGAAGGCGGCACGCTTTCGCGCGCGTTGCCCGCGTTCCGGTTCCGCTCGCAGCAGCTCGAAATGGCGCAGGCGATCGCGCGAGCCATTGCCTCGCACACGCAGCTCGTTGCGGAAGCCGGCACGGGAACGGGCAAGACGTTCGCCTATCTCGTCCCCGCGCTGCTCTACGGCGGCAAGGTCATCGTCTCCACCGGAACCAAGACGCTGCAGGACCAGCTCTTCGAGCGCGACCTGCCGCTGGTGCGCGACGCGCTCGCGGCGCCCGTGACGGTCGCGCTGCTCAAGGGGCGCGCGAACTACGTCTGCCACTATCACCTCGAGCGCGCCGCGCGCGAGGACCGCCTGCCTTCGCGCGACGACGTGCGCCACCTGCCCAAGATCGTCGCTTTCGCGCGCGCATCGCAGCGAGGCGACCGCGCGGAGCTTTCCGACGTTCCCGAGAACGCGAGCATCTGGCCGCTCGTGACGTCGACGCGCGACAACTGCCTCGGGCAGAACTGTCCCTTCCACAGCGACTGCTTCGTGATGAAGGCGCGCAAGGAGGCACTCGAGGCGGACGTCGTCGTCGTGAATCACCATCTGTTCTTTGCCGACGTCATGCTGCGCGACGAAGGCGTCGCGGAGCTCCTGCCCGAACTGCAATACGGTCATCCTCGACGAGGCGCACCAGCTGCCCGACACCGCGACGCTGTTCTTCGGCGAGCAGGTCACGGCCGGGCAGCTCGCCGAGCTCGCGCGCGATGCCGAGATCGCGGCACGCACCGCGGCGCGCGACGTTCCGGACCTTCCCGACGCCGCCGCCGACCTCGTTCCCGCGGTCAGGAAGCTGCGCCTTGCGGCGGGCGATGCGGTCGGCAAGTACGCCCGCGACGTGGCACTTGCGCGCGCGGGATTTGCGGACGCGCTCGACACGCTGGCCGCGACGCTCGATCGCCTCGCCACCGAGCTTGCGCAATTCGCCGAGCGCGGCGAGGAGATCGCAATGGCCGCGGCGCGCGCGGACGAGGCGGCGCGGCAGGTCGCGCGATGGCGCGACGGCGCGGAAGCGATTCCGGATTCGCCCGACGACGCCGAAGGCTGGATCCGCTGGATCGACGTCACGCCGCACGGGTTCCAGTTGCAGGCGTCGCCGCTGTCCGTGGCCCCGCTCATGAGGCGCCAGGTCGAAGGCAGCGCCCGCGCCTGGATATTCACGTCCGCGACGCTGGCGGTGGGGCGCGACTTCTCGCACTACACCTCGCAGCTCGGGCTCGATGCGGCCGCCACGGAGGCGTGGAGCAGTCCCTTCGACTATGCGGCGCAAGCGCTGCTGTACGTGCCGCGCAATCTTCCACCGCCCAATTCTCCCGCGCACACCGATGCCGTGGTCGACGCAGCGCTGCCGCTCCTCGAGGCAAGCGAGGGCCGCGCGTTCCTGTTGTTCACGACGTTGCGCGCACTGTCGCAGGCGCGCGAGCGCGTGAGCGACGAGCTTCGCCGCCGCGGGCTCGACTATCCGTTACTCGTGCAGGGCGAAGGCTCGCGCTCGGAGCTTCTCGTGCGCTTTCGCGAGCTCGGCAACGCGATACTGCTCGGCAGCGCGAGCTTCTGGGAAGGCGTGGACGTGCCGGGCGATGCGCTGTCGCTCGTCGTGATCGACAAGCTGCCGTTCGCGCCGCCGGACGACCCCTTGCTCGCCGCGCGACTCGACCGCCTGAAGGACCAGGGCGGCAATCCCTTCATGGCGTGGCAGCTGCCGCAGGCGGTGATCAGCCTCAAGCAAGGCGCGGGGCGGCTCATCCGCACGGAGACCGATCGCGGCGTGCTCGCGATCTGCGATCCCCGCCTCACCGACAAGCCGTATGGGCGTCGCATCTGGCAGTCGCTGCCGCCGATGAAGCGCACGCGCGAGGAGCGCGATGCGGTGGAATTCTTGCGCAATCTCGCGCGGGGCATGTAGGGCGGACTTCAGTCCGCCGCGAAGACACCGAAGCATCCCGTCGGGCAGAAGCCCGACCTACAAGCTTCGTCGATCACCAGAACTGCCACCACGGCCGCTGCGCCATCTGTCCCGTCGCCTGCACGCCGAACTGCTCCTCTTCCTTCTTCCAGAATTGCCACCACGCGATGTCGGTGGCGCCGGTGATGTAGCGGCTGTCCGGATACGTGCGCACGAGGATCTGCTGCGTGTCCTCGGCGAGCGTGGGCATCCCAAGCCTCGTGTAGCTCGCGCGTAAGAGATCGAGCGCCTTCTCGTTGGCCGGCGTCTGCGGGAAATTGACGAGCGCGCCCTGCGCGCGATTGGCGGCCGCGACGTAGGCGCCGCGCTTGTAGTAGTAGCTCGCGACCTTGACCTCGTACGTCGCCATCGCGTTGTTGAGGTAGCGCATGCGCGCGAGGGAATCCTGGTAATACTGGCTGTCCGGGAAGTTCGCGGTGAGTTCCTTGAACGCGGCGAACGACGAGCGCATCTCCTTCGGATCGCGCTCGGAAAGATCGAGCTCGTAGACGTAGCCGATGAGGCCCTGGTCCTCGCGGAAGTGCACCAGGCCTTTGAGGTAGTACGCGTAGTCGACGTTCGGATGATTGGGATAGGTGCGGATGAAGCGGTCGGCCGCGGCGATGGCCGCCGCCTGCTCGTTGGCGCGCCAGTTCGCGAACGCGGACTCGAGGATCGCCTGTTGCGCGTACCGCCCATAGGGATAGCGCGCCTCGAGCTGGTCGAAGAGCTTGGTCGCCCGGCTATAATTCCCCTGCATCATCGCTTCGTGCGCGGTCTGGTAAAGGCGATCCGCGGACCAGCTGGCGGTCTCGTCCTTCACTTCCGGAAACAGCCCGCAGCTCGAAAGAGCCAACGCGGCCAGCGCGACGCCCAAGGCGCGCACAACGACAGGCGACAACAAGCGTTGCATGCGATTCACCCTCCAACCTTGAATTATAGCGTCGCGCCCGAGGGGAACGGCAGTGGCCCTCATCGCCTGCGAGCACCCGAGTCGGCCGCCGGCCGCCGCCTCGACCAGGCGCTCGCCGAGCTTCTGCCCCAGCACTCGCGCACCCGACTGCGCGCATGGATCGAAGCGGGCCTCGTGCGCGTCGACGGCGACGTGGTCACCACGCCTCGCCACAAGCTCGCCGGGGGCGAGGCGATCGCAGTCGAGGAAGGGACCGCGGGCACGCAATCGAGTGCCGTCGCGCAGGACATCGCGCTGCACGTCGTCTACGAAGACGACGCGCTCCTCGTCGTCGACAAACGCGCAGGCCTCGTCGTGCACCCGGGCAGCGGCAACCCGGACGGCACGCTGCAGAACGCGCTCCTGCACCATGCGCCGGCACTCGCGGCGCTTCCGCGCGCGGGGATCGTCCATCGTCTCGACAAGGACACGAGCGGCCTCCTGGTCGTCGCGAAGAGCGCGCAGGCGCAAACCGATCTCGTGCGCCAGCTCGCCGCGCGCACGGTCTCGCGCGAGTACCTGGCCGTGGTCTACGGCGACGTCGCGCGCAACATGACGGTCGATGCGCCCATCGGCCGTCATCCGACGCAGCGCACGTCGATGGCGGTGGTCGAGCGCGGCAAGCCCGCGCGCACGCACGTCGCAGTGCTCGAGCGCATGACGATCGCGACGGTCGTGCGGTGCAAGCTCGAGACCGGGCGCACGCACCAGATCCGCGTGCATCTTGCGGCCGCAGGTCATCCGCTGATCGGCGATCCGACCTATCGCGGCCGGCGCAAGAACGCCGCCGACGCCGTTGCACAAGTGCGCTCGTTCGGCAGGCAAGCGCTGCACGCGCAGCGCCTCGGGCTCGTGCATCCGGTCACGGGCACGTCAATGCGATGGGAGTCGCCTGTCCCCGCCGACATCGACGCGCTGATCGTAGCCCTGCGCGCATGAGACCGAAGGGCCGCTCCCGAGGTCGAATTGCCCCGAAGCGCGAAGCGCGGAGGGTAGTCCCTTGAGTGACGACTTCATCGTCCCGCAGTGGCAGGGATCGGCGCGCATACGCGCTCTCTTCACGACGCGCGCCATCGCCGTGCCGGGCGCGCGCCTGCGCGCCGCGTTGCCGTCCGACCCGATCTGGCTCACGCAGGTGCACGGCAACGCGTGCGTCGACGTCGACAACGCTCGCGGCGCGCTTCCTCCGGCAGATGCGGCCGTGACGCGCACAGCCAACGTCGCCATCACCGTGCGCACCGCGGATTGCCTGCCCGTTCTCTTCGGCGATCGCGACGGGACCGTCGTCGCCGTCGCGCACGCGGGGTGGCGTGGCCTTGCCGCGGGCGTCCTCGAGTCGACGGTTGCAACGCTCGGCGTTGCGCCCGACCAGCTCGCGGCGTGGATCGGCCCTGCCATCGGGCCGGAACGCTTCGAAGTGGGACGCGACGTGTTCGATGCGTATTGCGCAAGCGATCCATCGTGCGCCGCACACTTCAAGCCGCTGCGCGAAGGCAAGTGGCTCGCCGATCTCGCGAGGACTCGCCCGGCAGCGCCTCTCGCGGGCAGGCATCACACGCATCGACGGCGGCACGTGGTGCACGCACACGGATGCCGAACGCTTCCACTCGTATCGCCGCGAGAAGGGCAACGGGCCGCATGGCTCTCGTCGCCTGGCTCGGTGAAGAGGCGTGAATACGCTCGCGTCCATCGTCGTTGCATCGCTCGCCGGCGGCGTCATCGCCACGGCCGCCGCCGCGCTGACGCTCGCGCTGTCGGCCAGCTGGATCTCGCGCCTGGTGTCGTTCGCCGTCGGCGCGCTGCTCGGCGCGGTGTTCATCGAGCTGCTGCCGCACGCGCTCGAGACCGGAAGCCCATCGACGGTGATGGCGACGGTGCTTGCGGGCTTGCTCGGATTCTTTCTCCTGGAGAAGCTCGTGCTGTGGCGGCACTCGCACGGCCACACCGAACACCGCGACGACGCGGAAGAGACGGAGCACGAACACGCGCTGCACGGCCATGGCGACGGCGGCCGCTCCGGCCTCATGATCCTCGTCGGCAACAGCGTCCACAATTTCTGCGACGGCATCGTCATCTCCGCCGCGTTCCTGGTCGAGCCACGTCTGGGCATCGCCACGACCATCGCGATCGTGGCGCATGCCGTGCCGCAGCAGGTCGGCGACTTCGCGGTGCTCATTCACTCCGGGTTCTCGCGCAAGCGCGCGTTCACCTGGAATCTCGCGGCGGGTGTTGCGACGCTCGTCGGCGCCATGGCGGGATATCTCGCGCTCGCCGGCATGCAGCAGGCGCTGCCGATCGTGCTCGCGGTCGCGGCCGCAAGCCTTCTGTACGTCGCGGTCGCCGATCTCATCCCGAGCCTCCATCGGCGCCCGGAGCCGTTGGAAACCGCGCGCCAGGTCATTGCGATCGGACTCGGCGTAGCCATCATCGCGATCATGCACGTAGCGATGGAGCACTGACTGCTCCGCGGACGCGATAGAATTTCGCATGGCGCCGCTCGATCGCGATCCCCAGGACTGGTCCGCGTGGATGGCGCAGTGGCAAGAGTCGCAGCGCACGTGGAATGATTGGTGGCAGCGCTCGGTGGCGCAGCCGTTGCCAACGTCTTCGCCGGCGCCTTCGCCCGCGCCCGCCGAGCTTCCCGCAGGTATCGGCGCGCTGAACGCGCGCTTCCAGAGCGATCTCGCAGCACTTTGGCGGGCCGTCGTCGAGACACCTTCGAACGGCCGGCTGCCGGAGATCGTCGAGCAAGCGCCGAGCGACCGCCGCTTCGCGGCAAGCGCGTGGCACGATCAGCCCTTCTTTTCGCTGCTGCGCCAGTGGTATCTCCTGTACGCCTCGTATCTGCGCGAGCTCGCGGCGCTCGCCCCGCTTCCCGAAGTCGAGAGGCGCCGGCTCGCATTCGCGACGCGGCAGTACATCGATGCGATCGCGCCCACCAACTTCCCGGCCACGAATCCCGACGTGCTTCGCAAAGCCGTGGAGACCGAGGGCGCGAGCCTAGTGCAGGGATTGCGCAATCTCGCGGACGACGCACGCAAGGGCCGCATCACGATGACGGACGAGGGCGCCTTTGAAGTCGGGCGCAACCTCGCGGTGACGCCGGGCAGCGTGGTCTACCGCAACGAACTCATCGAGCTCATCCAATACGACGCCACCACGCCGAAGGTCGGCAAGCGGCCGATGGTGATGGTGCCGCCGTGCATCAACAAGTACTACATCCTCGATCTCACGCCCGCGAACTCGTTCGTTGCGCATGCCGTCGCGCAGGGCCACACCGTGTTCATGGTGTCGTGGCGCAACGTGCCGCCGGAGCTCGGCAAACTGACGTGGGACGATTACCTGGAGAAAGGCGCCATCACCGCGCTACGCGTCGCGAGCGAGATTACGGGCAGCAAGTCCGTCAACGCGCTCGGGTTCTGCGTCGGGGGCACCATCCTCGCGTGCGCGCTCGCGGTGCTCGCGGCGCGCAAGCAGCCGCTCGTCGCAAGTGCAACGCTCCTCACCACGATGCTCGACTTCGCGGATCCCGGCGACATCGGCGTCTATGTGTCCGAGCAGCTGCTCGCTGCGCGCGGTCCGGCCTACATGTCGGGGGAGCGGCTTCAAGGGAGCGAGCTCGCAAGCGCGTTTGCGAGCCTGCGGCCGAACGAGCTCGTGTGGAACTACGTCGTCGGCAATTACATGAAAGGCGAGTCGCCGCCGGCGTTCGACCTCCTGTACTGGAACGGCGACTCGGCCAACCTGCCGGGACCGATGTACGTCTATTACCTGCGCAACCTTTATCTCGACAACAAGCTGCGCGAGCCGCGCGCGCTCACGATGGGCGGCGTGCCGGTCGACCTCTCGCGCATCACGATACCGGTCTACGTGCTCGCCTCGCGCGAGGATCACATCGTCCCGTGGCGCTCCGCGTACCGCACCACCGTCGCTCGTCGGCGGCGACGTGACGTTCGTGCTGGCCGCGTCGGGCCACATCGCGGGCGTCGTCAATCCGCCGCAACCGTTGAAGCGGAATTACTGGATCAACGACCTCGTCACCGATGCGCCCGACGACTGGTTCGCGCGCGCGCAGTCGATGCCGGGAAGCTGGTGGCCGCACTGGTACGAGTGGCTCGCGCAATTCGCCGGGCCTTCGCGGGCCAGGCCGCGTGCCGCCGGCAACGCTCGATATCCGCCGCTCGCGGCGGCACCGGGCGATTACGTCCGCGAATCCGCCTGAGGCAGGCTGTCGGCGGGGATCGCGTCGACCGCGTCGGTGATGATCGTGTCGACGCCCCACTCGCCGAGCTCGCGCACGCGTGCCGGGTCGTTCGGCGTGTAGCAGCACACGCGATAGCCGACGGCGTGCGCCTGCGCGACGAGGTCGCTCGTGAGGCACTTGTGATCGACGTCGAGGGCGACGCACTGAAGGCGCGCGAGGCGCTCCGCCCAGTCGGCAGGCAGCTCGTCGAGCAGCAACGCGCGCGGAAGCCCCGGCACCGCATCGCGCGCAGCCTCGAGCGCCGTCTTCGGAAAACGACGACAGCAGCGGCGGCACGTCGGCATCGCGCCACAGCGCCGCGGCGTCGAGCGCCACCGCGCCGCCCGTCTCGCGTTCGCGTCCGGGCGTGGGCTTGATCTCCGGGTTGCAGAACACGCCGTGCGCGCGCGCCCAGCGCGCGATCGCGGCAAACGTCGGGATCATCTCGCCTGCGTACTTCGCCGAATGCCAGCCGCCCGCGTCGAGACGCGACAGCTCGCGCCACGGCATCGCGTCCGCGCGCCCACGACCGCTCGTGGTGCGATCGAGCGTCGCGTCGTGCAGCAGAAAGGCGACGTTGTCGGCAGCGAGCTTGACGTCGAACTCGACCATCGTGTAGCCGTGCGCGAGGCCGACGCGCATCGCGGTCAGCGTGTTCTCGGGCGCGAGCTTGCCCGCGCCGCGATGGGCGCACAGGCGGGGATAGGGCCAGCCGGGCAGCTCACTGCAGGCGCGCTCCACTCGTGGAGTCGAACAGGAACACACGCGCCGGATCGGCGCCCAGGTGCAGCGTCGCGCCCACGTCCGCATGCCCGCCGTGCGGCAGCCGCGCGACGATGATGTCGCTGCCGTGGGCGATATGAGCCAGCGTGTCCGCGCCGAGCTGCTCGACCATCTGGACCTCGCCTGCAACCATGGCATCGCGCTCGCCTACCGGATGCAAGTGCTCAGGACGGATGCCGACCGTGATCGGCGTGCCCGCGCTGGCCTGCCCATCCGCCGCGACCACGCGTGCCGCCTGCGTCGAGCGTGAAGCGATTGCCGCCTGATGCCTTGGCGGGCAGGAAGTTCATGGATGGCGAGCCGATGAACCCGGCGACGAACCGCGTGGCTGGATTGCGGTACACCTCCATCGGTGCGCCGATCTGTTCCGCACGTCCCGCGTTCATCACGATCATGCGGTCGGCGAGCGTCATGGCCTCGACCTGGTCGTGCGTCACGTACAGGCTCGTCGTGCGCAGCCTGCGGTGCAGCTTCTGGATCTCGAAGCGCATCTGCACGCGAAGCTTGGCGTCGAGATTGGACAACGGCTCGTCGAACAGGAAGACGGCTGGCTCGCGCACGATCGCGCGGCCCATCGCCACGCGCTGGCGCTGGCCGCCGGACAGCTGCCGCGGCTTGCGCTCCAGCAGAGGACCGAGTTCCAGGATTCCGGCGGCGCGATCCACGCGCGCCTTGATGTCGTCCTTGGCAAGCCCGCGGATGCGCAAGCCGTACGCCATGTTGTCGAACACGCTCATGTGCGGATAGAGCGCGTAGTTCTGGAACACCATCGCGATGTCGCGGTCCTTGGGCTCGAGCGTGTTCACGACGCGCTCGCCGATCACGATCTCGCCGGACGGTGATCGCCTCGAGGCCCGCGACCATGCGCAGCAGCGTCGACTTGCCGCAGCCCGAGGGTCCGACGATGACGATGAACTCGCCGTCGGCGACGTTCGTGGTGACGCCGTGGATGACCTCGAGGTCGCCGTAGCTCTTGCGCACGTCGCGGAATTCGACTTTCGCCATGATCAGATCAGGTAGTAGATGATGTAGGCCGATGCGACGAGCAGCGTCGTGAGCGCGAAGAGGAACACGATGTCGACGATGCGTGCGAGCCTTGCAGCGCGCGCCGCGCTGCTCGTGCGCAGCGCCCACAGGATGAGATAGACGCAGCTCACGAACAGGAACGCGTCGAGGGCGATGAGCTCGTCGGCATAGGAGTGATCGAGCTGGGAGCGGTCGGCGGCCTCGAGAAAGCCGAGCGCCGCGATGCAAAGACCGGCGAGCGACGCCGTGACCGACAGCAGCCGAAGCAGCACGTCGCGGTCGCGAGCGACGCGCGCGATAAGTGCCGGATCGGACGATGGGCTCGTTCATGTTCATGTGTGCGCGTGGGGGCTCATTTCTCCGTATCCACGAGGCCCTTCACGAACCAGCGCTGCATCAGGATCACCACGAACGCGGGCGGCAGCATCGCGAGGATCGCGGTCGCCATCACGAGATGCCATTCGACGGACGCCTCGCCGCCCCCGGCGATCATGCGCTTGATCCCGATGACCACGGTGTAATAGTCCTCGCGCGTGGTCACGATCAACGGCCACAGGTACTGGTTCCAGCCGTAGATGAACTGGATCACGAAGAGCGCCGCCATGCTGGTCTTGCTCATCGGCACGACGACGTCCCAGAAAAAGCGCATCGGCCCCGCGCCGTCGATGCGCGCCGCCTCGGCGAGCTCGTCCGGAATCGTGAGGAAGAATTGCCGGAACAGGAACGTCGCGGTCGCGGACGCGATCAACGGCAGCGTGAGCCCCGTGTAGCTGTCGAGCATCCCGAGATCGGAGACGACCTTGTACGTCGGCAGGATGCGCACCTCGACCGGCAGCATCAGCGTGACGAAGATCATCCAGAAGAAGAACTTGCGCAGCGGAAAGTTGAAATAGACGATCGCGAACGCGGACAGGAGCGAGATCGCGATCTTGCCGATGGCGATGACCAGCGCCGTGACGAGGCTGTTCATCATCATCTGTCCGACCGGCGCGGCCGAATTGCCCGCGCCGCGCAGCCAGGCTTCGCGATAGTTCTCGATGAGGTGAGGACCCGGCACGAGCGACATCGGCGCGGCGAGCACTTCCTCGGGGGTGATCGTCGACGCCACGAACGTGATGTACACCGGGAACGCGATGATCGCGACGCCGAGGATCAGCACGGCGTGCGTGATGAAGTCGAGAAACGGACGGTTCTCGACCATGCCTTCGCGGCGACCGCCCCAGCGCAGCGGCCGACGACGCGCGCTTTTCGTAGCGTCCGCCGCGGCCGCTGTGGCGATCTCTTCCATCAGTACTGGACCTTCCGCTCGATATAGCGGAACTGCACGATCGTGAGCAAGATGACGATGATCATCAGAATCACCGACTGCGCGGCCGAGCTCGCCGAGGTCGAGCGCCTTGAAGCCGTCCTTGTACACCTTGTAGACGAGTATCGTCGTGGCCGTTCCCGGGCCGCCACTGGTCGCGGCGTCGATGATCGCGAACGTGTTGAAGAATGCGTAGACGACGTTGACGACGAGCAGGAAGAACGTCGTCGGCGACAGGAGCGGCATCACGATGGTCAGGAATCGCCGGCCCGGGCCCGCGCCGTCGATGGCTGCGGCCTCGATCAGCGACTTGGGAATCGACTGCAGGCCCGCGAGGAAGAACAGGAAGTTGTACGAGATCTGGTTCCAGACCGCGGCGACGACGACGAGGATCATGGCGTCCCGGCCGTCGAGCAGTGGATCCCAGCCGATGCCGAATCCCCTGATCCAGTGCGCGACGACGCCGAGCGTCGGATTGAACAGGAACAGCCACAGCACTGCGGCGACGGCGTGCGCGACCGCGTACGGCCAGATCAGCAGCGTCTTGTAGACTCCCGCGAAGCGCATTGCACGGTCGGCGTACACCGCGAGGATCAGCGAGATCGTCATGCCGAAGAACGCGACCAGCACCGAGAAGATCGCCGTTACTCTGAACGACTCGATATAGTGCGGGTCGTTGAACAGCGCGACGAAGTTTTCGAGCCCCACGAACTCGACCGAGATGCCGAAGGGGTCCTGCTGCTGGACCGACTGCACGATCGCCTGGCTCGCGGGCCAGAAGAAGAAGATGACCGTGATCGCGAGCTGTGGCGCCACCAGAAGGTATGGCAGCCACTTCGAGCGAAAGACGACGCGCTTTTCCATCTAGGCGACGTTATGCAGATGGCGTGACCCGCAGCGATCGCGGGTCACGCGCTTTGCGGACGCGTCAGCCCGCGTCTTTGGCCGTCTTCTCGAAGCGGCGCAGCATTTCGTTGCCGCGCTTCACGGAGTTGTCGAGCGCAGCCTTGGCGTCCTGCTTGCCGGCGAGCATGTTTTCGAGCTCCTCATCGAAGATTTCGCGGATCTGCACGAAGCTGCCGAAGCGCAGGCCCTTGCTGTTGGGCGTCGCCGGCTTGTTCATCATCTGCCGCACCGAGACGTCGGTGCCGGGATTCTTCTCGTAGAAGCCGGAGTTCTTGGTGATGTCGTAGGCGAGCGGGGTGATGGGCAAGTAGCCCGTCTGCTGGTGCCACGTCGCCTGGCGCTGCGGATCGGCGAGGTAGGTCAGGAACTTGGCAACGCCCTTGTACTCGTCGGGCTTCTTACCGGCCATGACCCACAGCGAAGCGCCGCCGATGATCGAGTTCTGCGGCGCGCCCTCAACGTCCGCGTAGTACGGCATCATCGCAACGCCGTATTTGAACTTGGCGTTGCGGTTGATGTTCGCCTGCGCGGCCGACGAGGACGTGAGCATCGCGCACTCGCCGCTGTAGAACTTTGCCTCCGCCTGGTTCGTGCGGCCGGCATACGTGAAGTAGCCCTTGGAATTCCATTCCTTGAGGTTGTTCCAGTGCCGCACGTGCAGCGGCGAGTTGATCTGGAACACGGTGTCGAGGCCGGCCATGCCGTTTTCCTTGGTGCCGATCGGCACGTTGTGCCACGCCGAAAGGTTCTCGACATGGACCCAGGACGGCCAGCCGGTCGTGTATGCGCACTGCGACGCGCCCGACGCCTTGATCTTCGCCGCGGCCGCCATGACTTCGGGCCATGTCTGGGGCGCACGGTTCGGATCGAGACCCGCTTTGGCGAACACGTCCTTGTTGTAATAGAACACCGGCGTCGAGCTGTTGAACGGGAACGAGAGCATCTCGCCCTTGCTGGTGGTGTAGTAGCCGGCAACCGCGCTGATGTAGGACTTGGGATCGAACTTCTCCCCGGCATCGCGCATCACGGCCCCGACCGGCTTGATGGCGCCCTTCGCGCCCATCATGGTCGCGGTCCCGACCTCGAACACCTGCAGGATGTTGGGCGCGTTGCCGGAGCGGAACGCGGCGATCGCCGCCGCCATCGACTCCGGATACTGCCCCTTGAACACGGGCACGACCTTGTACTGCTTCTGGCTTTCGTTGAAGCCCTTCGCGAGCTCGTTGACGCGATCGTTCAATGCGCCGGTCATCGAATGCCACCACTGGATCTCGGTTTGGGCATGGGCGCCGGACGCAATGCCGAGCGCGAGGGGAACGAGCACGGCGCGCATGAGCGCTGGTACGAATGACTTCATGGTTTCTCCTCTTGTTTAGGTGTCGCGGGGCATTCTGCCTCTTGTCGGCGACGATTGTATTTCAAATGCGACGACGGCGGCAGTTTGCGCTGCCGCCGTCGAACGGAGGGAGGCTTATGACCGCGTCAGTCCCCGTGCGCAGGCGTCGCGTGCGGGGGCGCGGGAGCCGTGTCGATACCGTGCCCCTCGATGTGCGCCTTGCGCGCGACGATCGAGTAGGCCACTGGAACGACGAAAAGCGTGAGGAGCGTGCCGAACGACATGCCGCCCACGATCACCCATCCGATCTGCGTGCGCGACTCGGCGCCCGCGCCGTGCGCCAGCGCGAGGGGCAACGCCCCCAGCACCATCGCGCCCGTGGTCATGAGGATCGGCCGCAGGCGCATCGTGGCCGCGTCCACCACCGCGTCGACCAGCGCCTCGCCCTTTGCGCGAAGCTGGTTGCTGAACTCGACGATGAGGATCCCGTGCTTGGTAATGAGGCCCACCAGCGTGATGAGGCCGACCTGGCTGTAGATGTTCAGCGTCCCGCCGGTGAGCCACAACGCGAGCAGCGCGCCCGTCATCGACAGCGGCACCGACAGCATGATCACGAACGGGTGGGCGAAGCTCTCGAACTGCGCCGACAGGACGAGGTAGATGAAGAACAGCGCGAGCACGAACGTGAAGTAGATCTCCTTGCCGGACGCGCGGAACTCGCGCGACTGGCCGTCGAGGCCCGTCTGCGCGGTCGGCGGCAGCACGCGCTTCGCGGCGTCGTCCATCGCCTTCAGCGCATCGTCGATCGTGAAACCCGGGGCGAGCGTTCCCGTGATCTTGACCGCACGCAGCCGGTTGAAGTGGTTGAGCGACTGCGGCGCGACGCCTTCCCGCACGTCCACGAGGTTGGCGAGTTGCACCATGCTGCCGTCGCGCCCGCGCACATAGATATCGCTGATATCCGCCGGCGTCGTTCGATCGACGGGCGCGACCTGCACGATGACGTCGTACTGCTCGCCCTCGCGCTTGAAGCGCGTGACCTGCCGGCCGCCGAGCATGGTCTCCAGCGTGCGGCCGACGGTATCGACGTTGACGCCGATGTCGCCCAGCTTGTCGCGATTGATGTTGACGCGGACCTCGGGCGTGTTGAGGCGCAGGTCGATCTGCAGGTTCTGCACGCCGGGAATCTTGCGCGCCTCGTCGAGGAAGCGATCGACCACGCGCTGCAGCTCGGCGTACGGCACCTGCGACATGATGACGTATTCGATGGGCGTGGATCGGAAGCTCTGTCCGAGCGAGGGCGGATTGATCGGGAACGCGAGTGCTCCGGGGATCGCCGCGAATTTAGGGCGCAGCTCGTCGGCGATCTGCTGCTGCTTGCGGGTCCGCTCTTCCCAGGACTTGAGGCGCAGCACCGCATTGCCGTCGACGACGGTCGGGAAGCCCGAGATGGCGGTAAACGCGAAGGCTTCCGGCACCTGCGCATAGAACTCCTCGATGGGCTTCAGCTGGTCCGCCGTGTATTGGGGAGTCGAACCCTGGGGCGCGGTCACGAGACCGAACACCACGCCGCGGTCCTCAATGGGCGAAAGCTCCGACTTCAAATTGATGAACAGCACCGCGCCGACGGCGAGCATCGCGAGCCAGCCGACGCCGGCGATCCAGCGATGATGCAGAAGCGCGGTCAGCGTGCGCCGGTATCCGTTGGTGAGGGCCTGGATCCACGACTCGATCGTGTTGTAGATCCAGGAGTGCTTGGCCTCGTGCCGCAGGAGCAGCGAGCACATCATCGGCGTCAGCGTGAGCGCAATGAAGCCCGACACCAGCACGGCGCCGGCAAGCGTCAGCGCGAACTCGATGAACAGGCGGCCCGTCCGGCCGGTGGCGAACGCGAGCGGCGCGAACACCGATGTCAGGGTGAGCGTCATCGCGATGACGGCGAACGCGATCTCCTTGGCGCCCTGCATCGCCGCGGCCCTGCGCGGCATGCCGTCCTCGACGTGGCGGAAGATGTTCTCCAGCACCACGATCGCGTCGTCCACGACGAGGCCGATCGCCAGCACCATCGCGAGGAGCGTGAGCGTGTTGATGGTGAAGCCAAAGAAGTACATGATCGCGAACGCGCCCACGAGGGACACCGGGATCGTGACGATCGGGATGATCGTCGCGCGCAGGCTGCGCAGGAAGAAGAAGATCACGAGCACCACGAGGAGGATCGCCTCGCCGATGGTGCGGAACACCGACGCGATCGACCTGTCGATGAACACCGACGTGTCGTACGCGACGATGAGCTTCATGCCGGGCGGCAGGTTCTCGTTGATCTTGTCCACCTCGGCGCGCACGGCCTGCGACAGCTCGAGCGGATTGGCCACCGCCTGCTTGATCACGCCGATGTTGAGCGACGGCTTGCCGTTGTAGCGCGAGATCACGCGTTCTTCGAGCGCGCCGACCGACGCCGCGCCGACGTCGCGGATGCGCACCGGGTAGCCGCCGACGTTGGCGATGATGATGTTGTTGAACTGCTCGGGCGTCTGCACGTCCGTTTCGGCGACCACGGTGAACTCGCGCGCCGTCGATTCGATGCGGCCCGCCGGAATCTCCGCGTTCTGGCGCCTGATGGCGTCCTCGACGTCCTGCACCGTGAGCTTGTAGCCGGCGAGGCGCGTGCGGTCGATGTTGATGCGCATCGAGACCTGGCGCTCGCCGAAGATGCGCACGTCGGCCGCGCCGGGCAGGACCGACATGCGCGGTTTGATGTAGCGCGCGACGTAGTCCGACGCCTGCAGCGCCGTCTGCTGTCCCGCTTCGACGGCGATGTAGATCACCGGAAACGCATCGGCCTCGACCTTCGCGATCACGGGCTCGTCGACCGCCTCCGGGAGCTTGGCGCGCACCCGCGACACCTTGTCCCGCACGTCGGCAGCCGCCGAATCGGGGCTGCGCGAGAGTGTGAACCTGACGTTGATCCGGCTCGTCTCGGACCGGCTCTGCGACGTCATGATCTCGACGCCCTCGATGCCGGACAGCGAGTCCTCGAGGACCTTGGTGACCTGCGACTCGACCACTTCCGCCGAGGCGCCGCGGTAGGTCGTGTTCACGCTGACGACCGGCTCGTCGATGCGCGGGTACTCGCGGACCGACAGGCGCTGGTAGGAGATGAGGCCGACGAGCAGGATGATCAGGGACAGGACCGTCGCGAAGACCGGCCGCTTGATGCAGATCTCGGGTAGCGTCATCGAGCGAGGTTCCTCAGCTCTTGGGCGGACGAGCCGGCATGCCGCTCGACTTCACCGCGGTGTTTGCCGGCGCGATGGGCGACGGCCCGGCGTCGTTCGGTCCAACGTTCGAGACCGGCGACGCCGGTGCGCTCGCCGCTTTGTCGTCCTGCTTGCCCGTGACCGTCACGGGCGAGCCGTCGCGAATCTTGAGCTGGCCCGCCGTCACGATGAGGTCGCCCGGGACGAGGCCGGCGATCACCTCGACCTTGCCGTCGCGCCGCTGGCCGGTCTCCACCTTCACCCGCGCCGCCTTGTTGTCGACGATCTTGAACACGTACTGCTCGGTGCCCTGCGGGACGAGCGCCTGCTCGGGCACGACCATCGCGTCGGCCTGTTCCTTGGTGATGAGGCGCACACGCGCGAACATGCCCGGACGCAACGTCGTGTCCTGGTTGCGCACCTGCGCGCGAATGACGATCGCGCGGCCGGCGGCGTCGACGAGCGGGTTGACCGCGACGACTTTCCCATCGAACGACTTGCCCGGCATCGCGTCGAGGGCGATCGTCAGCGACTGGCCCGGCTGCACCTGTCGCAAATAAGTCTCGGGAACGCGGAAGTCGACCTTCAAGGGATCAATCGACTCGAGGTTGACGAGGTCGGCGCCTTCCTTCACGTAGTCGCCTACCGAGACCGAACGCAGCCCGATGATCCCCGCGAACGGCGCGCGAATGTCCGTCTTGGCACGCTTTGCCTCGGCGAGCTCCATCGTGGCCTGCGCGACCCTATACGTGTTCTCGGCTTCGTCCTTCGCCTGCCCCGAGATGTAATTGCGATTGGCGAGGTCGACCGCGCGATCGAACTTCGCCTTGGCCAGCGTGAGATTGGCTTTGGCCTGCGAGTACTCCGCATCCGGAATCGCCGCGTCGAGCTTCACGAGCGGCACGCCCTTGGCGACGCGCTGGCCTTCCTGGAACGTGATCGCGCTGATGCGCCCTGCAGTCTCCGGGCGCAGCGTCACCGATTCATCGGAGCGCAAGCTGCCGACCGCGGTGATCGTTTGCGGCATCGGCGCCGTCACGACCTTGACTGCTTCGACGGTGACGCTCGGGACGCCCTGCGGCGCGCCGCCCTTGCCTTGGGCGTTGGCCGCCGTCGACGGCGCAGGTTCCGGCGACCGTTGGGTACCCATCCAGTAACCGGCGCCGGCGGCGCCGATCGCGACGGCCGCCGCGATCGCAACTATGACTGTTCGACTCATTCTTGTGCGGAGGAAATTTGCAGTTCTCGACCGAATTCGAGCGCTTCGACGCCGGCCGTGGCTTTTTGTAAACCGTTCATTATGCGCGTGGACCGCCCATCCCACCAAGGGCCGCCGGCGGTTCCCTGCGGCGTACTTGCTAGAATTTGTTCGAACGGTCGAAGAGAGGGGAGTTCCGCGTGAGAAGAGTGTTACAGATTGTTTCGGGCTGGCTCGCCGTCGCATGCCTCGCGGCGACAATTTCGCCGGCGTTTGCGCAGACGCCCGCTTACCCCGCCAAGCCCGTCAGGCTCATCGTGCCGTTCCCGCCGGGCGGCTCGCTCGACATCGCTGGTCGCCTCATCGCGCAGAAGCTGACCGAGATATGGGGCCAGACCGTCGTTGTAGAGAACAAACCGGGCGCCGGCGGCAACATCGGCGCGGATTACGTCGCCAAGTCGCCGCCCGACGGCTACACGATCCTGCTCGGCGCGTTGTCGACGCACGCGGTCAATCCCAGCCTCTACAAGTCGATGCCCTACGATGCAGTGAAGGACTTTGCGCCCATCACGCTGATCGCCATCACGCCGAACGTCCTCGTGGTGAACGCATCGTTGCCCGTCAACAGCGCAAAGGAATTCATCGCGTACGCGAAGGCAAATCCAGGCAAGCTCAATTTCGGGTCGGGAAGCAACGGCAGCGCCGGGCACCTCGCGGGCGAGCTCTTCAAGGTCGAGACCGGATCCGACGCCGTCCACGTGCCTTTCAAGGGCGGCGCGCCGGCGACTCAGGCGCTCATGGCGGGCGATACGCAGTTCATGTTCGACAATCTCGCCAACGCCATGTCGCAAGTGAAGGCGGGCAGGATCAAGGCGCTTGCGGTGACCACGGCGCAACGCTCGAACCTCGTGCCCGACCTGCCCACGATGGCGGAAGCAGGCCTGCCCGGGTTCGACATTTCAACGTGGTACGGACTGTTCGCGCCCGCGGGTACGCCCGCGCCGATCGTCGCGAAGTGGAACGCCGACGTGACGAAGATCCTGAATTCGTCCGACGTGAAGGCAAAGCTCGTCGCCGACGGCGCCGATCCGTCGCCGAACACGCCCGAGCAGTTCTCGCAATTCATCGCGCGCGAGCTCGCGAAGTACGCGAGAATCGTGAAGGCGTCGGGCGCGAAGGTGGACTAACTCCCTGAGCCAGCGTTACCTGGAAGCAGCAAGACGATGAGGAACTCTAGCCCTTCTGGTCGCTTGCTCGTTTTCTGCGTGGCTTCACGCGCAAACGCCTCCGCCTTCCGTCACCTTGATTCAGAACGTCCTCATCGGCACCCTGCGTCCGATGCGGCAGCCAGGTGACAAGCGGAAACGCGCGGTCCGGGCCGGACCGCATGTTCACGGATTGCGTCGTGAACGTCGTTTGCGCGAGCGCGGTATGGGACAACAGCGCGGCCCACGTCAGCACGCCGCAGGCCGCCCATCCACCGGCTTCGTCTCAGTCGCTGCACAGAAGGCGAACGCGCCGTTCTGCGAGGTCGAACGCGTCTTCGGTCTCGGCGGCCAGCAGGCGTTCCTTCGCTTGCACGCATGCGTCGGCGACACGGCGGGCCTCCGGCGGCGGGGCGGGCGCAGGCCTCGATGCCGCCCCGCTAGCCGCCCTAGGTGGCGCACAGCGAGCATCATCCACCAGGCGCAGGTTGTTGAAGCTGCCCCGTTCGACCGCAACGCAGTCGCCGACCCGAAGTCCCGCTTCGTCCGTAACCATGCGGATCGTCGAATTGCCTACCAGGACGGTGTACTCGAAGGCCTGCCGGTTGCTGGTGAGTCGGCCGATCTGCTGACCCGCAAAACCGCCGGCGACGGCGCGCAGAGCGCGGTTACTTCCGGATTGCCCGCTTCCGGTGGCAAGTCCAATGCCGCCTCCAAGCAGTGCGCCCGTGGTTTGCGCGCGCGCGTTCTCCTGAGTGGTCATTTGCACTGCGGTAATGCGCCCATACGTGACGCTCGTCTGAGCCTGCGCCAGCGAGCACGCGCCCGTCATCGCGAGCAGCACGCACCAGCTTGAGGTCGCTTTGTTCACCATGGTCTCTCCAAAGAAATGGAATGTCCGGTACGAACGCCTCGTCGATGGCACGATGGTACTCCGCGGGCAAAGGGGGAGCCCGCTAACGCGGACCGGAAAATTGCGTTCGCCTGCGCGCGCGGGTCTCGTTCTAGCCGAGTTCGATTTATCCAGTGAGGTGATACAAAATGGATCTCAAACGCATTTCGGTCATGTCAACTTTCGTTCTGCTCGTGACGACAAGTGCCGCACTTGCCGCAGACCAGCCAAAGAGCGGCGCCCCGAACACAATTACCGGATCAGGGTGCATCAGTAAGGCGGTGGAAGCGGGATGTCTGATTCTCAAGGATTTGAATCAGAAGACTGAGTACAACGTGTTCTTCAGAGGCACGAAGCCTGGTATCGACACTGCAATTTCATTCGAGGGCCAAGTTCATTCAGGCATGACAACTTGCATGCAAGGCACGTCCGTGGACGTAACCAGATGGCAGCAGATCAAGTTGCACTGTCCCCAGGAAGAAGCAGCGCCCAAGAAATAGATCCGGGTCACAATATGAGATCATGTGGGTGCCGCCGAAGCGGACCACAGTGGCGCAACGAACCGGAGCCAGGACATGCGTCTATCCCGCAACGCAGCACGCTCTTTCCCTCAGTCGGCCGTGTGCTTCGTGCTGACTGCTTGCCTCTCGCTCGGCTTTGCCACGCCCGGCCATGGGCAGCAGGGTCAGAGCCGAGCATCGGCACCGACAGCGGAGGCCGGTGGGGCAACGTTGTTCCAGAACGTCCGCATCTTCGATGGCAAGAGCGGACGTGTGTCCGCGCCGTCCCATGTGCTGGTTCGCGGTAACACTATCGAGCGGATTTCCGCCACGCCGATCCCGGCCGATCGCAGGGCCGATACCGTGCTGATCGACGGCGCGGGCCGTACCCTGATGCCGGGATTGATCGACAACCATTGGCACGCAATGCTCGTACGTCCGACACCCGCCCTGATGATAGTCTCGGACATCGGCTACCTCACCCTCATCGCCGCGGCCGAAGCCACGACCACGCTGATGCGCGGATTCACGACCGTCCGCGACGTCGGCGGACCGACGTTCCAGCTCAAGCGCGCCATCGACGAGGGCCTCCTCGCGGGGCCGCGCATCTTTCCCTCGGGGGCCATCCTCACGGTCACCAGCGGTCACGGCGATTTTCGCAACCATATCGAGCTGCCGCGTGTCATCGGCGGTCCGCCCGCTCGAATGGAGGCAATGGGGGCCTCGGTGGTGACCGACAGCCCCGACGAGGTGCGCACCCGGACGCGGGAGCAGCTCATGCAGGGCGCGTCCCAGATCAAGCTCACGGCTGGCGGCGGCGTCGCGTCCCCTCACAGCCCGCTGGACGTTGCCACCTTCACGACGCCCGAGCTGCGCGCGGCCGTCGAAGCTGCCGAGAACTGGGGCACCTACGTCACCGTGCACGCGTACACGCCGGAAACGATCCGGCGGTCGGTCGAGGCCGGCGTGAAAGTCATCGAGCACGGCCATCTCATGGACGAGCCCACCGCACGGCTATTGGCCGAACGGGGAATCTGGCTCAGCATCCAGCCGTTTCCGCCGCAAATGGCCGACATCTTTCCGCGCGGCTCGTTCGAATGGCTCAAGTTTCAGGAGGTGCTCGCCGGCATGGACGCCTCCTACAACTTCGCAAAGAAGTACAAGATCAAGACGGCGTTCGGCACCGACGTCCTCTTCTCCCAGGCGCTCGCGGAGCAGCAGGGAGCGCTTCTCGCAAGCCTGACCCGCTGGTACACGCCCGCGGAAGTGCTCGTCATGGCCACCGGGACCAACGCCGAGCTGCTGGCGCTCTCCGGCAAGCGCAATCCTTACCCAGGCAAGCTTGGCGTGGTCGAAGAAGGCGCACTGGCCGACCTTCTGCTGGTCGATGGAAACCCCGTCGAGAACATTCAGTTGATCGCAGACCCGGCGCGCAGCTTCGTGGTCATCATGAAGGACGGGAAGGTCTACAAGAACACACTCGCCAGGTAGCGCCGCACCTTAGGGTGCTTCGACGGAGATTCGCGAAAGCGGGCGCGGATTGGTCGTGCGGAACGTAAGCTCGATGCGCAGCCTTTCGATGGGGAGCCGTGCGAGCGCCAGAGACGCGCTTGACCTTTACGCCGCCGGCCACTTCTTGCAGTGCCGCGCCGCTGGCGTCAGCGATCGTGATCCAGCCTCCGCGCGGGTCGCGCCTCGCTTGCACGCGAACTCGCTCGAGCCCCGTACCGGTGACGCCGAGCACGAAAGATTCCGCAACGCCCAACCCATCCGGCAACGGCGAAGGCGACAGCAACACCACGCGGCGGCTCTTGTCGGGAGCGATCTGCGCATGCGCTTTCTCCAACGTCATCGTGCCTCGCTCGGCGCTCCACCCGGCGCTATCGGCGGGGGTTGCGGCATCGAAGGTCCACGCGACTCGGACCGTGGACGAGGTGTCCTGAGAAGCGGCACGAGCGGCCTGCCCGACACCGCATGCAACGGCGACGATCAGCGCGGCAAACAACAGACGCGCCGGCTGCACAGCAGGGAAGGCTCGGAAATCAGCAGGACTCATTCATGACTCGGCGTGACGAGAATGTCAAAACGATGGCGGGGGCCGCCCGGGAGCGGGCGACGGCGGTCGAGGCGGCCGTGTCGAGGGTGGCCTCCCCGGAGGCGGAGGAGGCGGCCTGAATCCCGGCGTGCCCCAGGACTCCCAGCTCGACCGACTCGCATACCATGGGCGATTGCGGAAGTGGGCGTCCCAATAGGGCCCGACCGAGAACGAGACGACCGGGACACGGCCGCGCGGAACGTTCGCGAGATAACGCGAGCTGACCCAGCCGCGCCATCCTCTGGCCGAGACGTCGCACCAGCGCCACCCCGCCGTGCAACCGAGCACGCGCACCTGCGTTCGTGGCGGGAACCAGGTAACCAAGGGGAACGAGCGGTCAGGGCCCGCTCGCAGGTTGACCGACTGCGAAGTGAACGTCGACTGCGCTGCCGCCGTGGACGGCAGCAGCACATTCAGCACGATCGCCGTGCCGCACAGAAGGGATGCACACAAACGCATGCGGGACTTCTCGCCGTAACCGTCAGCGGGGACTTGCGGCCGGCGGCTGCCATCCCGGAGTACCCCAACCGAGCCAGTTGTCGCGGCTCGCGTACCACGCACGCGTCCGATAATGCGCGTCCCAGTACTCGACTACGGAGAATGTGATGGCAGGGGCATTGCGCAGGCGCGACGACTGCGACAAATCATTGACGGGCACCCAGCCTCGCGTACGCCCCGAGAGCACATCACACCAACGCGGATTGGCAGTGCAACCGAAGACGCGCACGGTGGATGCGTTCGGCAACCGCGCGACTTGCGGGAAGAGGTTGTCCGGGCCGGCGCGGACGATAACGGCCCGCCGCGTCGTGTCGAGCTGCGCCGCCGCGGGAAGCGCCATCGTGAGGAGCGATGCCGCGAGAAGAAGTCTTGCAGAGCGTCGTGACATACCGCGATTATCCCCTCAGTCCGCTGCGCAGCTGCCAGCCGGCCTTCTCGAAGTTCTGCCGTGCCCGTTCGCTGGCGGCGCCGGCCACGAGCACGGTCCTCCGCTTCGCCTTGAATTCCTTGCGCTGCGCAAATTCGGCGGCGGTCTTGTCCCAATAGGCGTAGTCGATCGCGGCCGCGGCAACCAGCTGCCCGTCCTCGGCAATCCCCAGCGGCACCATGCCGCTCGTCCGCAGCTTGGCGAGCCCTCCTTCGTTCACTTGAAAGTCCCTCAACATCCGCACTGATTCCACGAAGAACCGAACGTTGGCCTCGCCCTCCATCTGGGAGGCGACGTGAATGACGGATTGCACGCCGGAGACCTTGCCCATCTTCGTCAAGTTGATGACCAGCGCGGTTTGCAGCGATGGCGTGAACCAGCGGTTGCGCAAGAAATCGCGCGTCGTGCGGCCTGATACACCCATGGCACGCAGCCGTGTCTCGTTCTCCCTGGCAAGATCGATTGGAGGCCGGTTCCACACGGCCTCGCGGACATCCGTGTCCAGCGTGACGACGAGGTTGGCACCCATGGAGACCGAACCGATGGCCGTACTGATCGCAAAGCTTCCGGCAAAACTGGCCGCCGACGCGTTGTCGAGCAGTGGCCGCAGTACGGGATTCGACGTGTACGGGTCGATGCCGAGCTGCCTGGCCCAATCGCGTCGCGCCCTGTTGTAGCCGAACGGGTCGTTGGTGAACGCAGACGGCATCGCTTCCCCGTCGGGTGCCGCGGGAAGCCCGGATACGGCCGGCGAAGCGCTGCGCGTGCTGTCCGCCACGGATTGCGCACCCGACCTCGCGAGGAAGCGGGCTCGGCCAAGCACCGACCCGAGGCCTTGTCCCACGTTTTCGACGGTCCCGATCGGATTGGTCACGGCACCTTGCACGAGCTGGACCGGCGCCGACGCTGCCCTGACCAGCGAATCCTGGAACGCCCGGCTCCTCTGCACCTCCTGGAGCGCTTCGATCGCCTGAAGCTCGTCGACGCGCACGCCGAGCATGTTCACGCCCACGACGTTGAAGGTGCCGAACTTCGACTCGATCGCGAAGCGACCGAAGTAACCGGCAAGCGTCACCGGCTCGGCCACGGTGTGAAGCGGTCCCTTCAAGAGCGTGGCCGGCGCGAGCGAGTTGCCCGCGAGCACGGGTGCGGTCTCGAAGTCTTCCCCTTTGGGCTGTGCCACTGCCGGCCCGGGTGCGGCAACAGCGGCGGCCGCAAGCATGCAGCACAAGGCAGCGGCGATTCGGCGGGCACTACGTTTGCAATTCGACATGTGCATCCAGGAAGGTTGGCTCGATCTCATGTGCGTGACCCGCAGCCTGCCGGTCACTTCGCTGTGTCGGACTCGACAACCAGGTCGGCGACGTAGAGCGTCGCGGGCGTATCGGCGGCCGCGGGCGTGCGGACAAAGCGCTTGACCCGCAGCACCGAACGGATGCCCTCGACGTGATCGAACCCGTCGATGGGCTCGTAGAGGAGCCGCCACTCGCCGGGTGGGCCGGCGCGCAGGCCTTGCGCGTCGAAGCTGACGTCGCGCACCTGCAGACACCGGGTTGTCGCAAGTCGCGGATGCGAGCACGCGACCTGCGCCGGCGCGATCTCCAGGAACGCTATCGTCGCTGGGCCGTAGCGGGATTCGGGTGTCGGTCGGCCGACGAACTCCAGGGTCGACGAGGTCGCCGACTGCAGCCGCATCCGCGGTGCAACGCCGCCCGTGACGTCGATGCGAACCGGCGACGCGAAGAAATCGACCAGTGCCGTGTCGATTCGCATCAGCGGCGGATCGCACGCCATTTGCGTAGTCACGATGCGATCCACGACGAGACTGCCCCTGGCATCGAAGCTATACGCCACCCTCAGCGGATTGCAGCCTCCGCGCGCCAACAGGTGCCCGTCCGCGAACTCAAGTTCGACGGGCATCCCGGGACGCGGCTGCAGCGCGGCAACCGGCGCATTGCCTGCGTCTGTCGCAGAGACAAGCGACCACGTGTGCGCGGTCAAGGCGGTAGAGTCTCTCGGCCCGGACGGCGAAGCCGCCGTTGGCATCGGCAACCCGTCGCGAATTCGCGCGGGGAAGTCGGGGCCGTCTCCCGCCCGTTGGGCAGTCTGCGTAATGCGAGAACGCCGCCGCAGCTCGTCGAACGGCAGCGAGGTGTCGACGACGCCCGCCGCATAGAGGTAGCGGTCGATGAGGCCGTTGAGGAGATGCCGGAAATCGAAGCTGCCCGCGCGGCCCGCGGCGTTGGCATAGCGAACGATGTTGATCGTGCAGCTGTTGGAGAGCAGGTGATAGAACTCCGGCCGGTCGGCAAGTTCGTTGATGCGTTTCGCGTACACCATGAACAGCCGCCGGGCGAACTCGGGCGAGATGACGGTGTGGTACAGGAAGACTTCCTCGTCGCGATGATCGGTGCGCAGACCCACGATGTCGCGCTCGTCGCCGACGACGTAGATGAGCTCGAACTGCTTGAACATCGAGGCGAGCGGATCGAAGCCTTCGCCGACCTCGGGCCTGGTCTCGATCGATATCGAAAGCGGCGGCGCGTTGTCGAAGAGGAAGCTCAGGAACGTATGCCCGACCACGCCTTCGGCCCAATACGACACGTAGAAGTCGACGCCGGTCAGGTGGCTCAACGAGACCTCGCGTTCCTCGTAGCGGGGCGTAAAGTCCGTACGGCTTCGAAACTCGAAGTTGCGCACGCCCGTGAAGCGCACGCGGTCGCCGTCGACGATGGCGCGCGGCATGACGGCCACTTCGGGCCGCCAGGGCCGATCGTGCGACGCGGGGATCAGCGACCACCACGCGAAGATCGCCGCGAACACGCCGGCCAGCGCCCAATACGCGCGGCGCCGGCGAGCCACCCAGAACACCCACGCCGCGAACGCGAGGAACGTCAACGCGAGCGCGATCCGCGCCCACCCCCAGGGAAGATTCGAATAGTAGATCGCAAGCGCCGTCCATCCGAGTAACACGACCCGGGCGAAGTTGACGAGCGCGCGATACAGCCAATGAAACACGCGCGGCTTCGGCCGTTCGGGTCGAGGAGGCGCGATCGCGCGCCCGGCCAGCATCCAGCAAGCGGTGAATCCCGAGCCTGCGGCGGCGAAGTGCTTGAGCGTATGTCCGCTGATGAGATGGCCGATGTCGAAGATCTCGTCATCGAAGGACTCGAGCACCTTGCTCAACAGGTACCAGGCGAATATGTAGTAGAGGCCGCGCGCACGCGTATAACGCGACGGATACAGGATCGCAATGAGCAGCAGCACGACCATCACGTATCCCTGCAGGAGCGCGTACGGAAGGACGTTGCCGTTGCCGACCCGCTCCGTGGTATCCCAATAGATCACCGAGGCCGCTCCAAGCCCCAGCAATGGAATCAGCAGCACAATGCCGGCGCGCACGTTCACCCGGTCGACGATCTGGCTCGCGACGAGGCCCATGAACGCTACAGTCATCGGCAGGCGATCCCAGAACAGGCGACCATTGTCGGGGGCCAGGTGGTAATAACTTGAGCCCAGCGAGGTCAGCAGCAGTCCGAAGAACAAGACGGCATACGGCCACCGCTCCACGTCGTGCTCGAACACCGTACGCCGACGAGCTACGATCACCAACCCGGTAACGCCTGCGAGCAGAAAGGCGGCATTCGACGCGACGTCGAAAAAGTGGGCGACTCCGAAGACGCTTCGATCGTCCGAGAAGTCGTGATAGCCGAGGGACTGAGGCATCGCCGGCAGCAAGACCGCTGCCAATGCGAAGACGACGGTGATCGCGACGAGCCAGGCAGTACGTTGGGTCATGGCGCCACGTAGCATGACTGCGCAAGTCGCGATGATGCAGTATCTTTGCGGTTTCGTCGACAGCGTATCGACACTAGGAGGATGGGATGACCCGCATGACCCGCACGATCCTGCGCGCTCTCGGCGCGCTTGCCGTCGCTTTCGCCGCCAACGTGCACGCGCAAGCGCCCTATCCCAACCATCCGGTGCGCATCGTCGTGCCGTTCCCCGCGGGAGGCACGACCGACATCCTTGCGCGCGCGACCGCGCAGAAGCTCACCGAGACGCTGGGTCAGCCGTTCGTGGTCGAGAACCGGCCCGGCGCGGCCGGCAACATCGGCGCCGAAATCGTCGCCAAGTCACCGCCTGACGGTTACACGATGCTGATGGGAACGGTCGGCACGCACGCGATCAACGCAAGCCTGTACGAGAAGATGCCCTACGACCACGTGAAGGACTTCGTGCCCGTCGTCCTCGTCGCGGGCGTTCCCAACGTGCTCGTCGTCCACCCGTCGGTGCCCGCGAAGTCGGTGCAGGAACTGATCGCGTATGCGAAAGCGAATCCGGGCAAGCTCAACTTCGCGTCGTCCGGCAGCGGTACGTCGATTCACCTGTCGGGGGAGCTCTTCAAGACGATGACCGGCGTCTCGATGCAGCACGTGCCGTACAAGGGAAGCGCGCCGGCGCTCGCGGACCTGACGGGGGGACAGGTGCAGCTCATGTTCGACAACCTCCCGTCGGCGTTGCCGCTCATCAAGGCCGGGAAGCTTCGCGCGCTCGCGGTGACGAGCCTCGCGCGCGCGAGCGCCCTGCCCGACGTGCCCACTGTTGCCGAGTCGGGTCTTCCGGGATTCGAGGCGTCGTCGTGGTTCGGCCTTCTCGCGCCGGCCGGCACGCCGAAGGACGTGGTCACCAAGGTCAACGCGGAAGTGGCGAAGTGGCTCGCGACACCCGAAGCGAAGGAAAAGCTCGCCGCGCAAGGCGCGATCGTCGCGAGCGGCCTCACGCCGGACGACTTCACGCGTCACATCGCGAGCGAGACCACGAAGTGGCAGAAGGTCGTCAAAGACTCCGGGGCGAAGGTGGAGTGAGCGAGGCGGCGAGCGCAGCGAGCAAGGGCCGAAGGCCGCGGCGCCGAGCGACCGACGGCGGCCGACACGATGCGCTAGCGTCAGATTGTCGGTCCAAGGAGGACGCGAGTGAGCGTCCCCTCACCCGCCCTGTCAGCCACCCTCTCCCCGCTCGCGGGGAGAGGGCCGGGGTGAGGGGCAGCTAGCCTCTCGCGATTGCCCACGCCAACACTGCCCACCCCACCAGGAACGCGACGCCTCCGATCGGCGTGATGACCCCCAGGCCCCGCGCGCCGGTCAGCGCGAGCGCGTAGAGGCTTCCCGAGAAGAGCACCATTCCCGCGACGAACATCCACGCCGCGAAGCCGAGACCCAGCCGCTCGGGCCAGTGCAGCATCAGCAGCCCCAGCGCGAACAATGCGAGGGCATGCCACGCGTGATACTGGACCGCGGTGTGCCACACGCCGGTCATCTCGGCCGACAACCGCGACTTGAGCGCGTGGGCGCCGAAGGCCCCGAGCGCGACCGCGAGGAACATCGCGAGGCTTGCGACAACGAGGGTGAGACGAGCGCTCATTTGCCCTTAAAATGGTCGTTTCGACGAAGGATACCAACATGCCGATCGAGCGCCGCAATCCGGGCAAGCGCCTTTCCGAAGCCGTCGTGTTCACGCCGGGCGGCGAGCGCACGGTGTACCTCGCCGGCCAGGTGGCGGACGACCGCGACGCAGACATGGCCACGCAGACGAAGCAGGTGCTGGCGTCGATCGATCGCCTGCTTGCGGACGTGGGCAGCGACAAGTCGCGGCTCCTGTCCGCCACGATCTATCTGCCCGACATGGCCGACTTCCCGACGCTGAACGCGATCTGGGAGCAATGGGTCCTGGCGGGACAGACGCCCGCGCGCGCGACGGTGCAGGCCGCGCTCGCGCATCCGGCCTACAAGGTCGAGATCCAGGTGATAGCAACAGCGCCTTAGGGATCGATATGAACGACCCCCACGCTCGCGTCGCTCACTGCCCCCCGAGGGGGCGCAATCAGTCCCTCGGGAGCGGCCCTTCGGGACTGATATGAACGACTCCACCGCCAAGGCGATCATCGCCGCCACGGCGCGGCGCGACGCCGCGATTTCCCCGTCCACCGCGTCGACCATGCCGGTGACGCGCGAGATGTTCGACGAAGTGATGGTGCGCTGCTACGCGCCCGCGTCGTTCATCCCGGTGCGCGGCGAAGGCTCGCGCGTGTGGGACCAGGACGGCCGGATGTACATCGATTTCGCGGCAGGCGTCGCGGTCACGTCCCTCGGTCATTGCCATCCGGCGCTGATCCGCGCGCTGACAGACCAGGCGACGACGATCTGGCACGTGTCGAACTGGTTCACGAACGAGCCCGCGCTGCGTCTCGCGCGCCGGCTCGTCGACCACACCTTCGCTGAACGCGTGTTCTTCTGCAATTCCGGCGCGGAAGCCAACGAAGCAGCGCTCAAGCTCGCGCGCCGGTATGCGCACGATCACTTCGGCGAGAAGAAATTCCGGGTCGTCTCGACGCACAATGCGTTCCACGGACGTACGCTCTTAACGGTCACCGCCGGCGGGCAGGCGAAGTACGCATCGGGCTTCGGACCCAATCCCGCGGGCATTACGCACATCCAGTACAACGACGTCGCGGCGCTCGAGCACGAGTTCGCGACTGCCGGCAACGAGATCTGCGCCGTGATCCTCGAGCCCATGCAGGGCGAGGGCGGCATGACGCCCGGAACACCCGCGTTCCTGCAGGCCGCGCGCCGGCTTTGCACGCAGCACAACGCGCTCCTGATCCTGGACGAGATCCAGAGCGGCATGGGCCGCACCGGCGCGCTCTTCTCGTACATGCAAAAGGGCGTCGTGCCCGACATCCTCACGAGCGCGAAGGGACTGGGCGGCGGATTTCCGATCGGCGCACTGCTCACGACGAACGAGGTGGCCAGCGCGTTCTCCGTCGGCGTCCACGGCACGACGTACGGCGGCAATCCGCTCGCGTGTGCGGTCGCGGGCGCGGTGTTCGACATCGTCAACACCACCGAGGTCCTCGACGGCGTGAAGGCGCGTCACGCGCTGTTCATGGAAGGTCTCAAGGCCATCAATGCGCGCCGCCGCGTGTTCAGCGACCTGCGCGGCGAAGGCGTGTGGCTCGGCTGCGAGCTCGACACGCCCTGGAAAGGCAGGTCGATGGATGTCGTGCGCGCGGCCGGAGAGGTGGGACTGATGCTCCTCGTCGCCGGGCCCGACGTCGTGCGCATCGCGCCGTCGCTCGTCATCTCCCTCGACGAAATCCTGGAAGGCCTGGCACGCCTCGAGACGGCGCTGAACCGCGCACTCTCGTAGATGTTCTACATCCGGCCGATCGCACGCGACGACCTGCGCGCGATCTTCGCGCTCTCGGAGCGCACCGGCACCGGTCTCACCACGCTTCCCGCGAATCGCGATCGCCTCGCGCGGCGCATCGAGCGCTCGCTCGCGTCGTTCGCGGGGGAAGCCGATCTCGCGGACGCGTGCTACGTGTTCGTGCTGGTCGACGGCGCATCCGCGGATCGTGTGGTCGGCATCAGCGCCATCGAGGCCGCCGTCGGGTTGCGCGAGCCCTGGTACAACTATCACGTAGGCACGCTCGTGCACGCGTCGCGCCAGCTCGGCGTCTACACCGCCGCACCGACGCTGTTCCTGGCCAACGATCACACGGGCCACACCGAGCTCTGCTCGCTGTTCCTCGACCAGGCGTACCGTCACGGCAAGAACGGCGTGCTGCTCGCGAAGTGCCGGCTCCTGTTCATCGCCGAGTTTGCCTCGCGCTTCGCGGCGAAGGTGATCGCGGAGCTGCGCGGCCGTCTCGACGAAGCGGGCCGCTCGCCGTTCTGGGAAGGCCTCGGGCGCCACTTCTTCGCCATGGAGTACTCGACCGCCGATTACCTGACCGGGGTCGGGCAGAAGTCGTTCGTCGCCGAGCTCATGCCCAAGCACCCGGTCTACGTGAACCTGCTGCCGACCGATGCGCGCGACGCGGTCGGCGCCGTGCACCGCGATACCGCACCGGCGCGCGCGATGCTCGAGCAGGAAGGATTTCGCTACGAAGGCTACGTCGACATCTTCGACGCGGGGCCCACCGTCGAATGCTTTCGCGACAACATCCACGCGGTGCGCCAGTCGCAAGTCATGCCCGTCACGCTAGGCGAGGAAGACCCCGTCCCCGACAGCCTCACGGACGACATCCTGTGGCTCGTGTGCAACCGCGAATTCGCGGACTTCCGTGCGATCGTGGTGCATGCGCCGGCGCGTGCCGATCGCATGCCGCTCCTGCCGTACGCGGCCGAAGCGTTGCAAGTCGCGGAAGGTGGCACCGTTCGCGCCGTACCGTTATCCCCCGCGGACCGTTGATGCAGGAGTTCAACTTCGACGGCATCCCGGGCCCGACGCACAACTACTCGGGCCTCGCGCAAGGCAATCTCGCGTCCGAGCGCAACAAGAGCCAGGTGGCGCAACCGCGCGAAGCGGCGCTGCAAGGCCTCGCGAAGATGCGCGCGCTCGCGCAACGCGGCATCCCGCAAGCCGTGCTGCCGCCGCACGAGCGTCCGGCGATGGATGCGCTGCGCGCGCTCGGATTCACCGGCAGCGACGCGGACATTCTTGCGCGCGTCGCCCGCGACGCGCCGTCGCTTCTCGCGGCATGCTCGTCGGCGGCGGCGATGTGGGTCGCCAACGCCGCCACGGTCAGTGCGTCACGCGACACGCCGGACGGACGCGTGCATTTCACGCCCGCCAATCTCGCGACGCATTTCCATCGGGCGCTCGAAGCGCCGACGACGACGGCCGTTCTGCGTGCCGTCTTCGCCGACGAAACCCGCTTCGTCGTGCACGATGCGCTGCCGTCCACGCCGCAAACCGGCGACGAGGGCGCGGCAAACCACACACGCGTCGCCGCGGCGGACGGCACCGGCGTCGACTTCTTCGTCTACGGCCGCCGCGCGTACGGGCCGGGACCGTTGCCCGCTCGATTTCCCGCGCGCCATACGCTCGAAGCGTCGCAAGCCGTAGCGCGCCGGCACGGACTCGACGCGCGACGCACGGTGTTCGCGCAACAGAAGCCGCATGCAATCGACGCCGGCGTGTTTCACAACGACGTGATCGCGGTCGGTCACGGTGCGACGATGTTCTGCCACGAGCATGCGTGGCTCGACGGCAACGCGGTGCTCGCCGAGCTCGCCTCGCGCGTCGGCGGCACGTTCGAGTCGATCGTCGTACGCGATGTCGACGTCACGCTGGACGAAGCCGTCTCGACCTACCTGTTCAACAGCCAGCTGGTCCAGCGGCCCGAAGGCGGGTTGATGCTCGTCGCACCTGCCGAGTGCCGCGAGCATCCGCGCGTCGCTGCGTATCTCGATCGCCTGCTCGCGAGCGGGGGGCCCCTCCGCGAAGTGATCACGTTCGACCTGCGCCAGAGCATGCGTAACGGTGGCGGACCCGCGTGCCTGCGCCTGCGCGTGCCGCTGACGGACGACGAGCGCGCGGCGGTCGGTGCGAACGTGTTCCTGAGCGACGCGCTCGCGGACGCGCTCGAGGCGTGGATTCGGCGCCACTATCGCGACCGGCTCGCGCCCGCCGATCTCGCCGATCCTTTGCTTGTCGAAGAGTCGCGTCGCGCGCTCGACGAGCTGTCGCAGCTACTTCGGCTTGGCGCCGTCTACCCCTTCCAGCGTGCGTCAGCGGACCCGGCCCGGGACGATAGAGCGGCGTCTGGTCGATGCGCAGGTTCGCAGTCTTGGTGACGCCTGCATAGGACGCGACGATCGTCGCTGACGCGTTGCGCCGCGTCGGGCGCGTCGTGATCGCGAACGGCACGCTTGCCTGTCCCGACGGGATCGTGACGCTTGCGGGCACGACCGCGAGCGTCGTGCTGCTCTGCAACGCTACCGTGAGGCCGCCGGCCGGCGCGACTCCCGACAACGTGACGGTGCCCGTGAGCGACTCGCCGCCGACGACCGCGGCCACCCCGAGCGCCAGGGTCGCAAGCGCAGGCGGCGTCACCACCGTCGGCTTCCACCCGAGCTGCACGACCTCGAAATCGCCTGCGCTCAAGAGCGCGAACGCGGGATTCAGGATGTCGTTGTTCCAACGCGTGTCGAACGTGCCCGTGATGTACATGTCCGAGCCGTTGTCGGCAACGATGAGACCGTACTTCTGCATCGCGCGGAAGATCTTCTGCACGTTGGCGTCGCTCGTGCGCAGCGCGGGGTCGAGGCCGCCCACGGTTTTCTTGAGCCGCAGCCGCGCGCCCATGGGCAACGCGCCTGTGGTGCTGCCCGCGCGGTGCGATGCCGGATAGACGTAGCCGTTGGTGGCGCGCACCGTGACGCGGAACGCATGGCCGATGTCGGTGATCGCGGGATTCCACGCCTCGTCGTAGCGCACGAGGCCGGGGAAGATCGCGAGCCCCGCCGCGTCCGCGGAGGTCCACGTCTCGGGCCGCCGGTTGTTGGTGTTCATGTCGAAGAATGCGCCGGATCCCGCGCGCCACTTCGTGCCGTCGTACCAGACGTTGTAGAGCTCGTAGAGATGCCGTTGCGTGCAGTCGATGATCAAAAGATGCCGGTCGCTGCCCGCGCGCTGGTCCACGTTGCCGGGCGCGCCGCCTTCGACCCAGTGCGGCTGCGTCGCCGCCTGCGAAGGGATCGGATAGAACGGTACGCCCTGTCCGGTCGCGTAGTTGACGCCGTCGCTTTCGTCCCAATAGGCGAACGTGACCGCGAGCTTCGACTGGCCGCCGTCCACGATCGCGTAAGGCATCCCGTAGATCGAGACGCTGCCCGGCGACGCCTCGCCGCCGAAGTCGGGATGCAGCTTGCGCGTGCCGCCGACGAAGTTGATGAAATTGCCCGAGTTGGCGTCGACCGGCGCGGCCGAGATGTCCGTGTTCCACCAGTTGTCCGCGGGAAACAGCGGAAGCGGACCCGGTATCGCGCCATTGGCGGCAGGGACCGTGGCCGGGCATTGGGCGAGCGCGACCGACGCGGCGAACGAGAGCGCGGCAACGACAACGGCAGTGCGAATACGTCGATGCATGGCAACGGACCCCGGCCGCACTATGACAATGGCATAGTACGCGGTGCCGGCCACGCGCACAACCCGGAAAAGCTACGTGGACGACTTGCGACTCTCCGCAAGCATCTTGCGGGCCAGCTCGATGTTGGCGGCGAGCCCGAGGTTCGGGTTGACCTTCAGTGCACGTTGCCAGTACTCGATGGCCTTGTCGTACCGCTTCTGCTGGAAGTAGATCTGGCCGTATCCGGAAAGCGCGCCGAAGTGATACGGATTGCGCTTCATCACCTCGTCGCAGTCGGCGAGCGAGCGAGTGAGCTCGTCGTTCATGAAATACGCCGTCGCGCGCTTGTTCCAGCCCTCGGCGAACGCGGGCTTGCGCGCGGATGACTTCGGAATAGGTCGCGATCGCAGCGGCTGAGATCGCGCGCCTCGAGCTCCCGCGCGCCCCTGGCCATCAGCGCGTCGATTGCGTCATCGCCGGAACGCGACCACAGTATCCACATACCGCGCTCGGCGAGGCGGCGCACCATGGGGTCGTCGTCGCCGAGCCTTGGCAGGATCAGCTTGTCGTCTGCAGGAGTGCCGTTCTGCGCGAACCAGATGACGGCGGCGGCGCGCTGCTCCGTCGCGGGGTCATCGAGACCGGCGAGCGCTTGCGCGCGATCGTCAGCGCGCGCAAGACCGCAAATCAGAAGAAGGACCAGCGGAAGGCAGTGGCGAACGAGCATGCGTCATTCTGCCACCGTCGCGGGCAGCGTCTGGTGGCGGCGCACGGGCGACCACAGCACCGCGGCGGCCGCAAGCAGCAAACCGAGTACGCCGACCGTCAAAAGCGTGCCGCGCGTGCCGATGCCGGTCGCGAGCGCACCGCCGACCAGCGATCCGATCGGCGCCATCGCGACCGTCAGGAATCGCATCGTCGCGGTCATGCGGCCCAGCATGCGGTCGGGCGTGATCGCCTGGCGGAGCGCCAGGTAGTTGATGCCGTAGAGCACGCCGCCGAAGTCGAACAGCAGCATCGCGACGCCCAGCAGCACGGTCGCCACCCACACGGGACCCGCGATGAGCCCGAACGCCTGCCACGCGAGCGCCGTGAGGATGAGGCCGTGCACGATGACGGGTCCGATGCCGAAGCGCGCGGACAGCCGCTCCGCCGACGCGGCGGCGATCACGCAGCCGAGGCCGCCGAACATGTAGACGACGCCAATCGCGCCCGCCGACATTCCGAGCTCGCGCGTCGCGAACAGGATCAGCACCGCGATCTGCATGTGATGCAGGAACTGCCAGAGCGCGGCCAGCCACGCGAGCGCGAACAGCGTCCGATTGCGGAACACGAGCTTCAATCCGTCGGCGATCTCCTTCATCACCGGCGACTTGGGCCCGTCGTGCGCGACATCGTTGGGCGCGTGCACGCGCCGGAGAACGAACCCGGAAACGAGGAACGCGAGCGCATCGAGCAGGATCGCGAAGGGCGCGGTCAGCACCTGGATCAGCGCGCCGGCGAGGCCTGGTCCGACGAGCGCCGCCGACGTCTCGCCGAGCGCGATCTTCGCGTTGGCCTCGACCAGGCGCTTGCGTCCGGCAAGCTGCGCGAGCAGCACCTGATACGCGGCGCCGCCGATCACGTTCTGCACGCCGCAGAAGAAACCAACGACGTACAGGAGCTCGACCGACAGGACGTGCGTGAACGCCGCAATCGGTATCGCGAGCAGCGCGGCGCCGCGCGCGATGTTGCACGCGATGACGACGGGCAGCTTGCGCACGCGATCGATCAGCACGCCCGCGTGCAGCGACACGAGCGCGAACGGCAGCGTCTCGAGCGCGACCAGGATGCCCATCTGCGAGCGGCGTGGCCTGCAGGAGCAGCGCGGCCGTCAGCGGCAGCGCGAGGTTCGTGACCTGCGCGCCAAACGACGTGACGGTGAGCGAGATCCACAGCTTCCGGAAATCCGGAGACCGCCAGAGACCGCGAAACCGTTTGCGAAGCGCTCGTCTGCAATCGTTCCATGACATCACCTGCGTATGTGACCGCAAGCGGAAAACTCCTGGCGGGAACGGTTGCGTCCCTGACTTGACCTGGATTCCCGCCGCGTTACCCGGCGGGAGATCCCGTCGGGCGCTTACTTCAGGACGGCAATGCCGTCGATTCGAACCGCCATAGCGCCATCGCACGGCCACGGCGAACGCGAGCCCGCCGCGCGCAATCGGATGCGCGGCGCAGGACTTGAGGTTCACGTGACGGTTCATCGGCGACAGGTTGGCGTCGAAGTGATAGACGAACGTGAATTGTACGCGGGGCGACACGACCGGTGCAACGCTTGGACGCATGCCATCCGTCGCAAACGAGCGGTGCCTTGTCGCAAATACCCTACTGCGCGGCCTTCATCCGAGCGGCGTCGACATCGACGAAGCGCCACGGCTGCGAGCGGAAGCTGTCCTTCTTGTAGCCGACGATCCACGGCTTCGCGATCGTGTTCTCGATGCGGTAGATGCCGCCGCCCATCGGCGCGTAGGCCGCGACGATCTCCGTCATGCGCGCGTAGAGCTTGTCGCGCTCGGCATCCGTGCGCACGCGGCGCGACTGCCGCAGGAGATCGTCGTATTCGGCGTTCTTGAAAAACGACAGGTTCGACTGGCCGCCGTTCGGTCCATAGGCCAGCTCCATGAACGAATCGGCGGAAGTCGCGGTCCAGCCGACTTGCCACATCTGCAGCTGGCCGGCGCGCGCCATCTTGAGGAGATCCGGCCACTTCTGATGCTGGAACTCGACCTGGACGCCGATATCGCGCATGTTCTTCAGCCACAGCTCGTCGCGGATGCGGTTCTCGCCGGTCGGCGCGGATCCCATCGACAGCATCAGCGGCTTGCCGTCGGGCATCTCGCGAAAACCGTCGCCGTCGCGGTCCTTGTAGCCGAACTTGTCGAGGAGCGCCCGCGCCAGCGCGGGATCGTGCGGCGTCGCGTTCTTGATGCCGGCGACGTGACCCGGCACCTCCGGCGGAATCGGCTGGTTCGCGACGCTTCCCTGGCCCTGCAGGCCGACGTGGATCAGGTCGCCCGGGTTGTAGCCCATGAGCAGCGCACGTCGCAGCGCGACCTTCTCGGGCGTGTAGCCGCCGACCACCGGGTCGTTCATGTTGAAGTACGCGAAGAAGGCGAGGCCCGCCTCTTCCGCGCGCTGCATCGTGACGCCCTGCTTCGCGTACGACGGCAGCAGCCGGTTCTTGTCGTCGAGCACGCGCGTGACGAGGTCGCGCGGCACGTCGACCAGGTCGAGCTCGTTGCTGTTGAACGCGAGCAGGCGCGGATTCGATTCCTCGATCACCGCCACCTCGACGCGGCCGATCTGCGGCAGCCGCTTGCCCTTCATCGCGGCGTACGCCGCCTTGGCCTCGGCATCCGCATTCGCCGGCAACGCGGGGAACGTCTCTTCGCGATAGTTCGGGTTCGCCTCGAGCACGATGCGCTGCGCGCGCCGCCACTCCTTGAGCTTGAACGGCCCCGGTGCCGACCGGATTGGCCATCGCCCAGCCGCTCGCGTCGCCGTACGCCTCGATGACTTCGCGCGCGACGGCGGAGAACTGCGTCGCCGTGAGCCGCGGCAGGAAGGTGTAGTCGGGCTCGACGAGCTTGAGCTGCAGCGTGTAGCGGTCGAGCGCGCGCAGGCCCTCGATCTCCGTGTCGTAGTCGAGCTTGCCCGAGCCCTTGGCCTCCGCGAGCGCCTTGTCGAGACCCGCGAGCCGGTCGCGCACGAGGAAGACGTTGGGCGAGCGCACCTTCGGATCGACGAGCCGCTTCATCGAGTACACGAAGTCGTTCGCGGTGAGCTCGCGCTTCTGTCCCTTGAACACCGGGTCGTCGGCGAAGTAGATGCCCTTCTTGATGCGGATCGTCCACGTGAGGCCGTCGGCGGAGATCTCGGGCAGCGCCTCCGCTGCGCGCGGAACGATCTTGTGCGGCCGCGCGAGGTAGTCGTACTCGTAGAGCGGGTCGAAGATCGCCGAGTTGATCGTGTTGGAGTACAGGTCCTGCGCGGCCTGCGGATCGAAGCCGGTCTCGGCGATGATGATCGCCGTACGCAGCACCTTGTCGGGATCGGCCCATTTCGCGGGCTGCGCGTGCGCGCCGAGCGCCATGGCGGCGACGACAAGACCGAGAACCTTGCGCGTCATTCGACGGCCTTTCGCGGCACCGACATGTCGATGTCGAGGTACTGCCATGGATGCTGGTTGAACGGGTTGTACTTGTAGCCGATCACCCACGGATAGACGACGACGTTCTCGATGCGATACGAGTTGATCTTCCACGGCGCGTACGCCGCGACGATCTGCGACATCTCGCGCACGAGCCTGTCGCGCTCGGGACCCGGCGGGATTTTCTTGGACTCGTCGTACAGCCGGTCGAATTCGGGAAGCTTGAACCGCGCCAGGTTCGACAAGCCGGCATTCGGCCCGTACAGCATGCCGAGGAACCTGTAGCCGTCGGTCGAGGTGGAGGTGTTGGCGAGCTGCCAGATCTGCAGCTGGCCGTTCTTCGCCATCTTGAACAGGTCGGCCCACTTCTGCGTCACCATCTCGATCCGGACGCCGATCGCGTTCATGTTCCGCTGCCACAGCTCGTCGAACTGGCGCTCGAGCGCGGACGGCGACGTGCCGCGCTTGAGCACGAGCGGCGAGCCGTCGGGCATGTCGCGCCAGCCGTCCTTGTCGCGGTCGATGTAGCCGAAGCGGTCGAGCAGCGCTCTCGCCGCCGCGGGGTCGTATTTGGAGGCTGCCTGCAGGTTGGGGTCGTAGCCGGTCACGGGCGGCGGCAGGATCATGTTCGCGAGCTTGCCCTGGCCCTGGCGGATGATGCGTATCTCTTCTTCCGCGTTGTACGCCATCCCGATCGCGCGCCGCAGCGCGATCTTCTCCGGCGTGTAACCGCCGACCACGGGATCTTCCATGTTGAAGTACGCGAACGTGATCGACGGCTGCACGTCGCGCTCGAGCAGCACGCCGGCCTTTGCGAACTGCGGCTTCAGCTGTTGTCCGGCTGCATCACGTTCGGCACCAGCTCGTACGGGATGTCGAGGTAGTCGAGCTCGCCGCGCGCGAAGGCGAGCACGCGCGGATTGCCTTCCTCCATGATCGCGATCTCGACGCGGCCGATGCGCGGGAAGGTCTTGCCATTGAAGCGCGCATTGACCGCCTTGTCGGCCGGATCGTTGCTCTCGACATAGGGAATGCCGCGGAAATCCGGGTTCGCCTCGAGCACGATGCGTTGCCCGCGGCGCCACTCCTTGAGCTTGTACGGACCCGTGCCCACGGGATTGGCCATCACCCAGCGACTGCCGTCGCCGTATGCCTCGACCACCTCGCGCGCCACGGCGCCGGCCGCGCCGTCGGTGAGATAGACCGCGAAGTCCCACCACGGATAGGTGAGCTTGAGCTTCAGCGTGTACCTGTCGACGACCTGCAGCCCTCCACCGGCGCGTCGTAGTCGAACTTGCCGGTCTGCTTCGCCTTCGCGAGAACCTTGTCCATGCCCACGATGCGGCCGTCGAAGAGCTCGAGCGACGGCGAGCGCATCGCCGGGTCGAGCGTGCGCTTGAACGTGTACGCGTAATCGGCGGCGGTGAGCTCGCGCTTCTTGCCCTTGAACGCGGGATCGTCGGTGAAGTAGATGCCAGGCTTGACCCGGATCGTCCACTCGGTGCCGTCCTTGTTGCCTTCGGGAAGCGCGACCGTCGTGTTCGGCACGACCTTGTGCGGACGCGCGCGGAAGTCGTAGCGAAACAGCGGCTCGAAGATCGCGCGGTTGACGTAGTTCGAGTAGAGGTCCGACACGGCCTGCGGGTCGAAGCCCGTCTCCGCCGTGCGGAACACGACGTGCAGCACCTTCGCAGGATCGGACTGCGCGTGCGCGTTGCAAACGAGCAGCGCGCCGAACGCGAGAACCGCGAGCGCGCGTCATTGCACCGGCTTTCGCGTCATCTTGGTATCGATGTCGAGGAATTGCCATGGATGAATGTTGAACACGTTGAGCTTGTAGCCCTCGCACCCACGGGTAGACGATCACATTTTCGTAGCGGTACGCGTTGATCTTCCACGGCGCGTAGCCCGCGACGATCTCGGACATCTGGCGCATGAGCTTCGCCCGCTCGGGGCCGTCGGGAAGCTTCTTGCTTTCCTCGTACATGCGGTCGTAGTCGGCGTGCTTGAAGCGCGCGTAATTCTGCGTCCCGATGCTGCCGCCGTACAGCAGAGCCAGGAATCCGTAGCCTTCGGTGCTCGCCGCGCGATTGCCGAGCTGCCACATCTGGAGCTGCCCGAGCCGCGCCATCTTGAGGAGGTCCGGCCACTTCTGCGTCACGAACTCGATCCTGATGCCGATCGCGGTCATGTTGCGCTTCCACAGCTCGTCGTACTGGCGCTCGAGCGCGGACGGCGAGGTCCCCTTGCGCAGGACCAGCGGCTTGCCGTCCGGGAGATCGCGCCAGCCGTCCTTGTCCTTGTCGACGTAGCCGAAGCGGTCGAGCAGCGCCTTCGCGCCCTGCGGATCGTATTTCGTGTTGCCGACGAGCTTGGGATCGTGGCCGGTCACGCCGGGCGGGAGCAGCTGCGACGCCCACTCCGCCTGGCCCTGGCGAACGACGCGCGCCTCTTCGTCGACGTTGTACGCCATGCCGATGGCGCGTCGCAGCGCGATCTTCTCCTTCGTGTAGCCGCCGACGATCGGGTCGTCCATGTTGAAGTACGTGTACGTGATGCCGGGCAGGACGCCACGCTGTTGCGCGACGCCTGCCGCGCCGAAGCGCGAGAGGAGCTTGTTGTCCTCGCCCAACACGTTGCCGACGAGATCGACCGGCACCTCGATGTAGTCGAGTTGTGCGCGCTCGAACGCCAGCAGCCGCGGGTTCGCTTCCTCGATGATCGAGATGTCGATGTTGCCGATGAGCGGAATCTTCCGCCCCTTCATGCGCGCGACGATCGCCTTGTCCGCAGGATCGCTGCTCTCGGGATAGAGGACTTCGCGGAACGACGGGCTGGCCTCGAGCTGGATGCGCTGCCCGCGCCGCCAGTCCTTGAGGCGGTAAGGCCCGGTGCCCACCGGATGCGCCATCACCCACCCGCTCGCGTCGCCGTACGCCTCGACGACTTCACGGGCGACGACCGACGTCCCCGTGCCCGTGAGGTCGTTCGGCAGGTCCCACCACGGGCCGGTCAGCTTGAGCTTCAGCGTGTACTTGTCGACGACCTGCAGCCCCTCGACGGGCGCGTCGTAATCGAACTTGCCGGTTTCCTTGGCCTTGGCGAGGAGCTTGTCGATGCCCACGAAGCGGCCGTCGAACGTGTCGAGGTGCGGCGAGCGCGTCCGCGGATCGAGGATGCGCTTCCACGAGAAGGCGTAATCGGCCGCGGTCAGCTCGCGCTTCTTGCCCTTGAATGCAGGGTCGTCCGCGAAGTAGATGCCCGGCTTGACGCGGATGGTCCACTCGGTGCCGTCCTTGTTCGCTTCCGGCAGCGCGGCGGCAGTGTTGGGAATGACCTTGTGCGGCCGCGCGAGGTAGTCGTACCGGAACAGCGGATCGAAGATGACCCGGTTCACGTAGTTCGAATAGAGGTCGGACGCCGCCTGCGGGTCGAAGCCCGGTCTCCGGCTGCAGAAACGCGACCCGCAGCACCTTGTTGGGATCGGGCTGCGCGTGCGCACTCGTGCAGGCGAGCGCACATGCCGCCGCGACGGCGGCGATGCGAAGCGCAAGCATCAAAGCGTCTTCTCGATGTCCCCGGCGATCGACTCCGGCGTGTCGTTCGGCGCGTAGCGCTTGACGACGTTGCCTTCGCGATCGACCAGGAACTTGGTGAAGTTCCACTTGATCGCTTCGCTGCCGAGGAGGCCCGGCTTCTCGGACTTGAGGAACTTGTACAGCGGCGCCGTGTTGTCGCCGTTGACGTCGACCTTCGCGAACAGGGGAAACGTCACGCCGTAGTTGAGCTCGCAGAACTGCGCGATCTCCTTCTCGCTGCCGGGCTCCTGCCCGCCGAACTGGTTGCACGGGAAGCCGAGCACCTCGAGCCCCTTGTCGTGGAGCTTTTCGTACATCGCCTCGAGTCCCTTGTACTGCGGCGTGAAGCCGCACTCGCTCGCGGTGTTGACGACGAGCATGACCTTGCCGCGGTAGCGGTCGAGCTTGACCGGCTTGCCGTGGATGTCGTTCACGGTGAAATCGTAGATCGAGGCCATGAAGAGTCCTCCGAAAGGGCCGACATTATATAGAGGGCGGTGGCATTCCGAACCCCCCGCCGCCAGGCGTCTCGATCACGAACGTGTCGCCTGGGTTCATGTCGACCTTCGCGGTCGCCCCGAAGGTCTCCACGCTTGCGTCCGCCCGCTCGACCCAGTTGCGCCCGGTCGCACCCGCAGCGCCGCCGGCCACGCCGAACGGCGCCACCCGGCGCCGATTGGCGAGCATCACCGCGGTCATCGCCTCGAGAAAGAGGACGCGCCGCCGCACGCCGTCGCCGCCGTTGTGCGCGCCCGCGCCGCCGCTGCCTCGCCGGACTTCGAAGCTCGACAGGCGAACGGGAAAGCGCCACTCGAGCACCTCGGGATCCGTCAGTCGCGAGTTGGTCATGTGCGTCTGAACGGCGCTCGCGCCATCGAAGCCCGGCCCCGCGCCCGCTCCGCCCGCGATCGTCTCGTAGTACTGGTAGCCCGCGTTGCCGAAGGTGAAATTGTTCATCGTGCCCTGCGAAGCGGCGAGCACGCCCAGCGCGCCGTACAGCGTATCGGTGATCACCTGCGACGTCTCGACGTTGCCCGCCACGACGGCGGCGGGATAGCGCGGCGCGAGCATCGAGCCTTCCGGAATCACGATGCGCAGGGGCTTCAGGCATCCGGCGTTCATCGGGATTTCGTCGTCGACGAGCGTGCGGAAGACGTAGAGCACGGCCGCCTTGCATACGGCGGATGGCGCGTTGAAGTTGGTCGGTTGCTGCACGCTCGTACCCGCGAAATCGATGACCGCTTCGCGTCTTGCGCGGTCGATGGCGATGCGCACGCGAATGCGCGCGCCGCTGTCCATCTCGTACTCGAACGCGCCGTCGGTCAGCACGTCGAGCACGCGCCGTACCGCTTCCTCCGCGTTGTCCTGCACGTGCTGCATGTAGGCGCGGACCACGTCGAGGCCGAAATGCTCGACCATCTTGCGCAGCTCGGAAGCACCCTTCGCGCACGCCGCGACCTGCGCGCGAAGGTCCGCGAGATTCTGATCGACGTTGCGCGACGGGTAGCGTCCGCCGGACAGGAGCGCGCGCATCTCGCCCTCGAGAAACCGCCCTTCCGCGACGAGCTGCACGTTGTCGAGCAGCACGCCCTCTTCGTCGACGTGCGTGGAATCGGGCGGCATGGAGCCGGGCGTGATGCCGCCGATGTCGGCGTGATGGCCACGCGAGGCCACGAAGAACTCCGGCGTCGCGGCGTCGAGGAACACCGGCGCAATGACGGTGACGTCCGGCAGGTGCGTGCCGCCGTTATAGGGCGCGTTCAGCACGAACACGTCGCCGGGCCGCATCGTTCCTGCGCGGCGGTCGATGATCGTCTTCACGGACTCGCCCATCGAGCCCAGGTGCACCGGCATGTGCGGCGCATTGGCGATGAGGTTGCCGTCGGCGTCGAAGAGCGCGCACGAGAAGTCGAGACGCTCCTTGATGTTCACCGAGTAAGCCGTGTTCGCGAGCGTGACGCCCATCTGCTCGGCGATGGCCATGAAGAGATTGTTGAAGACCTCGAGCAGCACGGGATCGGCGGTGGTGCCGATCGCGTGCGCCCGCTTCGCCGCTTCCACGCGCGTGAGCACGATGTGGTCGCGCGCCGTCAGCGTGGCGCGCCACCCGGGCTCGATCACCGTCGTGGCGTTCTGCTCGCGCACGATCGCGGGACCGTCGATCGCATCGCCCGGGCGCAGCGCGTCGCGGTCGTAGACATGCGCTTCGCGAAAGATGCCCTCCGTGTAGATCCGGTTGGTCTTGATCGGCACGAGCGGACCCTCGCGCGGCGCGAAGGACGGCATGAAGGACTGCGCGCTCTCGTTGCGGCCGACCGCCTCGACGGCGACCGCCTCGATCACGAGCGACTTGCCAGGCATGAGGAAGCCATAGCGCTGGCGATAGCGCCGCTCGAACTCCGCGACGATCGGCGCGACCGTCGATTCGCGCGCAAGCTCGAGCGTGGTGTCGGTGCCGTCGTACTTCACGTGCAGCGTGTCGCGGCATTCGATGCGCGCGGACGGGATGCCTTGCGCGCGGACGTCTTCGCGCGCAGCGCTTTCAAGCCGTGCAAATGCCTCGGCCGTCGCAGCGAGCGCATGCTGCGTGAGCACCGCCTCGACCGCTTCCTGGCGCAGGGCACGCACGTCCGCGAGGCCCATGCCGTAGGCGGACAGCACGCCGGCCAACGGATGGATGAACACGCGCGTCATGCCCAGCGCATCGGCGACCAGGCAGGCATGCTGCCCGCCCGCGCCGCCGAAGCAGCAGAGGGCGTACTCGGTCACGTCGTAGCCGCGCTGCACCGAGATGTGCTTGATCGCGTTGGCCATGTTCTGGACCGCGATCTTGAGGAACCCCTCGGCGACCTCCTCGGGTGGCCTCGACGTTCCGGTGCTGCCGCACACGTCGGCCGCGAGTGCCATGAATTTTTCGCGAACCACGTCCGCGTCGAGAGGCCCGTCGCCCGTCGGGCCGAAGACGTGCGGAAAGAGCGCGGGGTCGATCTTGCCCACCATCACGTTGCAATCCGTGACCGTGAGCGGACCGCCGCGTCGATACGCGGCGGGACCCGGATTCGCGCCGGCCGACTCCGGGCCGACGCGGAAGCGCGCCCCATCGAACGAGCAGATCGATCCGCCGCCGGCTGCCACCGTGTGGATCTTCATCATCGGCGCGCGCAGGCGCACGCCCGCCACTTCCGTCACGAACGCGCGCTCGTACTCCCCCGCCCAGTGCGTGACGTCCGTCGACGTGCCGCCCATGTCGAATCCGATGATCCGATCGAAGCCCGCGAGGCGGGACACCTCGACGGCTCCCACGATGCCTCCGGCGGGCCCGGAAAGGATCGCGTCCTTGCCCTGGAAACGGTGCGCGTCGGTGAGTCCGCCGCTCGATTGCATGAACTGCAGGCGCATGCGCGTTTCGCGTCCACCGGTCAGCGCGCGCTCGACGCGGTCGACATAGCGGCGCAGGATCGGCGAAAGATAGGCATCGACGACGGTCGTATCGCCGCGCGAGACGAGCTTCATGAGCGGGCTCACCTCGTGCGACACGGAGACCTGCGCGAATCCGATCGCGCGTGCGATGCGCGCGAGCGCCTGCTCGTGACGCGGGAAGCGATAGCCGTGCATGAGCACGATCGCGACCGCGCGGATGCCGTCGGCGTACGCGGCACGCAAAGCCCGCTCCGCCGCCGCTTCGTCGAGGGGCTCGACGACCTCGCCGCGCGCGCCGATTCTCTCGCCCACCTCGATTGCGCGCTCGTACAGCATCGACGGCAAGTCGATGCGGCGGACGAAGAGCTTCGGGCGATGCTGGTAGCCGATGCGCAGCGCGTCGCCGAAGCCGCGCGTGATGACGAGCGCGGTGCGCTCGCCTTTGCGCTCGAGCAGCGCGTTGGTTGCCACGGTTGTTCCCATCTTGACGGCGTCGATCACGCCGTCGGGGATTTCAGCGCCCGGGTCGAGCCCGAGCAGTTCGCGGATGCCGTGCACCGCTGCGTCGTCGTAGCGCTCGGGATTCTCGGACAGCAGCTTGTGGGTCGCGAGCGAGCCGTCGGGCCGCCGCGCGACGATGTCGGTGAACGTCCCTCCGCGATCGATCCAAAACTGCCAGCTCATGTGCCCCCACGCTCGCGCGGCGTTAGTTCCTCGAAGTAGCGGTCGAGCGCGGCGTGAAAGTGAGCGACCGCCGACTTGCGCTCGAAGCTGTCGAATTGATTCGCCGTCGCCGCCCGAAAGCCGTCGGCGTCGTCTCGCAGCGCGCGAACGGCACTCGCGATCTCGCCGCGCGGGAAGAAGAACATCGCATCGCGAAACGCGTCGGCCGCGGCATCCCCCTGTACGTCCTCGCTGATCACCGCCACGCGATTCGTCAGCGGATAAAAGCAGCGAATCGGCTCGAACACCGCGTTGTCCTCCGTCTTGTGCAGGTTGAGCACCGCCCAAGCGTTCCACATGACCGCGTCGCGCTGGGCGCCGAAGCCGTTGTGCATGAACTGCACTTCGACACCCGCCGCGGCAATCTCCGCCAGCAGCGCGCGGCGCCACGGCGTCGGCACGCCATAGAAAAGAAGCGCCTTGCCTTCGCTTGCCGCAGCTCGCGGCCGGACGAGATCGCGACAGTACCAAAAGGGCAGGAGGTCCTTGCGCGCATGCGGAACCGCATCGAGGTTGCGCTGCGCGTAGTCCCACACGCGATGGCGAGCGAGCGCCTCGCGGTACACCTCGGAGCCCAGGTGCCACGTATCCTGGCGGGCGAGCGGCTCGCTGTTGAAGACGATCGTATCGGCGGGCAATTGCGCCACGTCGCCTCGATTCATGAGGTGTCCGCAGAAGAGGACGTTGTGCGCGTCCTCACGGAGCGCGTTGACGACGACTTGCGCCTCGCAGCCGCATGCGCGCAACATCGCGACAACGTACTCGGCGGCCTCCATGAGTGCAAGCGAAAACGCATAGCCTGCGGGCTGCACGAGGATCACGTTGAAGGGTTTCGCCACGGCTCAATCATAAAGCCATGCTCGGCATACTTTCGCTCGACACCGCGTTCCCGCGCGTTCGCGGCGACGTCGGCTGCGGCGAGACGTTCGACTTCCCGGTGAAGTACGCGACCGTGGACGGCGCCGATCCCGAGGAGATCGTGCATCGTGCCGGCGACGCGGTCCTGCCGCGCTTCATCCGCGCGGCCGAAGGACTAGTCGACGACGGCTGTCTCGGCATCGCGACAACGTGCGGTTTCCTCGTGCGCTGGCAACGCGAGCTCGCCGCGGCGCTGCCGGTGCCGGTCCTCACGTCCTCGCTGCTGGTCTTGCCACTGGTCGCTCGCACGCTGCCGGTGGGCCGCATGGTCGGGGTCGTGACGTATTCGGTGGATGCCTTGACGCCGGCCGTTCTCGACGCCGCCGGCGCGCCGCGCGACACGCCCGTCGAAGGCGTAAACCCGTCGGGCTGTTTCGCGCAAGCCATCCGTTACGGCGCGATGAATCTCGATCGAGGCAAGATGTCGGCCGACGTCGCCGATGCCGCGCGACGCCTGGTCGCGCGTCGTTCGGAAGTCGGCGCGATCGTGCTCGAGTGCGCGAACATGCCGCCTTACCGCGAGGCCGTCGTCGCGGCGACCGGCTTGCCGGTCTTCGACGCGGCGCAGGTCCTCACGTGGTTCTATCGCGGCATCGAGGGATCGGCGCGCCCTCACGCCGATGGCGATTTATGGTAAAACGCGAGCGCCCCGCCTTACGAGGAGAATTCCGATGAAACGCCTTCTTGCCGCCTTCGCGATCGGCCTGGCCGTCGCCTCGCCCGCTGGCGCGCAGACCAAGTGGGACCTGCCGACGGCATATCCCGCCAACAACTTCCATACCGAGAACATCCAGCAATTCGCCAACGACGTCGACAAGGCAACGGGCGGCAAGCTCAAGATCCAGGTTCACGCGAACGCGTCCTTGTTCAAGGCGCCCGAGATCAAGCGTGCCGTGCAGGGCGGCCAGGCCCAGGTCGGCGAGATCCTCCTCGTCAACTTCGAGAACGAGGACCCTCTGTACGGCGTCGACGGCATCCCGTTCCTCGCCACGTCGTACGGCGAATCGTTGAAGCTCTACAAGGCGTCGCGCAAGGCGCTCGACGACAAACTGGCGAAGCAGAACATGAAGCTCCTGTACGCGGTGCCGTGGGGGCCGCAGGGCATCTACACGAAGCGCACGCTCGCCTCGGTGGCTGATATGAAGGGGCTCAAGTGGCGCGCGTACAGCCCCGCAACCTCCAAGATCGCCGAGCTCGTCGGCGCGCAGCCCGTGACCGTCCAGGCGGCGGAAGTCTCGCAGGCGCTCGCCACGGGTGTCGTCGACTCGTACATGTCGTCGGGCGCGACCGGCTTCGACTCGAAGACCTACGAGCACATCAAGAACTGGTACGACACGCAGGCGTGGCTTCCCAAGAACGCGATCATCGTCAATGCGAAAGCGTTCGACGCGCTCGACAAGCCCACGCAGCAAGCAGTGCTCAAGGCGGCCGCCGACGCGGAGGCGCGCGGGTGGAAGCTTTCCGAGGAAAAGAACAACTGGTACCTCGACCAGTTGAAGTCCAAGGGCATGGTCATCATCAAGCCCTCCGACCAGCTCACCGCCGACCTTCGCCGCGTAGGGAACGTCATGCTGGCCGAATGGCAGCGCAAGTCGGGCGACGACGGCCGCAAGGTCATCGAGGCGTATCGAAACCAGCAATAGCGTGCGCCGCTCCCTCGACTTCACGTACAACGCCGCCGGAGTCCTGGCGGCGTTGTTCTTGGTGGGCACGCTTGTTATGGTTCTGGTCGGAATCCTCGGGCGCCTCCTCGACTTCCACGTGCCCGGCACCGACGCTTATGCGGGCTATTGCATGGCGGGCGCGGGATTCCTGGCACTCGCGCATACGCTAAAGCGCGGCGAGCACATCCGCGTCACGTTGATCATCGAGCATCTCACGGGGCGCTCGCATCGCGCGCTCACGCTCTGGGCCCTTGCGGCGGGCGCGGTACTCGCCGCGCTGTTCGCGTATTACAGCCTGCGCCTTGCGTACCAGTCCTACGACTTCCACGACATCTCGACCGCCAACGACGCGACGCCTTTGTGGATTCCGCAGACAACGATGGCGATCGGCACCGTGATCCTGGCGATCGCGATGATCGACGAGCTCGTCCTCGAGATCGCCCGCAAGCGGCGGCCCGTGGTCCCCACCGAGGCCCTGCACAATGAGTGACGGGGCGATCACCGCGCTTCTCATCGTCGCGCTGTTCGCGCTCCTCGGCAGCGGCGTGTGGATCGGCCTCGCGCTCGCCGGGGTCGCGTGGATCGGCATGGAGCTCTTCTCATCGCGGCCCGCGGGCGATGCGATGGCGGTGACGATCTGGGGCACCGCCTCGTCGTGGACGCTTACCGCATTGCCCCTGTTCGTCTGGATGGGCGAGATCTTGTTCCGAACGCGATTGTCGGAGGACATGTTCCGGGGCCTCGCGCCGTGGCTCGAGCGCGTTCCCGGACGCCTCCTGCACACCAACATCATCGGCTGCACGATCTTCGCCGCCGTCTCGGGCTCGTCGGCGGCCACGTGCGCGACCATCGGCAAGATGACGCTGCCGGAGCTTGCAAGTCGCGGCTACCCCGAAGGCATCACGGTCGGGACGCTTGCCGGCGCGGGCACGCTGGGCCTCCTGATTCCGCCATCGATCATCATGATCGTTTACGGCGTGTCGGCGAACGTGTCCATTGCGCAGCTGTTCATCGCCGGCGTCATTCCCGGCATCCTCCTTGCGGTCCTGTTCTCCGGATACATCGTCGCCTGGGCGCTCTTCAACCCTTCGAAGGTGCCCGCGAGCACGACGCACACCACTTTCGCGCAGAAGTTGCACGCATCTCGTCACCTCATCCCCGTGGTGATCCTCATACTGGTCGTCCTGGGATCGATCTACATCGGCGTGGCGACAGCGACCGAGGCCGCTGCGCTGGGCGTCGTCGGCGCGCTGGTCATTTCCGCGCTCCAGCGGTCGCTTACGCGCGCAACCTTCATGGCGAGCCTCATGGGGGCGACGCGGCTCTACTGCATGATCGCGCTCATCCTGGCGGGCGCTGCGTTCCTCACGCTGTCGATGGGCTACATCGGGCTGCCGCGCCATCTCGCCGAGTGGATCGGCTCGCTGGGGTTGTCGCCGTTCGCGCTGATCGTCGCGTTGACGGTCTTCTACATCATCCTGGGCTGCTTCCTCGACGGGATCTCGATGGTCGTGCTCACGATGGGCGTCATCCTGCCCACGGTCGAGAAAGCCGGCATCGACCTTCTGTGGTTCGGCATCTTCATCGTGTTGGTGGTCGAGATGGCGCAGATCACCCCGCCGGTCGGCTTCAATCTGTTCATGCTGCAGGGAATGACGGGAAAGCAGATCACGTGGATCGCGCGCCACACCATTCCCATGTTCCTGCTCATGGTGGTCGCCGTGCTGATGATCTGGTTCTGGCCCGACCTGATCACGTTCCTGCCGCGCCAGATGAAGCTGGGTTGAACGTGAATCGCTCGGCAAAGATGCGCGCGCCTTTCGCGCACGATCGGCATCGAGAGCGACGGGCGCGCGATCACGCGCGTCGCGTACCTGCCCTCGAGCGATCGTGCGCAGGCGCCGGGAGACGAAATCTGCGAGCTCGCCATGCGCGAGATCGAGCGCTATCTCGAAGACCCCGAATTCCGCTTCACGGTGCCGCTCGCGCCGGGCGGCACGGCATTCCAGCAACGCGTGTGGCGCGCGCTCTCCGAAATTCCCGTCGGGCAATCGCGCACCTACGGCGAAGTCGCACGGATGGTGCGAAGCGCGCCGCGCGCGATCGGGCAAGCCTGCGGTGCGAACCGCATCGCGCTGATCGTGCCGTGCCATCGGGTCGTCGGCGCCATGGGTTCGATGGGCGGATTCATGAATGCGGACGAGGGCCAGCCCATCGCGATCAAGCGCTGGCTCCTGACGCACGAGGGTTACAGATTCGGAATGTGATGTGTGCTTCGCGCGAATGACCGACGCCGAGCTCATCGACGTTTTCTGCGATCAGCTCTGGCTCGCTGACGGGTTGGCCGCGACGTCGCTCGCAAGCTATCGCCGCGACCTGGTCGCGTGGTCGGCTTGGCTCGGCGATCGCGGTCTCCTGTCCGCGACGCGCAGCGACGTCGAAGGCTGGCTCGCCGATCAATTCCGCGCCAAGGCAAAAGCGAGCTCGGTTGCGCGACGGCTTTCCGCCGTCAAGCGTTTCTATCGGCTGCAGCTCGAACGCGCGGCCGTGCGCGAGGACCCGACGCTTCGCGTGCGCGCGCCTCGCAAGCCGCGGCGCCTGCCCAAGCTTCTGTCGGAGAAGCAGGTCGAAGCGCTGCTGGCGGCGGCGGATGTCGACACCGTGCTCGGGTTGCGCGACCGCGCGATGCTCGAGACGCTGTATGCAACGGGTTTGCGCGTGTCCGAGCTCGTCGGCTTGAAGATCGCGCAGGTGTCGCTCGACGTCGGCGTCGTGCGCGTGATCGGGAAGGGCAGCAAGGAGCGGCTCGTGCCGCTCGGCGACGAAGCGGCCTCGTGGATCGAGCGCTATCGCAAGTCGGCGCGCGTCGAGCTTGCGGGCACCGCGAAGTCCGATCACATGTTCCTGACCGCGCGACACGGACCGCTCACCCGCCAGGGCTTCTGGCTCCTGGTGAAGCGCTACGCGAGGCGCGCCGGCATTCCCGCCGCGTCCCTGTCGCCACACGTGCTGCGGCATGCGTTCGCGACGCATCTTCTGAATCACGGCGCGGATTTGCGCGTCGTGCAGTTGCTGCTGGGTCACGCCGACATCACGACGACGACGATCTACACCCACGTCGCGCGCGAGCGATTGAAGCAACTGCACGCGCAGCACCATCCCAGGGGTTGAGTAAAATCGCCCGGTGACTCCAGAAGATTCCGACGCGCCCCCTCCCACGCGCAGCCTGCTCGGCAAAGCGCAGCTCTTCGCTTACCGCCGCATGCTCGGCATGCTCGCGCGCCGCCGGTGGCGCGACGGCAGCGGCGGCGATCCTGCGAAGGTTCGACCGGGCACACGCATTCCGTTCATCTGCAACCTGTGCGGGACGCCGAACGCTGGAACGCTCGCGCAGCTCTCGCGCGAAGCGCTTACGTGCACGCATTGCGGGTCGAACGTGCGCTTTCGCGCGATGGGCTATCTCGTCACGCGCGAGATCCTGGGCCAGCCCGCCGCGCTGCCCGACTTCCCCGAGAACAAGGCGATCGCGGGCATCGGCCTTTCCGATGCGGAGGCCTACGCGAAGCCGCTCGCGCGCAAGTTCAGCTATGCGAACACGTTTTATCACACGGATCCGCGCCTCGACATCACCGACGTGGACGAATCGCACACCGGACGCTACGACTTCATCATCGCCAGCGACGTGTTCGAGCACGTGACGACGCCCGTATCGCGCGCGTTCGTCAACGCGCGCCGCATGCTGAAACCGGGCGGCAAGCTCATCTTCACGGTGCCCTTCGTGCCGGACGGGCATACGAAAGAGCATTTCCCCGACCTTTACGAGTGGTCGCTCGATGAGCGCGACGGCGCCTGGACGCTCACCAATGTCACGCTCGACGGAGAAGTGCAGACCTTCACCGACCTCGTGTTTCACGGCGGACCCGGGTCGACGCTCGAGATGCGGCTGTTCTCTCGCGGCGATCTCACCCGCGAGTTCCTCCACGCGGGATTCTCGCGCGTGCGTATTGCGGCGGAGCCCTACCTCCCCTTCGGCATCCACTGGCCCGAGCCGTGGTCGGTGCCGATGGTCGCGTATGCGTAGCCATGAAAGACAAGCGTCCGGTCACGGCCGCCGTACGCGTACTCCGTGAGCACGGCGTCGGCTTCACGCATCACACCTACGAATACGAAGAGCGCGGCGGAACCGCGGTTTCCGCACGCGAGCTCGGCGTGGACGAGCACGCGGTGATCAAGACGCTGATCATGGAAGACGACGCGAAAAGGCCGATGATCGTGCTCATGCACGGCGACCGCGAAGTGTCGACCAAGAATCTCGCGCGGCAGCTCGGCGTGAAGTCGATCGCGGCATGCGATCCGGTGACGGCCGACCGTCATTCGGGCTACCAGGTCGGCGGCACCAGTCCGTTCGGGACGCGCAAGACCATGCCGGTCTATCTGCAGCGCACCATCCGTGAGCTTCCGTACGTCTACGTCAACGGCGGCAAGCGCGGCTATCTCGTCGGCATCAAGCCCGACGACATCGTCCGTGTCCTTCGACCCGTCGAGGTCGACGTCACGGCCTAGTGCGTTCGATCTCCACGCCGATCTCGCGCACCGCCGCAATCGCGCCGAGCTTGGCCACCCGCACCTTCACCCACGGCGCGCCGAACTCGCCGATCACGATCTGCGCCACCTTTTCCGCGAAGCGCTCGAGCAGCGGCGGCGGCTGGTCCTTCGCGAACCTCTTCAGCCTCTCGACGACCTTCGCGTAGTCGAGCGCATCGGCGATGCGCCCGGACTGGAACGGGAGCTCCGACGGGGCGATGAGCTCGAGGTCGAGACGCACTGTCTGCGGCAGGTGCTGCTCCCAGTCGTACACACCGATGCGGGCTTCGACGCGCAGGTCGTGAATGAAGATCTTGTTCATGGTTTAACATAGTTTACCTTCGCGTCCGTTTCACGAAAGCGACCGTGCTTCCCTCGATCCTGATCGTCCTCGGCGCGTATCTGATCGGCTCCGTCTCGTTCGCCGTGGTCGTGAGCCGCGCGATGGGCTTGCCCGATCCGCACGGATACGGCTCGGGCAATCCGGGCGCCACCAACGTGCTGCGCACGGGCAACAGGACTGCGGCCGCCCTGACGCTGATCGGCGATGGCGCGAAAGGATGGCTGGGCGTTTTTCTCGCGCAGATCGCCGCTTTCCGCGTAGGCGCGCCGGATTGGGTCATTCCCGTGGCGGCGCTCGCGGTGTTCCTCGGCCATCTCTACCCCGTCTTTCACCGCTTCAAGGGCGGCAAGGGTGTCGCGACGTCGGCGGGCATCGTGTTCGCGCTGCACTGGCCGCTCGGCCTCACGCTTCTCGTCGTGTGGGCGATCATGGCGTTCGGCTTCAAGCTGAGCTCGCTCGCAGCGCTGACCGCCGCGCTGCTGCTGCCGCTCGGTGCGTTCTACGTGTTCGGCAACAGCGTCCTGGCGTGGGCCATGGTGGCGATCGCGCTACTGCTCTTCTGGCGGCACCGAGGCAACATCGAGAGGCTCTTCGCCGGCAAGGAAAGCACGATCGGCCAGTGAAACGGCCCCCACGCTCGCTTCGCTCGCTTCCCCAGGAGGGGGCAGGTCAGTTCCTCGGGGCGGCCCTTCGGACCTGACATGGGTGAATTTGCCCACGACGGCATCACGACGTACTACGAACGCAAAGGCAATGGCCGGCCACTCATGCTCGTGGCGGGCCTTGCCGCCGACAACGCGTTCTGGATGCCGTCGGTCGACGCGCTTGCCGCGCGCTACGATCTCCTGATTCCCGATAACCGCGGCGCGGGGCGCACGACGCCGCTCGACACGACGACGAGCATCCGCGCGATGGCCGACGACTGCATCGCGCTCGCGGATCACGTCGGGGTTGCGAAATTCGCGATCGCCGGCCACTCGATGGGCGGCATGATCGCGCAGGACTGCGCGATCCGATATCCGGGGCGCATCGAGCGACTCGTCCTCGCGTCGTCGACCGCGTGCGCATCCGCATGGAACAACGACCTTTTCGCAACGTGGTCGACGCTGTTCCGCGTCCTCGAGCGTCAGCTGTGGTTCCGCAACCTCTTCTACTGGGTGCTCTCGCCGGCATTCCTCGACAACGCGCGAAGCGTCGACGCGCTCGTGCAGCTCGCGGCCACGTACCCGTATCAGCAGACGCCGGTAGCGCTCGCCAACCAGGTGAAGGCCATCGCGGGCTTCGACGCGCGCGCGCAGCTGTCGTCGATCGCCGCGCGCACGCTCGTGATGGCGGGTACGCGCGACATCGTCTTTCGCATCGAGGACGCGGCCGCGTTCGCGAAGTCGATCCCGTACGCCACGTTCGCCCCCATCGAAGGCGCCGCGCACTCGTTCCCCATCGAAGCCCCGAAGGACTTCACGCAACGCGTGCTCGACTTCCTGGAGTAAGCGACGCGAGCTCCCATCGCGGGCGCACCTCGAACGCGTGGTCGCCGGCGGCGTGCGCAAGACGCATGGCGCCCGCCAGCGCGATCATCGCGCCGTTGTCGGTGCAAAACGCGAGATCGGGGAAATACACCTCCGGAACGGCGGCGACCAGGCGTTCGCGCAGCGCACGATTGGCGCCCACGCCTCCGGCCACGACAAGGCGCCGTCGTCCTGTCGCTTGCAACGCGGCCAGCGCTTTGGCGACGAGTACGTCGACGATCGCGGACTGGATCTCGAGCGCGATGTCCGCCTTGCGCGCCTCCGGCAGCGACGCCGGCGGCGCCGTCCCCGACTCCTTGCGCGCGAGCGTCAGCACCGCGGTCTTGAGGCCGGAAAAGCTGAAATCGAGGTTGCCCGAGCCAATCATGGGACGGGGAAGACGTACCGCGTCTTTCGTGCCGCGTTCGGCGAGGCGCGACAGCGCGGGGCCGCCGGGATACGGCAGGCCCAGGAGCTTCGCGGTCTTGTCGAACGCCTCGCCCGCCGCGTCGTCCTGCGATTCGCCCAGGAGGCAGTATTCGCCGACGGCGGTGACGTCGAAGAGCTGGGTGTGACCGCCGGATACGAGGAGTGCGACGAACGGGAACCCGGGCTGCGGCGTGGCCAGGAGCGGCGACAGGAGGTGGCCCTCGAGGTGATGGACCGGCACCACCGGGATACGCAAGGCGTATCCGAGCGCGCTCGCTATGCTCGCGCCGACCAGCAGCGCGCCGGCGAGCCCCGGACCTTGCGTGTACGCAACGGCATCGAGGTCGCGCAGCGTCATTCCCGCGTCCGCCAGCACCCGCTCGATCAGCGGGACCGTCCGCCGGACGTGATCGCGCGAGGCGAGCTCCGGAACGACCCCGCCGTAGGCCTCGTGCATGGCGACCTGCGAGTGGAGGGCGTGCGCCAGAAGGCCGGCGCCGGTGTCGTACACCGCGATGCCGGTCTCGTCGCAGGAGGTTTCGACGCCGAGGACGCGCATGGGACGGGCAATCATACAGGCCTTGCCAGCCTTCGGCCGGTGGGGTAATATTTCGGGTTACCCAATCAACTTCCCAAGCCAGAGCAGCCGATGCCGAGTGTACGTGTCCGCGAAAACGAGCCCTTCGAGGCGGCGCTACGCCGTTTCAAGCGCACCATCGAAAAGACCGGGCTCCTGACCGAATTGCGCGCCCGCGAGTTCTACGAAAAGCCGACCGCCGAGCGCAAGCGCAAGAAGGCCGCCGCGGTGAAGCGCCATTACAAGCGGATCCGCAGCCAGCAGCTGCCGCCCAAGCTGTTCTAGGCGCGGCGCAATCCGCATCGAAGGGGCGAGCGATCGCCCCTTCTGCTTTTATACGCACCAAGAGGACCACGATGCTGAAGGCCCGGATCACCGAGGACATGAAGACCGCGATGCGCGCAAAGGACACAGCGCGTCTTTCGGCCATCCGTCTGTTGCTCGCCGCGATCAAGCAACGCGAGGTCGATGAGCGGCGCGAGCTCAGCGACGCCGACGTCCTTGCGGTCATCGACAAGATGGTCAAGCAGCGCCGGGACTCGATCGCCCAGTTCACCGCCGGCAATCGCATGGACCTGGTCGCCACCGAGCAAGGCGAGCTCGCGGTGCTGGCCGCCTACCAGCCCCAGCAGATGAGCGACGGCGAGATCGACGCCGCCATCGAGGCGGCCGTCGAAGCGACGAGCGCCGTCGGTCCGGCGGGAATGGGGAAGGTCATGGCCGAGCTCAAGGGCAGGCTTGCCGGGCGGGCGGACATGTCGGCGGTTTCGGCGCGGGTGAAGGCACGGCTTGCGAGCTGACCACCGGTGCCTGATGGAGCCGGGCACTGGCGCGGGATTTGCGGCCTATCGCCTCGGCGTCGGTTGCCTATAATCCACTCATCCCCAATGCGAGAGTTGCGCGCCGGCCGGCACGGCCCGTCCGGATGAGGCCCCGTCGCCGCTAAACAAACCCATGATCCCCAACGACTTCATCCAGACGCTCCTGTCCCGGGTGGATATCGTCGAGGTCATCGACCGCCACGTGCCGTTGCGCAAGGCCGGCGCGAACTACGTCGCGTGCTGCCCGTTTCATAGCGAAAAGACGCCCTCGTTCTCGGTGAGCCCGACCAAGCAGTTCTACCACTGCTTCGGATGCGGCGCCCACGGGACGGCGATCGGCTTCCTCATCGAGCACGCCGGCAAGTCGTTTCCGGACGCGGTGGAGGACCTCGCCCGCGACGCCGGTCTCGAGGTGCCTCGTGTCGAACGCGTGGGCGACAAGGAGCGGCGCGAGGAAGCCGCGGACCTGTCCGACGTCCTGCTCGCGGCGGCGAAGTTCTACCGCGCAAGGTTGCGCGAGGCGCCCAACGCCATCGACTATCTCAAGTCGCGCGGTCTCACCGGCGAGGTTGCGGCGCGTTTCGGCGTCGGCTATGCGCCGGATGGCTGGCAAAGCCTGGCCGCCGCATTCCCCAAGTACGAGGATCCCGCGCTCGAGGCCGCGGGCCTCGTGATCAAGGGCGACGGCGACAAGCGCTACGACCGTTTCCGGGACCGCATCATGTTCCCCATCCACGATACCCGCGGTCGTGTCATCGGCTTTGGCGGTCGGGTACTGGGGAGCGGCGAGCCCAAATACCTCAACTCCCCGGAGACGTCGGTTTTCTCCAAAGGCCGCGAGCTCTACGGCCTGTTCCTTGCGCGCAATGCCATCCGCGACGCGGGCAAAGTCGTCGTCGTCGAGGGCTACATGGACGTGGTCGCCCTCGCCCAGCACGGTGTCGAGTACGCGGTCGCGACGCTCGGCACGTCGACCACGCCGACCCACGCGCAAAAGCTTTTCCGCCTGACCGACACCGTCGTGTTCTGCTTCGATGGCGACGCCGCCGGGCGCAAGGCGGCGTGGCGCGCGCTCGAGAACACCCTGCCCGAGCTTCGCGACGGCAAGAACGCGGTCTTTCTGTTCCTCCCCGACGGCGACGACCCGGACGACTACGTGCGCCGTCGCGGCAAGGCGGCCTTCGAGCAGGCGCTCGCAAAGGCGGTCAGCCTGTCCGAGTTCCTGCTTTCCGAGCTCCTTTCGCGCCATCCTCCGGAGTCGTCCGAAGGCCGTGCCGCGCTCGTGGCGGCCGCCAGGCCGTACCTGGCGCAAATCCAGGCGCCCGTGCTGGCGGCGATCCTGCGCAAGCGGCTGGCGGGGATCGCGGGGCTCGCGGACGAAGAGTTGCGCGACCTCATGTCCGTGGGCGCCCCCGCGGAAGCGCCGCGCGCAGCGCCGGCACGACCGCCCGCGCGCGGGCCCGCCCGGCGGCCGCCGTCGCTCGTGCGCCAGTTCGTGCGCGGTCTGCTCCTGTGTCCCGCGCTCGGCAAGGCGCTCGAGTTCCCCCAGCCCGAGGAGCGAACACCCGACGCCGCGGCTCTTACCGCCCTCGTGCGGCACTGCACGGCGGCGACCGATGTGCCGACGACGGCCGCCGTTCTCCAGGCCTTCGCAGGCACGCCTCACGCCGAAGTCTTCGCGTCGATCCTGGCGGCGATGGAAGAGGAACCGCTGGACGACGCTGCGCTCGAATCCGAGATGAAGGAGGGATTGTCGCGATGGTGGCAACAGGCGCGTCGCAGCGGCCGTCCGGCGCCAGCCCTCGACGAAGCCGGCGAGGAGGGCCGCCGCTTGCAGCAGCTCGACTACGTCCGCCAGCGGCTTTCGACGCAGGATCCGCCGGATGGCCGTGCTCCCAAAGGCCCGTCATGATATGATTTGAGGTTTTCCTCCGCAGCCCCCAACTGAGACGTAGTCAGGGGCTCGCAGCCCCGGATAAACCTCGTGCAAACGTAGTTTTTTCGCGCAAACCCTGAAGAATTCGCGTCGACCGTTCAAGAAAACAAGGATGAACATGGCTACCAAGCCCTCGAAGCCCACCCGCAAGTCCAAGCCCAAAGCCAAGGCGAAGGGCTCCGCCGCCGCGCGCAAGACAGGGAAGGCCGTAGGCAAGAAGCCCTCTCGCCCGGCGTCGTCAAAGCCGGCGGTGCGCAAAGGTAAGCCCAAGTCCGTGAAAAAGGTTGCAGCCAAGGCCAAGCCCGTCGCCAAGAAGCCGGCCCCCAAGGCCAAGCCCGTCGCCAAGCCCGCCCCCAAACCCGCCGCCAAGCCGCAACCCCAGGCCAAGGCGCCCGCGAAGCCCGTCAACGGCAAGCATGCGGCCCCCACCCCGGCCAAGCCGGCAGTGCCTGCCAAGGGCGCCGCGCCGGCCCCAGCGCCCGTTGCCCACAAGCCGACTGCGAGCGAGATTGCGGCGAAGCTCGCCGGCCGCCGCGCCGAAGACGCTGCCAGCAAGAAGGGGCGCAACGGCAGGCACGCCGACATGGCGCCGCGCGAACTCACGCCCGCCGACGTCGAGGCCCGCAAGCGCCGCCTGAAGACCCTCATCGTCCTGGGCAAGGAGCGCGGCTACCTCACGTACGCCGAGATCAACGACCACCTGCCCGACGACATCCTCGATGCGGAGCAGATCGAGGGCGTGATCTCGATGATCGGCGACATGGGCATCCAGGTGTACGACGAAGCGCCCGACGCCGACACGCTGCTGATGGCGGAGACGCCGGCCACCGTGCCCGCCGAAGACGTCGAGGAGGAAGCGGAAGCCGCGGCGTCCACGCTCGACTCCGAATTCGGCCGCACCACCGATCCCGTGCGCATGTACATGCGCGAGATGGGCTCGGTGGAGCTCCTCACCCGCGAAGGCGAAATCGAGATCGCCAAGCGCATCGAGGACGGCCTCAAGCACATGATCATGGCGATCGGCGCGTGCCCGATGACGGTCGCGCAGATCCTCGACCTTTCCGACCGCATCGCGAAGGATGAGCTCAAGATCGACGACCTGGTCGACGGTCTGATGGACTTCAACGAAGAGCTGACCGCGATGCAGGACGTGGACACCGACTCGGAAGAAGAGGAAGAGGACGAAGCCGACGCCGGCGCCATCGCGAGCGAGAACCTGGAGCGCCTCAAGGTCGCGGCCATGGAGCACTTTGCCGTCATTCGCAGGCATCACACGCGGATGCTCGCGGTGCTCACGAAGGAAGGGCACAAGGCGCCGAAGTATCTCGAGTACCAGAAGAAGATCAGCGGCGAGCTGATGCAGATCCGCTTCTCGGCGCGCCAGGTCGAGCGTCTGTGCGACAGCGTGCGCACCGAGGTCGACAACATCCGCCAGATCGAGCGCAAGATCCAGGACCTCGTGGTGAACAAGGGCGGCATGCCGCGCCCCGACTTCATCAAGATGTTCCCCACCAACGAGACGTCGCTGCGCTGGATCGACCGCGAGGTCGGCGCGCATCACAACTACAGCGAGCAGCTCGCCAAGTACCGCCAGGCGATCGTCGAGCAGCAGCAGAAGCTCCTCGACCTGCAGACGCGCGTGATGATCCCCTTGAAGGACCTGAAGGAGATCAACAAGCAGATGTCGACCGGCGAAGCGAAGGCGCGCAAGGCCAAGCGCGAGATGACCGAGGCGAACCTGCGCCTCGTGATCTCGATCGCCAAGAAGTACACGAACCGCGGCCTGCAGTTCCTCGACCTCATCCAGGAAGGCAACATCGGCCTCATGAAGGCCGTGGACAAGTTCGAATATCGCCGCGGCTACAAGTTCTCGACTTACGCCACTTGGTGGATCCGCCAGGCGATCACGCGCTCGATCGCCGACCAGGCGCGCACGATCCGCATCCCGGTGCACATGATCGAGACGATCAACAAGATGAACCGCATCTCGCGGCAGATCCTGCAGGAGACCGGCCAGGAGCCCGATCCCGCGACGCTTGCCGAGAAGATGGAGATGCCGGAAGAGAAGATCCGCAAGATCCTCAAGATCAGCAAGGAGCCGATCTCGATGGAGACGCCCATCGGGGACGACGACGACTCGCATCTCGGCGACTTCATCGAGGACCAGTCGACGGTCGCGCCTTCGGATGCGGCGGTCAACGCGTCGTTGCGCGACGTGTGCAAGGACATCCTCGACACGCTGACGCCGCGCGAAGCGAAGGTGCTGCGCATGCGCTTCGGCATCGAGATGAACACGGATCACACGCTCGAGGAAGTCGGCAAGCAGTTCGACGTCACCCGCGAGCGCATCCGCCAGATCGAGGCGAAGGCGCTGCGCAAGCTGCGGCATCCGTCGCGATCCGAGAAGCTGCGTTCGTTCTTGGAAGGCGAGTAGCCCCTCACCCCAACCCTCTCCCCGCGAGCGGGGAGAGGGCAATGCAAAACGCCCCGGATCTCCCGAGGGGTTTTCGTTGAAATGCAACGGATCGTAGTACGCCGAAAGCGCCCTGGCACCGCGCCGACGCGCTGGTCGCAAGCAGAACGCTTGGCCTCTGGTGACTCTAATCCTCGAATATTCCGCCGCCTACACACATCGTCACTCGATTCGGTCCAGTGCCCTCCGGGACATACCCTTGGGTCAACATGAAATCGCGTATCGCGAGCGACGCGGTGTAACGATGATTGGAGTCGACGCGCGCGTTCCAAAGACGGTAAACCGGTACCTGATCGTAGCCGCAGGCCCCGGTCACCGGGTCCGGAAGCGAGGCGTAAAACGCACTGTCGGTTTCCATTACGTAGGCACGATGCGCCGCTCGGGCGGCGGCGCATTCCGCCGGCGATGCCGAATAGAAATGCGAGTCGCCTTCGCCGGGCGGCAGGTAGAGGCGGCAGACCGGACCGCATGCCGGGTGGCGATTGGTCACCGTACGGAACGGCGGATAGAAGGAGCGGCGAGGTCCATGCCGTGAAAAGCTCTCCCGTCCGCTTCCAGCCGGGGATGCGACCGGAATCGAGCGCATCGATATCAGGCTGTGATGCGCTGATGAAATAGTGATCGAGCATTTGGTTGTAGTACTCGATGACGGGATCGGTAATCGCGATCAGGCCGGTCATACGACCGGTGAAGCTTCGAGCGAGCCAGCCCGAGTACTCCGGGGGGTTGGTAGTCGGCCCCGTGCGAGTCAGGACGGTATAGCCGTTGGCGGGCAACTCCTGGTAATCCCACACGTCGACGCCGGCGAAGACCAGCGTACCGCCATCGGTCGGAAGAAACCCTGGCGGCAAGGCAAAATCGACCAGCGGATCTCCGGGATACTGACGGGTTCCGATGAGAGCAAAGCTGTTGGCGGTCGACGATCCGGGAAGATCGTTGGGGAGCGTGATGCTCTTTACTCTTCCGGCGCGTGACGTGACCACCAGCGTAAGGCCCGCGAAATACTCCTGGCCATCCAGCCCGGATAGCTCTTGCAGCTGTATGTACTGAATCAATCCAGCCTTGTCCGAGAACATCGCGGTCATGCGAAACGAGTTGCCGGCAGCGCCGCAGGTGCTGGCCAGCCAAAAACCCGCAATCGCTGACAGCACCGAGTGACATCGCTTCATCGCATCCCCCGAGACCAAATGAGCGCGACAACCTTGAAGGTTTCCATGCGGCAAATGATCCGCACGCGGGGTGGCGCCGCAAGCACTATCCGACCGAGTCGAGAAATCGCCGACGAATCGAAAATAAGCGCGACGAATCCGATCTCAGCCGCGATTTACGCGTCGCTCCCCTACATCTGCCGAAACAGGTGCGCAAACGGCTGGCTGACCTCCAGGGTTTCTCGGCGGCGCTTGAGGTGCAACCTTGGATGGGCACGCGCATCGCGTGAAACTTCGGCGATCGCGTTGACATTCACGATGGTCGAGCGATGGACCTGCCAGAATTCCGCGGGATCGAGCTCGTCGCTCAACTCCTTGAGCGTCATGCGGATGAGGGACTCGCCATCGTCGGTCACGAGGCGGGTGTACTTGGCATCGGCCCGGAAGTAACAGACCTCCTCGACGGTCACCAGCCGCACGTTCGAGCCGGACTCCACGTTGATCCAGCGCAGGTAGGCGCGCCGATTCGCAGCCGCCTCAGCGAGCTTGCCCACCAGCACGTCGAGATCGGCGGGCTTCGTGGCCAGGCGCTCGCGCACGCGCTGGCAGGCGATGACAAGGCGCGCGGCCGTGATCGGCTTCATGAGATAGTCGACGGCGCCGTGCTCGAACGCAGTGACGGCGTGCTGGTCATAGCCGGTCACGAACACGACATGGGCACGGCCACTCGCCGCCCGCGCAACCTCGAGTCCCGAACACCCTGGCATGTGGATATCGAGGAAGAGCACGTCGGGAAGGTGCTCATGCAACAGGCGCGTCGCGTGGAGCCCATCCGTTGCAATCGCCACGACATCGAGCTCCGGCCAGACCTCCGCCAGCAGCCGTTTCATCCCGCTCTGCAGGACCGGTTCGTCCTCAGCGATGACCGCGCGGATCTTCACGAGGCACCTCGATGGCGGCAATCAAGCCTTGCGCGGTTCGAGTCAGTCGAAGGCCGGCGGCGGCACCGTAGAGACCGGAGAGCCGCGCCCGAAGCGTCTCCATCAGCGCGGGCTCGACTTCTTCACCCGACAGTTGAAGCCCTGTATGCGCCACCTCGACATGAAGACGTCCATCGTGGGCGCGCGCCCTGACTTCTATCGATCCGCCGAGCATGAGCGGCTCGAGGCCGGTGCGAACGGCGCTGTCGAGCAGCGGAATCAGAAGCATCGGGGGGAATACGCAGCCGCGCAGTTCGGAGGGAACGTCGATCCTGAATTCGAGCCGCGTTCCCATCCTGAGTTGCACGATGCGCAGATACGCGTCGCAGAGGAGGCTTTCGCGATCGAGGTCCGATCCTTCGCTGCGGAGCTGGGGCAATGCCGCCCGCAGGTAGTCGATCAGTCCATCGAGCATGCGGTCGCCGCTGCGGGGATCGTGGTCATAGAGCGCCTCGGTCTGGGCGAGAACACTGAGCAGAAAATGCGGCTCGACCCGCGCCTGCAGCGCGGCCAGTTGCGACGCCAGGACCTCGCGGCACTTGATCGCCCGATCGCGTTCGGCGGCTTCAAGCTCCGCGCGGGCTCGACGAGCGCGTTGGGCCCAGGCATACACGGCAACCGCCATGCCGACCGTCAGCGACCAGTTGGTCAGCGACCACATTGCACGCGAGATCCACGTCGCTCGATCAGGGACGTAGTTCCAGCCGGCGGGGCTCGGCAGCACTGCGATCAGCACCATCTCCAGCCCAACGGTCACGCAAACCGCCGCCACCGATGCCGCCAGGTAGCGACTCCGCGCATCGAATTCGGAAAAGCCGGCGATCGTGACACCCACCAGCACCGAATAGGCGGCCATGAGGTGCGTCGCGACGGTCGTGGCGATCTCCGGCGCGCTCCAATGCGTTTGGATGGGCCGTATGCCAAAAACGGCGTTTGCGATGCTGAGCACATAGGCAACGAGGACGATGGCGGTGAGTCCCGTCGCCCACAACCAATGGCGGAGGCCGAGCGAGCGCAATGCTGGCAGGAACACGCCGGCCGATCGCGAAGTCATCGCGCGAGCTTCGCCGCATGCCCCCGGATCGATGGCCAGGCCACGCATGTCACGCGCGAGCCGCCGCGGCCCGGTAGGGTATCTCGATGGTCGCCACCACGCCGCGACCCGCATTGGCAACGAGCCTCAGGATTGCACTATCCCCATACAGGGTCGCGAGCCGCATCCTCGTGTTGGCGAGACCGATTCCGACGCCTCTCGATTTGCGGAAGCCGACGCCGTTATCGGCGACCGTCACTCGGAGCCGCTGCGACGCGCGCTCTACCCGAATGGCGATCGTGCCGCCCTCGAGTTGTGGATTCACGCCGTGCTTGATCGCGTTCTCGACCAGCGTCAGCAGCATCATTGGCGGGAAGCTCGCGTCTTGCAGGGCGGCGGGAACGTCGATCGTGAATTGCAGGCGATCCCCCATGCGAACCTCCAATACGCGCAGGTAGGCCGAGGCCAAGGCGACTTCACGGGCCAGAGTGGAGGTTGTCTCTCGCATCTGAGGAAGTGCCGCGCGCAGATAGTTCGCGAGATCGTGAATCAGCCGCCTCGCCTTGCGCCGGTCCGCCTCGTACAGGAGCCTGACGTTCGCCAACGTGTTGAACAGGAAGTGAGGTTCGATCTGGGCCTCCAGGGTCTGCAACTGCGCCTCGATCATCTGTCGATCCAGCGACAGGCTTGCGAGGTTTGCCTCGTGCAGCGCACGCATGTCGCGCCGTTCGCGCGTGAACCAGAACAGAAGCCCGGCCGCGAGTCCCCCATACAGGAGTGCGCGGGAGAAGAACGTCAGGAAGTAGAACGATCGGACTCCCTTCGTCGCTTCCCTGAATCCGGACGGCTGCATGAAGCCGAACACGAGCCCGTATGCGACGGCGCCCACCACGACGGCAGCGGCGTATCCAAAAAGTCGAGCGCGCGGTGCGGCGTCCGCGGTCGCGTTGTCGGCAACGGTCACCAGCAGCAGCATCGGAATCCAGCTCAGGAAGTGCCTGGCGAAGAAGCTCGCGTCCTCGAGATAATTACCGACGGCAAGGCCGCAGCTGCTTGGGTAGCACGCGCTGTACTGCCGCGCCACGAGCATTGCCGACAGGAGCAGGACGAAGCCGAGCCGAGCGGGTGACAAACCGCGCAAGTACGGCCCAATCGATCTTTCCCGGGGTCTCGGCACGACACCACCCCTGCGATCCGCGCTCGCCAGAAGATACGCCAAAGGCCAGTGCGGTTCCACTGTCCGCTCCGGAGGGACGGCGATCGCGCGCAAGCTACCGGTCGCCCCCGCGGCGTCCGTTCAACATGAGTAGCAGCCTTGCATCGCGCACCACGACACCCCTTTGGCGCCGTAGCCTTCCGGCAGGTAACCCTGCGCCAGCGCCCGGTCACGCGCGTTCTCGTCGGACGTGAACCAGTGATCGTTGCTGGCCGGGTTCCAGAGCCTGAACACGGGACCGAGGCCCACTGCGCAGGCGCCCGTCACCGGGTCCGGCAGGCCGACATAGAAGGTCGCGTCCGCTTCGAGAACGAATTGCGGATAGCGGGCGTGCACGTCCGCGCACTCCCCCGCGAAGGCGCTGAAGAAGTGGGCGTCGTAGGGTGGCGGCAGGTAAAAACGGCACACGGGCTGACTGAGGACTTCGACGTCACGCCCGAAACCTATGAACCCGACGTATTCGCCGAACGTCGGCACGAAATCCCCGTAGAGTTGGTGCCAGCCGGAGATCGTGCCCGCGTCCAGCGCCATCGTTTCCCCAGGAGACGCGGTGAAAAAATGTCGACTCGACGTCGCGTTGGCAAATTCGTGGACAAAGCGAAAGTCATCGAATCCGAATCTGACGACGATTCCCGCCAGCGAGCTGTGCGCCCTGTGGACGCCGATGCCGCCGGACTGGTACAGGGCGCTGAAGCCGTCGGTGGGAACGCGGGCGAAGTCCCAGCGCTCGATGCCTTCGAGCGTGATCGATCCGCCATTTCTCGGGATGAAGCCGTCTGGCATGACGTAGTCCCACTGCGCGACGGTCAGCGGCAGACTCGACGTTTCGTGTGCCAGCGACTGCGAGACGATCAGCACGTATCCCGTTCTCGCGGGCAGTGGATTGTGTGGCGCAGCTGGGAACGTGTACGTCTTGGTGGCGCTGCCGTCGTTCGTGGTCAGTTTCATGCCCGCGAGCATGTCGCGATCGACGTCGGCCAATTGCACGAACTGCAACGTGCCGTCGGCGTTGGAGAAGAGCTCTTCGATGTGGTATGCCCCGAGGGCGGGTCCGGCAGCCGTTGCACCCGGCAACACTGCGGCAAGCAACACCAATATGACATTCCACAGCCGTCGGTTCGTGGTCACGGGAGCCTCCTCGATGGTCGATATCGTCCGGCCACACCCTCCGCCAGCCGGCCCCGCGCGATCGGTGCGTGCGCGCGTCGTCCGGATTCGAGCATCAAGTGGAACGCATGCCAACTACAATCCGACGAGGCCGAGAAATCGTGGATGAAGGCAAAAAACGGGCGACGAATTCAGCCCGGGAGAAGGGTGCAACCACGCAGCCCGCGCCGACGCACGCTTTGACTCGGCGCAAGACAGCGCGCGTCTACGCTGCCAATATCCGCCAAGTTCTTGACCTATGCGACGTGGTGGATCCGCCAGGCCATCACGCGCAGCATCGCCGACCAGGCGCGACCATCCGCATCCCGGTGCACATGATCGAGACGATCAACAAGATGAACCGCATTTCGCGCCAGATCCTGCAGGAGACGGGACAGGAGCCCGACCCCGCGACGCTGGCCGCGAAGATGGAGATGCCGGAAGAGAAGATCCGCAAGATCCTCAAGATCAGCAAGGAGCCGATCTCGATGGAGACGCCGATCGGCGACGACGACGACTCGCATCTCGGCGACTTCATCGAGGATCAATCCACGGTGGCGCCTTCGGATGCCGCGGTCAACGCGAGCCTGCGCGATGTATGCAAGGACATCCTCGACACGCTCACGCCGCGCGAAGCGAAAGTGCTGCGCATGCGCTTCGGCATCGAGATGAACACGGATCACACGCTCGAGGAGGTCGGCAAGCAGTTCGACGTCACCCGCGAGCGGATTCGCCAGATCGAAGCGAAGGCCTTGCGCAAGCTGCGGCATCCGTCGCGAAGCGAGAAGCTGCGGTCGTTCCTGGAAGGCGAGTAATCGCCTAGGCAACGCTTCATGCAAGACAAAACGCCCCGACCTCCGGGGCGTTTTCTTGGGTGCGCTAGCGGGCGCCCGTCTACTTTGCGAGCGACGGCAGCCAGAGCGAAATCGCCGGAACGTAAGTGACGAGCAGGAGAGCGAGGCACATCGCGCAGTAGAAAGGCCACAGCTCCTTTGAAACTTCCTCCATCGTCACCTTGCCGATCGCGCAGCCGACGAAAAGCGTCGGCCCGACCGGCGGGGTGATGAGCCCGATCCCGAGGTTGAGGATCATGATCATGCCGAAGTGCACGGGATCGATGCCGAGCTTCAGCACGACCGGCATGAAGATCGGCGTGCAGATGAGGAGCATGGGCGCGAGATCCATGAACGTGCCGAGGATCAGCAGCAGGATGTTGACTAGGAGCAGGAAGACGTACTTGTTTTCGGAAACGGCGAGGAAGAACTGCGTCATCTTCGCCGGAATCTGCATGATCGCCATCATGTAGCCGAAGGCGACGGAGAACCCGATCAGCATCATCACCATCGCGACCGTCTTCACGACACGGTGCACGAGCCGCGGCAGCTCGCGCCACTTGTAGTCGCGATAGACGAGGAAGGTGACGAGGAACGCGTAGACGCAGGCCACGGCCGCCGACTCCGTGGGCGTGAACACGCCGGTGAGGATGCCCCCCATGATGATGACGACCGTAACGAGCCCCCACAGCGCGTCCGCGACGATCTTCGGCACGGCCTTCCACGGCACCGCCTCGCCTTTAGGGAAGCTCCGCTTATGCGCGGTCCACAGAACGAGCCCGATGAGGCAGAACCCGAACAGAAGTCCTGGAAAGATGCCCGCGAGGAACAGGCTCGCCACCGAGATCGACCCGCCCGCGGCGAGCGAGTAGATGACCGCGTTGTGCGACGGCGGGATCAGCAATGCCTGCACAGATCCGCAGATGGTCACGTTCGTCGCGAACACCCGTGGATAGCCTGCCTTGATCATCTGCGGGATCATCACGGAGCCGATCGACGCGGTGTCTGCGACGGACGATCCCGAGATACAGCCGAACAGCGTGCTCGCGAGGATGTTGACCAGCGCGAGCCCGCCGCGGATGACGCCCACGAATACGCGGGCGAGGTTGATGAGGCGCGCCGCCATGCCGCCCTCGGCCATGATCGCGCCCGCCAGGACGAAGAACGGGATCGCCAGCAGCGCGAAGTCGTCCGTCCCGTCCGAGATCTTGAGCATCACCGCCTCGAGCGGGATGTCGACGTACAAAGCCGCTACGATCGCGGCGAGACCCAGTGCGTAGGCGACCGGAACGCCAAGCCCGCACAGGACGCAGAAGGCGCCGAGGAGAACGAGGGCGTCCATGGCTACTCGAGCTCCGCCGCTTCGTCGCTGTACATGTACGAGGTGCGCGGTGGATCCCCGACCCACACGCGCTCGAGCACGAACAGGAGGGTCAAGAGCCCGGCGACGGGAATCGGCAGGTAGACGAGTCCCTGAGAGACCGCGGGGAACTCCGCCATCGTCGAGTGCCGCGTCGCGACGCAGAGCTGGATACCGTAGCCCAGCATGAACAGCGCAGTGGCTGCCATGCACGCGTCCACGCCCCATCCCATGACCTGACGCGCGCCGGGCTTCACCGCATTGCGGAGCGCTTCCACGGCGATGTGCACGTTGGCGCGGTAGACGGCCGCGCCGCCCAGGAACGAGAACATCACCATCAGTATGATGGCCGCTGGCTCCGGCCATGCAAGCGGGCGATTGATGACGTAGCGCATGAACACGCCGAGCGGGATCATCAGCGTGATCGTCACCAGCGCCACGCCCGAGAGCACGATGCAAGCGATGTAAGTCCATTCCATCGCCCGCTGGTAACGCAGCTTTGCGGTCATTCCCAGATTCCAGGCAATGCGAAGGCGCGCGCCCGCTCCCGCGGGCGCGCGCGCCTTCGCGACGGTCGATGCTACTTCGTGTCTTCGATCTTCTTCAACAGGGCGGCGTACTTGGCGCCGTACTTGTCGCGGATCGGCTGCGTCGCCTTGTAGAACGCGGCCTTGTCGGCCGGGACGAACTGCACACCGGCGGCCTTGAGCTTCGTTTCGGCTTCCTTGGCGTACGCATCCCACAGCGCGCGCTGCTCGAACTGCGCTTCGCGCGCGAGCTTGCGCAGCAGCTCCTGGTCGGACTTGGACAACGTGTCCCAGGTCCGCTTGGAGAACACGAAGATCTCGGGGATGATCAGGTGGCCGGTCAGGCTGTACACCTTGCTGACCGTGTAGTGGTTCTGCGCGAGCAGCGTCGGCTCGTTGTTCTCGGCGCCGTCGACGACGCCCGACTGCAGTGCCGAATACAGCTCGTTGAAGCCCATCGCGACGCCGGTGCCGCCCATGGCGTTCATCGTCTCGACGAAGACCGGGTTGCCCATCATCCGGATCTTCATGCCCTTGAGGTCGGCGGGCTTGGTCACCGGCTTGTTCGAATAGACGTTGCGCGTGCCGGCGTCCATCCAGCCCAGCACGATCAGCCGCGACTGCGGCGAGTTGGACACGCGGTCGAGCAGCTCGGTGCCGATCGGGCCGTCGATCACCTTCCGCATGTGCGCCTCGTCGCGGAAGATGAACGGCATGTTGAAGACGTTGAGGTCGTCCACGACCGGCCCCATCGCGCCCACCGAGATGCGCGCGATCTGGAGCGCCCCCACCTGCGCCTGCTCGATCATCTCCTTCTCACCGCCGAGCTGCATCAGCGGGTACATCTGGATCGAGATGCGGCCGTTGGTCTGCGCCGAGAGTTTCCTGCCCATGCGCTCGACCGCCTCGACGGTCGGGTAGCCGAGCGGATGCACGTCAGATGCCTTCCATACGACCTTGTCCTGCGCGCGCGATACGACCGGTACGCCGGCCGCGCCAGCGCAAGCGACGAGCCGCAGAGCTTCACGAAATTGCGACGCTTCATAGGTTTCCTCCTTGGAACGTTCTGGGCAAGCCAGCCCTTCGCAAGGCGGAGGGCGGCCCGCGCAGCCTTCGAGGGGCGCGTCGGGCCGGAACAGTTTATTTCATATGCCGCGCAAATGGAATGAATGTTCCACCCGGGGGCGAGCGGGCATCCCGCTACACGCGTCCCCGCCTGTCGATCACGAGCTCCACCACTGGCGTGCGAACGGCGCCACCACGAGCACCACGGGAAATGCGACCATCCAGGCGGTCAGCCAGGCGCTGGTCCACATGCCCATGAAGTTCGTTACGAGAGCGGTGGCGCGGAATGTCGCGATGCCCGACGAGCAACGACATCAGCCCCGAGAGAATGAGACCGAAGAGTATGGAGCCGGACTTCTTGGGATTCATGAATCACCTCGCTGGTAAGAGACGCAGGATTGCGTCGACGGCGGCTGCGGTGAGATAGAGAACCCGCGCCGAATACGGTGTGGTTGAGGAGGCTGCGCAGGCAGCTCTTCGAACGGAGAAGGGTCTGCTGCGGCATCGGCAGCTCTCCGGTGTGGGACGGCGACGGACCGTCGCGGCACGACCGCAAGGCGGGCAGCAAGGGGAGATCACGCACCCATCGGTGTCGGCCATGGCGACGAGCAATCCTGCGTATGCAATGCCGACGACGTACTGCGTGAGCCACCCGATCTCGCGCTCGACGCGAGACGGGACGGGCCGCGCCAGCGGCGGAAGGAATCCGCCGCGCTCCTCTACCTCCGCAACCGCGGACTCAGCTTCAGCGAGCTCGGACTGCTCGAAGCGCGCCCTGGCGCGACAGGACGCAACGACGGTTGTGTTGCCTCCTGCGTGGATTGGTACGGCAACTCGCGACCGCTGTTCGTCGGCGGCCGCGTGTTCGCGCTGATGGGCTATGAGATCGTCGAGGGCGCGGTCACCGAGAAGCGTATCGTCGAGACCCGCCGCATCAGCTTCGCGCCGCGTCCGGTCGAAGCGGTGCGCCTGCGGGCAATGAGCCGGGGCCTACGGCACGCCGCCGCGTGCCGCGCCCCGAGCCATTCGGAGTGCCCGACGTTTCGACGCTTGCTCCAGGCCGCGGCGTCGGGAGCGCTCGAAAGTCGGCGCAAGACTCCAAGAATCGGATCTTCCCTCCCGACCTTAAAATAGCCCCATGGACCTGCAGCTCACGAATCCTCGTCAACAACCTCGGCATCTTCGAGCCGAAGGCCTTCGAGGACATCCCCGACGCCGACTGGCTGCGGTTCTTCGACGTCAACGTCGTCTGAGCGGCGTGCGGCTCGCGCGGCTCTACCTGCCGGCGATGCGTCGCGCAACTGGGGCCGCATCGTCTTCATCTCGAGCGAAAGTGGGGTCCAGATCCCCGCCGAGATGATCCACTACGGCGTGACCAAGACCGCGCAGCTCGCGGTCTCGCGCGGGCTGGCGGAATCGTCGCAGGCACGGGCATCACGGTGAACTCGGTGCTGCCCGGACCGACGAAGTCGCGTGGCGTGGGCGACTTCGTCGATGCGCTTGCCCGGGACGCCGGTAAGTCCTTCGAGGAATTCGAGCGCGAGTTCTTTGCCAAGGTCCGGCCGACCTCGCTCATCAAGCGCTTCGCCACACCCGAGGAAGCTGCCAACATGGTGGCCTACGTCGCGAGCCCGCTGTCGTCGGCGACGACCGGCTCATCGTTGCGCGTGGACGGCGGCACGGTGAAGAGCGCATTCTAAGGTTGTCCGGACGAGTCAACTTGCAACGTCAGGAGAATCAAGACCGGTACTAGCGTGGACCAACACCCGCGTCGGGATCCGGGAACAGGCTGCGCACGCCAAGCCATGTCACGAACGCGCCGATGAGCGCAAGGAACAGGACGCCGGCCTGCGCCGCGATGAAACGGAAGGTCTCTCCGCTGATCTCGAGCTTGCGCACCACGAGCTCACCACGCGAGGCGTCCGCAAGAAAGTCGCGGATATCGTCCGCATAGAGCCCGAGCACGTGATGCGACGGGCCGACGAAGACCGGTCCCTTGGCGGTGTCGAGCTGGAGGAAGCGCGTCGTGGACGTGCGCGAGGTCGAGCCCTCCGGTCGCGGTATGAGGTAGCGCGCGCCACGCACGTCTTCGTAACTGTCGCTTCCGATCGGGAACATGGCGAAGAGCTTGTCCTCGATCACCAAGTTCGCGGTCGAGGGTCCCGTGCGGGTGGCTTTCATCGTGAACGGGCTCGAGAACCACGCAAGCGCGCACGCGCCTGCAATGAAGGCGATCCCGATCAGGACGAGAAGCGGCGGTGGCGCGGTCGTGTGAACCTGCATCAACGTACCGTCAAAGTAACGGCGCCGACGGCGAGGCGCTCGTTGTCGCACTCGACTTTGATGCGCACGTCGTGCTCGCCGCGCGGCGGTCGCATCGCTTCGAGCTTCACGACGGCAGCGACACGCGCGCCCGCCGCAAGATCGAACCACGGCGATGCGCCGTGCAGGTAGCCGTTGCGCGCGCTGTACCCGTCGACGAGCGCCCGACATGCGCGAAGATCGGCGCGGCCGCCGTTGTCGACCTCGATGGCGAGGCTCACCTTCGGATTGTCGGCGGGCATCGCGTTTGGCGCATGCAGGCTAAGCGTCACGCCGCGCCCCGTCATCCTGCTTTCGAGCGGCAGCAGGACACCGCTCTCGGCCACGATGAACGCGGGAATGAACACGAGTGCCGCGACGCCCACCGTGCCGAGCAGCAGCAGCACGAAGTCCGCGCCGAACACCGCACCCGTCTTCGCGAGAGGCGCGTCGTCGTCGGTGCTCCAGGTGCCAGCGTCGAGAACGTCAGTCGACTCGACGACTTTCGTGCGCAAGCGCCCTGCGACCGTGCGCATCGCGCGCGGCCGCAGGTACTGGAAGAATACGAAAAGCCATACCACGTAGCCCGCGACCAGCGCGATACCGAACCACTGGCCGGGCGTCAGCGCCGTCAGTTCGCGGCGAAGCAGTAGAAGTAGCCGGCCCCGCCGGTGGCGCGCAGCGATTCGATGCTGCATCCGCGCGACGGATGCGACGAGTTCCACGACAGCGCCGGCGGGCTCGTATCGAGACCCGTGCGGTCGTGGTGACCGACCACTGCGGACCCTTCGCCGCCCTTTGTCCAGTTACCGCACGTCTTGTCGTCGCCGGTCGCAAAGGCAGTGCCGTCGGGCTGCGTTCCGGTCAGGACGTCGTGCTCGTTCGGCTGGTCGCCGCGCCCCTTCACGCCGTCGCCCTTCTCGGTCAGCGCCGTCTGCTTGTTGAGGTTGTTGCTCGCCCCGTGGAGGTCGGCGACGTCCTTGGCCACCACGACACCCTTCGAGTTCTGCCAGGGCCCCTTGCCGATCCGGTCCTTCGCATTGACCGCGCGAAGTCCCCTGCGTGCTGAGGTACGCGCGCCACGTCTTGCCGCCCGCACCGACAGCAGTTGCGAGCTGCTGGCAAAAGCGGTCCGCACCTTCGAGCCCGCCCAGGTCCGCGCCCTTGCCCGGATTGGCGCTCGTCACGAAAAACGTCATGCTCGTCTGTTGCGCCAGCGCGGGCATTGCGAGCATTGCGAACGCGAGCGCGGCGCATTCTCTTGTGCATGGTTCCTCCTTTACGTCGCTTCGCTCGTGCCCCCTAGGGGCGCTTCGCGTCGGGGTGGTAGGCGATTGGCAGAACATGCGCCGAAAGCATTGTATTCCGGCCTCCTCGCTGGACGGCACAAACGATCTTCATCGCGTTTCCTTCGAGGTCGGCGGCACCAGGTCGAGCGAGACATTGACCTGCTCCGGATCGTCTGCGTCCTCCTGCACGACGAAGCCCAGGCGCTGCACGAAATGCAGCATGTTCTGGTTGGAGCGGAGGACCACGCCGTGCAGCGAGCGGAGCCCCTTGCGCTTCGCGCACGCGATGAGCGCCTGCATGAGCTGCGAGGCGACGCCGCGTCCCTGCCACTCGTCGGCGACGACGATCGCGAACTCCGCGGTCGCGTGATCGGGATTTGCGATGTAACGCGCGATGCCGGCGATCGCATGGCCGCCTGGCGATTGCGCATCGTCGGTGAGCGCGAGAAGCGCAAGCTCGCGGTCGTAATCTACCTGCGTGAAGCGGCCGATCATCGCCGGCGTGAGCTCGTGCAGGCGGTAGAAGAAACGGTTGTAGCGCGTTTCCTCGGAGAGTCCCGCGACGAACGCGCGCTCGATCTCCGCGTCTTCGGGCCGCACGGGACGCAACGTGAGGACGTCGCCGTCGCGCAGCGTGATCGTTCCCTCGAGCTCGACCGGATACGGATGGATCGCCATGTGGCGATAGCCCGGTATGGGCGCGCGCGCGCGGTCGACGGCAATGCGCGCTGCTGCAATTCGCGCGCAATCGCCGGCGAGCACGACAGGGTCCAGCGCGAGCGTGCGCACCCACGGCAGCATGCACGCGATCGCCGACACCTTGAGCACCAGCGCGATCAATTCGTCGTGCTGACTGACACCGGCGGCCCGCAGGAGATCGGTGGCGAGCCTCGCGTTGAGCGGCGGCAGCATCGTCGCACGTGCCTGCGGCGACGCGACACCGCGGGTGCTCGGACCGGCACACACGACCGGTCCGAACACCTCGTCGGTTGCGATCGTGATCGCGCATGCGCCCGCTACACTCGCAGGCGCCGCACGCTGTACCGCGACGCGCGCACGCGCGGGCGCCAGCGCGGCAATGGCGCGCCAAGCGCGCTCGACTGCACGGCCATGCGCGAGGCCGGCCCGTTCGATCGGCGCGTCCGCGGTCTCGAGCGTCAGCGTGACGGGATATCCCAACGCGCGCGCCGCCGTCTGCGCCTGGGGCAGGGTTTTCACGACGTGCATCGGCGCGGACTCGATGCCGAACGCGGCAAGCAGTTTCTGCGTCTCGTCGGGCCGCAGGAGCGCGTCGCGCGCACCCTCGCGAACTTCCTCCGCCGCGCGCAAGTCGGGCGGCGACGGATCCGGCCGCGACGGCGGAACTTCGAGCAGCCATTCCTGGTTGCGCCGATAGGCGGCCAGGAAGGCGAACGCGTCGACCGCGTTCTCGGGCGTGTAGAAATTGGCGACCCGCCCCGCGTCGAGCGCCTCCTTCACGGCCGGCCTGTCGATCGCGCCCAGCCAGGCGCCCAGCACGGGCTTGCGCGCGTCGCGTGCGGCGGAGGCGACCGCCTGCGCCGCTTCGACGGCACCGATGATCGGCCGCGGCACGTGCAGCGCGACGACCGCGTCGACGTTGCTGTCCGACAGCACGGTCGACACCGCATCGGCGAAGCGCGCGGGCGGCGCGTCGCCGCGCACGTCGACCGGGTTGCAGCACCCCATCCCCTCGGGAAGCAGCGCTTCGAGGGCGCGCCGCGTGCTCTCCGCGAGTTCGGCGAGGCGAACGCCCGCGGCCACGGCGCAATCCGCCGCGAGCATGCCGGGCCCGCGGCCGTTGGCGACGATTGCAAGCCGGTCGCCCTGCGGTATGCGTCCCAACGCGAGAATGCGCGCGGCCGCGATGAGCTGCGTGTACGTGCGTACCCGCACCGTTCCCGCTCGATCGAGCGCCGCGTCGAACACGCGGTCGGGCGATATCGCAGGCTCGCCCACGGCATCGATCGGCGGCACGCGCTCCTGCGAGCGGCCCGCCTTGAGGACGACGACGGGCTTGGTGCGCGCGGCCATGCGCAGGGCGGACATGAACGCGCGGGCGTCGCCGACCGACTCGACGTAGAGCAGGATGCCGTCGGTGCCGGGATCGTGCACGAGCGCTTCGAGGAGCTCGCCGAATCCGACGTCCACGCCCCCTCCGAGTGAGACCACGGTCGAGAAGCCGATGTCGTGCGGACCCGCGAAGTCGAGCAATGCCGTGCACACGGCACCGGACTGCGCAACGAGCGCGAGCCGTCCCGGCTTCGCCAGGGGCGCGCAAAATGTGGCGTTGAGTCCGATGTCGGTGCGCACGACGCCGAACGCGCCGGGGCCGAGCAGGCGGATGCGCTGCGCGCGCGCAGCGGCGAGGACATCGCGCTCCCAGGCGCGCGCCGCGGCGGCGTCGCCTTCGGCGTACGACAGCAGTACGGCGGCGCGGACCTGGCCGCCTGCGTCGTTCAAGATGCGGGGAACCGCGGGCGAAGGTGCGGCGATGACCGCGAGATCGACGGGCTCGCCGATGCGCTTGAGCGAGGCGTAGACGGGACGTCCGAGAAGGTCGCGCCGGTTCGGATTGACCGGATGGACGCGGCCCTTGTAATCGCCGCGCAGGAGGTTTTCGTAAACGGTGCGTCCGAGCGAGCCTTCGCGCTCCGAGGCGCCGATCAGCGCGACGGACCGCGGCGCGAGCAAGGGTGCGAGCGAGTGCAGCAAGTGGCGGCTAGGCGTGCGTTGCCGGAAAGTGGGCCTATTATGGGCGACGTCACGACAAGGAGGAGCCTATGACTTCGAAGAGACTCTCCGCGTGCGTCGCCGCCGTGCTCGTCGCGGTCGCGCCACTCGCGATCGCGGCCGACAAGTACCCGACCAAGCCCGTCACCGTGGTGGTGCCTCAAGGTCCCGGCGGCGCCAACGACTCCGTCGCGCGCATCGTCATGCAAAAGGTCTCGGAAAACGTAGGGCAGCAGTTCATCGTCGACAACCGCGCCGGCGCCGGCGGCAACATCGGCACCGCGCTGGCCGCCAAGGCACCGAAGGACGGATACACGTTGCTCCTCACGCTCAGCACGGCGCACGTCGTCAACCCGTCGCTGTACAAGAGCGCCGGGTTCGATCCCGTCAAGGATTTTGAACCGATTACCACAGTCGCGACCGTGCCTTACCTGCTCGTCGTCAACCCGGGCTTCCCGGCGAAGAACGTGAAGGAGCTCATCGACCTCGCCAAGGCGAAGCCGGGCTCGATCTCGTATGCCTCCGCAGGCAACGGCACGCTCAACCACCTGCTCTTCGAGATGCTCAAGACGCAGGCGAAGATCGACATGCAGCACGTGCCTTACAAATCCGCGTCCGCGTCCCTGACCGACGTCGTAAGCGGCCAGGTCCCCGTCTCGTTTCAAAGCATGCCGTCGGCCATCTCGATGGTGAAGTCGGGCAAGGTGCGCGTCATCGGCGTCGCGACCAAGAAGCGCGTGCCGTCGCTGCCGGACGTGCCGACCATCGGCGAGACGCTGCCTGGGTTCGGCGAGGATCCGTGGTACGGCTTGTTCGCGCCGGCCGGCACGCCGAAGGAGATCGTCAAGTTCCTTCACGACGAGACGCTCAAGGCGCTCAACGATCCGGCGACGAAGGAAAAGCTCGCGCAGCAAGGCGGCGAGCCGTTGACCATGACGCCCGAGCAATTCGCGGCGATGATCAAGCAGGAGCTGCCGCGATGGGACAAGCTCGTGAAGGACTCCGGCGCGAAGGTCGACTGAGATGGGCGCGTTCCAACTCGTCACCGACAACGATATCGCCCGCTTCAACGCGGCGGTCGCGAAGCATGGCCGCAGCCCTGCGGACTTCGAGATACAGGAAGAAGCGTTCGATCAGGCAAAGGCCGAAGTGGAAACCGCCCTCGGCGAAGTCGGCGTAAAGCGGATCGCCAACGACGCGGTCGAAGCCTACCCCCTCGGCCCGGGGCGCGACTGGGTGGCAGACTTCGACGCGGACCTGCGCGCCGGAAAATTCGACTAGCGGCCTCTCGCTAACCCTGCGTCGGGCCGCTCGCGTGAAGATCGGTGCGCTTGCCTGCCTTGAGCACCTGGCTCGGCACGTCGTGCTGCAGGAGCTCCGGCAATCCCTTCGCGACCGCGAGCAGCTTGTCGAGGTCGACCCCCGTGTCGAACCCTGACGACTCCAGCATGTGCACGAGATCCTCGGTGCAGATGTTGCCCGACGCGCCCGGCGCGTACGGGCAGCCTCCGATGCCCCCGAGCGACGCGTCGTAGCTCGTCACGCCTGCTTCGACACCCGCGATCACGTTGGCAAGGCCCATGCCGCGCGTGTTGTGGAAATGCAGCGTGACTTCCACGCCCGGATGCGCGGCGAGAAGGCGCGACGCTACGTCGTTGACCTGTCGCGGATGCGCCATGCCCGTCGTGTCGGCGAGCGTGACGCTGTGCATGCCCATGCCGAGATACTCGCCGGCAGCCCACATCACGCGATCCGGCGGCAGGTCCCCCTCGAACGGGCATCCGAAAGCCGTCGCGATCGAGCCGTTCACGCGCAATCCCGTCCCCTTCACGAGATCCATCACGCGCCGGAATTGCGCAAGGGACTGCTCGCACGTCATGCGCATGTTGGCCAGGTTGTGGCGCTCGCCGATCGACATCACGAGATTGATCTCGTCGACCTTGCACGCGATGGCGCGCTCGCATCCTCGCTCGTTGGGCACCAGCGCGACGTAGATCACCCCCGGCTCACGATCGATGCGGTGCATCACCTCCTCCGCGTCGCGCAGGTTGGGGATGGCCTTCGGCGAGACGAACGACGTCACCTCGATCTTGGCGAGGCCCGTCTTCGAAAGCGCGTTGACGATCTCGATCTTGTCGTCGGTAGGCACGAACCGCGGCTCGCTCTGGAAGCCGTCGCGCACCGCGACTTCGTTGATGTACACGCGCGACACGTTGTTCGCAAACATGATCGATCCCCCGTATCAGATGACGCCGTCGCGCCGAAGCTTCTCGACCGCCTCGCCGCGAATGCCGATGGACGCGAGCACTTCCTCCGTGTGCGCGCCGAGCCCCGGACCGAGCCAACGCGTGCCGCCCGGCGTGTCGGAGAGCTTGGGCACGACACCGGGGATCTCGATCGGCGTGCCGTCGGGCATCGCGTGCTTCTCGATCATCTGGCGTGCGTGATAGTGCGGGTCGGCATGGATGTCGGCGGCCGTATAGATGCGGCCATTGGGCACCTCCGCTTTCTCGAGCGTCTGCAGGACTTCCTCGAGGCCGTGCTGCGACGTCCACGCGGTGATGGCTTCGTCGAGCATCTCGTTCTGCTTCACGCGCCCGTCGTTGCGCGCAAGCGCCGGGTCGTTCGCGAGATCGGCGCGGCCGATCGCGTTCATGAGCCGCTTGAAGATGCCGTCGCTGTTGCCCGCGATGATGACGTAGCGGCCGTCCTTGCACGGATACGTGTTGGACGGCGAGATGCCGGGCAACGATGCGCCCGTGCGTTCGCGCACGTGGCCGAACGCCGCGAACTCCGGAATGAGGCTTTCCATAACGCCGAATACCGCCTCGTACAGCGCGACGTCGATGAACTGGCCCTTGCCCTCGTTGACCTTCACGTGGTGCATCGCGAGCAGCGCACCGATGACACCGTACAGCGCCGCGAGCGTATCGCCGATGCTGACGCCGACGCGCACGGGCGGGCGGTCCGGATAGCCCGCGAGATAACGCAGGCCGCCCATCGACTCGGCGATCGCGGCAAACCCCGGCCGGTCCTTGTAAGGCCCGGTCTGGCCATAGCCCGAGATGCGCACCATCACGAGCTTCGGATTGATTTCCGACAACGCCTTCCATCCGAGGCCCCACTCGTCGAGGAGGCCTGCGCGGAAGTTCTCGACGACGATGTCGGCGCCCTTCACGAGCTCGCGCACGATCTCCTGCGCGCGCGGCGACTTCAAGTTGAGCGTGATCGATTTCTTGTTGCGGCTCTGCGAGTACCACCAAAGCGAGGTGCCCTCGTACAGCTTCCGCCACTTCCGCAGCGGATCGCCGTCGCCGGGCGACTCCACCTTGACCACGTCCGCACCGAATTGCGCGAGCACGCTCGAGCAATAGGGACCGGCGATGAGCGTCCCGAGCTCGACGACTTTCACCCCTGCAAGCGGGGCCGTTGCCTGCGTCATGGTGTCCTCCTCCGTGTCTGACGGCCGTGACGATAGTTTCCGACGGAATCGGGACGGCGCCTAGTTAACGCCACAAACCCGGGTCTCGCAGGGAGCGCATTGCTAGAATTAGCTCTCCCCTCGGGGGCCTGTAGCTCAGTCGGTTAGAGCAGAGGACTCATAATCCTTTGGTCGCTGGTTCGAATCCAGCCGGGCCCACCCAGTTGTCATATTTTTGGCCGCCGGACGGCGTCGGACGGTGTTTCGCCGCCATCTTGTACGCCACGGCGGCACGCCGCGGCCGTTTTCGCCGCGCAAGTTTGCAAAATGGCGACACCCGCCGAGCGCCGATACGCGAGTGGACCAAAGGTCTTGTGGCTCCGGAAACAACTTGTTACATTCGGCGCACGTCGCTCCGGCTCCGGGGCGGCAGCAAGGATCAAGACCGGTGACCAGCCGGCAGTCGACTGCCTAATTTGGGGGGTTCGTGTTCCAACGAAACACGTCGCGGCCGCGTGTCCTGGCGAGCCGTCCGCATGCTCGACTCCCGCACAGGGAGATCTTGATCGTCGCCGGAACGCGGCCGGAATGCATCAAGCTCGCCCCGGTGATCCACGAGCTGCGCGACCGCCGGTCGTTTGCCGGCATCGTCGTCAACAGCGGGCAGCATCCGGAGGCGGTGCGCCGGACTTTCGCCGAATTCGACGTGCGATGCGACGTCGAGGTGCCGCCGCTTCTCCCGTCCCCCAATCTCGCCGTGGCGAGCAACCGCCTGATCGCCGCGCTTTCGCAGACCATTGCGCAGATCGAGCCTTGGCTCGTGATCGTCCAGGGTGACACGCTGACCGCTTACGCGGGCGCGCGGGCGGCAGCCCGCGCCGAGTGTCCCGTGGCTCACGTGGAGGCCGGCCTTCGAGCCCCCACGCCGGCCGATCCGTTCCCCGAGGAGTGGTTTCGCCGGCAGATCGCGCGCCACGCCGACCTTCACTTCGCGCCGTGCGACTCGGCTTACGCCAACCTCGTGGCGGAAGGCGTGCCGGCGGAGCGCATTCATCAGACCGGCAACACGGGCATCGACAGCTTGCGCGGGCTGCTGTCGCAGCACGCGATCGCGCCCAGGACCGAAGTCGGGCGGCGCGTGCTCGTCACGTTGCATCGCCGCGAGAACTGGGACGGCAAGGCCGACGCGATCTGCAATGCCCTGGTCGAGATATGCGATCGCGTGCCGGAACTCACGATGCTCGTCCCCGTTCATCCGAACCCGCGCATGGCGCATCGGCTGCGCAAGCAGCTATCGGGCGATTCGCGATTTTCGCTGGTGCAGCCGCTCGCGTATCGCGAGTTCATCTCCGCCGCCGCAAGCGCCGCGCTCGTGATCAGCGACTCGGGCGGCATCCAGGAAGAGGTCGCGCATCTTGGCGTACCGCTCATCGTGCCGCGCTCGTGCACGGAGCGGCCGGAGTGCGTGGAAACGGGCTTCGTGCGCATCGTCGGCGCAGGGCACCGGGACATCGTGCGCGAAGCGCTCGCGATGCTCGCGCTGCCTCGCCGTGCGCCGCTCCCGTTCGACCGCGGCGCGCCGTTCGGCGATGGCGCGGCCGCGTCCCGCGTCGTCGACGTGCTCGAATCAGTCCTTGCCGACGCGGCAGCCGCCTGAAATGACGAGCGGCCGGACCACCCTCGCCACGACAGGCGCCAGCGGAGCGCCGCGATCCCACGGTTCGCTCGCCGCTTGGCTGCGTCATGTCGCGCAATCCCACAGCGGGCCGCATGCCGGCGCGGTCGCCGGATGCATTTCGGTGTCGGGAACTCCGTCGTACGTGTACCCGGAGATCGCGGGCTACTACCTCACCTGGCTCGCCTGGCGCACTGCGCGCGACCATGACGCCGACGACGCGGAACGAGCATGCGGCGTCCAGCGCTGGCTCGCCAAGTGGCTCGCGATGCCGAGCCTGCCGACGCGCGTGCACTTCGACGGAACCTCCGGAGACTGGCGCAACCAGGCCCTCTTCTGCTTCGACCTCGCGATGGTGCTGCGCGGCCTTGCCGCGGCGGCGCGTACCGGGCTCCTGTCGCCCGATCCCGCGGTGGTCGACGGCGTTTGCCGCGCGCTTTCCCGTCTCGTCGCGAGCGACGGCGCCTTCGACGCCTGCGTGCCCAACGGCCCCGGTGGCCCGATTCCGAACCGCTGGTCAACGCGGCGCGGTCCTTTCCTCACCAAGGCCGCCGCCGGCATCCTTCGCGCCGCGCAAGTGCTGGACGTTCCGGGCGAGCTGCGCGTCGCGGCCGAGCGCACCTTCGCGGCCTCGCTGTCGCTTCTCGCGCGCGAGCCTCATCGCGAGACGCATCCACTGCTCTACGCGTTCGAGGGCGTTCTCGGCATGCCGCAACATCCGCGCTTTCACGACACGCTGCCGTCGATCTCGGCGCAATTCGACATGCTGCTCGCGTACGCGAATCACGATTCGCATTTGCCGGAGACGCTGTGCAGCGCTTCGGGCAGCGGCCCCGCGCGCATCGACGTGGTGGCGCAGACGCTGCGCGTCGGGTACCTGCTGGGCGCGCACCGGCCGCAGCAGCCGCCCGACCGCGTCGGCCTCGCGCGGCTTCGCCAGTCGCTCTCTCGCCACGTCCGGGCGGGCAGCGGCGTCGCATTCGCGAGAAGCGCATCACCCGCGCAAGCGAACGTGTGGGCCACGATGTTCGCCGACCAGGCGCTTGCGTTTGCGGCGCCGTCCCGCGATCCCGACGCATGGTGGCGAAGCGATCCGCTCATAGTTTGAGCTCTTGATCGTGTGGGGCACGAGCTGGCGGCAGCGCCTGCGCCTCGCGCCGCTCTCCTTGGCGACGACCCTCGCAAGCGCGTTCGCACCACTCGTGCGTGCGCGTCGTCCCACGTCCATCGGCCCGTGGCCGCCCGGCGTCGGCATCGTCGTCCCCGAGCGCGATGCGCCCGACATGCTGCGCCAAGCACTGGTGTGCGCATACCACGCGTTGCGCGAGATCCGCGAGCCGACGCAGGTCGTGGTCGTCGCCAATGGGGCGCCCAAGTCGAAATACGACGCGCTCGCTCGCGACTACCCGGAAGTCGAGTGGGAGCATAGCGACGCCCCGCTCGGGTTCGCCGGCGCGATCGAGCGCGGGCTCGCGCGCGTGCGCACGGGCGGCACGTATCTGCTGAACAACGACATGACGCTCGACGGAGGCGCGCTCTCGGCACTGCTGCCGCTGCGCGGCGAGCGCGTGTTCGCGATCGGCTCGCAGATCCTTCAATCGGACGCGAGCGGCCGGCGCGAGGAGACCGGATTCACCGACTGGTACGTCGACGCGGCCGGGCTGCGGCTCTATCACGCGCCGCCTCCCGCATCCGCTTCGCTTCAGCTTTGCGCGAGCGGCGGCGCGTCCTTGTTTCGCACGTCGCTGCTTGCGCGCTACCTTCCCGCCAGCCGGGCCTACGATCCGTTCTACTGGGAGGACGTCGAATGGAGCGTGCGCGCGTGGCGCGAGGGCTACGAGGTGCTGTTCTGTCCCGACTCCCTGGCGTCGCACCGGCACCGCGCGACGACGTCGCGCTTCTACGCGCGCGAGGAGCTCGACCGCATCGTCGAGCGCAATCGCGTGCTGTTCGACGCGCGCCACGATGCGAGCGCAACGCCGCCCGCGGTGCTCATGGATCGCGTGTGCGACTTGCGCTACGAGAGCCAGCGCGAGATCGCGCTCCCCGCCGTCGCGCGCGGCGTTTTCGAGCATCGAATCCGCGCACGACGCGAGCCGCAACCGCTCGCGCCGCCCTCGATCGTCGCTGGCGCGCGTCTGCACTCGTCATACAGCTTCCGTTTGCGCGAGCGCCGCGACGATGCGTCGACCGTGTTGTTCGTAGCGCCGTTTGCCGTGTTTCCGCCTCGTCACGGCGGTGCTCGCCGCGTGGCCGAGCTGGTGCGCGGACTCAAGGGCACGATGAACGTCGGGCTCTTGAGCGACGAGGCGACGTTGTACGACGCGCGAAGCTTCGCCGACTTCGACGGGCTCTTGGACGTGAGCCTCGTGCAGCGCGGCAATCGCGGGTCGACGTCTACGGGCCTTGGCGCGCGCGCGCTCGAGCATTGTCATCCGGCGTTGATCGGTGCGTTGCGCGTGGCCATTCGCGAAACCGACCCCGACGCCATCGTCGTGCAGCATGCAGAGCTCGCTCCGCTTGTGCACGAGCGCGCAGGACGCGCACGCTGGATCCTCGACCTGCACGATGCGTACGACCGCGACGACTTCGGCGACGAAACGCAATTCGAGGCGTTCGCGCGCGACGTCGCGCGCTACGACGCGGTGACCGTGTGCTCGCCCGAGGATGCCGCGTTGATAGCGCATCCGCGCGTGACGATCGTGGCCAACGGCGCCCGAGTCATCGGCGATGCGTACGCGCCCTCGGAAGGGGCGCACGTCATATTCGTCGGACCGTTCCGCTACGGCCCGAACCATTCGGGGATCACGCGCTTCCTGCGCGACGCGTGGCCGCGCGTCCGCAAGGCGATCCCGGGAGCGACGCTCACGATCCTGGGCGGCGACGAGTCGCTCGAGATCGTACGCGGCGACGCCCTTTTCACGCAGTCGGGCGTCTCGGTCATGGGCCATCGCGACGACGTCCCGCGCCTGCTCGCCGAGGCCACGCTTGCCATCAACCCGCTCATCGATATCCGCGGCTCCGCGGTGAAGCTGGTGGAGACGCTCGCCGCGGCCCGGGTGTGCGTGACCACCGCGGACGGCGCGCGTGGATTCGCGGGCGCGACACCCGGCCTCGTCGTCGTTCCGGACGTCGCCGGCATGGCCGGCCCGATCGTTGCGCTTTTGCGCGACGCGGCGCGCCGGCATGCGCTCGAGCGTGCCGATCCTGCGCATCTCGACGCCTTCGGATGGCATCATTCCGTCGCCCGGTTGCGCGCACTGATCGATGACCTCGTCACTTAGCACCTACGACCGCATCGCCCGTTTCTACGACGTCGACATGGCGCAGAACATGCGCTTCGACGACGTCGCGTTCTATGCGCATCAATGCGCGAGGCAACGCGGCCGCGTCCTCGAGGTGGGTTGCGGCAATGGGCGCATCCTCCTGCCGTTGCTGCGCGGCGGACACGACGCTTACGGGGTGGACGCGTCCGCGCCCATGCTCCGCGAGCTCGCGCGCAAGGCGTCGTCCGCGCGCATGCCGATGCGCGCCGCGCAAGCCGATGGACGCCGCCTGCCGTTCGCGCGCGCAACGCTCGCCTGCGTGCTCTGCCCGTACTCGCTCGTCACCTATCTCGTCACGGACGACGACCTTGCCGCGTTCCTGCGCGGCGTCCGCGACGCACTCGTGCCCGGCGGCATCGCCGTCGTGGATGCGTTCGTTCCACGGGAGGTGGAATCGCAAAGCGACTTCACGCCCGACTACCGGCGCGCGTTCGGTGCCTTCACACTCGCTCGCACCAAGCGGATCACGCCCCTTTCCGACTGCACCAACCGCATCGAGCGTCGTTACGAGCTCGTGAGCGGCGCGGGCGACGTCGTGGAAACGATCGAGGTCACCGAAGTGATCCGCCCGCGCGCGCACGCCGAGCTCCGCGCGGCCCTCGTGGACGCCGGTTTCGAACGCATCCAGGAGGCGTGGGACTACGGCACGCGGCCGCACGCCGAGGGCGCGCAGTTCGTCACCCTCACGGGCCGCACGCCGTGACTTGCGGGATGCGGCGTCGACCCGCATCATCGCGGGCAATGACGCAACCGAATCGTCCATGACGCACTCTCCGCTCGTCTGGCTCGGCCTCGGCGGCGTGGCCCCCGACGACAACAAGGTCGCGCGCCACTGGCAAGACCGCCTGCACTGGATCATGGTGGCGGTCGCGCTCATGTCGGTGCCGGCGTACCTCCTGTCCACGTCGGAGCTCCACCCTGTGTGGCACGACGTCGCGTCGGTCCTCGACTTCGTCATCCTCATAGCGTTCGTCGTGGAGCTCGCTTGGATGATGAAGGTGTCGAGCTTTCCGCTGCGCTATCTCCTCGAGAATTGGCTGAACGTCGTCATCATATGCGGCGCGGCAGCCGCTGCATTCGGCGCCGCGACGGAGTGGATCGCGATCGTGCGCGCGATGCGCGCGGCCGTCGCCGTCCTCGTCCTGGTGCGCACCGTCGCCGAGTTGCGCGTCCTGTTCACGCGCAAGGGTGCGCCGATGCTCCTTGGCATCGCGGTGTTCACCATGCTGACGCTGGGCGCCTTGTTCTATTGGCTCGACCCTGCCATTCGCACGTTCACCGACGGGCTGTGGCTTGCATTCATCACCGGCGCGACCGTGGGCTACGGCGACATCGTGCCGACCACGCCCGCGACGCGCATGCTTGCCGCGCTCACCGTGCTCGTCGGCGTCGCGATGATGACGGTGTTCACGGCGCACGTCGTGACGTTTTTCATTGGAGGCGAGGAGGCGAAGATGCGCGACGCCCTGCAGCGCGAGATCCGCGAGTTGCGCGACGAGATCCGCGAGCTGCGCGACGAGCTGAAGGCGCGGACGGACAAGTGAGCGCGCGTCCCCGCGCGACCAGGTGGCGACCGACAACGTCGGCGCATCATCTCTCGCGGGAAGTGCGCGGAGGGAGCCCGCAATGATCGATCCCTTCCACGCGGCGCCCGGATTCGACGACCCGATCGGCGTGCTGCGCGCGTGCCACCGCCGGATGGAGCGCCAGCTCGCAACGCTCTCTCGCCTTTGCCGGCATCTGCCCGAGAACCACGCCGACGCGGACGCCCGCACTGCCGCGGCGGCGATCATGCGCTACTTCGACACCGCCGCGGTCAACCACCACGCGGACGAGGAGGCGACGCTCCTGCCGCGGCTCCTGTCGGCGCGCCCGGACCTCGCGGCGTTGTGCTCGCAAATCGAGAGCGACCACGTCGCGCTGGGCGAGCGCTGGCTCCGCCTGCGCCCGCGACTCGCGGCGGTCGGCGTCGGCCGCAGCGGTCACCTCCCGATCCGCGAGGTGGAGGCGTTCTGCGCAGGCTACACGGCGCATATCGCGAAGGAGGAGACGAGCCTGCTTCCGCACGCGCAGGAAGCGCTCGACAAGACGGTGCTCGCCGAGATCGGCATGGAGATGGCGGCGCGGCGGAACCTCTAGCAGCTAGACGGCGAGCAGCGCGCGCACGTTGTTCGCGTCCATGTCGGCACCGTCGCCTTGCGCGACGACTTCGCCGCGCGACATGACGACATAATGATCGGCAAGCGATTTCGCGAAATCGTAGTACTGCTCGACCAGGAGGATCGCCATCTCGCCGCCGCTCGTGAGCTTGCGGATCGCGCGCTCGATGTCCTTGATGATCGACGGCTGGATGCCTTCGGTGGGCTCGTCGAGGATGAGCACCTTGGGACGCAGGGTAAGCGCGCGTCCGATCGCGAGCTGCTGCTGCTGGCCGCCCGATAGATCGCCGCCTCGGCGCGAAAGCATGTCCTTCAGCACCGGGAACATCTCGAAGATGAATCCCGGGACGCCCGCGCCACGCTTGTGCGTCGCGAGGCCCATTTCGAGATTCTCGGCCACCGTGAGACGCGGAAAGATGTCGCGGCCTTGGGGAACGTAGCCCAAGCCGAGGCTCGCGCGCGCATACGGCGGAAGGCTCGCGATGTCGGCATCGCCGAATTTGATGTGGCCCGAACGCGCGGGCAGCAATCCCATGAGCACGCGCAGCAGCGTCGTCTTGCCTACCCCGTTGCGCCCGAGCAGCGTCGTGCACTTGCCCGCCGGCACGTCGAACGAGACGTCGCGCAGGATGTGGCTGCCGCCGTAGTATTGATTCAGCTTCTCGACCTTCAGCATCGTTAGCGTCCGAGGAACACTTCGATCACCTGCTCGTTCTGCTGTACTTGCTGCATCGAGCCTTCGGCGAGCACGTGGCCTTCGTGCAGCACCGTGACCCGATCGGCAATCTGCGCGACGAAGTCCATGTCGTGCTCCACCACGACCAGCGTGTAATCGCCTGCGAGCGACTGGAAGAGCTCGGCGCTGCGCATCGTCTCGTCGTCGGTCATGCCCGCGACGGGCTCGTCGAGCAGAAGCAGCTGCGGCTCCTGCATCAGCAGCATGCCGATCTCGAGCCACTGCTTCTGGCCGTGCGAAAGCATGCCCGCGAGCCGGTCTGCGTGCGATGTGAGCTTGATCGTGTCGAGAATCGTGGCGATGCGATCGCGCGCGGCAGAATCGAGCCTCGCGCGCAGCGTCGGCCACACGCGCTTGTCCGCCTTCCTGGCGAGCTCGAGGTTCTCGAACACCGTGTGATCGGTGAACACCGTAGGCTTCTGGAACTTGCGGCCGATGCCGATATCCGCGATCGCGGGCTCGGACAATCGCGTGAGATCGATGGACTGGCCGAAGAACGCGGTGCCGGCGTCGGGGCGGGTCTTGCCGGTGATCACGTCCATCATCGTGGTCTTGCCCGCGCCGTTCGGCCCGATGACACAGCGCAATTCGCCCGCATCGACGGTGAGTGTCAAGTCGTTCAAGGCCTTGAAGCCGTCGAAGCTCACGGACACCGATTCGAGGTACAGGATGGCACCATGGCTGGTGTCGACGACGGCGCGATTGACTACGTGCCCGTCGCTGATGCTCCTCGATCGCGCTCTCGCGTCGCCCCCTGCCATGAGCACTGGATTCACTTGCGTTTCCCCATCCAGAGTCCCGCGATGCCGCGCGGCAGGTACAAGGTCACCAGGATGAAGATCAGGCCCAGCATGTAGAGCCAATACTCGGGCAGCGCCTGCGTGAAGAAGCTCTTGGCGAGACTCACCGCCGCCGCGCCGATCACGGGCCCGATCAAGGTCCCGCGCCCGCCCACCGCGGTCCAGATCGCGATCTCGATCGAATTCGCCGGAGACATCTCGCTCGGGTTGATGATGCCGACCTGCGGCACGTACAGCGCGCCCGCGATGCCGCAGATCACCGCCGACAGTGTCCAGATGAAGAGCTTGAAGTAGACGGGGTTGTACCCCGAGAACATGACGCGCGTCTCGGCGTCGCGGATGGCGGTCAGCACCCGGCCGAGCTTGGAGTTCACGATGGCGCGGCCGAGGCAGAGGAAGCCGATGAGCGCGAGGCCGGTGATCATGAACAGCACGACGCGCGTGCCGGGCGCGGTAATCGGGAAGCCCAGGATGCGCTTGAAGTCGGTGAAGCCGTTGTTGCCGCCGAAGCCCGTGTCGTTGCGGAAGAACAGCAGCATGAACGCGTACGTGAGGGCCTGCGTAATGATCGAGAAATAGACGCCCTTGATGCGAGAGCGGAAGGCGAAGAACCCGAAGACGAACGCGAGGATGCCGGGCACGAGGACCACGAGCAGCGCGGCGTACCAGAAGTGCTCGGTGAAGCTCCAGTACCAGGGATACGCCTTCCAGTCGAGGAACACCATGAAGTCCGGGAGGGTGCTCTGGTAGACGCCGTCGCGGCCGATGGAGCGCATGAGGTACATCCCCATCGCGTAGCCGCCGAGCGCGAAGAAGAGGCCGTGGCCGAGCGACAGGATGCCGGTATAGCCCCAGATCAAGTCCATCGCGAGCGCGACGATCGCGTAGCACATGATCTTGCCCGCGAGCGTAACCGTGAAATCGGACACGTGGAACACGCTGCCCGGCGGCACGAGCAGGTTGCCTACCGGAACGATCACGCAGAGGATCAGCGCGGCGATGCCGATGAACGCCCATGCGCGGCCAGACCAGAGACGCGGCAGAGCCCCCGCGCCGCGCGTGACGCTGCCGGGAACGAACGCTGGCGTTATGCTAGGTCTCAACGGTTCGTCCTTTGAGCGCGAACAATCCCTGCGGGCGCTTCTGGATGAAGATGATGATGAACACGAGCACGGCGATCTTCGCGAGCACCGCGCCTTGCCAGGCTTCGAGGAACTTGTTGGCAATGCCGAGGCCGAGCGCCGCGTACACGGTCCCGGCGAGCTGGCCGACGCCGCCCAGCACGACGACCATGAACGAGTCGACGATGTAGCTCTGCCCGAGATCGGGACCGACGTTGCCGATTTGCGAAAGCGCGCAGCCCGCGAGCCCCGCAAGGCCGGACCCCAAGCCGAAGGCGAGCATGTCGACCTTCGGCGTGCGCACGCCGAGCGCGCTCGCCATCTGGCGGTTCTGCGTCACGGCGCGCACGAACAACCCGAGCCGAGTGCGCGTGAGCAGGATGTAGACGAGCAGCAGCACGAACGCTGCGAATCCGATGATGACGATGCGGCTGTAAGGCAGCACGACGTTCGTCATGATCTCGACACCGCCGGACATCCACGCCGGGTTCTCGACCTGCACGTTCTGCGCGCCGAACATCGTGCGTACGGCCTGGATCAGGATGAGGCTCAGTCCCCACGTCGCGAGCAACGTCTCGAGCGGGCGCCCGTACAGGTGACGGATCACGGTGCGCTCGAGCGCCACGCCGACGAGCCCGCTCACGACGAACGCCACGGGAATCGCGAACAGGAGGTACCAGTCGAATGCGCCCGGCGCGTACTGGCGGAACAGGTTCTGCACGACGTACGTCGCGTAAGCCCCGATCATGATGAGCTCGCCGTGCGCCATGTTGATGACGCCCATGAGGCCGTAGGTGATCGCGAGGCCCAGCGCGGCGAGCAGCAGGATGGTACCGAGCGAGATGCCGCTGAAGACGCGTGCCGCGATGTCGCCCTTCTGAAGGCGTCCTTCGACCGCGGACAGCGAGCGCTCGGCCTCGACCCGTATCTCGTCGTCGGGCTCGACGAACTTGCCGTCCTTCTTGGCCACGATCTCGAGCAGCATGGTGCGCGTCGCGCCCGCGTCGCTTTGAGCGAGCGCGCGGATTGCGGCGAGCCTCGTCGCGCGATCCGTGCTTGCGAGCTGTACCGACGCTTGGGTGAGCGTCAGCAGTCCCTTGATCTCGGCGTCCGGCTCCTTGGCCAGCGCAGCCGCAATGGCGGGCAAGGCCTCCTCGTCGGCGCTGTTTTGCAGTTCCCTGGCCGCCGCGAGCCGGACCGCGCGGTCGGGCGACGACAACTTGAACGACGCGATCGCGGTAGCAAGCGACCTTCGAAGTCGGTTGTTGACGACGAGGTCGTCGCGATTGTCGGGAAGCGGCGAGACCGCTTGCCCCGTCGCCGCATCGACCGCCTTGTCGCCCTTGACGATGAGGACCGTCTTGTCGCCGACGGTCTGGACATCGCCGTCGATCAACGCTTGCAGGAGCGGCAGCGCCGCTGCATCGCCGCTCGCGACCAGCGCGCCGATCGCCTTGGCGCGCTCGTCGCCTTCACCGAACGCGAGGTCGTGCACGATGTCCGCCGGCAAAGCCGACGCAGCTTGCGTCGCCAGCGCGAACAACAACATCACGAGATAGCGCACGCCGCGTGTTCCTTCGATACTGCGAGTGTTCCAAAAAAAACCGGCGCTTCGGAGGCGAGCGGCAAACGGCTTATCGCTCTCCTCCCCCGCGCCGGCGGGCTGTCCACCCTTCCCTGTTACTGCATTACTTCTTTTCCGGCTCGTCCTTCTTGGTCTCGTTGCCGGCGATGAACTGGCTCCACGGCTGCGCACGCACCGGGCCCTTGGTCTTCCACACGACATTGAACTGGCCGTTGGCCTGGATCTCGCCGATCAGCACGGGCTTCCACAGATGGTGGTTCTTCTCGTCCATCTTGATCTCGAAGCCGTCGGGTGCATTGAACTTCTGGCCCGCCATCGCCGCGACGACCTTGTCGGTGTCGGTCGACTTGGCCTTCTCGACGGCCTGCTTCCACATCCACATGCCGACGTACGTCGCTTCCATCGGATCGTTCGTCAACGGCTTGTCAGAGCCGGGCAGCTTCTTCGCCTTGGCGTAATCGGCCCACTTCTTCTTGAACGCGTCGTTGGCGGGGTTCTTCACCGACATGAAGTAGTTCCACGCCGCGAGGTGACCGACCAGCGGCTTGGTGTCGACACCGCGGAGCTCTTCTTCACCCACCGAGAACGCGACCACCGGGACGTCGGTCGCCTTCAAGCCCTGGTTGCCGAGCTCCTTGTAGAAAGGAACGTTCGAATCGCCGTTGATCGTGGAGACCACAGCCGTCTTGCCGCCTGCCGCAAACTTCTTGATGTCGGCGACGATCGTCTGGTAATCCGAATGACCGAAGGGCGTGTACTTCTCGTCGATATCCTTCTCATCGACACCTTTCGACTTGAGGAAGGCGCGGAGGATCTTGTTGGTCGTACGCGGATAGACATAGTCGGTTCCCAGGAGGACCCAGCGCTTCGCGCCGCCGCCTTCCTTGCTCATCAGGTACTCGACGGCGGGGATCGCCTGCTGGTTCGGCGCCGCGCCGGTGTAGAACACGTTCTTGGAAAGCTCCTCGCCTTCGTACTGCACGGGGTAGAACAGGAGCCCGTTGGTCTCCTCGAACACCGGCAGCACCGACTTGCGCGACACCGAAGTCCAGCAGCCGAACACCACCGCGACCTTGTCCTGCGAGATGAGCTGGCGCGCCTTCTCGGCGAACAACGGCCAGTTGGAGGCGGGGTCGACGACGACGGCCTCGAGCTTCTTGCCCATGACGCCGCCCTTGGCGTTGATCTCGTCGATCGTCATCAGCGCCACGTCCTTGAGCGACGTTTCGCTGATCGCCATCGTGCCGGAGAGGGAATGCAGCACGCCGACCTTGATCGTGTCCGCGGCTGAAGCAGAGAAACCGATGGTGAGGCCGGCGGCCGCGAGCGACGCCGCGAGCGATGTCCGGATGAATTTTCTGCGTTGCATGTAGGGTCCCCGCTTTTGAGAGATTGACGAGCGTGCGTGACTTCGAAGGCGCGTGGGCAATATCGTTTGCGTTATGGCGTCCTCGACTTCGAGTGATGCTTTGCACGGCGCATGCCAGCCGTGTCGTCGCCGCGTGCAAAACCATGATTTAATGAATGAATCACCGATCGACTCGACTTGCCGGCAAGGCCTTTGCCGCATTTGCGTGCATCCTCTCCGATTCAAATCGGTGCACGTTGACCCCGTTCGCACCAATTTGGAAACTCCGTGAGCCCTTCACTGGCAAGTCGCATCGCCGTTTCGTTCAAAGCCTCCTTCGGCGACATCGTGTTCGGCATGGAGGACGGCACCGTGTCGATCTTCGGACTCGTCTTCGGTGTCGCCGCGAGCACCAATGACACGCGCACGGTCCTCGTCGCGGGATTGACGGGAGCGATCGCCGCCGCAGTCTCGATGATGGCGGGTGCGTATCTCGACGCCGAGACCGCACGCGACCAGGCGCGCCAGCACGCGGATGCCGTACGCACGGATCTCGTCGCCGACGACGCGATGCGCAAGGTGCTCGTGGCGAACGGTGTTGCCGTCGAAGCGGTCGACGAGCTCAATGCGCTCGGCAAGCGCTACCCGCAGCTGCCGCGCGCGCTGCACCTCGCCTACGACGCCGGCGACGCGGCCTCCGAAGCGAGCCCGATCGCCCGTGCGTCGTGGATGTTCGTGGCCGACATCTTCGCTGCGCTGGTGCCCGTCGTTCCCTTCGCGCTGCTGCCGATGAACGAAGCGCGCTTCGTGTCGCTCGCGGCGACTGCGGCCGTGCTCGTCGTGCTCGGGATAGGCCGGGCGAAGATCGGCAAGCGGCGCGTGCTCTCGACGACTCTGCAGACGTTAGGCATCGCGGCGGCGGCAGGCGCGGCGGGCGTTATGGTTGGAAGCTGGTTCGGCTGACGGGCGATGGCCAGGAAGCCGCCCACGCATCTTCAGACCGCTTTCGCGCGCCTCGCTCTTGCACGCCACACGTGCCACGCGACGAGCCCCAACACGATCGCAACAATGACCGCGCCGAAGAGCTCGCGCTCGACCTTCGCGAGGTCGCCCAGCATGTGCTCGGCGGCCTTGCCGAGCACATAACCGGCACCGGCCCAGCAGGCGCTCCACAGCAACGCGCCGATCGCGTTGATCGCTGCAAACTCGGCGAGCGGGACCTTCGTGGTGCCGATGATTGCAGGCCCCGCCGTGCGCAACCCGTACATGAAGCGCACGGCGAGGATCGTCGCCGTCGGATGCCGCTCGATCATCGCGTGCACGCGGTCGGCGGCCGGCGCAAAACGCGGGAAGCGCGCAATGAGATCGCTGCCGTAGTGGCGCCCGAGAAGAAAGAAGACCAGGTCGCCTATCGCACCCCCGACCGCACCGACGAGCACCACGAACGGAAGCGCCAGGTAACCGCGATGCGCCGCAAGGCCTGACAGGATCAGCAGCGACTCGCCCTCGATGAGCGTTCCCGCGAACGTCGCGAGGTAGCCGTACCGCTCGATCAGCGGGCCGTACTCGAGCGCCATTAGGCCCGTTGCAGCATGCCCTGCCGCTCGATGAACGCGATGACGTCGGCCAGGCCCTGACCCGTCTTGAGGTTGGTGAAGACGAACGGCCGCTCGCCGCGCATTCTCTTCGCGTCGCGATCCATGACCTCGAGCGATGCACCGACCATCGGCGCCAGGTCGATCTTGTTGATCACCAGAAGATCGGATCGTGTGATGCCGGGTCCGCCCTTGCGCGGAATCTTGTCGCCGGCCGCGACGTCGATGACGTATAGCGTGAGGTCGGAGAGCTCCGGGCTGAACGTGGCGGCGAGGTTGTCGCCGCCGCTTTCGACGAACACGACGTCGAGGTTGCCGAAGCGCGCCGCGAGCCGGTCCACCGCTTCGAGGTTGATGGAGGCGTCCTCGCGGATCGCGGTATGCGGGCATCCGCCGGTTTCGACACCGATGATCCTGTCCGCGGCAAGCGCTTCATTGCGCACGAGGAACGCTGCGTCTTCCTCGGTATAGATGTCGTTGGTGACGACCGCGATCTCGTAGCGTTCGCGCAGCGCGCGGCAAAGCGAAAGCGTGAGCGCGGTCTTGCCCGATCCGACCGGACCGCCGATGCCGACGCGAAGGGGTTGCTTCATGATCGAAAGAGCCGGCTGTATTGCGTTTCGTGGCGCGCCGATACCAGCGCGAGACCCGGGGCGAAGCTCGTCACGTCGTCGTCGTCCATGGCTTGCGCGCGCCGGACGACCTCCGGGATTCTCGCACCCAGCGCGAGCAGCATCTTCTGGCCCGCGACCTGGCCAAGCGGAACGGCCTTGATCGCGGCCAGCACCTGGTTCTCGAGCCACGACCAGAGATAGGCCACCGCCGCGTCCTGCGGCTCGATTGCGAGCGAGCGCGCCGCCAAAGCGTACGCGCCAGGCAGCGTGAGCGGGTGGCAACCCGCCATCGCGTCGCGCGCGGCGTCGTCCGCAAGGGCGAGGTCCACGATCAATTTGCCGAGCGCGCCACCCATCTGCTGCGACTCGGCCAACAATTCCGAGGTTTCGCGCGACGCACGAAACCACGCATGCCATCTCGCGAAGCCATCCCAATCGCCGAGGCTCGCGAGCGTGCCCAGGCGAACCACGACCGGCGCCTCGCAACGCGCCATCGCGATGTCGAGCATTTCGCCGATCCACGCCTGCGCGCTCGCGGCGTCGCGCACGTCGCGCGTCTCCACCATCCACTCGAGTCCCTGCGAATAGCTGTAGCCACCGATGGGCAGCGCGGGGCTCGCAAGCTGCAGCAAACGCACGAGGTTCGCTCATCGCCGCGGCTTCGTCATCATGTCGTGGATGATGCCCGTGTGCTTCTGGTCGCCCGAATGATGGTGATGGCCTGCGGCGTACGCGCCTGCTTCCGGCTCGAACGGCGCCGACAACGGCTGCACCGTCGCACCCAGTCCGCGCAGCATCCCCGCGAGCACGTCGTCGGCGGCAAAGCGCAGTGCGCCGTCGCGCACTTCGACCGGCGTGTGCCGGTTGCCAAGGTGAAACGCGCAACGCGCGAGCGTGGCGGCATCGACACAACGCGCTTCCATCAAGGCTTCGTCGGCCGCCACCACCCGAACGACGCGGCCATCGTCGGCGCGCAATCGCTCGCCGCCCCGCAACACCGTGCCGCGGTCGAGCACGAGGCCGACTTCCTCGCCGGTCGCAAGTCGCGTGAAAAGCCGGCTCTTCTGGCGGAATTCGAACGACAGGACGAGATCGCAGTCGCAGGCGGACGCGGCGTCCGCCCGTTCGCGAATCGTGACCATCAGAACAGGAAGTAGCGCTGCGCGAGCGGCAGCGACTTCGCGGGCTCGCACACGAGGAGCTCGCCGTCGGCGCGCACCGCGTACGTCTCCGGATCGACGTCGATCCGCGGCGTCGCGTCGTTGAGCTTCATGTCCCTCTTGCCGATCTTGCGCGTGTTCTTCACGGCCACGAGCGGCTTCACGAGCTTCAGTGCGCGCACCGCGGGATTCCTGAGCGCTGCCTTCGACACGAACGTGACCGAAGTATTGAGCGCGCGGCCGAACGACGCGAACATCGGGCGATAGTGCACGGGCTGCGGCGTCGGGATCGATGCGTTGGGGTCGCCCATCGCCGCCGCGGCGATCGCACCGCCCTTCAGGATCAACGACGGCTTCGCGCCGAAGAACGCCGGCTTCCACAACACGAGGTCGGCGAGCTTGCCGGGCTCGACCGAGCCTACGACGTGCGACACGCCCTGCGTGATCGCCGGATTGATCGTGTACTTCGCGATGTAGCGCTTCACGCGGAAATTGTCGTTGCGCGCCGTATCCGGAGCGAGTGCGCCGCGCTGCTGCTTCATCTTGTGCGCCGCTTGCCAGGTGCGGATGATCACCTCGCCCACGCGACCCATCGCCTGGCTGTCCGACGACATCATCGAGAACGCGCCGATGTCATGGAGGATGTCCTCGGCGGCGATGGTCTCGCGGCGGATGCGCGATTCGGCGAACGCGACGTCTTCCGCGATCGCGGGATCGAGGTGGTGGCACACCATCAGCATGTCGAGGTGCTCGTCGACGGTGTTGACGGTGTACGGCATGGTCGGGTTGGTCGACGACGGCAGCACGTTGGGTTCGCCGCACGCCTTGATGATGTCCGGCGCGTGGCCGCCGCCGGCGCCTTCCGTATGGAACGTGCCGATGGCGCGCCCGCCGATCGCCTGCAGCGTCGACTCGACAAACCCAGACTCGTTGATAGTGTCGGTGTGAATCGTGACCTGCACGTCGTGCTTGTCGGCGACCTTCAGGCAGTTGTCGATGGCGGCCGGTGTAGTGCCCCAGTCTTCATGGAGCTTCAAGCCGTAGGCGCCCGCCTCGACCTGCTCGGCGAGCGCGCCCGGTGTCGCGCAATTCCCCTTGCCCATGAAACCCAGGTTCATCGGGAACGCTTCGGCGGACTCGAGCATGCGATGGATGTGCCACGGGCCCGGGGTGCACGTCGTCGCGAAGGTGCCGGTAGCGGGTCCCGTGCCGCCCCCCATCATCGTCGTCACACCCGACATGAGCGCTTCCTCGATCTGCTGCGGGCAGATGTAGTGGATGTGCGTGTCGAGCCCTCCCGCGGTGACGATCATCCCTTCGCCCGCGATGATCTCGGTGCCCGCGCCGATCACGATGTCGATCGCGGGCTGGACGTCGGGATTGCCGGCCTTGCCGAGCCTCGCGATCTTCCCGTCCTTGATTGCGATGTCGCACTTGACGATGCCCCACCAGTCGATCACCAGCGCATTCGTAATCACCGTATCGGCGACGTCCTTCGACAGGCGCTGGCTTTGGCCCATGCCGTCGCGGATCACCTTGCCGCCGCCGAATTTCACCTCTTCGCCGTAAGTCGTGAGGTCGCGCTCGACCTCGACGAAGAGATCGGTGTCGCCGAGGCGCACGCGATCGCCCACCGTGGGCCCGAACATCTCCGCATACGCGCGCCGCGAGAGCTTCATCGCCTGCTCCGCTTCGCGGGCTTCTTCGACGGCGCGTCGAGCGGCCCCATCACCGCGCCGCGAAAGCCGTACACCTTGCGGTCGCCCGCATAGGCAACGAGCTCGACCGTACGCTCCTGACCCGGCTCGAAACGCACCGCCGTGCCCGCGGGGATGTTGAGCCGAAAGCCGCGTGACTTCGCGCGATCGAAGGCGAGCGCCGGATTCGTCTCGAAGAAATGGTAGTGCGAGCCGACCTGCACCGGTCGATCGCCCGTGTTGGCAATGGCCAGCGTGATCGTCTTGCGGCCGACGTTGATCTCGATGTCGCCGTCTTCGGTGCGCATTTCGCCGGGGATCATTGGGTACTCATGGGATGGGATTGTGCACCGTCACCAGCTTCGTCCCGTCGGGAAACGTCGCCTCGACCTGGATCTCCGGAATCATCTCGGGCACGCCCTCCATCACCTGGTCGCGACGCAGCACCGTCGTTCCGAAGCTCATGAGGTCGGCGACCGTACGACCGTCGCGCGCGCCTTCGAGAATCGCGGCGGTGATGAGCGCGGTGGCCTCGGGATAGTTGAGCTTCAACCCGCGCCCGAGGCGTCGCTCCGCCAGCAGCGCAGCGGTGAATACGAGCAGCTTGTCCTTCTCGCGCGGGGTCAACTCCACGTCAGGTACTCCAGATGCGCGGCCGGACTGCGATGCGGCCCGTCAACGCCGGTCGCACGATCGTCCACAGCGCCGTGAAATAGGCGTGCGCCGCTTCGGTCGAATCGCCGCGATAGCGTCCGATGATGGCGCTCGGCAGTCGCGTGACCGTGCCGTCGCCGCGCACCGGTGCAGGCTTGCGGCATGCCGCGATGAGGTCGTCGGGAATGTGCGCGGCCATGGCCGCGAATGTGCCAAAGACCGGCGCACCGTTCAACCCCGCGCTCGATCGAAGCAATGCGTCGCCGCCGCGCAACACCGCTCGCTCGCTCCAATTCAGTGCATCTGCGCGATCGACGTCGACGCGCTGCCGCCACGCCCCGTTGTCGAAGCGCTCGTTCGACGCCGTGCGCCCGAGGCAAACGATGTCGAACGCGATGTAGACGCTGTCGCACGCGAGCCGCACGCGCACGTCGCTGCGCGCGTCGATGCCGTCGAACAGGATCGAGGCTTGCGGAAGCCATTCGAGCACGGCGCCTTCGGCAACCGAGAACTCGAGGTGCTGGGCGCTGGGCCGGCCGTCCGCTCGATACCACTTCGCGGCACCGGGAGTGGTGAGCTGCGCGCGGGCGTCCCGACCCACGTCGACCGTAAGCCGCAGCTGATCGCCGCCCGCGATACCGCCGGGAGGATGCACCACGATGCATTGGCAAACCTCGTCGCCCTCGGGATAGAGGGGCTTCTGCACGACGAGCGGACCTTCGTGCGAGCGGCGCGCAAGGCGCGTGCGCGCGCCGTCTCGATCGAATGCGAGATCGAGGCGGGCGCGCCAGTGCGTCGTCGAAGCTGCGCGGGTGTCGTCAGGCATCCGCGGCAGTCTAGCCTACTGACGCAACGTCGCCGTCAGCGTGATTTCCGGAACCGCGGCCAGTGCCTTCGACAGCGGGCAGTTCTTCTTGGCGGTCTCGGCGAGCTCCTGGAACTTCGCGTTGTCGATGCCCGGGATTTGGGCGTCCAGCGTGAGCGCGATGCGGTCGATCAGGAATCCCTCGCCTTGCTGCACGAGGCGCACGGCGGCCTTGGTGTCCACGACCTTCGTCTCGAACCCCGCCTTGTCGCAGGTGAACGAGAACGCCATCGCGAAGCATGCGGCGTGCGCCGCGCCCACGATCTCCTCGGGGTTGGTGCCCCGCTTGTCGCCTTCGAAGCGGCTCGCGAATCCGTACGGGTACGCCGACAGCGCGCCCGTCTCGGTGCTGATCTGACCCTTGCCCTGCTTGCCGCGGCCTTCCCAATGGACGGTGGCGTTCTTCTCGATGGCCATGGAACTCTCCTTAGCGTGTTGGCGGTGGAAAAAGCTTACCACCGCCTTCGCGGCATACCGGCGTAGTATCAACGCATGACCGAGACCGACGAAATCGCCCGCCTCGCTGGCGAGCTCGATCAGGCGGAGGCGTACGAGCTCCGCTTGCGCGAGCGGATCGTGGCGATCCGCGACGAGCTCGCCGCCGGGCATCCCGCCCGAGCGCTGTCGCTGTGCCACCAGACCCTCAACGAGATCGACAACGCGACGGACGTGGTCGCGCCATCGCCCGCGGCAAAGGCGCCCTGATCGCGCGTTTGCTGCTGGGCGCGGCCCTTGCCGCGTCAGCGATCGCGACGCCTGCGCAGCAACTTCCGCAGCCGCGCACGCAGCGGATCAACGAGCGCGTCACCGTGCTGCTGGGACCCGTGCAGCACGCCAATCCGTCGAACCAGGGCTTCATGATCAACGCGACCGCCATCGTAGGCGACCGCGGCGTGATCCTCGTGGATTCGGGCGGAAGCCACGATGTCGGTACGCACCTCGCGGCCGCCGTGCGCGGCATCACGGCCAAGCCGGTGACGCACGTCGTCAACACGCATGCGCACGGCGATCATTACCTCGGCAACAGCGCGTTCGCGCGAGCGACCGTGCTGAGCTCGGACGCATGCCGCAGGATGGTCGACGCGAACGGCCACGAGTGGGTCGCGTTGATGGAGCGGGACGTGGGGCACGCGCTACCCGGCACGCGCGTGCGCGCGGCCGACGTCGCCTACCCGACCGGCAGGACCGAGACCACGATCGATGGCGTGCGCATGATCATGTGGGTGCCGGACGGCGGCGCTCACACCGCCGGCGACCTCCTGATTCTCCTTCCCGACGACAAGGTGCTTATTGCCGGGGACGTGCTGGTGAACGGCCTCGTGCCCACTTTTCAGGACGGGTTCATACGCAATTGGATTGCCTTGCTCGACGAGATTGGCGCGCTCGACGTCGCGCACTTCGTGCCGGGGCACGGCGAGCTCATGAATGCGCGCGATGTCGCAAGATTGCGAAGCCAGATTGCGGCGTTCTACGCGGGCGTCGCCCAAGGCTACCGCCAGGGACGCAGCGAGACGGAGATACGCAAGACCATCGACGTTTCGCAGTGGGAGCGGCTCGAGCGCTCGTACGTCATCAGCCGCAACATCGGCCGGGCATTCCTCGAGGCGCAGGAAGAGGCGTTCGCGAAGTAGCTAGCCGAGGGCGAACAGGCGCTGCGCGTTGCCGGAGAGGATCGCCTCGCGCGTCGCGCGATCGTCCGCGTACGTTCCCTCGACCAGTCCGCCGGGCTTCACTTCGCCCAGCGGAAATGGCGCATCGGTGCCGAGCAGCACGCGCTCGCGGCCCATCGCCGCCACGAGCATGCGCAGGGCATCCTCGTCGAAGATCGCCGAGTCGACGCAAAAGCGGTCGCAGTATGACGAAGGCAGAGCCGGGCAATCGGCGCGCACGAGGTCACGCTCGCGCCACGCATTGTCGACACGGCCCAGGAGCCACACGAAGCTGCCGCCGCCATGCGCGAACACGAGCGTCAGCGAGCGCGGCAAGCGCTCGAGTGCGCCGGACAGGACAAGCGACAGCATGGACAGTTGCGTCTCGGCGGGCATCGCGACGAGCCACGGCAGCATCCAGCGCTTCATGCGCTCGTCGCCCATCATGTCCCACGGATGCACGAGCACGGGCATCGATTCGCTCGCGCAATGCCGCAGGAAGTCGAGGATGCCCGGGTCGTCGAGGCCTTTCTGACCCACGTGGTTGCCGATCTGCACGCCGATGTGGCCGGATGCGCGCGCGGCGGTGACAGCGCGACACGCGGCGTCGACGTCCTGCAACGGGACCTGCGCGAGCGCCTTCAGGCGGCGCGAATCCGCGGCGCAGAACTCGATCACCCTGTCGTTCATGCGGTCGCACCATGCCGCAGCCTTCGCCGGATCCCATGCGTAGCCGAACATGATCGGCGTCGCGCACACGAACTGGATGTCGATGCCCGCGTCGTCCATCCAGCGCAGGCGCGCATCCGCGTCCCACAACCGCGCCTCGACGGGACGGAACCGTGCATCGTTCTGCATGATGTGACCTTTGCCGCCTCCCTCGTCGGCAAGCCAGGGCGCGCGCTCGTGGGCCGCCAAGGCTTCCTCGCGCGTGATTCGCGGAAAGACGTGGGCGTGTATGTCTATCTTCATGCCTTGCCCGGATGCACCGCCCCGCACGCGGGGCACTTGCGCAACGCCGCGTCGCCGTAGAACTGCTCGAAGAGCGGCGGAAGGTCGCGCACGATGCTCTTGAGCTGCACTTCGACGCGATGCACGCGCGTGTGGCACGTGAGGCAATACCACTCGAAAGCATCGACGAGCCCCGGCGGCCTGCGGTATTCGATAACGAGGCCCACGCTGCCGGCTGGGCGCTGCGGCGAGTGGCGCACGTGCGGCGGCAGCAGGAATACGTCCCCCGCGCGGATCGGCATGTCGCGTGGGCCGCCCTCTTCCATGATCCGCAGCACCATGTCGCCCTTCAGCTGGTAGAAAAATTCCTCGAGCGGGTCGTCGTGATAGTCGGTGCGCTGGTTGGGCCCTCCGACGAGGGTGACGATGAAGTCGGCCTCTTCCCAGATCTGCGCGTTGCCCACCGGCGGCTTCAATGCGTCGCGATGTTCGTCGATCCACTTCGCCAGATTGAGAGGTGCACGCATCACTTTGGCTTCCAGGCCACTGCCTTGATCTCGATGCGCATGTGAGGGTGTGGCAACTGGTGCACGGCGACGGTCGTCCGCGCCGGCCCGTCGTGGCCGAAGTATTCGCCGTAGACCTCGTTGTAGCCGGCGAAGTCGCCCATGTCGACGAGGAACGCCACGACTTCGACGACGTCGGACAGCGAGGCGCCCGCCGCGGCGAGAATGCGCGAGAGATTCTCGATCACGCCTCGCGTCTGCGCGCGAATGTCGAGCTGCATCGTGCCCATCGCGTCGGCGCTCGCGCCCACGATCGTGTTGTCGGCCTGCCGAGAGCTCAAGCCGGATACGAAGATGAAGTCGCCGGCGCGGCGGAAGTGCGGGTAGCGGCCGCGCGGTTGAAGAGCTCGGGGACGACGGCGGATGTGGTCATTTCGTTACACCCCTACGTATTCGTGCAGTATCGCGGGATCGGCGAGCAGCGCCTGCGAGTCTCCGTGCCACGCGACGCGGCCCTTTTCCACGATGTAATGACGGTCGGCGAGCCGCGCGAGCGGTGCGATGTTCTTGTCGATCACGATGAGCGTGAGGCCGTCGCGCTTCAGCGCGCGAGGCACCTCCAGATCTCGGCGCGGACCAGCGGCGCCAGGCCTTCGGTCGCCTCGTCGAGGATCAGCAGGCGCGGATTGGTCATGAGCGCGCGGCCGATCGCGAGCATCTGCTGCTCGCCGCCGGAGAGCTGCGTTGCCGAGGTTGCGCTCGCGCTCGCGCAGCCGCGGAAAGAGTGCGTACACGCGATCCAGCGTCCACGCGCTCGTGCGTCCTTCGAGCGTTCGTCCCGTCGCGACCAGGTTCTCGCGCACCGTGAGCGTCGGAAAGATCTGCCGCATCTCCGGCACGAGCCCGATGCCGGCCTGCGCGATACGGTACGAAGGCCATCCGCCGATCGCCCGGCCGTCGAACTCCACGCTGCCCTCGCGGGTGCGCAGCATGCCAAGCATGCTGCTTGACGGTCGTCGACTTGCCCATGCCGTTGCGGCCGATCAGCGTGATGCACTCGCCGCGCTCGGCCTCGAAGGTCATGCCGAACAGCACCTGGCTCGTGCCGTAGCGCGCGGTGAGATCGGCGACGTCGAGCAGCGGCGTCAGGCCACGACTTCCTGGTCGCCCAGATACGCCGCGCGCACTTCGGCGTTGTCGCGGATGGACGCCGGGTCGCCGCAGGCGATCACGCGACCGTACACGAGCACCGAGATGCGGTCGGCCAGCTCGAACACGGCGTCCATGTCGTGCTCGACCAGCAGGATGCCGTAGCGTCCCTTCAACGCCGGCAAGCAGCTCGACCATGCGCTCCGATTCGGCGAGGCTCATGCCGGCCATCGGCTCGTCGAGCAGGAGAAGCTTGGGACGCGTGGCCAGCGTCATCGCGATCTCGAGCTGCCGGCGCTCGCCGTGCGCGAGCGCTGCCACGGCGACGTCGGCCTGTCGGACCCAGCCCCACCTCCGTCAAGCGCTCGCGCGCGCGCTCGACGAGCGCGCGCTCGGCGACGAGCGGATGCCAGAAGCGGAAGCTGTGGCCCGCGTGCGCCTGCACGGCGAGCATCACGTTGGCGAGCACGCTGAACTCGGGAAACACCGACGTGATCTGGTACGAGCGGCCGAGCCCCATCAGCGCGCGGCGATAGACCGGCTCGCGCGTGATCGTCGCGGCCGTCGAAACGGATGCTGCCGGCGTCGGGACGGATCTCGCCGGAGAGCTGGTTGATGAGCGTGGTCTTGCCCGCGCCGTTCGGGCCGATCACCGCATGCACCTCGCCCGGCTCACGGTCGAGGTCGACGCCGTCGGTGGCGGCCAGGCCGCCGAAGCGCTTCACGAGGCCGCGCAGACGTTCCAGCAGGCTCATGCGGCACGACTCGTCGCTTGCGTCGCGTCGCGCGTCCGATCGATCAGTAGCCGTAGAGCCCTTCTTGGCGGTCAGCACGATCAGCACGATGACGCGGGCCCGAGCACGATCATCCAGTGCGTCGTCCACCCCGGCGAGGACCTCCTCGAAGCACGAGCAGCGCCAGCGCGCCCACGACCGGTCCGATCACCGTGCCCATGCCGCCGAGCACGATCATCACGATCAGGTCGCCGGAAGCCTGCCACGCCATGTACGACGGCGACGCGAACTTGGTGAGGTTCGCGAGCAGCACGCCGGCGAGCACGCACACGAGCGCCGAGATCACGTAGGCGGTGAGCTTGTAGCGCAGCATCGGAAAGCCGAGCGCCGCCATGCGCCGCTCGTTGCTGCGGCCGCCGCGCAGCACCATGCCGAAGCGCGAATGGACGAGACGCGATACACGCGAACAGGCACCGCGATCAGCACGACGAACGTGCAGTAGTAGAGCGCGACGTTGTCCGGCAGCGAGAACAGGCCGAAGTCGCTGCGCGCGGCGATGGTCAGGCCGTCGTCGCCGCCGAACTGCTTGAGGCTGATCGCGAGGAAGTAGAACATCTGCGCGAACGCGAGCGTGATCATGATGAACGCCATGCCGCTCGTGCGCAGGCACACGAAGCCGATCGACGACGGCGACCGCCGCGCCGACGCACAGCGCCGACGGCCAGCTGGACCCATCCGTTGTCGATGCCGTAGAACGACAGGATGCCCACCGCGTAGGCGCCGATCGCCGATGTACATCGCGTGACCGAAGCTCACCAGCCCGCCGTAGCCGAGGATCAGGTTGAGGCCGACCGCGGCGAGCGCGAGGATCACGATGCGCGTGAAGAGCGTGACGTAGATACGGCTCGCCGATCGCGGCGGCGATGACCGGCACGAGCGCGAGGCAACGAGCGAGGACCGCCGCGGCACGCCAGCTGGTCTGCTCGCGGAGCGTCAGCCGCCATGCCCGCGTCGCTCATCCGTGCCGGACCGGGAACAGGCCCTGCGGACGGATCGCCAGCACCACCGCCATCAGCACGTAGATCAGCATCGACGCGATCGCCGGTCCCGCCGCCTGCGCGAGCGAGCGCTCGAGGAACTCGCGCAGGAGCGTCGGGCAGGAACGCGCGGCCGATCGGTGTCGACGATGCCGACGATGAGCGCGCCGTAGAACGCGCCGCGGATCGACCCGATGCCGCCGGTCACGATGACGACCAGCGTGAGGATCAGGATCGGCTCGCCCATGCCCGGCTGCACCGAGAGGATCGGCCCCGCCATCAGCCCGGCGAGGCCGGCGAGCGCCGGCGCCCAGCCCGAACACGAGCGTGTTGAGGCGGCGCACGTTGACGCCGAGCGCCGCCACGATCTCCGGATGCGTGGCGCCGGCGCGGATCAGCATGCCGACGCGCGTGCGATGGATGAGCGACGTAGAGCCCGCGCCGACGACGAGGCCCACGGCGATGATCGCGAAGCGGTACGCGGGATAGCGCAGGCCGAAGAGGTCGACCGTGCCCGACAGCACCTGCGGGCGCGTTCATGTACAGCGACGCCGGGCCCCAGACGATGCGCACGAGCTCGTTGAAGAAGAGGATCAGGCCGAAGGTGGCGAGCACCTGGTCGAGATGATCGCGGCGATAGAGGCGTATCAGCGCGATGCGCTCGACGACGACGCCGAGCAGCATCGTCGCCGGCACCGCGACGATGCCGGCGAGCACGAACGACCCGGTCGCGTCGAACGCCGCCGCCGCGAAGTACGCGCCCATCATGTACAGCGATCCGTGCGCGAGATTCACGAAGTTCATGATCCCGAACACGAGCGTGAGCCCGGCGGCGAGCAGGAACAGCAGGACGCCGAGCTGCAGGCCGTTCAGCGCCTGAGTGAAGAAAGAGGCCAGGTCGTCACGGGACCGCGCCGCTGTCGAAGTTGACGTCACCTGCGCCGCACTCGCGCGCCGTTACTTCAACGTGCACTGCGTGTGGTAGGCGTCCTTGTGATCCTTGAGCGGCGACGCCGATGGTCTTCAGGCTCACGCGGCCCTTCGCATCCTTCGCGACCTCGAACACGTACAGGTCCTGGATCGGGAAGTCGTTGTTGTTGAACTTGAAGTTGCCGCGCACGCTCTTGAAGTCCGCCGCCTTGCAGCGCCGCCTGGAACGCCTTCTTGTCGGCGACGTTGCCCTTGACCTTGCCGATCGCCGAGTCGAGCAGCAGCGCGGCGTCGTAGGACTGCGCCGCGTACTGCGACGGAATGCGGTTGTACTTCTTCTCGAAGTCGTCGACGAACTTGCTGGTTCACCGGGTTGTTGAAGTCCGGTCCCCAGAACGTGCCGCGAGATCACGCCCAGCGCGTCGTCCTTCTGCGCCGGCAGCGTCGATGCCGTCGGTCGGTCGACGTCGACAGCAGCGGAACCTTGCCCGCGCAGCCCGGCCTGCTTGTACTGGCGCGACGAAGTTGACGCCGAGGCCGCCCGGATAGAACACGTAGACGGCGTCGGGATTCTTCGCGGCGACCTGCGCGAGCTCGGCGGAGAAGTCGGGCTGGTTGAGCGGCGTGTAGATCTCGTCGATGACCTCGCCCTTGTAGTAGCGCTTGAAGCCGGCGATGAAGTCCTTGCCCGCCTGGTAGTTGGGCGCCATGCCGATCACGCGCTTGTAGCCCTTGTCGGTCGCGTACTTGCCGACGACCTCGGCCTGGTTGTCGTTCTGCCAGGACGCGATGAACGAGTACGGCGAGCACTGCGCGCCGGCGATCGGCGCCGGCCCCGCGTTGGAGCCGATCAGGAACACTTCCTTGTCGGTGATCTTCTTGTGCACGGCCATCATCACGTTCGAGAAGGTGATGCCGGTGATGATCGGCACCTTGTCCTTCTCGATCAGCTTGTCGACGAGCTGCGTGGCGACTTCGGGCTTGAGCTGGCTGTCTTCCTTGATCACCTGCACCGGCACGCCGCCCAGCTTGCCGCCGTTCTGCTCGACGACCATCATGAAGGCGTCGTACTGGTCCTGGCCGAGCGGCGCCCTGCGGCCCGGACAGCTCCGCCATGAAGCCGATCTTGATCGGCGCCTGCGCACCCGCGCCGCTCACCGCGGCAGCCGCGCAAATCGCGGCGAACGTCTTGACCCATTTCATGCTGCTTCCTCCCATTAAACGAGCCCGGCAATTCTACGCGCCATCACTTGTGCCGGAACTCCGGAATGTCGGGGCGCGAGCCCCACATGCAGAACGACGTCGGCTCGAACGGGAACTGGCGGGGCCGATGGCTCGCCTCGTCCTCGATCAGCCGCACGCCGGTCGAATACTCGTAGATCATCCCGTCGGGACCCTCGAAGTAGAGAAAGATCGCCGACGAGGTGGGATGCCGACCCGGTCCGAACACGATTCGCACGCCGCGCTCGCGCAGGAAGTAGTACGCGCGCATGACGTCGTCGACGCCCGCGACCTGGTGATTGACGTGCTGCACGCCCGGGTGCGCCGACGGGAACAGCGCGAGCTTGTGGTGTACGGCGTCGATGCGCAACAGCGGCGCGGTCCCGATGCGGTCGGACACGCGCGCATTGCACACGCGCGTCCAGAACGCTTCGTCGCGCGCGGCGTCCGTCGTGCGCAATCCGATGTGTGAAAACCCGGTGATGCCCGCTTCGCGGCTCGCCACGTACGCGTGCCCGGCCGGGCGCGCGCCGTGCACGAGCTCGATCGCGTTCCCGCTCGGGTCGGTGAAGCGCAGCAAATGCTCGACGCGGCGGCCCTCGCACTCTTCGCGCGTGCCCCAGGCCACGGGCAGCTCCTGGGCGTCGATCTCCGAGGCGGCCGCGTCGAGCGCGGCAACGTCGAGCACGTCGAAGCCGATGGCGTGATCGGACGGGTCGCCTTCGACATACGCGAGCGTGTGGTCCCGTCCGTCGCTGCGAAAGTAGCGCGTGCCGTTCTCGCGCCCCGCCTGCTCGAGGCCGAGGATCGACGTCGCGTAGCGCGACGCTGCTTCGACGTCGCACGTCCCGAGACGGACATAGCGGATGTCGCGCAGGTCGATCACGAAATCACTTGCGACGTTCGCACGAACGATGCCGCCGCGTCGACGACGCGCTCGGGCTGGTCCCGGTGCGGCGAGTGTCCGCACTGCGCGAGCTTGACGAGCCGCGCCTGCGGCACGTGGTGGGCAAGACGGGCGATCTGCGCCATCGTTCCGTATTCGTCGTCTTCGCCCTGCATCGCGAGCACCGGGCAGCGGACACGTTCCATCTCGCGTTCGATCTTCCACGCGCGGAACGCGGGATCGAGCCAGATGTCGTTCCAGCCGAAGAACGCGGAATCGGGGTCGTCGTGATAGCGCGCGAGCCGTGCGCGCAGGTCGGTGGAAAGATAGGCGGAGCGCGTCGCCTCGATGCTGCGCACGCTCACATCCTCGACGAAGAGATGCGGTGCGAGAGCGATCACCCCCGCCGGCACGTCGGGAACGCAGCGGCGTACAGCAGCGCAATCGACGCGCCGTCGCTGTGCCCGAAGAGCCACGATTGCTGCGGCACTTCTAGCGCCGCGAGCAGCGCCGGCAGCACCTCCGATGCCTCGCGATGCATGAAGTCGACGGGCCACCGCTCGCCGTTTGCGCGCGGCGTCGATCGGCCGTAACCCGGGCGCGAATACACGAGCCCGCGCATGCCGAGCGCGCCGCAAAGCCTGGCGGGGAAGTCTTTCCACATCGAGAGCGAACCCAGACCCTCGTGCAGGAATACGACGACTGGATGTGCCGGGCCCGCCTCGACCCACGCGTACTCGATGTCGACGCTGCGGCCGGCGGCCGCGACGGTGACGGAACGGACGGTCATCGACTCGCGGCTTCGCGCAGCTTGAAACGCTGGATCTTGCCGGTGGCGGTCTTCGGCAGCTCGCCGATGAAGCGGATTTCGCGCGGATACTTGTACGGCGCGAGCTGGTCCTTCACGAACGCCTTGAGCGTTCGGCCAGCGTGTCGTCGCCTGTGCCCGTCTTCAGCACCACGTACGCGAGTGTCTTGGTGAGGCCGCCTTCGTCCTTGCCGACGACGGCGGCCTCGAGCACCGCTTCGTGCCGCATGAGCGCGGCTTCCACCTCGAAGGGCGAGACGAACTGCCCCGCGACCTTCAGCATGTCGTCGCTGCGCCCGGCGTAGGTATACCAGCCGTCGGCGTCGCGCACGTACTTGTCGCCGCTGCGCGTCCACTCGCCCTGGAACGTCGCGCGCGATCTTCTCGGCGTTGTCCCAGTACATGAGCGCCGCGCTCGGGCCGCGGATGAAGAGATCGCCGATCTCGCCGTCGGCACGCGAGTCGCCCGTCTTCGCCGCGCAGCTCGATGTCGTAGCCGGGCACCGGCGTGCCCGTCGTGCCGTAGCGCACATCGCCGGGCCGGTTGGACAGGAAGATATGGAGCATCTCGGTCGACCCGATGCCGTCGAGGACGTCGCAACCGAAGCGCGCGGCGAAGCGCTCGCCGATCTCCTTGGGCAGCGGCTCGCCCGCCGAAACGCAACGACGCAGCGCGACGTCGGCGCGCGACGGCAGCTCGGGTGAGGCGAGCATCGCCGCGTAGAGCGTGGGCACGCCGAAGAACACCGTGGGCTTGTGCGTCACCAGGCGCTTGAACACGGCGGCGGGCGTGGGCCGTTCGGCCATCAGGACGACCGTCGCCCCCACCGAGAGCGGAAACGTCAGCGCATTGCCGAGGCCATACGCGAAGAAGAGCTTCGCGGCCGAGAACGTGACGTCGCCTTCGCGAAGATCGAGCACGCCGCGTCCGTAAGTCTCCGCGGTGCGCAGCAGGTTGGCGTGCGTGTGCACGGTGCCTTTCGGACGGCCGGTCGAACCGGAGGAATAGAGCCAGAACGCGATCGCGTCGGGCGCCGTCGGAACGGGCTCCGTCGCCGCGGCAGCGCGCTCGCGCCAGGCGGAGAAGTCCTCCATGCCGGGCAGGAGGTCGCCGCGGGCCGCGATACGATGACGGTGCGCACCTCGTGGCTCGCGCGGCCCATCGCCTCCTCCAGCACGGGCAGAAGGGCGCCGGACACGATGAGCGCCTGCGCGCGCGAATGCTCGAGCATGTACGCGTAGTCGTCGACGGTCAGCAGCGTGTTCGCGCAGACGGGGATCACGCCCGCATACAGCGCTCCGAGGAACGCGAGCGGAAAGTCGATCGTGTCGTGCAGGCACACGAACACGCGCTCCTCGCGGCGCAGTCCCGAGGCGTAAAGGGCACCCGCGACCTTGCGCACGCCCTCGTCGAGGTCGCCGTACGTCAGCGACCCCGTGTCGTCGATGTACGCGATCTTCGTCGCCGCGGTGGCGATTCGTCTCGAGAAGATGCGCGGCAAAGTTGAACCGGGAAGGCAACGCCGCGGCCGTGTCCCATGCTCTCCTCGTCGACCGACTTGACCGCCGTCAATGTTGCCGCAACGGCGCAGCGTATCCAATTGATGTCTGGCGCATTCCATCTGTTAACTTAATGCAACGCAATTCATGATGTCAAGCAACCGACTGCATAGCATGAACCAAATTGCTCGTCGACGACGAGGGGTCCCGCGCGAGGATCCTTTCTCATGGCACTGGGCGAACGCGTTCGCGCCCTTCGCGCATCGCCGCGGCATGACGCGCAAGAGGCTCGCCGAAGCCGCAGGCGTGTCGGAACGCCATCTTGCCAATCTGGAGACGGGTCAGGGCAACGCTTCGGTGATGCTGCTGCGCGAGCTCGCGCGAGCCCTCGGGATGCACGATCGCCGAGCTCGTGGGCGAGGAATCCTCGACGGGCGGGAATGGACGCGCATCCGGGAGATGCTGCGCGGGCGCGACGAGGCGTCGCTGCAACGGGCGCGCAAGGCGCTCGCCGAGCTGCTGGGCAGCGGTACGGTCGACGACGGACGCGACGGGCCGCATCGCGCTCATCGGCCTGCGCGGCGCCGGCAAGTCCACGCTTGGGCGCATGCTGGCCGAGGACCTGCGCGTGCCGTTCGTCGAGCTCGACCGGCGTCGTCGAGCGCATGGCGGGTTGCGACGTGGGCGAGATCCACGCGCTGTACGGCGCCGCGGCCTATCGGCGCTACGAGCTGCGCGCGCTCGAGGAGACCATCGCCGCCCATCGAGCGCGCGGTGATCGCGACGGGCGGCGGGCTCGTCTCCGAACCCGCGACGTTCGATCTGCTGCTTGCACGCTGCTTCACCGTGTGGCTGCGCGCGACGCCCGACGACCACATGAAGCGCGTCATCGCCCAGGGCGACCTGCGGCCGATGGCGGGCGAACACCGAGGCAATGGAAGATCTGAAGCGCATCCTTGCCGGCCGCGAAGCGGATCTACGCGAAGGCCGATCTCACGTTCGACACCAGCGCACAGCCGCTCGCGGAGGCCTACCTTGCCTTGCGCGACGCCATTCGTCGAGCCGCGGATGCCGCTCGCCGCATGATGCAATCCATTGCTTGACCGATCTACCGAATAGATGCATTATTATGCATCTTCTCGCTGATCGCGCCGAGGATCCGGGACATGCCATGCCGACCGATCCAAGGTCGACTACCGGACCGATCCGTCCCGCTACCGGCACTGGAGGCTCACGTTCGACGGTCCGGTCGCGACGCCTCGCGATGGACGTCGCCGAGGACGGCGGCATCCGCGAGGGCTACAAGCTCAAGCTCAATTCGTACGACCTCGGCGTCGACATCGAGCTTGCACGACGCCGTGCAGCGCATCCGCTTCGAGCATCCGGAAGTGCGCAGCGTCGATGGTCACGAGCGCGCGGGATCGCATCTTCTGCTCGGGCGCCAACATCTTCATGCTGGGCCTGTCGACGCACGCCTGGAAGGTCAACTTCTGCAAGTTCACCAACGAGACGCGCAACGGGCTCGAGGATGCGAGCCGCCACTCCGGGCTCAAGTTCCTCGCCGCGGTCAACGGCGACGTGCGCCGGCGGCGGCTACGAGCTGGCGCTCGCCTGCGACGAGATCTGGCTCGTCGACGACCGCTCGTCGTCGGTTTCGCTGCCCGAGGTCCCGCTCCTCGGCGTCCTGCCCGGCACCGGCGGCCTCACGCGCGTCACCGACAAGCGCAACGTGCGCCACGATCTCGCCGACGTCTTCTGCACGGTGACCGAAGGCGTGCGCGGACAACGCGCGAAGGACTGGCGCCTCGTCGACGACGATCGTCAAGCCGGGCGAGTTCGCGCAGCGGTGAGCCGCGCGCGTCGCTCGAGCTTGCCGAACGCCAGCGATCGCCCGCGCGAGGCGCGCGGTGTCGCGCTGACGCCGCTCGCGCCGCGACGACCGCGACAACGGCTATCGCTACGACTTCGTCGACGTCGACGATCGACCGCGCCGCACGCACCGCCACGTTCACCGTGCGTGCGCCGCAAGCTCGCCGCAAGCCTCCGACATCGCCGGCATCGAGGCGGCAGGTGCGTCGTGGTGGCCGCTCGCAGGTCGCGCGCGAGCTCGACGACGCGATCCTCGTCGATGCGCACCAACGAGCTCGAGATCGGCACGTGGCTTCTCAAGACGGCGGCGACGCGACAGGCGGTGCTGCGCCATGCGACGCGTCGCTCGCAGCGAACGCGGAGCATTGGCTGGTGCGCGAGACGGTCGGCATACCTGCGCCGCACGTTGGCGCGCCTCGACGTGTCGTCGCGCACGCTGTTCGCGCTGATCGAGCCCGGCTCGTGCTTCGCCGGCACGCTGCTCGAGCTCGCACTCGCCTCCGACCGCACCTACATGCTGCGATTGCCAGACGACCCCGAGCGCGAGCCGTGCATCGCGGTGTCGCCGCAGAATTTCGGCGCGTATCCGATGGTCAACGCGCAGACACGCCTCGCGCGGCGCTTTTACGACGACGCGAGCGCGATTGCAGCAGTGGAGCGCACACCGGCGACGTGCTCGATGCCGGCGACGCCATGGCGCTCGGCCTCGTCACGAGCGCACCCGACGACATCGACTGGGACGACGAGATCCGCATCGCGATCGAGGAGCGCGCGAGCATGTCGCCCGACGCGCTCACCGGGATGGAAGCGAATTTGCGCTTCGGCGGCACCGAGACGATGGACACGCGCATCTTCGGACGCCTGTCGGCGTGGCAGAACTGGATCTTCAAGCGGCCGAACGCCGTCGGCGAGAAGGGCGCGCTCAAGGTCTACGGCAAGGGCGGCAAGGCGCAATTCGATCTCGAACGGGTGTGATGGGCCCCCACGCTCGCAAAACTGATGGGCTGCCCCCCGAGGGGGCGCAGTCAGTCCCTCGGGGCGTAGCGAGCAAGGCGGCCGAGACCAAAGGTCGAGGCAAGGCCCGAAGGGCGCCCCGCCGCGCGAGCGTACGTGGCCGACGCGCGGAGATTCGCATGCCTTGGAAGCGACAATGAGGCCACGGCGCTTCTGGAAAGACACATGAGCACAATCGACACCACGAGCAAGATCCCCAACAACGTGAACCTCGCCGACGATCGCGCGCTGCAGCGCGCGCTCGAGCACTGGCAGCCCAACTTCCTCGCGTGGTGGAACGAGATGGGGCCGGACGGCACACACGACTTCGACGTGTACCTGCGCACGGCGGTCAGCGTCGAGCCCGGCGGCTGGGCGCATTTCGACTACGTGAAGATGCCCGACTACCGCTGGGGCATCTTCCTCGCGCCGCAGGTGCCGATCGCAAGATCCACTTCGGCGAGCACCTCGGCGAGGCCGGCGTGGCAGGACGTGCCCGGCGAGCACCGCGCGAACCTGCGCCGCATCATCGTCACGCAAGGCGACACCGAGCCGGCGTCGGTCGAGCAGCAGCGCCATCTCGGGCTGACCTGCGCCTTCGCTGTACGACTTGCGCAACCTCTTCCAGGTCAACGTCGAGGAAGGCCGCCACCTGTGGGCGATGGTGTACCTGCTGCATCGCTACTTCGGCCGCGACGGCCGCGAGGAGGCCGACGCGCTGCTGCAGCGGCGCTCGGGCGACACCGACAATCCGCGCATCCTCGGCGCCTTCAACGAGAGGACGCCCGACTGGCTCGCGTTCTTCATGTTCACGTACTTCACCGATCGCGACGGCAAGTTCCAGCTCTGCGCACTCGCCGAGTCGTGCTTCGATCCGCTCGCGCGCACGACCAAATTCATGCTGACGGAGGAAGCGCATCACATGTTCGTCGGCGAGTCGGGCATATCGCGCATCCTGCAGCGCACCTGCGAGGTGATGAAGGAGCTCGGCAACCGACGATCCCGCGAAGCTCCGCGCCGCGGGTGTCATCGACCTGCCGACCGTCCAGCGCTATCTCAATTTCCACTTTTCGGTGACCATCGACCTCTTCGGCGCCGACCAGTCGTCGAACGCCGCCACGTTCTACGGCGCGGGCCTCAAGGGACGCTTCGACGAAGGCAAGCGCGACGACGATCACCGGCTGCACGACGCGACGTACAAGGTGCTCGACGTGGCCGACGGCAAGCTCGTCGAGCGCGAGGCGCCGATGCTGAATGCGTTGAACGAAGTGCTGCGCGACGACTTCATCAAGGATTCGGTCGGCGGCATCGGCCGCTGGAACCGGGTGCATCGAGAAAGCGGGCATCGCCTTCCGGCTGACGCTGCCGCACAAGGCGTTCAACCGCAAGATCGGCTCGTTCGCCGAGCATGCGCGTTTCGCCCGACGGCCGCGTGATCGGCGAAGCGGAATGGACGGCACACGAGCGCGAATGGCTTCGCCACACCGGAGGATCGCGCGTTCGTCGCCTCGCTGATGGGACGCGTGTCGACGCCCGGCAAGTACGCGAACTGGATCGCGCCGCCGGCGATGGCCATCAACAAGCAGCCCGTCGATTTCGAGTACGTTCGGTTCGGGTAGCGATGTCACGTGGCGCCATCGCGATGACCACCGGATAGTCGCGGTGTCGGCAGCATCTCATCGACCCCGAGATCTGCATCCGCTGCAACACGTGCGAGGAGACGTGCCCGGTCGACGCGATCACGCACGATTCGCGCAACTACGTCGTCGACCCGGCGATCTGCAACGCCTGCAACGCGTGCATCTCGCCGTGCCCGACCGGCGCCATCGACAACTGGCGGCAGGTGCCGCGCGCGAACGCCTACTCGACTCGCCGACCAGCTCTCCTGGGACACGCTGCCGGCGCAGGACGAGTCGCGGCGGACGACCAGCGCCGACATTCCGCCGAGATCGCGCGGCTCACGGCGGAGGCGAGCGCCGGCCAGGGCGGCGTCGCGCGCCGCGCCGTGGTCGGCCGCGCAGCCCTACGATCAATCTGCATACGCTCGCCACGCCGGCTGTCGCCACCGTCACCGGCAATTACGCGCTGACCGGAGGAAGGCGCGTCGAAGCGACATCCGCCACATCGTGCTCGATTTCGGCTGCGATCGCTTTTCCCGTGCTCGAAGGACAGACGATCGGCATCATGCCGCCCGGGACCGACACGCAAGGCCGTCCGCATTTCGTCCGCCTCTATTCGGTCGCGAGCCCGCGCGACGGCGAGCGCCCGCGCTACAACAACGTCGCGCTCACCGTGAAGCGCGTCACCGAGGACCACGACGGGCAAGGCCGGTGCGCGGCGTCGCGTCGAACTACCTGTGCGACCTCGCCAAGGGCGCGACGGTCAACGTGATCGGACCCTTCGGCACCAACTTCCTGATGCCGAATCATCCCGGCTCGAGCCTGCTCATGATCTGCACGGGCACCGGTTCGGCACCGATGCGCGCGATGACCGAGCGGCGGCGCCGCCGGATCGCGCACAAGGAAGGCGGCGCCTGATGCTGTTCTTCGGTGCGCGCGCCCCCGAGGAACTGCCGTACTTCGGGCCGTTGCATGAAGTTGCCGCGCGACTTCATCGACATCAATCTCGCGTTCTCGCGCGTGCCGGGCAGCCGAAGCAGTATGTGCAGGACCTGATCCGCATCCGCGGCGACGACGTGGTTCGGCTTCTCCCCGACGACGACTGCTACGTGTATGTCTGCGGTCTTGAAGGCATGGAGGAAGGCGTGCACGAAGCGTTTCGCGACGTGTGCCGCACACGCGGTCTCGATTGGGATACGCTGCTGCCCACGCTCCGCGAGAAAGGGCGCTTCCACCTCGAGACGTACTGAGGCAGGTATGCCGCCGCTCGCCACCGCCGGGCACGCGTGATTCGACTCGGCACCGCGTCGCTCACCGACGAGGAGATCGTCGCGTTCGCGCGCGACTACGATCCGCAATGGTTTCACGTCGACCGCGAGCGCGCCGCCAACAGCCCCTGGAACGGCTTGATCGCCAGCGGCTGGCAGACCTGCGGCATCGTCGATGCGGCTCGCGGTGCGACACGATCCTCGACGGATCGGAGTCGTTCGGCTCGCCGGGCCTTTCGTATCTCAAGTGGGAGAATCCGGTGCGCGCCGGCGACGTCCTTCGCTGCACGGTCGAAGTGATCGAGCGGCGCACGTCGAAGAGCAACGCGTACGCTCGGCATCGTGCGCTGGCGCTGGCGCCTTGCCAATCAGGACGGCGTGGGCGTGCTCGATCTCGAGGCGACGAGCCTCTTCGACCTGGCTTGATCGCGATCGCGCGCGCGTAGACGACGTCGCGCGCGACGCCCGTCACCGCCGCGACGACGCGCGCGGCACGCGCCGGCGGCAATTCCGTCAGCAGCGCCGCGAGCCAGCGCTCGACGCTTTCGTCGCAGTACGACCGCGCATCGCGCACCTCTTCTTCCGAGGCCATCGACGATCAGCACGAATTCGCCGCGCTCGCGGTTCGCGTCGGCGGCGATCCAGCCGGTGCCTCGCCCAGCGGCATCGCGCGCGATGGTCTCGAACGCTTTCGTGATCTCGCGCGCGACGACCAGCGTGCGCGCGCCGCCGAACGACGCGACGATGTCGGCGACCGTCGCCGCAACGCGGTGCGGCGCCTCGTAGATGACCACTGCGGCCGGCAGGCGCGCAAGGCGCATCGCAGCCACGCGCGACGCGCCTTCGCCTGATTGGGAGGGAAGCCCGCGAATACGAACGACTCCGCGCCGAGCCCTGCCACCGACACCGCGGCGGTCAACGCGGAGGCGCCCGGGACGCGACTACCGGATGGCCCGCCTCATGCGGCCGCGCGCACGAGCCGCGCGCCGGGGTCGCTGATGGCCGGCGTGCCGGCATCGCGACACCAGCGCAACGCTTTCGCCGGCGGCAAGGCGTGCAACGATGGACTGCGCGCGCTCGGCCTCGTTGTGCGCATGCAGCGACAAGCGTCCGCGTCGCGATGCCGTAGCGCGACAGCAGCGTCGCGGTGACGCGCGTGTCTTCGGCCGCGATTACGTCGACGGTCGCCAGCACGTCGAGCGCGCGCAGCGTCACGTCGCGCAAGTTACCCAGCGGTGTTGCGACCACATATAATGTCCCGGCTCGTGCACGAAATCACGCAACGACGTCGCCGTCCAATCGTCCCGGACCGTGCACGGAATCGCTCCGCGATACTCGCCGTCCATCGCGTTCGCCCCGCTCACTCCACACAGCTCCTTGCGCCGGCCACGATCTCGTCGCATGTGCTCGTCGCCCTGGCGTTCGCCTGGCGCCGCCGCATTGTCCGCCGCGCAATACGCCTGCCGCAAGCGATGCTTCGCCTTCGGCCGCGCCGAGCCACCGTCGACAAGGAGGACCTCGACATCGCGCTGGTGCTGCCGCTCGACGCGCCGGCGTACGCCCGCGCGGCCGACGCGTGCGCACCGGCTTCCTCGCGGCGGCCGGAAGCCGCGGGCAGCGCGACTGCGTATCGCGTGATCGCGCATGGCGAGGACGGCGTGCTCGCCGCGTTCGAAGCGCGCGCAGCGCGCGGCGCGCGCGTCATCGTCGGCCCGCTGGTGCGCGACGACCTGAAGGTCGTCGCGGCGATGGCCCTCGATCTTCCCTTCACGATCGCGCTCAACCAGTTCGACGAAGCCGCCGCCGCCGCCGCACGCTCTACACGTTCGCGCTGTCGATCGAGAGCGACGCGCGCCTCATCGCGCGCCGCATGCGCGAACGCGCCGCCCACACCCGGGGGCAATCCCCAACGTGGTGGTCGTCGGGCGCGGAGACGCCGCTCATGAAACGCTTCGCGTCGCGCGTTCGCGAGCGAATGGCAGGGCGCCGGCGGGAGCGTCCCCACGGTGCCGCGTTTCCGCTACGACGGCACGCGAGGCCATGACCGCGATGCGGCGCGACCTCGCGCGACGGCCACCCGCGGCCGATGCTGCTCGCGGTGGACGGCGCCAACGCGACGCTCGCCAAGCCCTACCTCGGCATCGGTGCCCGCGTACGCGAGCGCACTCGTCTTCGAGCGCGGACGATCGGCGACCGCGCGCGATCTCGACGGTCTCGTGCTCGCCGAGATCCCGTGGATCGTCACGCCCGATGCGACGCAGTTCGCGACGCTCCCGCGGCGCGAGATGCGCAGCGAAGCGCTCACACGCCTCTACGCGCTCGGGCTCGACGCCTATCCGGGTCGCCGCGGCGTTCCGCGACGGCGCGCCCGACCGGTTCTCGCTCGACGGCGCGACCGGCCAGGTCACGCTGCGACGGCCGCCAGTTCGCGCGCGAGGGCCGCTTCGCGGTGTTTCGCGACGGCCAGCTGATGCCCGTTCGATGGCGCCCGCTGACGCGCCCCACCTCGCGCGCGGACACGCACGTGCGGAGGGCGCTCGCCGCCGATTACCTGGAGCGGCACGGCCTCGTGATCGTCGCCCGCAATTTCCGCACGCGCCGCGGCGAGATCGACCTCGATCGCGCGCGACGGCGACACGCTCGTGTTCGTCGAGGTGCGCCTGCGCTCGCGGCGGCGACTTCGGCGGCGCCGCGGACAGCGTCACCGCGGCCAAGCGCGCGCGCTGGATCGCCGCGGCGCAGGCCTATCTTGCCACGCTCGGCCGCGAGCCCCCGTGCCGCTTCGACGTCGTGCTGCTCGACGCGCTCGACCCGTCGCGCATCGTCTGGGAGCGCGACGTCGTCGAGGATGAGCGTTTGCTAAAATCACCCGCCATGATCGATTACGAAAAGCGCATCCGCGAGCACTTCGCCGATAGCGCGCGGCTCAAGCTCGACGCCGCCGACGCGCTGGCGCCGCAGATCGCCCGCGCCGCGCGCGTGTCATGAGCGACTGCCTGCTCGCCGACGGCAAGATCCTCGCGTGCGGCAACGGCGGCTCGGCCGCCGACGCGCAGCATTTCGCCGCCGAGCTCGTCGGCCGCTTCGAGCGCGAGCGCCCGGAGCTGCCCGCGATCGCGCTGACCACCGACACGTCGCTGCTGACCGCGGTCGCCAACGACTATTCGTTCGAGCAGGTCTTCGCCAAGCAGGTGCGCGCGCTGGGCTCGAGGGGCGACGTGCTGCTCGCGATCTCCACGTCCGGCAACTCGGGCAACGTCATCGCCGCGATCGAGGCGGCGCACCTGCGCGAGATGCGCGTCGTCGCGCTGACGGGCAAGGGCGGCGGGCGCATCGGTGAACTTCTGCAGCCGCAACGGACGTCCATCTGTGCGTGCCGCACCCGCGGACGGCGCGCATCCAGGAGGTTCACTTGCTGATGATTCATTGCATGTGCGACGTGATCGACGCCACGCTGCTCGGGGACGAGGATGAGCGCGGTGGCCGAGGCAAGCCGAGGGGCGCGCAGCGCGCGTCCCGGCGGCCGACGCAGGTGACACGTTGCGATCGCGGCATGCCGTCCACCGAGCCGAGCGTGACTCGCATGCGGCCTGCTGCTGCGATAGCTCCGCGTCGACGCTTCACCTGCGTGCCGGTCGTCGTCGCCGGCGCGGCCGGAGGGACCGCGCTCGTGGCCACCGACCGCCGCACGACCGGCGCGCAGGTCGACGACGAAGGCATCGAGCTCAAGATCGCGACGCAGGCGAGCATACCCAATACGGCGACCGCGTGCACGTCAACGTGACGAGCTACAACGGCATCGTGCTTCTCACCGGCGAGGTGCCGGACCAGGGCGCGTGGGCGAGCCTCGGCAACCTCGCCAAGGCGCACCGAGAAGGTGAGCGCCGTGCAGAACGAGCTCGTGGTCGCGCCGCCGACGGATATGTCCGCAGCGCACCAACGACACGTACATCACGTCGAAGGTGAAGACGCGCTTCATCGAGGCAAACAAATTCCCGCCCAACGCCGTGAAGGTCGTCACCGAGCGCGGCGTCGTCTACCTGATGGGCATCGTCACGCGGCCCGAGGGCGACGCCGCCGGCGAGACCGCGGCCACGACCGACGGCGTCGGCGCGTCGTCAAGGTCTTCGAATAGGTACAAGCCTGAGCCAGCGATCGCTCACGGCAAGACGCGCTCGCGCGCATCGCGCGTCTCCCGCGTCCGCTGGTGATGACCAACGGCGTGTTCGATCTCCTGCATCGCGGCCACGTCGCGTACCTCGAAGCACGCGCGCGCGCTCGGCGCGAGCCTCGTCGTCGCGGTCAATTCCGACGCGTCGGTCAAGCGCCTCGGCAAAGGCAACGACCGGCCGCTCAACACGCTCGACGACCGCATGGCCGTGCTGGCCGCGCTTCGCTGCGTCGACCTGGTCGTGCCGTTCGACGACGACACGCCGCGCGATCTCATCGTCGCGGCGATGCCCGACGTGCTGGTCAAGGGCGGCGACTACACGGCGGAGACGACCGCGGGCGCGGCGGAGGTGATCGCGCATGGCGGGCGCTTCGTCGCGATTCCGTTCGCGTTCGAACGATCGACGTCGACGATCCGGACCTGGTGGCCGCTAGATCCGCAAGACGGGCGTTGCTATAATTCGGTCGCGCAATCCGCGAACCGTTCAATGCATCCACGATCGCGAAGTCGATGCACGCGGACTCAACTGCCCGCTGCCGATCCTGCGCACCAAGAAGGCGCTGAACGACATGCAGTCGGGCCAGGTCGTGCAGATCCTCGCCACCGATCCTGCGAGCGTGCGCGACTTCCAGGCGTTCGCGCGCCAGACCGGCAACGAGCTCGTCGAGCACGGCGAGCGCGACGGCGCCTTCTAGTTCTTGATGAAGCGCCGCTGACGGAGTCGTGGGCAAGGCTTCGCCTTGCCCACACGGCGCGGGGCTCTCCGCCCGCCCTATGTGGCTATCGTCGGTACCGATTGAGGAAGTCCGCCACGATCCCCTTCTGCGACCGATCGATCGCCGCGTCGAGCGTGCGGTCGTTCGGATCGTATTGCTTCGCCTTGCGGAACGCGTTGATCGCGTCCTGGTGGTAGCCCTGCGCCTGCAGCGCGGTCCCGAGGCAGCGATACGATTCCGCGTTCGCGAGCTCGAGCTCGGTCCAGGCCTTGCACAGCTCGGCCGCGCGTCGCCAGTTGCCGGCGCGCAGCATGCGCGGACCTTCCGCGCTGACCACCGCGATCTTCGCCTTGCGCTCGGCGAAGCTCGCGGCGAGCTCGCTGTCGATCGGAAGAGTCGGGTCGACCGCGGGCGCCGGTGACGACGACGGTTCGCGGCGCGAACATCGTGATGGGCGCCGACGCGCGGACCGGAGCGCCGGGTGCGGGCGACAGCGACGCCGGGGCGGGAGTCGCGGCGGCCGGAACCGAAGCCGCGGCCGAGGGTGGACGTGGCGGCGTCGGGGCGGTCGACGGTGCCGAGGCAGCATCCCGAAATGCGACCCGCGCCGCCCGCGAAGCCGCCGGTGAGCGTGCTGGCCGACGGCATCGCCTCGGCGATCGTCGTGCGCGCCCAGGCGATGGACTCGGCCATCGGCTGGTGCCACGCCACGCCGTAGAGCCACAGCATCGCGGCGAGGCCGCACACGCCGGTGACCGTGTTGAGCACGCCGGGCGGGCCGTGCGTCACGAGCACGTCCTGCGCGAAGTCCCAGTCGGTTTCCTGGTTCTGCGCGAGCTTCTCGTAGGCGACCGCGATCAGCACCGGCGCGAGCAGCGGGAAGCCGCAGCCGATGCCTTCCCACCACACGCGGAACGAGCGGCGCAAGCGCGCGGTCGAGCTGCGCGCGCGTGTCGCGCCGCGCGTAGGCATCGGAGATCGAGAACTGCAGGAACACGCCGAAGAGCCACTTGCCCGGCGTGGTGCCGATCGAGGCGATCAGCAGCGCCTCGATCGGCACCCAGGAGCCGGTGATGAGCACCGGCGCGAGCAGCGGATGCCCGACCCAGAACGCGAACTCCGCGGGCACGATGCCGAGCCCGCGCAGCTCCGACAGCAGGAGCGCGAGCACGAGCCCCCAGATCGCGTAGTCGAAGATGCGCGCGGCCAGGCGCTGCCACGGTCGCGGCTCGCTCGTGCGGCCCGACTTCGCGCGTTCGAGCTCCGCCATGCGCAGCTGGAAGATCCAGCTCGCGTCTTCCTGCGGCTGGTTGGTGCCGAGGAACACGCTCTTCTCGCGCCGCCAGTTGAGGATCGCAAGATCGGTCTGCGGCACGAGACGCCCGGAGGTGCCCCGCGACGGCGCCGGACGTACGCGACGCCGTGCACCGCGCCGTAGATGAGCGTCAGGCCGAGCAGCGTGATCGTCAGCCACACCAGCACCTGCTTGGCGACGAGGATGGTGTCGGCCGGCGTGACGAAGACGATCGCGGCGGCGATGAAGGCGCCGAAGAAGGCGCACAGGCCGATGGTGACGATCGGCGAGCGCCCGAACGACGCGACGCGCTCGGTGAGGCCGGGATGGTGCGGGTTGCGCTCGACGTCGGCTCGTCGGCGTCGAGGCCGGTCTCGAGCTCCTCGTCCATCGCTTCCGGCGACTTGCGGTCGACCGGCTCCTCGATGTTGCCGACGTCGGTCTGCTCGCCGGCTTCGGCGACCGCGTTGCTGACGACGTGCGCGATGCGCTGCTCGGTCGTGCCCGTCGAAAGCGAGAGCTCCTCGTCGTAGCGTAGGCGCCGCTCGGGGTCCGACAGGATGCGGCTCGCGTGATTGATGAAGCGCAGCGCCTCTTCGACGTTGCCCTGGCCGTCGCGCGTCTTGGCGTAGTACTTGCGGATGAGCCGGCGCAACGCGGCCCGCACGTCCTCGTCGGACGTGGTGGGGAGGATGCCGAGCGCTTCGTACAGCGTTGCCTTCATGCGAAGACGGCCCGCCGGTGTCCGGGCGGCGAGGTTGGGAGAAAGTCTCATTTCGAATGCAATTATGCCGTTGGAATCTTGGCGGGAAACGGCCGTCTGTCAAGCATGTCCAGAAAAGCAAGAAGCGGGCCGTACTCGAAATACGTGCCGGCTTAGCCGCGGTTTTCGCGGCGGCACGAAATGCAAACGGCCCGCAAAGGGCCGTTTGCACGGTGCCCGGAGGCGCGTCGTTACTCGCCCTTGCCGGCGTCCTTGTGCTCGAGCTTCTCGCGGATGCGCGCCGACTTGCCGGAGCGGGCGCGCAGGTAGTAGAGCTTCGCGCGGCGAACGTCGCCCTTGCGCTTCACCTCGATCGACGCGAGCAGCGGCGAGTACGTCTGGAACGTGCGCTCCACGCCTTCGCCGCTCGAGATCTTGCGCACGGTGAACGACGAGTTGAGGCCGCGGTTGCGCTTGGCGATGACCACGCCTTCGTACGCCTGCACGCGCTTGCGCTCGCCTTCGACGACGCTCACGTTGACGATGACGGTGTCGCCGGGCGCGAAGTCGGGGATCGTCTTGTCAGGCGCGCGATTTCTTCCTTTTCGAGCTGTTCGATGATGTTCATCGCATTTCCTTTTTGTCGCGGACAGCGCAGGCCGACGCTGCGCGATGCGCGCGGTCCTGATTGTTGCTGCTGCTCAGTGTGCCTCGTCCTCGGACTCTCCAGCAACGCCGGCCTCTTCCTTCGTAAGCGCACGCCCCGCGAGCAGGTCGGGCCGCCGCTCCCGCGTGCGCCCCAGCGACTGCGCAAGGCGCCAGCGGCGAATCTGCGCATGATGCCCCGACAACAGCACGTCGGGCACCGCGCATCCCTTCATACACCTCCGGCCGCGTGTAGTGCGGACAGTCGAGCAGTCCGTCGGCGAACGAATCCTCGCGCGCCGACTGCTCGTCGTTCAGCGCTCCCGGCAACAGCCGCGCGATCGCGTCGATCAGCATCAGCGCCGGCAGTTCGCCGCCCGACACGACGAAATCGCCGATCGCGATTTCCTCGTCGACGCACCTCGCGACCAGGCGCTCGTCGATGCCTTCGTAGCGCCCCGCGAGGAGCACGTAGCCCGGCGTCCCGCGTGGCGGCCAGCTCCGCCACCCGCGCGTGCGTCAGCGGCATTCCCGCCGGCGACATGTGGATCACGCGCGATCGCGCTACGCCCTCGCCGGCCTGCGCTGCCTTGGCCGCCGCCGATCGCCTGCGCCAGCGGCCCGGCCAGCATCACCATCCCGGGTCCGCCGCCGTACGGACGGTCGTCGACGGTGCGGTGCGCGTCGGTCGCGAAATCGCGCGGATTCCACGCCCGCAGCCGCCACAGTCCGCGCTCGTGCGCGCGTCCCGTCACGCCGTGCGCCGCCGCCTGCGTCCACCATCTCCGGAAACAGCGTGACGACGTCGATGCGCTCACACGTCGGTCCTCACGAATAATCCGGTCTGCCAGTCGACGTCGATGCGCCGCGGCGCCAGGTCGACGGCGTCGACGTACGCCTCGACGAAGGGAATGAGCCTCGGCGCACCCTCGTCGTGCTCACGCGCAACACGCGGATGCGCACCGAAGTCCTGCGACCGCGGCCACACGTCGCCGAGCCTCTCGCCCTGCCGGTTCACGACCGCGAGACCGACCAGGTCGGCCCAATAGAATTCGTTCTCGCCGGCGGCGAGGCAACGCGCGCGTGCAACGCCGACATCCGCACCGCGAGTAGCATCGCCGCATCTTCGCGATCGTCGAGCCCCGCAATGCGCACGATCAGCGCGCTGCCGTGCGGCTCGCCTTCCTCGAGCGTGCAGTGCTGCCACTCGCTACCCTCGCCGCGTTGCGCATCCACCACTCGCCGATGCGCGAGCAGGGTCTCGCGCTCGGCCGTCAGGGCACGACCTTGACCCACCCTTTCACGCCATACGGGGCCGACGATGCGCCCCATCACGACGATCGCGGGGGCGCTCAGCTCGGCTTGCGGCGCGGCGACTGGGGCCGGCGCTTGTGCCGGCTTGGCCGGCGCCGTTGCCGCTTGACGAGCCCGGCCACCGTGTCGGACAGCTGCGCGCCGCGCTCCTCCCAGTAGCTGATGCGGTCGAGCGAGAGGCGAAGGCCCTCTTCCTTCTCGGTGGCGATCGGGTTGTAGAAGCCGACGCGCTCGATGAAGCGACCGTCACGACGGCTGCGCGAATCGGCGACGACGATGTTGTAGAAGGGGCGCTTCTTGGCACCGCCGCGGGCAAGACGAATGACGACCATGATGGCTGTCCGGGCTCTGGACGAAAAGACATTGATTCTACTACGAAAAGCGCGGCCGAGGCAAGGGACGACGCCAGATCAGGCTCCGACCTTCCACTTCCCGTCCTCCATGACGAACGGGATGCCTACCGTCGTCGAGGTGCCGGTGACGTTGCCCGGGCTTGTCGACTGCTGCTCCGTCTTGATCGCGTTGAGGGTGGCACGCTTTCCCTCGATGACCAAGATGGCGCTGCCTTGCAGGCTCTTCTCGAGATCGGCGCGGCTCGGCATCATCTTTTTCATGAAACTGGTGTACGACGAGCGCTCGCGCGGATACTTCTTCCACTCGGTCTGCGCCTTGTCGTAGGCCAGCTTGAGCGCATCTTCCATGCGGCCGGCCTGCACCAGATCGACGTACTGAAGCGCAAGCGGGCCGATCGGGTGCTTCATGATGTCCGCGCCATTGATTCGCGCTTCGGCCTGCGCGAACGCAGGCGCGATCGGCATCGATGTCATGAAAGCGGTGCACAGCACGAGTACGACTCGCATCACTTGGCTCCCCTTGGTCGGTCTAGCGCATGCCCGGCAGCATTCCCTTCATGCCGCGCAGCATCTTCTGCAGGTTGCCCTTCGCGACCATCTTCATCATCTTCTGCGTCTGCTCGAACTGGTTGAGGAGCTGGTTCACCTCCTGCACGGTGACGCCGGCGCCGGCGGCGATGCGCCGCTTGCGCGAGGCCTTGAGAATCTCCGGCTTCGCGCGCTCGCGCGGCGTCATCGAGTCGATGATGCCTTCGATGCGCCCGATGCGCCGCTCGTCGACTGGTCGTCTCCTGCGCGGCGCGCGCGAGCTCGGCGGGCAGCTTGTCGACCAGCGCCGCGAGGCCGCCCATCTTGCGCATCTGCCCGATCTGCGCCTTGAAGTCGGTGAGGTCGAAGCCCTTGCCCGACTTGACCTTCTTCGCGAGCTTCTTGCGCTTCCTCGACGTCGACGTTCTTCTGCGCTTCCTCGATGAGCGACAGCACGTCGCCCATGCCGAGGATGCGCGACGCCATGCGCTCGGGGTGGAAGACCTCGAGGCCGTTGATCTTCTCGGCAACGCCGACGAACTTGATCGGCGCGCCGGTCACGTGGCGCACCGAGAGCGCCGCGCCGCCGCGCGCATCGCCGTCGAGCTTGGTCAGCACGACGCCGGTGAGCGGCAGCGCATCGCGGAACGCCTTGGCCGTGTTCACCGCGTCCTGACCCTGCATCGCATCGACGACGAACAGCGTCTCGATCGGACGCACTGCGGCGTGCAGCGCGGCGATCTCGCGCATCATCGCCTCGTCGACGCCGAGGCGACCCGCCGTGTCGACGATCAGCACGTCGTGATAGTGCTTGCGCGCCCAGTCGACGGCCGCTTGCCGCGATGGCGACCGGCTGCTGGTCCGTCGTTCGACGGGAAGAAATCGACGCCGACCTGCGCGGCGAGAAGACGCAGCTGCTCGATCGCCGCCGGCCGGTAGACGTCGGCGGACACCAGCAGCACTTTCTTTCTCTGCTCCGTTGCGAGGAGGCGCGCGAGCTTGCCCGCGGTCGTCGTCTTGCCCGCGCCCTGCAGGCCGGCGAGCAGGATCACGGCGGGCGGCTGCGTCGCGAACGACAGCGGCGCGGCGGTGCCGCCCATGAGCGACGTGAGCTCGCGGTGCACGACGCCGATCAGCGCCTGGCCGGGCGTCAGCGATCCGACGACCTCCTCGCCCAGCGCCTTTTCTTTGACCGACGCGACGAACGTGCGAACCACCGGCAGCGCCACGTCGGCGTCGAGCAGCGCGAGCCGCACTTCGCGCAGCGCGTCCTGGATGTTGTCTTCGGTCAGGCGGGCCTGGCCGCGCAGTTCCTTGACGACGCGCGACAGTCGTTCGGTGAGGTTCTCGAGCATGGGGATCCAGACGATAGGCGTCGGGTAAAATTCAATCGACGGCGCAGGATGCGCACGAGTCTCCCGATCGCAACCCTTGATTTTACTGTACGTCGCCGTCGCCGCTCTCTATGGCGCTTCGCTGTGGCTTGGAAGGTCGCGCGTGCGGCCCGCCGCCGCAATCGGATTGGTTGCGCTGGCGCTCGTCCTGCACGCGGTCACGATCGTGCGCGCCATCTTCACGCCGGGCGGCATCGATCTTTCGTTTCCGCAGGCGCTTTCTCTCGTGGCGTGGCTGACGGTGCTCGTTGCCGTGCTGTCCGGGGTGCTCGCCAAGCTGCCGGCGGTCGGCACCGTCGTCCTGCCGGTCGCCGCGCTGTGCGCGCTGGTGCCGCTTGCGGGCGGTACCCCGCATCGCTTCGCTTACGCCGGCGAGACGTGGGCCACCATGCACATCGCCGTCGCGCTCGTGGCCTACGCGCTCTTCGTGGTCGCCGCGCTGCAGGCGCTCCTGCTCACCGGGCTCGAGAAGCGCCTGCACCGCGGCATCGCGCGCCCGGAGACCGACGGCGACGTGCCGCTGCTGACGCTCGAGCGATTCCTGTTCCAGCTCGTGGCCGCGGGGTTCGTGCTTCTCACGCTGACGCTCGCAAGCGGCCTCGTGTTTTCCGAGCAACTGTTCGGCAAGCCGCTGACGTTCAGCCACAAGAATGTGTTCTCGGTGCTGGGCTGGGTCACGTTCGGCATGCTCCTGCTCGGCCGCTGGCGTTACGGCTGGCGCGGCCGGCCGGCCCTGTACTGGATCCTCGCGGGGACGGCGTTGCTCGTGCTCGGCTACCTCGGCAGCAAGTTCGTCGCGCAGGTGCTTCTCGGGCGTTAGAGGCGCCCCGCCCTTGGACGAATTTCCCCTAAGCTCGCTCGTCATCGCGCTCGCGGTCCTCCTCGTCGTCTCGGGGTTTTTCTCGATCGCGGAGACGGCGATGATGGCGGTCAACCGCTACCGCCTGAAGCACCGGGCGCAGCGCGGCAACAAGGGCGCCAAGCTCGCGATGACGCTGCTCGCGCAAACCGACCGCCTGCTCGGCGTCATCCTGTTCGGCAACAACCTCCTCAACGCGGGCGCGGCGACGCTGGCCGGCGTGATCACGGCGCGGCTCATCGGGACGGGCGAGCTCGCGCTCGCCATCAGCACGGCGGTCGTCACGTTCCTGATCCTCGTCTTCTCCGAGATCACGCCGAAGGTCGTCGGCGCCACGCATGCGGACCGCATCGCGCCGCTCGTCGCGTATGTGCTGACGCCGCTCTTGCGCGGGCTGACGCCCGTCGTCTGGTTCGTCAATCTGTTCGTGCAGGCGCTGCTCGACATGCTGCGCATCAAGCAATCGCCCGACGGCGGCTCGCAGCTCACGCAGGAAGAGCTGCGCTCGCTCGTGCTCGAAGGCAGCCAGTACTTCCGCGGCAAGCACAAGACGATGCTCGCGAACCTCATGGATCTCGAGGCGATCACCGTCGACGACGTGATGACGCCGCGCAACCGGATCCACGCGCTCGACCTCGCGGAAAAGCCGGCGCTCCTGCGCCAGCAGCTCGCGACGTCGTACCACTCGCGCGCTGCCGGTATACGAGGGAACGCTCGACAACCTGGTCGGCGTGCTGCCGCTCAAGGCCGTGGTCGGGCTCATGCTGCAGGTCGTCCGAGCTCACCGCCGAGAGGCTGCGGCCGCTCTTGCGCCCGCCGTACTTCATTCCCGGCCGGCACGCCGCTCTTGACGCAGCTGACCCAGTTCCAGAACGACCGTCAGCGGCTCGGCCTCGTCGTCGACGAGTACGGCGAGCTCCAGGGCCTCGTGACCATCGAGGACATCGTCGAGGAGATCATCGGCGAATTCACGACCCAGGCCCCCGGCGGCGCAGGAAATCTTCCGGCGCGAGCCCGACGGCAGCGTCGTCGTTTCCGGCATGGCGCTCCTCCGCACGCTCAATCGCCGGCTCGGGACCCAGTTTCCCGCTCGAAGGCCCGAAGACGCTCAACGGGCTCATTCTCGAGCATCTCGGCGACATTCCGGACGCCGGCGTCGCTTCGGGCTGGAAGGACAAATGGTGGAAATCCTGCAAACCCAGGATCGCGCGTAAAAGTGGTGAAACTCCTGCCCCCGGTCGGCCGCGGCGAGCTCGCCTTTACAAACCCAGGTCGAGCGGGCATCATCGACCAGCTGAAGTTTTATGCGTATGGAATAGCGGCAATTTTCGTCGCTCGGCGGCATAAGATTTGCTTTTGGCATGCTTCTTGCATCGCGATTTAAGCAACTTTCGAACACCCGATAACGCCGATCGATGGCCACCCACGCCGCCACTCCCGGAACATCAGCGGTCTCGCACGCGCGCTCGCGCAGAGCGGGCTCATGTCCGAGTACGAGGCCGAAGCCCTGCAGACGCAGGCGCAGTCGGCGGGGGTGTCGTTCGTCGAGCAGGTGCTCCTCGGCAAGCGCATGACCGCGCAGCAGCTCGCGGTGTTCGCGTCGCGCGCCTTCGGCACGCCGCTGCTCGACCTCGCGAGCTTCGACATCGACCAGATCCAGAAGGACCACGTCGACCTCAAGATCGCGCAAGGACGGCGCGTGCTGCCGCTGTACAAGCGCAGCAACAAGCTCTTCGTGCGCGATTTCCGATCCCGCCAACCTCCAGGCGCTGGAGGAAGTGCGCTTCAAGACCAACCTCGTGCCCGAGCCGATCGTCGTCGAGGACGACAAGCTCTGGCCGCCATTGCGAGGATGGTCGAGCAGAGCGGCGCCACGCTCAAGGACATGGCCAACCTCGAGGACATGGAGATCGGCCTCGAGGACGGGAACTTGCCCGCGCCGTCCGCGGAGGACGACTCCGACGTCGAGGACGCGCCGGTCGTCAAGTACATCCAGAAGCTCCTGACCGACGCCATCGCCGCGGGCGCGTCGGACATCCACTTCGAGCCCTACGAGAGATATCTTCCGCGTCCGCTACCGCGTCGACGGCATCCTGTTCGAGATCACGCAGCCGCCGCTGGCGATCAAGGACAAGGTGGCGTCGCGCATCAAGGTCATCAGCCGGCTCGACATCTCGGAAAAGCGCGTCCCGCAGGACGGCCGCATGAAGCTCGTGCTGTCGAAGACGAAGGCGATCGACTTCCGCGTTTCGACGCTGCCGACGCTCTACGGCGAGAAGATCGTGATGCGTATCCTCGACTCGAGCGGCGTCAAGCTCGGCATCGAGGCGCTCGGCTACGAGCCCGACCAGCAGGAGGCGCTGATGTACGCGATCGGCCGTCCGTACGGAATGATCCTGGTCACCGGGCCCGACGGGCAGCGGCAAGACGGTGTCGCTGTACACGTGCCTCAACATCCTGAACCAGCCCGGCGTGAACATCTCGACCGCCGAGGATCCCTGCGAAATCCAGCTGCCCGGCGTGAACCAGGTCAACGTCAACGACAAGGCGGGCCTCACGTTCTCCGCGGCGCTCAAGTCGTTCCTGCGCCAGGATCCGGACATCATCATGGTCGGCGAAATCCGCGACCTCGAGACGGCCGACATCGCGATCAAGGCCGCGCAGACCGGGCCACCTCGTGCTGTCCACGCTGCACACGAACGACGCGCCCACGACGCTCACGCGGATGCTCAACATGGGCGTCGCGCCGTTCAACATCGCGTCATCGGTGATCCTGATCACCGCGCAGCGCCTCGGCCGCCGGCTTTGCCAGCATTGCAAGAAGCCCGAGGACATCCCGCCCGAGGCGCTTCTGCGCGCCGGGCTTCACCGAGGACGATCTGGACGGATCGTGGACGCCCTACGGCCCCGTCGGCTGCGATCACTGCAAGGGCACGGGGTACAAGGGGCGCGTCGGCGTGTATCAGGTCATGCCGATCACCGACGACATGCGCCAGGTGATCATGCGCAACGGCAACGCGCTCGACATCGCCGAGCAGGCGCAGAAGGAAGGCGTCCGCGACCTTCGCCAATCCGGCTTGCTCAAGGTCAAGGCCGGCATCACATCGCTCGAGGAAATCGAAGCGATCACCAACGAGTAGGACGAGAACCATGGCCACCGCAACCGCAGCCGCACGACGCGACGTCAAGGAGTACACCTTCCTCTGGGAAGGTGTCGACCGCAGCAACCGCCAGGTCCGCGGCGAAGTCGACGGCCGCATCCGCAGACGGTCGTCACGACCAACCTGCGCCGGCAGGGCATCCGCATCGTCAAGATCAAGAAGCAGACGTTCCGCGGCGGCCGAAAGGTCACCGAGAAGGACATCACCTTCTTCACGCGCCAGCTCGCGACGATGCTGCGGGCGGGCGTGCCGCTGCTGCAGTCGTTCGAGATCGTCGCCCGCGGCCACAGCAACGCGCGCTTCTCGCGCCTCATGATGGACATCAAGAACAAGATCGAGGCGGGCTCCTCGATGTCGCAGGCGTTTCGCGAGCATCCCGCCCAGTTCGACCCGCTCTATTGCAACCTGGTCGCCGCGGGCGAGGCGTCCGGCACGATCGACGCGATCCTCGACCGGCTCGCGACGTACAAGGAGAAGATTCTCGCCATCAAGGGCAAGATCAAGTCGGCGCTCTTCTATCCGATCTCGGTGATCGTGGTCGCGATCGTGGTGACGTGGATCATCATGGTGTTCGTGATCCCGTCGTTCAAGAAAGTCTTCGCGAACTTCGGTGCGGACCTTCCGGCGCCCACGCTCATCGTCATGGCCATCTCGGAATGGGTCGTGGCGTGGTGGTGGCTGGTCGCGGTCATCATCGTCGGCACCATCGTCGGCATCGGCGTCATGTTCAGGCGCTCGGCGGCGTTCAGATGGGGTTCGACCGCTTGCTGCTCAGGATTCCCGTCATCGGCGGCATCCTCGAAAAGGCGACGATCGCGCGATGGACGCGCACGCTGCAGACGATGTTCGCCGCGGGCGTTCCTCTGGTCGAGTCGCTCGACGCGGTGGGCGGTGCATCGGGCAACGCGGTATTACGTCGCCGCAACCAAGAAGATCCAGACCGAGGTGAGCACCGGCACGAGCCTCACCAATGCGATGACCAACACGCGGGCTCTTCCCGACGATGGTCCTGCAGATGACGCAGATCGGCGAGGAGTCGGGCTCGCTCGACAACATGCTGGGCAAGATCGCCGATTACTTCGAACGCGAGGTCGACGACTCCGTCGCGGCGCTGTCGAGCCTGCTCGAGCCCATCATCATCGTGTTCCTGGGTGTCGTGATCGGCGGTCTCGTGATCGCCATGTACCTGCCGATCTTCAAGCTCGGCGCGGTCGTTCTGACCGCGCAGCGGCGGATTGCGGCGCGCCACCGGTGCCGCTGATCTTGCTGGATCCGGTCGTCGCCACGGCTCTCGCCGCCGTCGTGGGCTTGTCGTCGGCAGCTTCCTCAACGTGGTGATCCACCGCCTGCCGAAGATGCTGGAGCGGGGCTGGCAGGACCAGTGCGCCGAGCTTGCGCGGCGAGACGCCCGAGGCGCGGCCGCGCTACAACCTCGTGGTGCCTCGCTCGGCCTGCCCGTCGTGCGGCCACATGATCACGGCCGCGGAAAACGTTCCCGTGCTCTCGTGGTTCGTGCTGCGCGGCAAGTGCTCGCAGTGCGGCACGGCCATCTCGAGCCGGTATCCGATGGTCGAACTGCTGGGCGCGATTCTCGCCGCGGGCGCGATCTGGCGCTTCGGCCCCACCTGGCGGGCCTCGCCGCGTGTGCCTTCCTGTGGACGCTGCTCGCGCTCACGTTCATCGACTTCGACACGCAGCTCCTGCCCGACGACCTCACGCTGCCGCTCCTGTGGGGGGGCTTGCTCGCCAACCTCTACGGCCTCTTCGTGCCGCTGCGCGAGGCTGTCATCGGGGCCATCGCGGGCTACCTCGTCCTGTGGACGATCTACTGGCTGTTCAAGCTGATCCGCGGCAAGGAAGGCATGGGATACGGCGACTTCAAGCTGCTTGCCGCGCTCGGTGCGTGGCTCGGATGGAAGATGCTTCCGCTGATCGTCCTGGGCTCGTCGGTCGTCGGGGCGTTCATCGGCATCGGCCTCGTCGCGTTCAAGGGCCGCGACCACAACGTGCCGCTCGCGTTCGGGCCGTATCTTGCGATTGCCGGCGTGATCGCCTTGTTCTTCGGCGAGCCCATCGTCAGGATGTACTTCCCCAACTAGTGCCTAGCGTCGATGCTGCGTGTTGGCCTGACCGGTGGAATCGGCAGCGGCAAGTCGGAAGTGGCACGTCAGTTCGCAGCCCTTGGCGCGGAAATCGCCGACGCCGACGTTGCGGCGCACGCGGTGACCGCCAAGGGCGAGGCGGGCTATGTCGCGGTCGTCGCGGCATTCGGCGACGCGTGCGACCGCGCCGGACGGCAATCTCGATCGCGCCTGGCTGCGTGCCACGGTGTTCGCCGACCCGCAAGCGCGCGAGCGGCTCGAGGCGATCCTGCACCCGCTGGTGCGCGCGCGGATCGACGACGAAGTCGCCGCATGGCGCGGACCGTACGGCCTTCTCGTCGTCCCGCTGCTGCTCGAGCGCGGCGTTGTCCCGCTCGCGCGTGGACCGCGTGCTCGTCGTCGACTGCGCCGAGGACGAGCAGGTGCGGCGCGTCGTCACGCGCAGCGGTCTCACCGCAGCAGGAAGTGCGCGCCATCATGGCAACGCAACTGTCGCGCGATGCGCGCCTCGCGCAGGCCGACGACGTGATCGACAACAGCGGCCCGCGTGACGCGCTCGCGCCGCAAGTCGCGCGCCTGCACGCCTTGTATCCCGATCTCGCGACGCGCGCGCTTGAACCGGAGTCGCGTTCCCGCGACAATGGCGCAACCGCGTACACGACGCGACCTGTGATCCGCTACGAACATCCGCTGAACGAGCGCGTGCGCACTCTGATGCGCCTCGAGGATCTGTTCGCGCGCGTCGGCCACTTCGCATCGCAGGACGCGGCGCCCGATCATCACGCGGCGCTGCTCGCGCTGTTCGAGATCACCGACGTCGCGGCGCGCGCCGACCTGAAGACGGACCTGCTGCAGGAGCTCGAACGGCAAAAGCAGATGCTCGGGCCCGCTGCGCCAGAACCCGCAGATCGAGCAGAGCACGCTCGAGGAGCTCCTGGCGCAGATCGACGGCGTGAATGCGCAGCTGCTCGGCCAGGCGGGCAAGGTCGGCGCCCACCTGCGCGACAACGAGTGGCTGATGGCGATCAAGCAGCGCACCGGCGATCCCCGGCGGCGTGTGCGAGTTCGACCTGCCGGCTTATCACTGGTGGCTGCACCAGGATCCCGCCGCGCGACGCAACGACCTGCGCGGCATGGATCGAGCCGTTCGCGCCGATTCGCGCCGGAGCGGCGATCGTCCTGAAGCTGCTGCGCGACAACGGCCGCGCGAGCCGCCACATCGCGCATCGCGGCGTGTTCCAGCTCATGCTGACGACGACCAAGGTCGCGCAGCTCCTGCGCCTCACGGTCGCGCGCGACCTTTCCTGCGTGCCGGAGATCAGCGCCAACAAGTACGCGCTCAACATCCGCTTCATCGGCGTGTCGGGCATGGACCGCGGCACCGTGTTCGACGACGACGTCGAGTTCGAGCTCATGTTCTGCAATCTTTGAAGCAGACCCGGGCCGCTCCCCGGCTCGCGCCTTCGATACCGGCTTCGCACCCACGTCCACCGGCTTCGTCGGGTAGGCGAAAGCTAGGGCGACACGGCGCTACACTGCCTGACGCCAGCTAGGCGGATTCGGGCAGGAGGCAAACGTTGGCTGGAGTCGCCGGCTCCGTTGCACGGACATTCCACGGCCTGACGCGGCGACGCCTCGCGGTCCTCGCGCTGTTCGGACTCGTGCTGGCCGTGTTCGGGGGACCGGTGGCCATCACGTACGCGCGCGGGCTTCCCGCTTCGCAGATCGTCATCGCCTTCGCGCAAACATACGTGAGCGACGCGGTCTGGTTCTTCGCCGGGCTGCTGGCCGCCGTGGCGGCGTATAACCGCACGCCGGGAAGCATTGCCCTGCGTCTCGGCGCGACCGCAGCGGCGATCGGCGTCGTCGTTTGGTATGCGTTGCCGGTGTCGCACTTCATCCGCTTTGCGCCGTTGCGCGATTGGCTGGGGACGGCCCTGAGGCGTTCGGCACATGCTTTGGCTCGACTACTACCCCATCGTTGCCATCGCCGCGGCGGCGCTGCTGTACGTGACGCACGCCGACGACGTCGAGCGTTCGCTGGAGACGGAAGCGCTGCGCGCCCTGGACCTCGACCGCGGCCTCGACGAGGCCCGCCTGCAGGCGATGCAGGCGCAGATCGAGCCTCATTTCCTGTTCAATACGCTGGCCAACGTCCGGCGCCTGTACCAGGTCGATCCCGGCGCGGCCCGTACGATGCTGCGCCAGTTTTCCCTGATGCTCGGGCGGTCGTTGGCCGATATCCGCAACGAACGCTCCACGCTTGGGCGCGAAGTCGCGCTGACGCTTGCCTACCTGGGCGTGCAGAAGATCCGCATGGGCGACCGGCTCGAGTTCGCGACCGACATCCCGCCGCCGCTGCGCGACGCCGCGCTGCCGCCGATGATGCTGTCCACGCTGGTCGAGAACTCGATCAAGCACGGTCTCGCGCCGCTGCGCGGCGGTGGGCGCGTGACCATCGCCGCCGACGCCGACGGCGGCACGCTGCGCGTGCGCGTCGTCGACACCGGATGCGGCTTGAGCGAAAGCGCCGGAAGCGGCGTCGGCCTTGCGAACATCCAGACGCGCCTGGCCGCGTTGTATGGAGCCGAAGGCGCGTTGAGCCTCGAACCCAACGAGCAGGGCGGCGTGACGGCGATCCTCGAGCTGCCGCTGCGCTGGAGCCTGCTGAGACCGCGATGCAGGCGCTGCCGTCTAGCCTTGTGCCGGCGGCCGGCTCGAATCGCGCCGGGTCCGATCGGTGGCGTCGGTGGCGGGATGCGGCGGCGGACCTCCTTGCGCCGGCGGCAGTCCTGCTCGCGCTGCGTGGAGCCCGGTCGAGAGAGCATCATCTTGGCCAGGGAAGGCGCGGGGGTGGCGGCTCGTCGTGGTCACAGCGCTGACCAACCCGCTCATCAGTCTCGGTTCTGGTCGCGTTGATCGCGATGATCGAAGTCAGCGCGCTCGGCGCGCGCGGTCGCACGTTCGTCCGGGTCGGCGCTGGGATAGCCGCGGCGGCCGTGGGGACGTGCGATCGGTTTTGCGATGTTGATCGCAGTCGGGATGGATTCCACGCCGCCAGGGTTGGATGGGCCGCTGCTGTGGTGGACACAGTTCGGATGGGGGCCGCGTTCTGCACCGGCGCCGCGCTCGCTTACGACTACCGCGTGCGCAGCGCCAGGCGCGTCGCCGCGTTGCGCACGGTTCGGCTGCAGGCCGCCGGCGTGATTCGGCGCACCGCGGAGATACGCCTTCAGGCCATGCAGGCGCGGATCGATCCGCGATTCCTGTTCGATGCGCTGGCCGCCGTCGAGCGGATTCACGATGTCGATGCTGTCGCGGGCGATCGTCTGCTCGACAATCTCATCAAGTATCTGCGGGCGGTCGCTGCCCGATCTCATCGCGATTCGATCGACGGTCGGCAAGGAGGTCGAGCTCGCCCGCGTATGGCTCGCCATTCGAGACACGATCGTCGGCGCGACGGGCGTCCATGCGATCGAGGCGACCGGTGAGGTCGGCGAGCCGGCCCTTTCCCGCGATGACGATGATTCCGCTGGTAGAGGCCGTGCTGTCGGAAGCGTCGGCGTCGCCACGCTTAGACGATGCGCGCGCAATGCGAGGGGCGCTGACGACGGTCCGTATCGATTGCCGCTCGCCGTGCGCCGCGGAGCCGCCTTCCGTGCAGCCGCTGCGCGCGCGCCTTACGGAACTGTACGGCGAACAGGTCCGGCTTGGGTTCACCTGCGATACCGTCCGCGGCCGGCAAGCCACCGTGGAGGTCGACCTTGCGCAATCCGACAGCGATCATCGCTGAAGACGAGCCCATCCTGCGGCAGGAGCTGCGCGAGAAGCTCGCGCCGCGTGGCCGAGCTCGTAGGTCCGCGCCGAGGCCGCCGACGGCGTGGAGGCGTTGCACGCTCACCAGGCCACGGCCCCGACATGCGTTCCTCGACGTCGAGATGCCCGGCATGACTGGCCTCGAAGTGGCGCGAGGGGCGAACGGTCGCTGCCACGTGGTGTTCGTCACCGCTTACGACAAGTACGCCGTTGCCGCCTTTGAGCAGCAGGCGGTCGATTATATCTTGAAGCCCTATTCCCGCGACCGCCTCGGCAGGATCGGTGACCCGCCTGCGGAACGGGCGCGGGGCCAGCCGGCCAATCTCGACGGAATGCTCGAGTCGCTCGCGCGGACCGCCGGGGGCACCAACGACGCACTTACGCTGGATCACGGCCTCGCACGGACAGAACGTGCGGTTGGTCACCGTGGAGAAGGGTCTGCTTTTTTCAGGCCGACAACAAGTACACGATGGTCATGACGGCGGACAGCGAGGCAGTGATTCGCCGACGATCAAGGAACTGTACGTGACCTCGATCCGGAGATGTTCTGGCAGATCCACCGCTCTACGCTGGTCAACGTCAACGCGGTTGCCGACGTGACGCGCGATATGCACGGCGGCACCTGCGGGTGCAACTCAGGAGCCGGAAGGAGTCGCTCGACGGTGAGCGAGACCTACAATCACCTCTTTCGCCAGATGTAGTCGTCACATTCTGCAGACTGTGATGCGCTCATGAGCGTTACGCGATCGGTCAGCTGCCCGCGATGCGGCGCGTCCGTGCCGTGGACGCCCGAGTCAAAGTGGCGGCCGTTCTGCTCGGAGCGATGCAAGCTGATCGATCTCGGCGATGGGCCGCCGAGACGTTACCGCGTCCCGGCCGTCGAGCCGCCCGATCCGGGCGAGGAAGAGCCGGAACCCTTGTTCTAAGCAGGGCCTACGGCCAGGCGCCGCGGCGCAGGGCCACGCCGTGGGCGCCCGCGTCGATTGCAGCGCGCAAGTCCCCTGTCGTCAGTCCGCCCAGCGCGAATACCGGGACGCGCGTAGCCGCCGCGAGGCGTGCGAACTCGCGTCCAGCCCAGAGGTGTTGCATCCGGATGCGTCGGCGTGGGTGCCACCGGTCCCAGCACCGCGAAGTCGAGATCGAGCGCGCCCGCGTGTGCAACCTCGTCCGCCGTGTGACAGGACGCGGCCGCAAGCATGTCGCGCGGACGCGATGACGCGGCGTTGAGCCTCGCCGAAGTCCAATGAACGCCGTCGCACGATGCTTCGCGCGCTTCATCGACGGTGCCGTTCCAAAGCACGCGGGCGCCGAAGCGACGCGCGAGGCCGACGAGCGACCGTGCGAGCGCCATGCGACGCTCGAGCGGCCACGTCTTGTCGCGCACCTGCACGAGGCGCAGGCCGCCTTCGAGCGCGCGATTGGCGCGCGCGAGAAACGCCTCCTCGTCGCTGTCCTCGGCGCAGGTGATGCCGTACACGAGCGGCAGGTCGAGTGCTGCGAGGATGCGCGTGTTCGCGGGCAGGAGCGGAGCAACGGTGTAGCGGCCGGGCGTCTGCCAAACGAAGGCCTGGCCGTCGTGGCTCGCAAGCTCGCCATCCCATTCGTACACGCGAAAGAAGTTGAGCTCGACGTGCGCGTGCGGATAGACGAATTCCTGCACCAGCCAGGGGCTTGCGCGCTTGACGTCGATGCCGAGCTCCTCGTGCAATTCGCGGTCGAGCGCGTGACGCGGGGTTTCGCCGGGCTCCAGCTTGCCGCCAGGGAACTCCCAGTAGCCCGCGTAGGGCTTGCCTTCGGGACGTTGGGCGAGGAGGACCTGGCCGTCGTCGCGCAGGAGCACCGCGGCGGCGACGCGGACGATGGTCACTGCTTGGACTTGATGCCGTGCGCGCCGGCGTAGCTCTTGGCGAACTGCCAGGCCGCACGCCCGCTGCGCGATCCCCGCTGCAATGCCCACTGCAGCGCTTCGCGCGTGCGCGCTTCCGCTTCCTTCGCGCTCGAAGCAGGCTTGACGCCGAAATACGCGAGCCAGGCGGCGACCGCGGCAAGATAGTCGTCCTGCGAGAACGGGTAGAACGAGATCCAGAGGCCGAAGCGCTCGGACAGCGAGATCTTTTCCTCGACCGATTCGCCGGGATGCACTTCCTCTCCGACGTGCTTGGTCTCGAGGTTCTCGATGAAGTATTCGGGCAGGAGGTGCCTGCGATTCGACGTCGCATAGACGACGACGTTGGCCGCGGCGCCCGCGATCGAGCCGTCGAGCATCACCTTGAGTGCCTTGTAGCCCGCCTCTCCCGCATCGAACGTCAAGTCGTCGCAGAAGATCACGAAGCGATACGGCTCCTGCGCCACGCGCTCGCCGATATCCGGCAGGTCGACGAGGTCTGCCTTGTCGACTTCGATGAGCCGAAGGCCCTTGCCGGCGTATTTCGAGAGCATCGCCTTGACGAGCGACGACTTGCCCGTGCCGCGCGACCCGGTCAGGAGCACGTTGTTGGCGGGGAATCCCGCCACGAATTGCCGCGTATTCCGGTCGATGACGCGCTTCTGGTCCTCCACGGCGACGAGCTCGTCGAGCTTGATCGCATGCGGATGCGCGATCGCCTGCAGAAACCCGCGGCCGGATCGCTTGCGCCACCGCGCCGCGGTGACGCGCTTCCAATCGGGATCGGGGTCAGTCGGCGGGAGCAGCGACTCCACGCGCGCGAGCACGCCTTCGGCCCGCGCGATGAGGTCGGCGAGCTCCCTGGTCAACTTCTGTAGTCTGCGTTGATCGACACGTAGTCGTGCGAGAAGTCGCACGTCCACACCGTCGCCGCCGCCTTGCCGCGTCCCAGGTCGACGCGAATCGCGATCTCGTCCTGCTTCATGACGCGCTGCCCGTCTTCCTCGCGGTATTGCGGCGAGCGCCCGCCGCGGTCGACCACGAGCACGTCGTCGAGCCAGAACGAGATGCGCGACGGATCGGCATCCGCGTCGGTCGTATTGCCGATGGCACATACGATGCGCCCGAGGTTCGGGTCGGACGCGAAGAACGCTGTCTTCACAAGCGGCGAGTGGGCGATGCCGAAAGCCACGCGCTTGCATTCCGAAACGCTAGTGCCCCCTTCGACGCGGATCGCGATGAACTTGGTGGCGCCTTCGCCGTCGCGCACGATCGCCTGCGCCAGCTCGACCGCGCACGCTTCGATGGCAGCGCGGATCGGCACGAGACGCGCATCGCTCGCGGACGTGATCGGCGGCATGGCAGCGCGGCCCGTGGCCGCGAGGACGAAGCTGTCGTTGGTCGACGTGTCGCCGTCGACGGTCGCGCCGTTGAAGGAGACGTCGGCCACTTCGCGCGCGATCTCGCGCAGCACCGGTGCTGCGATGGGCGCATCGGTGGCCATGAACGCGAGCATCGTCGCCATGTCGGGATGAATCATGCCGGCACCCTTGGCGATACCGGTCACGGTCACCGCAACGCCGCCGACGTCCACGCGCCGCGACGCGCCCTTCGGTACCGTATCCGTGGTCATGATCGCCTTCGCGGCCGTGAACCAGCCGTCGGCGCGCGCGGTGGTGCGCGCCGCAGGCAATGCGCCCAGGATACGGTCGAGGGGCAACGGTTCCATGATCACGCCGGTCGAATACACCAGCACTTCTTCCGGCGCGCACTCGAGAAGCCGCGCGACGGCAACGCACTCGGCGTGCGCATCGGCAAGGCCCGCGTGGCCGGTGCCGGCATTCGCGTTACCCGCGTTGACGACCAGCGCGCGGAAAGCGGATTGGCGCGCGAGGTGCTCGCGGCAAACGATCACCGGTGCCGCGCAAAAGCGATTCTGCGTGAACACGCCCGCGGCCACCGTGCCCGGGTCGCAGGCGACGAGCAAGACGTCGTTACGGTCCCACTTCTTGATCTTGCCCGCCGCGGCGCCGAGCGCGACGCCCGGCACGGGCAACAGCGATTCAGCTGTCGGCGGTGCGTAGCGGACCGGCATCGGTCAGAACTTGCCGTGGCAGTGCTTGTACTTCTTGCCCGAGCCGCACGGGCACGGGTCGTTGCGGCCGACCTTCTCGCCGACCCGCGTGAAGGGCGGCGCGGTCGCGACCGCGACATCGCCGCCGTCCGCCGACGCCGCGAGCGCTTCGTCGTAGCCGGCGTGCTGGTACTTGACGTTGGACACGCTCTCCTGCTCCTCCACCGCCTGCAGGTCCTGCTCGCTGCGCAGCTGCACCGTCAGCACGAGCTTCACGACGTCCTGCTTGACGCGGTCGAGCATCTCCGAAAAGAGCTCGAACGCCTCGCGCTTGTATTCCTGCTTGGGATTCTTCTGCGCGTAGCCGCGAAGGTGAATGCCCTGCCGAAGGTGGTCGAGCGACGACAAGTGCTCGCGCCAGTGATGGTCGAGGAACTGCAGCATGAGGCTGCGCTCGATCTGCCGCATGAGCTCGGCGCCGTAGCGCGCTTCGCGCTCCTGCCACGTCGACAGCGCAAGCTCGACCACGCGCTCGCGCAGTGTCTCGTCGGTCATCTCGCTGTCGCTCTTCATCCACTCCGCGATCGGCGCGTGGACCTGGTACTCCGCGCCAAGCGTCGTGGTGAGGCTGTCGACGTCCCACTGCTCTTCCAGCGTCTCGGGCGGCACGTGAAGCTTCGCCGTATCCTCGATCTGCCCCCGGATCATGTTGCGCACCGTCTCCGCGACGTCGCCGCTTTCCAGTAGCTCGTTGCGCTGCTGGTAGATCACGCGGCGCTGGTCGTTGGCCACGTCGTCGTACTCGAGGAGCTGCTTTCTGATGTCGAAGTTGCGCGACTCGACGCGGTTCTGCGCCTTGGCGATCGAGCGGTTCACGATCGGATGCTCGATGGGCTCGCCCTCGGGCATCTTGAGCTTCTGCATGATGACGCCGAGCCGCTCGCCGCCGAAGATGCGCAACAGCGGATCCTCGAGCGACAGGTAGAAGCGCGACGAGCCGGGGTCGCCCTGGCGCCCGGCGCGCCCACGCAGCTGGTTGTCGATGCGCCGCGATTCGTGCCGCTCGGTGCCTACGATGTGCAGGCCGCCGGCCTTGATCACCTCGTCGTGGCGCACCTGCCAGTCGGCGCGCAGCTTCTCGATCTCGCGCTCCTTCTCGGCGGGCGGCAGCGACTCGTCGTCACGCATCTTCAGGATCAGCGGCTCGATCTGTCCGCCGAGCACGATGTCGGTGCCGCGGCCCGCCATGTTGGTTGCGATGGTGATCGCCTTGGCCTTGCCCGCGTCCGCGACGATTTGCGCCTCGCGCGCGTGCTGCTTGGCGTTCAGCACCTCATGCGGCAACTTTTCCTTCGTCAGGTACCCCGACAGGAGCTCGGAGCTCTCGATGGACGTGGTGCCCACGAGCACGGGCTGCCCGCGCGCGTAGCAATCCTTGACGTCGGTGATGATCGCGTCGACCTTCTCCTGGAACGTGCGGAAGACGAGGTCGTTCTCGTCCTTGCGGATCATCGAGAGGTTGGTCGGGATCACCACCGTCTCGAGGTGATAGATCTGCTGGAACTCGAACGCTTCGGTGTCCGCCGTGCCCGTCATGCCGGCGAGCTTCCCGTACATGCGGAAGTAGTTCTGGAAGGTAATCGACGCGAGCGTCTGGTTTTCCTTCTGGATCGGCACGCCTTCCTTCGCCTCGACCGCCTGGTGCAGCCCGTCCGACCAGCGCCGCCCGGACATCAGCCGCCCGGTGAACTCGTCGACGATAACGACCTCGCCGTTCTGCACCACGTAATGCTGGTCGCGGTGATAGAGCGCATGCGCGCGCAACGCGGCCATGAGGTGGTGCATGAGCGAGATGTTCTGCGTATCGTACAGTCCCGTGCCCACGGGTATGAGACCGGCCTGCCCGAGGATCGACTCCGCACGCTCATGGCCTTCCTCGGACATGAGCACCTGATGCGCCTTCTCGTCGACCCAGTAGTCGCCGGAACCCTTCTCTTCCTTCTGCCGCGTGAGCTTCGGCGCGATCTCGTTCAAGCGGTAGTACATCTCGACGTTGTCGTCGGCTTGTCCCGAGATGATGAGCGGCGTGCGCGCCTCGTCGATGAGGATCGAGTCCACTTCGTCGACGATCGCGTAGCTCAAGCCTCGCTGCACGCGCTCGCTGACCGCGAACACCATGTTGTCGCGAAGGTAGTCGAAGCCGAACTCGTTGTTCGTACCGTAGGTGATGTCGGCGGCGTACGCGGCCTGCTTGTCCGCGTGGCTCATCTGCGAGAGGTTCACGCCGACGGTCAGCCCGAGGAACTTGAAGATGCGCCCCATCCAGTCGGCGTCGCGCTGGGCGAGGTAGTCGTTGACCGTGACGATATGCACGCCCTTGCCGGCGAGCGCGTTGAGGTACGCGGGCAAGGTCGCTACGAGCGTCTTGCCTTCGCCCGTGCGCATTTCCGCGATCTTTCCGTAGTGCAGCGCCATCCCGCCGATCAGCTGCACATCGAAGTGGCGCATCGCGAGCGTGCGCTTGCCTGCTTCACGCACGACCGCGAACGCTTCAGGCAGCACATCGTCGAGCGCTTCGCCGTTGGACACGCGCGCCTTGAGCTCGTCGGTCTTCGCGCGGAGGTCGGGGTCGGAGAGCTTGGCTATGTCCGGCTCGAGCGCGTTGATCTTCTGGAGGGCCTGCGCGTACTGCTTGAGCAGGCGCTCGTTGCGGCTGCCGAAGATGCGGGTGAGGATGTTGGAGATCATGGATGGACCGGTGGCGGGCTAGGCCCGAAAGACGCCAGATGCCGACGTAACGTTCCGGCGGCGCTTCCAAAAAACAAGGGGTGAGGACCGCCTCACCCCGGGATTCGTGAGGCCGCATCGCGGCCTAGTGTCAACGAAAAGCGATCAATTCAAGCCCGATGTCGTCAGGAACCGCGCAGGATTCTGGGGGACACCGTTGAGGCGAACTTCAAAATGCAGGTGCGGGCCCGTCGATCGGCCCGTCGAGCCAACCGTGGCGATGCGCTGTCCGCGCACCACGAGGTCGCCTTCCTTCACGAACACCATCGACGTATGCGCATATCGCGACACGAGGCGGTTGCCGTGGTCGATCTCGACCATTTTACCATAGGCAGGATGCCATTCCGCGAAGATCACCTTGCCGCTCGCGGTGGCAACGATGGCCGTGCCCGCGTCCGCCGGAAAATCGATGCCTTCGTGCATCGACTGCTGGCCGCTGAAGGGGTCGATCCGGTACCCGAAGTTGCTCGAATACCACCCCTCCAGGATCGGATACAGCGTGGGAAGGAACTTCCGGTTCGCCGTGTCATGCATGACCAGCGCCTCGAGCACCGAGAATTGATCCGCGCGAACGTCCATCTGGTTGCCCAGGTCACGCAGCAGGCCGCCGAACTCGTTGATGGTCAGGTTGCGCGAAGGAAAAGTCGACGACACGGCACCACCGCGCGCCGGCGTTGTCGGAAGCTCCTGAGGAGACAGGCCGGCGGTACGCGCGAGCCGGTCGCCGACGTTCTCCAGGCGAAGCATTTGCGCCTGCAGCTCGCCCAGGCGCACGGCCATGGCGTTCATATGGCCCTGGACGCGCTCGTGGACGCGGGCGGCTTCCTCGCGCTGGTCGGCGAGGACGATTGTGGAGAGCCAGGGATGCTGCATCGCGGCCGCCCACTTCAGGGTGACGAAGTTGAAGGCAAACGTGAACGTCAGGAAAACCAGCAGCAATGCGGCCCCGCCGCCCGCCCAGTGGCGCCAGTCCAGTGCGATCGTGCGCGCTTTGGCATTTGCGCCGGCGACCAGGATGATGTTCACTTGTCGTGCCTCCCCAACAACCGCACGTCCACCGCCGCGCGTGGCGAAACCGAATCTCCCGAGACCGCTTTCCCGCATTCTTGCCGTTGACGCGCAGATGGGCGCGTGGCACGAGCGCATGGAACGGGAAACCCGATTGACTGCCGCCGTGCGCCGCCTGCTGCCGCGAGCGCTGGCCGATCGAGTGCGGGTGGCGGAGGCCGAGCCGCCGACGCTTGCATTGGCGGTCCCGGCCGGAGCGGTTGCTGCGGTGGTCCGCCAGCGCTCACCCGACCTCCTCGCCGGCCTTCGGCGGGAAGGCTGGGACTTTACGCAATTCGTGGTGCGCGTGCAAGTCGGCACGGGCGTGCCCTCCTATACAAAAGTCAATAAAAATCAATCACATAAATTGAACCCGGCACCTTTGCGCCAGCTCGCTTCCGAGCTTCCCCCGGGGCCGTTGCGCGACGCGGTGCAGCGGCTCGCGAGAAAAGGCTAGCTTTGCGCTTTCTCTGGCCCTCGATGCTGTGGTTGCTCTGGTGCGTGCCGCCACTGTTGATCGCCGCCTATTGGTGGATGCTCCGGCGCCGCAAGACAGGCGCTCTGCGTTACGCGAGTCTCGACCTCGTTCGGCCGGCGCTCGGACGCGGCGCGCGCTGGCGCCGGCATGTGCCGCCTTTCCTCTTTCTCCTGGCCATCGCTTCGCTCGCCTTCGGCCTCGCGCGGCCCGAAACGCGCATGACGCTGCCGTCGGTGCACCAGACGGTCATCCTGGCCATCGACGTGTCGCTCAGCATGAGCGCCGACGACGTCGACCCCAACCGGCTGACGGCGGCACAGGTCGCGGCCAAGGCGTTCGTCGAGGACCGGCCCGCCGACCTGCGCGTCGGGCTGGTCGCATTCGGCGGCAACGCGATCGTTGTGCAGCAGCCCACGTCCAACCGCGAAGACCTGCTCGCGGCCATCGACCGCTTCCAGCTCCAGCGCGGGACCGCGACCGGCAGCGCGCTGTACGCAGCGCTGGCGACGCTGCTGCCCGACTCCGGCATCGACTTGCAGGCTCTCGAGTTCAAGTGGGAGAACGTGCGCAACCCGCGCGACTCGAGCCAGTACACGATGAAGCAGCCGCAGATGAAAGCGGCCGAACCGGTCCCGCCCGGCTCCTACGACTACGGCGCGATCATCCTCATGAGCGACGGCAAGAGCACGATCGGGCCCGCGCCGCTCGACGCGGCACGCGTGGTTGCGGCTCGGGGCGTGCGTGTCTTCACGGTGGGCTTCGGCACGCCGGAGGGTGCAATGGTGCGTGGCGAAGGCTGGTCGCTCTTCGTCAAGCTCGACGAGGAGACGCTCAAATCGATCGCGCAGATCACCAAGGGCATCTATTTCCGCGCAAGCACCGCCGACGAGCTCAAGCGGGCGTATCGCGACTTGAACACGACGCTCGTGCTCGAGCGCAAGGACGTCGAGCTCACGTTCGCCTTCGTCGCGGCGTCGGCGATCCTGCTGGTCGCTTCTGCCGTCCTGTCGCTGCTCTGGTTCGGCCGCGCGCAGTAACGCGTGCGGCGTTGCAGCAGGGAGTACGATGGCCCCTTCGTCATCGCGTTGGTCGCGATGAATCCCTGGAGGTTCCAATGAAGGTATCGCAAGTTCCGGTCAACCTTTCCCGCCGCACTGCACTTCTCACCATTGGCGCGGTGGCCCTCGGCGGTTGCGCGTCGCAGCCCGTCTCGCCGGCGGAGCCGGAAAAGCTCGTCGAGGATGCGCGTACCACCCTTTCCAATTTCATTCGCGACCCCGATCAGACGTGGATCCAGGACAACCTGAATCGCGCGCGCGCCGTGCTCATCGCCCCGCAGATCGTGCGCGCCGGCTTCATCATCGGCGGATCGGGCGGCCGCGGGTTGCTTGTCGCGCGCGACGGCAGGACGTGGTCCGGCCCCGCGTTCTACAACCTCGCGACGGCCAGCGTCGGCTTCCAGGCGGGGGTCGACGTGTCCGAGGCCATCATCGTGGTCATGACCGAGAAAGGCTTGAATTCGCTCCTGTCGAGCTCGTTCAAGATGGGCGCCGACGCGAGTATCGCGGCGGGACCGGTCGGTGCGAGCGCTGGATCGACCGTCACCGCGGACCTCATCACGTTCACACGGGCGAGGGGCGTGTTCGGCGGCCTCAACCTCAACGGCACGGTGGTCAGCACGAACGTGCCGTGGAACGACGCGTTCTACGGCCGCAGCAACGTGCTGCCGCCCGACGTCCTCATTCGCCAGACGGTCGTGAGCCCCAAGGCGCAGGCGTTGCTGGCCGACGTCGCGCGCGCGGCTAAATGACGAGCACCAGGCGCTCGAGCAGGAAGAAAAGCATCACGCCGACGAGGATGAAGATCGTGAACTTGGCGACCTGCACGATGAAGCGCAGGTAGCGGCGATCGCGATTGAAGAGGTAGAACAGGCCGGCGACGACGATCGTGCCGATCGAGAGGAACAGCAGGAGCCGAACGATCAGCACGGGAGCAGCCGCCGGCCGCGGCGATCAGGCGGGTTGCTGCGCCCAGCCGTGGAATGCCGCGGGAACGGTCTTCTCGTCGGTGAACGTCGCGATCTGCCAGGCGTCGGCGCGCGCCAGGAGCGCGCGACAAAGCTTGTTGTTGAGCGCGTGCCCCGACTTGTACGCGGTGTACTGGCCGATCAGCGGATTGCCGAGAAGGTACAGGTCGCCGATGGCATCGAGCACCTTGTGCCGCACGAACTCGTCGTCGTAGCGCAGGCCCTCGCTGTTGAGGACCTTGAACTCGTCGAGCACGACGGCGTTCTGCAGGCTGCCGCCGAGACCCAGGCCTGCAGCGCGCATCGCTTCCACGTCCTGCATGAACCCGAACGTGCGGGCGCGCGCGACCTCTTTCGCATACGAGTCGCTGGCGAAGTCGACGACGACGTTCCGGTTCTCGGATCCGAACAACGGATGCGGAAAGTCGATCGTGAAGTCGAGGCGAAAGCCGTCGAACGGGGTGAAGCGCGCCCACTTGTCGCCGTCGTGCACTTCGACAGGTGACGTCACGCGCAGATAGCGCTTGTGACCCGCCTGCTCCTCGACGCCTGCGGATTGCAGGAGGAATACGAACGGGGCCGCGCTGCCGTCCATGATCGGAAGCTCAGGGCCGGCGATGTCGACGTGCAGGTTGTCGATGCCAAGCCCCGCGAGCGCGGACATGAGGTGCTCGACGGTCGACACGCTCGCGCCCTCGACGTTGAGCGTGGACGACAGGCGCGTGTCGCCGACGTTCGACGCGTGAGCGGGGATGCTCACCGGACGCGAGAGATCGGTGCGGTGAAACACGATGCCGGTGTCGGCAGCGGCGGGGCGCAGCGTCATTTCCACGCGCGCGCCCGTGTGGACCCCGACGCCGGTGGTCTTGATCGCCTTCTTGAGCGTGCGTTGCTTGAGCATAGGGGCGCAGTATTTTACCAGATCGAGAGTGCAAGGAGGCCCGACCAACCGCGCCAAGGCCTCCTTGCAGGATCGGCGACACGCGACGAGCACGAGTCGGCCTTCGCCTGCACTCGCGGACGCGCGCTTCGTGCCTGGCCTTCGGCCCGCTCGTGCGGGCGCCTCGGGGGGCAGCGGGCAAACGCTTCATTGCGAGCGTGGGGGCCCATCAATCGGCTTGCTTGCGCAGGAACGCCGGGATCTCCGATGCATCGAACGCGGGCGAGCTCGGCGCGGGTGTTGCCGCGCGTCCCTTGCGCATCACCGCCGGTGCATCGAGGCGCTCGTAATCGATGGTCTCGACGTGGACGCCGAGCCCGTCGGTACCCGTGCGCTCGACGATGGTGGCCGACTCGAACACCTCGAGCTTGGGCGGCTTCTTCGCCGCCGACGCCGCGCCGCCGAGCCCCGTAGCGATCATCGTGACGCGCAGGTCGTCGCCCATCGCGTCGTCGATCACCGTCCCCACGATCACCATCGCGTCGTCCGCGGTGAATTCCTTGATGGTGTTCATGACGTCGTAGTACTCCTTCATCTTGAGGCCCGCCGACGCCGTCACGTTCACGAGCACACCGCGCGCGCCGGCGAGGTTTACGTCCTCGAGGAGCGGGCTGCGCACGGCCTGCTCCGCCGCGATCTTGCCGCGCTCGGGCCCGCTACCGGTCGCCGATCCCATCATCGCCATGCCGACTTCGCCCATCACCGTGCGCACGTCCGCGAAATCGACGTTGACGAGGCCGGGGTTGTTGATCACCTCGGCGATCCCCGACACGGCGCCGTGCAGCACGTCGTTGGCGGCCGCGTAGGCGTCGAGCAGCGGGATGTCCTCGCCGAGCACGTCGATCAGCTTGTCGTTGGGGATCACGATCAGCGAGTCGACCTTCTTGGCGAGTTCCTCGATGCCGGCGTTGGCGACGCGCTGGCGCTTGCCTTCGAAGCGGAACGGCCGCGTGACGACGGCAACCGTGAGAATGCCCATCGTCTTCGCAATGTCCGCGATGACGGGCGCCGCACCGGTGCCCGTGCCCCCGCCCATGCCGGCGGTGATGAAGAGCATGTCGGCGCCGGTGATCATTTCGGCGATGCGGTCGCGGTCCTCCATCGCCGCGTCGCGGCCGATCTCGGGCTTGGCGCCCGCGCCGAGGCCGCGCGTGAGCGTGGACCCGAGCTGCAGCTGCGTACGCGCGGTCGAGCGCTTGAGCGCTTGCGCGTCGGTGTTGGCGCAGATGAACTCCACGCCCGAGAGCCCGCGGTCGATCATGTGCTCGACGGCATTGCCGCCGCAGCCGCCGACGCCGATGACCTTGATGACCGCTCCGTCTTCGTGGGTCTGGTCGATGATTTCAAACATGGTGTGTGTCTCCTGTCGATGTGCGCAAATGTTCCAACCCGATTGCAATGCCCCGATTCACTCCCGTTTTTCCTTTGAATTTCTGCCGGCGATCGACGGGCTTGGCCCGCGATCGTCGGGTGACCTGATCCGAAAAAAGTAGGGGTTCACTATTTTCGGAATGGTCAAAAGTTCGCTTTGAACCAATTCTTCATGCGTTCGGCAGCGCCGCCGATACCCGTAACCTGTGCGCGCGCGGCCTGCCCGCGCAGGAACTGGTCGCGACCTTCGAGCAGCAATCCGACCGTGGTCGCATAGCGCGGGCTCTTCACGACGTCCGCGAGACCGCCTGAGTAAGTCGGCACGCCGACGCGCACCGGCATGTGAAAGACCTCCTCGCCGAGCTCGGTCATGCCTTGCAGCAGTGCCGAGCCTCCCGTGATCACCACGCCGGACGAGATCATTTCCTCGAAGCCGCTGCGCCGCACTTCCGATTGCACGAACTGGAAGAGCTCCTCGATGCGCGGCTCGATCACTTCGGCGAGCATCGGGCGCGAGAGCTTGCGCGGGGCGCGCTCGCCGACGCCGGGCACTTCGATGATGTCGTTGGCATCGGCGAGCTGGCGCAGGGCGCAGCCGTAGCGCACCTTCAACTCCTCCGCCTCCTTGGTCGGCGTGCGCAACGTCATTGCGATGTCGTTGGTCACCTGGTCGCCGGCGATGGGGATGACCGCGGTGTGACGGATCGCGCCGCCCGTATAGATGGCGATGTCCGACGTTCCGCCGCCAATGTCGATGAGGCAGACGCCCAGGTCCTTCTCGTCGTCGGAGAGCACCGCGGTGGCCGAGGCCAGCGGCTGCAGGATCACGTCGCGCACATCGAGGCCGCATCGCCGTATGCACTTGGTCACGTTCTCGACGGCGGACACCGCGCCGGTGACTATGTGCACGTCGACCTCCAGGCGCACGCCGCTCATGCCGAGCGGCTCGTGCACGTCGTCCTGGCCGTCGATCGTGAACGACTGCGGCACGATATGCAGGATCTGCTGGTCGTTCGGAATGGGGATCGCCTTCGCCGTCTCGACGACGCGGTCGATGTCCGCCTGCGTGACCTCCTTCTCCTTGATCGCGACCATGCCGTGCGAGGTGTAACAACGGATGTGGCTCCCCGCGATGCCGGTGTAGACCTCCTTGATCTGGCAGTCGGCCATGAGCTCGGCTTCCTCCAGCACGCGCTGGATGGTCGCCATCGTCGTCTCGATGTTGACCACCACGCCCTTCTTGAGGCCGCGCGAGGGCTGCGAGCCGAGACCGATGACGTTCATCACGCCTTCGGGACTCAGCTCGGCGACGATCGCCACGATCTTGGACGTGCCGATGTCGAGGCCGACGATAAGGTTCTTGTTGTCCTTCATTCGCTTTCTTTTTTCATGCGGCGGGTTTGAGGTTCTTTTCTCGGAATGCGGGCACGCGAACCGCGTAACCGTTGCGATAGCGCAAGTCGACCGTCTCGACCCTGGTGCCGCCGCGCGCGAGCGCGCCGATGGTTTGTCGATACGCGTTGATGAAGCGCGCAAGGCGCGCATCGGCGTCCTCGCGGCCGAGCTCGAGAGTCAACGCGCTATCGCCGCCGACGACCCGCACGCGCCATCCGCCGCGCGGCGACAGGCGCACTTCGGCGACGTCGAGCGCGAGCGGACGCAAGGCATCCGACCACGCGCGATAGCGATCGGCCATCTCGCGTGCGCGCGCCTCCGATCCCATGAAGCGCGGCAGCTCGTCGCGCGCTTCCGCATCGAACACCTCGCCGCGTGTGTTGACGAAGCCGCCCTCGTTGAAATGCGCGAGCGGTTCGTGCTCCTCGATCGTGACTTCGAGGCGGCTGGGCCACTGGCGGCGCAGCCCGGCGTCGCGCACCCACGGCACGCGCGTCAGCGCATTGCGCGCGCTCGCGAGGTCCATCGTGAAGAATGTTCCGGAGAGCTCGGCGCGGATGACGGCCTCCAGGTGCGCGCCGTTCGTGCGGCTCAGCGGCGTCGTCACCACGACTTCGTTGAACGCGAACGCGGATTGCCGGACGACGTAGGTCGCCAGCGCGAAGACGAGGCCCAGGGCCGCAAGCAGCGCCAGCGTCGCGGCAAGGGCGTTCATCTGCTTCGCGTCATCCCACATGGGCGGCTTTCAGGATCTCGACGCACAGGTCCGCGTAGGACATGCCGGCCACTTTCGCGGCCATGGGCACGAGGCTGTGTCCCGTCATGCCCGGCGACGTATTGACCTCGAGGATCGAGAACGTGCCGTCGTCGCGCAGGATGAGGTCGAGGCGGCCCCAGCCCGTGCAGCCCACGATCTCGAACGCGCGCAGGCACATCGCGCGGATCTCCATCTCCTTCTCGTCGGCAAGGCCCGCGGGACAGTAGTACCTGGTCTCGTCGGAGAAGTACTTGCTGTGGTAGTCGTAATTGCCGCCGGGGGCTTCGATGCGAATGAGCGGCAGCGCGCGTCCGTTGACGATCGATGCCGTGAGTTCCTGCCCTTGCACGAACTCCTCGACCAGCACGAGTGGGTCGTGCTTCGCCGCCTCCTGGTACGCGAGCGCGAGCTCGTCGTGGTCGACCTTCGACACTTTGGTGATGCCGATGGTCGACCCTTCGCGCGCGGGCTTCGCGATGAGAGGCAGCCCGAGCTCGGCCACGACGCGCATCCAGTCCGTTTGCGAGTCCACCACGCGGTAACGCGGGGTCGGAATGCCGCTCGCAACCCACACGAGCTTCGTGCGCCACTTGTCCATCGCGAGCGCCGACGCCATCACGCCGCTCCCTGTATAGGGAATTCCGAGCGTTTCCAGCGCGCCTTGCACTGTCCCGTCCTCGCCGAAGCGGCCGTGCAATGCGATGAACACGCGCGCGAAGCCTTCGCGCCGCAGGTCCCACAAGTCCCGCTCCGCGGGATCGAAGGCGTGCGCGTCCACGCCCTTCTCACGCAGCGCCGCCAGGACGCCGTTGCCCGACATGAGCGACACCTCGCGCTCCGCGGACGGACCGCCCATGAGCACCGCGACCTTGCCGAATTCGGTCATTGGAATTCACCCACCACTCTTACTTCGGGCGTGAGGTCCACGCCCGTCTTCGTCTTCACCGTGTCGCGCACGTGCGCGATCAGCGCCTCGATGTCCGCCGCCCGCGCCTTGCCGGCAGGGTTCACGATGAAGTTCGCGTGCATCTCCGAGACGCGCGCTTCGCCGATTGCGAGGCCCTTGAGGCCGCAGAACTCGACGAGGCGCGCGGCGTGATCGCCCGGCGGATTGCGGAAAACGCTGCCTGCGTTCGGCAGCGACAGCGGCTGAGTCGCGATGCGGCGCGCGAGCAGCTCCTTGATGCGCGCGCGCGCCGCGCTGCCGTCCCCTTGCGGAAAGCGGAACCAGCCTGCAGTAAAGATTCCATCCATCGGCGCCACGTGGCGGTAGCCGATGTCGTATCGATCGGGCGTGCGCACCTCGAACTCGCCGCGCCGCGTCAGCACTTCGACGCGCGCGACGTACCGCCATGTCTCGCCGCCGTAGCAGCCGGCGTTCATCGCGAGGGCCCCGCCCACCGTGCCCGGTACGCCCGCCAGGAATTCCGCTTCCGCGCATCCGTGCGTGGCCGCGAAGCGCGCGAGCTTCGGGCTTGCGGCACCTGCTTCCGCGTAGATGAGACTGTCTGCAACTGCGAGTGCCGCGCCCGGGTTGTGCATGATCACCACGGTGCCGCGCACGCCGCCGTCGCGCACGAGCGTGTTGCTGCCGAGGCCCAGCACGGTCAACGGCTCGTCCGGCGGCAACTGGCGCAGGAACGTCGCGAGGTCGTCGCGATCGGCAGGCACGTAGAGCACGTCGGCGGGTCCGCCCGCCCGCCAGCTCGTGTATTTGGCGAGCGGCACGTCCCGCGCCAGGCGCCCGCGGAGTCCGGTAAAGCGAGTGGGCTCGTGCATCATCATTGCGCGGGCGAGCTCAGTTGCGCGGCCACGCCGCCGATCGATCCCGCGCCCATCGTGACGACGACGTCGCCGTGGCGCACGAGCGTGCGCAGCGTTTGCGGAAGCTCCGCGATGTCCTCGACGAACACGGGCTCGACCTTTCCGGCGACGCGAACCGCACGCGCGAGCGCGCGGCCGTCGGCCGCGACGATCGGCGACTCCCCCGCGGGGTAGACGTCGGCCAGGACGAGGGCGTCGACCGTCGACAGCACGCGCACGAAGTCCTCGAAGAGATCGCGCGTGCGCGTATATCGATGCGGCTGGAACGCGAGCACCAGGCGGCGCCCCGGAAAGCTGGCGCGTGCGGCCTCGATCGTGGCCGTCATTTCCGCCGGGTGATGCCCGTAGTCGTCGATCAAAGTGAACGCGCCTCCATCGACCGCGACGTCGTGGCGCTGGAAGCGGCGGCCGACGCCGCGGAATTCGGCGAGCGCCTTCGCGATCGCTGCATCGCCGACGCCGACTTCGCGTCCGACGGCGATCGCCGCCAGCGCGTTGCGCACGTTGTGCACCCCCGGGAGCGCCAGCTCGACCTCGAGGTCGGGTGCCCCTTTACCCTTGGCGACGAACCGCATCCGCCCGCCCACGTTGTCGACGTCGACGGCGCGGAGGTCCGCGCCCTCGTCCAATCCATACGTGACGAGAGGTTTCGTGACGTCGGTCAGAATGGCCTTCACGTTCGCGTCGTCGGTGCACACGACGGCCACTCCGTAGAACGGCAGGCGTTGCAGGAAGTCGACGAACGCGCGCGACAGCTTCGCGAAGTCGTGCTCGTAGGTCTCCATGTGGTCGGCGTCGATGTTCGTGACGACCGCGACGACCGGCGTGAGGTAGAGGAACGAGGCGTCGGACTCGTCGGCTTCGGCCACGAGGAACTCGCCCTTGCCGAGGCGCGCGTTGGCGTCCGCGGAGAGCAGTCGCCCGCCGATGACGAACGTCGGATCGAGCCCGCCTTCCGCGAGCACGGACGCGACGAGGCTCGTCGTCGTGGTCTTGCCGTGCGTGCCCGCGATGGCGATGCCTTGCTTGAGCCGCATGAGCTCGGCAAGCATCAGCGCGCGCGGCACGACCGGAACGCCGCGCTCGCGTGCCGCCACGACCTCGGGATTGTCGGCGGTCACCGCTGTCGAGACGACGACCGCGTCGGCCTTCGCGACGTTTTCCGCGCGATGCCCGATGCACACCGTCGCCCCCAGCTTCGCGAGCCGGCGCGTGGCCGCGCTTTCGGAAAGATCCGAGCCCGACACACCGTAGCCTTGCGTGACGAGCACCTCGGCAATGCCGCTCATGCCCGCGCCGCCGATGCCCACGAAATGCACGCGCTTGACCTTGTGCTTCATGCGCGTGTCCCGAAATCGATGCAGACGTCGGCGACCCGCGCCGCCGCGTCACGTTTGCCCTGGGCGTGTGCAGCCATCGCCATCGCGAGCGCACGCGCGCGATCGAGCGACTGCAGACGCGCGGCGAGGCGCTCCGCGGTCAGCGCCGGCTGCGGTTCCATCCACGCGGCTTGCGCATCGACGAGGAATCGCGCGTTGGCGCTCTGTTCGTCGGCGATGGCGCCCGGCAGCGGGACCACGAGCGCGCCCAGGCCCACCGCGGCGAGCTCGGAGATGGTGATCGCGCCGCCGCGGCAGATCACGAAGTCGGCCCACGCGTAACGCGCCGCCATGTCATCGATGAAGGCGACGCATTCCGCCTCGACCGAACGCTTGGCGTACGCGTCTCGCAATGCGGCGATGTGCTTCTCGCCGGCCTGGTGAACGACGAGCGGGCGCACGTCGCTCGGCATCCGCGCGACGGCTTCTGGAACGATCTCGTTCAGAGCCTGCGCACCGAGGCTTCCGCCCACGACCAGAAGGCGCAGGGGACCGTCTCGTCCGGCAAAGCGGTCGCCCGGCGGCGGCAGCGCGCAAATCGCGTCGCGCATCGGATTGCCGACCCATTCGACGATCTTCGCGTGCTTCCCGCGCAACGCCTTCGGAAAGCCGAGGAGAATGCGGTCCGCGCCGTGCGCGAGCACGCGCGTCGCGAGCCCCGCGACGGCGTTCGAGTCGTGCAGCACCAGCGGCTTGCCCGCGGCAGTACCCATGAGCCCGCCGGGAAACGATGCGAATCCGCCGAAGCCGAGCACGATGTCGGGCATGCGGCGTCGGATCACGGAGCGCGCCGCAAGGCATGCGGCAAGCAGTGCGTACGGACCGAGCAGGAGCGTGCGAAGCCCTTTGCCGCGCACGCCGCGAAACGAGATGCCCTCGAACTCGACGCCATGCTGGGGAACGAGCTTCGATTCGATGCCCTCGCGCGTGCCGAGCCAGAACACACGGGCACCGCGCGCGAGCAGCTTTGCGGCGACCGCGAGCCCGGGAAACACGTGGCCGCCGGTGCCACCGGTGGTGATCATCACCGTAACGGCGCCGGTCATGCTCATACCGCGAATCCCCGCAACATCCGGCGGTTCTCGTAGTCGATGCGCACCAGGATCGCGATCGCAACGCAGTTGGCCACGATGCCGCTCCCACCGAACGAGAGCAGGGGAAGCGTGAGCCCCTTCGTCGGCAGCACGCCCATGTTGACGCCGATGTTGATGAACGCCTGCACGCCGAGCCAGACGCCGATGCCTTGCGCGGCCAGCGCGGCGAAAGGACGTTCCAGGCGCGCGGCCTGGCGTCCGATGCCGTAAGCGCGGAACAGGATCCAAACGAAGAGCGCGATCACGACGGCGACGCCCGCGAACCCGAGCTCCTCGGCGATTACGGCAAGCAGGAAGTCGGTGTGTGCTTCGGGAAGGAACAGCAGTTTCTCCACCGACGACCCCAATCCCACACCGAACCATTCGCCGCGCCCGAACGCGATCAGCGAATGCGAGAGCTGGTAACCCTTGCCGAGCGGATCGGACCACGGATCGAGGAACGCGGTGAGCCGCTGCATGCGGTACGGCGCCGCAATCAGGATCGCCGCAAGGGCAAAGGGCAGAAGGAGCGCGAGGCCGATGAACAGCCGCCAATCGAGCCCGCCGAGGAACAGGATGCCGAAGGCGATGGCCACGATGACCACGAACGCGCCGAAGTCGGGCTCGAGCAGCAGCAATCCGCCGGTGATGACCATGACCGCGAACAGCGGGAGGAAACCGCGCAGGATCGTGTGCTTGAGCGGCTGCTCCGCATGCAGGAACGCAGCGCGCCGCACGGCATAGCTCGCCGCGTACAGCACGACCGCGAGCTTCATGAACTCCGACGGCTGTACGTTGATGACGCCGAGCGGCAGCCAGCGGCGCGATCCGTTGACCGACTTCCCCACGAGGGGGATGAGCACGAGCACGAGCAGCACGGCGCCGGCGATGAAGAGGTACGGCGCGAGCTTCTCCCAGGCGCGAAGCGGTATTTGGAACGCGACTGACGCCGCCGCGACGCCTGCCGCAACGAACATCGAGTGGCGCGCAAGGAAGTACCAGGCACGGTTGCCGGTGTGCGCGGATGCCTCGGCCATGGCGATCGAAGACGAGTACACCATCACGATTCCGATGGCGAGCAGGAGCAGCGTGGCCCAGGTGAGCGACGCGTCGTAGACGGCCAGCGTGCGCGCGGAACTGGCGGGCGAGGCTTTGGCCTTGCGCGACGCCGCGTCAGGTTGAAACCTGATCCACAGGGCATTCGCGGTCGTGAGCGATTTACGCATTGGCGCGCTCAGCGAGCCTCGCGTTGACGTGCGCCTTGAACGTTTCGCCGCGCTCGACATAGCTCTTGAACTGGTCGAGGCTCGCGCACGCGGGCGACAGCAGCACCGCGTCGCCGGGTTCGGCGAGCTCGATCGCGCGGTCGACCGCGGCATGCAGCGTGCCGACGATCTCGACACGCGCCGGCGTGCCTTCGAGCGCCGCCGCAATGAGCAACGCATCGCGCCCGATCAGGAGCACGGCGCGGCAATCGGCGTCGACCGACGACTTGAGCGGGCGAAAGTCCTGCCCTTTGCCGTCGCCGCCCGCGATCAGGACCGCCGGCCGCTCGATACCGTCGAGCGCCGCCTGGGTCGCGACCACGGTGGTCGCTTTCGAATCGTCGATGTACGCGACGCGTCCCGCCTCAACTACGCGCTCCATGCGATGCGGCAAGCCTGCGAACGATTTCAACGCGTCGAGCACCTTGCGGTCGATGCGCGCCACGGTCGAGGTGAGCGCGAGCGCGGCGAGCGCGTTCAGAGCGTTGTGCCGTCCGATGAGCGCGAGCGCCTCGGTAGGGACCAGAAGGCCGCCGCCCTGCGCAAGCCACGTGAGGTGATCGAAGCGGACGAGGCCCCACTCGCCTTCTCCGGCAGGAACACTGCCGCCGAACGATTCGACCGGCCGGCCGGGAATGCGCATCGCGATCGACCGCGCGTCGTCGCGGTTCAACACCTGGATGCCCGCATTGGCGAAGATGCGCGCCTTCGCTTCCGCGTACGCCGGCAGTCCCGTGTAGCGGTCGAGATGGTTGTCGGTAACGTTCAGCACCGCGGCGGCGGTCGGCTTCAGCGACCATGTGGTCTCGAGCTGGAAGCTCGACAGCTCGAGCACGAAGACATCCGGCCACGCGCAGGCGCCCGGGTCGTATGCGGCGAGCGCGTCGAGCACGGCGTCCCCGATGTTGCCGGCGACGACGACGTCGAGGCCCGCGGCGCGGCACAGCGCGGCGGTGAGCGCGGTCACCGTCGTCTTGCCGTTGGACCCCGTGATGGCAAGCACCTTTTGCGCCGGCGGAATCGCCCGCGCAAAGAGCTCGATATCGCCGACGAGCTCGACACCGCGCGCGACCGCCGCAGCGATCGGCGGCTGGTTCTTCGGCAAGCCCGGGCTGATCGCGATCATGTCCGCGCCGGCGAACGTCGCGTCGGTGAACTCGCCGGTCACGACGGGCACCGGTACTTCCTTGGCGAACGGGGGATCGGGACGCGTGTCGGCCACGCGCACGTGCGCGCCTTCGCGCATGAGATAGCGCGCGAGCGAAGCGCCGGTGAGTCCGGCGCCGAGCACCACGACGTGTTTGTTCTCGTAGCGCATCACCGGAGCTTCAAAGTGGAGAGGCCGCCGAGCACCAGCAGCATGGTGATGATCCAGAACCGCACGACGACCTGATTCTCCTTCCAGCCCTTCAGCTCGAAGTGGTGATGGATCGGCGCCATGCGGAACACGCGCTTGCCGGTGAGCTTGAACGACAGCACCTGGATGACGACGGACAGCGTCTCGACGACGAACAATCCGCCCATGATCAGCAGGACGATTTCCTGGCGAACGATGACCGCGATGGTGCCGAGCGCCGCGCCGAGCGCGAGCGCGCCGACGTCGCCCATGAATACCTCGGCCGGGTAGGCGTTGAACCACAGGAAACCCAGGCCGGCGCCCGCGATCGCGCCGCAGATCACCGCGAGCTCACCCGCGCCCGGGATATTGGGAAAGCCCAGGTAGCGCGCGAAGATCGCGTTGCCGATCACGTAAGCGAAGATGCCGAGCGCGCCCGCGATCATCACGGTCGGCATGATCGCGAGACCGTCGAGCCCATCGGTGAGGTTGACGGCGTTGCTCGTGCCCACGATCACGAAGTACGTGAGCACGATGAAGCCCCACAGGCCGAGCGGGTACGAAATCGTCTTGACGAAGGGAACGATCAGATCCGCACGGGCGGACAACCCGGCGGAGAAGCCGCTGTGCACCCACTCGAGAAACAGCCTGACGAACTGCGGGTTGTCCTGCGCCGACACCGAGAACGCGAGATAGATCGCGGCGACGAGCCCGATCGCCGATTGCCAGAAAAGCTTCGCCTTCGCGGACAGGCCCTTCGGATTGCGATACACGACCTTGCGCCAGTCGTCGACCCATCCGACGATTCCGAAGCCCGTCATCACCAGCAGCACGACCCACACGAAGCGGTTGGCGAGGTTGCCCCACAGGAGCGTCGTGATGATGATCGACACCAGGATCAGCGCGCCACCCATGGTCGGCGTGCCGGCCTTGGCGAGGTGCGTCTGGGGCCCGTCGTCGCGCACCGACTGCCCGATCTTCATGCGCGCGAGCCACGCGATCATGCGCGGCCCCACCATGAACGAGATCACGAGCGCCGTCATCGTCGCCAGCACCGCGCGCAGCGTGATGTAGCTGAATACATTGAACGCGCGCACGTACTGCTCGAGCCATTCGGTAAGGAGGAGCAGCATCAGTGACCGACCTCACCTTCGCCGCCGCCGACAAGCGCAGCGACCACGCGTTCCATGCGCATGAAGCGCGATCCCTTGACAAGCATCGTCGTTCCCGCATACGCGTCGCGCGACACCGCCGCGATCAACGCCTCGACCGCTTCGAAGTGACGCGCGCCTTCGCCGAACGCGGCGACCGCGTGGCGCGCCAGCGTTCCCATCGCATACAACCGCGCCACGCCGCGCTCGCGCGCGTAAGCGCCGATCTCGCGATGAAACGCCGGCCCCTGCCCGCCGACTTCACCCATGTCGCCCATGACGAGGCACGGGGCGCCCGGCGCGGCCGCAAGGACGTCGATCGCCGCGCGCATCGAATCGGGGTTCGCGTTGTACGAGTCGTCGAGAACGAGCGCGCCGTGCATCGCGTGACGCGCGACCAGCCTTCCGGCCACGGCACGAAAGCCTTCGAGGCCTCCTTTCACCGCGTCGAGGCCCGCGCCGGCGGCGAGCGCCGCCGCGGTCGCAGCGAGCGCGTTACGCGCCATGTGCGCGCCGGGAACCGAAAGCGTCACGTCGCAGCCGCCCTGCGGCGTCGCGATCGCGAGCAAGCTGCGATCGAAGCGAAGGTCGGCTTTCGCTTTCACATTCGCGAAAGCCGCGAGCGCGAACGTCGACACCTGCGCGCCGGCCCGCCTGGCGGCGTCGCGCCATGTTGCAAGATGCGCGTCGTCTGCATTCAGAATGGCGACCCCGCCCGGCCGTAATGCAAGCACGGCGTCGGCGTGCTCGGCTGCCACTTCGTCGACGCTCTCCATGAACTCCTGGTGCTCGCGCTGCGCGTTGTTGACGACGGCGATGGTCGGTTGCGCGATGGCGGCGAGCTCGCGCGTCTCGCCGCGATGGTTCATTCCGAGCTCGATCACGGCCGCACGCGCGCGATCCGACAGGCGCAGCAGCGTCAACGGCAGGCCGATCGCGTTGTTGAGGTTGCCTTCGGTTGCAAGCACTTCTTCCATGCCGTAGTGCGCACGCAGGATCGACGCGGTCATTTCCTTCACGGTGGTCTTGCCGTTGCTGCCGACCACGATCGCGAGCGGAATGTCGAATCGCGCACGCCAATGCGAAGCAAGTGCTCCGAGCGCTGCCAGCGGATCGGCCACCGCGATGAGAGCGCCCTCGTCGACCACGTCGACGCGGTCGGCGGCGATCATCGCGGCCGCGGCGCCCTGCGACAGCGCGGCGTGAACGAAGTCGTGGCCGTCGAAGCGCTCGCCCGCGAGTGCCACGAAGAGATCGCCCGGGAGGAGCTTGCGGCTGTCGGTCGTCACGCGCGTGAAGCGCACGTTGGCGCCGACGGCGCGACCGTCGACGATGCGCGCGGCGGTCGCGGTGTCCATCATGCGGCGCTCCAGGTCGCGAGCGCAGCATCCGCTTCCTGCGCATCCGAAAATGGCGTGCGCTTGCCGTGCAATTCCTGGTAGGTCTCGTGCCCCTTGCCGGCAATGAGCACGATGTCGCTGGTCTTGGCGGACGCGATGGCTTGCGCAATGGCGGCGCGGCGATCGACCTCGATGCTCCACCGCCGGTGCCCGGCATCGCGAACGCCGCGGACGATGGCGTTGGCGATCTCCACCGGATCCTCGCTGCGCGGGTTGTCGCTCGTGACGACGATGCGATTCGCATGAGCCGCCGCGATCCCCCCCATCTCGGGGCGCTTGCCGGGGTCGCGGTCGCCTCCGCATCCGAACACGCAAACGAGCTCGCCGCCCCGCGGCAGCATGGGACGCAGCGCGGTGAGCACTTTCTCGAGCGCGTCGGGCGTGTGCGCGTAATCGACGACGACGAGCGGCTTGCCGTCGCCGCCGATGCGCTGCATGCGGCCCGCGGGCGGGGCGATCCTCGCGAGCGTCGCGACGGCATTTTCGAGCGGAATGTCCGAGGCGAGCAGCACGCCCAGCACGCCGAGCAGGTTCTGCGCGTTGAAGGCGCCCACGACGGGGGAACGCAGCGTCGTGCGCCCCCAGGGTGTGGCGACGTCGAGCACGATCCCGGTCGTGTCGAGCGACATCGGTGTCGCCGCGATATCCGCGGCGCCGAAGCCATACGTCAACATCGGCTGCCCACGCTTGCGCGCGGCGTCGACGAGGCTCTGACCGAAGGCGTCGTCGGCGTTGATCACCGCGGTGCGCAGGCCCGGCCACGAGAAGAGCTTCGCCTTGGCACTGCCGTAGGCCGCCATCGTCTTGTGATAGTCGAGATGATCGCGCGTGAGGTTCGTGAACAGCGCGACGTCGAACTTCGCGCCGTTGACGCGGCCCTGGTCGAGCCCGTGCGACGACACTTCCATCGCAACGGCCTTGGCGCCTGCGGCGTGAAATTGCGCCAGGAGCTCATGGAACAAGGCGACATCGGGCGTGGTGTGGGACGCCGGCGCGAGCGCGCCGACCAGCCCGTTTCCGAGCGTTCCGAGGACTGCCGCACGCCGCCCGCACATGTCGAGCGCCTGCGCGATCCACTGCGCGCACGACGTCTTGCCGTTGGTTCCCGTGACACCGGTCATCCACAGTTTGCGCGAAGGGCCGCCGTAGATGAAGTCCGCGATGTAGCCGAGCCGCGCCTGCAAGTGATCGATGCCGAGATGCGGCGCCTGCCACGCCGGGTCCCACTGGAACGCGCGGCTGTCCCACAGCACGGCGGACGCGCCGCGCGCGATTGCATCGGGCACGAACTTGCGCCCGTCGGACGAGTGCCCGGGAAACGCCGCGAATGCAATGCCCGGTTCGACGCGGCGGCTGTCGGACGTGATGCGGCGCGGATAGACGCCGAGCCTGCCGAGCAGCGCGGGCACGTCGAGATCGGCGAGAGCGCTTTCAGCCACTGCTTTCCTCTTGCACTTCGGCGCCGTCCGGCGGAAGGATCACGTTGTTCACCGGCGCATCCGTGGGTACGCCGAGTTGCCGCAACGCGGCTCCGACGACGTTCGAGAACACGGGCGCCGCCACGGCGCCGCCGTAGTACTGCCCGCCCGCGGGTTCGTCGATCATCACGGCGACGATGAGGCGCGGTGCAGAAGCAGGCGCAAAGCCCACGAACGACGACACGTACTTGTTCGGCGCATATCCGCGGCCTTCGAGCTTGTGCGCGGTGCCGGTCTTGCCGGCCACGCGGTAGCCGATCACCTGTGCTTTCGGTGCGGTGCCGCCGGGCCTCGTCGCCATCTCGAGCATCTTGCGCACCGCTTGCGCCGTCTCGCGCTTCAGCACCGGCCTTCCAGCAACGTGGCCGTCGGTCTTGAGCAGCGTGACGGGCTTCACTTCGCCGTCGGTGGCGAAGATCGTATAGGCGCGTGCGAGCTGCACGAGATTGACGGAGATGCCGTGCCCATACGCCATCGTGGCCTGCTCGATGGGCTTCCACGTCTTCGCTGCGCGCAATCGCCCCGCGACCTCGCCCGGAAAGCCCGTCTTCGGCGCCGTGCCGAAGCCCACGTCGGAGAACATGTCCCACATCGTCTCGGCGGGCAGATTGAGCGCGATCTTCGCGGCGCCGACGTTCGACGACTTCTGAATCACTTGCTCGACGGTGAGCGCGCCTTCCGCATGCGCGTCGTGGATCGTGTTCGGGCCGATCTGCAACTTGCCGCCGCCGGTCTGGATCACGGTGTCGGGACGGATCTTCCCCGCGTCGAGCGCCGCCGCGATGGTGAACGGCTTGAGCGTCGAGCCGGGTTCGAAGACGTCGGTGAGCGCGCGGTTGCGCATGCGCTCGCGCGCGACCTTGTCGCGGCGGTTCGGGTTGTACGTCGGCCAGTTGGCGAGCGCGAGAATCTCGCCCGTCGCGACGTCGACGATCACGAGACCGCCCGCCTTCGCCTTGTTCTGCTCGACCGCCGCCTTCAATTCGCGGAAGGCGAGGTACTGCAGGCGCGAGTCGATGGAGAGCGCGAGATCGCGCCCCGCCTGCGGCGCGCGAATCGCGGCCACGTCCTCGACCGCTTCGCTTCGGCGATTGATGATCACGCGCCGGCTCCCCGGCGCGCCGGCGAGCCACGTCTGTTGCGCCAGCTCCATGCCTTCCTGGCCCGCATCGCGATCGCCGGTGAATCCGATCACGTGCGCGGTTACATCGCCGCCCGGATAGTAGCGGCGATACTCGTTCTGGTCGTGGAGCCCCTTGATGCGCAGCGCCATCGCGCGCTCCGAGGTTTCCGGCGCAATCTGCCGCGCGACGAATGCGAAGTCGCCGTGCGCGTCGATCTGCGCCTGCACCCGCTGCGGCGTCGTGTCGAGAATGCGCGCGAGCTGTGCGAGCTGCTCGGGTGTCGCTTCGAACTTGTCCGGGAAGACCCACAGCGACTTCACGGGTGTCGAAAGCGCGAGCGGCTCGCCTTTGCGGTCGACGATGCGGCCGCGATGCGCGGGCACTTCAAGATCGCGCGAGTGGCGCGCGCTGCCCTGCGTCTGAAGAAACTCGTTGTCGATCCACTGCAGGTACATCGAGCGGCCGACGAGGCCGACGAACAGAAGCGCGAGCGCCCCGAATACGATCGGCGCGCGAAACTTCGGAAGCTCCGGCGCGTGGGTCGCACCGTTGCGAAGGGCGCCCGCTCTCACTTCGCGGCCTCCGCCTTCGGCATGTGCACGACCTCGGTACGCGTCGACGTGGGCAGCTGCATGCGAAGCTGCTCGCGCGCGACCTTCTCCACGCGTGCCGGCATGCCCCACGTCGACTGCTCGAGCTGCAGCTGGCCGAACTCCGTCTCGTACCCGCGCGCCTCGGCTTGCGCCCGCTCGAGCTCGACGAAGATACGGCGCGACTGGTGGCGCGATGTGACGAGCGACACCGCACACAGGACGAGCACCGCCAGGAGCAGCAGATTCACTCTCGTCATGGGGCGGATTCCACGTACCCGCGCGGCCAGCCGGCAGGCATCGCATCGGCGGTGCGCTCGGCGACGCGCAGCACCGCGCTGCGGGAGCGCGGATTGCGAGCGATCTCCGAGGCGCCCGGCTTGATCGCGCGTCCAACCAGAGTCAGAGGCGCTGCCGGGAGCGCGTCGGACCTGATTGCAAGCCGCGCGGTAGCGGGATCGCCCGCAAACGGGCGGGACGCGCGTGCGAGGAAACGCTTGGCGATGCGGTCTTCGAGCGAATGGAAGCTGATCACGGCAAGGCGGGCGCCGCGCGCGAGAAGTGGGACGATCGCGGGCAGGCCCTCCGATAGCTCTGACAGCTCGCGGTTCACGAAAATCCGAAGGGCCTGGAACGTGCGCGCGGCCGGATCCTGACTCCAATCACCCCGCGTCCTCGCGCCGATGGCTTCGCCCACGACTTGCCGGAGCTGCCCCGTGCGAACGATGGGAGCCCGCGCGCGCGCCGCTTCAATTCGCCTTGCAATCGATTGAGCAAACCGTTCTTCACCATAGTCGCGGACTACCTCCGTCAGTTCGCGCACGGAGGCGCGGGCAAGAAAGTCGGCGGCCGATTCGCCGCGGGTCGGGTCCATCCTCATGTCGAGCGGACCATCCATGCGATAAGAGAAACCGCGCGTGGCGTCGTCGATCTGCGGCGAGGAGATTCCGAGATCGAAGAGGGCTCCGTCGACCTGCGCGAGGGCAAGCGCGTCGAGGACGTCGGGGAGTTCGGAGAACCACGCGCGGCGAAAAGTGAACCGGGAATCGCTGGCTGCGAGCGTTTCCGCGGCGGGAACAGCAGAAGGATCGCGATCGATGGCGACGAGGCGACCGGTCTCGCCGAGCCGCGCGAGGATCGCGCGCGCATGACCGCCGCGCCCGAATGTCGCGTCGACGTAGACGCCGGAAGGCTTGACCTCCAGCGCCGCCACGGCTTCTTCGAGCAGGACGGGAACGTGATTGCCATTCACGTCTTAGAGAGAGAAGCCGGACAATTCCGGCGGGAGGGCATCGGCGGGGAAAGCGATGGCCTGGGCGGTCTCGACCTGCCACTGCTGCTCGTCCCACAGCTCGAACTTGCGGCCCTGCCCGACGAGCACCACGCGCTTGTCGAGGTTGGCGTAGCGGCGCAGCTCGGGGGGCACCAGGATGCGACCTGCCGCGTCGACTTCCACGTCGTCGGCGTGCCCTACCAGGAGACGCTGCAGGGCGCGGATCTTGGGATCGAACGACGACATGGACATGAGCCGCGCCTGCAGCGGCTCCCACGCGGCGCGCGGGTAGAGGAGGAGGCAACGCGACGGGTCCGCCGTGAGGACGAGATTGGTCGCGAGAACGTCGCGGTAACGCGTCGGGATGGCAAGTCGGCCCTTGGCGTCCAGGTTCAGTGCCGTAACGCCGCGGAACATCGGCGGATCCGACGACGATCCCGCCCCATTTCCGGCCAACGCCGCGCTCTCGCCCTCTGCTCCCGACACGCCCGTGCTCTCCTCGCCCTCGGGCCGGGGTGTCGTGCCGTGCACTTCACCCCACTTTGACCCACTTTTTACCACTTGACCGCACTATACGCGCGGGTTTCGCAGCGCGTCAACGGTTTTCTGGTTTTCGAACAAGGACTTAGCGTCGAATCTGCAACAAGATGCAAATTACTGCTAAATTATGGACTTAGCATCGAAAGTGCATGTATTTTCAAAGCATTGCACACCGGCCATCTCGCAAGACCGTACGAACGTTCTATTACTGTAGGGGACAACACCCAACCTGGGTCTCCCACCTCGAAAACCTCGACCACGTGGCGGTCCGCGCAACACCCGAGCGCCGCCGGGAGGTGCTTCTTACGAGCGGGCTTGCCATTGTCATGAGCCACGCAAACAATCGAGTTCTCGTGGCCTTCGTGGCCGCCACGCATCATTTGGGAGCCTCATCATGCTTGCGCGCACCCTGACGCTCGGAATCGCAATCGCCGCCGCAATCACAATGGCGGGCTGCGCCACGCGCTACGACGCGCAGGGCGACCGCATCTACATCTTCCAGTTCGGCCAGGACGTGCAACGCGAAGTCGACTACTCGAATCCGCGGATGCCCATCCTTCCGAAGTGGCGGCCGAACATGGAACTGTGGCCGGTGCCGGGCCCGTGGCAATTCAACGACCTGTCGCGCTACTCGATGCTCGACGATCGTTCCCCGGTTTCGATAGCCCCGTTTGCGGTCGGCGATAATGCCGACTGTGCCGCTTGCAACGAATCGACTGCGCGTCTTGCGCTTCTGGCTTTGCGCGCTGACATTCGCGGCGCTGACCCCGCCCTCTAGCGGACAGCCCTCTGAGCCGGTTCCCGCCGGCACATCGCTTCCTTCAGCCGATCAACCGGTCCGGTATCGGGTCGAGATCGTCGCGCCCAACGACGTCGCCGCCGCGCTGCGCAGCGCCGTCGACCTCATCCGCTGGCAGGATTACGCGGAGATGACGGAGGACCTCTTCGATCGCCTCGCGCGCGATGCCGTGCCGCAGGCCAAAGAGGCCGCCGCGACGCAAGGGTTCTTTTCGGCGGGCGTCGACATTCGCGTCGATCGCGCGGCACAGCCCATGCGCGTCGACCTCGTGGTGACGACCGGCAATCCCACTCTCGTGCAAAGCGTGGCCATCGAGGTCAACGGCCCCGCCAACGACTCGCCCGAGGGTCGCGCCGCGATCGCCCGGCTGCGCCAGGAATGGCTATTGCCCAAAGGCGACAAGTGGCGACAGGAAACGTGGACGTCGGCAAAGAACCTGGCGGTCGGTACGCTGGCCGCGAGCCCCTACGCGGCGGCGAAAACCGTTGCCAGCGAAGCCCGCATCGAACCGACGCTCGCGACCGCCGACCTTTCTCTCACGCTCGACAGCGGGCCTGCGTTTCGAATCGGCCGCATCGACATCCAGGGTTTGAAGCGGTACACGCCGGAGCTCGTGCACAATTTCGCGAACGTGCAACCCGGCGATCTCTACAGCGAGGAGAGGCTCGACGATTACGTGCGCCGGCTCCTCGCATCCAATTACTTCGCGAGCGTGCAGGTATCGATCGATCCCGACGTTGCGCACGCCGACGACGCAACCGTCACGCTCTCGATCATCGAAGCACCCACGAAGCGAGTCGAGTTCGGTGCGGGCTACTCGACCGACACGGAGTACCGCATAAGCGCGTCGTACACCGACGTCGACCTCGACGACAAGGGGCTGCAGATGTGGGCAAGCGCGCGCATCGAGTCAAAGGTGCAGCAGGTGGACCTGCGCTTCGTGCGGCCGCCGACGCCGACCGGATGGATCGACACTTACGGCGCCGGCGTGCAGCGCACGGACATCGAGAATCTCATTACGCGCACCGCCGCCGTGACGGCGCGCCGCCGCGCGATCGACGAGCGCCGCATCCCCGCCTTCGGCATCGGCTTCTTCGCCAACGACCAGGAGCCGCAGGGCGCGCCCAGGGAGTCCTCGCACGCGCTGTATGTCGACGGCGAGTACACGTGGCGCAACGTCGACGATATCCTGGAGCCGACGCGCGGGTGGATGGCCAACGTCCAGCTGGGGTATGGCATTCCCGGCGTATCCACCGAGCAATTCGTTCGCACGATCGGACGTGTCGTCGGATGGTGGCCGATCACGCGCGACAACCAGCTGGTCGGCCGGCTCGATGCAGGTGCGGTCATCGCGCAATCGCGCGTCGGCATCCCGTCGAACTTCCTGTTCCGCACCGGCGGCGACACGACCGTGCGCGGCTACGCGTTCGAGAGCCTCGGCGTGCAGCAGGGCGACGCCATCGTCGGCGGCCGCTACTACTGGGTCGGGAGCGTCGAGGTGGTGCACTGGGTCAACCGCACGTGGGGCGTGGCTGCGTTCGTCGACGCGGGCAATGCGAAGGACAAGGTGTCCGAGCTCCGTCCCGCGATGGGCTACGGCATCGGTGCGCGTTTGCGCACCCCGATCGGCCCGTTCCGCCTCGACGTGGCGTACGGCGAGCAGGACAAGAGCGTCCGTCTGCATTTCTCGGTGGGGCTCACGTTTTGAGCGCAAACCCGACCAATTCGCGCACGCGTCTGTGGTGGCGCATGCTGCTCGCGGTTGTCGCCGTCATCGTAGTTGCGATTGCGTCGCTCTACGTTTTCCTGGGAAGCCAGGCAGCGCTGGACTACGTCGTTCGCCGCGCCGTCGAAGGTGCGGAGGGCCACCTGGTCATCGAAGGCGCGGAAGGCTCGCTCTTGTCCACGGTGCGCATCGCGCGCATCAAGTGGACCGGCGACGAGCTCGACGTCGAGGCGCGCGACACGACGGTCGTCTGGTCGCCGTTCGACCTCCTGTCGCGCAAGGTGAACGTCGGCGGGCTCGGCGCAAGGCGTCTCACCATCGACTTCAAGAAAGCGGAATCGAAGGGTGGGCTTCCGAGCACGCTCGCGCTGCCGCTCGAGGTCGACGTGCGCAACATCGGCGTCGAACGGCTCGAGTGGAAGACCATCGCCCAGCGCGGATCCGTCACCGGCATCGCTTTCAATTACGCGGGCGGCGAAGTCCGCCACGAAATACGGGATCTGCGCTTCGTTACCGAGCAAGGCACGCTCGCCGGAACGGCACGCGTCGCGGCAAACCCGCCATACGACTTGTCCGCCGACTTCAGGTTCGAGGGCGACGGCGAATGGAAGACAGCGAGCGCCAGGCTTGCAATCGCAGGCCGCGTCGAGCGCATGAACATCGACGCCAAGGGCGCGTTCCGCGACGCCGACGTCACGATCAAGGCATCGGTTGCGCCGTTCGAGCCGGCGCCCGTGACGAGTGCCGACATCGAGGCGCAAGGCGTCGACCTCGCGAAGTTCATGGACTCGCTGCCCGCGACACAGCTCTCGCTGACGCTTTCGGCGCGGCCGGACGGCGCGGGCTTTCGCGGGACACTGCGCGCGCGCAATGAAACGCCGGGCCCGATCGACAAGAAGCGCGTACCGGTCGCCGCCGTCGCTTCGGATTTCGCGTGGGATGGGACCACGCTCGCGCTCACAGGCGTCGACGCGCAGCTCGCCGGCAACGCGCGTGCACGCGGCAGCGTGTCGCTGGCGCCGAGCGGAGGTCCCGTCAAGCTCGAATTGTCGCTCGCGAACGTCGATCTCGCGCAGCTCATGACCACGCTCATCGCCACGCGGCTCACCGGGACGCTCGCCGGCGAAGTGGACAAGGACCGGCAGGTGCTGCGCGGCGATCTTCGCGACAAGGACCTCGCGCTCGCGTTCGACGCGGTTGTCGAGGGACGGCGCGTCAACCTGCGCAGCGCCAAGGCGCAAGCGGGGGCCGGCACGCTGACCGGCAGCGGCACGATCGACCTCGATGCGCCCCGCGCATTCGCGATCAAGGCACGAGCCGCCAAGTTCGATCCGTCGCGTTTCGTCGCGGCTCCCGAAGGACAGCTCGACGGCTCCATCGACGCTCGCGGAACGCTTTCTCCCGTTGCCGTTACGGGCACGGTGACGATCGACCCCGGAAGCCGCTTCGCCGGGCTCGACGTCGCGGGCACCGCGCGCGGCACGGTCGGCCTGCAGTCGGCGAAGGACTTGTACGTCGACTTGCGCGTCGGCGCGTCGACCATCAAGATCACCGGGGGCTACGGCAACGCGGCCGACGCGCTCGCGTACGACGTCGACGTCCCGAAGCTCGCGCAGTTGCGGCCGCTTGCCGTCCGTTACGCGAAGGTTTCGCTGCCCGACCCCCTGGAAGGATCGTTGCGCGCGCGCGGCACAGTGAGCGGCGATCCCGCGAGCCCGGCGATCACCGTCGACGCACACGGCGCTTCGCTGCGTTGGGGACCTATCGCGCAAGCGGCGACACTCGACGTCAACGCGTCGATCGGCGGAGGCGGCGCGCTCAATCTACGTCCGGTCAAAGCGAGCGTCGCAGCGACCAAGCTCGTTCTCCCACAGGCGTCTCTTGCGCGCGCGACAGTCGACGCAAGCGGGACGCTCGCCGATCATCGCGCAACGCTCGCCGCGGCGGGCGAAGGCTTCGATGCCACCGCGTCGATTCAGGGCGGCCTCGGCGAGCTTCGCCGTTCGAACGGCACCGTCGACTCGGCGTGGAACGGCACGGTTCAGACCTTCGCGAATCGCGGCGCGTACCCTCTTGCTTTGCGCGCGCCGGCACGCGTCAGCATTGCGCGCGACCGGTACATGGTCTCGGACCTTCATGTCGACGTGGCCGACGGCCACGTGGACGTAGCGAGCTTCCTTCTTGACGAGGGGCGCATCACAACGCAGGGAACGTTCACGGGCGTCCCGGTCAACAGCGTCGCGAAGCTTGCCGGATCGCCGCTGCCGTTCGCATCGACGGTCACGATAGGCGGCGACTGGTCGATCGCCGCGACTCCACGGCTGTCTGGCACCTTCAGCGTGCGGCGTGAAGCGGGGGACTGGTACGGCGGCGAGAGCACGACCCTCGGTCCCGCGGCGCTCGCGCTCGGCATCACCGAGCTTGCAGTGTCCGGCCGGTTCGCCGACGACGCGCTCACCGCAAGCGGGCGCTTCCGCTCCGCACGCGCGGGGACGCTCGACGCGCAATTCTCGCTCGCGGCAGGCCGGGGCGCCGGACTCATCGACACCACCGCGCCGTTCACCGCGAGCGTGAACGCACAGCTCGCCTCGTTGCGCCCGCTGCAGCCGTGGATCGGCACCCTCGCCGTCATGGACGGACGCGCGGAGCTCGCCGTCACCGGACGCGGGACGCTCGCCGATCCGATTCTCGAAGGCACGATGCGCGGCGATGCGTTGCGCTTCGACCTGCCGCAATACGGAGTTCACCTGAAAGACGGCGTGCTGCGCGCGCGCCTCGCCGAGCGCACGATCGTGCTCGACGAATTCTCGTTCGTGGGAGGATCCGGGCGGTTCGTTGCGAAAGGCACGCTGGCGCAAGGTGCCTCGCAGCGCGCGCTTGCCGCGGCCAGGGTCGAGTGGCAGGCCACGGACTTCACCCTCGTGAACCGGCCTGACCTCCGGCTCGTCGCCGACGGCAAGGGCACGCTCGCGCTCGAGGAGCGCAAGGTCGCGCTCGCCGGCAACATCGACATCGAGGAGGGCCGCGTGCAGTTCGAACCGTCCCGGGTGGGCACGCTGTCCGACGACGTCGTCATCGTCGGACAGCAGCGCAAGACCGACGAGTCCGCCTTGCGCGACCTTCCGCTGCGCCTCGATCTCAATGTCACGCTCGGTCGCGACTTCCGATTTGCCGGCGAGGGCCTCGACACGCGGCTCGCGGGGCGCGTGCACGTCACGACGACGCCTGCGGGGACGCTGACGGCCGACGGCACGATACGCGCCGTCGCGGGAACGTTCCACGTCTTCGGCCAACGGCTCGACATCGATCGTGGACGACTCATCTTCGCCGGCCCGGTCGACAATCCCGCGCTCGACGTCGTCGCGCTGCGCAAGAACCTGTCCGTGGAAGCGGGCGTCGAATTGACGGGCACGGTGAAGGTGCCGCGCGTGCGCCTCGTGTCGAATCCGCCCGTGCCCGACAACGAGAAGCTGTCATGGCTCCTGACCGGTCACGGCACCGAGGGCGCGAGCCGCAACGACCTCGCGATGCTCGGCGCTGCATCGGCGTCGCTCCTTGCGAAGGGCGACAAGCCGATCACGCAGCGCATCGCGAATTCGATCGGCCTCGACGACATCTCGGTGCGCGATTCAGGCTCGACGATTACCGGCCAGACATCGACGCAGGTGGTCGCCTTCGGCAAGCGCATCAGCGACCGGTTGAACCTCGTCTACGAGCAAGGCCTCACCGCCGCCACCAACGCGCTGCGCGTCGAATACGCGCTGACGCGCACGCTGACGCTTCGCGCGGAAGCAGGCGTGGTAAGCAGCCTAGGCATGTATTTCCGGCGGACCTTCGACTGACGCGACCGTCGCCGTCGCGCTCCCGCGGCGGCGCTCGGCTCGTGTCAGCGCCGGCCGATGTGCTTGTCGAGAAATTCCGCGACGCGGCGGTAGAAGTCGAAGCGGTTTTCCTGGATCAGGAAGCCGTGTCCCTCGTCGGCGTAGACGACCCACTCGACGGGAACGTTGCGCGAGGCGAGCGCGTCCTTCATCTTCTGGCCGTGCACGATGGGCACGCGACGGTCGTTGGCGCCGTACGCCATCAGGACGGGGGCGCGAATCCTGTCCGCCTGCGCGAGCGGCGACGTCGCCCGCAACTGCTCGGCGTCCTTCTCGGGATCGCCGATCCTCTCCTTCGCGGAGTAGCGCATGAACGTCGAGTCGGCGCTGTCGGACCACGTGACTTCGAACATGAGATTGATGTCGGTCACGCCCACGTAGTTGATTCCGCATTTCCAGCGCGCCGGGTCGCGCGCGAGTCCCATCATCACCGCGTATCCGCCGTACGACGCACCCATGATGCACGCGCGTGCGGAGTCGGCGATGCCCTGCTTCACCGCCCAGTCCATGCGCGTCGTCGAGGTCGTCCTGCATCGCGCGGCCCCATTGCTTGAAGCTCGCGCGAAACAGCTTGTAACCCCAGCCCGTGCTGCCTCGGAAAGCGGGCTCGATGACTGCGTAGCCCAAGCTCGCGAGATAGGCGGCTTCGTCGCTCCAATGCCACGTCGAGCCGTGCACCCAAGGTCCGCCGTGCACGTACAGGACGAGCGGCAACGACTTGGCCTCCACACCGCGGGGAAGCGTGAGCCACGCGGGGATCGACATCCCGTCGCGCGCCGGGTAGCGGACGAACTTGCGCGATGGCATCGCCTCCGGATCGATCCCTGCCCGCGTGTCGACGAGCCGCTCGAGCTTGCGTTTCTCCGTGTCGAGCATGTAATACGCGCCGGGATCGCGATCGGAGTACGAATAAACCAGCACGTTGGGCGACTCGCCGCGCGAGATCACGTTGACGCGGCCCGGCAGCGCGCGATCGATGCTCGCCGCGAGCCGCGCCCAGTCCTCGTCGAACCACGCGACGCCGGGACGCTCGCCCCGGTAGCTAACGCCGACGATGCGATCCGTGCGGCGGTCATAAACGAGGCCGCCCGCGAGGTCGACTTCGGGATGCGCGGCGAGCAGGTCGCCCAACTTCTTGGCGGCGGGGTCGAAGCGGTAGAGCGCAAGCGTGTCCCTGCCCTGCGTACGCGTTGCCACCACGAGGGAGCCATCGCCGTCGAAAGCCACAGGCGTGTAGCGCTGGTCGTGAACCACGAACTCCTCGACGAGCTGCCACGCTTCATCCTCCGACGCGCGCCAATACGTTCGCCCTTTGCCGCCGGGCTCTTCCGTGACGGCGACACGGACGCGGCCTTGGCGATCGGCGAGCCACTCCACGACGTCACCCGGCTTGCCGAGCGAGAGGAGCGTCTTCTTGCCGGTGGCCGTGTCAAGGCGGTAGACGTCGGGGTAGCGGTGGTTCGCGTCGTTGGCGACGACGATCACGACGTCCGAGCCGTCGCGCAGCGGCGCCAACATCTGCGTGTAACGGTAGACGAACTGTCCCGCGATGGTCGGCGGACGGGCGAGCACGCGAAACTCGCTGCCGTCGCGCTTTACCGTGTAAAGACCGCTTCCGCGCTGCGCACCTGCGCCTACCTGCCGGTCGATGATGGTGAACACCAGGCGATCGTCGTTCACCCACTCGAACCATGCGATGTCGCTCACGCTCACGGTGGTCACGTGGCCGGGCTTGCGCGTCGCCACGTCGATCGCCACGAGACCCGTGCGTCCGTTCACCGGCACGACGCCTGCCACGTGCTTACCGGACGGCGAAAGCTTGAACTCGCCGTAGTCGGCATGCTTGAAGAACGGCTCGACATCGACGCGCGCGCCCACCGCGGCGGTCGCGGCGGCAAGCAAGAAAGCGCCGATGAAGACGCGCATCACGTCCTTCTCAGCACTTCCTTCGCGACGCGCACGACGTTGTCCGGCTCGAAGCCGAACTTCTTCATGAGCTCCTTGAGCGGCGCGGAAGCGCCGAACGTCTCCATGCCGATCACCTTGCCGCGCTCTCCCACGTAGCGCGACCATCCGAACGTCGACGCCTGCTCGATCGCGACGCGCGCGGTCACTGCCGGCGGCAGCACGCTTTCGCGATACTCGCGCGGCTGCAGCTCGAAGATGTCCCACGACGGCATCGACACGACGCGCGAGCGGATGCCGCTTGCGACGAGCAAATCGTGCGCGGCGACCGCGAGCGACACTTCGCTTCCCGTCGCGATCAGGATGACCTCGGGTGCGCCCTGCGGCGGATCCGCGAGCACGTACGCGCCCTTCGCTACGCCGCTGGCCGGCGCGAGACGCGAGCGGTCGAGCGTGGGCAGCGGCTGGCGCGACAGGACGATCAGCGAGGGACGATGCTTCTGCGTAAGCGCAACGCGATACGCCTCGGTCACCTCGTTCGCATCGCCGGGGCGCAACAGCGTCATGCCGGGCATGGCGCGCAACGAAGCGAGTTGCTCGATCGGCTGGTGCGTCGGCCCGTCCTCGCCGTCGCCCATCGCGTCGTGCGTGAACACCATCAGCGTCGGGATTTCCATGAGCGCCGACAGGCGGATGGACGCGCGCGCGTAGTCGCTGAAAATGAAGAACGTGGCCCCGAACGGCCGCAGCTTCGACAGCGACATGCCGTTGACCGCCGCGGCCATCGCGTGCTCGCGAATGCCGTAGTGCATGTTGCGACCACCGTACGAGCCGGGCTCGAAATCGCCCGCGCCCTCGAACGTGAGCGTCGTCTTGTTCGAGGGCCCCAGGTCGGCGGAGCCGCCGAGGAACCACGGAATGTTCTGCGCGAGGACGTTCAGCACCTTGTTCGAAGCGTCGCGGCCCGCGATGCCCTTCGCGTCGGGCGCGAACGTCGGCAAGTCGCGGTCCCAGCCTGCGGGCAGCTCGCGCTTTTGCATCGCATCGACTTCCGCGGCGAGCGCGGGATGCGCGGCGCGATAGCGCTCCATGAGCTCGTTCCAGCCGGCGTGGTCCGCGGCACCACGCGCGCCGACGCCTTGCGCGAAGTGCTCGACCACGCCGTCTGGCACCAGGAACTGCGCGTCCTCGGGCCAGCCGTACGCGCGCTTGGTGAGCTTCACCTCCTCGGGACCGAGCGGCTCGCCGTGCGCGGCCGCGGTGTCCTGCCGGTGCGGCGAGCCGTAGCCGATGTGCGTATCGAGGATGATCAGCGTAGGACGGTGCTTGGTCAGCTTGAACACGTGAAGCGCGTGCTCGATGCGCCCGAGGTCGTTGGCGTCGCCGACGCGCAGCACGTTCCACTGGTAACCGAGGAAGCGCGCGGCGACGTCCTCGGTGAAGGCGATGCGCGTGTTGCCTTCGATCGTGATGTGGTTGTTGTCGTAGATCCAGCAGAGGTTGTCGAGCTCGAGATGGCCGGCGAGCGACGCGGCTTCCGCGCCGATGCCCTCCATGAGGCAGCCGTCGCCGCACGTCGCGTAGATGTTGTAGTCGAAGACCGTGAAGTCCGGCTGGTTGTAGCGGCTGGCGAGGAATTTCTGCGCGATGGCCATCCCGACACTCGTCGCGATGCCCTGCCCCAGCGGGCCGGTGGTCGTCTCCACGCCCGACACGAGGTGATACTCGGGATGGCCGGGCGCGTGACTGCCGATCTGGCGGAAGTGCTCGATGTCGTCGAGCGAAACCGATGGCTGCCCGAGCACTTCGTACTCGGGATTGACCGCCTTCACGCCGGTGAGATGAAGTATCGACCACAAGCAGCATCGACGCGTGGCCGTTGGACAGCACGAAGCGGTCGCGGTTGGGCCAGATCGGATCGGCGGGATCGAATCGCATCACGCGGTTCCACAGCACGTACGCGAGCGGCGCGAGCGCCATCGGCGCCCCCGGATGGCCCGAGCCCGCCTTCTGCACGGCATCGATCGACAGCGTGCGGATCGTGTTGATGCAAAGCGACGCGATGTCCTGGTTGCGCGGGAATTCCATGACGACTCCGTTCAATGAATCTGTGACGCCGGTTCTAGGTGGCCGGCCTGTCCCACTGGGCCGAAGCCTGCGCTGCGCTACCGGCCGCGGCCGCATCCGCCATCACCACCACGCGCTGGCCGGTGACTGCGACCGCGGGGATGTTGCGGTCGCCGCTGCGAAGCGCCGCGAGTGCCGCGATCTTCTCGCGCCCGTGACGACGAACAGCACGCATCGCGCGCGATTGATCATGGGATAAGTGAGCGTCATTCGCCGGTGACCCTGATACGGCTGCGTCAGGCCCGACGTCCGCAAAGTCCTCGCCGAGCACGGGATCGCCCGGGACGAGCGATGCAGTGTGGCCGTCGGGACCGAGGCCGAGGTGCACGAGGTCGAGCACCGGCGGCGTGCCGGCGCCGTCGCGAGCGTCTGCGCGTATTGCGCGGCCGCAGCGACGAGATCGGTTCGCTCGACGGGCATCGCGTGCACGTTGGCCGCGGGCAAGTGGCACGCGATCGAGCAGGCTCTCGCGGATGTGCGTGAGGTTGCGTCGAGTCGCCCGCCGGGGCGCCACGCGCTCGTCGACCTGGAACAGGAGCACGTTGGTCCAGTCGACGTTGAGCGAGGCGAGCTCGCGCAGCATCTGTCCACGGCGTGTGGCCGCCGCTCACCGCGAACTTGAAGCGGCCGCGCTCGGCGATCGCGGCGCGCGCTTCCGCGGCGATGAACTGCGCCGCCGTTGCGCGACGGCAGCCGGGTCGGCGAGAATGTCGATTTGCACGTCGGCGACGAAGTTAGAAATTGTTGCGCTGTGTCGATCGCCGGATCGTCCCAGCCGCCGGGCGGCGCGAGCGTCTCCGACTGCGCGGGCCCCCACTGTCCGAGGTCGTAGGCGTACACGGGCGTGTCCGCGGCGAGCACGGGTCGACGATGCGCCACGCTTCCTCGACGTAGTCCTCGCGCGCGAAGAGCGTCGCGTCGCCCGCCATCGCATCGCCGAGCACGCGCTCGTAGGCGTCCATCTCGTCCGGCGCTCGGATGATGGCCGCCAGCGAGCTCGATCGGCTCGGCCGATGAACTTCTCGCCGGTCGTCCATCACGGTCGCCCCGAGCGCGATCTCGACCTCCGGGCTGATGCGGAAGCGCACGTGATTCGCACGGCGCGGAGCACGTCGGGAAACATCGTCGGCGGGCGCCGGAAGCGCACCATCACCTCGGTGCACGTGACCGGGCAGGCACTTGCCCGCGCGGATGTAGAACGGCACGCCCTGCCAGCGCCAGGAATCGAGCGCGAGCTTGCACCGCGGCGAACGTCTCGATCTTGCGAGTCGGGCGCGACGCCCGGCTCCTGCAGGTAGCCGCGGAACTGGCCGCGCACGAGGTCGTCCGGCGTCGAGCGGGCGGATCGACTTCAGCACCTTCACCTTCTCGTCGCGGATGCGACTCGCTGTCGGTGCGCACCGGCGGCTCCATCGCGAGGTTGCACAGCACCTGGAACAGGTGGTTCTGCACGACGTCGCGGATCGTGCCGGTCTCGTCGTAGAACGTGCCGCGGCCCTGCACGCCGAAGTCTCTCGGCCATCGTGATCTGCACGCTCTCGACGTAGCTGCGGTTCCAGATCGGCTCGAGGAACGAGTTGGCGAAGCGGAAGAACAGCATGTTGTGCACCGGCCGCTTGCCGAGGTAGTGATCGATGCGGAAGATGTGCGCCTCGTCGAAGACGCTGTGCAGGATCGCGTTGAGCTTGCGCGCCGACGCGAGGTCGTGGCCGAACGGCTTCTCGACGATGACGCGCGCGCCGTTCGCGCAGCCGGCCTTGGCGAGCTGCTCGACGACGGCGCCGAAGAGCACCGGCGGAATGGCCAGGTAGTGCGCGGGATGCTGCGCAGCCGCCGAGCTCCTTGCGCAGCGCGTTGAACGTCGCGGAGTCGCCGTAGTCGCCGTCGACGTAGCGCAGCAGCGCGAGCAGCTTCGCGAACGCCGCGTCGTCGAGCCCGCCGTGCTTCTCGAGGCTGTCGCGGGCGCGCGCGCGCAGCTGGTCGAGCGTCCAGCCCTGCCTTCGCGACGCCGATGACCGGGACGTTCAAGGTGCCCGCGCTTGATCATCGCCTGCAGCGACGGGAAGATCTTCTTGTACGCGAGGTCGCCGGTCGCGCCGAAGAAGACGAGCGCGTCGGAATGAACGGGGTCGGTCATCGCCCTACTTTCCGGTTTCTCGACGTGGCCGCCGAACTCGAAGCGCATCGCCGACAGCAGCTTGTTCTGGAAGTCGGCCTCGCCGCGCGAGCTGAAGCGCTCGTAGAGCGCGGTCGTGAGCACCGGCGCCGGCACGGCCTCGTCGATCGCGGCCTTGATCGTCCAGCGCCCTTCGCCGGAGTCGGATACGCGTCCGGCGAAGTTCGCGAGCGCGGGATCCTTGAGCAGCGCGGACGCCGTCAGGTCGAGCAGCCACGACGCGATCACGCTGCCGCGCCGCCAGACTTCGGCGACGTCGGGCAGATTGAGGTCGTACTGATAGTGCTCGGGATCGCGCAGCGGCGTCGTCTCCGCGTCGATCGCATGCGTCTGCTTGCCGACGTTCGCCGCCTTGCAGGATGCCCAGGCCCTCGGCGTACGCGGCCATGATGCCGTACTCGATGCCGTTGTGCACCATCTTCACGAAGTGCCCGGCGCCGCTCGGGCCGCAGTGCAGGTAGCCGTGCTCGGCGGTGCCGCCGACTTTTTCGCGCCCCGGCGTGCGCTCGATGTCGCCGCGTCCCGGCGCGAGTGTCTTGAAGATCGGGATCGAGGCGCTGCACCGTCGCATCGGGTCCGCCGATCATCATGCAGTAGCCGCGCTCGAGCCCCCACACGCCGCCGCTGGTGCCGACGTCGACGTAGTCGATTTTCTTCGGCGCGAGTTCGCTCGCGCGCCGGATGTCGTCGATGTAGTACGAGTTGCCGCCGTCGATGATCGTGTCGCCGGGCTCGAGCAGCGGCGCAAGCGCGTGGATCGTCGAATCGACCACGGCCGCCGGCACCATCAGCCACACGCGCGCGGCTTCGCGAGCTTGCCGACGAAGTCCTGCGAGCGAAGAGGCGCCGGTCGCCTTCTCCGCCGCGAGCGCTTCAACCGCCTTCGGAAACATGTCGAAGACGACGCACTGGTGGCCGTCCTTCATCAGCCGGCGCACCATGTTCGCGCCCATCCGGCCCAAGCCGATCATTCCGAGTTGCATGACATTCCCTCGACGTTTACCTGCGTTGGCGATAGCGTTGGATCAGTGCCGAAGTGGAGCTGTCGTGCATCAGCGCGCTGCTGCTGGAAAGCTCCGGGATGATGCGCTGGGCGAGCACCTTGCCGAGTTCCACACCCCACTGGTCGAACGAGTCGATATCCCACACCGTGCCCTGCGTGAACACGCTGTGCTCGTAAAGCGCCACGAGGCGCCCCAGCGAGGCGGGGTCGAGCTTGTCCAGCATCATCACGTTGGACGGCCGGTTGCCCTCGAACACCCGGTGCGGCACGAGCCAGTCCGGCGTTCCTTCCGCTTTGACCTCGGCCGGCGTCTTCCCGAATGCGAGCGCTTCCGCCTGCGCGAACACGTTGGCGACCAGCATGTCGTGATGCGGCCCGAGCGGGTTGAGCGACTTCGCGAACACGATGAAATCGCACGGGATGAGGCGCGTCCCCTGATGAATGAGCTGGTAGAACGAGTGCTGTCCGTTCGTCCCCGGCTCGCCCCAGTAAATGGGGCCCGTGTCGTAATCGACGTGCGCGCCGGCAAGCGTCACGTGCTTGCCGTTGCTCTCCATGGTGAGCTGCTGCAGATACGCCGGAAAGCGCTTGAGATACTGCTCGTACGGCAGCACCGCGACCGTCTGCGCGCCGAAGAAGTCGTTGTACCAGACGGAGAGCAATCCGAGCAGCACCGGCAGGTTGCGCTCGAACGGCGCGGTACGGAAATGCTCGTCCATCTCGTGGAATCCCGCGAGCATCGCACGGAAGTTGTCGGGGCCGACCGCCAGCATCGTCGAGAGCCCGATCGCCGAGTCCATCGAGTAGCGTCCGCCGACCCAGTCCCAGAAGCCGAACATGTTGGCGGTGTCGATGCCGAACTCGGAGACCTTGGCATCGTTGGTCGACACCGCGACGAAATGCTTGGCCACCGCCCTGGCGTCGCCGCCGAGCTTGGCGAGCGCCCAGTCACGCGCGGAGTGCGCGTTGGTCATCGTCTCGAGCGTCGTGAACGTCTTCGACGAGATGACGAAGAGCGTCTCCTCGGCATCGAGGTCGCGCACCGCTTCGGCGAAGTCGGTGCCGTCGACATTGCTCACGAAGCGGAAGGTCATCGTGCGGTCGCTGTAGAACTTGAGCGCTTCGTACGCCATCACCGGACCGAGGTCGGAGCCGCCAATCCCGATGTTGACGACATTGCGGATGCGCTTGCCGGTGTGGCCCTTCCAGTCGCCGCTTCGGATGCGGTTGGCAAAAGCCGCCATCTTGTCGAGCACCGCGTGCACGTCCTCGACGACGTTGCGGCCGTCCACGACGATGGACTCGCCCTTGGGCGCCCGGAGGGCCACGTGCAGCACCGAGCGGTTCTCGGAGACGTTGATGCGGTCGCCGCGAAACATGGCGTCGATGTGCGCACGCAAGCCCGATTGCTCGGCGAGCGCAAGCAGGAGCGACAGCGTCTCGTCGGTGATGCGGTTCTTGGAGTAGTCGAGGTAGACGCCCGCGCCTTCCAGCGTCATTCGCGTGCCGCGCGCGGCATCCTTCGCGAAGAGCTCCTTCAGCGTGACATCGCGGATCGTCGCCTGGTGCGCGCGCAGCGCCTGCCACGCGGGTCGTGTCGTCAATGGTGCGTTGGGCATGCTATTTCCGCTTTCGTATCACGCGCTTCGCGGGCTTGCGCGCCTTGCTCTGCGCCTGGTCCGCCCACATGCGAAGGCCGCCGGGGAACGCGTTCGCGTTCGCTCCGAGGCGGCAGCGCGGCGGAAGCTCGGTGAAATGGACGGCATTGCCGCCGCCGAGGACGATGTCCTCAGGCTCGAGCGCGGCGCTGAGGCGCTCGATCACGTCCTTGCAATGCTTGCGCCACTTCGTCTTCCCGTCGCGCTCCATGGCGTGCTCGCCGACGTAGTCCTCGAACGTCGCCTGCTTGTACGGAAGATGCGCGAGCTCCATCGGCACCAGCATGCCGTCGACGATCAACGCCGTCCCGAGCCCCGTGCCGAAGCCGAGGAACAGCATCTTGCCGCCGCCGTATCCGCCGAGCGCCTGCATCGCGGCGTCGTTGACGATGCGCACCGGACAGCCGAACGCCTTCTCGTAGTCGAAGTGGACCCAGCCCTTGCCGAGATTGTGCGGCTCGTAGACCGGATGATTGCGCACGACCACGCCAGGGTAGCCGATCGACACTCGGTCGTACTTCCAGCCCTTGGCGAGCGCCTTGACGCGCGCGACCATCTGCCGCGGCGTGAGGGTCGGGCCCGAGTCCATCTTCCGTAAGGTGGCTTGTCCCGATGCGAGGATCTTGACGTGCGTGCCGCCCACGTCGATGACGAGAATATTCATGCCGCGAAGGGCCGCCCCGAGCGGCATGCGCGCCCCCGCCGGGGGCAGCGAGCGAAGGTTTCCTGCGGGCGTGGGGGGATCATCATGCCGCTTTGAGCGTCTCGCTCTTGCTTGCGAGGACGCTCATGAGGTCGTTCCACGATTTCACGAACGACGAAGCGCCTTCGGTCTGCAGCGTAGCGGCAACGGCATCGATGTCCACGCCTGCTGCCTTGAATTGCCCGAGCACTGCTTCGCAGTCGCCGCCGTCGGGTGGCGCGGTCGCGCCGATGTTCCCGTGGTCGTACAGGTCGAGCAGCGTGGACTCGGGCATCGTGTTCACCGTGAGCGGCGCGGCGAGCGCTTCCACGTAGAGCGTGTCCGGAGCCTTGGGGTCCTTCGTCCCCGTGCTCGCGAACAGCAGCCGCTGCGGCCGGCCGCCTTCGTTCAGCACGCGCCGATAGCGCGGAGAGGCGACGAGGTCGCAATACGCCTTGTAGCTTCGCTGCCCGATCGCGATGCCGAGCTTGTTGACGAGCGCGGCGGGGACCTTGCTGGCGACCGCCACGTCCCAGCGGCTGATGAAGAGCGACGCGACGGAACCGACGTCGGGAGAAAGGCCGGCCTCGATGCGCCGCTCGATGCCGCGCAAGTAGGCTTCGGCCGCGGCGAGATAGTGCTCGCGCGAGAAGAGGAGCGTCACGTTGATCGGGACGCCGGCGAAAATCGCCTCCTCGATCGCCGGAAGCCCCTGCGGCGTGCCGGGAATCTTGATGAAGAGGTTCGGGCGGCCGGCGCGAGCGTGCAGTTCCTTCGCGACCGCGAGCGTCGTCTTCGTGTCGTAGGCAAGGAGCGGCGACACCTCCAGCGACACCCAGCCGTCAACGCCGCGCGTGCGATCGAACACGGGCCGGAAGAGATCGGCCGCGCGAGCGATGTCCGAGAGCGCAAGCTCGAAGAAGAGCGCCTCTCCCGACTTCCCGGTCTTGAGCTTGCTCCGGATCGCGGCGTCGTAATCCGAGCTGCCCTTGATCGCGTGATCGAAGATCGTCGGATTGGACGTGAGTCCCGTCACAGACAGCTCGGCGATGTAACGCGCAAGCGTGCCGCTTTCCAGGAGATCGCGCGTGATGTTGTCGAGCCAGATGCTCTGGCCGACTTCGTGCAGCTTGGCGGTGGCTTTCATCGTAGGATCCTCGATGGGGATGTCGAGTCTGCCGCTACTTATTTGCGGCAGTCAAGTGACGCATGTCGTTCCAGAAGCGGTGCACGGGCTCCGTCATGTCGTGCTCGTACGAAAGCGCCGACAGGCTGGCCGTGCCGAGCAGGAAAAAGGCGCCGCCAGCCGGCGGCAACCCCAGCCAGCGCGCCCCGATGACGCGCAGGATGTGACCGCTCGAAAACAGGAGCACGTTGCCGCTCGCGGCGCGCACGCGCGCGATCACGCGGTCGGCGCGCGCGCCGATGTCCGCCGGCGATTCGCCGCCGGGGCAGCCGTCGCGAAAGAGCTTCCACCCCGGACGCCCGTCGAGGATCTCGACGGTGCGCTTGCCTTCGTAGTCGCCGTAGTTCCATTCGACGAGATCGCGCTCCTCGACGGCGACGCCGCCGAATCCCGCGATCTCGCAAGTGCGCTTCGCGCGCGCGAGCGGGCTCGTGAGCACGAGTGAAAACGTCATGCCCGCAAGCGGCGCGGCGAGCGTGCGCGCGTTGGCCTCGCCCTGCTCGGTCAGCGGAAGATCGGTGAGCCCGGTGTGCTGGCCCGAAAGACTCCACGCGGTCTCGCCGTGGCGCGCAAGGAATACGGTGGGGAAATAGCTCATCAAGTACCGTCCGCGCCATGCGCTTCGGGCTCATGCGGGCACAATCAAACCCCGATAGTAGAATGACTCGGCACACAACGCCAAACGCAGCGTCCACGCACCACGTCGATGCAAGTGACACCGATCGCAGGCGAGCAAGGCCTTTCCAGGGTTGTCGTGACCGCGGCCGACGGCGCGCGGTTCGAGGCGTACCTGCACGGTGCCCATGTCACGTCATGGCGTGCGGCAGGGAACGACGACGAACGCCTGTTCGTGAGCGCCGCGGCGAAGTTCGAGGACGGCCTCGCGATCCGCGGCGGCATTCCCGTCTGCTTTCCCCAGTTCGCGGACCAGGGACCGCTCCCGATGCACGGTCTCGTGCGCACGGTGCCGTGGACGTTGCTGGACGCCGGCCAGGCGGAGGACGGCGCGGCGCACGCACGCTTTCGCATCGACGAGGCGCCCGTGCACGCCGCGTGGCCGAACGCCTTCGCGTGCGAGGTCGACGTGCGCGCGATCGGCACGCGGCTGACGGTCGCGCTGACCGCCGTCAACACGGGGCATGCGCCGTTCGCGTTCACGGCGGCGCTCCATACTTATCTGCGCATGAACGACGTGCGCGACGCGGTCGTGCGCGGACTGTCGGGGGCGCATTATCGGGACAAGGTATTGAAGCACGATGACGACGTCGAGCATGCCGCGACGCTGGTCGTCGACCGTCCGCTCGATCGCGTATACCGGCACGTCCCCGACGTCATGCAGGTCGCCGATGGCTCGCGCTCGCTCGCCGTGAGCGCGACGGGTACGACCGACACGGTCATATGGAATCCCGGCCCGGGAGCCTCGCTTCCGCCCGATCTCGACGCCGGTGAATGGCGCAATTTCCTGTGCGTCGAAGCCGCCGTCGCCAGCGCGCCGATGTCGCTCGCTCCGGGTGACATGTGGAATGCCGCGCAGACGCTCGAGGCGCTGCTGTAGCACAATAGCCGTCCCGCCCGCGCCCGCCGGGCACAGGGAGCCTCTGCTCGCATCATGCCCACGACGAGTCCTGCGACCGCGGAAGAGCAGCGCCTGACGGATGCGCGCGAGCGCCGCGCACACTGGCGCTTGTGGGGACCTTACCTCTCCGAGCGCCAATGGGGAACGGTGCGCGAGGACTACAGTGCGCACGGCACCGCGTGGGAATACCTGCCGCACGACCACGCGCGCTCGCGCGCCTATCGCTGGGGCGAGGACGGCATTGCCGGCATCTGCGACGACCAGCAGCAGCTCTGCTTCGCGCTCGCGTTGTGGAACGGTGCCGACCCGATCCTCAAGGAGCGCATGTTCGGCCTGACCGGCAACGAAGGCAATCACGGCGAGGACGTGAAGGAGTATTACTTCTACCTCGACAACGTGCCGAGCCACGCGTACATGAAGTACCTGTACAAGTATCCGCAGCGGGCGTTTCCGTATGCGGACCTCGTGCAGGAGAACGCGCGGCGCACCCGCGCCGATCCGGAGTACGAGCTCCTCGACACGGGTACCTTCGACGACGACCGCTACTTCGACGTGCTGCGTCGAGTATGCGAAGGCGTCGCCCCAGGACATCCTCGTGCGCATTCGCGCGACCAATCGGGCAACGGTCGCCGCGCCGCTGCACGTGCTACCCACGCTGTGGTTCAAGAACGACTGGTCGTGGACCGCCGACCCCAACAAGCCGCGCATCTCGATTGCGGATGCCGGCGGCGACGCGACGGTGCTGCACGCGGTCCATCGCACGCTTCCTGCCCTATTCGCTGTATTGCGAGCCCCCGCGAGAGGTACTGTTCACCGAGAACGAGATCCAACGCGCAGCGCCTGTGGAACGTGCCCAACGCGCAGCCGTACGTCAAGGACGCGTTTCACGAATACGTCGTCGACGGCAGGCGCGACGCGGTGAATCCCGCGCGTGTCGGGACCAAGGCGGCGCCCCACTACATTCACACCGTCGGGCCCGGCGAGACCGTGACGGTGCTGCTGCGCTTGTGCGCGGGCGAAGCGCTGGCGGCGCCGCTCGGTCCCGAGTTCGACGCGATCTTCGACTCGCGAATCGCGGAGGCCGACGCGTTCTACAGGCGCGTCACGCCGTTCGACCTCCCGACCGACATGCGCAGCGTCCAGCGCCAGGCATTCGCGGGGATGCTGTGGAACAAGCAGTACTACCGCTACATGGTCGAGCGCTGGCTCGAAGGCGACCCCGCGGAGCCGACACCGCCCGGGTCGCGCTGGAAAGGCCGCAACCACAATTGGTGGCACATGTCCGCGGCCGACGTCCTGTCGATGCCGGACAAATGGGAATACCCGTGGTTCGCCGCGTGGGACATGGCGTTCCACGCGATTCCGTTCGCGATGATCGATCCCGACTTCGCGAAGAACCAGCTCATCCTGCTGACGCGCGAATGGTACATGCACCCCAACGGGCAGATGCCTGCGTACGAGTGGGCCTTCGGCGACGTCAACCCGCCGGTCCATGCGTGGGCCGCGATGCGCGTCTTCCAGATCGAGGAGAAGCTCTACGGCAGGGCGGACCGCGAATTCCTCGAGCGCGTTTTCCAGAAGCTCCTCATCAACTTCACGTGGTGGGTGAATCGCAAGGACGCCGAGGGCAACAACATCTTCGAGGGCGGGTTCCTGGGCCTCGACAACATCAGCGTGTTCGACCGCACGTCCGGGTTGCCGTTGGGCGGCTATCTCGAGCAGGCCGACGGCACGAGCTGGATGGCGATGTATTGCCTGAACCTTCTGGGCATCGCGCTGCAGCTCGCCAAGCAGGACTCGGTCTACGAGGACGTGGCGACCAAGTTCTTCGAGCACTTCGTGTACATCGGCTCCGCCATCAATCACACGGGCCGGATGAGCATGGCCCTGTGGAACGACGAGGACGGCTATTACTACGACGTGCTGCGCATGCCGGACGGGCGACAGTTCCCGATCCGCGCGCAGACGATCTCGGGCCTGATCCCGATCTTCGCTGCCGCCGTCGCCGACCGCGAGGCGATCGGCAGCTTCAGCGACTTCAGCAAGCGGCTGCGGTGGTTCGCGAAGTACCGCCCCGAGCTCCTGCACGGGCTCGGCGACATGACGCAGCGCGGCGTCGAGGACCGCGTGCGCCTTGCGATCGTCGACACCGAGAAGCTTTCGCGCATCCTGTGCCCAGGTGCTCGACACCGATCTGCTCCTGTCCGATCACGGCGTGCGCTCGGTGTCGAAGTACTACCGCGACCATCCGTTCGAGCTCCGGGTAGGCGACGAAACGTTCACGCTCGATTACGCGCCCGGCCGAGTCGACGACGTCGCTCTTCGGCGGCAACTCGAACTGGCGCGGGCCCGTGTGGTTCCCGCTCAACTACCTGCTGATCGAAGCGCTGCAGAAGCACGACGCCGTGCTGGGCGATTCGTTCAAGATCGAGTGCCCCACGGGGTCGGGGAAGGAGATGACGCTGTGGCAGGTGACCACCGAGCTGACGCGACGCCTCGTCACGCTGTTCACGCGCGGACCCGACGGCCGCCGTCCGGTCAACGGCGGCTGCGACAAGTTCGATCACGACCCGCACTGGCGCGATCTCGTCGTGTTCCACGAGTACTTCGATGGCGACACGGGCAAGGGTCTCGGCGCCTCGCATCAAACCGGCTGGACCGGTGTCGTCGCCAAGCTGATCCAGCAGTACGGGGAATACGCGATGAAGGACAAGCACGACCTCAACGAGGTCGGGTTGGGCGCCTGGGTCAGGAAGTGATCGCTGGCCTGGAGAGGGAATGGCTCGAGCCTGACGGCAGCGGCGGGTTCGCGTCCGGGACCGTCGCGGGGTATCGAACGCGCCGCTATCACGCGCTGCTGTTGACGGCCGCAAGCGAGCGGGTCGTTCTCGTCAACGGGTTCGAGGCGTGGATCGACGTCGCGGGAACAACGTTCGCGCTGTCGACGCAGCGCTATGCCCCCGACGTCGTGTACCCGCGCGGTCTCGATCACCTCGTCGCATTCACCGCCGATCCGTGGCCGCGATGGACGTTTGCGCTGCCCGACGGAACGGTCGTCGCGCACGAGATCGCCGTCTCGGGTCGAGCGACGGTATGCGCGTGGAGGCGCATCGCGGGCAGCGGCCCCGCGTGGCTGCACCTGCGGCCGCTGTTGTCGGGCCGCGGCTATCACGCGCTGATGCGCGAGAACGCCGCGTTCGATTTCACCGCGACGACGCATGGCGGCAACGCGTCGTGGCAGCCCTATCACGGGGTGCCGGCCATCTCGATTCTCTCCAACGGAACCTACGGGCATGCGCCCGATTGGTACCGCAGCTTCCTGTACACGGAAGAAGCGGCGCGCGGCCTCGACTGCATCGAGGACCTGGCCTCGCCCGGCATCTTCACCTTCGATCTCGCGCAACGCGACGCGGCGCTGGTGCTTCGCGTCGGGAAGCGACATCGTCGCCGATCCGCGCGGCATCGCGGCCGGGACGTTCGCCAGCGAGCGCAAGCGTCGCAGCCCGCTTTCGCGCAGCGAGCGCGCCGCCGACGCATTCATCGTGCAAGCCGGCGCGCGCCGCACCATCATCGCCGGCTATCCGTGGTTCACCGATTGGGGCCGCGACACGTTCATCGCGATGCGCGGCCTCTTGCTCGCGCGCGGACGCGCCGACGTCGCGTCGATGATCCTCGAGGACTGGGCCGGGCACGTCTCGCAAGGGCATGCTGCCCAACCGCTTTCCCGACGGCAGCGAAGCGCCGCAGTACAACGCGGTCGACGCTTCGCTGTGGTTCGTGATCGCCGTGCACGAGACCATGGCGGTCGCCGGGATCGAGCGTCCGGCTCGCGCAAGCCGTCGACGCGATCCTCGACGGTTATGCGCGCGGCACGCGCTTTGGCATTCGCACGGACGAAGACGGCCTCCTGGCGTGCGGCGAGCCCGGTGTGCAGCTCACGTGGATGGACGCGCGAGTGAACGGTCGCGTGATCACGCCGCGCATCGGCAAGCCAGTGGAGGTGCAGGCGCTGTGGATCAACGCGCTGCGGTTGATGGGCCGGGACGCGCAAGCGGAGCGCGCGACGGCCGCGTTCCGCGCTCGCTTCATCGATGACGCGAGCGGCGGCCTATACGATGTGGTGGACGCCGATCACGTTCGAGGTCGCGTCGACGCGAGCGTTCGGCCGAACCAGCTTTTCGCGATCGGCGGGTTGCCGTTCGCGCTGCTCGAAGGCGACGAGGCGCGCGCCGTCGTGCGGACCGTCGAGACCGAGCTCCTCACGCCGGCGGGCTTGCGCTCGCTCGCGCGAACCGATCCCGCGTATTGCCCGCGTTACGAGGGTGGCTCCGAGCAGCGCGACGGCGCGTATCACCAGGGCACGGTGTGGCCATGGCTCATGGGCGCGTTCGTCGACGCGTGGCTGCGCGTGCACGGCAACGACGCGGCCACGAAAGCGGAAGCGCGGCAGCGATTCGTCGAGCCGCTTGCAGCGCGCCTCGGCGCCGCCGGCATCGATCACCTGTTCGAGATCGCGGACGGTGACGCGCCGCACACGCCGCGCGGATGCCCGTTCCAGGCGTGGTCGCTGGGGGAGCTCATACGGGCACAACAGATGACTGCGTGATTTCGCGGTACAAGGCCGCGTATTCCCGCGCCGGTTCCTTCCAGCTCACGTCCACCGTCATCGCGCGCGCCTGCACGCGCTTCCAGCGCGGCTGGTCGCTCCAGAGCGCGAGCGTTCGCTTGATGGCGGAAGCGAGACCCTCCTCGGTCACGGGCAGGAACGAGACGCCCGTTGCGCGTCCGCGTCGCAACCGCTTCGTCGGTTGCGTCGACGACCGTGTCGGCGAGCCCGCCCACGCGCGATACCACCGGCAAGGCGCCGTAGCGCAACGCGCACATTTGCGTGAGGCCGCAGGGCTCGAATCGCGACGGGACGAGCATGGCGTCCGATCCTGCCTGCATGAGATGCGCGAGGCCTTCGTCGTAGCCCACGTGCACGGCGACGCGGCCGCGGTGCGACCGCGCGGCATCGACGAACGCGCGTTGCAGTGACCGCATCGCCGCTGCCCAGCACCGCGAGATGCGCGCCGCCCTCCATCATCGCGGGGATGCAGTCGAGCACGAGGTCCACGCCCTTCTGCCACGTCAGCCGGCTCACGATCCCGAACAGCAATCCCGCTTGCGCGATGCCGAAGTGCGTGCGCAGCGCGTCGCGGCTCGCCCCGCGCGCCACGCGGTGCTTCGCATCGAACGCCGCGGGCAGGTGCGGATCGTCGGCCGGATTCCATGCATGGTCGTCGATGCCGTTGCGGATGCCTCGCAGCGCGTGCGCGCGATGACGCAGCAAACCGTCGAGGCCCATGCCGCCGTCCGGCGTCTTGATCTCCTCGGCGTACGTCGGCGACACGGTGGTGATGCGGTCGGAAAGCTGCAAGCCCGGCCTTGAGATAGCCGATGCTGCCGTGGTACTCGACGCCGTCGATCGACCACGCGTGCCACGGCAGGCCGAGGCTGTCGCAGGTCACGGGGAACTGTCCCTGGAAGGCCATGTTGTGCACGGTCATCACCGTGCGAGGCCGCGGCCCGCCCGCATAGTGCAGATACGCGGGCGCGAGACCCGCCTGCCAGTCGTGGCAATGCACGACGTCGGGAATGAAGTCGCGAGCCGCCCCGGACCCGATGTCGGCGCCGGCGCGGCACAGGGCGGCAAAGCGGAACGCGTTGTCGGCGAAGTCCTGGCCGCGGCGGTCGGCATAAGGTCCGCCGTCGCGATCGTACAGATGCGGGGCGTCGAGAACGAATATGTCGAGGCCGCGCACGGTCGCCGCGCGCAGGCGCGCAGGACCCCCGAACAGCGACGCGTACTCGTGCACGACCGATGCCTTCGCGAACGCCGCCATCACGGCGCGATAGCCGGGAATCAGCGTTCGCACCGCGACTCTCTCCCGCCCCAACGCGGCGGGCAGCGCACCGGCGACGTCGGCGAGCCCGCCCGTCTTCACGAGCGGGAAGACTTCCGAGGCGACCGACAGAACGCGGAAGACCGCGCGAAGTGAGGCGGTCCTGCAACGCAGCCGGTCGAGCATCGACTGCGTGACGAGGCAGATGCCGCGCTCGGTCCTTCGAAAGCGCGTGGCGTCGAGCTCCGGGTCTTCGCCCACGACGAGACCGGGCGGAATCCGCACGCCGGCGTCGACGATCACGTTGCGCAGCTTGCAGCTTCGTCCGACGTTCACGTACGGCAGCAGCACGCCGTGGTCGACGTCGGCCCACGAGTGCACGTGAACGTGCTCGCACAGCAGCGAATTGTGTAGTGCGGCACCGGAGACGATGCATCCTCCCGACACGAGCGAGGAGATCCCCATGCCGCGCCGGCCGTCGACGTCGTGCACGAACTTCGCCGGCGGCGTGATGTTGGCGTAGGTCCAGGTCGGCCACTCGCTGTCGTAGAGGTCGAGCTCGGGCACGACGTCGGTGAGGTCGACGTTGGCCGCGAAGTACGCGTCGAGCGTGCCGACGTCGCGCCAATACGGCGTCGGCTCGTCACGGGAGCGCACGCACGAGCGCTCGAAGCGGTGCGCGACGGCCTTCGCGTTCTTGACGAGATAGGGAATGATGTCGCGGCCGAAGTCGCGCGACGACGACGGGTCGCCGGCATCGCGGCGCAACTGGTCGTGCAGCAGGTCGCGGCGGAACACGTAGATGCCCATGCTTGCGAGGGCGCGGCCGGGCTTGCCTGGGAGCTCCGGCGGATCGTCGGGCTTTTCGACGAACCCGACGATGCGGTCCGATGCGTCGACCTGCATGACGCCCAGGCCGCGCGCGTCCTCGGTGCTCACCTCGATGCATGCGACCGTGACGTCGGCGCTGTCGTTGACGTGCTGCACGAGCATGAGCTCGTAGTCCATCTTGTAGACATGGTCGCCTGCGAGGACGACGATGTAATCGGGCGCGTAGCCGTCGATGATGTCGATGTTCTGGAACACCGCGTCCGCCGTGCCCATGTACCACTGGTTCTCCGTCACGCGCTGCGACGCGGGGAGGATGTCGAAGCTTTCGTTGCGCATCGGTTGCAGGAAGTTCCAGCCGCGCTGCAGGTGGCGGATCAGGCTGTGCGCCTTGTATTGCGTGGCGACCGCGATACGGCGAATCCCGGAATTGAGCGCGTTCGACAGCGCGAAGTCGATGATGCGGGTCTTGCCGCCGAAATACACCGCGGGCTTGGCGCGGTTGTCGGTGAGCTCCATGAGGCGCGCGCCGCGGCCGCCCGCGAGCACGTAGGCCATCGCGGAGCGCGCGAGCGGCGCGGAGTAGGTGACGCGGTCCGGCATCAGCCGCGGCCTTCGGCAGTCCCCACACCTCGCCCGCGTACTCGCGGATCGCGCGGTCCGAGGAGAAAAACCCGACGTTGGCGGTGTTGGCGATGGCGGCGCGCCACCACGCATCGGAGTCGCGCCATAGCGAGTCGACGCGCGCCTGCGCGTCGACGTAGCTCGCGAAATCCGCGCACACCAGGAAGTGGTCGTTGCGGCGCAAGCTTTCGGCGAGACCGGAAAAGCGCGCGGGATCGTCGGGAGAAAACATTCCCGACGCAATCGCCTCCAGGGCGCGGGCGAGCGGCGGCGATTGCGCGATCGCCGACGCCATGTCGAGGCCCTGCCCGCGCCGCGCCGCCGCCTCCGTCGCGGTCAGGCCGAAAAGCACGAAGTTGTCAGCGCCCACGCGCTCGCGGATCTCGATGTTCGCGCCGTCGAGCGTGCCGATCGTGATCGCGCCGTTGAGCGCGAGCTTCATGTTGCCGGTGCCCGACGCCTCCATGCCTGCGGTCGAGATCTGCTCGGAAAGATCCGCCGCCGGGATGATCGACTCCGCGAGGCTCACGTTGTAGTTCGGCAGGAACGCGACGGCGAGACGACCGCGCACCGCGGGATCCGCGTTGATCACGCGCGCGACGTCGTGGATGAGCTTGATGACGAGCTTCGCCTGGCGGTAGCCCGCCGCCGCCTTGCCCGAGAAGATCTTGACGCGCGGGACGGCATCGTTTTCCGGCGCATCGCGCAGCGCAAGATACGCAGCGACGGTCTGCAGGACGTTGAGGAGCTGCCGCTTGTACTCGTGGATGCGCTTGACGTGGACGTCGAACAGCGCGGACGGGTCGATCTCGACACCTGTGCGCTCGGCGACGAGCGCCGCGAGCGCGTCCTTTGCCGTGCGGCGCTGGCGCGCGAACGCCTCGCGAAACGCGGCGTCATCGGCGAGCGGCACCAGCGCACGCAGCGCGTCGGGATCTTCCTGCACCTGCGGCCCGATGACCTCGAGGAGAAGTGCAAGAAGCGGGCGGTTCGCCTCGAACAGCCAGCGGCGGAACGAGATGCCGTTGGTCTTGTTGACGATCTTGTCCGGATGAACCGCGTGCAGGTCGCGGAACACCGTCTCGCGCATGAGACCGGTGTGCAACGCCGACACGCCGTTGACGCGATGCGCGCCGAGGAACGCGAGATGGCCCATGCGCACGCGGCGCTCGCCCGCTTCGTCGAACACCGATAGCGACGACAGGAGTCCGCCATCGCCGACACCCGATGCGCGCAGGCCGTCGAGATGCTGCGCGTTGATGCGCTCGATGATCTGCATGTGGCGCGGCAGGAGCCCCGCGAGCTGCCGCACCGGCCACGTCTCGAGCGCCTCGGGCAACAGTGTGTGATTGGTGTAGTTGAAGATGCGCGTGGCGATGCTCCACGCGGTCTCCCACGCGACGCCGTGCTCGTCGACCAGGAGCCGCATGAGCTCCGGCACGGCAATCGCGGGATGCGTATCGTTGAGCTGGATCGCGACGTGATCGGGCAGCGATTCCATGGGAAACTGCTGCGCCCGATGACGGCGCAACAGGTCCTGCAAAGACGCGGAGGCGAAGAAGAACTCCTGCCGCAGCCGCAAGTCCTGGCCCGCGGCCGTTTCGTCGCTCGGATACAGCACGCGGGAGATCGCCTCCAGCCGCACCCGGTCGGCGAGCGCGCCGACGTGATCGCCACGGTTGAAATCGAGCAGCGACAAGGGGTCGGTGGCGCGCGCGGACCACAACCGCAGCGTGTTGACGTGACGCCCGCGCCAGCCGGCGATCGGGGTGTCGAAAGCGACCGCGTCGACGGTTTCGGCAGGTTCCCAACGGCTGCGCCCGTCGCTGTGGACGACCGTGCCGCCGAATCCGACGGTGCACGTGACCTCCGGCCGCTCGAATTCCCAAGGATTGCCATAGGTCAGCCACTCTTCCGGCATTTCCTGCTGCCACCCGTCGCGCACGACCTGGCGGAAGATGCCGTGGTCGTAACGGATCCCATAGCCGTGCGCCGGAATCGACAGCGCTGCCATGCTTTCCATGAAGCACGCCGCAAGCCTCCCGAGGCCGCCGTTGCCGAGTGCCGGATCGGGCTCCAGGCGGCGGATGCGCTCGAAGTCCACGCCGAGCTCGTCGAGCGCCGCGATGGCGGTCGCGGCGAGCCCCAGATTGGACAGCGCGTCGAAGAGCATGCGGCCGACGAGGAACTCGAGCGAGAAGTAATAGACGCGCTTGCGGCCGTCGCGATACGTGCGGCGCGTGGTCTCGCTCCAGCGGTCGATGACGTGATCGCGCGCGGCGAGCGAGACGGCGAGGAGCCAGTCGTGGTCGCGTGCGTGCGAGGGCTCTTTCGCGACGTTGTAGCGCAGCTTCGACAGCACCGCGGCGCGAAACGCCTCGACCTCCCGCGGCTCGGGCGTGTCGTGGACCGGATCGAACCCCTGGGCGGCAGCGGACGAGTACATGCGTGCGCCTGACTATGCAGTTGAGGCGGAGTTTAGCAGCGTGGTGGCGTGCGCGTTGCGCCGCGGACATCGACCTTGTACGCTTCACCACGTCGGCCTTTCCGTTGGCCCCCGGATTTCATCATGCGAACCCAAACGATCCTGCGCCGCGCAGCCGCCGTGATCTCGCTCGCGCTCGCAGCCGCCGCAGACGCGCAAACGCTCGTCGAGCGTGGCGAGTATCTGGTGCGCGCCGGCGACTGCATCTCCTGCCACACGGCCAATGGCGGTCAGCCGTTCGCGGGCGGGCTGCGCCTCGACACCCCGTTCGGCTACATGCTCTCGCCCAACATCACGCCGGATGCCGACACAGGCATCGGCAGGTGGTCGAGCAACGATTTCTACCGCGCCCTGCACCACGGTGTGAACAAGCGCGGCCAGGACATGTACCCGACGATGCCGTACGACTTCTACACGCGGGTGACGCGCGCGGACGTCGACGCGATTTACGCTTACCTGCGCACCGTCAAGCCCGTGCGCAACGCGGTCGACGTCAATCACCTCGACTTTCCGTTCAACGTGCGCATGGGCATGGGCGTGTGGCGCGAGCTCTATTTCAACGAGGGCACGTATCGACCCGATGCCGTCAAGACCGCCTCGTGGAACCGCGGCGCTTATCTCGTCGAAGGGCTCGGCCACTGCAGCGACTGCCACTCGCCGCGCAATCTCCTGGGCGGCATCGAGAAGAGCAAGGCCATGAGCGGCGCGCTGATCGACGGCTGGTTCGCGCTGGATCTCACGTCCGACATCTCGACCGGCCTCGGGTCGTGGTCCGCGCAGGAGCTCGCGACGTACTTCAAGACGGGGGTGGCGAAGGACAAGACGACGACGCTGGGCCCGATGGCGGAGGTCATTCGCAACAGCCTGTCGTATCTCACCGACGACGACCGTCTGGCAATGGCGGAATACCTGAAATCGCTGCCGCAGGATTCGTCGCTCAAGACCGGCCGCGTCGCGCCCGATCCCACGAAGATGCGCGGCGCGCAGCTTTACTCCGACAACTGCAGCGGCTGCCACCAGTCGCGGGGCCGCGGCGTCCCGGGCGTGTTTCCGCCGCTCGCGGGGAACCCGGTCGTGCTCGCGCAGGATCCGAACAACATCCTGAAGGTCGTCGATCGCGGCATCCGCGCGCGCAACGGCTTCATCGCGATGCCGGCATTCAACACGCAGCTTACCGACCAGCAGGTCGCGGAGATCGCGAACTACGTGCGCACGAGCTGGGGCAATGGCGCGGCGCCCAACGCCACGCCGGGGATGGTCGCAAAGCTGCGGGCGGGACCCAATTGAGCGACGCGCCCGTCCGCTACATCGAGCGCACGCGCTCGTACTACCAGGCATTGGGTTACGGCGCGCCTTACGAGTGGGCGCAGTTCGCCGACGTGCCGTTGCGTCGGTTGCCAAGGCCATTGGCCGAATGCCGGGTGACGATCGTCACCACCGCGGCACCGTATCAGCCCGGGAAAGGCGACCAGGGGCCAGGCGCGCCCTACAATGCGGCGGCGAAGTTCTACAGCGTCTATTCTCTCGAAACCGCGCGTGACCACGACCTGCGCATCTCGCACGTCGCCATCGATCGCGAGCACACCACGGGCGAGGACATCGGCACGTACTTTCCGCTCGCTGCGCTCCGGCGTGCAGCGGCGCGCGGGCGCATCGGCGCACTCGCCCCGCGCTTTCACGGCCTGCCGACCAATCGCAGCCATCGCGTCACGCGGGACGTCGATTGCCCGCAGCTCGTCGCGCGCTGCCTCGACGACGCGGTCGACGCCGCCGTGCTCGTCGCCAATTGCCCCGTCTGCCATCAAAGCGTGAGCTTCGCCGCACGCACGCTGGAAGACGGCGGGATCCCAACGGTGATCATGGGCTGCGCCAAGGACATCGTCGAGCGTGTTGGCGTTCCGCGCTTCGTGTTCTCCGACTTTCCGCTCGGCAACGCTGCGGGACGCCCGCACGATGTCCCGTCGCAGGACGCGACGCTCGAGCTTGCGCTCTCGCTCCTCGAGCACGCGGACGCGCCGCGAACGACGGTGCAGTCGACGCTGCGCTGGAACGAGGATGCGAGATGGAAGCTCGACTACTGCAACGTCGAGCGGATGTCGGCGGAGGAAATCACGCGCCGACGCGCCGATTTCGACCGCCAGAAAGAGACGGCGCGCGCGGTCAGGGCTGCTTCGTGAGCTCGGTACAGGATGCGATACGCGCGTTCTGGCCCATCTTGAGGTAGCAGAGCTCGATGCGATTGGGCGCCAGGACGCTGCCGGTGGTGTAGCCGTCGTCGTCCGCGAGCAGGATTTGCCCGTTGCGCGAGATCACCGCGACAACCCTCTCCTTGCTGCGGCTCGACGAGAACGTGCCGGAGAAACGTCGGCCGTCCTGCTGGTCGATCACGAGCGTGAAGGGGACGCTTCGGAACTGCGCGTCGGTCGGCGGCTTCGCAGTGTGATGCGGATTGCCGCCGCCCCACACGACCGACTCGCTGTCGCCCTTCCAGGTTCCCCGCAGGTCCGGCACCGCCGTCTGCGCGGCCGCCGTCATCGAGGCAAGGGCAGCCAACCCGACGACACAAGCCAACCGCAGCATGCGATGCTCCTCCGTTCACGCGCCGCTCGAACTGGCGCGCCCGACAGGATTCGAACCTGTGACCCTTGGCTTCGGAAACCAATACTCTATCCAACTGAGCTACGGGCGCGTGGTCCTCATTGTAGCCGATAGGACCCCGGCCGTTCCTCGCGATGCCGACGCATGGGTATAATTGCGGGTTGCGCCCGCACATCGCCGTCGCTTACAAGAACGAGCCCGCAAGAAGCCCACCATGGAAGACCACTCTTCACCGATCAAGACTCCGAAACAGCTCGTGATCGTCGTTCTGCTCGCGTTCGCTGTGCCGATCGCGATCGCCGCCCTCCTCTCGCAGCTCGTCACGAGCGGCGAGCGCGGCATGAGCGACAGCTCCGATCACGTGCTCGCGCGCATCCAGCCGGTCGGCACCGTCGTGCTGGCGGAGGCGAGCGGCCCTAAGGGCATGCTGACGGGCGAGCAGGTGTACGGCCAGGTTTGCAAGACGTGCCACGACGCGGGGCTCGCCGGCGCGCCCAAGGTCGGGGACAAGGCCGCATGGGGCAAGGTGATCGCGCAAGGCGAGAAGACGGCCTTCGAACATGCGATCAACGGCTTCAACGCCATGCCCCCGCGCGGCGGCAGCGCCGATCTCACGGACGACGAGGTCAAGCGCGCCGTGGTGTTCATGGCGAGCAAGGCGGGCGCCAACTGGAACGCCCCGCCGGTGGCTGCGACCGCCGCGACGGCTCCCGCACCGGCAGCAGCGCCAGCGGCGGCACCCGCCGCTGCACCCGCAACAGTGGCAACTGCGGCGGCCGCGGGTGGGGCAGCCAAGGCCGCGCCCGCAGCCGCTTCGGACGGCAAGAAAATCTACGATACGACGTGCGTCGCCTGCCACGGAGCAGGTCTCGCCGGCGCGCCGAAGTTCGGCGACAAGGCCGCGTGGGCGCCGCGCATCAAAATGGGCATGCCGGCGCTGTACGACGTCGCGCTCAAGGGCAAGGGCGCAATGCCTCCGAAGGGCGGCAACCTGAGCCTGGGCGACGCCGACGTCAAGGCCGCCGTCGATTACATGGTCAACGCCTCGAAGTAACACGGATTTGTAGGTCGGACTTCAGTCCGACATGGATGCATCACGTCGGGCTAAAGCCCGACCTACCGCTCATCGAACTCCGAGTACGCCTCCGCGCGAAAGCGCGGCGTGCAGATCGCGAGGAACACGAGATCGCGCTCGCCGATGTTGGCGATCCGCTGCGGACAGTCCGGCGGGATCAGCACGACGTCGCCGGGGGTGACCACTTCGCGCACGTCGTCGCCGACTTCCACGCGCCCGGTGCCCTCGAGAATCACGTAGCGTTCGGCGGTGCCGGCAACGCGATGCCAGCGGGTGACGACGCCGGGCGCGACACACGCCCGTGCGATCGACACGTCGGAGTCGTCTTCGCTGTTCGACACTTCCACGATGCGGCACCGCTCGCTCGTCGCAAACTCCGCCGCTGCGTCGAAGCGGCGCACCGAACCGCGCTTCATCGCGACAAGATTGCCTTCAGCGACTGCAGGCGCGCGTTGCCCGCGACTTTTTCCTGCGCCGCTTCGGCTTGCGTGAGCGGCGCGTTGGAATAGCGCAGGTCCTCCTGCGCGAGCTCCGCGATGAACCGTGACGGCTGGCAGGCGACCTTCTCGCCCGCTCGCTTGCGCGCCTTGCACCACGAAAGGTGCAGCGACTGCTGCGCCCGCGTGACGCCGACGTACATGAGCCTGCGCTCCTCGTCGACGTCGCCTGCGTCGATCGACTCGCGATGTGGCAGGATGCCCTCCTCCAGCCCGACGATGAAGACGTGCGGAAACTCGAGCCCCTTCGCCGCGTGCAGCGTGGACAGCCGCACGTTGTCGGCTTCCGCGTCGCCCCGGTTCTCGAGCATGTTGATGAGCGCGATGTGCTGCGTAAGCTCGACGAGATTGCGGCCGTCGGACTCGCCCTTGCGCGCGAGCCAGTCGACGAAGTCGCGCACGCTCTTGCCGCGTGCGATCGCGTCCCGCTTGTCGAGCGTGTCGACCAGCCACGACTCGTAGCGGATGCCCGTCATGAGCTCGTCGAGCAGGCGCTTGGCGGGCTCGCGCTCCGCGCGGTAGCGCAGGTCGTTCACCAGAGCACAGAACTCGGCGAGCGCTTCCTGCTGGCGGGCAGGCACTGCCGCGGCGAGCTCGGGCGCGAACGCCGCCGCAAAGAGGCTCTCGTGCCGCTTCGCGGCGATGTCGCCCAATCGCGCGAGCGTCGTCTGGCCGATGCCGCGCCTGGGCGCGCCCACCGCGCGCAGGAACGCGGGGTCGTCGTCGTCGTTCGCGACGAGGCGCAAGTACGCGACGATGTCCTTGATTTCCGTGCGATCGAACATCGACTGCCCGCCCGAGATGTCGTAGGCGATGCTCTTCGCGCGGAGCGCGGTCTCGAACACCTGTGCCTGATGGTTGCCGCGATACAGGATCGCGAAGTCGGAGTACTTCGCGCGCTTCTCGAAGCGCACGCCTTCGATGCGCGCGATCACCATCTCGGCTTCGGCTTCGTCGTCCGACGCCGGCGAGACGCGGATCGTGTCGCCGTGCCCGAGATCGCTCCAAAGCTTCTTGTCGAACAGCTTCTTGTTGTTCGCGATGAGCGTGTTCGCCGAGCGCAGGATGCGCACCGTCGAGCGGTAGTTCTGCTCGAGCTTGACGACCTTGAGGTCGGGGAAGTCGCGCGGAAGCGCCGCCAGGTTGTCGAGCGTCGCACCCCGCCAGCCGTAGATGGCCTGGTCGTCGTCGCCAACCGCGGTGAACGGCGCGCGGTCGCCGGTGAGCGCGCGCATGAGGCGGTACTGGGCGGGATTGGTGTCCTGGTATTCGTCGACCAGCACGTGCGCGCACTTCTCGCGCCAGCGCGCCGCGGCCTCGACGTTCGTCTCCAGCAGCGCAAGCGGCCGGATGATCAGGTCGTCGAAGTCGACCGCCCTGTACGAGGCGAGCGCCTCGTCGTAGTTGCAATACGCGCGCGCAGCGGCGAGCTCTTCGTCGTTCTGCGCGACGGAGAGAGCGGCCGCGGGCGTCACCAGGGCATTCTTCCACGCGCTGATCTTCCATTGCGCCGCACGCGCACGCCCGCGATCGGCCGTCGCCACCAGCTCGGCGACGATGCTCTCGAGGTCGGCCGGATCGAGGATCGAGAATCCCGGACGCAGGCCCGCCGCCTTCGCCTCGTTGCGCAGGATCGAGAGCCCCAGCGCGTGAAAGGTGGCGATGCGCACCTTTTGAGCCGCATCGCCCTTGCCCTGCTTCGTGAGCAGCGCCTGGGCGCGCTCGCGCATTTCGCGCGCGGCCTTGTTCGTGAACGTGATGGCAACGATGTGCGACGGGTCGGTGCCGCGCTCGATCAGGTGGGCGATCTTCGCCGTGATCACGCGCGTCTTGCCGCTGCCCGCGCCCGCGAGCACGAGCAGCGGGCCGTCGCAGTAGCGCACGGCCTCGCGTTGCGGCGGATTCAGAGGAAAGGACAAGTGGGCGAGTGAGCGCGGGGCCGAGCGGAGGAAGCGAGGCGTGCGAGCGACAGCGAGCAAGGGCCGGAGGCCGCGTCGCCGAGCGACCGACCTGGGGGCAACATGATGCGCGCACGCACATCGCAGTATGACAAGGAGCTCCCGCGAGGAAGGCGCGCAGCGCGCGTCCCCGCGCGACCGAGCAGCGACCGACAATGTCGGCGCCCCGTCTTTTGCGGAACGTTCATGGAGGGAGCGGTACGATAAACTCCGTGCAATTCTACCGCGACAAACGTCATGGCGCTCTACGCGATCGGCGACATCCAGGGCTGTCACAGCGAATTTCGCGATCTCCTCGATCTCATCGGCTTCGACGCGTCGCGCGATCGCCTGTGGCTCGTCGGCGACCTCGTCAACCGCGGGCCGGGCTCGCTTGCAGTGCTGCGGGACGTGATGGCGATGGGCGACGCCGCCACCACGGTCCTCGGCAATCACGACTTCCATCTCCTGACCATCGCGGCGGGGTATCGCAAGCCGCATCGCGGCGATACGCTGGACGACATCCTCGCAGCGCCGGATCGCGATTCGCTCGTATCGTGGCTCATTCGACGGCCGCTCGTGGCGGTCGACGAGAACTACGTCCTCGTGCACGCCGGGCTCCTGCCGCCCTGGACCGCGGCGCAAGCGCTCGCGCTGTCGCGCGAGGTCGAAGCCATGCTCGCGAGCGACCGCGCACGCGAATTCCTGGGCGTGCTCTACGGCGACGAGCCGCGGCAGTGGCGCGACGACCTTGCGGGCTACGACCGGCTTCGCGTGATCGTCAACGCGTGCACGCGCCTGCGCTTCTGCACCGCGGACGGTACGATGGAGCTTGCGGAGAAGCGCGGTCCGGCAAGCACGCCCGAAGGCTATGCGCCGTGGTTCGAGCACGCCACGCGCGCGTCGGCATCGTCCATCGTCGTGTGCGGCCACTGGTCCACCCTCGACCTCATGCTCACGCCCAACATGCTGATGCTCGACTCGGGATGCGTATGGGGCGGCGCGCTCACCGCGGTCAGGTTGCCTGACCGGCGGGTATATCAAGTGCCGTCACGATCGCAGGTTCAGCCAAAGCCGTTCGGATAGACGCTTCCGCGGCCTGCGCGAGCGCCCGCCGGTGCTTGGTCGCCGCCGGCAGCGCGGGACGTGCGGTGAGCTCCACCCGCAGAGCGCGTTCCGCGCACACCGCGAAAAAGGACGACGCGAAGCTCGTGTCGCCGACGTACGTCGGCGCCATCGCGATCGCGCCATCCGGCGTGCGGTAGCGGATCGCCACGGGCTGCACATGCCCGCCCGCCTCGATGATCGGCTGGAGCAACGAGCTCTTGAATGGCAGGACCTCGTGACCGTACGTGGTCGTGCCCTCCGGAAAGATCGCGACCACGTCGCCGTTGGCGAGCACCTCCGCCATGTGGCGCGTCACGCGATGCGTGTCGCGCCGCCGCTCGCGCTCGATGAACACCGTGCCGGCGCCGCGGATCATGCGCGAGACGACGGGCCAGCGCGCGATCTCGGCCTTGGCTACGAAGCGCACCGGCAGGTGCGCGTTCAGCACGAAGATATCGAGCCACGAGATGTGATTGGCGACGAGCAGCACGTTGCCGCTCACGGACTCCAGCTCGCCGCGCACGTGCGCGCTGACGTTCAGGATGCGAAGGAGCCGCCGGCTCCAGCGCTTCACGAGCCGTCGCTTGCGCGCGTCGCTCACGAAGGGGAACAAGAGCATCGTCGTGCCGACGCCCGCCAGCAGGTGCACGCACGTGCGGACGATGCGGTAGCAGCGAACGTGAACGGAATTGCGAAGCAAGGAACCGGTAACGGTTTACCAGAGATCCGAGCCGAACGTCGCCTTGTACAGCGTGGCAACGCTGTCGCGCGACAGCGCGTGCTTCTGCGCGCCGCGCGAGGCGATCTTGATGGCGCCGAGCACCGACGCGAGACCACCCGGTGCGCTCCCAGTCCCAGCCATGCGCGATGCCGTAGAGAATGCCCGCGCGATACGCGTCGCCGCATCCCGTGGGGTCGAGCACGGCGGTGCACTTGGCCGCCGGTATGGCGTACGTCTCGCCGCCGGAGTGAATGACCGACCCGTCGGCGCCCAGGGTGACGATCAGCGCCTCGACGTGCTCGGCGAGCTGCGCGAGCGGAACGCCGGTGCGCTCCGCGAGCATGCGTCCTTCGTAGTCGTTGACCGCCACGTAGCGCGCCGTGTTGATCATGGACATGAGCTCCGGGCCGTCGAACAGCGTCATGCCCTGGCCCGGGTCGAAGATGTACGGGATGCCCGCCTGCGCGAATTGCGCGGCATGCGAGCGCATGCCTTCCTTGCCGTCGGGTGCGATGATGCCAAGGCCGATGTCGGCCACGTCGGACACACGGCTTTGATGCGAATAGTTCATGGCGCCCGGGTGAAACGCCGTGATCTGGTTGTCGTCGAGGTCGGTGATGATGAACGCCTGCCCCGTGTACGCGCCGGGCACGTGTCGCACGCCGTCGACCGCGATGCCGAGCGCCGCGAGCCGCTCCTTGTACTCGATGCCGTCGTCGCCGACGGTCGCCATCACGACGGGCTCGCCGCCGATCTGCTTCAGGTTGTAGGCGATGTTGCCCGCGCATCCGCCCCACTCCCGGCGCATCTCGCCGATCTGGAACGACACGGAGAGCACATGCGCCTGGTCGGGCAGGATGTGCCGTGAGAAATGATCGGGAAACACCATGATGGTGTCGTACGCGAGCGAGCCGCAGACGAGGGTGCGCATAGGGGGTGAACGGCAGAAGGAAACGGCGAAGTGTACCGCGTGGGTCAGGCTTTAGCCTGACGCGATGCCGGTAAGGCTGAAGCCTTACCCACATCCATAGGATGCTATGCCACGCTCTCGCGCCCGACGTCGCGTACTACGAACTGCTGGCGGCGCGACACCGGCAACGATTCCGGCACGCCGTTGAGGAGGACTTCCCAGTGCGCGTCGCCGTCGTCGTTGACGCGCCGCTCGAATCCGCGGATGAAGTCGCGCGCGACGAGGCAGTTGCGGTGCACGCGCACGAACCGGTTGCCGAACTCGCCTTCCAGGCGCGTGAGCGACTCCTCGAGGAGGTACTCGCGCTGCGCGGTGCGGATCGTGATGTACTTGAGCTCGGCCTTGAGGTAGACGATGTCGTCGAGCGGGACGAGCACGACGCGCGAGCGTTCCGTCACCGACAGGAAGCGTCGCGCCGACGTCGGAAGCTGCGACAGCTTTTCCATCGGCACCGGCTTCAATTTCGGCACCTTCTGCAGAGCGCCGAGCAGGCGTTGCACGCGCACGGGCTTCATGAGGTAGTCGACGGCGTTGACTTCGAACGCCTGCACCGCGTGCTCGTGAAACGCCGTCGTGAAGATCACAACCGGCGGGTGCGACAGCTTCAGGAGATGCCGCGCGAACTCGATGCCGTCCATGTCCGGCATATGAATGTCGGTCAGGACGAGGTCCGCGGGCGCGGTCTGCAGGAGATCGAGCGCCTCGCGACCATGCTGCGCTTCGCCGACGACCGTCAACGGAAGCGCCGCGCCGCAGTCGTCCAGCAGATCGCGCAACCGGCGGCGCGCGGGGGCTTCGTCGTCGACGACGAGGACACGCAGCGGCGGTTCAGCCATTTGCGAGCGACCTTCCTAGCAGGTTCGATGAGCGCAAGCCGTTGCCGTGGCGCTTCGCGCGAGGGGGAGTGTCGGCCGGGCGCCGCGCCTCTGTGCGCGCGACGTCGGGCTTGGCGGAGGTGCGGTACGGCAGGCGGATGTGCACTTCGTAGCCGTCCTTGGTGACGCGCGACTCGAGGCTCGCCTCGGCATCGAAGTGCAGCGCAAGCCGCTCGCGCACGTTGCCCAGGGCCATCTTGTTGCCGGAGTGGTGGCGGCCGCCATCCTTGCGGTACGGGTTGCGAAGAATCGCGTGCACTTCGCCGCGCGACAGGAACACGTTGACCGACACGATGCCGGGCTCGCTCGAAGGCTCGATGCCGTGATACACGGCGTTCTCGAGCAGCGGCTGGAGCACGAGCGGCGGCACGAGCGCATCGGCGGGCATGCTCTTCAGGTTCCAGTCGACGGTCAGGCGCTCGCCTAGGCGCAGCTGCTCGAGCTCCAGGTACTGGCGGCACAGCTCGAGCTCGTCACCCAGCGGCGCCAGCTCGCGGTTGTCGCGCATCAGCACGCGAAACAGATCGGCCATGTCCTGCAACGCGATCTCGGCGCGCGCGGGATCGCTGCGCACGAGCGAAAGCACCGCATTGATGCTGTTGAACAGGAAATGCGGGCGGATGCGCGCTTGCAATGCCTGCAGCCGAGCCTCGGCGATCGCAGGCGACAGCGCACGCGCGCGCAGGTGGAAGTACGCGAGCAGCATGGCGCTCGCGGCCAGGCCCCAGAAGAGCCAGAATAGGAGTAGCAGCGGGGCGCTGCCTGGCATCGGATCGAGCATGCGACGCGTCTGCCAGATCACGATGCCGGCAAGGATCGCTACGAGCAACACGATGCCCACGCCGGTCGAGTACGGGAGCCTGGCTAGCCGAGGCGACGCGACCCACAGGATCGCGAGCACGAGGAAAAGGTAGGGCTCGGCGGCGCCCACTGCGGCGGACAGCTCGGCGGCGTAACGCGCAGGCGACGGCTCGCGCGCCAGCGCGTACAAGGCCGCGCCCGCGTTGACCGCAACGAGGATGCGCAACACCGTGCCGAGGTTGCGAAAGTCAGGCAGCGCCGGCCGATGATGACCGTTCTGCCTTATAATCGATTGCATGATCGGTGGCGGCATGCAAGCATCATGCCCGTTCGTCCGAGAGTGCCGTCATGTCCGATAGCAAGTCTCCTGCCGCCGCTAACCCGGATGGCGCGTGGTCTGGCCGCTTTGCCGAACCCGTCTCCGACCTCGTCAAGCGCTACACCGCGTCGGTCGACTTCGATCGCCGGCTCGCGCACGTCGACATCCAGGGGTCGCTCGCCCACGCGCGCATGCTGGCTTCCGTGGGCATCCTCACCGCGCAGGACCTGGCCGACATCGAGCGCGGCCTGGCACAGGTACGCACCGAGATCGACGAGGGCAAGTTCGCCTGGTCCATCGACCACGAGGACGTACACCTCAACATCGAACGGCGCCTGACGCAGCTCGTCGGGGACGCCGGCAAGCGCCTGCACACGGCGCGCTCGCGCAACGACCAGGTCGCAACCGACGTGAGGCTGTGGCTGCGCGGCGCGATCGACGCGCTCCACGCGCAGCTTGCCGCGATGCGTCGCGCCTTCATCGACCTCGCGGAGCAGCATGCGGCAACGCTCATGCCGGGCTTCACCCACCTGCAGGTGGCACAACCGGTGACCTTCGGACACCACCTTCTCGCGTACGACGCGATGTTCGCGCGCGACATGGAGCGCTTCGTGGACTGCAGGAAGCGGGTCAACCGCCTGCCGCTCGGTGCGGCGGCTCTAGCGGGCACCTCGTATCCCATCGACCGCGCGCACGTCGCGCGCGCTCTCGCATTCGACGAGGTCGCGGGCAATTCGCTCGACGCGGTCGCGGACCGCGATTTCGCGATCGAGTTCGAAGCCGCCGCGGCCCTCGTCATGATCCATCTCTCGCGCTTCGCCGAGGAGCTCATCCTCTGGTCGAACCCGCGCTTCGGATTCGTGGCGCTCGCGGACCGCTTCTGCACCGGCAGCTCGATCATGCCGCAGAAAAAGAACCCCGACGTACCGGAGCTCGTGCGCGGCAAGAGCGGCCGCGTGGTCGGCCATCTCGTGTCGCTGCTCGTGCTGATGAAGGGTCAGCCCCTCACGTACAACAAGGACAACCAGGAAGACAAGGAGCCGCTCTTCGACACGGTCGACACGCTGGCGGATACGCTCGCGATCATGACCGATCTCGTGGCGAGCGGCATCCAGGTGAACGCCGAGCGCATGCGCGCCGCCGCCGCCGAAGGATTCGCCACCGCGACCGACCTCGCCGACTATCTCGTCCGCCGCGGCGCACCGTTCCGGGACGCGCACGAAGCCGTCGCGCGGGCCGTGCGGCACGCCGAAGCGAAGGGAGTGGACCTTTCGGCGCTTCCGGTGGCCGAGCTACGTCAGTTTTCGCCGCTGGTGGGCGACGACGTGCACGAAGTGTTGACGCTCGAAGGCTCGGTGGCGAGCCGCGACCATGCAGGTGGTACCGCCCCTTCGCAAGTGCGCGCGGCCGCAGCCGCGGCACGCCGTACGCTGCCCTAACGGAGGAAAGACATGAAGCTCGCATTCCTTGGCCTCGGTGTGATGGGGTTTCCAATGGCCGGGCACCTCGCGCGCGCAGGCCACGACGTCACCGTGTACAACCGAAACGCGGCCAAGGCGCAGCAATGGGTCGCCACGCATGGAGGCCGCAGCGCCGCCACGCCCTCGGCGGCTGCGAAGGATGCGCAGATCGTGATGATGTGCGTAGGCAACGACAACGACGTGCGCGCCGTGGCCAACGGCGCCGACGGCGCGCTCGCCGGGATGTCCGCGGGGTCGACGCTCGTCGATCACACGACCGCATCCGCGGAGGTCGCGCGTGAAATCTTCGACGCGGCGAAATCGCGCGGCATCGCCTTCCTCGACGCTCCCGTATCCGGCGGACAGGCGGGTGCTGAAAACGGCAAGCTCACGATCATGGTCGGCGGCGACCAAGCGACCTTCGCAGGCGCGCAGGAGGTGCTCGCGACGTATGCGCGCGCGGTGACGTTGATGGGCGGGGCCGGCGCCGGCCAATTGACGAAAATGGTCAACCAGATCTGCATCGCAGGCCTCGTGCAGGCGCTTTCCGAAGGCATTCATTTCGCGATGAAGGCGGGGCTCGATCCTCTGCTCGTGCTCGACGTCATCAGCAAGGGCGCGGCGCAGTCCTGGCAGATGGAGAACCGCGGCAAGACGATGGTCGCCGACAAGTTCGACTTCGGATTCGCGGTCGACTGGATGCGAAAGGACCTTTCGATCTGCCTCGACGAAGCGCGCCACAATGGCGCCGTGCTCCCGGTCACCGCGGTCGTCGACCAGTTCTACGCGGAAGTGCAGGCGCGCGGCGGGGGGCGATGGGACACGTCGAGCCTCGTACGACTACTCAACACCCCGCAATGAGATGCATGCGCTGATCCGTTCTCTCGTCCCGGTCTGCGCGCTCGCTTTCGCATCCGTCGCGAGCGCCGCGCCAGTCGCGCTTTCGAGTGTCTGGATGCGGCCGGCCGCCGCGGGCGCCGACGCGCGCGTGTACGTCGACATCAAGAGCGACGTCAACGTCGACCTCGTCGGAGCGACCACGGCGCTCGCCAAGAAGATCGACATCGTGCACGTGAAGACCATCGGTGATCCTGCGTCGGAGACCGTCGTCAGGAAATACGCCGTGCCGGGAGGCACGACCACGCGTCTTGCCTACCTCGGCGATCACCTTCGCCTCGTCGGCATCAAGCGCGCGTTGAACAACGGCGACCCGGTGCCGATCAAGCTCCGCTTCGTCGATGCCGCGGGCAAGCGATTCGAAGTGACCGCCGACGTCGTCGTGCGCGGCCTCACGTTCCCCGGGGCACGTCCCTAATCGCCGTCCCTATTTCACGCGGCCTAACCCGGGACGCGGTCCCCCTCGATCATCACGATCTCGTAGGTGATCGTCGCGGTCTTGCCGAGCATGATCGTGGCGGAGCAGTACTTTTCCTTGGAAAGCTTCACCGCCCGATCGACCTGACGGGCGTCCAGCCCGTGCCCGGCCACGGTATACACGTAATGCAAGGTGGTGAAGACGCGCGGACTCGTCGGGGCTCGCGTGCCCTCGACGGTGACCGCGACGTCCTTCACGTCGTGACGACCCTTCTTGAGGATGGTCACGACGTCGTAAGCCGTGCACGCCGCCGCACCGGTCAGAAGCATCTCCATCGGGCGCATCCCGATGTTGCGCCCGCCGCTGTCCGGATCCCCGTCGATGACGACGGAATGGCCGCTGCCCGACTCGCCGACGAAGTTGACTCCGTCGATCCACTTGATGCGCGTCTTCATTTAATTCAACGAGTTGCGTGGTAGTGACCACTTACCGTGCGCAAACGCAACGGATCAGTTTTTTGGATGTTGCGATGCGGTAAATGTGATTGCATGGTGCGGCGCAATATGGGAGGATCATAACCGTTCCCGGCCTCGCCGTACTCCTCCTTCGGCAGCTGAGAACGCATTCCTCCATTCTCCTCCTATGGTGGAATCCTGAAGGCGCGGTCCCAAAAGACCGCGCCTCTTTTTGGTCACTAGCCGGACGTGACCCTGCGTTCCCGCAAGCGCGCCCGACCTTGACCGCCGAAGCGGCGGAATAGTACAATGTTCGACTTTGCTGCGAGCGGGCTAATTCACATGCAAGCCCACTTTTTTCGCGGCGCGTCACAAGAAGAGCCATGAAGACCTTTTCCGCCAAGCCCTCCGACATCACGCGCGAGTGGTACGTCGTCGACGGCACCGACCAGGTGCTGGGACGCCTTGCCAGCCAGATCGCCCTGCGCCTGCGCGGCAAGCACAAGGCCATCTACACGCCGCACATGGACACCGGCGACTTCATCGTCGTCACCAACGTCGAGAAGCTGCGTGTCACGGGCAACAAGGCCGACGACAAGCTTTATCACCGCCACTCCGGTTATCCGGGTGGCATCTCGACGACCAACTTCAGCAAGATGCAGGCGCGCTTCCCGGGCCGTGCGCTCGAGAAAGCGGTGCGCGGCATGCTTCCCAAGGGGCCGCTCGGCTACGCGATGCTGAAGAAGCTCAAGTATCTACGCGGGCCCGTCGCATCCGCACGAGGCGCAACAGCCCAAGACTCTGGATCCCGTCAAATAATATGATCGGCAACTACTACTACGGCACCGGCCGCCGCAAGACGTCGGTGGCACGCGTGTTCATCAAGGCAGGCTCGGGCAAGTTCGTCGTCAACGAGAAGCCGGTCGACGAGTTCTTCACCCGCGAGACGGGCCGCATGGTGGTGCGCCAGCCGCTGGTGCTCACCAATCACCAGGCCACGTTCGACATCATGGTCAACGTGATCGGCGGCGGGCGAATCGGGACAGGCCGGCGCGGTGCGTCACGGCATCACGCGCGCGCTCATCGACTACGACGCGCAATTGAAGCCCACGCTGTCGAAGGCGGGGCTCGTGACGCGCGATGCGCGCGAAGTGGAGCGAAAGAAGGTCGGCCTGCACAAGGCGCGCCGTCGCAAGCAGTTCAGCAAGCGCTAAAGAGCGCTGCATCCGAGACAGCGAAGGGCGCCTCTCCGGGCGCCCTTTTCGCATGCGCTAGAATCGTTTTCCCGGGTCGAGGATCACACAATGGTCAAGATCGGCATCGTCGGCGGCACCGGCTACACCGGCGTCGAGCTTCTTCGAATCCTCGCGTCGCACGCCGACGCCGACGTCCGCGCCATCACGTCGCGCGGCGAAGCGGGCACGCGCGTGGTGGACATGTTCCCGAGCCTGCGCGGCAAGTACGACAAGCTCACGTTCACCGCGCCCGACGCCACGGACTTGAAGTCCTGCGACGTCGTGTTCTTCGCGACCCCGCATGGTGTTGCGATGGCGCAGGCGCGCGAGCTCGTCGGCGCCGGCGTCAAGATCATCGACCTCGCGGCGGACTTCCGCATCCGCGACGCCAAGGTCTTCGAGAAGTGGTACAAGCTCGCGCACGCGTGCCCCGATCTCCTCGAGGAATCGGTGTATGGCCTGCCCGAGTTCCATCGCGACGAGATCAAGCGCGCGCGCATCATCGGCAACCCGGGTTGCTATCCGACGGCGATGCAACTGGGCCTGGTTCCGCTGCTCGAGGCGGGGATCGTCGACAGCCAGCACCTCATTGCCGACTGCAAGTCAGGCGCGTCGGGCGCGGGGCGCAAGGCGGAGGTCGGCCTGCTGCTCGCCGAAGCCTCGGACAACTTCAAGGCCTACGGCGTGTCCGGCCATCGTCACCATCCCGAGACGGTGCAGGAGCTTCAAGGGCGCAGCAAGACGCCGGTCGGGCTCACCTTCACGCCGCACCTCCTGCCGATGATCCGCGGCATCCACGCCACGCTCTATGCGCGCCTCACGAAGCCCGACGCCGACGTGCAGGCGCTGTTCGAGAAGCGCTACGCAGGCGAGCCCTTCGTGGACGTGATGCCGCCCGGATCGACGCCGGACACGCGCAGCGTGCGCGCCTCGAACGTGGCGCGCATCGCGGTTCATCGCCCGGGTGACGGCGATACCGTGACCGTCATCGTCGTCGAGGACAATCTCGTGAAGGGCGCCGCAGGGCAGGCGGTGCAGAACATGAACCTCATGTTCGGGCTGCCCGAGACGTCGGGCCTCACCGCCGCGCCGGTCCTCCCCTAGTGAAACGACCCCCACGCTCGCTGCGCTCGCTGCCCCCCGAGCCGCTCGTACGAGCGGGCCGGAGGCGAGGCGCGCAGCGCGCGTCCGCTCGAACGAGCGCCGGCCGACACTCGATGCCCGTTTCGCGCTGTCGGTTCAATGAGGCCGGGGCAGGTCAGTCCACCTCCTTGGACCGTGTTGCCGATTGGGAGCGTCACGTGTCGGTGGACGCGCATGCTCGCGGACGCGCCCTTCGGGCCTGGGCTGCGCCCCGCTCGCACGCGCGGCTCGGGACGGCCCTTCGGGGCTGACGCAGGATGGGTCTGTCGTGGCGCCGCGTGCGCCAACACTTCGGCATTTCCGCGCCGCGCATGGCGGTGCGCACGCACCTTCCGTGGTGGGGCCGCGGCGCCGTCGTGCTGTCGCTCCTGGCGATCATCGCGGGCATGTGGTGGTGGGGCTTCGACTTCGGGCAGATCCTGGGCGGGTTCCACCGCAAGGAAATCGAGACGCGCCTTGCGTCCCTCGAGGCGGACGCGACCAAGTACCGCAACGAAGCGGCCGAGCTTCGCGCCCGCAACGCGACCCTCGAATCGGAGCTCGCGATGACGCGCGGCAAGCAGGACGCGCTGACGAAGCAGGCCACCGACCTCACCGGCGAGAACGCGCAGATCAAGGAGGAGTTGGCCTTCCTGCAAAAGCTCGTGTCCGACTCGAGCAAGACGGTGGGTCTGCAGATCCAGCGCCTCGACATCGAGCCGGACGGCGACAACATGTGGCGCTACAGCGTCCTGATCGTGCGCGGCGGCAGCCCCAAGGACGAATTCGTGGGCAATGTCGTGATTCGCGCCACGTTGGCGGGCGTACCGCCGGTGGAGTTCGTCGCGCCCGCGATCCAGATCCCCGACGACGACCCGTCGGCGAGCCCGGCGCTGCGCCTCAAATTCAAGTATTATCAGCGGGTTGAGGGTCGATTCCGCGTTCCGCAGGGCAGCCGTGTCACGGGGGTGGCGGTCCGGGCTTACGAATCGGGACAGGCGGCGCCGCGCGCGACGCGGACCTTGAGCTTGAGCTAGGGGAGCACCATGTTCGGGAAGACGCATGAAAAGCCGCAAAAGCGCATCGATTGCCTGATCGGCGCGGGCACGACGGTCGACGGCAACGTGACCTTCACCGGCGGCCTGCGCGTGGACGGCGTCGTGAAGGGCAACGTGGCCACGGCCAACGGCGAAACGGGCACTTTGGTGGTGAGCGAGCACGCGAAGATCGACGGCGAGATCAAGGTGTCGCACGTCGTGATCAACGGGACAGTGAACGGCCCGATCGCGGCCAACGACTTCCTGGAGCTGCAGGCGAAGGCGAAGGTTGTCGGGGACATCTCGTACCGGACGCTCGAGATGCACCTGGGCGCCGTGGTGCAGGGCCGGCTCAACCATGCCGAACCCGGCACCGCGAGCGTTGTCGAATTGAAACGTGCGGCAGCGGAATAGGTTGCGTCGCCGCGTGATTGGAGCATGATGACGGGAGCGTTTCCCGCTTCGGAGCCATAGATGAATGCCATGAATGAAATGCCCGCGCCGCTCGTGTTCACGGACTCCGCGGCTGCGAAAGTAAAGTCGTTGATCGAGGAGGAAGGCAATCCGGAGCTCAAGCTCCGGGTATTCGTCTCCGGCGGCGGCTGCTCGGGCTTCCAGTACGGCTTCACGTTCGACGAAGCGACCAACGAGGACGACACCGCGATGGTCAAGGACGGCGTGACGCTCCTGATCGACCCGATGAGCTACCAGTACCTGGTGGGTGCCGAGATCGACTACCAGGAGGGGCTCGAAGGCGCGCAGTTCGTGATCAAGAATCCGAACGCGACGACGACCTGCGGCTGCGGCTCCTCGTTCTCGGCATAACCCGAACGGAAATACCAAAGCGGAGACGGGCCCGATGGGCCCGTTTCAGCATAGAAGTCGCCGCTTCGCGTCGACCCTTTCCTTAAGCTGCCAGCGCGAAGCTCGGAATGCGGCGCTTCGCCGCGGCCGTTTTCGTTCGCAAGGTAGCGCTCCTCGATCCTGCGCCGCAGGCGTTCCGCGAGGGCAATCTCCTCGGCCGTCGCGTAGCACGGCTCCGGATCGAGGGTGACGAGGTCGATGTCGTTTGAATCGCGCATGCCGACTCTTACGCATCAGCCGTGCCACTTATCAACCGGCTTCCGAAACAATGAGTTAGCGTTTGCGCGCGCGCCGGAGTTGCCGGTGTGCGCACACCCGCATGCACCTTTTGCAACGGGCTTCGGCGCGCGCCCGATGGCGGCGACGGTGGGCGCCTACGCTCCCCTCGGATAGATCGCACCGAGGACACGCGGCCCGTTCGCACCCGTGACTTCCGGAACGTTACCCGGCCTGCCTGCGATGGTCTCGCGCGCAAGCCATGCGAACGCAAGCGCTTCGACGTCGGCCGAAGCGACGCCGATCGCGTCTGTCGGCGCAACGCGCACGTTCGGCAGCGCATCGGCAATCCGGCGCACGAGGTCGGGGTTCCTGGCGCCGCCGCCGCACAGGTAGAGCTCCGCAGCGCCTGCGCAGTGATCGCGGATCGCACGCGCAAGTGATTGCGCGGTGAGCTCGGCCAGCGTCGCCTGCATGTCCTGCGCGGCGCCCATGAATCCGGCGGCAAAGCGATCGAGCCACGCCGCGTTGAAGAGATCGCGGCCCGTGCTCTTGGGCGGCGGCGCGGCGAAGTACGGCTCGCGCAGCATCGCTTGCAGCAACGCGTGGTCGACGCTGCCCGTGGCGGCAAACGCCCCGCCCGCGTCGAACGGTCCGCCGCGATGGCGCGCATGCCACGCGTCGAGGAGCACGTTGCCCGGGCCTGTATCGAAACCGCGCACGGCGCCGCGCGGCGGAAGGTCGGTGATGTTGCCGATTCCGCCCAGGTTGGCGACGACGCGATGGTGCTGCGCGTCGCGAAACATCGCGGCGTGGAACGCCGGCACGAGAGGCGCGCCGTGCCCTCCCGCCGCGATGTCGCGCATCCGGAAGTCGGCGACGACCGTCACGTAGGCCTTCTCGGCTACGCGCGAGGGATTGTTGAGCTGCGAAGTCCACCCTTCGTGCGGGCGGTGACGGATCGTCTGGCCGTGAACGCCTGCCGCGACGAGGTCGTGCGTCTCGATGCCGCCCGCCATGCAGACCGAGCGAATCGCGTGCGCGTAGAGATCCGCCAACGCGTTGGCGGCGCGCGCCGCACGAACGATCTCGTCGGGACCGGATTGCTGGAGTGACAGGAGCTCGCGGCGAAGCTCGCTCGGGAACTCGATGTGGGTGGCCGCGAGGAGCCTGCAGCCGTGCCCGAAGTCGGCGACGACAGCGTCGATGCCGTCGAGGCTCGTTCCCGACATGACCCCCGCAAAGAGGTCGACGGCCAACCTTATTCCGTGGAGGCGAGTGCCGAGCTCGGCAGCGACCGCGCGAGGGCGAGCGAGTCGACGAGCGGCGTGATCGCGGCGCGAAATTCGGGCAGGCGCTCGGCGGTCAGGGGCGACGCGTTCGGAACCGCTGCCGACATGGGATCGCGCGGCTGGTCGGCGACGCGGAACTCGTAGTGCAGGTGCGGGCCGGTAGCCCAGCCCGTCATGCCGACGAAGCCGATCGTATCGCCTTGCGAGACGCGCGAGCCGGCCTTGACGCTCGGCGGCGAATGTGCGACAGGTGGCCGTACACCGTCGAATAGGAGTTCTGATGCTTCACGAAGACGACGTTGCCGTAGCCGTTCTGCCAGCCCGCGAACGCCACCACGCCGTCGGCGGTCGCCCGCACAGGCGTACCCTGGGGCGCGGCGTAGTCGACGCCCTTGTGCTCGCGCCAGTCCTGCAGCAACGGATGGAAGCGCGCCATGGTGAATCCCGACGTGATCCGCGTGAGCTCCATCGGCGAGCGCAGGAACGCGCTGCGCGCGTTGCGCCCGATGTCGGTGTAGTAATTGCCGGTGCCGTCGGCGTCCCGCCAATAGAACGCGCGATGCGGCGTGCCGCGATTGACGAACTCCGCGGCAAGGATGCGGCCGGAGCCCGCGACCTCGCCGTCGACGTAGCGCATCTCGTAGACCACGCTGAACCGGTCGCCGCGCTGCACGTCGTGGTAGAAGTCGATCTCGCCCGCGAAGATGTCGGCCAGCGCGCCGATCACGCGATCGGGGATACCGGCGGCATCGGCCGCGCCGAACAGCGACGAGTCGATCTCGCCCGAGCGCAGGACCGTGCGGATCTCCTCCGCGGGCACGCTGCGCGCGCTCCGGAAGCCGTTGTCCTGGCGCTCAATCACGAGGCGCTCGCCGGTGTTGGTAAGGAAGCGGAGGGCCACGAGGTCGCCGTCGTCGTCCACCGCGACCTGGACCGGCCGGCCCGGGCGAAGCTGATAGAGCGGGCGCGCGGCCGGGTCGGTGCGCAGGTACTGCATCGCCTCGGCGTCGTTGACGCCGGCGCGCGCGAGCAGGCTACCCAGCGTGTCCCCTCGCTGGACGCGCTCCTCGCGCCAATAAGTGGTCGCCGCCTCGTCGTCCTTGATCGCGGGCAGGGGCAGCACCCGCTCGACGATGCGCGTCGGCACCGTGTCCAGGACGGTGTCCGGCGCGGTTCCGAACGCCGCGACCGTGAACAGGCTCAGGGCCGCGAGCGCGGCGTACTGCCAGGGGTGAGCGGACGGGCGGGCAGGCGTTTGAGCTAAAATCGAGGGCTTCTTGACAGGCAATTTCCTACAACCAATCGGGCAAAAACGGCACCGATTTTAACAGGGTTTCTTGCCCCGCCCTAGTAAACCAATGTCAGCCGCCGCCCCGCACGCCACCCGTCCCCACGACCCCGAGGTCGCCGAACAGCTCGCTGTCTTCAAGCGGGGCGCCGACGAGCTCCTGGTCGAGAGCGAGGTCGCGCAGAAGCTCGCGCGAGGAAGGCCCCTGCGCATCAAGCTGGGACTCGACCCGACGGCGCCCGACATCCATCTCGGGCACACGGTTGTGCTCAACAAGATGCGCCAGATGCAGGACCTGGGGCATCAGGTGATCTTCCTCATCGGCGACTTCACGTCGATGATCGGGGACCCTTCCGGCCGCAACGACATGCGCCCGCCGCTGTCGCGCGAGCAGATCGAGGCGAACGCCAGGACGTACCACGCGCAGGCCTCCAAGGTGCTCGATCCTGCGCGCACCGAGATTCGCTACAACTCGGAGTGGAGCGAGCCCCTGGGCGCTGCGGGCATGATCAAGCTCGCCGCGAAGTACACCGTCGCGCGCATGCTCGAGCGGGACGACTTCGCCAAGCGCTTCGCCGGCCAGCAGCCGATCGCGGTCCACGAGTTCCTGTACCCGCTGATGCAGGGTTACGACTCGGTTGCCTTGAAGTCCGACATCGAGCTCGGCGGCACCGACCAGAAATTCAACCTGCTCGTCGGACGCGAGCTGCAGCGCGACTTCGGGCAGGAGCCGCAGTGCATCCTCACCATGCCTCTGCTCGAAGGCCTCGACGGCGTCGACAAGATGTCGAAGTCGAAGGGCAATTACATCGGCATCACCGAAAGCCCCGCAGTCGATGTTCGGCAAGCTCATGTCGATCTCCGACACGCTGATGTGGCGGTATTACGAGCTGCTCTCCTTCCGCACGATGGGCGAGATCGCGACGCTGCGACGCGAATGCGAGGAGGGTCGCAACCCCCGCGATGCGAAGGTGATGCTCGCGCAGGAGATCGTCGCGCGCTTCCATTCGCGCGCGGAGGCGGACGCCGCGCTCGCGGACTTCGAGGCGCGCTTCCGCGACGGCGCCATGCCTGAGGACATGCCCGAGGTCACGCTCGTCGCAGGCGACGCGGGACTGCCGATCGCGCAGCTCGCCAAGCAGGCGGGGCTCGTCGAATCGACGTCGGAAGCATTGCGCCTGATCGCGCAGCGCGGGCTCAAGGTCGACGGCGACGTGGTCGCCGACAAGGGCCTTTCGTTCGCCCGCGGCGCCACGGTCGTCGTGCAGGCCGGCAAGCGCAAGTTCGCGCGCGTCACGCTTTCCTAGCCGTCCGCCGGAAACAGCCGCGTGGGATTGCTTGCGGCACTGCTGTATGCCGTGTTGATGAACGGCATTCCGCTGGTGGCCGTCATCTACACGGGCGGGTCGCCTGCGGTTCTCCTGCTCCTGTACTGGTTCGAGACCGTCCTCATGGTCGTGACAGGGGCGATCCGCATCGTCCTGCACCGACGCGCCACCGCCAAAGCCGGCCACTACGTCGCAAGCTCGACCAGCTCGAACAAGGACTCGACCGCGGCCTCCGTGCGCGCGGCGCTCGCCAACGAGAACGATTTCCTCAAAGGCTTCCTCGGCATTACGCTGATCTTCACGATCGCCCACGGCATGTTCGTGCTGCTGCTCGTGTTCCTGTTCAAGATCGCGGGCCCGGTCTCGTGGGAGGACGCGCGGTGGGCGTTGAACTACGCGATCGTCGTGCAGGGCCTCTTCCTGCTGTGGGACCTGCCGCAGTTGCGGGGATGGTCGTTCGCGCGGCTCAGCACGAGCGTCGGCCAGGTATCGATCCGCGTGCTCGTCACGCAGCTGGGCCTGATCTTCGGCCTCATGGCGACCGGGATGACGGGGTCGGCGTGGGGACTCGTCGGCACTTTCGTCGCGATGCGCGCACTATGCGACGCCATGATCGCGGGATTGCAGGGATTCATCAAGCGGCGCGACCTCCCGCCCGGTCTCGCGCGATTCCTTGCGAAGCGGAGCAGGCAATCGATCGAATCGCTCGAGGCCGAGTTCGATGCGCTGAAGCGCGACGGCGCGGAAGTGGAAGCGCTGCTCGAGCGACCGATCGGCGAGCTGCGCCGCTAGAGCCTGCCGAGGCGCAGCGGCAACCCATTATTCGCGCCGATCGCTAAGCAGCGGGCCTGGTCCCGACGAGAACAGGCTGGTAAAACCCTTCGGCCAGGCATTCCACGTCCTGAAACCCCGCGTCTCGCATGAGACCCAGCAGCGCGTCCGTGTCGATCGCGTAGTAACGGGACCGCATCGCATGAGCGACGACGTCGTCCTCGGTGTTCCGGTCCTCGATGACGTACGTCGTGTAGTCGTAGTGCGTGCCGTCGTCGTCGAAATCCCAAACCTGGGTCAGCACGTAGCGCGTTCCGTCGCGCGTCGCACATCGCATGGGCTTGATGATGCCTCGCCCGCGCGTTTCCCTGGCGTAGTCGCGAACGGTCAAGATGCATCCGCCGCCGGGCCGCAGGCAATTCAGCATCTGGCCGAACGCGGTCGAGATGTCTGCGTTCGTCTGCAAGTGCGGGACCGAGTTGTCACAGGACATCACGACGTCGAAGCCGCCGGCGTGGTGCAGGAACGCTTTGCGCATGTCGCATACGGAGAACGCGACGTTCAGCCCGCGCGCCGCCGCTTCCGTTCTGGCGCGAGCGATGGCTGCTGGCGAGATGTCGGAGGCCGTGACGCCGTAGCCGCGCCGCGCCATCGCAATCGACTGGGTGCCGATTCCGCAGGATACGTCGAGGATGCGACGGCATTGCGGCCACCGCGAGGCGATCTCGCGCGAGAAGAACTCGCCTTGCCGCCGCATGCTCTCATCCCAATCGGCGAAGATCAGGTCGTATAACGGAGCGAAGCGATCGTAGAATTCCGTCATCTCGTTACGTGCGAGGCCAATCGCGGCAATGCAGGCGACAGGCGATCAGCCCGCCATGCCCGGGTTTCCTTTCATCCCCTCGATGGTGGGCACGTTGAGCTTGCGCGGCGTGACGACCTTCTGCGCCCGCAGGTAGCGCGCGCACACGTCCCAGATTGCCTCGCCGCCGGCGGCTTTCGCCTCTTCGGACACCGGCGCCCATCCCGCGACCTTGTACGACTTCGCGGGATCGAGCGGCTTGCCGTCGAGCTCCATGCGCGTGATGCGCTTGCCCGTCGGCGCGCGCGGGTCGATCGCGTAATGCAGCCCGCCGACGCGCACCATGTCGCCGCCCTGCTGGTAATACGGGTCCGGATTGAAGAGGTTGTCGGCGACGTCCTCGAGGATCGTCTTGATCGTGTCCGCGCTCATGTTGGTGACGGTCGAGTACGGATAGGTGACGGCAGTCGCGCTCATCACGTGATCCATCGTGATCGACTCGCCCCCCAGCAGCGAGGTGCCCCACCGGAAGCCCGGGGAGAAGGCGATCGGCGCGTTCTTCTCCGCCATCAGCGCATCGCAAATGAGCTGGTCGAGGGTGCCGTTGAAATTGCCGCGCCGGTAGAGAAGCGCCTCGGTGGTCGCGAGCTTCTCGTCGAGCTTTGCGGCGTAAGGTTCCCGGACTCGCGCGATCATGTGCGGCCATCCCGGGATCGGGCGGCAGCAGGTTGGCGAACACCGGCAACAGGCGGTAACGAAAATCGGCGATGCGGTTGCTGCGCACGTCGAGGTCGAGCACCGCGACGAACTTGCCGTTGCTGCCCGCGTTGGTGACGAGCGTCTTCCCGCTGCGATTGCCCACGAGGGTCGGCTGCGGCACCGCGTCGTGCGTGTGGCCGCCGAGGATCACGTCGATGCCGGTCACGCGCGAGGCGAGCTTCAAGTCGACGTCCATGCCGTTGTGCGAGAGCAGGATCACGACGCGCGCGCCCTTGGCCCGCGCCTCGTCGACGACTTTCTGCATCTCGTCTTCCTGGATGCCGAACGTCCACTCGGAGACGAAATAGCGCGGATTCGCGATGGGCGTGTAGGGAAACGCCTGGCCGACGATGGCGACCGGCACGCCGTTGATCTCGCGAATGACGTACGGCTTGAACACGGGATCGCCGAAGTCGGCGGTCTTCACGTTCTGCGCGACGAAGTCGATCTTGCCGGCGAATTCCTTGTCGACCACTTCCTTCACGCGGTCCGCGCCGTACGTGAATTCCCAGTGGCCGGTCATGACGTCCACGCCCAGGCGTTTTTGCGCGTCGATCATGTCCTGGCCGCGGGTCCATAGCGACGTCGCCGAGCCTTGCCAGGTGTCGCCGCCATCGAGCAGCAGCGCGCCGGGACGCGTCGCCCTCAGGAGGCGCACGATCGTCGCGAGGTGCGCGAATCCGCCCATCGCGCCGAACGCCTTCGAAGCTGCTTCGAAATCGAGATACGTGAACGCGTGCGCTTCGCGCGTGCGCGGCGCGATGTTGAAGCGCTTCAGGAGATGCTCGCCGACCAGATGCGGCGGCTGGCCTTCGGCAGGTCCGACGCCCAGGTTGACGCTGGGCTCGCGAAAGTGGACGGGAAGGAGCTGCGCGTGCGTGTCGGTGATGTGCAGCAGGCTCACGTTGCCGAACGGCCGCACGGAGTCGTAGAACGCGGCGCCGGCTCCGAGGTCCTGCGCAAGAACGCGTTCGAGCGGGAGCCCCGCTGCGGCAGCAGCCGCAAGCGCTTGCAAAAACTCCCGTCTCCGCATTGGAAAACTTCTGATGGAGGCGGGCCGGCGCGGCCGGCCCGCTTCTACTTGTTGACGGGCGATTCCGGATCGGTGAGCAGCGCCACGAGATCCTTGATCTGCGCTTCGGTCAGGACTTTCATGTGCCCGAAGCGCGGCATGTTGGAGCACGCGTTGTACGCCTCGGCGTTGTAGATCTTGCCATACGCGTACTTGCGCGTGTCGTCGTTGTAGCCGCGAACCTTGCCGAACTGGTACAGCGGCGGGCCGATGGTGCCGTACGAGAGCTCCTGCGGCGACAGCTGGTGGCATGCGTAGCAATTGGCGCCGACGGGCCCTTTCGGATCGTCGGAGTACTGCATGCCGCGACCTTCCTGCGCGATGCGCTCGCCGTTCTTCCAGTCTCCCGTGTACCTGCCGTCCGCCGGCCACTTGATGAGCGCGAGATTCTGCTTCTCGATCTTCTCGGCGACGTCCTTGGGCGGCGCCTTCGCCTTGTATTCGGTGCAGACCTTTTGCGTCTCGTCCTGGTCGAGGCGATCGAGGCCCGCCTGGCCGCGCGCGTTGAACGACGCCTTCATCACTTGCGCCGCCTTGGCGCTCGTCTCGGCATCCGAGGGCGCGGTGGCACACCCGATGAGCCACGCGGCGGCGGCGCCCACGACGGACCACGCAATGCATCGCTTGATCATGATGGAGCTCATCGCTTGATCGCCGGGGCATCGAACGCGGCGCCGTTGGCGTTTACCGCCAGGAACGTCGTGAGATCGATCGACGCGTCCGATCCGAACACGAGCTCGGGAAAGCGCTGCTGGCGGAAGCAATCGTTGAGCCGCCACTGGAACGAGCGCAGCTCGCCCTGCGAGACGCGATAAGCCGGCCACGTCGTGTAGGCCTTTTGCGCGCCGGCCTTGTTCGTCAGATTTGGCAAGTCCTGCAGCCGGATGCGCTTGCCGTCCTCGCCGTGGCAAGTCGCGCAGGCGAAGTCGTGCGTGCCGCCGCGGAAGTAGAACATCTTCTCCCCGAGCGCGTACGCCTCGCGCTCCTTGGGATGCGACTGCGGGACGTTCATCTTGACGCCGCGCGACTCGGACGTCACGTACGCGACGAACGCCTCCATGTCGGCCTTGCGCTCGTTGCCCGCGCCGAACGGGTTCTTCCTGGCGTCGGCCTCGGTGTAACCCTGCAGCTTCACCATGCACCACACGATGCGCGTCTCGAGATCCATGACACGGTCGGCGTCGGCAAAGTAGCGCGGCATCTGCGCGTACGCGCCCTTGACCACGCCGGGACCGAGGCCGAGATCGCACTTCGCAAGCGAAACCTTGGCAGGACCGCGCGGCTCCTTCCACATCGCTTCGCCGCGCGCTTCCCACAGTTCGGCCGGATTGCCGTCCTGCAGCGCGGCGCGGTACTTCGCGATCTCGTCGGCGGTATTGCTTTGGCCGAACGCCGTCGCGGCAAGAGCAACGACGAACGCGGCCATGGCGAAACGGGCGGCCCTATGCCCGCGCGATGTCTTCATGCTTTCCTCCACTGATCGAACGCGAAGGATACGACCCCCGCGCTCGCTCTGCTCGGTGCCCCCGGTTGGGGGTGGGCCAGTCCCTCGGGGCGGCCCGTCGGGACAGGCGTTCGTCGCAATCGCTACGCGATGGTCGCTTCGTCCGTTCTTTTCTCACCCCGGTTGTCGACCCAGGTGATGATGACCTTGTCGCCCTTTGCGCCGCCCTTGAACTTGAACGACAGGAACGGATTCTTGGCAACCGCGGGCCCCCATTGCGCCGACAGTACCGTCTTGCCGTTCCACGTCGCCGTGACGTCCTGGATGAACCACGCCGGGATGACCTTGCCTTGCGCGTCCTTGCGCTGGCCGGTCTCCATCTCGTGATTCATGAGCACCTTCACCTCGGTCGAATCGCCGACCACGTTCGCGCGAATTCTGCTTGGATCTCGGCATGTCAGCCTCCACACCCGCCGAGGGTTACCTTGATTTCCTTGCTCGCGACGTAGTACTTGCCGTCGGCTTTGACAAGCGCGTACACGTTGCTGCTCTGTCCCATCTTGATGCGCGTCGACAGCGAAGGATCGGTGCCGGCCGGGACGTCGAAAACGGCGGCAAGCATATTGGGATTCTTCTCGACGAGGATCGCGATCGATTCCGTCTTCGGGATGTTGCTCGTCACCCCGATGGGCACGACCGCGCCGTTCTCCGCGATGTCCGGCGTCTGGAAGAACGCGATGTCCTTGCTCTGCGACGGCGCGCTTCCGCCCAACGCCTTCACCGTCGCGTCCATCGAATTCGTCTCGAACGCGGCTTTGTTCCAGTCCGCGGCGCGCGCGTCTTCGGCACGCAACCAGCCAGCCGCGGCCACGAGCGTCAGCAGCGTCACGCCGCCTCCCGTCCGCAATGCCTTCCTGCGCTGCAAGTTCATGGTTTTGCTCCCGATGCGGAACCCATTATTTTACTGCCAACGCCGTCGGAGCTGGCAAACCGTGCGGCGCTAGCATATGCCTGATGAGCGCGAAGGGCCGTCCCGAGCGCGAATTGCGCCCCCTCGGGGGAAGCGAGCGGCGACCTTTGTTGCCGCAAGCGTGGGGTCGTCATTTCGCACCGCCCAGGATCCACTGCACGAGGGCCCGCGCATCCGCGTCCTTGAGCTCTCGCTGGGCCGGCATCGGGATGGCACCCCATGCCCCACTCCCGCCGCTCTTGAGCTTGGCGGTGAGGCGACCGGCCGCGGCGGCATCGTCCGCATATTTGGCCGCGACTTCTCGAAATCCAGGCCCGACGATCCGCTCGCTTACGCCATGGCACGCCGTGCACGCCGCCGCTTTCGCAAGGTCCAGTCCCGTCTTCGGCACGCGTGGCTCGGAAATCGTCGCGCCGCGCACCTGCTCGGCGAGGTTGCCGTGCTGGTCGCGTGCGTAATCGGGCATCTCTGAGGAAAGCCTCACTTCGCGCACGCAGTCCTTCATGCACGCCGTGTTGTGCGTGTCGGGCTTGCCGTCGCGCGTCATGAAGCCGTGCTTCGTCGTGAAACCGTCGCGATTGGGCATCTTGAGCCTCGGCAGCGAATCCTGGTCGACGACCGCGTCGTTGGGCAGGATGTCGTTGAGGTTCAGCACATACGCGGTCAACGCGTAGACCTCGTCCGGCGTGAGGGTTTGCGGGGCGTTGAACGGCATTGCGCGATTGATGTAATCCCAGAGCGTCGTCGCATGGTTGAGCTTGCTGCCGGTGGTGCGCATCGGCTGGTCGGAGGCAAGCGACCCCACGCCGCCGGCGAGCTGCAGGTAGCTGTTCGATTCGCCGAACGTGCCGTGGCAGCTCGCGCACTTCTCGTCGTAGATCGCCTGGCCCTCCACGACCGAGCCCCGCCCTCTCGGCAATCCCTTGCCGTCGGGACGAACGTCGATGTCCCAGCCCGCGATCTCGTGCGGCGTCGCCGGCTTGCCGAAGCCGTACTGCAGCGGCGCTGCCGATGCCAGCATCGGCAGGGCCACGAGCGCGAGCGCGACCCTACAGCGCCTGAACATTGCTCACTTCGCCCGTCGCGTCGACGCGCCACGTGTGGATCGCGTTGTTGTGGTAGATCGAGCGGGTGCCGCGCACCGCGCGGAGCTGCCGGATCATCGGCTGCACGTAACCGGTCTCGTCGATCGCACGCGATTGCAGGAGCGCCGGATTGCCGTCCCACGACCAATCGATGCGAAAGCGCGTGAGCGCCTTGGCGAGAACGGGTTCCTGCAGGCGCGCGGTCCGCCAGTTGCGCCCGCCGTCGGTCGACACGTCGACGCGCTTCACCTTGCCGCGGCCCGACCACGCGAGTCCCGTGATCTCGTGATACCCGCGGTCCAGCAGCACCTGCCCGCCCGACGGCGCGGTGATCACGCTCTTCGCTTCCTGGATCCAGGTGTATTGGCGATGGATGCCGCCGGGCATGAGGTCCACGTAGTGCAGCGACTCCTCGCGCGTGTTCCAAGGCTGGTCGCCGACTTCGAGGCGCCGCAGCCATTTCACGCTCGACACCCCTTGGATGCCGGGGACGACGAGCCGAAGCGGATAGCCTTGCTCGGGCCTCAGCATTTCGCCGTTCTGCGCATACGCGACGATCACATCGTCGAGCGCGTTGGCGATCGGGATCGTGCGCGTCAGCGACGCGCCGTCCGCCCCCTCGGCGAGCAGGAACGCAGCCTTCCGGCGATCGATGCCGACCTCGTCGAGCAGTGTCGAAAGCAGCACGCCCGTCCACTCGCTGCACGAGAGCATCCCGTGCGAATACTGCACCGTCGGAACCGCCACGCGCGACCATTCCATGCCGGTGTTCGCGCCGCACTCGATGAAGTGGATGCGTGACACCGACGGGAAACGCACGATGTCGTCCATCGTGTAGATGCGCGGGCTGGCACACGAGCCCGTGGATCATCAGCCGATGCTGGTGCGGGTCCACGTCGGGCATTCCGGCGTGATGGCGCTCGAAGTGAAGGCCGGACGGCGTGATGATCCCGAAGAGATTCTGGAGCGGCGTGAACGCGACCGACGAGTGCGGCGTGCGCGTGAGCCCGGGACTTTCGCGGCGCCTGACGTTCGCCTCGAATGTCGATGGGACGCCGTACGGCGACGCGAGAACCGGCGCGCCGAGCGTGCGGCTCCACGCCGGCACGTTGGGCGGAAGATTCCTCGCAAGATCGTCGTCGGCGCGCGCGGTTGCGCCGACGCCGAGGACCGCGGCGCCCTGCAACAGCCGGCGGCGCGTCTTGTTCATCAGTGATTTGCCGCGAACTGCAGCAAGTCCTTGCGCAGCGGCTTCTGCTCGTCGATGCGGCTAGCGATCTGCACGCATACGCTGCGGCAGATCTCGACGAACTCGGGATTGGCCACGCGGTAAAACACGGTGCTGCCCTCGCGCCGGCGGCTGACCACGCCTGCCTGCAGCATGAGGCCCAGGTGCCGCGAGACGTTCGTCTGCGTGGCGCCCGTCTCGCTCACGATCGCCGACACCGACCGTTCCGACTGGCAGATGGCGTGCAGGATCTTGAGCCGCGTGGGCTCCGAGAGCACGCCGAAGTAGCGCGCGACCGCGGCGAACACGTGGTCGAGCTCGTCGCCCGGTTCCGGCGCTGTCCTGGTCACGGTTTTGCGAGCTTTAGACATATGCGCATATACGCATATTATTGAGCACGCGTCAAGACGCGCTGCAACAACGCCCGGTCAAATCGTCATCGATGCCGCGTTCAGAAGCCCGACGGCGGCGGCCAGCGAAGCCAGGAACGTGGCGGCGGCGACCTGGCCGTCCCTGACCGCTTTGGTGAGCTTCGGCACGAGCTTGCCCACGAGGAGGAACACCACGACCTGCACGACAAGGGCGACCCCGCCCCAGGTGACGAGGTCGAGGGTGGAGACGCTTTGGGTCACCGCGCGCGCGAGCGGAAGCACGAAGCCGATCACGGCACCCCCGAGCGAGATGGCGGCCGCGACGTTGCCCTGGCGGATCAGCGCGAGCTCGCTGTAGGGCGTGATCGCGAGGTACACCGCGAGGAACACGACGAGCAGCGCAAGCGAGAGGAAGAAGTAGGTGAGGAACGCAGGCAGTCCGGCGAGCGATTGGGCGATCGTCATGGCGGTTCTCGTCAGAGGAAGTAATGGGGAACGAAGCGACTGGTGTTGCGCGTGATCGGGCTTTCGTCTTCGCGAATGCCGATGCCGGCGGGCTCGTCGCCGATGATCCACGCGCCGATCGTCGCGTAGTCGCTGCCATAGCGCGGGATGGGTGCGTACGCCTGGTAGACGAAGCCCTCCTCGCCGTATTCGCCGTCCGCCGCGAGCGTGCTGCCGCTGCGATGCAGCGTGACGTTGGCGCCCTCGCGCGACAGGAGCGGCTTCTGCACGTAGTCGCCGGCGAGGCGCCCCGCCTCGAAGTACGCGGGCACGAGGTTCGGATGATCGGGAAAGAGCTCCCACAGGATCGGCAGGATGCCCTTGTTGGACAGGATCATCTTCCAGGCGGGCTCGATCACGCGCAGCGGCGATCGCAGGAGGTGAGGTCCGAAGGATTCCGCGGCGAGCCACTCCCACGGGTAAAGCTTGAACAGTACGCGGATCTCTTCGTTGTCCTCGCCGACGAAGCAGCCGGCGGTGGCGTCCCAGCCGATCGCATCGATCGGGACGAAGCGGGCGTCCACGCCGCCCTGGGTCGCGACGTCGCGCATGTAGTCGACGTTGCCGACGTCCTCCTCGCTGTCGCCGGCGCATGTGAAGTGCACGACGGTCCCTGCCGACCACGAGACAGCGAATGCGCGCCAGCTCGCGATGAGCTTTTCGTGCAGCGAGTTGAACTGGTCGGCGTCCGGATTCGTCGGGCGGATCTTCTGCTCGAGCCAGCGCCACTGCGCGACCGACGCTTCGAGGAGCGCGGTCGGCGTATCCGCGTTGTACTCGAGCAGCTTGGGGGGACCGCTGCCGTCGTACGCGAAATCGAAGCGGCCGAAGAGCGACAGGTCCTTCGCCCGCCACGAGCGGGCCACACGCTCGCGCCAGGCGTCGGGAATGGCGAGCTGCGCGAGGCGGTTGTGCGTGACGACGTGCTCGACGGCGTCGAGGCAGCGCGCATGCAGCTCGCCGGCCGCCGCTTCGAGGGTGTCGATCTCGTCGGCCGTGAAGTGGTAGCAGCGCGACTCGTCCCAATACGTGCCGTCGATCGAGTGGTACGAGAAGCCGATCTCCTCGCAATCGGCTTGCCAGTTCGCGCGCGGAGCGACGTGGTCGCGGATCATGACGCCGACGAGCCGTGCGAGCCGAAGCCGCCGCGCGAGACGCTGTGGCTCCCGGAGCTGCTGCTGCGGCTGCTACTGCTGCTGCCGCGGCTGCTGTAGCTGTGCCACGTGCCGGTCGACGGTCCCCACGAACGCGTCGCGCCGCTCGATCGCGGCTGCTCCGCGCATTCCTTGGGATCGCCCCAGTCGGCGAGGCACGCCTCCTTCGAAGCGTACGATGCACGCCGGCCGGTCTGGTCGCCGCAACCCGATAGCGCGGCCGCGCCGATGAGCACGAGCGTTACGCAAGCGGAGGATTTCCGTGGGCGCCGCGACATGGGGCGCCATGATAGCGTCTCGCTGCCGGAAAGCGACCCCGTTCGGCGGATGAATTCGAAACAGGGTACGTCGCTATTTCGTTCAGTGAATGACCGCGGCCGACAGGAATCGCACGAGCGATCCGCTCCTGAGGCGGAAGACGCCCTCGCCCACACCGATCGCGCCTTCGAAGTCGGCGTGGGTCATATCGATCTCGGTGTCGCCGTGCCGGGCCTCGAGCAGCACGTCGTCCGCGACCGTGAACTCGTCGGGCACCCGCAGGTAATCCGTCTCGAACAGGATGCCGTCGATCACGACGTAGTCGGCGCCGTCCATGCTCTTGTAGAGCTCATGGATCGGAGCCTGCTTGTGGCGGCTGCGAATGCGGGCGCTGGTCGTCATGGTGGCAAGGTTGGGGTGGTTAAGGGTCCGTTCAAGCGACGGGCCCATGCTGCCATTAACGGACGAGCGCAAAATTAGGGTGACGCCGCGACCTGCCGTGCGCATCCGTCCTACGGCCATTCATCGCCGCCGACGCGCGCGTGAGACTTCAAAGAGGATGTAACGAGGCGTTACGAGACGAGCGTGCGTACGAAATTCGGCAGCGCGAAGGCCGCGCGATGCGTGTCGCCGTTGTAGAACTGGAGGTGCTGGAGGTTGCGCTGCGAGATGCGGCGCTCGATCTCGCGGGGCGTCATCGTGCGCGGGTCGAGAAGCGACGAGCAGCAGGCCATCATCCACAGGCCGCCGTACAGCGGAACGGACGTCAAATACGGACACACGATGGCAAACGCGCTGCGCAGGTTGGCGAGCGTCGCGCGAACGCGTTCGGGATGCGCGACGGGGCTTGCGATGTGCAGCGTGAGCGCGCCCATCGGCGACAGCCGCGCAGCGCACGCTCGATAGAACTCCGGCGTGTAAAGCGGCTTGGACGGACCGCCGGGATCGGTGAGGTCGAGCACGATGAGGTCGAACGTGTCGGCGCTGTTCCGCACGTAGGCGAAGCCGTCCTCGATGCGCAGGGCAAGCCGCGGATCGTCGAGCGCGCCGCGATGCACCGCCTGCAAATACTTGCGCGAGATGTCCACCACAGCGAGGTCGATCTCGGCCAGCGTCACCGACTTGATCGACGGGTGCTTGAGGATCTCTTCCGCCGAGCCGCCATCGCCGCCGCCGACCACGAGCGCGCGCTCGGGTTGCGGGTGCGCCACCGCCGCGATATGGACGAGATTCTCGTGATAGAAGAACTCGTCCTTCTCGGACGTCATGAAGCAGCCGTCCAGGCGGAAGAGTTTTCCGAATGGGACCGTGTCGTGAACCTCGACCGTCTGGTACGGCGAGGTGAAGCGCTCGTACTGGCGCGCACTGCGGACGAAGAAGCCCCATTCGTCCGTGAGGAACTCGGTCATCGCGCCGGGTGCGATGTAGCCCGCGCGGACCTCGTCGTCCTGCCAGTCAGGCACTGCGTCCGCCGCGGTGAATGGCCTGGTAACACGTCCGCTCCGGCCGCAGTACTGCCTTCAACTCGGAGAAAACGCGGTCGGCCTTCGCCGTATTGTCGGTCGTGAAATTGCACACGTACACATCGACCGTCACGAAGCCGGCCTCCGGCCACGTATGGATGGCGATGTGAGACTCCGCGAGCAGCACGGTGCCGGTGACGCCTTGCGGCTCGAACTGGAAGAAACGCTCGCCGACGACGGTCAGGCCCGCGTTGCGCGCGGCGCTGACGCAAACGTCGCGCAGCGCGTCCGCGCGCGTGAATTCAGGCGTATCGGGCGGACAGCCATACCATTCGCCCAGGAGGTGGATACCATCCATCTCTCCCTCGCTCCTTCTTCAAAAGACGAACGTTCGCGCCGCCCACAAGACGTGAAGCGCGAAGTAAACGTGGAATTATTGCACAATGATGCTGCCCCAGCGATAATTCAAGACCTGTCCGAAAGATTCGCGCGCGTCACGAGACCCTCCGCGCCGATCTCCATCCGCAACACGCCACTTGCTCCTGCCATGACCGCATCCACGGCCGCTGTCGCCACCGACGCCGAGCTTGCCAACGCGATCCGCGCACTCGCCATGGACGCGGTCGAAGCCGCGAAGTCCGGGCATCCGGGCATGCCCATGGGCATGGCGGAGATCGCGCTCGCGTTGTGGAACCGCCATCTTCGCCATAACCCGGCGAACCCGCATTGGCCGGACCGCGACCGCTTCGTGCTGTCGAACGGCCACGGCTCGATGCTGCAGTACGCACTGTTGCATCTGGTGGGCTACGACTTGCCCATAAGCGAGTTGCGCAACTTCCGGCAACTGCATTCGAAGACGCCCGGCCATCCGGAAGTCGGCGTGACTCCGGGTGTCGAGACGACCACGGGGCCTCTCGGGCAGGGCTTCGCCAACGCGGTCGGCATGGCCCTCGCCGAATCGCTCCTGGCGCAGGAGTTCAACGCGCCCGGTCACGCGATCGTCGACCATCACACTTACGTGTTCATGGGCGACGGCTGCATGATGGAAGGCATCTCGCACGAGGCCGCATCGCTCGCGGGAACGTGGAAGCTCGGCAAGCTCGTCGCCTTCTACGACGACAACGGGATCAGCATCGACGGCCACGTGCAGGGCTGGCTCACCGACGACACGCCCAGGCGTTTCGAAGCGTACGGATGGCACGTGATCGCGAACATCGACGGCCACGACGTGAACGCGGTCGACGCGGCGATCAAGGCAGCGCAGGCGGTGACCGACAAGCCGTCGCTCCTGTGCTGCAAGACCGTCATCGGCAAGGGCGCGCCCAACAAGGCCGGCACCGAGCACGTGCACGGCGCCGCGCTCGGCGAGAAGGAAGTCGCCGCGACCCGCGCCGCCATCGGCTGGAGTAATCCGCCGTTCGAGATTCCGCAAGCGATCTACGACCGATGGAGCGCGCGCGAATGCGGTGCGATGCTCGAGTCGTCGTGGGACGAGAAATTCGCGGCGTACCGTGCCGCGTTTCCGGAACGCGCCGCGGAATTCGCGCGCCGCATCGCGGGCGATCTGCCCGCGACGTTCGACTCGGTCGTCGACGCGGTTCGAGTCCGCACAGGCGGCGAAGGGCGAGACCGTCGCCACGCGCAAGGCCTCGCAACAGGCGATCGAAGCGTTTGCTGCGGGGCTGCCGGAGCTGATCGGCGGCTCGGCGGACCTGACGGGCTCGGTCTTCACCAACTGGTCGGGCAGCAAGGTCGTGGCGGCCGGCACGTCCGGCAACTACCTGAACTTCGGCGTGCGCGAGTTCGCGATGAGCGCCATCGCCAACGGGCTCGCGCTGCACGGCGGCTTCATCCCCTACGTCGGCACGTTCCTCACGTTCTCCGATTACGCGCGCAACGCGCTGCGCATGGCCTCGCTCATGAAGCTGCGCTCGATCTTCGTGTACACGCACGACTCGATCGGCCTCGGCGAGGACGGCCCGACGCACCAATCGATCGAGCACGCGTCGAGCCTGCGGCTCATTCCCGGCATGGACCTCTGGCGCCCGTGCGACACGGTGGAGTCGGCGGTCGCCTGGGCCGCCGCGATCGAGCGCCGGCACGGCCCGACGTGTCTCCTGTTCACTCGCCAGAACTGCCCGTTCGTTGCGCGCGACACTGCTGCGTTCGACGCCATCGCGCGCGGCGGTTATGTGCTCGCCGACTTCGATGCATCGATCGCGGGTTCGCGCGCGGTGATCATCGCGACCGGTTCCGAAGTCGCGCTTGCGCTCGGCGCGCGCGACGCGCTCGCGAAGGAAGGTGTCGCCGTGCGCGTGGTCTCGATGCCGTGCACGAGCGCGTTCGAGCGACAGGACGCGGCGTACCGCGCATCGGTGCTTCCCTTCGGCGTACCGCGTGTCGCCGTCGAGGCCGGCGTCACGGCCTTCTGGCGCCGTTACGTCGGCGCCGAAGACGACCCCAAGGCTGCGGTGGTCGGCATCGACACGTTCGGCGAATCCGCGCCCGCGCCCGTGCTGTTCAAGCACTTCGGATTCACGGTCGACAACGTCGTCGCTGCAGTACGGAAAGTCAGCGGGAAGTGAGCGACGCGACGATTCGTCTCGCCACACCTGCGGACGCTCCGGCGATCGCGGAAGTGCGCGTGAACGCGTGGCGCACGACGTACCGGGGCATGATCCCGGATGCTTACCTCGACACGATGAAGGTCGAGGACAGCGCGGTCCTGTGGGCGAAGGTCCTCGGCGCCGCGCCTAACACGACCAGCACGTTCGTCGCCGAGATGGACAGCCGCGTGGTCGGCTTTGCATCGGGCGTGCAGAGGCCCGATGCCAAGCTCGGCTTCGACTGCGAGCTCACGGGGATCTACCTTGTGCGCGAGGTTCAGCGCACGGGCTTGGGACGGCGCCTCGTCGGAGCCGTCGCGGCCGCGCAACGCTCGCACGGCGCGACGGCGATGATCGCGTGGGTCATCGCCGCCAACAAGGCGGCACGCACGTTCTACGAAGCGCTGGGCGGCGAGCTCGTCCAGGAGCAGCCCTTCACGTGGGACGGCATGGACCTGATCGAGGCCGGATACGGATTTCGCGACTTGCCGGCGCTCATAGCCGCCGGAGGCGCGGCGGCGGTTTTGCATTGACTTCGCAAGCGGAGACCAGGATGACGATCAAAGTAGGTATCAACGGATTCGGCCGCATCGGCCGCATGGTGTTTCGCGCGGCGGTGCGCGACTTCCCGGACATCGAGGTCGTGGGCATCAACGACCTGCTCGAGCCCGACTACCTCGCCTACATGCTGCAGTACGATTCCGTGCACGGCCGCTTCAAGGGCACCATCGCCGTCGACGGCAGCACGCTCATCGTCAACGACAAGCGCATCCGCCTCACCGCGGAGAAGGACCCAACCGCGCTCAAGTGGGGCGACATCGGCGCCGACGTCGTCGTCGAGTCGACCGGCCTCTTCCTCACCAAGGACACCGCGGAGAAGCACCTCGCGGCCGGTGCGAAGAAGGTGATCATGTCCGCGCCGTCGAAGGACGACACGCCGATGTTCGTGTTCGGCGTCAATCACGCGAAGTATGCCGGCGAGCAGATCATCAGCAATGCTTCGTGCACGACCAACTGCCTTGCGCCCGTCGCGAAGGTGCTGCACGACACGTGGGGCATCAAGCGCGGTCTCATGACGACCGTGCACGCGGCGACCGCGACGCAAAAGACGGTGGACGGCCCTTCGAACAAGGATTGGCGCGGCGGTCGCGGCATCCTCGAGAACATCATTCCATCGTCCACGGGCGCCGCGAAGGCGGTGGGCAAGGTCATCCCGGAGCTCAACAAGAAGCTCACGGGCATGTCGTTTCGCATTCCGACGTCCGACGTGTCGGTCGTCGACCTCACCGTCGAGCTCGTGAAGCCCGCGACGTACGAGGCGATCTGCGCCGCTATGAGAGCTGCGTCCGAGGGCGCGATGAAGGGCGTGCTCGGCTATACCGAGGACAAGGTCGTCGCCACCGACTTCCGCGGCGAGTCGCGCACGTCGGTGTTCGACGCCGACGCCGGCATCGCGCTCGACGACACGTTCGTCAAGGTCGTCGCGTGGTACGACAACGAATGGGGCTACTCGTGCAAGGTGCTCGAGATGGCGCGCGTCATCGCCGGCTGACGCCATGAAGCTCGCCTGCCGGATCGCGCTGGCGATCTTCGCGCTGGTCGCGGCTGGGTGCGCGGGCGCAGCGGTCTCTACCGCCGGCCGCTCGCCGTTCGCGCAGGGGCATTGGTGGGAGCCCGCCCGATCGGGCAGCGGCTTCGACATCTTCTCGGCCAACGGCAACGTCGGCATCGTCTGGTTCACATACGACGCGGGCGGCAGGCCGATCTGGTACACGGCCGTCGGTGCGCTTGCGAGCATGGGCGCACAGCCTTGGCCGCTCATGAAGCACAGCTGGGTCGGCGGCAAGAAGCAGCCGCCGACGCAGGTCGGCACGCTCGCGCTCACGCTGCGCCATCCGGAGTTGTTGGAGGCCGCGTGGACCGTGAACGGGAAGAGCGGCACGTCGGCCATCGAGCCGCTCGTGTTCTCGGGTGTCGTCAACGAGATCGACCACAGCGGCCACTGGTTCGATGCCGGCAACAGCGGCTGGGGATTCTCGCTGCAGGAGCAAGGCGACGTCCTGGGCGGCGCGCTCTTCACCTACGACCTCGCAGGCGAGCCCACGTGGGTATCGGGCTACACGCGCGATGGCACGAGCGTGGAATACTCCGCGTTCAGCGGCGCGTGCCCCTCGTGCCCCTACCGCGCGCCGACGTCGTCGAGCGCCGGCCGTCTGACGTACGAGTTCGCGGGCGAGGCCGCGGGCATCGTGCACAACGGCTTGAGCTTCGCCATGGCGCCCGGCGTGAACATCGACGGCGCAAGTGCCGTGCAGCTCGGACGTCCTGCGTCGATGCGACCGGCCGATCGTCAGCTCGCAAGCTTTGCAAGCGACGCCATGCTCAAGGCCTACCTCGACGACGGCATGATGAACCTGCGGTACCCGGAGTACGGCGGCGGCGGATTCTCCGCGCCTCCGCCGGCGCCGACACTTTCGCCGACGAACCTGCAGGAAGCCGGCGTGGACGAAGCCGATCTCGTGAAGTCCGATGGCCGGCTCATCTATACGTTCCAGCACGACAATGCGGGCGTGCGCAAACCGGTCGTGCGCGTCGCGCGCACCAACGACGAAGGACAATCCGTCGGCGTGATGGGCAACGTGGCGCTGGCAAGCGGCGCAAGCACGCCCGTCGCCAACGCGGGACTGTTTCTGCACGGTAACAAGCTCGTCTCCGTGACGAGCTCCCAGGCCTCGTCGTACGGCCTGTCGACGTGGATGGCGCCCCTCGGCTGGCTCCAGGGCTCGACCCACGTCGAGGTGCTGGACACGTCGCAGTCCGCGCTGCCAGTCACGCGGTGGCGCGCGAAGCTCGACGGCACGCTGGTGTCGAGCCGCCGCATCGGTCAACGCCTCTACGTCGTGTCGCGTTTCGTGCCGTCGATCCAGAATTTCGCGTACGGCGTCACCAACGAGCCGGCCATCGCGCAGAATCGCCTGACGCTCGCGCAAACGCCGTTGTCGAAGCTCTTGCCGCAGGTCAGCATCGACGGCGGTGCGCCCGATGCGCTCGTGTCCACCTCTTCGATCTTCGCGCCGCCGCAAGGCGCGCGCCCGCCGATGGCGGACATGATCCTGGTCACGGCCATCGATCTTGCCGTTCCGCGCATTGCGCAGTCGCTCGCCATCGTCGGCGCGACGGAGACCGTCTACGCTTCCACGTCGAACCTGTACGTCGCGACCTCGCGATCACAATCCATCGACGTTAACGTTGCTCTCACGCCGGTCGAGCCGCCGTTCTACCTTACCGACATCCACCAGATCCGGCTTGCCGACGAGGCGATGTCGATCACTGGATCGGCGTCCATCGAGGGCTTCCTCGACAGCAACCCCGACAAGGCGAGCTTCCGCCTGAGCGAGCACCAGGGCCGGTTGCGCGCCATCACCTCGAGCGTCCAGTTGTGGGGCGGCACCAACCGGAACAGGCTGACGATTCTCGAGCCCTCCACCGTCGCGGCCGGGCTGCTCAGGACGATCGCCTACCTGCCCAACAAGCAGCGACCGGAAACGCTGGGCAAGCCGCACGAGCTCTTGTACTCGACGCGGTTCGTGGGCGACCGCCTGTACGCGGTGACGTTCCGGGTCGTCGATCCGCTGTACGTCGTCGACCTCGCGAACAGCACGGATCCGCGCATCGCCGGATCGCTCGAAGTGCCCGGATTCTCCGAATATCTGCACCCCCTGCCGAACGGCGCATTGCTTGGATTCGGCAAGGACGCAAAGCCCGCGGGCACGTCGGGCGACGGCCAGGGCGCGTGGTACCAGGGGCTCATGCTCGCGCTGTACGACGTGAGCGACATCGCGAAGCCCAGCGAGATCCAGCGCGTGCTCGTGGGCAAGCGCGGCAGCGATTCGGCGCTGCTGCGCGACCATCACGCGTTCAGCGTGCTCCTGCAGCCGGACGGTACCGGCACGATCGCGATCCCCGCGCGCGTAGCCGACGGACCGGCACCGCAATACGGGGCCGGCGATTCCGCGTTCTACCCGTGGCAATGGAGCGGGCTGGTGCGCTTCGCACTGCAGGGCGCGACGGTCGCGGACACGCGCCTCGTGCGGCTCCCGAACTTCGTCACGCACCGGGCAGTGCTGTACCCCGGCAATTTCTACAACGACCCGGCGACAGGCACCGCCCGCTCGATCCTGTTCCGCAACGGCACCATCTACGTCGGCAACGGTGAGTTCTGGTCGCAGGACGCGGGCGGCAACGTCTCCGGGCCGCACTGAAAACACGATGAACATCAAACGGCTTACCGACATCGACGTTCGCGGCAAGAAAGTGTTCATCCGTGCCGACCTCAACGTTCCGCAGAACGACGCCGGCGACATCACGGACGACACGCGCATCCGCGCATCGGTGCCTGCGATTCGCGACGCGCTCGACCGTGGCGCCGCGGTGATGCTCACCTCGCATCTCGGCCGGCCGACGGAAGGCGAATGGAAAGCCGAGGATTCGCTCGCGCCCATCGCTGCGCGTCTTTCCGAATTGCTCGGGCGACCCGTACCGCTCGTGCGCGACTGGGTCGACGGCGGTGCGTGGGTGGACGCGCTCGTGCCCGGGAACGTCGTGCTCCTCGAGAACTGCCGCATGAACAAGGGCGAGAAGAAGGACAGCGACGAGCTCGCGAGGAAGATGGCGGCGCTGTGCGACGTCTATGTCAACGATGCCTTCGGCACCGCGCATCGCGCGGAAGCGACGACCCACGGCATCGCGAAGCACGCGAAGGAAGCATGCGCGGGCCCACTGATGGCGGCGGAGCTCGACGCGCTGGGACGCGCGCTCGCTTCGCCTGCGCGACCGCTGGTCGCCATCGTGGCGGGTTCGAAGGTCTCGACGAAGCTCACGATCCTGCGTTCTCTCGCCGCGAAAGTGGACGCGCTGATCGTCGGCGGCGGCATCGCCAATACTTTCATCATGGCCGCGGGCGGCAACATCGGGAGCTCGCTCGCCGAGCCCGAGCTCGCGGGCGAAGCGAAGGCGATCCTCGACGAGCATCCGGGCAAGGTTCCGGTGCCGGTCGATGCGGTTGTGGCCAAGGAATTCAAGGAGACCGCGAAGTCGACGCTCAAGGCCATCGAGAATGTCGAGCCCGACGACCTCATCCTGGACATCGGTCCCACGACCGTTGCCGCGCTGAAGATGATCATCGCGCGCGCTGGAACGATCGTATGGAACGGTCCTGTCGGCGTGTTCGAGTTCGATGCATTCGCCAATGGCACACGGGAAATCGCGCACGCGATCGCCGACAGCAAGGCCTTCTCCATCGCGGGCGGCGGCGACACGCTCGCAGCGATCTCGAAGTTCGGCCTCGCCGACCGCATCGGCTACATCTCGACGGGCGGCGGCGCATTCCTCGAGTTCCTCGAAGGCAAGACGCTGCCGGCGGTGGCGGCGCTCGAAGCGCGCGCCTGAAGCCCCTCACCCCGGCCGAAGGGCGGGTGAGGGAGAATCATTTCGCCAGGAACGCCCGAATCGCCTCGCCCTGCTTCGCGACGTTGAGCACGCCTTCGAGGTGACCGCCGTCGCCTTCGATGATCGCGACCTCGGCCACGCCGCCCTGCGCCGATAGCGCGCAGCCGCGCGCTGCGACAACTCGGGCGGGAAGATCTCGTCGGACGCAGCGGGCACGAACAGGATCTTCGCCTTGATGCCCTTCACCTCGTCATCCGTCAGCCGATAGAGCTGGTTCGCCTTCGCCGTGTAGATGATCGAGTTGGCGTCGGTCGGTCTTGGCGCGCGCCTGGCCCGCCTTGTCGAGCGTGTCCTCGATCGCAAACGGGTTGCACATCGCATCGGCCGGATTCTTCGCGGGGTCGGCCCACTTGTAGCCGAAGGTCTTCTCCGCCCAGCCGAACGCGCGCGTCGTGATCGTGATGATCTTGAGCGAACGGCCACGCCTTCGAGCGGCTCGTCGCGACCGTAGTAGTCGCCGTTGTTCCACTTCGGATCGAGCCGGATCGGCATCGATCCACACGTCGATGCAGCTCGATCACGTACGGATGATATGTCGAAGCCGGGCCCGATCACGTGCACGACGCGCTCGACGAAGGCCGGATAGAGCGCCGCCCATTCCATCGCCTGGATCGAGCCGCCCGACGCGCCGGCCACCGCCTGCAGCTTCTTGACGCCGAGCGAGTCGACGAGCGCCTTGTGCACGCGCACCGAGTCGCGCAGCGAGATCACGGGAAACGTCATTCCGTACGGCTTGCCCGTGTCGGGATTGACGCTGGCGGGTCCCGTGGTGACCACGTTCGGGTCCTTGGTGTTGAGGTTCGAGAGCGTGTCGGCGCTGATGACGAAGTACTTGTCGGTGTCGATCGGCCGACCGGCGCCGATGATCGGATCCCAGTAGCCGGGCGCCGCGTCGCCGGGCGCGTATTTGCCCGCCGCATGCGACGTGCCCGAGAAGAAATGCGGAACGAAGATCGCGTTGTCGCCCGCGGCGTTGAGCTTGCCGTAGGTCTCGTAGCCGACCTTCACGTCCTTGATCGTCTTGCCGCCGACGGTCGTGTACGTCGGCAGCGTGAACATCTTCTTCTCGACCGGACCGTCGTAAGCGTGGGCGGCAACGCGACATACGGCGGCCACGAGGCGCGATCAGGATGCGTTTCATGTTGTTTCTCCCCGTGGATCCTGCGACTTGCCGCCGACGGCGATTCTGCGGCGCTTCTCGCCGGATTCTACGCACGATTTGCCGTAACATTCGCGGGCTATATTGCACGACAAGGGTTCGTATCGTGTCCCGCAACACCAAGATCGTCGCCACTCTCGGTCCCGCATGCAGCGATCCCCCGCGGTCATGTCGCGCATGCTCGCCGCAGGCGTCGACGTCGTTCGCCTCAACTTCTCGCACGGCGACGCCTCGGATCACATCGAGCGCGCGCAGCTCGTGCGCGAGTGCGCGCAGAAGCTCGGCCGCGAGGTCGCCATCATGGCGGACCTGCAGGGGCCGAAGATCCGCGTCGGCAAGTTCGCCGATGGCAAGATCGAGCTCGTGCCCGGGCACGATTTCATCCTCGACTGCCGAATGCGAGCTCGGCGACGACAAGCGCGTCGGCCTCGACTACAAGGAGCTCCCGCGCGACGTCTCGCCGGGTGCGGTGCTGCTGCTCGACGACGGGCTGATCCGGCTGCATCGTGGAGGCGGTCGACGGCCCGCGCATCGTCACCAAAGTCGTGCTGGGTGGCACGCTGTCCAACAACAAGGGCATCAACCGCATGGGCGGCGGCCTCACCGCGCCGGCGCTCACGGCCAAGGACATGGACGACGTCAAGACCGCGGCGATGCTCGAGGCCGATTACCTCGCCGTCTCGTTCCCGAAGAACAAGGAAGACATGTACATGGCGCGCCAGCTGCTGCTCGCCGCCGGAGGCCGCGGCGCTCCTCATCGCGAAGATCGAGCGCGCGGAAGCGATCACCGCGCTCGACGAAATCATCGACGCGTCCGACGGCATCATGGTCGCGCGCGGCGACCTCGCGGTGGAAGTCGGCAACGCTGCGGTACCCGGCTTGCAGAAGCGGATGATCAAGCATCGCGCGCGAGCGCAACAAGCTCACGATCACGGCGACGCAGATGATGGAGTCGATGATCCACGCGCCGGTGCCGACGCGCGCCGAAGTGTCCGACGTCGCCAACGCAGTGCTCGACGGCACCGACGCGGTGATGCTCTCGGCCGAAACCGCTGCGGGCAAATATCCGGTCGAGATCGTCGAGAACATGGCGCAGATCTGCGTCGAAGCCGAGAAGTCCGACCCCGTCGAGCTCGATCGCGATTTCCTCGAACCGCACGTTCACGCGCGTCGACCAGTCGATCGCGATGGCCACGTTGTTCACCGCGTTCCACCTGAAGGTGAAGGCGATCGCATCATTGACCGACTCGGGATCGACCGCGCTGTGGATGTCGCGCCACAACCGCGGTTGCCCGATCTTCGCACTCACGCCGAGGATCGAGTCGCAGCGCAAGATGGCGCTGTACCGCAACGTGCAGCCGCTGTTCCTGGAACAGGGCGGCGACCGCGACGCGGTGCTGCTCGCAGCCGAAGAACTGCTCGTTGCCAAGGGACAGGTGCGCGACGGGGACCTCATCGTGCTCACGATCGGCGAGCCGATGGGGAAGTCCGGAGGCACCAACACCATGAAGATCGTGAAGGTCGGCGAGCACCGCTGACTGGTTGCCGCGCAATCCCTGTAGGTCACACCGCTCCGCACATGATCACCGCGTCGGGGCCGTATCCCTCGGCGACATAACCCCTCGCGATCATCGCCGCCTTCACCGCCGCGTCCGCCGTGTACCGGTGATTGGAATCCACGCGGTTGTTCCACAGTCGATAGACCTTCTGCGTGGCCGATGGGCAATCGCCCGTCGCAAGGTCGGGAAGCGCCACGTACATCACGTCCGGCGCCTCGAACACGAACGACGGGAACCGCGCGCGCACGTCGGCGCACTCGTCGGGCGACGCCGAATAGAAGTGCGAATCGCCGTTCTGCGGCGGAATGTAGAAGCGGCATACGGGATTCGCACCCACGGCGGCTTCGAGGTAGGCGTTGAAAGTGAGTCCCGTGCGCGCCCATCCGCGCAGCGCGCCCGAGTCGAGCGCGGCGATGTCGGCCGGCAGCGCGCTCACGAAGTAGTGATCGAGCGCCGCGTTGTAATACTCGATCACCGCTGCCTTGGGCGGCGGAGGCTTGGCGATCACCGCGAGATACGTCGCGGACTCGACGCGGCCGGATGTCCCCGGAATCAGCACGCCCAGGCGCGCGCCGGTCGCGGGGTCGATCCTGGCTACCGTGTTGCCGTCGATGATGAGCAGCGATCCGTCCGGCGCGTAGTCGATGCCTGTCGGACCGACCAGCGCGCGCGCCAGCACCGTGAGCTGCGCCGACGCGAAGTCGAATCGCAACAGCTGTCCCGATCCTTCGCCCGTGATGTAGATGCCGCCGCCATTGCGGTCGGGAAGGATGCCGCGCGTCCTGATCAATCCTTGCGCGCCGCGCGGGACGACTGCCGTCGTCGTGCCCGTCCGAGGATCATGGCGGATCACGTTGCTCGAGTTGTAGCCCGGCACGTACAGATTGCCGTCGGGAGCAAACGCGATGCCGTTGTCGGGGCCGTCGAGCCCCGCCGTGCCCGTGGGCACGGGGATGTCCAGCGCGACCCCGGTGGGGGACAGCCGCCGAACCTGGTCGGTCCGGAAGCCCGCGACGTAGACGTCGCCATTGGGCCCGAAGGCGAAGCCCGTCGGGTCGATGCCGGCGATCGTCGCGAACACGTCGACAAAATCGAGCGTGTCGTTGCGGTACCTTAGAATCTCCTGGGACATCTCGCTGGTGACGTACAGGAGCCCGTCCGGCCCGAGCTTGACGGCTTGCGCGCCCCGGATTCGCGTGGGTGCGTCGAGGTCGCGCAGGTACTCGCCGGTGCACGCGTCGAACACCCGTACGGTTGAAAAATAGTTGCTGACGAACAGGCGATGGGCACAGGTGGATTGCCCGGCCGCCGGCCCCGCGACCGCAAGTGCGACCATGAGCGCCGCAAGAACTCGTACCATTGAACCGCTCCGCAAGAGGAAGTTGATCCGCAACGGTGCGGCCGCCCTACGTTTCCTGTCGTGATTTCCACCTCCTTTTTTCCTCCCCGGCGTGGCTGACGCGGCCTTTCGCGACCGCGCGCCCTTCAAATTGGGCGAAGTCGAGGTGCGCCCGGCTTCCAACGAGCTCGTGGTGGCGCGCGCCGTCGTCCGGGTCAAGCCGCGTCTCATGGACGTGTTGCTGCGGCTCGCCGCCTCGCCGGGGCAGGTTGTCACGCGCGAAGCGCTGATCGCCGATGCATGGCCACGGCGCATGGTCAACGACGAGGTGCTCTCGCGGGTCATCGCCGACCTGCGCGGCGTGCTGCGCGACGATGCTCGGGAAGCGCGCTACATCGAGACGCTGCCGAAGGTCGGCTACCGGCTGATTGCTCCGATCAGCGCACCGGGCGATTCGCCGCCTAAGGCGGCTCGCCGCGTTCCGCGCGCCGCGACGCTCGTGGCGCTCGTTTGTGCGCTCCTCGGGATCGTCGCGGCCGTCGTCGCCTGGCATCGCACGGCCGACATGAACGACGGCGTGACATCGCTCACGCGCCAGCTCGCGGGCGCCGAGCCGTTCTCCTCGGGGGTCGAGCTGGAGATACTTCCGCGCTTCTCGCCCGACGGCTCGCGCGTGGCATTTGCCGCGGTCGAGGACAGCCGCGCACGAATCGTCGTTCGCGAGGTGCACTCGGCGCAGCGCGTGGTCATCGGCGACAGCGACGAGGTGAGCAACGGGCCCGTGTTCTTTCCCGACGGCCAGCGTCTCGCGTTTTTCCGCAGGGCGGAAGGCGGCCATTGCGAGATCGCGGCATTCGACCTTCGCACGCAAACGCGCGAGCGCCTCGTCGATTGCGCGCGGTCGCCGCAGGCACGCTTCGATCTCACGCCTGACGGGCGCACGCTCGTCTATACGGGGACGATCCGGCCACAGTTCCCTGCGGGCCTCGTAGCGCGCGATCTTGCGACGGACACGGAGCGCGTGCTGACGTCGCCCACGCCCGATCTCGGCAACGACGTTTCACCGCGCGTTTCGCCCGACGGGACGACCGTTGCCTTCCTGCGCGGCACACAGTCGAGCCGCGAGGTTTGGACGATCAAGCTCGCGGAAGGCGCCGAAGCGACCAACACCGGTTCCCCGCGAGGCCCGTCCTACGGGCTCGCGTGGCTGGGATCGCGGGGACCGTTGCTCGTGAGCGCCGACTGGTTCGGACAGCGCGCGCTCAACCGGCTCGACCTCTCCGCGCGCACTGCCGCGATGGTCGGCGCCCGCGGCGCGCGCAGCGTCGACGTCGATCGCGCGGGCAATCTCGTGTTCGAGAACGCGGTGTACTCCGCGAACCTTTTCCTGCTCGATCCGGCGCATGGGGACGCAAAGCCGCGCGAGCTGTGGCCCTCGACACGCTATACGAACCAGCCCGAGTTCTCGCCCGACGGCACGCGCGTCCTGTTCGTGTCCAACCGCGACGGCGCGGGCGCGATCTATGTCGCGACGCTCGACGGCGCCCCGAAGCGCATTCTCGCGACCGACGACTTCGCCTACATGCGCCCCCACTGGTCGCGCGATGGACGATTCGTGTACGCGGTGCGCGTGACGCGCCGCGAGGACGGCGAGCGCGTGCAGCAGGCCGTGCGCGCCAACGTCGACACCGGCAACGTCGAGGTGCTGGCAGCACTCGGAACGAACGTCTACGACGTGCACGAAGCGGCGAACGGCGGAATCGTCGTCGGCGAAGTTTCGGGAAATGCGGCGCGCCTCATGCGCGCGAGCGCGGCAGACGCCGTGCCGGAACGTTTGCCGTGGCCGGTCGCGAGCGAATACCAGGTGGCGGGCGACAGGATTGCGTTCATGCAGCCGAACCTTTCCGGCCTCACGCTGTGCGACCTTCGCACGCTGCGCTGCGAACCCCTCGATGCCGCCGTCGACGAGACCAATCGCTTCGACTGGTTCCTGACGCGCGACGCCGTCTGGTATCGCACGCCGGCACCCGAGGTCGTCCGCTACGATCTGTCGAAGCGGGCGATCACGTGGCGCCACGCGTTCGCGCCGACCGCCTTCGGACTCTCGCTCGCCGTGAGTCCGGACGAGCGTGCGCTTCTCGTTGCGCGTGAAGCCCCGCCGGTGATCGACCTCATGTACGCGCCGGTCCCGACACCGAGGTAGTCGATGAAGCGACCCCCGGCACCGGCGACCGCGGGCCTCATCGAATTCATTCTAAGCGAAGGCATGGTGCTCCAATCCGCGAAAGGTCCGATTCCCAATCTCGTCGAGCGCATCGCCGGATCGCCCGTCGCCGGCAACTGGTGGACGCATCCGCAGGCCAATGCCATCTACAAGGCGCTGACGGAAGTACGCGAATCGCCTGACGTGATGGCGTGCCGCCTCGTCAACCGCAAGATCACGCTCGTTCATCGGCGGCTTTGGCCCGTGCTGCTGGCGCTGCAGCCGAGGATCGCGCCATCGCGCATTGCCGTCATCGAGGAGCGCCACACGGCCCGCGGCCGGCACGAAGCGCACGAAACACCCCTGTCGGAATGGGTGACCGACGACGTCAAGGCGGCGGCGGCAAGCCTCGACGTCGAGGAAGCATTGCGCATGCTCGAGGCCATCGCGCCGCTGCGTTCCATGCTGGGCGAGTGAAAGACGGACTGGCTGTACAAGCGGTCGCCAATTCGTCGACAATCGCGATCGCGTCTCTTGCACGCCGTACCCAAACCAAACAGCTGCACAACGAAGGAGGATCCCGCCATGCTCATCGTCATCCGCGCCCTCGCGGCCGCGGCCGGTCTCGCGCTCGCGATCACCGCGCCCGCCGTCTCCGCGCAAGCCACCTGGAAGCCGACGAAACCGATCACGATCATCGTCCCATGGGCGGCCGGCGGATCGACTGACCAGGTGACGCGCGTGACCGCCGCGGAAATCGAGAAAGCGCTTGGCCAGAAAGTCGTGATCGTCAACCAGCCGGGCGCTTCCGGCTCCATCGGCACCAAGAACGCGCTCGAAGCCGCGAAAGACGGTTACACCTGGACCGCCGGCGCAGCGCAGGACCTCGGCACGTACAAGGTGCTCGGCATGCTCGACACGGGCATCGGCGACTGGGCGCTGTTCCTCAACGTTGCCAACGTCTCGACGCTTGCCGTGAACCCGAGCACGCCGTACAAGACCGCGGCCGAATTCATCGACGCGCTGAAGGCGAAGCCGGGGCAGATCAGCGTCGCAACGGCAGGCGTCAACTCGAGCGGCCACACTGCGATGGAAGCGATCGCCAAGGCGACCGGAACCAAGTACAAGCACGTGACGTATGACGGCGGCAATCCCGCAGTCGTGGCGACCGTCGCGGGCGAGACCGACGCGACGACGCAGCTCACCGTCGAGGAAGCGGAGATGATCCGAGGCAAGAAGCTGCGCGCGCTCGCCGTCGTCGGCGACAAGGCCGTCGAGCTCGACGGCTACGGCACGATCGAGCCGCTCACGAAGACGCTGCCGAGCTTCAAGGCCCCCGCGAACTACTTCGGCATCTTCATTCCGAAGAGCGTGCCTCCCGAAGTGATCGCGACGGTCGAGAAGGTGTGGGTCGACAACATCGCGAACTCGAAGGCGCTCAAAGAGTACGCGACGAGCCGCGGCGCGCAGTTCGCGCCCATCGCCGGCGCCGATGCGCAGAAAGCGGTGCTGCCCGCGGTGCAGGCCAACGCGTGGATGCAATTCGATGGCGGGAAGGCGAAGGTCTCTCCGGACACGGTCGGGATTGCGCGCCCGCAGTAACTTCGCGTGACCGACACGTCCTATCCGGTCGCGCCGCGCACCGACCTGCGCGGCGCGTTCGCGTGGATCGGGGTTGGCGCGATCATCGTGTTCGCGTCGTGGCGGATGGACCGCCTGACGCAGCAGGGCGCGGAGCTCTTCACCGCGCCCGGGCTGTGGCCCGGCATCATCGGACTCCTGATCGCGCTGCTTGGTGGCGTTCTCGCGTGGCGCTCGCTCAAGCGCGCGCGCACGTCCGGCTGGACCGCCGGCGAGCCTGACGAAACCGACTACGCGCCGAACTCGCAGTTCGCGCTCGCGACGGCGATGTTCTTCGCGTATGCCCTGTTGCTCGTGGGCCATGGCCTGCCGTTCTGGCTCGGCACCGCGCTTTTCGTCACGGCCTACGTCTTCGTGTTCCGCCGCGCGGACCGGCTGGCCGGCGCGCGTTCGGGCACGACGCGCGGCGACATCGTCCTCGCGGTCGTGTGCGGCGTCACGACCGCGATCGTCGTGTCGCTTGTCTTCGAGAAGCTTTTCTTCGTGAAACTGCCCTGATGGAAGGCCTCGTCGCGTTCGGGCATTCGCTCGCGTCCTTCGCCGATCCGTTCTCGATCGGACTGATTCTGCTGTCGTCTCTGGTTGGCGTCATCATCGGTGCGCTGCCCGGCCTTACGGCAACGATGGGCGTTGCGCTCATGACCACGCTGACGATCAAGATGCCGTCGAACCAGGCGCTGCTGGTGCTGATCTGCACGTACGTCGGCGCGATCTACGGCGGCTCGCGCTCGGCGATCCTGCTCAACATCCCGGGCACGCCGGCGTCCGCCGCATCGTGCCTCGACGGTCACGCGCTTGCCAAGCAAGGCCTTGCGGGACGCGCCATGGGCATCGCCACGTCGGGCTCGGTCCTGGGAACGCTGATCGGCATGGTGTTCCTCGCGTGGTTCACGCCGATCCTCGGCGACCTTGCCCTCAAGTTCGGCGCGTACGAGTTCTTCTGGCTCGCGGTGTTCGGCGTGATCATCGCGGGCACGCTGACCGGGAACGATCCGCTAAAGGGCTGGATCGCGGGGCTCATCGGCATCTTCACGGCGTGCGTCGGTCAGGAAGCGATCTACGCGTACGACCGCTTCAGCTTCGGCAGCCGCGACCTCGCGGGCGGTTTCAATCTCGTACCGGCACTCGTCGGCGCGTTCGGATTCGCCGAGCTGCTTTCCGCCGTTCGCGAGCGCCAGCCGCCGGTCAAGATCAACCCGCTCGACTCGGTGATCCCGAAACTCGTCGACGTGACGCGCTACTGGCGCACGATCATCCGCTCGGGCCTGATCGGCACGTTCATCGGCATCCTGCCCGGCGTCGGCGAGGATGTCGCCGCGTGGTCGTCGTATGCGGCGGCGAAGCGCGCGAGCAAGGAAGCGGACAAGTTCGGCAAGGGCTCCATCGAGGGTCTGATGGCCGCCGAGACCGGCGACAACGCATGCGTGCCGGGTGCCATCATCCCGGTGCTGACGCTCGGCATTCCGGGCTCGGCGCCTGCCGCGGTGCTGATGGCCGCGATGCTGATCCACGGCGTGCGGCCCGGCCCGATGATCATGACCGAGGCGCCGACGTTCGTGTACGACGTCGTCGCGATGATGATGTACGCGACCATCGGCATCCTGATCTACGGACTCACGCTCACGAACGTGCTCATCAAGGTGCTGATGGTGCCGAAGCCCGTGATCCTGCCCGTCATCTTCGTCCTGTGCGTCGTCGGCTCGTTCGCCATCGCTTCACGCCTGTTCGACGTGTGGGTCATGCTCGGATTCGGCGTGCTGGGATACGTGCTTCGGCGCTTCAAGTATCCGGTCGCGCCGCTCGTGCTGGGCATGGTCCTCGGCGACCTGATGGAGAAGGGATTGCGGCGCGGCCTCGTGCTGTCCGACGGTAATCTGACGCCCTTCTTCACGAGGCCTATCTCCGCCGTGCTGTGGATCACGATCGTCCTCGTGATCGTCATGAAGTTCGAGGGCGTGCGAAACCTCTTCCGGCGCCGACGCGCCGCAGCTTGAGCCATGAAAACTATTCCACTCGGCATCATCATGAACGGCGTCACGGGACGCATGGGCACCAACCAGCATCTCGTGCGCTCGATCGCGGCTATTCGCGCACAAGGCGGCGTCGCCCTGGGCAACGGCGACCGCGTCATGCCCGATCCCATCCTCGTTGGACGCAGCGCCGACAAGCTCGCGGCCCTCGCGAAGGCCAACGGCATCGAGCGCATCGAGACCAACCTCGACCGCGCGCTCGGCAACGCCGCCGACACCGTGTTCTTCGACGCGGCGACGACGCAAATGCGGCCCGAGCTTCTGCGCCGCGCCATCGCCGCGGGCAAGCACGTCTACTGCGAGAAGCCCACCGCGACCACGCTCGAACAGGCGCTCGACATCGCGCGCACGGCCGAGCGAGCCGGCGTGAAGAACGGCGCCGTGCAGGACAAGCTCTTCCTGCCGGGATTCATGAAGCTGCGCATGCTGCGCGACGCCGGATTCTTCGGCCGCATGCTGTCCGTGCGCGGCGAGTTCGGCTACTGGGTGTTCGAGGGCGACCTGCAGCCGGCGCAGCGGCCCTCGTGGAACTATCGCGCGCAGGACGGCGGCGGCATCATCCTCGACATGATGTGCCACTGGCGCTACGTCCTCGACAATGTCATTGCGAAAGTGAAGAGCGTGTCGTGCATCGGCGCGACGCATATCCCGAAGCGCTGGGACGAGGGTGGCGAGCCCTACGACGCGAACGCCGACGACGCGGCATACGCAACGCTGGAGCTCGACGGCGGCGTCATCGCCACGCTCAACATGAGCTGGTGCGTACGCGTGCGCCGCGACGATCTCGTCACGTTCCAGGTCGATGGCACGCACGGCTCCGCGGTCGCGGGACTGCAGCAATGCCGCTCGCAGGCACGCGTGAATACGCCGAAGCCCGTGTGGAACCCCGACGTGCCGCAGGCCATCGATTTTTTCAAGGGATGGGAGGTCGTGCCGGACACGACGACGTACGACAACGGCTTCAAGGTGCAGTGGGAGCACTTCATCCGCCACGTCGTGGAGGACGCGCCGTTCCAGTGGACGCTGCGCGAAGGCGCCAAGGGCGTGCAGCTCGTCGAGCTCGCTCAACAGAGCTGGAAGGAACGGCGATGGGTCGACGTGCCGGAGCTTCCGCAGTGAACGCGCCCGATCGCTCCGGACTCGTGATGCGCCTGCCCGTTGCGGGCGGAGGCTTCGAGCCTTATGCGCTGCGCGAGCCGCGCGCCTTCCCGCAACGTCCTGCGCGCGCATTCACGCGCGTCGCGTATTCGGCCGCGCACGTCGTCGCCGATCAATTCGCAGCGGTCGATCCCTGGCTCGGTGCAGCGATCGATTGGGATGCCACCATCGCATATCGCCGCTACCTGTGGTCGCTCGGCTTGGGCGTCGCGGAAGCGATGGACACGGCGCAGCGCGGCATGGGGCTCGATTGGCCGACGTCCCTCGAGCTCGTGCGCCGATCGCTCGACGCGGCGCGCGACACGCCGGGTGCGATGATCGCGAGCGGTGTGGGCACCGATCACCTGCCGCCGGAGGATGCACGCAGCGTCGACGACGTGATCGCCGCCTACGAGCAGCAGATGGAGGCGGTCGAGGCGCTCGGCGGCCGCATGATCGTCATGGCGAGCCGCGCGCTTGCGCGAATCGCGCGGTCGCCGGCCGACTACGAGCGCGTCTACGATCGCATCCTGTCGCAGGCGCGAGAGCCTGTCATATTGCATTGGCTGGGCGAGATGTTCGATCCCGCGCTCGCGGGCTACTGGGGCGACGCGGATCACATGCGCGCGATGGACACCGCGCTTGGCGTCATCGCGGCCCACCCATCGAAGGTCGACGGCATCAAGATCTCCCTCCTCGACGCGGGCAAGGAAATCGCGATGCGCCGCCGGTTGCCCGCGGGCGTGCGCATGTACTCCGGCGACGATTTCAACTATGCCGAGCTCATCGCGGGCGACGCGCATGGCTATAGCGACGCGCTGCTCGGCATCTTCGACGCCATCGCGCCCGCAGCCTCCGCGTCCCTTGGCGAGCTCGCGGCGGGGAATACCCGGGCGTTCCACGACATCCTCGGCCCGACGGTGCCGCTGTCGCGCCACGTGTTCGCGGCGCCGACGCGCTTTTACAAGACAGGCGTCGTGTTCCTCGCGTGGCTCAACGGCCACCAGGCGCACTTCTCGATGGTGGGAGGTCAGCAGAGCGCGCGCAGCGTCCTGCACCTCGCCCAGTTGTTCCGCTTCGCCGATGAAGCGGGCGTGCTGCGCGATCCTGCGCTTGCGGCGTCGAGGATGCGCACGTTCCTCGCCGTGAATGGCTGCGATGGCTGAGCCCGACTCCGGCCTGCTTTCGCTCAACACCGCGACGGTCCGCGCGCAATGGGACTTGCCCGCGATCATCGCGGGCTGCGCACGCCACGGCATTCGCGGCATCTCGCCGTGGCGCGACCAGGTCGCGAAGGCGGGCCTCAAGGAGAGCGCTGCGCGCATCCGCGACGCAGGCCTCGTGCTGTCGGGCTATTGCCGCGGCGGCATGTTTCCCGCCGTCGATCGCGAGGGACGACGCGCCGCGCTCGACGACAACAAGCGCGCCGTCGACGAAGCACTGACGCTCGCTGCGCCGTGCCTCGTGCTGGTGGTCGGCGGGCTTCCCAGGGAACGCGACAGCACCATACGCGGCAAGGACCTGCAAGGCGCGCGCGAGATGGTGCGCGATGGCATCGGAGAGCTGTTGGAGTACGCGCGCCCCGCGGGCATGCCGCTCGCCATCGAGCCGCTGCATCCCATGTACGCCGCGGACCGCGCGTGCGTCAACACGATGGCGCACGCGAACGCGCTGTGCGACGAGCTCGGCTCGGGCCTCGGCATCGCCGTCGACGCGTATCACGTCTGGTGGGATCCGGACCTCGAGCGGGAGATCGAACGCGCCGGCGGTTCGTCGCCGTCGCGCCTCTTCGCGTACCACATCTGCGACTGGCTCGTGCCGACCACTGATTTGCTCACGGATCGTGGGATGATGGGCGACGGCGTGATCGATCTTCCGATGCTGCGCGCGTGGATGGAGCGCGCGGGGTTCCGCGGCATGCACGAGGTGGAGATCTTCTCCGCCAACAATTGGTGGAAGCGCGATCCGGACGAGGTGCTGATGACCGTCAAGGCGCGACACCGCGAAGCCAGCTAGCGAAGTCCACAAGGGGAGGCTTCATGGCCGTGCAGCAGAACGATCAGACCGGACACTGGTCGCCGGCGCTGGTCCTCGTGCTCGCCGTGGTGCTGCTTTCCGGCGCGCTGTTCGGCTACGACCAGGGCGTCATCTCAGGCGCGTTGGAGGGGATCCAGCGCGATCTCAAGCTCTCGCCGATGCTCGTCGAGGTGGTCACGAGCTGGGTGACCCTCGGTGCGCTCGTGGGCTCGCTCGCGGGCGGCGAGATCGCGGATCGCCTGGGACGCCGCAAGGCCCTGCTCGCCGCCGCCGTGTTGTTCGCGGCCGGGGCCGCGGTAGAGGCGTTTGCGCCCGGCGTGACGATTCTCGTCGCAGGACGGCTCCTCGTCGGGTTCGGCGTCGGCGTCGCGGCCGTCGCTGCACCGCTCTATGCGGCAGAGCTCGCACCCGCGGAACAGCGCGGCCGCTTCGTGTCCGCGTATCAGCTCGCGATCACCATCGGCATCTTCCTCGCGTACCTCATCGACCAGGCGCTCGCCGGCGACCGCGAGTGGCGCATGATGCTCGGCGTATCGGCGGTGCCGGCGATCCTGCTGCTGGTCGCGATCCTGCCGGCGGTCGAGTCGCCGCGCTGGCTCGTGCGCATGGGACAGCGCGATCTCGCACGCGCCAACATCGTGCGTGCGCGCCCTTGGGTGGACCCCGACGTGCGATTGAAATCGATCGAGGATTCGCTGCGCGACGAGCCGCCGAACGCGTCGTGGTCGGAAGTGTTCGCGCCCGCGTGGCGCCGTCCGCTCACCATCGGCATCGGACTTGCCGTGTTCCAGCAGATCACCGGCATCAATGCGGTGATCTACTACTCGGATCGCATCTTCGCGGCGGCCGGATTCTCGACGCCGCAGGCGCAGACGATGGCCACGACCTGGGCGATCGGCGCGGTGAACGTCGTCGCCACGCTGATCGCGGTCGCCTTCATCGACAAGCTGGGAAGGCGACCCCTGCTGCTCGCAGGCCTCGTCGGCATGTGCGTGAGTCTCGTCGTGGTCGGCCTCGCGTTCTTCTCGGCCGGCAAGGGAACGATGTCGTCGACCGCCGGCATCGTCACGCTGATCGCGCTGGTGATATTCATCGTCTCGTTCGCGTTTTCGCTTGGTCCCGTGGTGTGGACGGTCATCAACGAGATCTTCCCGGGGCGTGTGCGCGGACGCGCGGTCGCGGTCGCTACGGCAGTGAACTGGGGCGCGGCGTTTCTCGTGAGCGAATTCTTCCTGACGCTCGTCGAGGCGATCGGCGAGTCGGGGACGTTCATGCTCTTCGCGTTCTTCTGCGTCGTCGGTGGCGTGTGGATCTACCGCCAGGTGCCCGAGACCAAGGGAAGCTCGCTCGAGCAGATCGAGGCGCTGTGGTCGCCCGAGTCGGCGACTCCGGGGCGCCTCGCGGATCAGAAGACGAACACGTAGAACTGCCGGGGCCAGGGAGGATCGGAGCCATACTGACGTTGGTTCCGACCGTGACCGACAGTCGTTCGTTGGCGATAAAGGCGGCAGATGTAGGCGCTCCACCGAAGGGTCCGTCGTAGAACGGCTGAAGCAAGGTGAAGCGGTCGGATACCGTGAATCCGAAGTTGATGGAGTAGTTGCCAATCACCGGATGCGACACCGAAAAGCCGCAAGGAACGGTGGAGCTGCCCGTCACGCCATTGAAGCAGCGGACGACGTGGCCCCCGAGTCGACATAGACCATCGCCTTGACGAGCCCGCCGAAGGGCAGCCCCTGGCTCGCCGGACCGTCGACGAACAACGCGCGCCCGCCCGCCGATGTTGCGCGCATACATGCCGAAGCCCGTGGGGCTGCGCGCTGGCTCCGAACACGCCGGTACGCCGAGCCGGAATTCGCTTCGCCAGTCACGCCGATTCCGCCGCTGCCGAAGTTTTACCCGTAGACGCCAGCCTGGCGCTCAGGCTGGCCGTCGAGGATTCGCCGTAGACGCCGGTGGCTGGCAGACGCCGCGTAACGGCGGATCCGTCGTCAGCGTCAGAATTGCCGCGGAACCGCCGTCTGACGAGCAGCTTGGTGGTGCGCACGGGCGCGTGCCGATGCCGACGTTGCCGCTCCCGCTGCCCGATACCGTAAGCGCACGCGCGTTTCCTCCCCACAACGACGTCGCCGTCGACGTGGTACCGAAGACCATCATCTCGCCGCCCCCCGGCGCCGCCGACGGGTCGGGAACGCCGACGTAGCCCTTGGCCGCCCCGTTGAGATAGAAGTCCCAGCCTGCCCCGAAGCCGCTGGAGCCCAGGGACTCGACGCGCGGCGGCACCGGGGTCGAGGACTGCTGGATATGCACGACGGCCTGGGGATCATTGGTATTGATCCCGACGTTCGGGTTGAGCAGCGACCCACCCTGCACGTAGAGGTTGCCCGAGAACGTCGGGGAAGTTGCTCCATGCGGGCGCGCCGGCCGTGCCCACGAGCACCTGTCCCGCGGTTCCCGCCGCCGTGGTGGCAACCGCGCTCGTGCCCTGGCCGATCAGCACGCCGTTGTTCGTAAGGGTGGTGCGTCCAGTGCCGCCGTTGGCGACCGGCACCGTCCCGGTAAGGCTGACGTTCGGAGTGCTCCCTCCGCTCGAGGCCAGTGGCGCGGATGCCGTGACCCCACTGACACCGCCACCGCCGCCACTCACCGTCTGCCATTGCAGGTTGGTGCCGTCGCTGCCCAGCACCTGGCCAGGCGTCGGAGTCGCTACGGGCGAAAGCTTCGCCTGCGTCACCGCTTTCGATGCAAGTTGCGTCGCACCCACGCCGCCGGCGGCGATGGAGATCGTGCCCGTCGTGGTGATCGGCCCGCCCGTGAGCCCGGTGCCGGTGGCGATGTTCGACACCGTGCCGATCGGCGCCCCCGGCGCCTTGAAGTAGCCGAGCACATCGATGACGACGTGCGCGCCGCCGCCGCGTACTTGAACCCCAATCTGGTTGTTGGCGAGGTTGACCCTCGCCGTGGTCGATGCGGCGGTAAACGGGATGCTTCCCAGATAGACGAGCGTCGCCGTGCTGCCGAAGGTCGATCCCTGCGGCAGAACCTCGATGTCGCCCGACGCGGCCGCGCTGACCGGAATCCCGAACACCTGCATCTGAACGGCGGACGGATTGAGGCCGGCAGGCAATTGCGACAGGCACACGCCGTTGCCGCCCTGCTCGGTGTAGCTGCGAATCTGGTCGTCGCGAACGGCGAGGGGGTGTGCGCAGCGGTGCCGTCGCCCTGGTACACCGCCGCGAACGATCCGCGCGTGTCCACGAGACGGCACGGCGTGACCGGCGTGTAGACGAGATCGCCGCCCGTGTCGCCGAGCGACTTGCTCTCGAACAGGTCCGTTGCGGCGGGCGCACTCGACGTGATGGCCTGCGCGATGACGTTGCGCAAGCCGTCGAGCGAGCCCGCGAGGCTGGCCGCGAGCAGGTGGTCGGCGCGCATGGCGGCGAGCATCGTGCGCAGCTGGTCTCGCGACAGGCCCGCGTTGGCGGCGACCAGCGCATCGCTCCAGTCCGCGACGATGCGATCGACGACGGTGCCGCGGTTCTGGTCGACGGCGAGCAGCGGACTCGGCGCCGCGCGAACGGCAGCCACCCGGATCGCATCGGCGCCGATCGGCACCGAATCCATAGCAAAGGTCAAGGCTGGAAACGCGGCCGCCGCAAGTCCAAACGCCCAAGCGACCAAGCGAAAGAGCGCCGAAATCGGCGCACGGTCGATGCACATGACGGCTCCCCCTTTGCGGTTGCGGATCCCGCAAACGGCGGAAAACTACACCAAGGCCGGCAAAAAACAAAACGCGCCCGTCGGAATCCGCGACGCCCCTAGAGGACCTTGCAAAGGGGCATCGTGAGCGTTTGAAGCACATCGCCGTTCGCGCGGTTCTGCACGAACGCGACGAGGGCCGCATGGCCGCCGCGTTCCTTCGGCGCCGCCACGTTCATGGTCGCGCTCGCTTCGCCCGCATCGTCGATCGCAAACGGACCGTACAGCGCACGCACGACGTGATCGTGGTGGAGCTGCACGCCGCGGTTCTCGCCCGCCTTGACGTCCGAGACGAGGCCGCTGTCGGTGTACGCGATCCACACGGCCGCGTTGCGCCGCGATGCCTTGTCCGGCACGCTCGCACGCACGCGCACAAGTCCGTCGTCGGCTTCGAGCGAGATCGTCGAGCGTGCCGCTTGCGTGCGCGCCGCCTTCACCGCGGCAACGCGCTTGGCGCGGTCGACGTCGCGCCCCTGCACGAGCACCTGCGGCGTATAGACGAACGTGCCCCCGCTCGCGCGCATCGACGCGTGCTGCCGTGCCGTGTAATCCGCGGACGCGAAGCGATCCTTCCACCCCAGGCGATCCCAATAGTCGACGTGGAAGGCGAGCACCGACGCCGTGGCGTTGTCGGCGGGAAACGTTGTCGAGAGCCAGCGATCCGCCGGCGGGCAGCTGTCGCAGCCCTCGGACGTGTAGAGCTCGACGAGAGGCAGCGTGTCGCGCCCCGATGCTGCGCTGCAGGCAGGCGACGCGTTCGCCGTACTGGTGAGAACCATGAGGAACGCGCACACTGCGGTGATTGAAGAGAGCTTCATGGCGATGAGTCGCAACGGACGCGCCCCAGCTTACGCGTGCTAGCATCGCGTCCGTCGCAGCCGCCAGAGGTCACACCATGGGCATCCTGAGCATCATCGGCATGATTATCGTGGGCTTCATCGTGGGCGTGCTCGCGCGCTACTTCTACCCGGGCGCCGTCAACATGGGATTCTGGATGACGGCGTTGCTGGGGATCGGCGGATCGCTGGTCGGCGGCGTCATAACGAGCCTTCTCTGGAGGGCGAACGACGGCCGCTTCCATGGCGGAGGTTGGATCATGTCGATCCTGGGCGCGATGGCCCTCATCTGGCTCTATCTCAACGTCGGGCGGTAGCGCCGCCCTCACCGCAGCGCCGAATCGCGATAAACCGAACGCATAGCTACCCGCGCCGGAATGCGCTAGCTGCGCAATTGACGCTCATTAGGGCAAGGGATATCGTGATTTCGCGGTTGTCGCCGACACGGGCGGAATCGCGTGTCGCCCCGCTGGCAGTTTTGGGGCTCGCCCGAACGCTAATCAGCTCGCAGCAAGAAGAGCGGCGCACCGGGGGAGTTCGCGAGCAGGGCATTTCGCCGGCGTCGTCGGACGCCACCACGGAGGAATCAAGGATGAAACGCAGCATCCGCACGATCATCGCGGCCACGGCGCTCGCCGTTCCGCTCACCGTATTCGCGCAGGCGCCCGTCAAGATCTACAGCATCGTCGAGCTCTCGGGCGGCGGAGCGACCGCCGGCACCAACTTCGACAACGGCTTGAAGCTCGCATTCAAGGAAATCAACGCGGCCGGCGGCATCCTCGGGCGGAAGGTCGACGTGATTTCCGTCGACACGCAAAGCAACCCCGGCATCGCCAAGGCGCTCACGCAAAAGGCGGTCGACGACGGCGCTTACGTCGTGATGGGACCGGTGTTCTCGGGCTCGATCATGGTCAGCATGGCGGAGACCAAGAAGGCCGAGATCCCCAATTTCACGGGCGGCGAAGCCGCGGCCATCACGCAGCAAGGCAATCCTTACGTGTTCCGCACGTCTTTCACGCAAGCGACGGCGATGCCGAAGGTCGCGAAGTATCTGCGCGACAACGTGAAGGCGAAGACGGTCGCGATCATGTGGGTCAACAACGACTTCGGCAAGGGCGGGCGCGACTCGATGGTCAAGGCCCTCGAAGCGGTGGGCCTGAAGGTCGCTGCCGACATCTCGACCGATCCGGGCCAGGTGGACTTCTCCGGCGCGGTGCTGAAGGCCAAGCAGGCGAATGCCGACGCGCTCTTCGTCTATACCAACGAGGAAGAGTCCGCGCGCGCCTTGCGCGAGCTCAAGAAGCAGGGCTACGACAAGCCCATCATCGGCGAGACGACGCTCACGGGCCAGAAGGTGATCGAGCTTGCAGGCGATGCGGCCAACGGCGCCATCGCGCACGTGGGACTGACCGCCGACGCTCCGCAGCCGGCGATCAAGGCGTTCGACGACAAGTTCCAGAAGGAATACAAGTACAAGAGCGACCACAACGGCATGAAGGGGTACAGCGCCGCGTACGTCATCAAGGCGATCACCGAGAAGAACAAGAAGATCGACAGCAAGGAGTTCGCCAAGGCGCTTCACGGCGCGAAGATCGCCGTCAAGGACTACCCCGGCGTGCTGCTCGACGTGGCGTTCGACAACAACGGCGATCTCGACCGCGAGAGCTTCCTCGTCAAGGTCGTGAACGGCAAGCAGACTGTCACCGACACACTCCCGCCGGCCGGCGGCAAGTAGTCGGAAGCACGGCTTTCGGGAGGGGTATGGGGGACTTCGTCCAGCTCATCGTGTCGGGCACGGCAACGGGAGCGATCTATGCGCTCGCCGCGCTCGGCTTCACGCTGCTGTGGCAGGCGGCGGGCGTGATCAACTTCGCGCAGGGCGAGTTCGTCATGCTGCCGGCGTTCGCGATGCTGTTCTTCATCGCGGTCGGCAGCCCGCTGTGGCTCGCGTTCCTGCTGACGTGCGTCATCGCAGCGGTCGTGCTCGGTGCAGGCTTCAAGCGCCTGATCGTCGATCCGCTGATCAAGCACGGCGTCATCCCGCTCGTGATCGCAACGCTCGGCCTGTCGATTGCCGTGAAGTCCGCGGTCCGCGCAGGCTACAGCGCCGAAGCGCATCCCTTCCCGAGCCCTTTCCCAAGCGGCCAGCTCTCGCTCGCCGGCATCAACGTGTCCTATGCTGACATCGGAACGCTGGTGCTCGCGGGCGCCATCGTGATCGCGCTGCAGGCGTTCATCAACAAGACCGTCACGGGGCGCGCGATGCAGGCCGTCGCGCAGAACACCGAAGCGGCGAAGGTGCTCGGCATCGATGTCAAGCGCATGGTGCTCTACGTGTTCGTGATCAACGCCGTGCTGGCGGTGGTCGCCGCGCTTCTGGTGACCCCGACCTACCTCGCCAAGTTCGACATGGGTGACTCGATCGGACAGAAAGCGTTCTTCGCCGCGATCATCGGCGGCTTCAACCAGACGCGCGGCGCGCTGCTCGGCGGCGTGCTCATCGGCGTCCTCGAGAACCTCGTCGGGTTCTACGTTTCGCCCGCATACAAGGAAGGCGTGGCCCTGGTCCTGTTCCTGCTCGTGATCCTGTTCCGGCCGGAAGGTCTGCTGGGCAAATCCGAGGAGAGGAAGGTATGAGCGCCGCCGGGAAGATCGCGTTGATTGTCGTCGTCGCGGCGCTCGCCGCGCTCGCGTGGATGCTCAAGCGCAGCGACGTCTACCTCATGACGCTTTGCTGCGTGTACCTCATGGCGACGATGGGCCTCAACCTCACCGTCGGCTACGCGGGGCAAATGTCGCTCGGTCAAGCCGCATTCTTCGGCATCGGCGCCTATATCGCCGCGATCCTGATGAAGTTCGGCTGGCCGTTCTTCGTCGTGCTGCCCATCGCGGCCATCGCGTGCTTTGCGATCGGCCTCGCGCTCGGCTTCCCGGCGCTGCGCGTGCAGCACCATTACCTCGCGTTCGCCACGCTGGGGTTCAACGTGCTCGTGTTCCTGGTGATGCGCAACGAGGAGAAGATCACGGGCGGGACATTCGGCATCTCCAACATTCCGCGACCGTCGGTGCTTGGCATGTCGACCGATGGGCACATCGCGTTCTTCTACTTCACGCTGGCCTCGCTGCTCGTGCTCGGTGCACTGCTCTGGTATCTCCTGCGCTCGCCGTGGGGACGCGCGTTCGCGGCGCTGCGCGACAACCCGATCCGGGCGGAGAGCCTGGGAGTGAACATCACGGCGTACACCCTCCTCGCGTTCGCGATCGGCGCCGCTTGCGCGGGCATCGGCGGCGTGTACTACGCATCGCTCGTGGAGTTCATCGAGCCCGGCCCGTTCCATTTCTCGACGTCGCTCATGATGCTGCTCGCGGTGATCGTCGGCGGCTCGGGGCGCTTCTTCGGTCCGGTCGTCGGCACGATCATCATCATCCTGCTGCCCGAGGCGCTGCGCGCGTCCAACGTCGAGTGGCTGAAATTCATGCAGAAGTGGTATCTCGTGTTCTTCGGAGTCGCCGTCGTGGCCCTCATGGTGTGGCTGCCCGGTGGCATCCTGTCGATCGCCGATCGATGGAAGAAAGCTCCCGGAGGAACGAAATGACGCCGTTCCTCGAGGTCAAGGACGTCAAGAAGCAATACGGTGCCATCAAGGCGGTCGACGGCGTCACGTTCAACGTCGGTCCGGGCGAGATCGTCGGCGTGATCGGGCCGAACGGCTCGGGCAAGACGACGCTCTTCAACAGCATCCTCGGGCAGATCAAGCCCACGTCCGGACACGTCGCGTTCTGCGGCGAGGACATCACGGGCATGTCGCCGCTCGAATTGTCGCGGCGCGGCGTCGGGCGGACGTTCCAGACACTGCAAGTGTTCGGCAAGATGTCCGTTCGGGACAACCTCATCGCGGCTGCGCAAGAGTTCAAGGGCACGCTCGGCGCGCGGCTGTTCGCCGCGCCCGACGCCGGACTCGGCCAGCATGCCGACCAGATGATCGAGATGTTCCGCCTGAAGCACGTGGCGCATCTCGACGCCGGCAATCTCTCATACGGCCAGCAGAAGCTCATCGACATCGCGATGGCGTTCATGCCGGCGCCGCGCCTCGTGCTGCTGGACGAGCCGTGCGCCGGCGTGAATCCAAGCCTCGTCGACCAGTTGCACGAGCTTCTGGTCGAGCTCAACAAGGTGCAAGGCGGCAGCTTCGTCGTGATCGAGCACAACATGGACTTCATCATGAAGCTGTGCCCGCACGTGATCTGCATGGTGGAAGGCCGGGTGCTCGCCGAAGGCCCGCCGCAAGCGGTGCAATCGAACCGCCAGGTGCTGGAGGCTTATCTTGGAAACTAGGCCGACGCCCGAAAAGACCATCGAGTTCGACCAGGTCGTCGCCGGCTACACGCCGAGCCTCACCATCCTCAACGAGACGACGCTCGACGCTCGCAAGGGCGAGATCACGCTTCTGATCGGCCCGAACGGCGCGGGCAAGTCCACGGTGCTGAAGACGCTGTTCGGACTGCTCACGCCGCGCTCGGGCGAAGTCCGCTTCGAGGGCCAGGTGGTCAACGGCATGGGTCAGCGCGAGCTCCTCGCCCGCGGGCTCGCGTTCGTGCCGCAGGGTCGCAATCTCTTCGGCTCGCTGTCGGTGCGCCACAACCTCGAGCTCGGCGGCATCACGCTGCCGCGCGGGGAGCTGCCGGGCCGCATCGAGGAAGTGCTCGCGCGCTTTCCGCGCATCCGGGAGCGGATCGACAACCAGGCCTCGACGATGTCGGGCGGCGAGCAAAAGCAGCTCGAGGTCGGGCGCGCACTTCTCCTGCGCCCGCGTGTATTGTTGATCGACGAGCCGTCGATCGGACTTTCGCCCAAGCTCGTCCAGGACGTGATGACGCTCCTGCGCCAGCTCGCCGACGGTGGCGTCACCGTGCTGATGGTCGAGCAGAACGTGCGCACCGCGCTTAAGTATGCGAACCGCGCGCTTGTGCTCGAGATGGGGCGCCTCGCGCTCGACCGGCCGGCGTCGGAGCTCTTGCACGATCCGGATCTCAATCGGCTTTTCCTGGGCGGACACGCAAGCAAGAAGACGGCATGACCACGACGCAGCGAACCAAGATCGGCATCGTCGGCGCGGGGCCTGCGGGGCTCATGCTGTCGCACCTCCTTCACCGCGCGGGCATCGATTCCGTCATCCTGGAAAACCGCGACCGTGAATACGTCGAGCATCGCGTGCGCGCGGGCGTGCTCGAGCAAGGCACGGTGGATTTGCTCGAAGCGGCGGGAGTCGGCGCGCGCATGCGCCGCGAAGGCCTGGTCCACCACGGCATCGAGATCCGCTTCGAGGGGATCAGTCGCAGGATCGATTTTCCATCACTGACCGGCGGCCGCTCGATCATGGTGTACGGCCAGCAGGAAGTCGTGAAGGACCTGATCGAGGCACGCCTGGCCGACGACGGGACGATCCTGTTCGAAGCGACGAACGCAAGGCCGCACGGCTTCGAGTCCGGCGAGCCTTCGATTCACTATACGCACGGGGGCCGCGATCACGCGCTCGCATGCGACTTCATCATAGGGTGCGACGGCTTTCATGGCGTGTGCCGGCAATCGATGCCGCAAGGTCACCTGACGATCTTCGAGCGCACGTATCCGTTTGCTTGGCTGGGCATCCTGGCGAAGGCCCAGCCGACGCACGATGAGCTCATCTACGCGTACCACGATCACGGGTTCGCGCTGTACAGCATGCGCTCGCCGGAGCTCACGCGGCTCTATCTGCAGGTTGCGCCCGGCGAGGATCGCGCCCTGTGGCCCGACCGGCGCATCTGGGACGAACTTCATACGCGACTTGAAACCGACGACGGATGGACGTTGCGCGAAGGAGAGGTGCTCGAGACGCTCGTGGCACCCATGCGCAGCTTCGTGGCCGAGCCGATGCAATGCGGGCGCCTGTTCCTGGCCGGCGACTCGGCGCACATCGTCCCGCCCACGGGGGCCAAGGGCATGAACCTCGCGATGGCCGACGTCCGCACTCTTTCGCGAGCGCTTGCCGACTATTACGCAAGCGGTAGCGAGGACAAGCTGCGCGCATACTCGAAGACCTGCCTCGCGCGCATCTGGCGCGCGGAGCACTTCTCGTGGTGGATGACGTCGATGCTGCATCGCTTTCCCGACGACGACGGGTTCGGGCACCGGCTCCAGCTTTCCCAGCTCGAGTACGTCACGACGTCGATTCCCGCGGCAACCAGCCTCGCCGAAAACTACGTGGGTCCGCCGTTCGCCGATCAGTAGGGAGCTAGTCCCACAGGTGATCAACAAGATCGTCGAGAGCGCTGCGGTCGCCGTCGCCGACATCCACGATGGGGCGACCATCATGATCGGCGGCTTCGGCACGGCAGGCATGCCGTCGGAGCTGATCGATGCGCTGATCACGCAAGGCGCGCGCGGCCTGACCATCGTCAACAACAACGCAGGCAACGGCGACACTGGCATCGCCGCGCTGCTTGCGACCAAGCGCGTGCGCAAGATCATCTGCTCGTTCCCCCGGCAGGTGGACTCGCACGTCTTCGACGCGTTGTACCGCACCGGTGAGATCGAGCTCGAGCTCGTGCCGCAAGGCAACCTCGCGGAGCGGATTCGCGCCGCGGGCGCGGGGATCGGCGCCTTCTTCACACCGACGGGATATGGCACGCTGCTCGCCGAAGGCAAGGAAACGCGCACGATCGATGGCCGCAACTACGTGCTCGAATACCCGATCCACGCCGACGTAGCGCTCATCAAGGCTTTGCGTGCGGACCGGTGGGGCAACCTCGTCTATCGCAAGACCGCCCGCAACTTCGGCCCTGTCATGGCATCCGCCGCTACGTGCACCATCGCCCAGGTGAGTGAGGTGGTGAAACTCGGCGACCTCGATCCCGAAGCCGTCGTGACCCCGGGCATCTTCGTCGCGCGCGTGGTCGAGGTTCCGCCAGCCGCGAAGGCGGTGCCGGCGCGAGGCGCCGCAGCCTAAAGACATGCAACGGTTCACGAAAGAGCAGATGGCGGCCCGCGTCGCACGCGACATCCCGAACGGCGCGTACGTCAATCTCGGCATCGGCCTGCCGACGATGGTGGCCAATTGCCTCCCCGTGGATCGCGAGATCATCCTCCATACCGAGAACGGCTTGCTCGGCATGGGACCGACGCCCACGCCAGGCGAAGAGGACTGGGACCTCATCAACGCGGGCAAGCAGGCCGTCACGGCGCTGCCGGGCGCATCGTTCTTCCATCACGCCGATTCGTTCGGCATGATGCGCGGCGGGCACCTCGACTTCTGCGTGCTGGGCGCGTTCCAGGTCTCCGTGAAGGGCGACCTCGCGAACTGGCACACGGGCGGCAAGGACGACATCCCCGCAGTCGGTGGCGCGATGGACCTCGCGATCGGCGCCAAGCGAGTCGTCGTGATGATGGAACACGTGACGAAGCGAGGCGAGAGCAAGATCGTGCCGGCGTGCACCTATCCGGTCACGGGACTCGCTTGCGTCAACCGCATCTACACCGACCTTGCCGTCATCGACGTGACGCGCGAAGGGCTGGTCGTCATCGAGATCGCGCCGGGCCTCGCGCTCGAGGAGCTGGCCAGGATGACGGGTGTTCCGCTCGCCAACCGGATCGCGCAACAAGCAACTTGAGGAATGTCATCATGCAGGAAGCCTTCATCTGCGACGCCATTCGCACCGCCATCGGCCGTTACGGCGGCGCGCTTTCCACGGTGCGCACCGACGATCTCGGGGCCGTGCCCATCGCGGCGCTCATGCAACGCAACCCCGGCGTCGACTGGGGCGCGGTCGACGACGTGGTCTATGGCTGCGTCAACCAGGCCGGCGAGGACAACCGCAACGTCGCGCGCATGGCGCTCCTGCTCGCCGGCATTCCGCCCGACGTGCCCGGCGTCACCATCAACCGCCTGTGCGGGTCGAGCCTCGACGCGATCGCGGTCGCGTCACGGGCCATCAAGACCGGGGAAGTCGATCTCATGATCGCCGGCGGTGTGGAGAGCATGACGCGCGCGCCGTTCGTGATGGCCAAGGCCGACAGCCCGTTCTCGCGGGTCGCGAAAATCGAGGACACGACCATCGGCTGGCGCTTCGTCAATCCGTTGATGAAAAGCAAGTACGGCATCGACTCCATGCCCGAGACGGCCGAGAACGTCGCGACCGACTTCAACGTGAGCCGCGCCGACCAGGACGCGTTCGCGCTGCGAAGCCAGGAGCGCGCGGCGGCTGCCATTGCCGCCGGCCGCCTCGACGAGGAGATCGTGCCGGTCACCGTGCCTGCGAAGAAGGGCGAACCGGTCGTGTTCAAGGAGGACGAGCATCCCCGTGCAACCACGCGCGATTCGCTCGCGAAGCTCAAGGGCGTGGTGAAGCCGGACGGCACGGTGACGGCAGGCAATGCCTCGGGCGTGAACGATGGCGCGTGCGCAGTCCTGCTCGCTTCCGAGTCGGCGGCCGCGAAGTACGGACTGAGGCGCCGCGCGCGCGTCGTCGCGAGTGCGGTTGCCGGCGTGCCGCCGCGGATCATGGGTTTCGGCCCGGCGCCGGCCACTCGCAAGCTGCTGGCCAAGACCGGGTTGAACATCGGCGACATGAACGTGATCGAGCTCAATGAGGCCTTCGCGGCGCAGGCGCTCGCGGTGACGCGCGACCTCGGTCTTCCCGACGACGCGCCGCACGTCAATCCCAACGGCGGCGCGATCGCGCTCGGTCATCCGCTCGGCGCGAGCGGCGCGCGCCTCGTCACCACGGCGCTGTATCAGCTCGAGCGCACCGGCGGACGCTACGCGCTCGCGACGATGTGCATCGGCGTAGGCCAAGGCATCGCGCTCGTCATCGAGCGCCTGTAAACGCATGACACGCATCTTCTCGCTTTCGGCGCTCACCGTTCTCGAGCTGCCGCCGCCGGAGATGGTGACTTGCGCACGCGACGCGGGCTACTCGCACGTCGGCCTGCGCCTGATTCCCGCCACGCCGAACGAGCCGTCGTACGAAACGATCGGCGACACGCCCGTCATCCGCGACACGCTCGCGCGCCTTGCCGATACGGGCATCGACGTCCTCGACGTCGAGATCCTGCGCCTCAAGCCCGAGACGCGCGTGCGCGATTTCCTGCCGGTGCTGGAAACGGCGGCGCGCCTGGGCGCGCGGAATGCATTGATCGCGGGCAACGATCCGGACCAAGCGCGTCTCGTCGAGAACTTCGCAGCGCTGTGCGACATCGCCGCGCCGCTCGGCATTGCACCCTGCCTCGAGCCCATGCCATGGACCGATGCGAGGAACTTCGCTCAAGGGGCGCACATCGTGGGGAGCACGAAGCGAGACAACGCGGGCCTGCTCATCGACCCCATTCACTTCGATCGTGGCCGAAGCGTCGCAAGCGAGATCTCTTCGGTTCCGCCGTCATGGCTTCGCTACGTCCAGATGTGCGACGCGCCGGCCGAGCGTCCGACCACGCTCGAGGGCCTCCTGCATCAGGCGCGCGCCGAGCGGCTGCTGCCTGGCGAAGGCGGACTCGACCTTCGCGGCATCTTGCGTGCCGTTCCCGGCGACACGCCGATCAGCATCGAAATTCCCCAGGAGGCCCTCGCGAAAACGGTGCCGGCGGTGGAGCGCGCACGGCGCGCGCTCCAGGCGACACACCGCCTGCTGCAATCGCTGCATTGATCGCAAGTTGATCGGGAATTGCCTGCCCGAATTTCGGCGGCGGGCAGCGTTCGATGTGCGTAGTATGCGAGCCATGTCGCAACTGCCTACCGTCGCCACGATGTATCGCGCGTTCGAGCGCAAGGACTCCTCGTACGAGGGTGTCTTCTGGCTCGGCGTGCGCACCACGGGCATCTTCTGCCGGCCCACGTGCCGCGCGCGCACGCCGAAGCGCGAGAACGTCGAGTTCTTCGGCGCGCCCTCGGAAGCATTGCACGCGGGTTACCGGCCGTGCATGAAATGCCGGCCGCTGGATCGCGGGCGCAAGCCGCCGCCGCTGGTCGAGCAGCTGCTCGTCGCAGTCGAGCGCGAGCCCGGCCGTCGCTACCGCGATGCGGAGCTCGTCGACATGGGCATCGACCCGTCCACGGCGCGGCGGCAGTTCAAGCGCTACTGCGGCATGACGTTCCAGGCCTATCACCGCGCGAGGCGTATGGGCCTCGCACTCCTCGACATCAGGAAAGGAAAGACCGTGCTCGACTCACAGCTCGACCAGGGATTCGAATCCGCGAGCGGATTTCGCGAGGCGTTCGCGCGCCTCGTCGGCGCGGCGCCGTCGCGTGCGGGCGACGTCGGCGTGCTGCACGCGAAGTGGATCGAGACGCCGCTCGGCGCCATGCTCGCGCTCGCGGACGATCGCGGGCTGCATCTTCTCGACTTCGTCGACCGTCGCGGCCTCGAGCGCGCCCTCGCATCGCTCTCGAAGCGGCTGCGTGCGCGTGCACTGCCGGGCAACCATCGCTACCTCGACCAGATCGAGCGCGAGCTCGGCGAATACTTCGAGGGGACACGCCGTGCATTTGAAACGCCGGTCGCGTTGACCGGCTCCGACTTTCAATCGCGGGTATGGAACGCGCTGCTCGAGATTCCTCCAGGCGAGACCTGCTCCTACGCCGAGCTCGCGCGCCGCATCGGCCAACCCCAGGCCGTGCGCGCGGTCGGCCGCGCCAATGGCGAGAACCGGCTGTCGATCATCGTGCCCTGCCATCGCGTGATCGGCGCCGACGGTGCGCTGACGGGCTACGGCGGCGGACTGGCGAGGAAGCAAAAGCTGCTCGACCTCGAACGCGGCGCCTGAGGATGCCGGGACCGGCAGTCGGCGCTGCTCGTCACGTTAGCGGCGCTCTGGGGAGGCTCGTTCGTCTTCATGCGCGTGGCCGTGCCCGCGCTCGGCGCCGTGCCACTCGCGTATGTCCGCGTGTCACTTGCGGCGCTGGTCTTGCTCGCGCTCGCGTTCGCGCAGCGGCGCATTCCGCCGTTTCGCACGCGGTGGCGCGAGTTTCTCGTGGTGGGCATCGTCAATTCGGCGATTCCATTCTCGCTGTTCTGCTACGCGGAGCAGTACATCAGCGCGTCCGCCGGGGCCGTGCTGAATGCGACGAGCCCGTTCTTCGCCGTTTTCGCGGGCGCCGTATGGCTCGCGCAGCCCGCAACGAAGAAGAAGCTCGCGGGAATCGCCCTCGGAATGGTCGGCGTCGTGGTGCTCGTCGGCTTGCAGCCGGGCGCGGCGAGTCGCGACGTGCTCATCGCGGTTGCCGCGTGCCTCGTCGCGGCGATCTGCTACGCGCTGGCGGGGGTCTACACGAAGCGTGCGCTGTCGGACGTGCCCAGCATGGCGATTGCCTGCGCGAGCCAGGTCTTCGCGGCGCTCGCGCTGATGCCGTTGCTTCCGTTCACGACGGTTCCTGGGCCGCTGACGGCGCTTGTCGTGGCCAACGTGCTGGGACTCGCGATCGGATCCACTGCAATCGCCTATCTCATTTACTTCAAGCTCATCGCCGACGTCGGCCCTCAGCGAGCGCTGACCGTCACATTCCTCATTCCGCTGTTCGGCGTGCTGTGGGGCGCGCTCTTTCTGGACGAGCCGTTGACGCTCAATCTTCTCGCCGGCGGCGCACTCGTCGTGGCCGGTACCATTGTCACTGTGCGAGCGAAGTAGAGCTACGCTTTGCGTACGCGGGTCTGCGACTGTTCACGCATGTATTGCGGAAGGTAGTACATCGATCCGCCCGCCTTGCCCGTCGAGCCCGACCCCTTCCATCCGCCGAACGGCTGGTAACCGGGCCACGCACCCGTCGTCGCGCCTTGCGAGCGGTTGGCGTAGCAGACGCCGGCCTCGATGCCTTCGAACCAGTACTCGGTTTCCGTGTCGCTCCCGTAGAAGCCCGCGGTGAGGCCGTATTCGCTCGCGTTCGCATGCGCGAGCGCCTCGGCGAGCGAGTCGACCGGCGCCACCAGCACGAACGGCACGAAGAGCTCGCTGCGCCACAGCGCATGCGCCAGCGGCGCGCGTGCCACGGTCGGCGCGCAGTAGTGACCATGTGCGAGATCGCCGTGATCGAGCCTCTCGCCTCCGCTCACGATGCTGCCTTCGGCACCGATCGCGTGGACCTGCGCGACTGCGTCCTCGTATTGCGCGACCGCCCTGGCGTCGATCACGGGCCCCATCCAATGCTCGCGAACGGTGGGATCCCCGACTCCGATGTTCATCGCCTGCGCGTGCAGCGCGGCGACGAAGTCGTTGAACACGGTGTGCTCGACGTACACGCGCGAGCATGCGGAGCACTTCTGTCCCGACAAGCCGAATGCCGAGCGCGCCACACCGGTCGCCGCCGCCGCGACATTCGCGTGGCGCGTCACGATCGCCGCGTTCTTGCCGCCCATTTCGGCGATGCACGGCCGCGGCCATCCGCCATGCGCAAGCAGGCGCACGAGATGCATGCCGACGGCGGAGCTCCCGGTGAAGGTGACGCCCGCAACGTCGGGGTGCCGGACCAGCGCTTCGCCGAGCGATCCGCCCGGCCCCGTGACGTAGTTGACGACGCCGGCCGGCACGCCCGCGTCGCGGAACGCGTCCGCCAGCAGGCGCCCGCTCCACGGCGTCGAGGACGCGGACTTGAACACGACCGTGTTGCCCGCGACCAACGCGGCACCCGCAGGCCCGCCCGCAAGCGCCAGCGGAAAGTTGAAAGGCGCGATCACGAGCCACGGCCCGTAGGGCTTCAGCACGCTGCGGTTCTCGCTCACGACGCCTTGCAACGGATCGTCGCGCATGCGCACGACGAAGCCGCCGTTGCGCTCCATCTCGTCGCAGTAATACGCGATGAGATCGGCGGTTTCCTGCGCTTCGCCGAGCGACTCCATGCGATTCTTGCCCACCTCGAGCGCAAGCGCGGCGCCGATGAAGTACACGCGCTCCTCGATGAGCGTCACCGCACGTCGAAGCAGGCGAACGCGCTCTTGCCACGGCGTTGCCGCCCACGCGGGAAACGCACGACGCGCGGCATCGATCGCTTCGTTCGCGTGCACGTCCTCGCCGGCCTGGAAGCGGCCGAGCACCATGCGCGTGTCGATGGGCGAGTGCGCGGAGAATTGCCGCGGCGCGCGAACGTCGCGGCCGCCGATGAGCATCGCGTGCTCGCCTCCCAGGTTCGCGCGAATCGCCGCGAGCGCGCGCTCGAAGCCGTCGTGCAGCGCCGGCGGCGGATCGAACATCGTGGAATAGGTGAGCTTGAAGGACATCGCGGAAGCTCCAGCCGCAAGGATAGCGCGCGATGCGCGCGCAGGACACTAGACGAGGTCGGCGGCCGGACCCAGGATCTGCTCGCGCAGTTCGCGATAGCGCGGCAGCTGCGGCGGATAGACGCAGATGTACTTCACCTGCGCCGCCTGCAGGCACCGCTGCTTGATGACCTCGAGCTTCTGGTCGCGCGGATTGACGACCTGGTCGGGCTCCTTCGAGTCGACGATCGCGATGATCGTCATGTCGCGATCGCAGACGACGAAGCCGACGTGCTGGTTCGCGATCTTGCGGAATGCGCGCAGGCGCTCCATGCCCTGCGGGCCGATCTTCACCTGCAGCACGTCGGCCAGGCGGACGCGCGCGAAGATCTCGTTGCGCGGAAAGGCCGCCTTGAGCAGCAGGTACACGACGCTCTCGGCCTTGGTGAGGAAGCGCGGCCGCAGCAGGTAGAGCCCCGGCAGCTCCGCCGAGGACAGGAGGCGCGTCGTCTCGCCTTCGGTCCATTGCGCGACGGTGTGCGGCGAATCGACGCCGCCGTCGCCGCGCCCGCGCGACGCGCGGTTGCGCCGCACGAAGCCGATGATGACCACGACGACCAGGATCGCCATCATCAGCGCGAACAGGACTCCCTGAGTCATCGAATCGCCCGACCTGTGTGGCAACAACCGCTGCGCCATAATCGTTGTTGTTATTCAGGTTTGCCGAATAATCCCTTGTAGTCTAAAGCATTTTGGCCCGGCAACGCCAACCGGCGCCCATGGCGCCCGCCTCGGCCCGATGCACGCGACTTTCTGTCATCCACAGCCGACCGGCAGCGACGGAGCGGGGCGAGGCTGTTGCGGCGCGACTTCCATCTATCCGCCATCCGCAGTGGCCACCCAACGCTGTGGCGGCAACGCAACAAAAAGCCCGGCGCTTTCGCGCCGGGCTTCTGATTCGTGATCCCTGACGCCTGATACTGGATTACATGTCCATGTCGCCCATGCCACCCATGCCGCCGCCGCCCATGCCGCCGCCGCCGCCCTTTTCGTCCTTCGGCAGCTCGGCGACCATCGCCTCGGTCGTGAGCATCAGCGACGCGACCGACGCCGCATTCTGCAGCGCGAAGCGCGTGACCTTGGTCGGATCGAGCACGCCCATCTCGACCAGGTCGCCGTACTCGCCCGTTGGCGCATTGAAGCCGTAGTTGCCCTTGCCTTCGACGACCTTGTTGACGACCACCGACGGCTCGTCACCGGCGTTCTGGACGATCATGCGCAGCGGCTCCTCGATCGCGCGCAGCACGATCTTGATGCCGGCGTCCTGGTCGGGATTGTCGCCCTTCAGGTCCTTGAGGTTGGCACGCGCGCGGATGTAAGCCACGCCGCCGCCCGGCACGATGCCTTCTTCGACCGCCGCACGCGTGGCGTGCAGCGCGTCTTCGACACGCGCCTTCTTTTCCTTCATTTCGATTTCGGTCGCGGCGCCGACCTTGATCACCGCAACACCGCCGGCGAGCTTGGCGACGCGCTCCTGCAGCTTTTCCTTGTCGTAGTCGCTGGTCGCTTCCTCGACCTGCTTGCGGATGTTCTTGACGCGCGCTTCGATCGCCGCCTTTTCGCCGGCACCGTCGATGATCGTCGTGTCTTCCTTGCCCACTTCGATCTTCTTCGCGCGGCCGAGGTCCTTGAGCGTCGCGTTCTCGAGCTTGAGGCCCAGCTCTTCCGCGATCACCGTGCCGCCGGTGAGGATCGCGATGTCTTCGAGCATCGCCTTGCGACGATCGCCGAAGCCAGGCGCCTTGACGGCGGTGGTCTTGAGGATGCCGCGGATGTTGTTCACGACCAGCGTCGCGAGCGCTTCGCCATCGACGTCTTCGGCGATGATGAGCAGCGGCTTGCCGGCCTTGGCCACCTGCTCGAGCAGCGGCAGCAGATCGCGGATGTTGCTGATCTTCTTGTCGTGCAGGAGGATGTACGGGTCTTCGAGCACCGCGACCTGCTTGTCCGGATTGTTGATGAAGTACGGCGAGATGTAGCCGCGGTCGAACTGCATGCCTTCGACGAGGTCGAGCTCGTTCTCGAGGCCCTTGCCGTCTTCGACGGTGATGACGCCTTCCTTGCCGACCTTGTCCATCGCTTCGGCGATCGTCTTGCCGATCGACTCGTCGGCGTTGGCCGAGATCGCGCCGACCTGCGCGATTTCCTTGCTGGTGTTGCACGGCTTGCTGATCTTCTTCAGCTCGTCGACGATGGCGATCACCGCCTTGTCGATGCCGCGCTTGAGATCCATCGGGTTCATGCCGGCGGCGACGTACTTCATGCCTTCGACGACGATCGATTGCGCGAGGACCGTGGCGGTGGTGGTGCCGTCACCGGCGACGTCGGAGGTCTTGGACGCGACTTCCTTCACCATCTGCGCGCCCATGTTCTCGAACTTGTCCTTCAGCTCGATTTCCTTCGCGACGGACACACCGTCCTTGGTGATCGTCGGCGCGCCGAAGCTGCGCTCGAGCACGACGTTGCGGCCCTTGGGGCCGAGGGTGATCTTGACGGCGTTGGCGAGGATGTTCACGCCATTCACCATCCTGTTGCGAGCGCCCTCGCCGAAGCGGACGTCTTTGGCTGCCATGTTTCGTTTCTCCTGGAACTTTGATTCGGTGCGGCGGCGGTCAGCCGACGATGCCGATGATGTCGTCTTCGCGCATGTGGAGGTAGTCGGCGCCGTCCATCTTGAATTCCTGGCCCGAGTACTTGCCGAAGAGGATCTTGTCGCCGGCCTTGACGCCGATGGCGACAGCTTGCCGTTGTCATCGGTCTTGCCGGGCCCGACGGCGACGACTTCGCCCATGCGAGGGCTTTTCGGCGGCGGTGTCGGGGATGACGATGCCGCCGGCGGATTTACGCTCTTCTTCGAGCCGCTTGACGATCACGCGGTCGTGCAGGGGACGCAGTTTCATGTTAGCACTCACTCCTGTTGATGCTGGATTGGATTGACGCGGGATTCCGGGAAAGACCCTCGGGGCGGGACGCTCCAAAGCCGCTTGGCAAGACCCTTGGTGGTCTGACCGAGCCGAGCCGTCCGCACGGTCGTTCCTCCGGAAGCACGCTGGGACGTCGTTAGCACTCCCGTGCTACGAGTGCTAATGAATAGGCGGATACCCGGGAATTCAAGTCCCTCGGCCACGGCTCGCCCGTCGCGATGGTCCCTTCCGAGCCAACCCAACGCCGGTCCAAGCGAACTCGCACGGAACTTGCGGCGGCACGGGCAGGTCGGCCCGACTAGAGCAATACGTGGAGCACATCGCCAAAAACCGTCCGCGACGATGACAGCGCTCTCGAGTCGCTCGCGTCCTCCATCCGCCGCACGATCGCCGGAAGGACCAGGCAGTCACGTCGGCCACCGCCAGTCGCGCACAGGACTGGGGCCAACCACGCGCTCGATCCGTGCGTCCACCGTGGCGTCGCGGCTCGCCCTGGTCCCCGCACATCCGGAGCACTTCGACTGGATCGCGCAAATGCTTCGCGACGGCGCGGCCGAAGGAAGCTTCGACGCCGAGCTCCGGACCGACTCCATCGCGTCGCGCGTGTTCTTCGAGAACCTGCGGCGCACGCTCCTCACCGGCTACTTCCTGGACGAGGGGAGCGACGGCTCGCCCGCGCAGGTGCCCGCCAGCGGTTACGTACTCGTCCTGACCAAGGGCCGCAGGACGCCGTACCGCTCGGCTTCGCGCTGTTCAAGTCGCTCGGCGGACTGGGTTGCGAGCTATGGCTGGTCGCGGTCGACCGCCGTGATCGGGGCAGGGGTTTCTGCAAGGCGATGCTCCAAGCCGCCCTCGCGACGCCTGCCGGCATGCTGCGCATGTCGCGCGAGTCAACCGCGCGGGACCCGACTGCGAAGCGATCGGAAAGGCGCTGGGGGCAGCAGGCTATCGCCGGGAGCGCGACGGTCCTGACGTGCGCTGGTTCGTCCGGCAAGACGCGCCGCAGGCGCTCGTCAGGCTGGTGAGGGCGGGCGGCGGAAGGCTACCCGACGCGCAATCCAGTTAATCGATCGTCGCGCCGCTCTCCTTCACGACCTTCGCCCACTTCGTCGCCTCGGCCTTGGTGAAGGCGGCGAACTGCTGCGGCGATTCCCCGACGTTCTCCGAGCCGGTGTCCGCGAGCACCTTCTGCCATTCGGGCTGTCTTCATGCACTTGATCGCCGCGGCGTTGAGCTTGGCGATGATGTCCGGCGGCGTCTTGGCCGGCGCGAAGAATCCGTACCACGCATAGGATTCGAAGCCCGGCATGCCCGCCTCGGCGAACGTCGGCACGTCCGGCAGCACGGAAGATCGCTTGCCGCTGGTGATCGCGATCGCCTTGACCTTGCCGGCCTTGATCTGCGGAAGGATGGCGATGGCGCTGTCGAACATGATCGGCACGTGGCCGCCGACGAGATCGGTGATCGCCGGCGCGGATCCCTTGTAAGGCACGTGGATCATGTCCGACCTTCGCGGTCGACTTGAAGAGCTCGCCCGTCAGGTGCTGCGGCGTGCCGTTGCCCGAGGACGCGTACTGCACCTTGCCCTTTTGCGACGTTGACGTACGCGATGCAGCTCCTTGCAGGTTGCTTGGCCGGCACCGACGGGTTCACCGCGAGGATCAGCGGCACGCGCAGAGTTGGTGATGGCGCGAGATCCTTCGGCGGATCGAACGGCATCTGCTTGTACAGGCTCGGATTGATCACGATCGGCGCGCTCGACGTGATCAGCAGCGTGTACCCGTCGGGGGCGGCCTTGGTCGACCATCGCGGTGCCGATGTTGCCGCCGGCGCCGCCGCGGTTGTCGATGATGAACGTCTGCTTCGAGCTCGTCGCCGCAGCCCCTTGGCCATCGGCCGCGCGGCGATGTCCGACGGCCCGCCCGGCGGCCAGGGCACGATGATGGTGACGGGCTTGGTCGGATACGCCTGCGCCAGCGCGGCGAGCGGCGACGCGAAAGCGACGGCCGCAAGAGCGGTCAGCGCGGCGATGCGAACAGGGCGCAGCATGAGCACCTCCAGGAATTGCGTGGTGTTATCGGGGAAGCCGATGATACGCTTCCACGCCATGGCCTCGATGATGGGCGACCCGCGGGTCTTCTTCGCCGCCGAACGCACGCTGCTCGCGTGGGTGCGCACGGGCCTCACCATCATGGCGTTCGGCTTCGTGGTGGCCCGCTTCGGACTCTTCCTGCGGCTGCTCGCCACGCAACAGGGCCAGGGCATTCCCGAAGCGCGAGCTGCACAACCATGTCTCCAATGCAGTCGGCATCGCGCTCGTGCTGATCGGCGTCGCCTGCATGATCGTCGGCGCGCTCCAGCACCGCAGCTACGTGGCGACGCTTCCGCCGGCGGACATCCCGCGCTCGCACGCGCCGATTTACCCGATCATGCTCTCGATCGTGCTGGCGATTCTGGGACTCGTGCTTGCGGTTTACCTCGCGCTGTAGCCGACCGACTGCGACCCTGAAAGCCTTGCACGACCGTTCATGGAGGTGTCGCCCGCCGTTCGTAAGCCCGGCAGCGGATCGACGTTCGCTCAGCGGTTACTTTCGCACCTCGAAGGGAGCCACCGCAATGCTGCAACCCGCCCACGTCGGTCATCTCGCCATGCTGCGCTCGCTCATCCGGCAGGGCGCGCAGGACGGCAGCTTCGATCGCGAGCTCGGCGCGACGTCCGCCCGAAGCGGAAGCGTTCTTCGCGAAGCTCAAGCGCGCGCTCGTCACGGGCTACTTCGTCGAAGAACGCCGCACCGGCAAGATCGACACCGTGGCCGTTCCGGGCTACGTGTTCTGGCCCGACGGACCGCAACGCGGGTACCCAGCCTGTCGGGATTCGGGCTGTTCCGCGCCATCGACGGCGGTTACGAGCTGTGGCTCGCCGGCCTCGACCTCGGCATCGCGCGGCGGCGGTCATGGTCGCGAGCTGCTTGCCGCGCTCTTCGCGACACCGCAGGGCCAGAAGACGTGGATCGTGCGCGTGCAGCGCGAGTCGCGCTACGCACCTGCGCTCGCCCACCTGCTCGCCGACTTCGGCTTCTCCCTGGTCGGCGATACGCGGCGCCTGCGCTGGTTCCTGCGCACGGACGCACCCGCCGATCTCGTCTCGCGCGTGCGCGACGCCGTCGACGCGCGCAGCACGCTAAACTAGCCGCCTCCAACAGTCCCGCGCGAGGGGTCACGGACCCGTCTCGCGCCGCTCTGTCGATGCCGGCCTCGCGCGACGACTCGTTGAACGTCCTGGGCGGTCCGCTCGCGCCTGCAGCGACGACCCGCTCACCGGCTTCTTCCGCAATGGCTGCTGCGACACGGGCGCCGGAGGACACGGGAATGCACACGGTGTGCGCGGTGATGACCGATGCGTTCCTCGTGTATTCGACGCCTCGCCGGAAACGACCTGTCGACACCGCGGCCGGAAGACGGCTTCGCGGGACTGCGCGCCGGCGATCGCTGGTGCCTGTGCGTCGGACGCTGGCGCGAGGCGCTGGACGCGGGCGTGGCGCCGCCCGTGGTGCTTGCAGCCACTCACGAGGAAGCGCTCGCGGTCGTCGACGCTCGACGATCTCGAGCGGCATGCGCCACGCTGAACGACCCAGGGGAGACAAGGACATGGACAACAGTGCGGTGGAGCCGCGCGTCGTCGACGCGGGCCGGGGCGCGGCATGGTGGGGCGAGGGCTGGCGGCTCTTCGCGTCCAACGTCTGGCACGTGGATCGGGATCATCATCGTCTACTACCTGATCTCGATGCTGCGTCAACATCGTTCCCGTTCGTCGGCAGCATCGCCCAGGCGCTGCTCACGCCGGTGTTCATGGGCGGCATCGTGCTCGGCTGCCGCGCGATCGAGCGCGACGAGACGCTGCGCGTCTCGCATCTGTTCGAAGGATTCCAGGGCGCGCACTTCGTGCCGCTCATGATCATCGGCGTGGTCAACATCGGGCTCTTCATCGTCGCTGTTCCTGGCGTCGGGCGCCGGGATGCTGGGCAGTTTCGGCCTTGGCCAGCTATCCCGGCGTCCGATCCGATGGATCCACTCGCGGCACCATTGCCGCCATGTCGGTAACCGGGCTCCTCGTGGTCCTGCTCGTGCTCGTGCTGGTCGCGGTCTTCGCGATGCTCAACTGGTTCGCGCCGGCACTGGTCGCGCTGCGCGGGGTTCAGCGCGTGCGAAGCGATGAAGCTCTCGCTTCGTCTCGCTTCGCAACTGGCTGCCGTTCCTCGTCTACGGCCTCATCGCGCTCGCCGGTATGCGTCATCGGCGTCGCGATCGTCGTGGTCGCGTTCGCTGTTGGCGAGGCGCGTTCATCGAGCGGCAACATCGAGGGTGCCATCGGCACGATCCTCGGGTTGTTCGTCATCTTGTTCGCGGCCGCGATGCTGGTCGCCGTCATCGTCGGGCCGATCGATGTTCGGCTCGGCGTACGCAGGCTTCAGGACACGGTCGACGACGACGATGCGACGGAGACCAACCCGGCGTATCGGTAAGGGCCACGCAGGTCGGACTTTAGTCCGCTTGGATGTAGCCCGTCGGGCCGAAGCCCGACCTGCAGCTAGTGCGCCTCATCCCAGTTCAGCCCCGCGCCGACGTCGACCACCAGCGGCACCGATAGCGTCGCCACGCCGGTCATGAGCGCGGGCAGCTCGCGCTTGAGCACGCGCGACGCTCGTCGTCGGGGACTTCGAGCACGAGCTCGTCGTGCACCTGCAGGAGCAGCTAGCGTGGCGAGCCTCTCGCGATCGATCCATCGCTGCACCGCGATCATCGCGAGCTTGATGAGGTCGGCCGCGGTGCCCTGCATCGGCGCGTTGATCGCGGCGCGCTCGGCGCCCGCGCGACGCGGACCGCCGCCGGCCTTGATGTCCGGCAGCCACAGCCGGCGCCCGAACACCGTCTCGACGTAGCCGTGCTCGCGCGCGCGTTTCGCGCGTGCGCTGCATGTACCGCGCCACGCCGGGATAGCGCGCGAAGTACTTGTCGATGAACTGCTGCGCGGCACCGCGCTCGATGTCGAGCTGCTGCGCAAGGCCGAACGCGCTCATGCCGTAGATGAGGCCGAAGTTCACCGCCTTGATGTAGCGGCGCTGGTCGGCTCGTCACTTCGGCCGGCGTCACGCCGAAGATCTCGGCGGCGGTGGCGCGATGGATGTCGTGGCCCTCGTGGAACGCGTGGAGCAGCGCCGGGATCCTCGGAGAGGTGCGCCATGATGCGCAGCTCGATCTGCGAATAGTCGGCCGAGACGATCACGTGTCCCGGCGGCGCGATGAACGCCTCGCGGATGCGCCGGCCTTCCGCCGTGCGCACCGGGATGTTCTGCAGGTTGGGATCGTTCGACGCGAGGCGACCCGTGACCGCGACGGCCTGCCCGAAGGTGGTGTGCACGCGCCCCGTGCTGGCGTTCACCATCAGCGGCAGCTTGTCGGTGTACGTCGACTTGAGCTTCGACAGCGCGCGATGCTCGAGCAGGACCTTGGGCAGCGGATAGTCGGCGGCGAGCTCCTGCAGCACCTCCTCGTCGGTCGACGGCTGCTCCGGTCGCCGTCTTCTTCAGCACGGGAAGATTCATCCGCTGGAACAGGATCTCGCAGATCTGCTTCGGCGAGCCCAGGTTGAACGGCCCGCCGGCGAGCTCGTGCGCCTGCTGCTCGAGGGCCATCACGCGCTCGCCGAGCTCCCTGCCGTGCTCGCCAGCAGCACGGCATCGATCAGGATGCCGTTGCGCTCCATGCGGAACAGCACGTCGCGCACGGGAAGCTCGACGCTGCCATAGATGAACGCGAGCTTGTCGATCGGCGGCGATCGCAGGATGGAGCGCGTCATGCAGGCGCAGCGTGACGTCGGCGTCCTCCGCGGCGTATTCGGTCGCGCGCTCGACGGCCACCTGCTCGAACGGGATGCGGTTCACGCCCTTGCCGGTCACGTCGTCGTACGTGAGCGTCTTGACGTCAGATGCCGCCACGCGAGGTTGTCCATGTCGTGCGGCTTGTGCGACTCGAGCACGTACGATTCGAGCAGCGTGTCGTGGGCGACTCCGCCCAGCACGAGGCCCTCGTTGGCGAGCGCGTGCTCGTCGTACTTCAGGTTGTGGCCGAGCTTTCCTTTCGACGGATCGGCGAGCCACGGCGCAAGGCGCGCGAGCGTGCGCGGCGCGGTCGAGCTGCTGCGGGACGCCGGTGTAACGATGGTCGAGCGGGATGTAGGCGCCGCGCCCGGGCGCGACCGACAGCGAGATACCGACGATGCGCGTCTGCATCGGATCGAGGCTCGATCCCTCGATGTCGAACGCCGTCACGTCGGCCTGATCGACGCTGTCGAGCCAACGCGCGAGCGCAGTCCTCGTCCAAGACCGTTTCGCGCACGATCTCGGCGGGTGCAATGGGCACCGCGACAGGTGTGTTGTCGGAAGGCACCGCGGCGCGCTTGGCGATCTCGCCCGCGGCATCGGGCACCTCGTCCTTGCCGCCAATGTCCTTCAACCACTGCTTGAACTCGAAGCGCTCGTACATCGCGCGCACGGTATTTACGTCCTCTGCGCCGATGACGAGCTCCTGGATCGTCATCGGCAGCTCGCAATCGGTGCGCACGGTGAGAAGCCGCTTGCCCTGCGGCAGCCACTCCAGCGCTTCGCGCAGGTTGTTGCCGACCACGCCGCCGATCTCGTGCGCGTTGGCGATGATGTTGTCGAGCGTGCCGTACTGCGAAAGCCACTTGGCGGCGGTCTTGGGACCGACCTTGGCAACGCCCGGAACGTTGTCGACCGCATCGCCCGTGAGCGTCAGAAGGTCGAGCACCTGTTCGGGGCGCACGTCGAACTTCGCGAGCACGCCCGCTTCGTCGTACGTGTCGTTGCTCATCGTGTTGACCATCTTGACGCGCGGGCAAACGAGCTGCGTCAGGTCCTTGTCCGACGTGCAGATGATGGTGTCGATGTCCGCGGCCGTGGCCTGCTTCGCCAGCGTGCCGATGACGTCGTCGGCTTCCACGCCTTCGACCATCAGGAGCGGCCAGCCGTGCGCACGCACCAGCGCGTGCAGCGGCTCGATCTGTCGCGCGAGGTCGTCCGGCATCGACGCGCGGTTCGCCTTGTATTCAGGGTACCAGTCGTCGCGGAAAGTCTTGCCGGGCGCGTCGAACACGACCGCGAAGTAGTCCGGCTTGCCGTCGATCACCAAACGGCGCAACATCGACAGCACTCCGCGCAACGCGCCGGTGGGCTCGCCCAGCCGTGTGCGGAGATCGGGAAGCGCGTGAAACGCCCGATACAAATACGACGATCCATCCACCAACACGAGCGTAGGCATGCGTCCCACTCACAAGATTCCGGAGCTCATCGATCCGCACGCCCTCAACACGACCAATGGGCAGGAAGCGTGGCGGGTGCTGGGGATTATGGCAGAGTTCGCCATCGCGACTGAGCGTCTGCGCGGGCTCCGGCCTGCAGTAAGTATGTTCGGAAGCTCGCGAATCAAGTCGGGCCATCCGTATTACGAGAAGGCGAAGTCGATCGCGCGTCTTCTGTCGGACGCCGGTTTTTCCGTGATCTCCGGCGGAGGTCCCGGCCTCATGCATGCGTTCAACGAAGGCGCGCATGGCGGCACGTCCCCTGCGGTCGGTCTCAACATCCTGCTGCCGTTCGAGGAACGCCCCAATCCCTTCCAGGACGTGTCCGTCGACTTCCGCTACTTCTTCACGCGCAAGATGATGTTCGTGCGCCTCGCGTCCGCCTACGTCATCCTGCCCGGCGGATTCGGCACGCTCGACGAGTTGGGTGAAGTGCTGACGCTTACGCAGACTGGCAAGAGCCGGCGCATTCCCGTCATCCTCGTCGGCGGCGAATTCTGGCGCGGACTTCTCGGGTGGATGGAGGACAAGCTCGTCGGCGAAGGCATGATCGCAGCCTCGGACATGAAGCTCATGCAGGTCATCGACGAACCGGAGGAGATCGTCGAGGCCATCTTCAAGTTCTACGAGACGAAGGGCTTTGTGCCGACGCGCGAAGAGCGGGAGAAGATGCTGAATTTGTAACGTCCCCAGACCGCGTCAGTCGAAATCCTGCGCGAACGGCGACGCGATTCGTGGCCGAAAGGGTTACCGCATTCGCTGCGATCCGGTCACCGAGCCGCCATCGCCTCTTTGAGCCACGTGCAATCTCGTTTTTGAGCAAGCTCGATGACCTTCTGGCCGCGCATGAGCTGCGGCATGATGGTCATCATCTCCTGAGCCTGCTGCATGCTTTGCTGCATGTTGCGCGCGGCTTGCGCTTTCGCCGCTTCCGCCTGGGCGACGCTCGCCGCGTGTCCTGCCCACGCCCCTCCCGGCACGACGGAGCCCATGATCGTTATGGCTGCCTGAGTCCCCATGCCCGCGGCGCCGGCGCTCATCGCGGCCATCTTCTCCTGTGCGATGGCGCCCGATTTCGCGACGAACGATTGGAACGCCGGGTCCTTGGCACTTGCGACAAGCTCGGATTGCAGGGCGTCGCACGCCAAGGACTCGTCTCCCGGACGGTTCGCCGCGGCCTCCGCCGCCGAAAGGGACGATTGAAGATCACCGTACATCGTCGCGGGGGCCTGGCCGGAGGCCGCCGACGACACTGCGCAAAGCAACGCGATCGTCCAACGCCGCATGATGGCTCCCTCTGACGGAGACTTGCGAGGTTTCCGACTATAACGCCGCGCGGGCTACGCGCTACAATAAGGAATGATTCGTACCGGCCTGGTCATGGTGTTCGCGACGGCGCTTTCGGCTACCGCCGTCGCCCAGCCCGCGCCCTCCCCGCCGGCGGCGCCTCCGAATACGCCCCCGACGTACACGAAGCCCCCCGACACGGTGCCGCTGCCGCCGCCCATACCGGATGCGACCACCGACCCGGAGCTCGAGCCGCAGGTCACGATCATCCGCAAGGAAACCGAGACGGTCGAGGAAGTGCGCGTGAACGGCGAGCTACGTTACGTCAAGGTGACGCCGAAGTACGGACTTCCGTACTATCTCGTACCGTCCGGTAACGGACAGACGTATTTGCGTTACGACTCGCTCGGATCGGGTGTGCGAGCGCCGATGTGGCTCCTGTTTTCCTGGTGACCTGAAGCTCCCGTTGTTCGCCGGCGTGGTTCGCAGCCCGCCCCGACGAATCCTTGCCCGCGCATGTCCGCGTATGTCCGCGTATGTCTGTTTACACGCCGGTTTCCGCTCCTGACCTCGACGCATGGCTCCTCCGCTATGCGGTGGGCGGCCTCGCCGAGCTCGCGCCGATCGCATCGGGCATCGAGAACACGAACTACTTCGTCACCACGGAACGTGGCCGCTACGTGCTGACGCTCTACGAGCGCCTGCCCGCATCGGAGCTGCCGTTCTACCTCAACCTCATGGCGCACCTGTCGCGCTCGGGCTGCGAGGTTCCCGCACCGATCCCCGACCGCACCGGAGCGATGTTCTCGCTCCTGAACGGCAAGCCCGCGAGCCTCGTCGAGCGCGTGGACGGCGTGCCGATCGAGCTACCCGATACGTTGCATTGCGCGAAGGTCGGCGCGGCCCTGGCTCGCCTGCATATCGCTTCGCAAACGTATCGCGCGCGCCTCACCAACCGGCGCGGGCCGGCTTGGTGGCGCACCGCCGCGCGCGCCGTGAAGCCGTACCTGACGCCGTCGCAGGCCGCGCTGCTCGACGCCGAGATCAAGTTCCAGACCGGCTTCGGGCGCGTCAAGCTGCGCCAAGGGCGCGATTCACGGCGATCTGTTCTGCGACAACGTGCTCTTCGACGGCGATCGCGTGGCCGGCATCATCGATTTCGGCTTCGCAGCCACGGACTTCTATGCGTACGACCTTGCCATCACGGCCAACGACTGGTGCGTGGATGCCGCCGGCGCGCCGCTCGATCCCTCGCTGCTGGCCTCGCTCGCGCAGGCGTACGACGCGGTTCGCCCGACGAGCGCGGACGAGCGCGAGGCGTGGCCGTCGCTCTTGCGCGCGGCCGCGTTGAGGTTCTGGCTGTCGCGCTTGTACGACCTGCACCTTCCCCGTCCCGGCGAGCTCACGCACGCGCACGACCCGGCGCACTTCGAGCGCATCCTGCGCACGCGTGTCGAGGAGCCGTCACAGTGGCCGCTTGCGACATGAGCGACATCCCGCGCGAGTTCGTGTTCACGCGCTATCCCGGCAAGCAGGGGATCGCATGGCTGCGCACGGCGTACAACATGTTCTCGCAGCATCGCGGCCCCTGGGTGATGCTGGTGCTCGGCTACTTCATCGCACTCATGCTCGTCCGCATCGTCCCGTACATCGGGCCATTCGCGATGACGATCATGAAGCCGGTCTTCGCAGTCGGCCTGCTCGCGGCCGCATGGCACCAGGAGCGGGGTGGCGTGCCGAAGCTGGCGGACCTTTTCCAGGGATTCCGCACCAACCTGCGCGCGCTCCTCGTCATCGGCGTGTTCTTCGTCGCGGGCATTACGATCGCGGTGTACGCATCGTCGATCGTCGACGATGGCAGGCTTCTCGAATTCATTGCCATGGGTGCCTCGCTCTCCGAGGAGCAGTTCGCGTCGCGCCTTGCCGATCCGAAGCTCACGCTCGGCATGCTTTTCTCGGCGCTTCTTGCGCTGCCGGTGGTCGTCGCAACGTGGTGGGCGCCTGCGCTGGTCGTGTTCCAGGACGCGACCGCGATCGGCGCGCTTGGCGCGAGCCTGCGCGCTGCAATCGCGAACTGGAAGGCGCTCGCGATTTACGGGCTCGCGGTGTTCTTCTATGGCGGCGTGGTCCCGGCGATCGCGTATGCGCTCATCGCGCTGGTCGCCACCGGGCAGGTGCAATCGCTCATGATCGTGGCGCTCCTCCTGCCTTATTCCCTGTTCTTCGCCTCGACGCTGCACGTCTCGGACTACGTGAGCTATCGCGACGTCTTCCACGCCAACGAAACGCTCGCACCGCTCTCCCGCGGCGGTTCGTAAATGGCGGACATAGGCGCCTCGACGCGTCATCCGACTCTCTCGCGCTGGCTGCCGGGCGTGGCACAGTTACTCGACTACCCCCGCGGCGCGCTGCGCGGCGACATCGTGAGCGGGATCTCGGTTTGCGTCGTCATGATCCCGTCCGTGCTCGCGTATGCCGAGCTCGCGGGCGTGCGTCCGCAGTCGGGGCTCTACGCGGCGCTCGGCGCGATGGTCCTCTATGCGCTGTTCACCTCGACGCGGCGCATCATCGTCGGTCCGGACACGACGATCGCACTCCTCGTGGGGTCGGTCGTGATCCCGCTGGCCGCCGACGATCCCGCGCGCGCGGCGGACCTCGCGGCACTCCTCGCGTTGATGACCGGTGTGCTCCTGATCCTTGCGGGGCGCGTCGGATTCGGCAACGTCGCCGACCTTCTGTCGACCCCGGTGCTGATCGGATACGCGGCCGGCGCCGCGCTGCTCCTCGTCGGCACCCAGCTGCCTGTGCTGCTCGGCGTCGTGGTGAAAAGCGACGCATTCTTCCTGCGCGTCGCCGAGGTCGCGCTCGCAAGTCCCGGCGCGAACCTCGCAACGATGTCGCTAGGCATAGGGCTCATCGCCCTGCTCCTGCTCTTCAACCGATTCGCCCCGCGCGCGCCTGCCGCGCTCGTCGCCTGCATCGTGGCGATCGTCGTGTCGCGCGCGCTCGACTTGCCGGCCCGCGGGGTCGTGCACCTTTCGCCGATGTCCTCGACGCTGCCAATGCCCGGCCTTCCCGCGATCACGTTGCGCGACGTGCAGGCGCTCGCGCCGGGCGCGCTCGCGCTCGCCTTGCTCGTATTCGCCGAAGGCATCCTGATGGCGCGAACGCTTGCCGAGAAGCGCCGCGAAACGGTCGATGCCGATCGCGAGCTCGTGGCGCTAGGCGCGGCCAATGTATCGGCCGGTCTCGTGAGCGGATTCACGGTCGGAGCGAGCACGTCGCGCTCGCTGACCGCCGATGCGACCGGGGCGCAGACGCAGCTCGCGCAGTGGATCGCCGCCATGGTGCTCGTGCTCTTCGTGCTGTTTTTGGCGCCCGCGGTCGCACTGCTGCCGCGCGTCGCGCTGTCCGCGATCCTCGTCGCTGCGGGATTGCGTCTCATCGACATCGACGAGTGGCGCAAGCTGCTGCGCCTCGACCGTCGCGCGTTCGGCCTCGCCTTGGGCGTCGCGCTTGCCGTGCTGGTGCTCGGCGTGCTGCCGGGCGTGCTGATCGGCGTTGCGCTTTCGCTCGCACGCATCCTGCTCGAGGTCGCGCGTCCACGCGATGCGGTGCTGCGCCGACTCGCGACGGATCGCCGTTTTCACGACCTCGCCGACGATGAAGGCGGCACGCTCACGCCGGCCGTCATCGTGTACCGGCTTTATTCGCCGATCCTGTTCGCGAACGCGCGTTACGTCGGCGACAGGCTGCGCGGGCTGGTCGCGGCGGCCAAGCCGCCCGCTCGCTGCATCGTGCTCGACATGCAGGCGGTGTCGCACATCGACGTAACCGCGGTCAGCGTGCTGCGCGACCTGCATGCGGAGCTCGAGAGCAAAGGGCATCGACGTGCGTTTCGCGCGAGCGAACCGTCCGCTGCGCGAGCAGCTGCTGCGCTGGATCGGCCACGAAGAGCTCGGCAAGGAGCAGTTCTTTCCGTCGGCGTCGGCGGCCGTCGATGACTTCCTCGCGTCGCATCCGACCAGGCGATAGCGACTACGCGGCCTCGAGCTTCGCGTAGTCGAGCGCGAGCCACTTCACGCCCGCGTCGCGGAAGTTGACCTGCACCTGCGTGTCGGTGCCGCGTCCGCGCGCATCGATGATCACCCCGACGCCGAACTTCGCGTGGCGCACGCTCTGCCCGATACGCCATTGCGATGGCGGCGGCGTGGCTTGCGGCGCTTCCGTGACTCGCTTCCACGCATCGTCGTCGATGTCGGCGGTGCGACGGCGATACGGCGAGAGCCAGTGCACGAGCTCGGCGGGAAGCTCACCCATGAAGCGCGACGGAATGTTGTAGCGCGTTTGCCCGTGCAGCATGCGGCTTTGCGCAAGGCTCAGGTACAGGCGTCGACGCGCGCGGGTGATGGCGACGTACATGAGACGGCGCTCTTCCTCGAGGCCGTCCGCTTCGGACAGGCTGTTCTCGTGCGGGAACAATCCCTCCTCGAGTCCCGTGAGGAACACCGTGTGGAACTCGAGGCCCTTCGCGGAGTGCACCGTCATGAGTTGCAGCGCCGGGCGGCCCTCACCTTCCTGCGTATCGCCGGCTTCCAGCGCCGCGTGCGCAAGAAATGCCGTCAAGGGATCGGTCGCGCCCTCGTTCTCGCCGGACTCGGGCACGCCGGCCTCGGGCTCGACCCGCTCGGACAGCATTGGCGCGTCGGTCGCAAGCTGCGCCTCGCGCACGTAGTTGTCGGCGGCAGTCACGAGCTCGGTCAGATTTTCGACGCGATCCTGGCCTTCCTTTTCGCCGCGGTAGTGCGCCATCAAGCCGGACTTCTCGATGACGTGCTCCACCGCCTCCTGCAACGGAAGCGCGTGCGTCTCGTAGCGTAGCTGTTCGATGAGGCGCACGAACGTCGCCAGCGCGCCGCCCGCCTTGCCCGCCATCTTCCCGGACGCCGCGGCCTGCCACAGCGACGTGCCCTGGCCCTGCGCCGTTTCCTGCAGCTGCTCCAGCGTGCGCGCGCCGATGCCACGCGGCGGGAAGTTGACGACGCGCAGGAACGCGCTGTCGTCGTCGGGCGCGGCAATGAGGCGCAGGTACGCGAGCGCGTTCTTGATTTCCGCTCGCTCGAAGAAGCGCATGCCGCCGTACACGCGGTAGGGAATGCCGGCGCCGAACAGCGCGTGCTCGAACACGCGCGATTGCGCGTTCGAGCGATACAGGAGCGCGATCTCGTCGAGCCGCACGCCCTCGTCCGCCATGCCGCGCACGACGTCGATCACGAACGCGGCCTCGTCGCGGTCGCCGGGTGCGGCGAATGCGCGCACCGGCTCGCCCTTGCCCTCGCTCGTCCACAGGTTCTTGCCGAGGCGCAGCTGGTTGTGCCGGATGAGCGCGTTGGCCGCATCGAGGATGTTGCCGTGCGAGCGATAGTTCTGCTCGAGCCGAATGAGCTTGACGGGCAAGTCCTTCGTTGCGAAGTCGCGCTCGAACTGCTGCATGTTCGCTACCTTGGCGCCGCGGAACGCGTAGATCGACTGGTCGTCGTCGCCGACCGCGAACACCGCGGTCTGCGGCCCGGTCAGGCATCGAAGCCACTTGTACTGCAGCGTGTTCGTATCCTGGAACTCGTCGACGAGAAGATGCGAGAAGCGGCGCCGGTAGTGCTCGCGCAGGCCGTCGTGGTTGGCGAGGAGCTCGTAGCTTCGCAGCAGCAGCTCCGCGAAGTCGACCACGCCTTCGCGCTGGCACATCGCGTCGTAGAGCGCGTAGTGCTCGACCTGCCGTCGCGAGAACTCGTCGCCCGCCTCGACCATGTTGGGACGCAAGCCCTCCTCCTTGGCATCGGCGATGAACCACTGAAGCTGGCGCGGGGGAAAGCGGTTGTCGTCGATGTTGTGCGCGCGGTACATGCGCTTGATGAGCGAGAGCTGGTCCTGCGTGTCGAGGATCTGGAAGAGCTGCGGCAGATTCGCGTCGCGGTGATGCGCGCGCAGCATGCGGTTGCACAGGCCATGAAACGTGCCGACCCACATGCCGCGCGTGTTGACGGGCGTGAGCGCGGACAGCCGCAGGAGCATCTCGCGCGCCGCCTTGTTGGTGAACGTCACCGCGAGGATCGAAAGCGGTCCTGCCTGGCCGGTAGCGAGCAACCACGCGATGCGCGTCGTGAGCACGCGCGTCTTGCCGCTGCCGGCGCCTGCGAGGATCAGCGCGGACGCATGCGGCAGCGTTACCGCGGCTAGTTGCTCGGGATTGAGGTTCTCGAGAAGTGGGGACGACATGAAGCGACCTGGCGAAACATGGATGATAGCCGAGGCCATGCGACGCGCCCTTCGGCCGATTGGCGGACCGCTATAATCCGCCGGTGCCCCGCGCCGCAAACAATCCGCCCGCTGCCACGTCGGCGACGATGCGATCGTTCGTGCATCTCATTCGCTCGGCCGCGCCTTACGTTCACGCCTTTCGCGCCAAGACGTTCGTGATCGCCTTCGGCGGCGAGGTCGTCGCCGACGACGAGTTCCTGGGTGTGATCCACGATCTCAACCTGCTGCATAGCCTCGGCATCCGGCTCGTCGTGGTGCACGGCTTCCGGCCGCAAGTGGAAGCGATCCTGGCGGCGCAGGGCATCCCGAGCCGCTACGCGCACGGCGTGCGCGTCACGGACGTCGACGCCATGGATTGCGCGCTCGAGGCCGCGGGCCAGGTGCGCGCGCGCATCGAGGCGCTTCTCTCGCTCGGACTCGCCAACTCGCCGATGGCCGGGGCGCGCAATCGCGTTTCGACCGGCAACTACCTCACGGCCAAGCCGATAGGCGTGGTCGACGGCACCGACATGGAGCTTTCGGGCGAAGTGCGGCGCGTCGACACCGAGGCGATCCAGCAGCGGCTGGACGACGGCGACATCGTGCTGATCTCGCCCATCGGCTATTCGCCGACGGGTGAAATCTTCAACCTCACCGTCGAGGAAGTGGCGACGCAGGTCGCCGTGCGTCTCGAAGCGATGAAGCTCATCTTCCTCATGGACGCGGACGGCGTTCGCAACGGGCGCCGCCAACTCGTGACCGACCTTTCGACGACGGACGCCGAAGCGCTACTCGCCAAGCGCGACCGCCTGACGCCCGACGTGCGGCTCTACCTGCCCGCGGCGATACGCGCGTGCAACAACGGCGTCAAGCGCGCGCATCTCATCTCGAGAAGGCTCGACGGCGCGCTCCTCCTCGAGCTCTTCACGCGAGACGGCGTCGGCACGATGATCGCGTCGACCGCGCTCGCCAACCTACGCAGCGCGACGATCGACGACGTGGGCGGCATCCTGGGCGTCATCGAGCCGCTGGAGGAACAGGGCGTGCTCGTGCGCCGATCGCGCGAGCGCCTCGAGAGCGAGATCGAGCGCTTTGTCGTGGCCGAGTACGACGGCCACATCGTCGGCTGCGCGGCGTTGTATGCGTTTCCGGACGAGAAGGTGGGCGAGCTCGCGGCACTCGCGGTGCAGCCCGACTTCCGTCGCGAAGGGTATGGCGAAGCGCTGATGCGCGAGATCGAGACTCGCGCGCGGCGGCTCAAGCTTGCCGAGCTCTTCGTGCTCACGACGCGCACGGCCCACTGGTTCCTGGAACGCGGGTTCCGTTCGGCAAGCGTGGCCGATCTGCCGCAGCAGAAGCAGTCGCTCTACAATTACCAGCGCAAGTCGCTGGTCTACCGCAAACCGCTGTAAGGATCACATCGATGGCCCGCATGGTCCAATGCGTCAAGCTCGGCCGCGAGGCCGAAGGTCTCGACTTCCCGCCCTACCCCGGGGAGCTCGGCAAGCGCATCTACGAAAGCGTCTCGAAGGAAGCGTGGGCAGCGTGGCTGCGCCACCAGACGATGCTCGTCAACGAGAACCGCCTGAGCCTCGCCGATCCGCGGGCCCGCAAGTGGCTTGCCGAGCAGATGGAAAAGCATTTCTTCGGCGGCGGCGCCGAGATGCCGAGCGGTTACGTGCCGCCTACCTGAATCGGCTGAGCCGGCCTACAATGAGGTGGTGTCGGTGCGGGAGAGTGGCATTAGCCCGAAGGGCCGCTCCGGAGGGCGAATCAGCCCCGTAACGCGCAGCGTGGAGGGTAATCAAGTGAGCAGGCGCTGGATCACGGTGTGCTTGGCGTTGGCGGCAGCGGCGGCAGGACCGGCGTACGCCGATATTTATACCTGGGTCGACAAGGACGGTGTCACCCATGTAAGCAATGTGCCGCCGCCCGAGGACGTCCGCGTTACGAAGGTCGCCCGCGCGGCGCCCAAGGACCCCGCCCGCGAAGCGGCCGCGCGCGAGTCCGCCCGCCTTGCCGAGATGCGCGCCCTGCGCGAGCGCGTCGACGAGCTTTCGAAGGAAGTGGAGCACTCGCGCGATGCCATGCCCCCGCCGTACGCGGCGGCACCTGCGATGGCATTCGCGCCACCGGCGGCCGCGCCGGCGCCAACCGTGGTCGTCACGGTGATCAATCAACCCGCGCCGCAGCCCGAAGTCGTGCCCTCGGGGTGCGATTACACCCTCGGCAGTTGCGGAGTGGGGTTCTTCCCCGGCTACACGTACTACGCACCGCCGTTCCAGCGCGGATTCCACAAGCCGCATCGCAAGTGGGCCACGCCGACGCGCCAAAGCTTCGGAATCCCGCCGCCGCTCATTCCTTATCCCGTGACGACGCACTCCCCGGGCGGGCGCCGGTTGGGTTGAGATAGTGTGGTACAAGGACGAATGACGTCTCGTCCTCCTCGCATTCCCGCCATGGCGCGCCACTCGGTCGGCATTGCCCTCGCCGCGCCTGAAGTCATCGGGCATCGCGTGTTCCGAATGTGGCTCGCCGGCGCCACGCCATCGCGCCGCGATCGGGATGAGTTCCAACGCATGTGGAGCGAGAAGTTCGATGCCTTCCATGAATCCTGGAATGCGATGATGCTCGAGATGTTCCGCGCGAACCTTGCGCTCGCGTTCCTTCCGGTGAAAGCGATCGGGTGGACCGTAACGCCAGCACAGCTCGCCGCGCATGGCAAGGGGACGGCGATGCGCGTCTTCGCGGCAGGCCTCGCGCCCGTGCATCGCCGCGCTGCGGCCAACGCGAAGCGGCTTCGGCGCTTGCGCTGACAGCCCTCAGGCCGCGGGTCCGGGGTCGGATGCCGTCAGCGCCCGGCGCATGGATCCAAAGCGGCGCCGATACTGTGCCGGCGTCAGGTTCACCTTGCGGCGAAACAGGCGGCTGAAGAAACCCGCGTCCTCGTAGCCGATCTCGTTGGCGATCGCCTCGATCGACGCCGGGCTCGATTCGAGCATCTGCTTCGCTTCCTCGAGTCGCAGCGTATGCACGTATTCCAGAGGAGGCATGCCCGTGGCGTGCTGAAAGCGGCGCTTGAACGAGCGCTCGGGAAGCCCGCTCAACCGAACCATCGCGCTCACCGGCGACGGCTCGTCGTAATGGTGCGCGATCCATGCCTGGCAGCGAGCGACCTCCGCGTCCGCCACCTGGCGCGACCGCGCGAGGTGCGCAAATGGCTGCTGGCCGATGGCGTGCCAGTCGATCAAGTTGACGCGCGCGACGTGCATCGCTGCGTCGACCCCCGCGAACCGCGCGATGAGGTAGAGCGCCAGGTCCTGCCACGACGTGCCGCCCCCGGCCATGACGAGACGCTGCTCCTCGCCCGACACGACGAGCGCCCGCTCCTTGCGCACGCGAACCTTGGGATAGCGTGCGCGCATGGCGTCGCAGTACGCCCAATGCGTCGTCGCCTCGTGTCCGTCGAGAGATCCCGGTCTCGGCCAGCAAGACCGCGCCCGAGCACGCGGTCGCGATCGTCGCGCCGTTCTCGTAACATCGCCGCAGCCAGGCGATCTCCTCGGCGAAGCGGCCTGCCAGCGAATCCGTCGGCGGCACCGCCAGCTCGGGGACGCACACCACGCGGGGGTTGGCTGCTTCCGCGAGCGTTGCCTGCGGCGTGATCGGCACGTCGTTGGCGGCAAGGAAGGTCCGCCGTCGCGCCGACACGATACGCGGGCGCATGAGCGAGGGACCGGGATGCCCGTCCACCACGAATCCCCAGTCGCGCCCGGCCGCCATCAGGAGGTCGTACATGCCGAATGTCACCGACGCGGTGGTTTCCGCGAAGGCGAGGACAGCGACATCCACCGGCTCCGATGGGGCGTTCATGGCCGATTCGTCGGTTTTCTTGCTTAAATGACCCTGGCGTTGGAAGCGTCCCGATCTTACCGTTGCACCACGCCTGGCCGGTAGTGGCACCGGAGGCCATTCTGGACACGTAACGGAGCTCACGTCATGAAGAAGGACTCACGGGGGATCGCCCTCACCGGCGCTGAGCGAACTCGCGCTCGCACGCTACGAGACGGCAATCGAGCAGTTCCAGACGTACGTCGGCGATCCCATTGCGACGATCGACGAGGCGCTACCGATGCGCCCGTCGTTCGTCGCCGGGCACCTCATGAAGGCGCTCGTGCTGTACACGCTCGCCGAACGCAAGTTCGCGGCGATGGCCGGGGAGGCACTCGACGCCGCGCGAGCACATGCGTCGTCGGCCAACGACCGCGAGCGCGGTCTCATGGCCGCCGGCGATGCGTTGGTCGACGGCCGCTGGCACGATGCCTGCGCGGCACTCGATCGCGTGCTCGCGAACGCGCCGCGCGACGCGCTTGCGCTGCAGGTCGGCACACCTCATGGACTTCTACCGCGGCGACGCGCTCAACCTGCGCAATCGCGTGTCGCGCGTACTGCCGCACTGGGACGCGTCGGTCCCCGGGCTATTCGTACGTTCTCGGCATGCACGCTTTCGGCCTCGAGGAGATGAACCAGTATCCGGAGGCCGAGGCCGCTGCGCTGCGCGCGCTTTCCTTGCAGCCCAAGGACGGCTGGGCTGTCCATGCCGCGGTGCACGTGATGGAGATGCAGGGCCGCATCGACGAAGGCATCGCGTTTCTTCGGACACGCGAAGCCGACTGGGCGCCCGGATAACGCGTTCGCATTCCACAACTTCTGGCACCTGGCACTCTTCTGCATGGACGGCGCCCGTTACCAGGACGCGCTTGCGCTGTGGGATCGTCACGTGCATCCCGAGCCTGCGGCTTACATACTGTCACTCGTGGATGCGACGGCGCTCCTTTGGCGGCTGCACCTCGAGGGCGTGGACGTCGGTGATCGGGTCGATGCGCATCGCGGACGATTGGGAGTCGCGCCTTCCGCAGGAGGCGGGCTTCTACGCATTCAACGACGTGCACGCGGCGATGGCGTTCGCGATGGCCGGACGCGACGACGCAATGCTCGAGCTCGATGCGCACATGGCCGACGCGGCGCGCGTCGCGGGCCCCCAGGGGACGATCACGCCGAGGTCGGCGTTCCGATCGCGCGAGGGCTCGCGTCGTTTGCTCGCGGCCGGTACGCCGAATCGATCGACGCGATCGGGCCGGTTCGCGACACCGCGCATCGATTCGGCGGCAGCCATGCGCAGCGCGATCTCCTCACGCTGACGCTGATCGAGGCGGCGATCCGCGCAGGCGACGGCGCGCGTGCGCGGCATTACACGGCGGAGCGGCTCATGCACAAGCCCGCCAGCGCATGGGGCGAGCGCTTGTGGAAGCGCGCAGGCGCTGAACTGTCTACGTAGCTTCAGGGCGCAGGCACCATCGCCGGCGCATACGTGGGCAATTGATCGACGTGGCAATATGGCAGGCATGAACACGCCTGCCATCAGCCGCTATCCCGTACCGCAGCTCTCCGACCTTCCCGACGACATCCGCACGCGCATTCTCGCCGTGCAGGAAAAGGCCGGCTTCGTCCCGAACGTGTTCATCACGCTCGCGCATCGTCCGGAAGAGTTTCGCGCGTTCTTCGCGTACCACGATGCGCTGATGGAGAAGGAAGGCGGCGGGCTCTCGAAGGCCGACCGCGAGATGATCGTGGTCGCGACGTCGAGCGCGAACGATTGCCTGTATTGCATCGTCGCGCACGGCGCGCTGTTGCGGATCTACGGCAAGCATCCGCTCGTCGCGGACCAGGTCGCGGCGAACTATCGCAAGGCGGACATCACGCCGCGCCAGAAGGCAATGCTCGCGTTCGCAGTGAAGGTCGCGACCGCGAGCAGCGAGGTCGGGGACGTCGACTTCGAGGCGCTGCGCTCCCACGGATTCACGGAAGAGGACGCTTGGGACATCGGCGCGATCGCGGCGTTCTTCGCGCTCTCCAACCGCATGGCCAACCTGATCGGCATGCGGCCCAACGACGAGTTCTACTTGATGGGAAGAATCCCGCGAGCAAAGTAGACGCTCGCCAAGACTACTGCTAGCCGCACACCCGCGCTACTGAGCGGCCGCGCAGCGGCTATGATCGGCGCGCCTTCCGCCGTTTCCGCGCGCGCGGTGACATGGCCGGGACCAAATCGCGCAGCGATTGCGGATCACGCGATTTGGTCACAAATTCAATTTAAACCAGGCAAGCATCTTGTTCCACGCGTCCTCGGCTCGCTCCTTGCGATAGCTCGGCCGGTAGTCCGCGTGGAATGCGTGCGGTGTATCGGGGTACAGCGTGTACTCGGACCTCGGGCTGCCCGCGGCCTTCAGCGCGCCGTACATCTTCTCGACCGTGTCGTTGGGGATGCCCTGATCGGCGGCGCCGTACAGGCCCAGGATGGGCGCCTTGATCTGGCCCGCGACGTCGAGCGCCGTCTTGTCGCCCTGGAAGAACGCGCGAGCCGTCGCGCCGTACCACGCGACCCCTGCCTTCACGTTCGGATTGTGCGCGGCGTACATGTAGACGATTCGCCCGCCCCAGCAGAATCCGGTGATGCCGAGGCGCGCCGTCTCCGCCTTGCCGCTGTCCTTGGCAAACGCGACGCATGCGTCGAGGTCGCCCATCACCTGCTTGTCGGACGCCTTTGAGACGATTTCCGCGAGCAGCTTCGACGTGTCGGTGTAGCTTGCGGCGTTGCCCTGCCGCGCGAAGAGCTCCGGCGCGATCGCGAAGTAGCCGTTCTTCGCCACGCGCCGGGTGACGTCCTTGATGTACTCGTGAACGCCCCAGACTTCGCTCACCACGAGCACGACCGGGAAATTCCCGCCCGTCGCCGGCATGGCGCGGTACGCCGGCATCTCGCCGTCGGATGTCTTCACCTTGACTTCGCCCGCGACCAGGCCTTCGGTCGAAGTACTGATGGTCTGGGCCGGAACGGGCAGTGCGAATGCGGCAAACCCGGCACCTAGCGACGTCACGACAAAGGTGCGGCGATCGACCTTGCGATCACCGGTCAGGCTGCGCACGTGTGATTCAATGGCTTCGTTCACTGCTCTCCTCCGATCAGGGTGATGACTCGTGGACGACCTGTCCCGCGACGATCGTGCAACGCACGCGTCCCGGCACTTCCAGCCCGAGGAACGGCGTGTTCTTGCCTTGGCTCCGCAGCGCCGAACGCTCGACCTTCCACCAGGCGTTGGGGTCGAAGATGCATACGTCCGCAGGCGCGCCCGAGGCGAGCGTGCCTGCCTGCACGCCCATCACGCGGGCGGGCGCGCTGGTGATGCGCGCGAGGGCGTTCGCCAACGGCACGCCTTCCTCGCTCGCCCACTTGAGCGTCAACGGCAGCAGCAGCTCGAGACCGGTGGCGCCGGGCGCCGCCTCGCCGAACGGCACTTGCTTGTCGTCGTCGTCCACGGGCGCGTGGTCCGAGCATACGACGTCGATCGTCCCGTCGCGCGACGCCGGCTCGCAGCGCCGCGCGATCGCGCGTCGAGCGCAGCGGCGGGATCAGCCGCGCGTTCGGGTCGAACCAGCCGATGTCGACATCCGACAAGTGAAGATGGTGGATTGCCACGTCGCACGAGAGCGGCAGCCCTTCGCGCTTTGCCGCACGCACGAGGGCGACGCTCTCCGCGGACGAGATCCGGCATACGTGCACGCGCACGCCGGTGTCGCGCACGAGCGCGATGATCGTCGACAACGCGATCGTCTCCGCGATGACTGGGATGCCGGCAAGGCCGAGGCGCGTCGCGATCTCGCCGTCGTGGGCGATGCCGTTGCGTCCGATGTGCGGATCCGTTGCGCGCAGCCACAGCGGGAAACCGAACGTCGCGGCGTACTGCATCGCCCGCCACAGCAGATCGGTGTCGACGAGCGGGATGTCGGCTTGCGAGAACGCGACGCATCCGGCTTCCGTGAGCTCGGCCATCTCGGTGAGCGACTGCCCGGCGAGCCCGACCGTGAGGGCGCCGATCAGGATAGACGCGCGCCTGGTTGAGCGAGCGAGCGCGGTGCTTGAGCATCTCGACCAGGCCAGGCTCGTCGAGCGGCGGATCGGTGTCGGGCGGACACGCGAGGCTCGTGACGCCGCCCGCGATCGCTGCCGACATCTCCGATTCGAGCGTGGCCTTGTACTCGAGGCCCGGCTCGCGCAGTCGCGCGGAAAGGTCGACGAGTCCCGGTGCGACGACGAGACCGCGCGCGTCGATGACACGCGTCGCGTGCCATCCCGACGGCCTCGCATCGACACCTGCAATGACGCCATCGGCCAGGTAAAGCGCACCTTCGCGATCGACGCCGCTCGCAGGGTCGACGATGCGGCCGTGGGCGATTTCGAGCTTCATGCGGCACTCGCGATCATGCTCATCACGGCCATGCGCACGGCGATCCCGAACGTGACCTGCGGCAGGATGACCGCGCGCTCGCCGTCGGCCACCGGCGAGTCGATCTCGACGCCGCGGTTCATCGGCCCCGGATGCATCACGATCGCGTCCGGCTTCGCGAGCGCGAGCTTGTCCTGCGTGAGGCCGTAGTTCTTGAAGAACTCGCCGGCCGACGGCAGCAGCGCGCCTTTCATGCGCTCGCTTTGCAGGCGCAGCATCACGACGACGTCGCAGCCGCGCAGCCCCTCGCGCATGTCGGTGAACACGCGCACGCCCATCGCCTCGACGTGCGAAGGCATGAGCGTGCGCGTTCCGATGACGCGCACTTCCGGCGTCCCCAGCGTGGTGAGGCCATGGATCAGCGAGCGCGCAACGCGCGAATGCAGCACGTCGCCGACGATCGCGACGGTGAGGTTGTGGAAGTCCTTCTTGTAGTGGCGGATCGTGTACAGGTCGAGCAGTCCCTGCGTCGGGTGCGCGTGGCGGCCGTCGCCGGCGTTCACGACGTGCACGTGGCTGCGACCGTGCCCGCATAGGTGCTGCGCGATGAGATGCGGCGCGCCGGACTGCGAATGCCGCACGACGAATATGTCGGCGTCCATGGCGACCAGGTTGTCGATCGTGTCGAGCAGCGTCTCGCCCTTGCTGGTCGACGAAGCGCCGATGTTGAGGTTGATGACGTCGGCGGACAGGCGCTTGGCGGCGATCTCGAACGTCGTGCGGGTGCGCGTCGAGTTCTCGAAGAAGAGATTGAAGACCGCCTTGCCGCGCAGCAGCGGGACCTTCTTCACTTCGCGCTCACCGATCGACACGAAGGGATCGGCGGTGTCGAGGATGTTGCGGATCACGTCCGCCGGCAGCCCCTCCAGCGTCAGGAGATGCGTGAGCGCGCCGTTCGCGTTGAGCTGGGGATTGCGCATCAGGCCTGTGCCTAGGCTTTCTGCACGTCGAGCTTGAGTCGATCGTCGTCGCGCGACAGCACGATCGACAGGTCCTGCGCCACGGTGAGGCGCGCGCCGCAATACGTGGGCTCGATCGGCAGCTCGCGGCCGCCGCGGTCGATCAGCACGGCGAGCTCGATGCGCGCCGGTCGGCCGAAGTCGAAGAGCTCGTTGATCGCGGCGCGTACGCTGCGTCCGGTGTAGAGGACGTCGTCGACCAGCACGATGGTCGCGCCGTCGACGTTGAACGGCAGCGAGGTGCGCCGCGATCCGCCCTTCAATCCTGCGGTCGCGTAGTCGTCGCGGTAGAACGAGACGTCGATGAAGCCGACGGGATGATCGCCGGGCACCAGGGCAGGCAAGCGCTCGGCCAGCCATGCGCCGCCGGAGTAGATGCCGACGAACGCGGCTTCGTACGCGACCGCGCCGCGCATGCGCTCGGCGAGTGCGACGAGCGTCGCTTCCGCGTCAGGCAGTTGCGTCGTCATCGAGCCATGCCTGCAGGATGATTTGCGCGGCCACCTCGTCGCGCATCCGCCGGCCCTCGCGTCCGCGGCCGCGTCGAGCGCGGTCTTCGCGAGCTCCGACGTGTATCGCTCGTCCGCATAGGCGACGGGAATCGCGAAGCGCGCGCGCAAGTCCTCGCCGAAACGACGCGCGCGATCGGTCATCGCGTGCGGCGTGCCGTCCGCATGCACGGGAAGGCCGACGACGAGCAACTCCGGCTGCCATTCGTCGATCACGCGCGCCATCGCCGCGGCGCGCGTCGTCGCCCGTCGGCGCGTCGATCGTCGTGAGCGGACGCGCGCTGCGCGTGATCGTAGTGCCGACGGCAACTCCGATGCGCCGCGTGCCGAAGTCGAATGCGAGCACGGTCGCGGGCGGCGGTCGCGCGGTCACCGACTAGGCGTGCCCGACATCCTCGGACAGGCGCGAGAAGTCGATGCCGAGCAGGCGCATCGCCGCGGGCAGGCGCTGCTCTGCGGGCAGGGTGAACACGAGGTCGGCGTCGGCTTCGACCGTGAGCCACGCGTTCTGCGCCGAGCTCCTGCTCGAGCTGGCCCGCCGACCAGCCTGCATAGCCGAGCGATACGAACACGTCGCGCGGGACCGTCGCCGCGGCCCACCGCTTCGAGCACGTCCTTCGACGTGGTGAGGCCCATGTCGTCGCGAGATGGCGAGCGTGGACTGCCAGTTGCCGAGCGGACGATGCAGCACGAAGCCGCGGTCGACTTGCACCGGGACCGCCGAAGTGCACGGGCGCGACGCGCAGCGCGTCGTCGGCCAGCGGGACGTCGATCTGCTCGAACAGCGCCGACAGCGTCATGTCGATCGGCTTGTTGACGACGATGCCGAGCGCGCCGTCCTGGTTGTGCTCGCACACGTACGTGAGCGTGTGCGCGAAATGCGGATCCGCCATGGCCGGCATGGCGATCAGGAAGTGATGGGTGAGGTTCACGTAGATCGACGCCCGAAGTTGTCCAATTGTAGACGGTCCGTCGCGGGAGTGTCCAATTGAGCGCGCGACGGCCCCACAATGCAACGCTTGAACAGCGAGCCCGTTGACGTATCCGGCCGAACGTACGAGCGCGCGCTGGTGTGGTTCCGCCGCGACCTGCGCAACTTCGACCACGCCGCGCTGTACGACGCACTGTCGTCTGCCGGCGACGTCTATGCCGCGTTCGTATTCGACCGCGAGATCCTCGATTCGCTTCCGCGATCGCGACCGCCGCGTCGAGTTCATCCGCGATTCGGTCGCGCAGCTCGACGCGGCCCTCGTCGCGGCGGGCGGCGGACTGATCGTGCTGCACGGTCACGCGCGCGACGCGATTCCGGCACTGGCGCGCGAGCTCGGGCGTCGATGCCGTATTCGCCAATCGCGACTACGAGCCCGCGGCAATCGCACGCGACCGCGACGTCGCGGCGTCGCTCGCGCAGACGGCATCGCCTTCCACGACTGCAAGGACCAGGTGATCTTCGAGCGCGACGAGATCGTCACGCAATCCGGCCGGCCGTACGCGGTGTTCACGCCGTATCGCAACGCGTGGCTGCGATCGCTGACGCCCGCGCATCTTCGTTCGCATCCTGTCGCCGACGACGGAGCACCGCTTGCGCGACCGCCGGCAGCGACCGCCCGTACCGTCGCTCGAAGCGCTCGGCTTCGCGGCGACCAACCTGCGCGAGCCGGCGTCGTGCCCGGAATGGACGGCGGGGCTGCGCTGTTTACGCGAATTTCGCGATCGCATCGACACGTACCCGTCGACGCGCGACTTTCCGGCGATCGACGGCCACGTCGTACCTGTCCGTGCACCTGCGCTTCGGCACCGTGTCGGTCCGCGAGCTCGCCGCCTTCGCGCACGCGCGCTCGCTCGAGCGCGGCGGCGACGGCGCGGCGCACGTGGCTGTCCGAGCTCGTCTGGCGCGACTTCTTCGCGCAGATCCTCTGGCATCGACCCGACGTCGTGGATCACGAGCTTCGGGCCGGAGTACGCACGACCTTCGCGTTCCGCAACGATCGCGCGCTCTTCGCGGCGTGGCGCGAGGGACGCACCGGCTATCCGATCGTCGATGCGGCGATGCGGCAGCTCGACGCGACGGGCTACATGCACAACCGGCTGCGCATGATCGCCGCATCGTTCCTCGTGAAGGACCTGCTGGTCGACTGGCGCTGGGGCGAGCGCTACTTCGCCGAAAAGCTCATCGACTACGACCTCGCGTCGAACAACGGCGGCTGGCAGTGGGCCGCGTCGACCGGTTGCGACGCGCAGCCCTACTTCCGCATCTTCAATCCGGTGACGCAGTCGGAGCGCTTCGATCCCGACGGCGCGTTCATCCGCCGCTACGTGCCCGAGCTCGCGGCGCTCGACGGCGGCGCCGATCCACGCGCCGTGGAAGCTCGCGCGCGACGTGCAGCGCGCGAAGGGCGTCGTCGTCGGCCGCGACTACCCGGCGCCGATCGTCGACCATGCGCGTCGCGCGCGGCTGCGCTCGCGCTGTTCAAGGCGCGCCCGCGGCTGATCGCCGAAGGCGCTCGTTAACCCCGTGCGGCGCGCGCCGCGTTGGTAACCGGCGTCGTCCCAACCGCCGGAGGTTCCATGGGTCCTCGTTTGCCGCACGCGCGGGCGCGTGGCTCATCGTCGTCGTGCGCGCTCGCGCTCTTTTTTGCTTGCCTCAGGCCCGCGGACGCATTCTGCGGCTTCTACGTCGGCAAGGCCGACGCCTCGCTGTTCAACGACGCCTCGCAGGTCGATCATGGTGCGGCGCGACAACCGCACCGTCATCAGCATGGCCAACGACTACCGCGGCGCGCTGACCGAGTTCGCGCTCGTCGTGCCGGTGCCGACGGTGCTCGAGCGCAGCCAGATCCGGATCGGCGACCGCAAGCTCTTCGAGCGCATCGACGCGTACAGCGCGCCGCGGCTCGCCGAGTATTTCGATCCCGATCCGTGCCGCGTCGCGCAGGAACGCTGGCGCTCGATGCGCGCGTTGCCGGCCTCGGCGCCGCCGAAGGCAGCAGCGAAGGCAAGCGTCGCGACCAGGCGCTCGGCGTGACGGTCGAGGCGAGCTACACCGTCGGCGAGTACGACATCGTGATCCTGTCGGGCACGCAGTCGGACGGCCTCGAGACCTGGCTGCGCGAGAACGGCTACCGGATACCGAAAGGCGCCGCGGCCGCGCTGCGCCCGTACATCCGGCAGAAGATGAAATTCTTCGTCGCGAAGGTCGAACCTCGAGGAGCAGGCGCAGACCGGCGTCTCGTACCTGCGGCCGCTGCAGTTCGCGTTCGAGTCCGACCGCTTCATGCTGCCGGTGCGGCTCGGCATGCTCAACGCCGACGGCCCGCAGGACCTCGTGCTCTACGTGCTGACGGCGAACGGCCGCGTCGAGACGACGAACTACCGCACGGTCAAGATGCCGGCCAACATGGACCTGCCCGTGTACGTGCGCGGCGAGTTCGCCAAGCACGTACAAGGCGCTGTTCGAGCGCGCAGGCCGCGCGCGAGGACTACCGCGCGATCTTCACCGAGTACTTCTGGGACATGAGCTGGTGCGACCCGTGCGCCGCCGATCCGCTGTCGCCGCGGAGCTGCGCGCAGGCCGGCGTCGTTCTGGGTCGGCGACAGCGCGGCACGCGGCGGCGGCCAGCCCGTGATGCTCACGCGCCTGCATCTGCGCTACACGCGCGACTCGCTGCCCGAGGACCTCGTGTTCCAGGAGACGCAGGACCGCACGAACTTCCAGGCGCGCTACGTGCTGCGTCATCCATGGGCGGGCTCGGTCGACGCCTGTGCCGAGGCGAAGCCCTACTTCGACGCGGTGCGGCGACGCCAGGAACGCGAAGCGCAGACGCTCGCGTCGCTCACCGGCTGGGACCTGGCGAGCAGATCCGCACGCGCATGGCGCTGTCGTCGCAGCCGCCGCAGCGGTGGTGGAAGCGTTGTGGAACGAGCGCGGCGGCCGAGGCGAAGCCGAGAGACGCGAAGCGCGCGTCGCCGGCGAGTGACGGAGGCGACACGTGAACTCTCCAATGCACAGTCGGACCAATGAGCCTCGACGAGCGCGCGCCGACGATCTCCAGATAGGAGCACGCCATGGACTTTGCGATTGCACAACGATGGCCCATCCTGCGCGACGCGCGGCTGTTCCAGATCGTGTTCCTCGCGACACTCCTGACGATCGGCGTGCTCGTGCGCGACTTCGCGCTCCTCCCGGCAGCAGATGGCGCTCGCATTCGCCGCCGGAATCGCCACGCAGACGCTGTGGATCCGCGCGCTCGGCATCCAGCATCGCGGCGTATTGTCGGCGCTCGATCACGTGCTTCGGCTTGTCGATCCTGCTGCGCGCCGACTCGTTGTGGGTGCACCCGCTCGCCGCGGCGCTCGCGATCTCCGCGAAGTTCGTGATCCGCTTTCACGGCAAGCACCTGTACAACCCGGCGAACCTCGGCGTCATCCTCGCGATCTCGCTCTTTCCGGGCGCGTGGATCTCGCCCGGCCAGTGGGGACAGGACGTCGCGCTCGCGGGGTGGTTCGTCGTGCTGGGCGGCGTCGTCGTCAATCGCGCGCAGCGCTCGGACATCGCGTGGGTGTTCCTCGCCGCCTACCTCGGTCTCGTCGCGTTGCGCGTGCATGGCGCTCGGCCAGCCGTGGACCATTTCGCTGCATCAGTTCAGCAACGGCGGCCTGCTGCTCTTCGCGTTCTTCATGATCTCGGATCCGATGACGATCCCGAACGGCGCGAGCGCGCGCGTCGCCTACGCGATCGTCGTCGCGCATCGTCGCGTTCCTGTGGCACTTCGCGCTGTTCAAGCCGAACGGGCTCGTGTGGGCGCTGTTCTTCTGCACGCCGCTGGTGCCGATCATCGACCGGCTGTGGCCGGCGGAAAAATTCGAATGGGGGCTAGACCCGCGTTCGCGCGCTGAAGCCGCGACCGCTAACAACACTCTCGCACCGAGATCGGCGCAGATGGCGCGCAGGCACGCGCGCGACTGAACGAGCCGCGCAGCGGCTGTGATCGGCGCGCCTGACCGCCGTTACCGCGCGAGGAGGCGACGGGCCGCCCCGAGCCTTCCGCGGTGACATTACCGGATGCACATGGCGCCGTGGGTCGCGAAGCGACTGCGGGTCACGCGATTTGCGTTCGCGTCACTCCTCCTCGTGCCGCCGGTGCTTCGCGTACTCAGTGGCCAGCTGCTGCTGCAACGGAGGCGGCGCCTGCTCGTAATGCGACAGCGCCATCGTCCATGCGCCCTGCCCGCCTGTGATCGACTTCAGTCGCGCAGCGTAGCCGTCGAGCTCCACGAGCGGTGCGAGGCCCGTCACCGCGAGCGAGCCCGCCTGCAGCGTCTTCGTGCCCGTCACCTGGCCGCGTCGCGACGAAAGGTCGCCCGTCACGTCGCCCATGTTCGCGGCGGGACAGTTGATCTCCAATCCGACGACCGGCTCGAGCACGATGGGCCGCGCTTTCGCGATCGCGTCGAGAAACGCCTTGCTTGCCGGCCGAGACGAACGCGACTTCCTTCGAGTCGACGGGATGGTACTTGCCGTCGTAGACGTTGACGCGCACGTCCTGCAGCGGAAAGCCCGCGATCGGTCCTTCGGTCAGCACCTGCTCGACACCTTTTTGCACGGCGGGAATCAGGTTGGTCGGAATCGCCCCGCCCTTGACCGAATTGACGAACTCGAAGCCGGCGCCTCGCGGCAGCGGCTCGATCTTCAGGTACACCTCGCCGAACTGTCCTGCGCCGCCCGTCTGCTTCTTGTGACGATGATGGCCTTCCGCCGATGCGGTGATCGTCTCGCGATACGGAATGCGCGGCGGACGCGTGCTCACCTCGAGCTTGAACTGGCTCGACATGCGCTCGAGCACGGAGCGCAGGTGAAGCTCACCCAGGCCCCAGAGCACCGTCTCGTTGAGATTGGTGTCGTGCTCGAGCTTGAGCGTGGGATCCTCCGCGATCATGCGATGCAGGACGTCGGAGATCCGCCCCTCGTCGCCGCGGCGCTTTGGCTCGATTGCGACACCGTGCATCGGCGTCGGGAATTCGAGCGGCGCCATGTGAATCTGGTCTTCGTCGTGCGAATCGTGCAGCGTGCAGTCGAACTCGACATCGTCGACTTTGGCGACGGCGGCGATATCGCCCGGAATGGCGCGGTCGATCTCGACGTTCTTGCCGCCCTGGAGCATGAAGAGGTGGCCGACCTTGAACGGCTTTCGGCCGTCCCCTACGAAGAGCTGCGTGTCGCGCGTGACGGTCCCCTGATGCACGCGGAAGATGCCGAGCTTGCCGACGAACGGGTCCATCACGACTTTGAATACGTGCGCCAGAACGTGCTTGGCGGGATCGGGATCGGAGTGGAATTCGACGGCGGTCTCGCCTTCGCCCTTCGTGAAGCGCGGCGGATTGCCTTCCTTCGGGTTCGGCAGCAGCTTGTCGAAGATCGTCAGGAGCTCGGCAATGCCGGCGCCGGTGCGCGCCGACACGAAGCATACGGGGACGAGGTGGCCTTCGCGCAAGGCCTTCTCGAACGGCGCGTGCAGCTGCTCGGGCTCGACCTCGCCCTTCTCGAGATACAGCGACATCAATTCCTCGTCGACCTCCACGACCTGATCGACGAGCGCACCGTGCGCTGCCTCGACCGACGAGAAATCGGACTCACCCGACGGATTGAAGAAGCAATCGACGACGCGCTTGCCGCCCCCGGCGGGCAGATTGATCGGCAGGCACTCCTTGCCGAACGCGTCCTGGATCGCCGCGAGCAGCGCCTGCGCGTCGACGTTCTCGGCGTCGATCTTGTTCACGATCACGACGCGGCAGAGCTTGCGGTCGGCAGCCCACGTCATCATGCGCGACGTGATCATCTCGATGCCTGACTGCGCGTTGACGACGACGGCGGCGGTCTCGACCGCGTCGAGCGCACCGATCGATTGCCCGATGAAATCCGGGAATCCAGGCGTGTCGATCAGGTGAACGCGCGTGCCGTTGGTCTCGAGGTGAAGGATCGACGAGCGGAACGAGTGCTGGTATTGCTTTTCGAGCGGGTCGAAGTCGGATGCGGTCGTGCCGCGCTCCACGCTGCCCGCGGCCTGGATCGCGCCAGCTTTGTGCAGCAGCGCTTCAGCCAGCGTCGTCTTGCCCGACGCGCCGTGGCCGACCAATGCAATCGTGCGAATACTGTCGGTGGCGTAGGTCGCCATCTGATCCTCCTCCTAGGTTTGAAGCGGAAATTTAGCCTATCCGAACGCGTTCGCGCGAGCGCGCTCCTCCCTCGCGGAGCTTCTCATGTCCCCGATATCCCAGAACACGCCGGTCATGATCGCAAGCCCTTCGCGCGCGACCGACGCGAGCATGTGCTCGTTCGGCGCGTGCTGCGAGCACGCGGGATACGAATGCGGCACCCACACCGTGGGCAAGCCGAGAACGTCGGCAAAGCAGTCGTTGGGCAGCGAACCGCCGAGGTTCGGCAGGATCGCAGGCGCGCGCCCGGTCGTCGCCTCGATCGACTTGGCGACGCGCGTGACCCAGGGATGCGCGGGATCGAGCCGTGTCGCGTGCATCACGGCGGCACGCGAAGCCTTGATGTCGACGTTGCGAAAGCCATGCGCGTCGAGATGAGCACGTATCGCGGGCACGAAGGTGTCCGGGTCGCAGCCGACGACGAAGCGAAGCTGCATGTGCGCCGACGCGCGCGGCGGAATGGCGTTCACGGGATGCGCAGGATTGCCGGTCACGAACGCGAGGACTTCGAGCGCATTCCACGCGAACACACGCTCGGCCGGCGTGAGCCCCGGCTCGCCCCAGCGCTCGTCGATCGCGGGACCTTCCGGCTCGCCAGGCTCGATCGTCGCCAGCGCTGCGCGAACCGACGCAGGGATCGGCGGCGGACGCAGCGCATCGACGACGATGCGCCCGCGCGCGTCGACCATCGACGCGATCGCGTTCGCGAGAATCGTCCCGGGATTCGCAAGGAGCCCGCCCCAGTTGCCCGAGTGGTGGCCTCCGCTGCGAAGATCGACGGTGAGATCGAAGTTGAACGCGCCGCGTGAGCCCAGGAACAGCGTGGGCTGTGCGGCGCGCAGCCGCGGCCCGTCGGAGGCGATCAGCACGTCGGCGGACAGCGCCTCGCGCTCCGCGAGACACACGTCGCGCAATCCGGGTGAGCCTGTTTCTTCGCCGGTCTCGAGCAGCACCTTCACGTTGAAGCCCAGGCATCCACGCGCTTCGATGACGCGCTCGAGCGCTGCGAAGTTGATCGTGTGCTGGCCTTTGTTGTCCGCAGTGCCGCGGCCGTACCAGCGGTCGCCTTCGGGTGTCAGCGTCCACGGCGACAGGCCTTCGCGCCATTGCGCGTCGTAACCGAGGATGACGTCCCCGTGTCCGTAGGTCAGCACGGTGGGCAGCGTCGGGTCCTCGATGCGCTCGCCAATGAGGAACGGGCCGCCGCCGGCGGGATTGTCGACGATCCGCGACGTGAATCCCATGCGCGCGAGCGACGGCGCAATCTCGTCGTCGAGATACGCGCGAAGGTCGCTTTCCGCGTCGTTGCGCTGGCTTTCGGTGCGGTACGCGATGCGGCGCGCGAGGACGTTCGCGAGCTCGCCGCGGTCGAACCACGCCTGGGCGGCGTGAACGGCGGCGCCGCGTCCGGAAATCGCGCTCATCGCGCACATGCTACACCGTTGCCGGCCCCGGTCCGGCTGCGGAGGCGTACCTACACGGCGACGACGCCGGTCATCTCGCGCAGGTGCTTCAGAAGCTCGTCTTCCTGGTAAGGCTTGCCGAGGTAGAGGTCGACACCCAGCTCCGCGGCGCGGTTGCGGTGCTTGTCCGCGGTGCGCGAGGTGATCATGATGATCGGGATGCCCTGGTACTTTTGATCGCTCTTGATCGTCTTCGCAAACTCGAAGCCGTCCATGCGCGGCATCTCGATGTCGAGCAGGATCACGTCGGGGACCTGCTCGGACAGCACCTGCAGCGCATCCACGCCGTCACGGGCAGTCGAGACGGCAAAGCCCGCGCGCGTGAGAAGCCGGCTCGTGATCTTCCGCACGGTGAGCGAGTCGTCGACGATCATCACGAGCGGCTGCGTCGAAACCGGCACCACCGGCGCGCGCGGCCGGTCGCCGATCGTGCGATCGTCGCCGTGGACTTCGTGCTTGGGCACGTCGGCGCGCGCGGCAAGCTGCACCGGATTGATGATCAGCACGATCTCGCCGGTGCCAAGCACGGTGGCGCCGGAGATGCCGGACACGCGCGCGAGCTGCGGCCCGATGTTCTTCACGACCACTTCCTGGTTGCCGATCATCTCGTCGATGTGGATCGCGGCGTGGTTCTGGCCGCTGCGCAACAGGAGGATCGAGTTGTAGCGCTTGGTCTCGGGGTTGTGCGTCGTGTCGCCGAGCAGCCGCGGCAGGTAATGGAAGGGATACGTGCGACCCTGCCACTCCACCTTGCGCTGGATGTAGATATCGAGCAGCGCTTGCGACTTCACCTGCTGCACCTGCTCCACCATGGGTGCCGGCAGCGCCCAGAGCCGCGCGCCAGCGCGAACCAGCACCGCCTGCGCGACCGCAAGCGTCAGCGGCAGCGTCAGCACGAACTTCGTTCCGCCTCCCTTCGCCGATGCAACCTCGACGCGGCCGCCGAGCGCGCCGATCTCGCTGCGCACGACGTCCATGCCGATGCCGCGGCCGGAGATCTGGGTGATCTTCGAGGCCGTGCTGAAGCCCGGCGCGAACAGGTGCTCGACCAGCTGCGCCTCCGTCGGCGTGGCCTCCGGCGCAACGAGGCCCATCGAGCGCGCGCGCTCTTCGACACGCGCGAAGTTGATGCCGCCGCCGTCGTCCGCGATCTCGATCACGACTTCGTTGCCGACCTGGCGAACGGTGAGCGCAATTTCGCCGATCTCGGACTTGCCGGCCGCGCGCCTGGCTTCGCCCGACTCGATGCCGTGGTCGAGCGCATTGCGCAACAGGTGCTCGAGCGGCCCCACGAGCTTCTCCAGGACCGAACGGTCGAGCTCGACCTTCGACCCGTGGATCTCGAGATTGCCGCGCTTGTCGAGCTCCTTCGCGGTGGTGCGCATGATGCGATAGAGACGCTCGGACAGGCTGCCGAACGGCACGGTGCGAATCGAGAACAGCCTCTGCTGCACCTCGCGCGACAACCGAGCCTGCGCGAGCAGCGCCGCATCCGCATCGTCCAGGTTCTTGAGCAGCGCCAACTGCACGGTGGACACGTCGTTGATGCCTTCGGCGAGCGATCGCGTGAGCTCCTGGAAGCGCGTGTAGCGGTCGAACTCCAGCGGGTCGAAATCGCCGTGCTCGGGCACGAGCTTTTGTTGCGACTGGATTTGCGACTCGCCCTGGATCTCGATCTCCCGCATTTGCGAGCGCAGGCGAATCACGCTGTTGGTGAGCTCGAGGAGATTGTTCTTGAGCGTACGAAGCTCGCCTTCGACCCGGGCGCGCGCGATTGCGACTTCGCCCGCTTCGTTGACGAGACGATCGATCGTGTCCGCGCGCACGCGCAGTTGCGCGCGCGGGCCTGCTTCCATTTCGGGCACGGCCTCGGTGCGCGGCGGGGGCGCGACCGGCGGCATCGGCGTCTGCGGCGTGAGCGGGACGACAACAGGTCGCTCGGCGATGGGAGGCGACGGCACAGGCACGGGCGCAGGCTCGGGAGCCGCGTCCGGGACGGCTACCTCCGCTTCGCGCGCGGCGACCCACGGCAATACAACGTCGTGCTCACCGCGCCGCAAGCCGTCGAGCAAGTACGCGATGTGGTCCAGGTCTTCGTCCAGCGCATCGAAGAGCTGCGGGCTCACGGCGATCTTGTCTTCCTCGAGACGCGACTCCATGAGGTGCGCGAGCTGGCCCAGGCGCATCGCGCCGGCCATGCGCGCGCTGCCCTTGAACGTGTGCAGCGTGCGCCGCAGGCGCGCGACGAGCGTCTCGTCCGCGGGCGTGCGCCGCCATGCGCGCAGTTCCTCGCCCGTCTGCGGAAAGAGCTCGGCCGCTTCGTCGAGGAAGATCGACAGCACCTGGCTGTCGACGTCGTCGCGAATGCCGGCAAGCGGATCGCCCATGTCGACCGGCAGCTCGACTTCTATCGCCTCGTCCGGTGCGGGCGCGGGTGCGGGTGGTGCAGGCGCGGCGACCGTCGGCGCCTGCTCGACTGCGGCAACGTGTGGCACCGATTCGGCGAGCGCCTCCGGCGCGGGTTGGTCTTCGTCGAGCAGCAACTCCTCCAGCGCCGCCGATTCGGCGTCACCGCCGTGCACCGCGGCGTCGGCGCGAACTTCGTCGAGCTCGCGTTGCACGGCCCGGGCTTCCTCGAGGTCGCCAGGCGCGAACACGCGGCGTTCCCTGACGCACGCGACGACAGAGCGAAGCGCGGCGATGGCGCGTGCAAGCACAGGATAAGCTGCTGCAGGCATCGGCGCGCCGCGCAGCTCGAGCGCGATCAACGCCTGCTCGAGCGCGCTCGCGGTCGCCGCCACGAACGGGAATCCGCCGGTGCGATGAATGCCGCACAACGTGTGGCTCGCGCGCACCATGCCCGGCCGCGGCAACGCTTGCGGGTCGAATTGCAGGATCGAGAGCTCGTGGTCGAGCGTCGCAAGATGCTGGTCCGCTTCGTCGACGAGGATCGACCACAGGGCACGCGGGATCGTGACGTCGCCGATGACGAGATCGTCGGGTTCGGGCTCCGCTGCGGGCTCGCCTCCGCGCGTTGCGTCATGCGGCTCCGCGACGACCGGGTCGACAACCGCCTCGCCGACGAGAGTCAGCGTCGGGGCGGCATGCGGCATGTCGAACAGTGGAACGTCGACGACGTCGATCGTCTCCGTGAAGACCGGCTCGGACAGCACGGCCTCGCTCGCGACGACCGTCGTGTCGGCGTCCACGCCACCAAAGCCCAACTCAGGGAGCTCGATCAACTCGAGCACCGGCGCCGCCGGTGGGTGCGGCGCGGGCAAATTAGGGCGGGGAGGCGACTCCGGTTCGGCCGCGGGCGCAGCCGACGCCGCGCGCGGAAGCTCGATCACGTTCGAGGGCGGCGGTACGGATGCGGCGCCCGGCAGCTCGCGTTGCACGGCGGCGATGGCGGTGTTGAGTTCCGCGGGATCGGCAATCACGCGACCCTCGTACCGCAGTGCATCGATCCAGCCGCGGAAGCTCTTGTGGGCGATTTCGACGAGCGATTGCACCGCGCTCGTCACGCGGCGCTCTTCTTCGAGCAGCCTGTTGAAGATCTTCTCGGCTTCGTGCGCATAGTCGCCGAGGTCCGTGAGGCCGACCATGCGGCCGCTGCCCTTGAGCGTATGGAAGCCGCGGCGAATCGTGCTCAGGGCCTCTCGATCGCCCGGATTGTCCTTGAGCGCCGCGTGATTGCGCTGCACCTCGTCGAGCACTTCCGAAGCCTCGGAAAGATAGATCTCGAGGAGCTCCTGGTCGAATTGCCCGCCGTCCGTGGAGAGCAATCGCTGCGTCTCTTCCGAGATCTCCGGCGCAGGCGCGGAGGTATCCGCAATCGCGCCGACTGCCGCGGCGAGGCTTGCGGCATTGCCGGCCTCGAGCACGGCCAGGACACCGTCTACTTGCGGGATGAGGTCGGCGTCGCCGATGAGATCGGCATCGTCGCGCAGCGTCAGAAGCTTCTTCTTGAGGTCTTCGCGCGCGGCGGCGTCGCTCGGCGCACGATGCACTTCCTCGACAAGCTGCGGCAAGGCGGCGCGAAGCTCGGCCACTGCGGCCTCGACCGAGTCGCGTTCCGGCGCGGCCGGCGCGGGCGCCTCGCCGAGGCGCCTGGCGATGAGCGGCGCGATGAGGCGGTCGCGGTCGGGCCGCTGCTGCTCGACGGCCTCGATATAGAAGCCGAGCCCCGACAGGGATTCGGCGAGAAGCTCCAGATCATCGCTGCCGACCGGCGCTTCGGGGTCCGCGTATTGCGCGATCTGCTGCTCGCACAGCTCGAGCAGACGATCGGCTTCGCCCAAACCGAGGATGCGCAGCGCGCCGCGAATCTGCGCGCTGTCTTTCCCGAGGCTCGCAAGATCGGCGCGCTTCGTGTTGTCGCGGAAGAACGTGTCGAGCACCTGCTCCATGTGGCGGAGGTTGACCTGGATCTCGCGGCTGACCTGCGCAAGCAGCACGCGCTCCTGCGCACGCTTGCTCATCTCGTCGAGCATCGGCGCGCCCGTCGCCGGCGCCGAGCGGCCGGAGCGGGCGGCGTCCAGCCGCATCAGCATCGCGTCGACCTGCTTCGGGAAGTCGGGCGACAGGGTTGAATAGTTCTCGAACGCGCTTTCGGCGAGCAGCAGCGCGGTCGCGTATTCCATGGCCACCGGCTCGGGAACGCCGGAGCCCGGCATCTTCTCGAGGCGCTCGACGAGCGCGGCGGTGAGCTTCATCAACGCGCCGTTGTGGATCTCGGCAGCCTTGGCGTGGACGGAGACCAGCGTCTGCTTGAGCTTCGGCAGGTTCTCCGCGCGTCCCGAGGCGGCCTTGAGCCATGCGTCCTTCGCGCCCGCGAGCTGATCGCGCGCTTCGCGCAGGATCGGCTGCAGGCGAACGACGTCGGCAGAAAGCACTTCGGCGGAAGGGATGAGCCCCGAGAGCTTGAAGGCGCGTTGCACTGCCTGCACTTGCGGTCCCACCGGCGCGCAGATCGCCACGAAGTACAGCACCTCGCGGCGCAGGCGATCGGCGACCTTCGCGCTGCCTTCCGAAACGCGGCGGATCTGCAGGTCAACGCGCGCCGCGAGCTGCTTTACGCCGAAACCCGCGTCGAGACCGCGCTCGACCAGGCCCTCGTACATGCCGCCGACCGTCCACCAGAATGCGCGCAAGCTGCCTTGCGTGGTGATGTCCTCGATGCCGGCGATGGCGTCGCGCATCGTGACCGCGCCGCTCTCGTCGCCGCGAAGCCAGGCAAGGAGGCCTCGCTGGTACAGCCGGCGCTGCTTGACGAGATACGACGGCAGGCGGTTGGGCGGGATCACTTCGCGCTGCATGATGCGGGGCGCGCGCGGAGACAGGTCCGGATAGAAGAGATCGGTCGGCGCGGCGGCCTTCACGCCTCGCGCCGACTGCATCGCTTCGTATTCCGGATAAAGCTTGAGCGGCACCGGTGTGGCGCCGTTGACGAGCTCGTCCAGGAAGATCTTGAGCTTGCGGCACGCCCGATCGACGACGTCGCAGCCGGTGGCCGCTTCGGCGGGCTTCGACTCCTCGAGGCGCGCCAGCTGGCGCTCGATCTCGTCGGTGAACGCGACGACCGCGTCGAGCCCCACCATCTGGATCGCGCCTGCGGCCTGGTGCGCGTGCATGCGCGCATGCTTGAGCGGCGTCGCGTCGCTTGGATTTGCCTTGAACTGCGCGAGCGACTCGAGGCTTCGCGACAGCGCCTGGTCGATCTCGCCCTGCACCCACGACAGCGGGCCGAGATCGAATTCTGAGAGGTTTTCAGTAGCCATGGGCCCAGTTCAGCAACTTTCGCGCCGGAACCAGTTGAAGGAGAACGCCGCTAGCGGCAAAGCGCTCGTTCTTGCGTGGCCCTTTCCGGTGGGCGCCGCACGGCCGCCCCGAAGGCGTCCGCCTGACTCTACTTCCGATGCGAATGGCGGAACGCTGAAGTCGGACGCACCGTCGCACGTAGGTTCGCCATTTGCATCGGCTTCTTACACTTTGAAGCCTGCAACCGACGAACGCAGCTCCGCCGCCAGCTTCGTCAGCTGTCCGATCGACACGTTCGTCTGCTTCGTGCCTTCGGTGGTTTCCTCGGTGATCTTGAGGATACCCTGCATGCCGCGGGTTACGTCCGTCACCGAAGTCGACTGCATCTGCGTTTGCGCCGAGATCCGGGAGATCAGGTCCGCGAGGTCGCGCGACACCTTCTGGATCTCGGTCAGCGCTTGTCCCGCGGCGTCGGAGAGCTTGGTTCCTTCGACCACGCCGACCGTCGACTTCTCCATGGCGGCGACCGCATCCTGCGTGTCGGCCTGAATGGTCTTGACGATCGCCTCGATCTGCTTCGTCGCTTCGCCGGAGCGTTCCGCGAGGCGCTGCACTTCTTCGGCCACCACCGTAAAGCCGCGTCCCGCTTCGCCGGCGGACGCCGCCTGGATCGCGGCGTTGAGCGCGAGCACGTTCGTCTGCTCGGTAATGTCCGAGATGAGCTCCACGATCTCGCCGATCTCCATCGACGATTCGCCGAGGCGCTTGATGCGCTTCGACGTGTCCTGGATCTGCGTGCGGATTTCGTTCATGCCGGCGATCTGGTTCTGCACGACCTGGCCGCCTTTTTCGGCGGCTGCCAGCGATTGCTGCGCGACTCGAGCGGACTGGTTCGCGGTTTGCGAGACTTCGTTGATCGACTGCGCCATCTGCAGCACGGATGCGGATGCCTGCTGGATTTCGCGGTTCTGCCGCTGCGACGCTTCGTACAGGCGATTGGAGATCGCCTGCGTTTCCTGCGTCGCCTTCGTCACCTGGTCGGTCGCGGAGTTGATGCCGCGCACGAGCGTGCGCAACTCCTCGATGGTGAAGTTGATGGAGTCGGCGATGGCACCGGTCACGTCTTCCGTCACCGACGCCTGCACGGTGAGGTCGCCGTCGGCCAGGTTCCCCATCTCGTTCAGCAGCCGGAGAATGGCCTCCTGGTTCCGCTTGTTCTCGCCCTCGCTGTCCATCGCGCGAACGCGTGCGTCGTCGAGGAACACCTTGCCGAGCAGCACGAGCATCAGGAGCGCGAGTAGGGCGAAGCCGATTGCGAACGCCAGCGTCCATTTGCGGACGGGGCTGTTGTCATACGCCTCGGACAGTTTCGTCGTGTCGGCGAGCAACTGGTCGGCCTCGGTGTTGATCCCGCGCGCGGCCTGCTTCGCGATCACGAGCTTCGGCATGTTGGCGAGGATGGCGCTCGTGCCCGCCTCGTATTGCCCGAAGCGCTTGAGGAGCTCGTTCAGCGTGACGCGCGCCTCGTCGCTGCGCACCGCCGGCAGACGCATCGAATCGCTGCCCTTGACGAGCCCGTTGAGGATGTCCTTGAAGGTCCCGGTGTCCTTGCCGAGAAGGAACGCGACGTCGGCTTCGATTTCCTCCGACGACGCGAGCGAGTTCGCGTTCTTGGCGATGCGCTGCGAAAGCACGGCGAGCTGGTTGGCGTACTCGATCTCGCGCAGGCTGCCGCCGCCCTGCGCGATTTGCGCCGACGCCTGCTGCGCGAGGTCGAGGAGCGCGTTGTTGCCGGAATTCAGCGCATCGAGGCCCTTGGCGAGCGAGGTGAGGCTCGTCTCGTTTTCGATGAGGCGCCCCGCGGCGGCGTCCACGCGCTCCCAGCGCGTCTTGACGTCGTTCAGGAGCTTGACGGTCGTCTCGTCCTGCGCCATGTCGATCGCGACGCCGCCGCGCGAATTGCCGCCCTGCAGGAGCGCGTCGAGATCGGCCTTGAAGCGGTCGCGGCTTTCCTTCACCGTCCGGAACGCGCTCGCCTGGCCCTGTGCCGCGTTCGTGCTGCCGCGCGCAAGACGCTGCGAGAGCATCTGCATTTCCGTCGCGGTCGCCGATGCGGCCGCGCCCTGCGACGATTGCCGCGAGTCGAGGTACACCATGAGCGCGGCGAACAGCAGGAACGTGACCATCAGGACGCCGAGCGTCTGAAACTGCTTGACGACCGGCAGGTTGCCGATGAACCACAGCTTGCGCGGCGTCGCCATGTTGGCGCTCGCCGAGCGCAGCTGCTCCATGATCGAAACCGACGCGAGCGGGTCGTAGCCTGCCTGCACCGTCTGGGCCATCTTGACTTGTGTGGTTGGCATGTCGAGATCTTCGCCGTCCAAGGTCTTCGCCTTGTCGCCGCCGAACATTTTTGCGAATTTGAGCGCCATGTTTTTCTCTCCCTCGGCGGCTACGTACGCCGCCCCCTAAAGTCCCACCGTGAGGAACGCCGGATCCTTGGCCAGGATGGACAAATCGATCTCCTGCCAGGCGTTTCCGTCACCATCCATCCAACGTTGCGCGTACCACGCGGGCGCGTCCTGCGGGGGCGCCGCCGGCGCGAGCTCCGCGACATTGCGAAGCCCGAGCACCCGCGTGACCACGAGGCCCGCGTTCATGTCGCCCGTGCGCGGCCCGAACAGCACGAGCCGCGCATGCCCCGGCGATCCCGACTCGCTCTCGCGGCCGAGATAGCGCGCGAAGTCGACGACGCTGTACAGGTTGCCGCGGATGTTCGCGATGCCGATGTACCAAGGCTTCGTGAGCGGCACCGGAACGACGTCGGGCATCGTCACCACCTCGCCTGCATCGGCAAGCCGCATGAGCCAGCGGTCGCCGCCGCATGCGAGGCCCAGCCGCGACGACTCGACCTGCGCTGCCGTCTTGGTGGCAAGCCGCGACGCCAGCTCCTGCTGGAACGCGCGAAGGTCGAGTTTTGCGGCCCGGGCCATAGCCTATCTCCGCCGGGCGGGCTTGAGTCCGCCGCAACATCCCGTCGGGCTGAAGCCCGACCTACGAGGGTTCCGTTCCACGTTCATCCGATCGCCGCGATCTTCTCGAGCAGCTCGTCGCGATTGACGGGCTTCACGATGTAGTCGCGCGCACCCTGGCGCATGCCCCAGATCTTGTCGGTCTCCTGGCTCTTGGACGTGCACAGGATGATCGGGATCGCGCGCGTGTCGGGGTCGCGGCTGATCGCGCGCGTTGCCTGGAAGCCGTTGAGACCGGGCATCACGACGTCCATCAGGATCAAGTCGGGGCGCAGCGACTTGGCTTTCTGGATGGCGTCCTCGCCGTTGTCGCTGGCCATCACTTCATAGCCCGACTTCGTGAGCATGTCGTTCAGGACATGGCGCTCGGTAGGCGAGTCATCGACGATCAATATTCTTCGTATGGACATTTTCCCGCCCTGGTGTTTCGACGCCAATAGCGCGGATGCCACCGGCGCTCGCAATTCGTCGAGGCTCACTTCGCTAAGCCGCCGCACGGTTCACGTGCGCCGCAACGGCCTTGAGCAAGCTCTCTTTGGAAAACGGCTTCGTCAGGTATTGGTCCGATCCGACCATCCGCCCGCGGGCACGATCGAACAGCCCGTCCTTGGAGGAGAGCATGATCACGGGCGTGCGCTGGAACTTCGTGTTTTTCTTGATGAGCGCGCAAGTCTGGTAGCCGTCGAGGCGCGGCATCATGATGTCGACGAACACGAGGTCCGGCTGATGATCGGTGATCTTCGCCAATGCGTCGAACCCGTCCTCGGCCAGGATGACCGTGCAGCCCGCCTGCAGCAGGAAGATTTCCGCACTGCGGCGAATCGTGTTCGAGTCGTCGATTACCATGACCTTGACGCCCTGCAAGGGGGTTGGGTCGGCCACTAGCTCACTCCCACCGGCAACAGTTGCGCGGCGCGATCCCGCGCCCGCACTTGTCGTGTTCAAGTCTGCCACGGTCCAAGCTAACTTCATAGAGCATAAAGCTTGCCGGAATCGGCGCGCGAGCGCCAAAAAGCGAAAAACGCAACACTCCGGCAAATTTTCGCCGCGGGAAGTGCCGCCCTGCGGCAGTCCATGCCGCGGGCGGGCGGGCAGGACGGCTCTATCGACCGAGGAACATGCGATACGCCGGATTGGCGGATTCGTCCACGTAGGTATAGCCCAGCCGGTCGAGAAAACGTTTGAATTCGACCGCGGCAGACGGCGGAACCTGCATTCCGACCAGGACTCGGCCGTAATCGGCGCCGTGGTTACGGTAATGGAAGAGGCTGATGTTCCACCCCGCGCTCATGCTGTCGAGGAAGCGCATCAGCGCGCCGGGCCGCTCCGGGAACTCGAAGCGGTAGAGGATCTCGTTCTCGGCGGTGGGCGCATGGCCGCCAACGAGGTGGCGCACGTGAAGCTTCGCCATTTCGTTGTCCGAGAGGTCGTAGGCTTCGATGCGGTGCTTGTGGAGCAGCGCGAGAAGATCGCGCCTGGCCTTGCGACCGGCGGTTTCCACCCCGACGAAGAGGTGCGCGACCTTGGGGTCGGCATAGCGATAATTGAACTCGGTGACGCTGCGCTTGCCGAGCAACGCGCAGAACTCGCGGAAGCTACCCGGACGCTCGGGGATCGTCACCGCGAAAATAGCCTCGCGCTCCTCGCCCAGTTCCGCGCGCTCGGCGACGAACCGGAGACGGTCGAAGTTCATGTTGGCGCCGCACGCAATCGCGACGTAGGTCCGGTCCTTCGTGCGGTGCTTGTCGCACCAGGTCTTGACGCCCGCGACCGCGAGCGCCCCCGCGGGCTCGAGAATGCTGCGCGTGTCCTCGAACACGTCCTTGATCGCCGCGCACGTCGCGTCGGTGTCGACGGTCATCAATTCGTCGACGTATTCGCGCACGAGGCGGAAAGTCTCGCGGCCGACCTGCTTGACCGCGACGCCGTCCGCGAAGAGGCCGACGTGCGAAAGCACGACGCGCTTGCCGGCGGCGATCGAGCGCGTCATCGCATCCGAGTCGACGGGCTGGACGCCGATGATCTTCACCTCCGGACGCACCCGCTTGATGTACGCCGCGATGCCGGAGATGAGCCCGCCGCCGCCGATCGCGACGAATATGGCGTCGAGCGGCCCCTGGCATTGCCTCAGGATCTCCATGCCGATGGTGCCCTGTCCCGCGATGACGTCCGGATCGTCGTACGGATGCACGAACGTGGCACCGCTCTTCTTCTGCAGGCGCTGCGACTCGTCGTACGCATCCGAGTACGAATCACCGTGCAGCACCACGGAAGCGCCGCGCGCTTCCACCGCCGCGATCTTGATGTGCGGCGTGGTGACCGGCATGACGATCGTCGCCCGGCAGCCCAGGCGCTGGGCCGCAAGCGCCACGCCTTGAGCGTGATTGCCGGCCGACGCCGCGATCACGCCCTTCGCGCGCTCGGCCGGCGAAAGGTTCGCCATCTTGTTGTACGCGCCGCGCAGCTTGAACGAGAACACGGGCTGCTGATCCTCCCGCTTGAGCAGCACGCGATTGCCCAACCGGCGCGACAGCGTGACCGCCTCCTCGAGCGGCGTTTCGACCGCGACGTCGTACACCTTCGCGGTGAGGATCTTTTGCAGGTAGTCGATGGGCATCGCGCCTCAGGTTAGCAGAAATGCCGTTACGCCCATTCGCGAAAAGCGGCGCCGCCCCGCGCGAAGCCTGCGGGCGAGCGACGTCTCCAACTGAAGTTTTCTGGTAGATTTCACGCGGCACATGCTGAACGTCTTCACGCGCCCCTTCAAGCCGGCTTCACGCCCCGAGACGCTCGCTGTCGTCGACCTGGGCTCGAACAGCTTTCGGCTCGAAGTAGGGCGGGTCGAGGGCGACCAGATCTTCCGCCTCGACACGTGGCGCGAGACGATTCGCTTCGGCGCGGGCATCGACGGCCGCGGCAACATCACGCTCGCCGCGCGCAAGGCGGCGCTCGCGTGCCTCGCGCGCTTCCGCGAGCGGTTGTCGGGACTGCATCCGTCGGCCGTGCGCGCGGTCGCGACGAACACCTTCCGCGTCGCGCGCAACGCATCGACGTTCCTTCCGCAGGCCGAGGCCGCGCTCGGATTCCCCATCGACGTCATCGGCGGCCACGAGGAAGCGCGTCTCATCTACCTGGGTGTGGCGCACGTGCTGCCGGCGTCCGACGAGCCGCGGCTCGTGATCGACATCGGCGGCGGATCGACTGAATTCATCATCGGACGCGGGATGACGCCCGAGCGCCTGGAGTCGCTGAAGCTGGGCTGCGTCAGCATGTCGCAGCGTTTCTTCGCGACCGGCGAGCTGCGAGCCGACGCCTTTCGCGCGGCGGAGACCGATGCGCTCGCGCTCATCGAGTCGATCGCGGGCGAGTTCGCGCCGGACCAGTGGCGCGAAGCCTTCGCATCGTCGGGGACGGCGCTCGCGCTTGCGGCCATCCTCGAGGAGAACGGGCTTTCCTCCGGCGGCATCACGCCCGAGGGGCTTGCGCGTCTTCGCAAGCGCATGATCGGCGCCGGCCGCGTCTCGCGCCTCAATCTCGTCGGCGTCAAGCCCGAGCGTGCGCCCGTCCTCGCTGGCGGATTCGCGATCATGGCCGCCGCGATGTCGGCGCTCGGCGTGCAGCGGATCAATCCCGTCGGCGGCGCATTGCGCCTCGGCGTGCTATACGATCTTCTTGGCCGCACCATCAATCGCGACAGCCGGCAGGTCACCGTCGAGAGCATCTCCGAGCGCTATCACGTCGATCGCGCGCATGCCAAGCGCATCGCCGCCATGGCGAAAGACCTCTACCTCGCCTCCTCACCGCATCCCACCGAATCAAATGCACAACATCTCGAGTGGGCGGCGCTGTTGCACGAGATCGGCTACTCGGTGTCGCACATCGGCTTTCACAAGCACAGCGCGTACATCCTCGAGAACGCGGACATGCCAGGCTTCGCCGCGCAGGAGCAGCGCCATCTCGCGCTCCTCGTGATGGGATGCCGCGGGGGCTTGTCGAAGATTGCGCCGCTGCTCGCCGACGTCGACTTCGCGGCGCAGGTGCTCGCCTTGCGGCTCGCCGTGCTGTTCCATCAGGCGCGCCGCGAGATCGACGTGCCGCGAATGAAGCTCGTGATCGGACGGCAGATACGGTTCTCGACCTCGAAGCGGTGGCTCAAGGCGCATCCGCTCACCGAGCGGCTGCTCGAAGTGGAGCGCGACGAGTGGGCCGCGACCGGAAGGAAGTGGAAAGCGGGCTAGAGGAGATCGGGACTCTGCACCGCGCGGAGGACCACCGACGCGCCGTCTTCCTTCGCGCGGTTCGACAGCCACCACACCGCGCCCTTGCGGATCGACCAGTACGCTTCCTCTCCCGACAGCAGGAACGACGCCACCATGCCCAGCGTCGGCTGGTGCCCGACGATCAGCACCGGCTCGCGCGACTCGGGCCAGTTCGCCGCGGCCAGCACCGCGGCGACGCTGGCACCCGGCGCAAGCTCGGCAACCGTCTTGAACTTGCGGTTGAGCGCCTGCGCCGTCTGCTGCGCGCGGTCGGCCGGCGACACGAGGATGCGGCACGTATCCGGCAAATGCGCGTCGAGCCACGCCGACATCCGCTCCGCCTGCTTCGCTCCCTTGCCCGTGAGCCGCCGACCCATGTCGGGCTCGCCCGGCTCGGCTTCGGCGTGACGCCAGAGGATCAGGTCCATTAGATTTCGTCCTGCGCCGCCATTTTCGTGAGCAACTCGCCCTGCGCGGAGCGCTCCTTCGTGCCGCGCCGCGCTTTCACTTTCGACCACCGTCCTTCGGCATCGAGCTTCCACGCCTCGCGATTGTCGGCGAGGTACGCCTTGAGACCCTCGTCGATCACGCGCTTGCGCAATGCCGGATCGCGCACCGGGAACGCGACCTCCATGCGGCGAAACAAGTTGCGCCCCATCCAGTCGGCGGAAGACAGCCACACGTCCGGCTCGCCGTCGTTCTCGAAGTACCACACCCGATGGTGCTCGAGAAAGCGGCCGAGGACGGAACGCACGCGGATGTTCTCGGATACGCCCGGGACGCCGGGCCGAAGCGAGCACGCACCGCGCACGATGAGGTCGATCTCGACCCCGGCGGCGGACGCCGCGTACAGCGCGCGAATGACACCCTCCTCCACCAGCGCGTTCATCTTGGCGATGATGCGCGCGGGCTTGCCGTCGCGTGCGTTGCGCATCTCGCGGCGGACCAGCTCGAGCACTCGCCGGTGCATCGTGAACGGGGCGAGCAGGAGGCGTTTCATGCGGCTCGCCCGCGCAAGGCTCGTGATGTGCAGGAACACTTCGTTCACGTCCGAGCAGATCGCGGGGTCGGCCGTGAGCAGCCCGAAGTCGGTGTACAGGCCCGTCGTGCGCGGATGATAATTTCCGGTGCCGAGATGCGCGTACGTCACGAGCTTCCCGCGTCCGCGCGCATCGATCTCGCGCCGGATGACGAGCGCCAGCTTCGCGTGCGTCTTCAATCCGAACACGCCGTACACTACCTGCGCGCCCGCGCGCTCGAGGCGCTCGGCCCAGTTGATGTTCGCCTCTTCGTCGAAGCGCGCCATGAGCTCGACCACCACCGTGACTTCCTTGCCGCGGCGCGCCGCCTCGATGAGCGCTTCCATCAGCACCGAGTTGACGCCGGTGCGATACACGGTCTGCTTGATCGCGACCACGCTCTCGTCGTCAGCCGCGCTGCGGATGAATTCGACCACGGGCTCGAACGACTGGTACGGGTGATGCAGCAGGATGTCGTGGTCGCGCACCGCGGTGAGTATGTCCTCGTCGTCGTCGAGACCTTTGGGCAAGCCCGGGACGAACGGCTCGTACTTGAGCGACGCGATGTCCACCTGGTCGACGAGCGAGGACAGGCGAGCGATGTTGACGGGGCCGTCGCAGCGGTAGAGATCGGCTTCGGTAAGGCCGAATTGCCCGAGCAGGAACTGCGCGAGCGGCAACGGGCACTCGGCCGCAACCTCGAGCCGCACCGCCGACCCGAACTGGCGCTGCGGCAGCTCGCCCTGCAGCGCCTGGCGCAGGTTCTTGACTTCCTCTTCGTCGATCCACAAGTCGGCATCCCGCGTGACGCGGAACTGCGAATACCCGACCACGTTGCGGCCGGGGAACATCTCGCTCAAGTGCGCGTGCAGGATCGACGAGAGCATGACGAACACTTGATCGTCGCCAGCCACCGCCGGCGGGATCCTGATGATGCGCGGAAGCACGCGCGGCGCCTTGACGATGGCGATGCCCGACTCGCGCCCGAACGCGTCCGCGCCCGAAAGCTCCAGGACGAAGTTGAGGCTCTTGTTGACGACCTGCGGGAACGGATGCTGCGAATCGAGGCCGATGGGGGTGAGCAACGGCCGCACTTCCTGCGCGAAGAAGCGCGCGGCCCATTCGCGCTCCTTGCGGCTGAACTCGGTGCGCCGGATGAGCCTCACGCCGGCGTCTGCGAGGGCGGGCAGCACCTGCTGGTTCAGGACGCGGTACTGCTGCGCGATCAGCGCACGCGCCTCGTCGCCCATGCGGATCGACACGTCGCGCAGTTCCACCAGCGTCATGCCGGGCGGGGGAACGCGGGCGCGAAGCTGCTCCTTCACGCCCGCCATGCGGATCTCGAAATACTCGTCGAGGTTGCTGCCGACGATGCACAGGAAGCGCAGCCGCTCGAGGAGCGGCACATCCGGGTCTTCGGCAAGCGCGAGCACGCGGCGGTTGAAGTCGAGGAGCGACAGCTCGCGGTTGATGGGCGCCACCGCGGGCGGCGGCGCAACGGTCGGCGCGGACTGCACCATCGAAAGGCGTCCGTAGGAGGTAAGCGAGGTCTTGTTCTGCGAGTCCATCAGTTTCGCGCCCGGCTGTGACAGCCGGATGACACTAGAGCCCCCGCGCTCGCCTTAAGGCATTGCTCTCCGCCCCCGCAGCGGGCGCGGTTCGCGCCTTGGGACGGCCCGGCGACGCTCACGTCAGGCCGCAAGCTTGGCCTGCGCCTCCTGTGCGAGCCACATGCACCGCCCGCGCGACTCCTTGTCGAGCGCGGCCAGGTAAGCCGCGTGCGCCGCGAGCTCTTCCTCGCTCGGCAGGATCACGACCAGCGTCGCGCGCGCTGCCTCGAAACTGTCCGCGACGATGGCAGACAACGCGGGCGCGCTGCCCATGTCGATCGAAAGCGTTTCCTGGCCGCGCGTCATCGCGAGGTACACCTCGGCCAGGAGCTGCGCGTCGAGCAGCGCACCGTGCAGTGTGCGATGCGCGTTGGAGATGCCGTAGCGCTCGCACAGCGCGTCGAGGTTGTTGCGCTTGCCGGGGAACGCGTCGCGCGCCATCGACAGCGTGTCGATCACGCTCGCGTAGAGCCCCACGCATCCCGGCAGGCTCTCGCGGCAGAGCTCGACCTCGATGAACGCGAGGTCGAATGGCGCGTTGTGGATGATCCACTCGGCGCCGCGCAGGAAATCGACGATCTCCGCGGCGCGCTCGCGAAAGCGCGGCCGATCCTTGAGGTCCTCCCACGTCTTGCCGTGCACTTCGGTTGCGCCGAAGTCGATGTCGCGCTCTGGATTGAAGTGGAGGTGCAACGATCGACCGGTGGGGCGGCGGTCGACGAGCTCGAGCGCCGCAAACTCGATGATGCGATGCCCGCCCTTCGGGTCGAGGCCGGTCGTTTCGGTGTCGATGATGAGTTGACGCATGTCGCCTTCGGTTACCGCCTGTACTTCTGGATTGTGCTCTGAATCTCTTCGATCGCGTGCTCGATCTCGTCGTCCGTCAGGTCGCGCTGCGACCCCTTGCGGTCGGTGAGCGTAAGCGTACGGTCGATCTGCGTCTCGAAGTCCCCGATGCCCATCGCTTCGGTGATGGTCGTGGTCTGCTCGTCGGTGAGCGTCTCCGGACCCCAGCGCACGACGATGGCGGAAAGGTTGTCGCCGTCGAGTCCCCCACGCTTCTCGCCTTCGCGCATCATCTGCGGTGCGGTGGTGAGAATGGGGGTCGAGGTGAGCCACGTCGCGATCTCGCGCTGGTCGAACACCGCCCAAAGGCCGTCGGTGCACATCACGAGGATGTCGCCGTTGCGCAGCGGCGTGCGCCGCGACAGGTCGATCACCGGATCGACGAGGCCGCCCAGGCAGCTGAAGATCTTGTTGCGATCCGGATGCTGGCCGATTTCGTCGGCGCCGATGATGCCCTGGTCGACCAGATACTGCACTTTCGAATGATCCTTCGTCGCGCCGATGAGGCCGCCCTGCCGGAACAGGTACAGCCGCGAGTCGCCGACGTGCGCCCAGTACGCGTGTCCTGCCTGCACGAGGCAGGCCACGCACGTCGTGCGCGGCGTCTCGAGCATGGAGAACTGATTCGCATACGATCCGAGCGCCGCGTGCGCGCGCACCATCGTGTCCTGGAGGAACTTGAGCGGATTCTTGAGGACGGGCTTGGCTTCCTGCTGGAAGCGCTCGATGAAAAGGCGCACTGCGAGCTGCGCTGCGATCTCGCCGCCCGCGTGCCCGCCCATGCCGTCGGCAACGACGAGGAGAAGCGCATCGCGGCTGAAGGTGTAGGCGATACGGTCCTGGTTGACCTTGCGCTGCCCCTTGCGCGACTCCTGGAAGATCGTGAAGCGCATCGGACGGATTCTACGTCAGCAGTCGTAGCTGGTTACACTTTCCTGCGCGCACAGCGCTTTTACGGAATCGCGCTTGCGACTCGCGCGCAACACAACGCCGTCAGGCGCCGACCTCGGAAAAAAGCATCTTCTTGAGGCTGCCGAGCAACGTGAGCTTGCGCTTGACTTGCGGGATTTCGCGGATCGCCTTCTGCAGCGCGAATACGCTCTGCGGGCGCTCCAGCGGATCCAGGCGCAGGCACCAGTCGATCACTTCGAGGATGTTGTCCGAGTACTGCCCGGCCCAGATTTTCTTCGCTGAAACGAGGTGGTCCTCCGACAATCGCGCGTCGGCGGCTTGAGGCGCGAAGGCGGCAAGGCACGCGAACATCGAGGCGCCTACGCCGTACACGTCGGTCCACGGCCCCAGGCGGTCCGGCTCGCGATATTGCTCGGGCGCGGCGAAGCCGGGCGTGTACATCGGCGCGAGCTTGGGGCGCGCGCTGGTGAGCGTCTGGCGCGCGGCGCCGAAGTCGAGCAGCACAGGCGTGCCGTCGGTGCGCAGGTAGATGTTGGCGGGCTTGATGTCGAGGTGGAGGAGCTTGTGCGTATGAACTTCGCGCAGCCCGTTCAGAAGATGCATGAAGACGTGACGCACGAGGCGCTCGGACATCTGGTCCTGGCGCATCTGGATCTGCTGCTGCAGCGTGCGGCCGCGCTCGTAGCGCATGACCATGTACACCGTCTCGTTGGCGCGGAAGAAGTTCAACACACGCACTACGTTCGGGTGATTGATCTTGGCCAGCGCGCGGCCTTCCTCGAAAAAGCACTTCATCCCGTACCGGAACGAAGTCAGGTTCTCGGCCGAGCTCGCGCGCACGATGTCGCCCTCGGTGCGCAGCACGAGCGAGGACGGCAGGTATTCCTTGATCGCGACAGGCCCGCCTTCCTCGTCGAAGGCGCGGTAGACGATCGAGAAGCCGCCGCGGCTGATCTGCCGATCGATCCGGTAGTTGAGGAGCTGGTAGCCGCCGACTAAGGCTTGGTTGGTGACGGGCATCGGAAAATGGGGTCGGAGAGCCGGTTGTGGTGTCGAGTTGGGGCTCTTCCGGATGAGCACTCGCAAATCGCATGCCAGCGATGCGTGGCTCGGGTTGCGCGGGCAAAGGATAACGAATACATTCTCGGCAACCCGGCCGGTAAAGTAAAGCGCGCCGCGGCACGCTCCATTCACCGGATTTCCCGATGATTCTCAGCATGACCGGCTTTGCCGCGGCGGCCGCGGAATTGCCCGGCGCCTCGCTCGCGGTCGAGTTGCGCTCCGTCAACCACCGCTTTCTCGACGTTTCATTGCGCCTTCCCGACGAATTGCGCGCAATCGAGCCGGCCGTCCGGGAGACGCTCGCGGGCAGCCTTCGCCGCGGCAAGGTCGAATGCCGCGTGTCGCTCAACCGCACGCAGGCGAGCGCGTCCGGCCTCGCGGTCGACGATGCGCAGGTGCGCAAGCTCGCCGCAGCGGCGTCCGAAGTGGCCCGTATCGTGCCGGAAGCGGCGCCCCTGTCCGTCAACGAGGTGCTGCGCTGGCCCGGCATCCTCGCGGAGCCGACCATCGATCCGGCCGAGCTTGCGGCGCGAGCGCTCGCGCTGGTCGACGAGGCGCTGCGCGAGCTCGCGGCCGCGCGGCAACGTGAAGGCGCCAAGACAGGGGCCGTGCTGGAGCAATGCTGCCTCGGGATCGAATTCCAGGTCGCGCGGGTCACCCCTCGCGTGCCCGCGATCCACGCGGCCTATAACGACAAACTCGCCACGCGGCTGCGCGAAGCCGGGCTCGATCCGAACGAGGACCGCCTGAAGCTGGAGTTGGCGCTCTTCGCTACCAAGGTCGACGTCGCCGAGGAGCTCGCGCGCCTCTCCGCGCACGTGAGCGAAGTGAGGCGCGTGATCGAGACTGGCGGCAGCGCCGGCAAGCGCCTCGACTTCCTCGCGCAGGAATTGCACCGCGAAGCCAACACGCTGGGGTCGAAATCGGTCGATGCGGAGGTGTCGCAGGCCGCGCTCGAGCTCAAGGTGCTGATCGAACAGATGCGGGAACAGGTTCAGAACGTCGAATAATGGCAACGGCCCAGCCCACCGTCATTTCCACCAAGGCCCCACCGGCCTCGGGCTGCCTGTTCGTTCTCGCCGCGCCGTCGGGCGGCGGCAAGACGAGCCTCGTCAAGGCGCTGCTCGAACGCGAGCCCGGCATGCGGCTATCCGTGTCCTACACGACACGCCCACCCCGTCCCGGGGAGGTCGATAGCGTGGACTATCATTTTGTCGACGAGCCGACGTTCATGGCGCTCAAGGACAAGGGCGAGTTCCTCGAGCACGCGTTCGTCCACGGCAACTGGTACGCGACATCGGCGACGTGGCTTTCGAAGGAAGTGCACGCCGGACACGACGTCCTGCTCGAAATCGACTGGCAGGGCGCGCGCCAGGTCCGCAATCTGATTCCCGGGTCGGTGCTGGTTTTCATCCTGCCGCCGACGCTGCAGTCGCTCGAGGAGCGCCTCAACAAGCGCGGCCAGGACACGCCGGAAGTCATCGCGCGTCGAATGGAGGCCGCGCGCGAGGAGATGCGGCACTGCGGCGAGTTCGATTATGTTATTATGAATCAGGACTTTGCGAGAGCCGTCGACGACTTGTCCGTGATCGTCCGCGCCGCCCGCCTGGCGGCACCGCGGCAGCAGGTGCGGCACGCAACCCTGATCGCCGACTTATTGAAGCTGTAACCAACGCACCGGAGCGCGCATGGCACGCATCACCATCGAAGATTGTCTCGCGAGGATCCCCAACCGCTTCGAGCTCACGCTCGCGGCGACCAACCGCGCCCGCCAGATCACCGCGGGGTCGGCGCCCATGGTGGATGCGGACCGCGACAAGCCGACCGTCATAGCGCTGCGCGAAATGGCCGCGGGCAAGATCGGCATCGAGATGCTGGCCAAGACCGGGCCGACGCTGCCGACGACTGCGTAATGGTGTTCGCCCCCCGTGCGCGATTCGAGGGGGGTGTAGGTCGGACGTCAGTCCGACGGGATGCGGCGTCGGGCTAAAGCCCGACCCACTCGCTTCTTCGGGATAGATGTCGGAGATCGCCGAGTTTACGAAGCACCTCGGGCACTACCTGGCCCAGAAGGACGTCGCGCTCGTCAAGAGCGCATTCGAGTTCTCCGAGTCCGCGCACCGCGGGCAGTTCCGCAAGTCGGGCGAGCCCTACATCACGCATCCGCTCGCCGTCGCGTCGATCCTGTCGCAATGGCGGCTCGACGCGCAAGGTCTCGCCGCGGCGCTCTTGCACGACGTGATGGAGGACACCTCCGTCACCAAGACCGAGCTCGAGAAAAGCTTCGGCAAGCCCGTGGCCGACATGGTCGACGGCGTGTCCAAGCTCGACCAGATCGAGTTCACGAGCAAGGAAGAAGTGCAGGCGGAAAGCTTCCGCAAGATGCTGCTCGCCATGGCGCGCGACGTGCGCGTCATCTTGATCAAGCTGGCCGACCGTCTCCACAACATGCGCACGCTGGACGCGATGGCGCCCGCTCATCGCAAGCGCATCGCCAAGGAAACGCTCGACATCTACGCGCCGATCGCGAACCGCCTGGGCTTGAACTCGCTGTACCTCGAGCTGCAGGACCTGTCGTTCAAGCACCTGAACCCGATGCGGTACCGCATCCTCGCGGCGGCGATCAAGGCCGCGCGCGGCAACCGGCGCGAGGTGATGAACCGCCTGCTCGAGGTGATTCGCGAGGGCCTTGCGGGGGAGAACGTGCTCGCGGTGGTGAGCGGCCGCGAGAAGACGATCTACTCGGTGTACAAGAAGATGCGCGAGAAGCGGTACACGTTCGCGCAGGTTTTCGACATCTATGGCGTGCGCATCCTCGTCGCCGACAAGACGGCCTGCTATGCGGCGCTCGGCGTGCTGCACGAGCTCTACAAGCCCATTCCCGGCAAGTTCAAGGACTACGTCGCAATTCCAAAGGCGAACGGGTACCAGTCGCTGCACACGACGCTGTTCGGCCCGTTCGGCACGCCACTCGAAGTCCAGATCCGCACCCACGACATGCATCGCGTCGCCGAAGCGGGCGTTGCCGCGCACTGGCTCTACAAGGCGGGCGGCGAGCTCGACCTCGCCGAAGCGCAACGCGAGACGTCGCGGTGGCTCCAGAGCCTCCTCGAAATCCAGTCCGATACGAAGGACTCCAAGGAGTTCCTGGAGCACATCAAGGGCGACCTCTTCCCCGACGAGATCTACGTGTTCACGCCGAAAGGCAAGATCATGGCGCTGCCGCGCGGCGCCACCGCCGTGGACTTTGCCTACGGCGTGCACACCGACATCGGGCACCACTGCGTTGCCACGCGCATCAACTACGAGCTCCTGCCGCTGCGCACGGAGTTGAAGAACGGCGACCACGTCGAGATCCTGACGTCGCCGACCGCGCGCCCCAATCCATCGTGGCTTTCGTTCGTCGCCACGGGCAAGGCGCGCTCGCGCATCCGCCATTACCTGAAGGGCCTGCAGCAGAAGGAATCGGCCGCACTCGGCGAGCGGTTGCTGAACCAGGCGCTCGCGACGCTCAAGGTCGAGCCGGATGCGATTTCGTGGGACCGCTGGGAAGCGCTCGCCAAGGAATACGGCACGAAGACCCAGCTCGACATCCTTGCCGACATCGGCCTCGGCAAGCGGCTGTCGTTCGTCGTCGCGCAGGCGTTGACCAAGGTGCCGGGCAAGGCCGATGATGCCTCGACGCAGCCGTCACCCTCGAAGCTCGGCTCGCTCACGCTGCGCGGCGTGGAAGGGGTGGCAATCCAGTACGGCAAATGCTGCCGCCCCATTCCCGGCGATTCGATCGTCGGGCAATTCAGGCGCGGACAGGGCCTGCTGGTCCATACACGCGAGTGCATCACGCTCAAGAAGCAGCACCTCGACGCGAGCGAGCTCGTCGACGTCGAGTGGGCGACCGAAGTGCAAGGGGTGTTCGAGGCCGGAATCCGCATTCTCGTCGCCGACCGCCGCGGACTGCTCGCCGATCTTGCGATGGCGATCGCGGACGCGGATGCGAACATCGACACCGTCTCGATGGAGCGTCCCGACGGCGGCGAGGTCCTCGCGATGTTCTTCGGCGTGCAGGTGCGCGACCGCCGCCATCTCGCGCAGGTGCTGCGCTCGCTGCGGCACATCGGCGACGTCAAGCGCGCGCAACGCGCGCGTACCTAGGCCGTTGTTGATGTGTGCAATGACTGAGTACGACTTCACAACTGCTTAAGCGCGATGCGAGGCGTTGCGGAGCATCCGTAGAAGCCCTTGGTTAGTTTGCATTATCAGAGACTTAGCGAATCTCTACCGCTTGGCGCGGTTCCTGCTTTGTTCGGCGCGTCGTGAAGAATACACGGCGGGCCCGGGAGATTTGGCCCGCCTTTTCATCTCAACAGAGGGAAAGGAAGCAACGTGAACACATTCGCCAAGGCGGCCATCGCCGCAGGGATTCTCGGTCTTGCGAGCATGGGTGCGCAGGCCGCGGGAACGCACACCATTGCGGTGAGTGCCACCGTGCAAGGCATATGCATCGTGACGGGGGGAAACACGAACTCGACGCTGCAGTGGGGCACCATCAACGGATCGACGGGCCCGTTCACCGCGACGTGGAGCGGCGGCAACTTCCGCTGCACCAACGGCTCCGCCTACACGGTAACGTCCAACGACGGACTGTGGGAAACCGCTGCCGGCGGTGCTAACAACCGCATGAAACTGTCGAGCGCCGCGGACTGCACCACCGCGACCAATTGCATCCGGTACACGCTGACGAACGTGGCCAGCGGCACCGGCACGGGACTGGCGAACGACATCTCGTTCAATGTGACGGGAACGACCACCGCAGCCGATCTGATCAGCGCACCCGCCGGCAACTACGCCGACACCGTCATCCTGACGGTCAATCCGTAACAGGCGACAACGCACAAGGATCGCGGCGGCCGCATGCCCCGCGAGCCTGGTGCCGTTGCGCAGATCGCGATGTCCCACGCTGGGGGCAATCGACGGATCGCATTCGCGTGCAGCGCTTTTCTGCAGGCGCTGGTCGCTTTCGCCTTGTCGTGGGCCGCACCCGCGACCGCGCAAACATGCGTATTCAACGCCGGCCAGCCGACCGTTGCGAGCTTCGGGTCGATCGACCCGTCGCTCAGCTCGACGTACACGTTCACCGTGACGATCAACTTCAAGTGCACCGCAAGCGCCGACGCCATGTTCACGATCACCGGCGCCAATGACACCGGACCCGGGGCGTACCGCCTGCGCAACCTGGCCCAGCCTGCGCAATACATGGCGTACAGCATTTCCACCGCCATCGTGCCGGGCACCAGGATCGCGCTTCTCGGACAACTGGTGGCCGCCAACTATCGCGACGCCTACGTCGGCAGCTACTCGGACACGCTGAGCGTCCTGATCCTGCCATGACGCGCCTCGCCTGCCGCGTCGCGCTGCTCCTCGCGTTCCTCGCCGCGGGGCTGGCACGCGCCAGCAGCGACTACTCGATCACGCCGTTGCGCATCGATCTCGATCGCAATGCCCGCAGCGCGGTCGTGACGCTCGGCAACACCGGCGACGAGTCCATCGACTTCCAGGTTTCGGCGATGGATTGGTCTCAGGATGCGGAAGGTCGCGACCTATACACGCCGACCCCCGAGCTCGTGTTCTTTCCCAAGATCTTCACGTTGAAGGTCGGCGAAAGCCGCGTGATACGCGTGGGCACGCAGAGCGTGCCGCCGGCGACCGAGCGGACCTACCGGCTCTTCGTCGAGCCCATCCCGAAGCGCCGGGAGGAGCCGCTGCCGCCGGGAGCCAATGTCGCGGTGACGCTGCGGTTCGCGCTACCCGTGTTCGTGAAACCGCCGCTCCCCCACGCGGCCGGCGACGTCGAAGGGCTCGCGTTGCGCCAGGGCCAGGCATCGCTCGTGGTCCGCAATACCGGCAACGAGCACCTGCGCTTCGACGAAGGCGCGACGCTCGTCGGGCGCGACGCGGCGGGCGCCGAGATCCTTTCGCAGAAGCTCGAGCTCCGTTACGTGCTGGCCGGATCCGGCAGACCGCTTTCGTTTGCGATACCGAAGGAAGTCTGCGCACGCCTCGCCACGCTCGACGTGACCGCGCGCGCATCGCAATTCACCCTGAGCCGTCAGCTCGCGACCACACGCACGGGCTGCGAGTGATGGTCGGCTCGGCACGCGGGCGCGCGTACGACGCGCGGTGGCTGCGCACGCCCCGTGCGGCCGTGCTCGCCTGTACGATCCTCGCGTCGTCCGCCACCTTGCGCGCCCAGGACGCGCCGCTGATCGCGCAGCTCGGCGCTGCAGGTCCCGAACAGGTCGTGGTGCAGCTCGTGCTGAACCAGGAGAAGAAAGGCGAGTACTTCGTCGCGGTCGTCGAAGGCAAGTTCCTGGCCCGCACCCAGGACCTGCGGGCCGCCGGCGTCCCCGTGGCAGGCGCCCGCACGATCGTGACCGGCGGCGACGAGTACGTGTGGATCGACTCGATCCCGGGCGTCCAGGCGAGCTTCGACGAGGCGCGGCTCGCGCTGAATCTGGTCGCCGATCCCAAGCTCTTGCCGGTGAAGACGATCGACTTCTGGGCCGGCCGCTCGCCGCAGGTTGCGTATCCGGACAACGCGAGCGCGTTCTTCAATTACGACGTGGGCTACGCCGGCGGCAACGGCAGCTTCCGCAACGGCTTCTTTGCCGACAACCGAGGTCGGCGCGCGGTACGGCGATTTCCTGTTTCTCGACAATTCCAACTGCGCCACCAACGCGGCGCGCGCGACGTGCATCCGGCTCAATACGAGCCTCATCCACGACAACCGCGAGACGCTTACGCGCACGATCGTCGGCGACACCGGCTTTGCGACCAATGCCCTCGGCAGCACGCTGCAGATGGGTGGCTTGAGCTATTCGAAGCTCTACGACATCGATCCCTATTTCATCCGCTACCCCCAGCAGAACCTGGTCGGAACGCTGCCGACCGCGTCGGAAGTCGAGGTGTACATCGACGGGCAGCGCGTACGCACGCTGCGGCTGCCGGCGGGCGAGTTCGATCTTCGCAACGTGACGCAGGCCACCGGCTATCGCAGCGTCGATCTCGTGATCCGCGACGCCTTCGGCCGCGAGCAGCGCGTGACGACGTCGTTCTACTCAAGCGAGCGCTCGCTCAAGCACGGCCTGCAGGAGTGGAGCTACAACGTCGGCAAGCTGCGGCAGAGCTTCGGCACCGAAAGCGACGACTACGGTCCACTCGCGTTCGCCGGCTTCCATCGCTACGGCGTCAGCGACTCGCTTACGCTGGGCGTGCGGGCGGAGGGCAAGAGCGGGCTCGTGAGCGGCGGGCCGTCGGCCACGATCGTGCTCGGCAGCATGGGGACCCTTACGCTTGCCGCGTCCGCGAGCGAGCACCAGGGCAACACGGGTGGCGCCGCGCTCGCGAGCTACAGCTACCTCGGCCAGCACTGGAACGCATCGGCGTTCGCGCGCAAGGACAGCCTCGATTACGCCAATCTCACGACCTATGACGTGCGCCGTCCGCTGGGCTACGACCCGGCGATTCGACACCGGTTACATCCGTCGCAACTGGGAGGCGGCGGCCAGCATGGGCTACACGTCGCCTGCGCTCGGCTCGTTGTCGGTCGGCTATTACGCATTCGACGCCTACCAGGGGCAGGACCGCAAGGCCGCCACCTTGAGCTACGGCCGTTCCCTGTTCGACGGCCGCGCGAGCGTTTTCGTGACCCTGGTCAACGAGCGCGCGCAGGATCGGCGCACCGACGTCTACGCGGGGTTCCAGTACAACTTCGATGCCGAGCACTATCTCAGCGGGTACTACCAGCGCGTGCGCGGCGGCACCAGCGAGAACCTGCAATTCCAGCAGGCGCAGCCGGTGGGCGAAGGCTTGGGATACACGATCGGCGTCTCCCGGTTCGAGACACAGGGAGAGTCGTCGACATCGTTCACGCCGTCGTTCCAGTACAACGGCCGCTGGGGCGAGGTGCGCGGTTATGCACAGCAAACCAACGCCGACGGCACGCAGCGCAACTACGCGCTCTCGTTCGCGGGCGGCGTTGCCTGGGTGGGCGGCATGATGGCGGCCGGGCGTCCCGTGACGGACAGCTTCGGCGTGGTCAAGGTCGACGAGCTCGAAGGCGTGCGGGTACTCGTCAACAACCAGGATATCGGCCGCACCGGCCGCGACGGCCGCCTGTTCGTCCCCACCCTCTCCTCGTTCAACGACAACCAGGTCTCCATCGACGTGGGCAGCGTGCCGATCGAATTCGCGTTCCCGGAGTCGGTTCGTGTCGTGTCACCGGCCTATCGCGCGGGAGCCGTCGTCAACTTCCATGCGCGCGAGCTTCGCGCTTTCGTCGGCACGCTGCGGATACGGAGCAACGGCGCGGTGCGCGCGGCCGAGTACTTCGACGTGACCCTCGACGTCGCGGGCAGGCCGGTGACGTTCGTGACGGGTCGCGGCGGGGAGTTCTACATCGAGGACCTTCCCCCGGGCCGCTACAAGGGACGCATGGCGTCGAACGGAACGCGCTGCACCTTCGAGCTCGACGTGCGCCCGCCGCAGGGCGCGCTCACCGACCTCGGCGATACGACCTGCGAGCGCGACGAAGGTCCCTCCGAGCGCGCCGGCGCACCGCTTCTGCGCGCCCCGTCGGCAAATTGAAAAAGGGCCGCGTAGCGAGCGGCCCCTCGAAGCGAAAGCGAATATCGTCTTACGCGGTCTGGCTCGCGAGGAGCTTTTGCAGCTCGCCGGTCGAATACATCTCGCGCACGATGTCGCAGCCGCCGACGAACTCGCCGTTGACGTAGAGCTGCGGGATCGTCGGCCAGTTCGCGTATTCCTTGATGCCCTGGCGGATCTCGTCTTCGGCCAGGACGTTGACCGAGTAGTACTCGTCGACGCCGCAGCGCTTCAGGATCTCGGCGACGGTCGCCGAAAAGCCGCATTGCGGGAACTGGGGTGTGCCCTTCATGTACAGGACGACGGGGTGGGTCGTGACCTGCTCGTGGATGGTGTCGTGGGTGGTGCTCATTGCCAAGGCTCCGAGGGAGGATGTCGCAATTCTAACGTGTTGGGGCAGACGCGGCCGTTTTCAACCATTCCCGGGCCTCCGCTCACTCCTTGACCGCGCCCGTCAGCCCGGAAACGTAGTACTCGACGAAGAACGAGTAGAGGATCGCCACCGGCAGCGATCCGAGGAGCGCGCCGGCCATGAGCGAGCCCCAGTGATACACGTCGCCTTCGACGAGCTCGGTGACGACCCCGACCGGCACCGTCTTGACCTCGGACGACGAGACGAAGGTCAGCGCGTAGATGAACTCGTTCCACGACAGCGTGAATGCGAAGATGCCCGCCGAGATGAGGCCCGGCACCGCGAGCGGCAGGATGATCCTGGTCAGGATCTGCCAACGAGAGGCGCCGTCGATCAGGGCGCATTCCTCGAGCTCGAAGGGGATCGACTTGAAATAGCCCATGAGCAGCCATGTGCAGAACGGGATGAGGAACGTCGGATAGGTGAGGATCAGCGCGAGCCTCGAGTCGAAGAGGTTGAGCTTGTAGACCATCGTCGCCAGAGGAATGAACAGGATCGACGGCGGCACGAGGTAGGCGAGGAAGATGCTCATACCGACGTAGCGCGAGCCCTTGAAGCGCAGGCGCTCGATCGCGTACGCGGCGAGCACGCTGCACAGCAGCGAGAGGAACGTTGCGACGACGGCGACCAGCATCGTGTTGAGCAGCCAATCGGGGTACGGCGTATCGAAGAGGAGCTTCTTGATGTGCGCGAGCGTCGGATTGCGCACCCAGAACGGGTTGCCTTCGCGCGACAGGAGCTCCTCGTTCGGCTTGAACGCCGTGATCCCCATCCAGTAGAACGGGAACAAGAGCATGAACAGGAACCCCGCGAGCGGGAGGTAGACCGTCATCACGCGCCGCGTGCGCGTGTCGAGGTAGGCCATGCCTTGCGTGTCGGTGACAGGCGGAGCGGCGACGGCGGGAGTGTTCATTTGTCAGTGCCACCTTGCTGCCACGCGCGCCGCTGGAGGCCGTAGTAGCTCAGCAGGATCGCGGCCAGCAGGAACGGCACCATCGCGGTCGCGATGGCCGCGCCCTCGCCGAGGCTCCCGCCCGAGATCGCGCGCTGGAAGGAAAGCGTCGCCATGAGGTGCGTCGAGTTGAGCGGCCCGCCGCGCGTGAGCACGTAGATCAGCTGGAAGTCGGTGAACGTGAAGAGCACCGAGAACGTCATCACGACGGCGATGATCGGCGTGAGCAATGGCAGCGTCACGTGCCGGAATTGCTGCCAGTGGGTCGCGCCGTCGAGGCTCGCGGCTTCGTAGTAGGAAGGCGAGATCGTCTGCAGTCCCGCGAGCAGCGTGATCGCAACGAAGGGCACGCCGCGCCAGATGTTGGCGGCGATCGTCGCGAAGCGCGCGTTCCACGGATCGCCCAGGAAGTCGATGTACGCGTTGATGAACCCGAGCCGCAGCAGCACCCAGCTGATCACCGAGAACTGGGAGTCGTAGATCCACCAGAACGCGAGCGCGGACAGCGCCGTCGGGACGATGAAGGGCAGCAGCACGATCGCCCGAATGAACGCCTTGAACGGCAGGTGCTTGTTGAGCAGCAGCGCGAGCCAAAGGCCGAGCACGAACTTGATGATGCTGGCGACGACCGTATAGAAGATCGTGTTGAAGAGCGCGAGGCGCGTGACCGCGTCGCCCCACAGGTACTGGAAGTTCTCGAGGCCGACGAATACGCCGCTGCGGCCAACTTTTGCATCGGTGAACCCGAGCCACGTGCCGAGGCCGAGCGGATACGTCAGGAACACGAGCAGCAGCACGCCCGCCGGCAGCAGGAACACGAACGCGAGCACGTGCCGGTTGTCGAGTGCGCGCGAAAGCGCTGTGGATTGGGTGGCCATGCGATGCGCCCCTCACCCGCCCTCTCCCCGCGAGCGGGGAGAGGGTTGTCAGAGGCAAGTCGTGAGCTCGGGATGTGGTCCTCCCTCTCCCGCCTGCGGGAGAGGGTTGGGGTGAGGGTCGTCAGACCTTGTAATACCGCTCGGCCCTCGCCTGCGCGCGGGCCGCCGCTTCCTTCGGCGTCTTCGACCCCGACGCGGCTTCCGCGACCATGTTCGGGATGATGAAGTCCGCCACACACGCCGCCGACGCGTACCCCATCTGGCCGGCGTATCCGCCCGGCGTGCCGTTCTTGAAGCAATCGCGGTACGGCGTCTTCTTCGGGTCCGCCGTCCAGAACGCGCTCTTCTCGTACGCGGCCAGCGGATGGCACACGTAGCCGATCGACGCTTCCTGCCAGGGCACGTATTGCTCGCGTTCCATCATGAAGCGCAGGTATTCCTTCGCCGCGTTCGGATACTTCGAGTACTTGAAGATCATCATCGGGAACACGAGGTTGAGCTCGCGCGACTTGCCGTCGACGCCGACCGGGAAATAGGCGTGCTGGATGTCGTTCGCCATTTCCTGCAGCTTCGGGTCCTGCGAGGTCTTGGCCGCGTAGTACACCGAGATGCCGTTCGCCGTGAGGGAGAGCTGCCCGTCGAGGAACGCCTTGTTGTTGTTCGGGATCGAGCCACGACAGCGTACCGGGAATGAACGTCTCGTAGAGCTGCTTCGCGTACTCGAGCGAGGCGATCGTTTCCGGGCTGTTGATGACGACGTTGTTCTTGGCGTCGACGAGCTTGCCGCCGTGCGCCCAGACGAGCCAATGCGTCCAGCTCGAGTCGCCGGTTGCGTTGCCGAGGGCGAAGCCCGAGGGCGTGCCCTTGGCCTTGAGCGCCTGGCACAGCTTCAGGAATCCGCCGAGGTCGCGCGGGACGGTATCGAAGCCCGCGGCCTTGACCTGGCTCTCGCGATAGACGATGGCATTGCCCGCGGCGCCCATCATGATGGCGACCCACTTGTTGCCGTGCATGCCGTAGTCCTTGGCGATCGGATACCAGCCGCCGTACTTGTTGCCCAGGTAGTTCGCGAGGTCGGTGACGTCGACGAGCTTCTCGGGATACTGGTGCGCGTCCTCCATCGTGCTGATGATCACGTCCGGCCCACTGCCCACGTTGGCGGCAACCGCGGCCTTCGGGCGCACGTCTTCCCACCCTTCGGCGTCGACGCGCACGGGAATGCCCGTCATCTCGGTGAACTTCTTCGTGTTCGCGGCCCACACGTCCTCGTCGCCCTGCACGAAGCGCTTCCAGCGCAGCACCCGGAGCGTGGCGCCCTTTTCCGGCGTCACCTTGTACGTCTGCGCGGCCGCATCCGGCGTCCACAGCGCGCCTCCCCCGAGGGCCGTGCCCGCGGCGACGCCGGCAGTGGCCTTCAGAAAATCGCGACGACTCGAATCACTCATGTTGCCTCTCCTCCTCGTTGGTTGAATCACGCGGCTATGCGCACGCCGCTTTCCGCATCGAATACGTGTGCGCGCGGTACGTCCGGGACGAGCGCGATTCGCTCGCCCGCGCGGGCGGCGACGCGGTCGCGCACCATCGCCGTCACCTCCTGCCCGTTGAACCTGCAATAAAGCTGAGTGTCGGCGCCGGTGGGCTCGACCACGACGATGTCCACCGGCAGGCCGTTGCCGCCGCCGACGGCGCAATGCTCCGGCCGGATGCCGTAGAAAACCGGCTGCCCGTCCCTCGCCTGCGACCCCGGGGGCAAGGGCAAGGTTGCGCCGTCGGCGAAGGCCACGTGCGCGGCGCCACCGTTCGTGCGCGCGGTGCCCGGAATCATGTTCATCGCAGGCGAGCCGATGAAGCCCGCGACGAACGTGTTGACGGGCTTGTCGTACAGCGCAAGCGGATCGCCCTGCTGCTCGACGATGCCGTCGCGCATCACGACGATGCGGTCGGCCATCGTCATCGCCTCGATCTGGTCGTGCGTCACGTAGATCGAGGTCGTCTTCAGGCGCTGGTGCAGCTCCTTGATCTCGGTGCGCATCTGCACGCGCAGCTTGGCGTCGAGGTTCGACAGCGGCTCGTCGAACAGGAACACCTGCGGATCGCGCACGATCGCGCGTCCCATCGCGACCCGCTGACGCTGGCCGCCCGACAGCTGGCGCGGGTAGCGGTCGAGGTACGGCCTCAAGCCCAGGATGTCCGCGGCTTTCGCGACGTGCGACTCGATCTCCTGCTTCGGCCGCTTGGCGAGCGTGAGCGCGAACGACATGTTCTGCCGCACCGTCATGTGCGGGTAGAGCGCGTAGTTCTGGAACACCATCGCGATGTCGCGCTCCTTCGGCAGCACGCGGTTGACCACCCGGCCGCCGATGGCAACCTCGCCCTGGGTGATCTCCTCGAGACCCGCGATCATGCGCAGGAGCGTCGACTTGCCGCATCCCGACGGCCCGACGAGCACGCAGAACTCGCCGTCGTCGATTGCGATGTCGACGCCGCGGATCACGTGCGTGCTGCCGAAATACTTGTGAACGCCGGTGATGGTCACCGCCGCCATGGAGCCTCCTGGCCGTTTCTCTCTTTGTCTTGTTAAGGTTTGCGCGTGCCGCGGGTGACGACGTATTCGGGGCGGCCCGTGGCAAGCCACGTAATGATGTTCTGCGCCGCCTTGCGCCGCAACTCCTGCTCGGCCTCCACCGAGTAGAACGCCGCGTGCGGCGTCAGGATCACGCGCGGATGCGCAACGAGCGGCGAGTCGCGCGGCACCGGTTCCTCAGGCAGCACGTCGAGCCCGGCACCGCGCAGATGGCCCGACTCGAGTGCGTCGGTGAGGTCGGCAATGTTCACGACCGCGCCGCGCGCGGTGTTCACGAAATACCTGCCCGGCCTCATCGCACTGAAGAAAGTAGCGTCGATCATGCCGCGCGTCTCCGCGGTCAGCGGCGTGTGGACGCTCACGACGTCCGCTTGCGCGGCGAGGTCGGCGATCGACTTCGCGCGCTCGACGTAGGCGGGAAAATCGCCGTCGATGAGGTACGGGTCGTACGCGATCACGCGCTTGAATACGTTGCGCGAGATATGCGCCATGCGCTTGCCGATGCGGCCGAGGCCGACGATGCCGAGCGTCATTTGCGACGGGCGGGACAGCGTCCCCGACGACATGAAGTACCAATTGCCGGCGGCGATGTCGCGGTGATACGCGACCACGTTGCGGATCGACGCGAGCGCGAGGGCAAGGGCGTGGGTCGCCACTTCGGCGACGCCGTAGTCGGGCGAGTTGCCGACCCAGACGCCCGCCTTCTCGCAGGCTTCGGTGTCGACGGTGTCGTAGCCTGCGCCGATGCGGCTCACGATGCCGAGGTCGGGAAGCGCGTTCACGACCCGCGACGTGATCGGCGCATATTGGAGGAGGATCGCGCGGCAGCCGCGCGCGTTCGCGATGACGTCTTCCTCCGTCTTGCATTGCGCCACCACGATCTCGTGGCCGGCAGGTTCGAACAGGGCGCGCTCGAGGTCGATGTCGTGGTAGTCGTTGTCGGCGTAGAGGATGCGGGCCATCGGGATGCGGAAGTGGAGAAGCGCGGCAAGGGTACGGGTACGCCGGTGCGTGGTCAAGCGGCCTTACCAATTCGGAAAACTCCCGGGACCGTGGAATAGGGATGTACCCCATTACAAGGCCTGTCCCTTTGTCAGGCCAGGGCAGAGAAATGGTGCCAGGCCTTGTAATGGGGTACGTCCCTTGGCATCCTCGCGCCCCATGACCCTCCTCGCCACCACCATCGCCGGCAGCCTGCCGAAACCCGCCTGGCTCGCCGAGCCCAACCAGCTCTGGGCGCCGTGGAAGCTCGACGGGGACGCGCTCGCGCAAGGCAAGCGCGACGCGGTCCGGCTCGCGCTCTTCGACCAGGAGCACGCGGGCATCGACATCGTGACCGACGGCGAGCAGACCCGCCGCCACTTCGTGACCACGTTCATCGAGGGTCTCGAAGGCGTGGACTTCGCCAACAAGAAAACGGTGCGCATCCGGAACCGGTACGACGCGGACGTTCCGATGGTGGTGGGGCCGGTCGCGCGGCGGCGACCGATCTACGTCGAGGACGCTCGCTTCGTCGTCGGCGAGACCTCGCATCCGGTCAAGTACACGCTGCCGGGCCCCATGACGATGGTCGACACCCTCTACGACGGGCACTACAAGAGCCGCGAGAAGCTCGCGTTCGCGTTCGCAGACATCCTCAACGAAGAGGCACGCGCCATCGAGCAGGCGGGCGTGGCGGTCGTCCAGTTCGACGAGCCCGCATTCAACGTCTACTTCGCCGAAGTCCGCGATTGGGGCCTGGCAGCGCTCGAGCGCGCCGCCGCCGGCCTGCGCTGCAAGACGGCCGTCCACATCTGCTACGGGTACGGCATCAAGGCCAACATCGAATGGAAGAAGACGCTGGGCAGCCAGTGGCGACAGTACGAAGAGACGTTTCCCCTGCTCGCCCGCTCGGCCATCCAGCAGGTGTCCCTCGAGTGCGCGAACTCGCACGTGCCGCTCGAGCTCATGGGGCTCCTGGCCGGCAAGGACGTGCTCGTCGGCGCGATCGATGTCGCCAACGAACAGGTGGAAACCCCAGAACAGGTGGCCGAGACGATCCGCGCCGCCATGGCGTTCGTTCCGGCGCACCGACTGCTTCCATGCACGAACTGCGGTATGGTGCCGCTGGCCCGCGAGGTGGCCCGCGGGAAGCTCCGGGCACTGGCTGCCGGCGCTGAGATCGTCCGCCGGGAACTTCCCGAAAGTTCAGCGGGTCAGACTAATGGGTGAGTCCATCCGTCAGATAGGTGTTCCCAAATCCCTTTCGGTCGCGTAGACTCCTAAAGGTGTTTTGTTTCAAGTACTAAAGCACGTCCAAGCCCAGTCACACGTCGTGATTGCGGTCCCGTACTTTTCTGTCCTTGAGAATGAAACATGGGGCGGGCACCCGCCCGTCGATTATTTTTATCTTGAGGAAGAGTTGAAATGGCAACAGGTACCGTGAAGTGGTTCAACGACGCGAAAGGCTTCGGCTTCATTACGCCGGACGGCGGTGGCGAGGATCTCTTCGCGCACTTCTCCGCGATCAACATGCCGGGGTTCAAGACGCTGAAGGAAGGCCAGAAAGTCTCCTTCGAAGTCACGCAAGGGCCGAAGGGCAAGCAGGCGAGCAACATCCAGGCGTCCTGATCCGTTCCATCGCGCGACAGAATTGAATTGAAAAGGCCGGGGTCTCCCGGCCTTTTTTTATGGACTACGGGGGGCCAGCTCGCGTGCTAGATCATGCCAGCGACCGCAGCTCCCGCAGAGCAACGGAGAGCATCGCGGCATCGGGCGCAGGCGCCGCGCGCAGCTCCGTGAACAACTGGCCGTTGCGCTCGAGCGCGCGGAGGTTCTTGTCGCGCCACGCAGCGATCTGGTCGGCGGCCGAGCCGCTGCCGCTCGCCACTTCCGCCGTGACGGTGCGCGTCAGGGTCGAGACGTCGTCCTGCATGGCCGCCTTGGCCAGCATCTGCCAGTGCGCGCGACCGGGCAGCGCCGCGATCTTCTCGCGCAGCCACGAGAGCCCGAGCCGGTTCGACATGTCGAAGTAGATCCTGGCGACCTCGTCGACCGCGGCGTTGCCGTCCGCCGCGACTTCCGCGATGTCGAGCGCCGCATTGAGCGTATCGAACGTGACGACGCGCGCGGCGAGGTCGCGCGGCACGCCGACGCCGACGAGCGCGGCGACCTTCGCGTCGACCGCCGCCTGCTCCGTTGCGTCCAGGAGCTTCGGCAGACTGGCCGACAGCGCTTCGACGCCCGGCCGGAAGTAGGCGATGGTGTGAGCCATGTCTTCGGACAGGCGTCGCGAGCGCAGGAACCACGTCGTGCCGCGCTCGAGCTGCGCGCTGGTGTCGATCAGCATTTGCGACTGCACCGCATCGGGAATCTTGTTGTCGAGCGCCTCGACCGCCTGCCACATCGACACCAGGCCGAATATCTCGCGCGCGACGAGGTATGCGCGCACGACCTCGTGCGCCTTGGCTCCGGTGGTCTCGCACAAGCGATGCACGAACGTGCTGCCGACGCGGTTGATCATGCTGTTCAGCACGTGCGTGGCGACGATCTCGCGCGACAGGGGATGGCGCAGCATGTAGGTCGCGTACTTCTGCTGCAGCGCCGGCGGGAAGTAGCGCAGGAGTGCCGTGGCGATCCACGGATCGTCGGTGCAGCGGCGACTGGATGAGCTCGTCGTTGAGCCAGATCTTGCTGTAGGCGAGCAGCACCGCGTGCTCGGGCGTGGTGAGCCCCCGACCCGCCGTGCGGCGTGCTTCGATCTCCTCGTCCGATGGGAGGTACTCGATTGCGCGATTGAGCCGGCCGTTTTTCTCGAGATAGCGCATGAAGCGCGCCTGCGCGTCGAGCAAGTGGGGTGCGATGCGATTGGTGACCGACAGCACCTGCGTCTGGAAGTAGTTGTCGCGCAAGCACGAGCGCCGCCACGTCGTCCGTCATCTCCGCGAGGAGCAGGTTGCGCTGCTTCAGCGTGAGCTCGCCGTCCGCGATGGGAAGACCGAGCAGGATCTTGATGTTGACTTCGTGGTCCGAGGTGTCCACACCAGCGGAGTTGTCGATCGCGTCGGTGTAGATGCGACCTCCCGCCTGCGCGAATTCGATGCGCCCGAGCTGTGTGCAGCCCAGGTTCCCGCCCTCGGCGAAGACCTTGCAGCGAAGCTCGCGGCCGTTGACGCGCAGCGCGTCGTTCGCGCGATCGCCGGCCTCGGCGTGCGTCTGGCTCGTCGCCTTGACGTATGTGCCGATGCCGCCGTTGTAGAGCAAGTCGACCGGCGCCTTCAGGATCGCGTTGACGAGCTCGGTTGGCGTCATCGCGTCGGCGGCAATCGACAGCGCCGCCTTCACCTCCGGCGTGATGGCAATCGACTTGGCAGACCGGGGGTGGATGCCGCCGCCGGGCGACAGCAGCTTCGTGTCGTAGTCGGCCCACGTCGACCGCGGCAGCTTGAACATCCGCTCGCGCTCGGCGTAGCTGGCCGCCGCATCGGGCGTGGGGTCGAGGAAGATGTGGCGGTGATCGAAAGCGGCGAGAAGCCTGATGTGCTTCGACAGCAGCATCCCGTTGCCGAACACGTCGCCCGACATGTCGCCGATGCCCGCGACCGTGAATTCGGTGGTCTGCGTGTCCACGCCCAGCTCGCGGAAGTGGCGCTTGACCGATTCCCATGCGCCGCGCGCGGTGATGCCCATCGCCTTGTGGTCGTAGCCCGCCGAACCACCGGAGGCGAATGCGTCGCCCATCCAGAAACCGTATTCCGCGCTGATGCCGTTCGCGTAATCGGAGAACGTGGCCGTGCCCTTGTCCGCGGCGACGACGAGATATGGGTCGTCGGCATCGTGGCGCTTCACTTGCGGGGGCGGCACGATCTTGTCGCCCGCGCGGTTGTCGGTGATGTCGAGCAGGCCGCGCAGGTAGTCCTGGTAGCACGCGACGCCTTCCTTCATATAGGCGTCGCGATCGCTGGCCGGAGGCGCCTTTTTCAGCACGAACCCGCCCTTGCTGCCCACCGGCACGATCACCGTGTTCTTGACCATCTGCGCCTTCACGAGGCCGAGCACCTCCGTGCGGAAGTCTTCCGGCCGGTCGGACCAGCGCAGGCCGCCGCGCGCCACGCGCCCGCCGCGAAGATGCACGCCCTCGAACCGCGTCGAGTACACGAAGATCTCGAACATCGGCTTCGGCTCGGGCAACCCGGGCACCTTGGCCGGGTCGAACTTGAACGACAGGAACGTGCGCCGCTTGCCCTGCGCGTCGCGGCGCCAGAGGTTCGTGCGCATCGTTGCCTGGATGAGCGCCAGGTACTGGCGAAGCACGCGATCCTCGGAAAGATTCTCGACTTGATCGAGCGCCGACTCGATGGCGCGCTGCTGCTCCGCCGCCCGCGACCCCGCGCCGTTGCCGCCAACAGGGTCGAAGCGCGTCTTGAAGAGCTCGACCAGCATGCGCGCGATGGGTGCGTGCGCCGCGAGCGTGGACTCGATGAAGGATTGCGAAAGCGGGAATCCGATCTGGCGCATGTACTTCGCATAGGCGCGAAGCACGACGATCTCGTCGGCGGGAATCCGCGCCGCGATCACGAGCTTGTTGAAGTCGTCGTTCTCGACCTCGCCGCGGAAGATCTTCGCGAACGCGTCCTCGAACACCTCGTGCAGCGTCTCGACTTCCATGTCGACCTCGGGCAGCGCCGACTGGACGCCGAAGTCGTGCATCGCGATGGGGGGCGAGCCCAGCGGCACGATGCGGTGGGGATGCTCGTCGAGCACGCGCAGGCCCATGTGCTCGAGCATCGGCAGGCTGTCGGAAAGCGTGACCGGCCCGCCGCGATGCACGATCTGGAAGCGCAGCAAGCCGGGCGGCGCCTCGAGCGGCCGGTACAGGCTCAACGCGAGCGGCGAGGCTTCGCTGAGCCGCGCCATCATCTCGATGTCGGGGACCGCGGCGCGTGCGGGGAACTCCTCGCGGTAGCCGGCAGGGAACGCCTGCGCGAATTGACGGAAGCGATCGTTGCCCGCCGCTTCGCCGAGCGCGTCGACGAGGGATGCCTTGAGATCGTCCGTCCAGCGGCGGGCGGCCGCGATGAGGCGCGACTCGATTTCCTTGACGTCGTAGCTCGGAATGGACCCGGGCGTCGTGCGCACCGTGATGTGGATGCGTGCGAGCATCGACTCGGAGAGGCTCACGTTGAATTCGGAGCTCGTTCCGCCGAACGCCTGCATCAGGATCGCCTGCCACTTCTGGCGAAGGTCCGTCGAGTAGTTCTCGCGCGGCGCGAAGATGAGGCACGACACGAAGCGCTCGAACGGGTCGCGTCGCACGAAGAGGCGAAAGCGCTGGCGATCGTACAGGTGGAGGATGCCCATCGCCGTGCGCAGGAGGTCGTCCTCGCCGGTCTGGAAGAGCTCGTCGCGCGGATAGGTCGCGAGGATGTTGAGCAGTGCCTTGCCGGCGTGGCTTCCGGGCGCGAGTCCCGCGCGCGTGACGACGGTCGCGACCTTGCGGCGCAGGAGGGGAATGTCGATGGGGTTCGCGCTGTACGCCGTCGAGGTGAACAATCCGAGGAAGCGGTCCTCGCCAACGACGTTGCCGCTCGCGTCGAAGCGCTTGACCGCGATGTAGTCGAGGTAGCCCGGCCGATGCACCGTCGAGCGGGACGTCGACTTGGTGATCACGAGAAGCTCGGGGCGGCGCGCGTACGCGCGGATTTCCGCGGGAAGCGCGGCGAAGCTCGCCGCAACGCTCGCGGGTTCCGTCATGCGCAGGATGCCGAGGCTCGATCCGGGAACGACCTTGAGCGCGTCCTGGCCGTCCGCGCTGACGAGGTCGTGGCGCCGGTAGCCCAGGAACGTGAAGTGGTTGTCGGCGAGCCAGGCGAGGAAATCGCGGCCTTCGGCGATCTCGGCGGCAGGAAGCGCCGGCGGATTCGCGTCGATCTCGCGCACGATGTCGAGCGCGCGTTCGCGCATCTTCGTCCAGTCGGCGACCGCAAACCGCACGTCGGCGAGCACACGCTCGACATCCTGCGCAATCTCGAGCGAGCGCCGTCGCGCCCGATACGCGATCGACTTCGGCGTGAATGAACGACTCGCGCCGCGCTTCCGGGCCCGGCCTCGCCGACAGCCACGATCGTTCCGTCCGCCGCGCGCGCGACGTCGAGGATGGGATGCACGATGAGGTGCAGCGTGAGACCGTGACGGTTCGCCTCCATCGACACCGAGTCGACCAGGAACGGCATGTCGTCGTTCACGACCTCGATGACGGTGTGCGTCGATTGCCAGCCGTGCTCCTCGATGGTCGGATTGAACGCGCGCACCTTGGCGCGGCCGGGCTCGCGCTTGCGCGCGAAGGCGAAGTGCGAAAGCGAGGCGCCGTACAAGTCGGCGAGGTCGCGGTCCGCGAGGTCGTCGACATCGACCTGCCCGTAGTACCCGCGCACGAACGATTCGATGAGCGCGCGCTGCTCCGCGCCGATTCGCGCCTGCACGAGCGCCGCCAGCTCGTCGAGCCGCGTCGCGCGACGATCCTGCGTCACCGCAGCGTTGTTCATGGTTTCTCCTCCAAGGACGACGCGTGCGCCCGCGCCTTGTTCTGCGCCTATTATCGTCCGATTCGCGTCAACGCGATGACAAGGACAAAGCGAGGGCCGCGCTCGCCTCCTCGACGAGGTCGAGCACGTGCTCGAACCCTTCCGGCCCCATGTGATAGGGATCGGGCACCTCGCGCAGTCCGACGTGCGGCGCGAGGTCGAGGAACAGGCCAAGCCGACCCTTGTAGCTCCGCGGTCTCATCGCCTCGAGCTCGTCGAGCACCGCGGCATCCATCGCATAGATATGGTCGAAGCGCGCGAAGTCCGCCGGGGCGAACTGGCGCGCGCGCAGGGGCCGCAGGTCGTAGCCGCGCTTCGCGGCGTGGCGGATCGCGCGCGCGTCGGGTGGGCTTCCGACATGCCAGTCGCCCATGCCGGCAGACGCGATTTCGACCGACGTCAGCCCGGCCTTCGCGGCCGTTTCGCGGAACACGACCTCGGCGGTTGGCGAGCGGCAGATGTTGCCGAGGCAGACGACGAGGATGCGGTGCTCGTGTCGCGGCTTGTTCATGAGGTTGGCAGCGCATAGACGACGTAGGCCGCCTCGCCGATGCCCATCGGCCCGACGGAGCGGCGAAACACCTCGGCGGCTGCGGGCAGGCAGATGCGGTCGGAATCGACCCTGTAAACGTACGAGTGCACGTAGAACCAGTGGCAATCGTACGGGCGGCCGTGCGTCGCGTCCGGATCGATCTGGTGACGGTACATGGGCTCGGTCGGCCGAGCCGTGTAGGTCTGGTCGGCGTCCCACAGCGCGGTGCCGATGTGCGTGACGCCCTGGCGGCGCAGGTAGTCGGCGAGCTTGCGGTCGCGCAGCGTCTTCTGGAACTCGAAGTCGTTCATGACGCCGTCGAGGTTGACGACACGCCGGCCGGTCCAGAACGCGAGCGCGCCGACGTCGGTGCCCGCGATCACGGCCTCCGCCGGCAAGACCTTCGCAAGGTCGAGGTACACGCGCTGCGTTGCATCCTTTGCGTGCATCGATGCGGGCAAGCGCGAGGCGAGCACGACGGCCTCGAGGACGAACGCCGCCGCGACGGCTGCGATCGTCAGCTGCCCAAGGACGCGCACGCGCCGCGTGGCGCCGGCGACGCCGGCCACGAGGACGAACATGACCGCCGCCATCGGCAACGCGAAGTACCGGGGATCCACGCTCTTCTCCCATTTCTGGAACAGGAGGAGATTGGCGACGAGAGCCACCGCGACAACCGCGACCGCGAGAATGTCGTTGCGCGGCTCGCGCGCGAATCTCGCAATGGCGACGCCTGCCAGGCCGACCGAAAGCAACACCGCGCACAGCCAGACGTTGAGGCCGTGCAGCAGCGTACGCCAACCGTACATCGCGGCGATGTTCAGCGGCTCGATGAAATACGACCCGTGCCACGTGATCGCGGGGAACGACGACTTGATCGCACCGCTGATCGGCACCGGACTCCCCGTCGCCACAAAGTACGCGAGCGGCATCGCAACCATCGCAACGATCAATGGCGCAATCGCCCATCCGCGGTGAGGTTCGCGCGCGCCTGCTCCACACGGCGTACAGCGCCAACGGCAGGCCGACGAAGATGCCGCTGTCGAGCCGGCACAGGAAGAGCAGCGCGAGCAGCATGCCCAGCAGGATCGGACGGTCGCGGCGAAGCGCTTGCACAGACGCCGCAAGCAACGCCACCGCAAGCGTGGTCTCCATCCCCTGGTCGAAGACGATGTAGTACGGACACAGCAGGAGCAGCGCGATGCCGAGGAAGCCCGCCGCCGACCCGTCGGCTTCGCGCTCGCGCACGTACCACGCGATGCACAACGCGGCGGCAATGCCCTGGATGGCCTTCTCGACGAGATTCATCGCGAAAACGAGGTGTTCGGGCGCAGCGCCCGGGCCGACGATCGCCGTCACCGTTACCGTGACGAGCATCCACAAAGGATGGAAGCCATAGGTCGGCGTCACGCCGTCGAAGGTGAAGCGCCCCTGCTGCAGCAAATGCTTCGCGGGAACGAGGTAGTAGAACGCGTCGTCCTGGAACTGATTGACGCCCAGGCGTGCGGACCACACGGAAGGAATTGCGGCGAGAAGATAAGCGGCGAGGGCGGCCGCGCAAAGCAAACCGACGATCGCCGTGTCGGCAACGTTCGCGCGGGCAGGCGATGCGCGCAATGCGTGTGGCATCATACCGGCCTCGTTCGAAATCGCGGCCGAAGGCGATGGGGAAAGCGCAACCTGAGCTCCAATCCTGGGGCCGCTATCGCCGCGTCGTGCAGCTCGGCGTCGAGCAGCATTGGCGGGACGCGATCCTACCATCCGCGTCCCCGCGCGCGATTCTTCCTTACGGGCAGGGACGCAGCTACGGCGACGTCGCGCAAAACACCGACGGCGTGCTCGTCTGCACGCGCCGGCTCGATCGCTTCATCGCATTCGACAGCGAGGCAGGCGTCCTGCGCGTGGAAGCCGGTGCGCGCCTTCGCGAGATCCTGGCGCTGGTCGCGCCGCGCGGCTGGTACCTGCCCGTCGTTCCCGGAACGCAGCTCGTTTCCGTGGGCGGAGCGATCGCCAACGACGTGCACGGCAAGAATCATCATCGCGCCGGGACGTTCGGGCGGCATGTCCTCCGCTTCGAGCTCCTGCGCTCCGACGGCACGCGGATGGTGTGCTCGCCGAACGAGAATTCGCAGTGGTTCGAAGCGACCGTCGGCGGCTTGGGGCTCACCGGGCTCGTCACGTGGGCCGAGCTCGCGCTTACGCGCATTCCCGGCACGAACGTCGATGTGCAAACGCTGCCGTGCACGAGCCTCGCCGAATTCGCGTCGCTGTGCGACGCCTCCGATGCATCGCACGAGTACACCGTCGCGTGGTTCGACTGCTTCTCCTATCGCGACGGACGCTTTCGCGGCCTCTTCACGCGTGCAAATCACGCGCCCGGCTCGCCGCCGCCGGCAAGCCCGCTCGGCGCGGTGCCATTCACGCCACCGATCGGACTCGTGCAACGCACCGCGATGAAGGCGTTCAACCTCGCCTACTTCAAGGCCGGCATGCGTCGCGCGAATGCGACCGAGCGAATGCCGCTGGAGCGCTTTCTCTATCCGCTCGATCGCATCGACCGCTGGAACCGCCTCTACGGTCCGCGCGGGTTCCTGCAGCTGCAATGCGTGATTCCCGCCGCACAGGCGCCGCTGGGGGTCGGCGCGCTGCTCGAGACAATCGCAGCATCGGGCCAGGGGTCGTTTCTGGCGGTGCTCAAGCGCTTCGGCGCGCAGCGCAGCCCCGGCATCCTGTCGTTTCCGGTCGAAGGCACCACGCTCGCACTCGACTTCACGTGCGCCGGAGACGCCACGTTCAGGTTGTTCGACATCCTGCACAAGATCGTCCGCCAGCATGGAGGCCGCGTATACCCTGCCAAGGACGCGTGCATGAGCGCGGCCGACTTCGACGCCGGGTACCCGGATTGGCGCCGCATGCTGCCGTTCGTCGATCCCGGCTTCGGCTCCGATCTTTGGAGACGCGTGACTTCCGAGCTCGCCGCGTAATGAGCTCAGTGACTCCTGGCCCCGCGGTCGCCATCTTCGGCGCAACGTCGGCGATCGCTCAGTGCGTCGCGCGCATTTATGCCGCGGAGGGCGCGCGCTTCTTTCTCGCGGGGCGCAACCCCGAGCACCTGCGCGCGGTCGCGGAAGACCTGCGAGTGCGCGGCGCCTCCGACGTTCAGGTGGAGACCGCGGATTTCCGGTTCGTCGAGACGTGCGCTGCGGTGTGCACACAGGCCACCCGTGCGCTGGGCGTGATCGACGTCGCGCTCGTGGCGCACGGCACGCTGCCGGATCAGTCCTTGTGCGAGCGCGACGACGACGCGCTGCGCGAGGCGATCGCCGTGAACTTCACGAGCTACGCGTGCCTGCTGATACAGCTCGCCAACGTGATGGAGGCACAGGCACGCGGAAGCCTCGTTGCCATCGGCTCCGCCGCCGGCGATCGCGGCAAGCGCCGCAACTACATCTATGGCGCGGCCAAAGGCGGAGTCGCGATCCTGCTGGAGGGCCTCATGGGCCGGCTCGCGCGCGCCGGCGTTCGGGTGACGCTTGTCAAGCCCGGCTTCGTGGATACGCCGATGACGGCCGCGTTCGCGAAAGGCCCCCTCTGGATCTCCTCCGATCGTGCAGGACGCATCATCGTGCGCGCGATCCGCAAGGGGAAGACGACCGTTTACGTTCCCGGGTTCTGGCGCTGGATCATGGCCGTGCTGCGCGTCGTGCCGCAGCGTCTTTTCGCCCGCCTTGACCTCTGACGTGCGCGCGCCAACCGCGGCCATGGTCTTGGTCGCGACGCTCGCCTGCTGCATGGCGGCCGCTTTTTTCCCGCTTCCGGCGGACGATGCCTACATCGTTGCGCGCTACGCGGCGAACATCGCGTCGGGCCGCGGCATGGTTTACAACGACGGCGAGGCCGTCAACGCGCTCACGTCGCCGTTTCATCTCGGCGTGCTCGTGCTGCTGCAGCCGTTTGCAAGTGATTTCGTGACGGCTTATCGCGCGCTCTGCGCCGTCGTCGTTGCCGTCGTGCTGGTGCTGTTCGCGCGGCGCGCGTGGGGCAGGAGCCTCACCACGGCGTACTTTCTCGCCCTGACGCTTGCGTGCCCGTTCGTCGTGTTCTGGACCGTCGGCGGCATGGAGACTGCGATCCTGCTGTGCACATGCACGGCAATCGCATTCCTTGCGCTCCATGATGAACGTTACGCAGCCGAGATCGTGGCGCTTGCAGCACTCGCGGTGCTCGTCCGCTACGACGCCGTGCTGTTCGTCGGGCCTATCGGGGGGTACGTCGCGTGGCGCAATCGTAACGAGGCGCGCGTTCGCGTGGCGTTCGTTACCGGCGCTGTCGTCGTGATCGCGTGGCTCGGCTTCACGGTCATGCGCTTCGGCGATCTCTTGCCGACGTCGTTCTACGTCAAAGCCGGCCGATCGCCTGCAATCGACGAGCTCGGCCGCGGCGTGCTCTACGTCGCGAGCTTCGTGTTGCTCACGTGGACCTGGAGCGCGCCGCTGATGGGGACAGCGGGGCAATTGGGCAAGCGGCGCGTTGCGCATGCTGTGGATCGGACTGGGACTCACCTTCGCCTACGCGCTGTTCGCCAGTACGAAGCACATGATGTACGGTTACCGCTTGCTCGTGCCGTTCCTTCCGGCCGTGGCCGTAGCATTGCTCGCTTCGCGAACTCGATCCCGGCAGCCGCGCCGGCATCGTGTTGGCGGCGCTCCTCGTCTGGCAGGCGGACACTTGGCGCATTCGTGTATTTCTACAGTCAGAATCCTTCGCTGTCGCTCGTCTCCGAAGGAACTTCGGACGCAAACGAGCGCTTCGAGTTCTCGCATGTCGGCGCGCGTCACACGGCAGCGTTCCTTGCAACCGCACAGTGGCAAGCCGATGCGATCCGCAAGCATTGGGCATCGACCGGCACGACACGTGCACCGCGCGTGGTGGTCAGTACCGGCGGCGCCCTGCCCTATCTCCTGCCGGAGGCTTACGTACTCGAGCACCTCGTGAGCTTCCGGCATCACTGCAAGGCCGCGCTCGAGCCGCTGGCCGACTATGCGCAGGTGATCTACGACGCGGACACCGTCGAGACGGTCGCGCGGGAACGGGTCCGGCAGCAACGCGAAGTCGTCGCGCGGTTCACCATGCACGCCGACGGCCTGCGCGAAAAGCCGATGCCGCTCGTCATCGAAATCTGGCACCGCGCAATGCCTGCACCGAACCCGCTGCCGTCGAGGGTACGCGAGCCGTGCCGGTGAACGCGTCGTCGCGACAATCCGTGTTGTGCGTGGACCTCGACGGCACGCTCGTGCGCACCGACACGCTGCAGGAGGCGCTCGTGGCGCTGTTGCGCAAACGGCCCTGGATGCTGCTTGCGCTGCCATGGTGGCTGCTGCACGGCCGCGCGCACTTCAAGGCCAAGGTTGCGTCGGCGGTCGACCTCGATCCCGCGGCCCTGCCGTACAACGAGGACCTCGTCGCCTTCCTGCGCGCCGAGCGCGCAGCGGGTCGCGGGATCGCGCTCGCTACCGCAAGCCACGTCGCACCGGCCCGACGCATCGCCGATCACGTCGGCCTGTTCGACGCGGTGCACGCGACCGAAGGCACCGTCAATTGCAAGGGCGCTGCAAAGGCACAAGTGCTTGCGACCGCGTATGGCGAAGGGGCGTTTGCGTACGCGGGCGATTCGCGTGCGGACATCGCCGTGTGGAAGCGGGCGCGCTCGGCGATCCTGGTGAATGCCTCGCGCGCAGTCCGCGATGCGCTGGGAAGCATGCCTATCGAGCGCGAATTCGAAAGAAGCAAGTCGCGCTGGGCAGAGTTATGGAGGCTGCTGCGTCCGCACCAGTGGGTCAAGAACCTGCTGCTTGGGGTGCCCCTGCTCACGGCACATCGCTACGGTGACGCGCATGCGGTCACGGCGACACTGCTCGCACTCCTGGCGATGTGCATGACCGCATCGGCGATCTATGTCGTCAACGACCTGCTCGACGTCGACGCCGACCGCCGCCATCCGACCAAGCGCAGCCGCCCGCTGGCGGCCGGCACGTTGTCGCTTGCGTGGGCAATGGGCATCTTGCCGATCCTCGCGGCGGCCGCCGCGTTCGCGGCGACGCCGCTTCCACGCGCCTTCGCGCTCGGCCTCGCTGGCTACGCCGCCGCCGCAGTCGCCTATTCGCTCTGGGCGAAGCACGTTGCGTGGCTCGACACGCTCTGGCTCGCGTGCCTGTACACGCTGCGCATCTATCTCGGCGCGCTCGCCATCGCGGTACCGGTCTCGGGATGGCTGTTCGCACTCTCGCTCTTCGCCTTCGCGAGCCTCGCGCTGCTGAAACGCTTCACCGAGCTCGAGTCGCTCGCCACGCGGCCGGGCGTAACGCACGCACGCGGCTACCGCTTCGAGGATCGCAGACGCGTGGAAACGGTCGGATGGGCCTGCGCGATGGTCGCAGCTGGCGTGCTCGTGCTCTATTTTCGAAGCGCGACGGTGCAGACGCTCTATCGCGACCCTCACTTGCTGTGGGGCGTCGCGCCGCTCCTGCTCTACCTGTTGCTCGAGGTTTGGTGGGCCGCGCGAAGGGGACGCATGCACGACGATCCGGTGTGGTACGTGATGCGGAGGCCGGTCACGTATATCGTGCTATGTGCGGTTCTGGGCTTGATGCTGCTCGCGCGGTAGCCTTGACACTGCCCGGTGTGTCTCGTGGTCGCCTCGGCGCTTTACGACGAGCACGACTACATCCGCGACTACGACGAGTTCAAGCGCCTGCGAGCCGTAGGTCACAGACCGTCGGCCGGCCAGACTAGCCAGTTGACGTTCGTTTGGATCACCGCCGCCGAGGAAGTCGCGGTTCCGTTCATGAGCCACAGCGCGGTCGCGCCCGTGGTGAAGTTGTACCACAGGAGGTCGTCGCGCCCGTCGCCGTCGTAGTCGCCGATGTGCGTGACTTTCCACTGCGCACTGTTCAGGATCACCGCGCTCGCCGTCGATGCCGTGCCGTTCATGAGCCACACCGCGGTCTCGTTGGTCGCGTGGTTGAACCACACGAGATCCATCCTGCCGTCGCCGTCGAGGTCGGCGAGATGCGTCACGTTCCAGTTGAGGCTTGTCAGCACGAGGGCGCTCGATTTCACGCCGAGTCCGTCCATGAGCCATACCGCCTTCTGCCCCGATATCCCGGCCCACACGAGGTCCGACTTGCCGTCGCCGTCGAGGTCTCCGACGTGCGTCACGACATAAAGAGGATCCGGGTACAACGTGGTCGTTTTCGGCGTGAGACCGTCCATGAGCCAGATCGCAGTTTGGTTGTTGCCGCCGATGTTCCGCCACACGAGGTCGGCCTTGCCGTCGCCGTCGAAATCTCCGGTGTGCTCCACCTGCCAGTTCGGTTGCCCCGCGAGAATGACCGCCGACGATTTGATCGCGAGCCCGTTCATGAGCCACACCGCGACGTTGTTCGTGCTGCCCTGGCGCCAGACGATGTCGTCCTTGCCGTCGCCGTCGAGGTCGGCGACGTGTGTCGGGATCCAGTCGGGATTGGCGAGCAGAACGGTCGACCCCGCGGGCGCCGTGCCGTTCATGAGCCATGCGGCGATCTCGCCGAGGCCACCGAATTGATTGCTGCGAAAGAGAATGTCCGTCTTGCCGTCGCCGTCGAAGTCACCCGTCCAGCGCATGAGGTAGGGGAACACCGCGTACAGCGCAGCGCCCGACCCCGCAAGGCCGTTCATGGTCCACACCGCGGACTGCTCCGTCGACGTGTTTCGCCAGAGGATGTCGTCCCTGCCGTCGCCGTTGAAGTCGCGCACCTTGCGCAGGACGGTCTGCGCGCTCGCCGCGGCTGCGTAGTTCTCCGTCGTCCGGTCCGCGCCGACCGCGCTGTAGGTGCGCGACGCCGGCGTGAAGGTATACCCCGCCTTCGACGGGGTCACGGTCCCGCTCCACCCCTGGGGCACCGTGCACGCGTAGCGACCAGCGGCGTCCGAACTGCTGCAGGTCACGCCATTGGTCGCCGCGATCACAACTCCGTTCAAGGCCGACCCGCCCTGCGTCACCGTGCCGCTCAACTGATAGGTCGTCGCCCCCGCCGATGTCTTGCCCGCGTAGTCGAAGGTGGCGCGACCCCCGAACAGCGTGAACGCCATCCCGGACAGCGTCCGTCCTTCCAGCCCCACCGACTGCCGCCGGCACGGAGAGCTTGACCCACTGCCCCAGCGGCGGCAACACACCCATGTACCGGCGGCTCGCCGTACCGTCCACGCCCCACGCCGTGAGCTGGTTGCTGCCCCAATACGCGCGGTGCTCCCAACTGCCATCGTTCCACTGCAGCATCACCTCGGTGGGCGGATTCGCCGGATCGAGATAGACGTAGGCAAACAGGTCATCGCCGGTGCCGACCTGCATCTTCGTCGTCGCATTGGAGAACAGATGCTGATGCATGCCGGCCGCGATGGCGGACTGGTGCGCAAGCCCGCGCGAGAACGGCGTCGGGTTGCTGCCGACCCACGTCCAACTGTCCCCGCCTGAGCTCGTCAGGGTGGCATTCAGGGGCGTCGCATCGTCCACCCAGATGCATCCGGTCGCAGACGGCGGGTCCGCCGGTCCACTGAGCGCAGCGGCCTGCAACGTGACGTTGCCGGCTCCGGAAAACTGGCTCCAAGTCACCGTTAGCTGCTCGTCCGAGGCCGCGGCGGAAAAGTTCAACGTATAGACCACGTCGTACTGCCCGGTGCTCGAGAATGCGGTATCGACGAATTGCGGCGCCGAGCCATCGGACAGCCGCGCCGTGAGCATGCCCCGCGAGTTGTTTCCCCCGAGGTAGAGCCGCAGCGTACGTGCGGTCGTACCCGCCGGCACCGTCAGCAGGAAGCCATTGTTGAGCCCGGCCGCGTAGACGCCGCTCGCCGACGCGGAGCAGAGGTTCAACCCGCCGTCGTTCCAGGTGAACCTCCGCGCTGCGTTGGCGAACGTCCCCACCGACGCCCCGAGGTAGCCAAAGTCGCTGATCCGGCTGTTGCCGGTCGACTTGCCCTCGTATTGCGGCCACACCGCCCAGTCGGTCGTTCCCACGGCCGTGAGGTCGACCGCGGCAGAGGAAAGCACGCCGGCGCCGGTGATCGATCCGCCGCTCGCCGCAGGGATCGAGGCAAGGAGTCCGTACACGTTGAGCCGGTTGGAGAAGCTCGACATGTAGACGCGCCCATTCACCACCGTGGGCGGCACATACTTGGCGAAGTTGCCGATGTCGTCGCGCGCGGGGACCATGCGCGTGTTCCACAGCTCGCGGCTCAGATCCGTGGCATCGAATGCGCGCAGCACCCCCGACACCACTTCATCATTGGCGTCCTCGGCATACGGCAGGCTCGCCCACAGCACACCGCTGCCCGCCTGTGTGCCGTTGGACGAGACGGTCAGAAAGCCGCCGGGCATGCCGGGCGGCGCAGCGTACGGCGACTTGCTGACCGGCGTGGTGTTGAGCAGCGCGCCGCTGACCGCAAAGGACTTCAGGTAATCGTCCTCTCCCCAGACAAAGACCCGCGGCCCGGCAGAGCCATTCCAGTAGGTCGGCCCGCCATGCACGTTGCCAATGGCGACCCGAAACGATTGGAGGATCTGGCCGTTGCCTGACTGTGAGTGGCCGAGATTGTTGCGATCGAGCACGTAGAACAGGCCGTCCTTGCCCGCGCCGATCACGTCGTTCGTGCCAGGCACAAGCAGCACGCCCGACGAGCCGAGGTCCCGATCGGACCTGTTCAACGAGTCCCAGTTGCCGGGGGTGAACCAGTCGAGCACCGTCGACAGGTTCGGGTTGAGCTTGAGGATCGTCTGCCCGAAGTTCCGCACTCCGTCGAACGTGCCGTTCCCGGTGGCGAGATAAAGGTTGCCGCTGGCGTCGATCGACGGCGGTTGCCCGGACTGCCAGACCCCTGCGGCGCTGCCGTCCGGCGTGATGCAGAAGACGCCGACCTGCTGCAACGTGCTGGCCGAGTACGCCATCACCCAGCCGTGATAAAAACCGCCGTCGCCGTAGGACGACCAGGCGATATAGACATTGCCGTTTGCCAGCGCGAGGCCGGCCCGTTGATTCGCGGTGCGGGCGTTGAACGTCACCACGCCACCGGCGTTGTCGTAGCCTGTACCCGCCACCGTAGCCGTGATCATCACCGGTCCGCCGAACTTCTCGGCCCCCGACCGGATGTCGAGCGCGTGCAGGCGCTGCACGTACGTCACGCTGGCGCCGACGGTTTCCTTGGTGCGGGCTACCACGTAGAGCGTGCCCGTCGCCTGATCGATCACCGGCGTGCCCATGATGCCGATCGGGCCGGGCGTGCGGATGCTGTTGAGCGTTTGGACGTCGGTGGCCGGGATCGGGGTGACACCCGGGCCGTTGAAATTCACGTGCCACAGCGGCAGATCGTTGCCGCTTCGATTGGTGTCGGCGTCGAACGCGTATACGCTGTTGTTGTTGGTGGCGACGAAGACGACGTTGTGGGTGCCCTTCCCGGCCACCGCGACGTTGGCGATGACGAGCGGCTGGGTATAGATGTCGGCGTCGACGCCGTAGCTGAACAGCTTGCCGAACTGGCCGGGATTGACGTTCGACGTGTTGAGCTGGACCTCGCCCGCATTGACGCCGGAGCGCGCGTTGTCGTAGCGATGCGTCCAGACGCTGGGTTGCGCCCATGCCCCGCCGCACACCATCACCAGCCAACACAGACCCGCGATCCCGCGCGCCGCAATCCGCTTGATGTCAGTCACACTGAAGCCTGTCGTCGCGATTCAGGAACCTGCAGCGGGCGAGCGCAATGGCCCGTCCGCTTCCCACGCCCATCCAATTGAGCAGGGTATCAAAGTTCGCGGGCTTTCCAAGCTTGCGCCGTATCGAGGCGCACGACCCGATAGGCGCGGCGCCTGGAGCGCGACCCTTGAGCGTTGCCGCGCCGCCGGCATGGACGATGCCGGGATTATTTCCGGCGGTGTGCACGTTCGCCTCGCGGCCTATGTGAGCCTCACGCAATTGGGCGTTGACGGCGAAACCGCCGGGCGCATCTCGCACGCGATTGTCCCGCTACCGGTTCACGCACCAGGGAGCACGATGCATTGAGTTTTCAATCTCGCCGGTTATCGGCTCCGGTGGGATGGCGCAATGACCCCGGGGCCGCTTTATCGGCCACTCCTCCGAATGAGGCCCCGGGCGAGCGTTGAAAGAATCGTGACCTACCGCGCGGCCTAGGAAACCGGCGGAGCGAAAACGCGGGACACCGGAGGCGGTGAAACGGCCATTCCAGCCGTGTCGGGCTCGGCAAAGTGCCGTTCGATTCGGGCGAGCAATTCGTGCGACGTATGGCCACACTGCTCTTTGAAAAGAGGGCTGACGATTCCCATCACGGCCCCGGATAGGAGGATGGATGTCACATAGTCGATGTCTCCAGCGGCCTCGACGTATCTGGCGTTCGCCTCGGTGAACATCGTTGCCGCGAGGACGATCTTGTTGTGCGTCGCCATGTAGATTCGCCTTTGAAAAAACGGCCCCTTCTTGGGGCCGTTTCTCGTTGACGCTTCCGGACTGCATTGGCGAGTTATCCGCCAGTTATCCGCACTCGTTCGATTGTCTGGTGGCCAAGGGCGGAATTGAACCACCGACACAAGGATTTTCAGTCCTCTGCTCTACCAACTGAGCTACTTGGCCAAGTCTTCGATTATAACAAATCGAGAGACGCTCGGGCCGAAGCGGCTCAATCGCCGAAGAACGCGACGAAATTCGCGCAACGTTTCCTCGGGCGCCTCTTCGGCGATGTAGTGTCCCGTCGGCATCGTCCGTCCGCGCACGTCGCGTCGCCACGCTGCGCCAATCGTCGATCGGGTCGAAGCACCTGTGCACGACGCCCTTCTCGCCCCACAGGACGAGCAACGGGCACGTCGACCTTGCGTCCCGCCGCGACGTCGATGTCGTCGTGCGCGAGATCGATCGACGCCGCGGCGCGATAGTCCTCGCACGACGCGTGGATCGTCTCGGGCTTGCAGTAGCAGCGCTCGTACTCGGCGAACGCGCGCGGATCGAAGAACGCGTTGCCCGAGCCCCAGCTGCCCGTCTTGCGCCGCAGGTAGTAGGCCGGATCGGCGCCGATCAGCCGCTCGGGCATGTCGAACGGCTGGATCAGGAAGAACCAGTGGTAATAGGCCTTGGCAAACTCGAAGTCGGTCTGCGCGTACATGAGGCGCGTAGGCGAGATGTCGAGCAACGCCGCCCGCGAGACGGCGTCGGGATGATCGACGCACATGCGGTGCGTCACGCGCGCGCCGCGGTCGTGGCCCGCGACGGCGAAGCGATCGAAGCCGAGCGAGTCGCATGACCTCCACCATGTCGAGCGCCATCGCACGCTTGGAGTACGGCGCGTGATTGGCGTCGCTGGCGCGGCTTCGACGAATCGCCGTAGCCGCGAAGGTCGGCGCACACGACGGTGAACGAGTGCGCAAGCGCGGGTGCGACCTTGTGCCACATCGCGTGCGTCTGCGGAAATCCGTGCAGCAGCAGCAGCGGCGGCCCGTTGCCGCCGATTTCGAAGTGGATCTCCGCCCCGGACGTGACGGCGCGCTGGGTGATGAAACCAGGAAAGAGTTCGCTCATGTGCCGTGGGTCATCCGAGCCGCTCGTCGAGGTTGGCGCGTTCGCGGCCGAGCGCGATGAGCCGGATGCGCTGCGCGATTGCCGATGTCGATGCGCGCGCGCCCAGCCCTGGCCGGTCGGGCACCTCGAATGCGCCGTCGGCAAGCGGCGGCATGCGTCCCGCCAGCGTATCGAACAGCGGCGATTCGTTCCACTGGTGCTCGAGCCACAGCAACGTCGGCGCCGCCGCGCACGCATGAATGCTCGCCACATGCGCAATCGGCCCCGTGGGGTTGTGAGGTGCCACGTCGACGCCGTGCGTCGCACACACCTGCGCGATCTCGAGCATCCCGCGAAAGCCGCCGCAGTACTTGATGTCGGGCATCAGCACGTCGTAGAGGCTCGCCGCACACATCGCCTGCGCGGTGTCGGCGCCGGCGATGGTTTCGCCGCCCGCCGTCCGCATGCCGCGATCGTGCGCGAGCTCGTCAGCCGCGCGATCGCGCCGAAGGCGCTCGAGTGCTCCGTCGTCATGCATTCGACCCAATACGGCTTGGCCGCTTCGAGGTCACGCAGCAGCGACTCCGCTCGCGCGACGTCGAAGCGCCAGTGGCAATCCACCATCACGTGCACGTCGGCGTCCGACCGCGTCGCGCACGGCATAGACGCGGTCGATGCCGGCGCGCGTGCGCTCGTCGATCGGCGTCGTCGCCGCGTCCTGCGAGATCACCCCGTCGAACGGCGCGAGCTTCACCGCGCGATACCCTGCCGCAACCGCACCGCGGGCGGCGTCCGCGAATCCCTGCGGCGAGCGCTCGCGCACGCCGCGGTTGATGTTCGCGTACGCGGGAACCGATGCACGCTTGCGACCGAGCATCGCCGAGACCGAGCACCCGGCGTGCTTGCGCACGCACGTCGGTGAGCGCCTGCTCCATCGCGCTGCGCACCGCATGCGTGACGAGCCCGCCCGGGATGTGCGGCACGTGGCGAACCAGCGCCTCGAGGTCGTCGAGCGAAGTTCCCGCGGCCTCGCGCGCCAGCATCTGCGCTTGCGCGACGAGCATCGGTTCCCAGCCGTTGAGCGAGCACTCGCCCCATCCGGTGACGCCGTCGCGTGTCGTCAGCGCGACGAAGCGTCCAGTTCGTCCTCGGCGAGACGTTGACGACGACGGGAACGAGCGAATCGACGACCATTCAGTCGACTTTGATGCCGACCTTCTGCGCGAGCGGCTTCCACTTCGCGATGTCGCGATCGATCACCGCCCTGAATTCGTCCGGCGTGCTGCCGACCGGCTCCGCGCCCATCGCAACGAGCTTCTCGCGCATCTCGGGCGACTTCACGATCTTCGCGATCTCGGCCGAGAGGCGATTCACGATCTCGGGAGGCGTTCCCGCAGGCGCAAGCACGCCGAACCACGCGACCGTCTCGAAGCCGGGCAGCCCCGCTTCCGAGATGGTGGGCAGCTCCGGCATCAGCGTCGAGCGCGACTTCGTCGTGACGGCGAGCGCGCTTGAGCTTGCCTGCCTTGATGAGCGGCACCGTCGGCGGCATGTTGCCGATGAACGCGACGACCTGGCCCGAGACCACGTCCGTCAGCGCCGGAGAGCTTCCCTTGTACGGGAACGTGCTGGATGTCGATGCCCGACATCGACTTGAAGAGCTCCATCGACATGTGCGCGCTGCTGCCGTTGCCGCCGGATGCATACGAAAGCTTGCCCGGGTTCGCCTTCGCATACGCGATGAATTCGGAGACGGAGTTCGCGGGCACCGACGGGTTGATCACCATGACATTGGGCGCAACGGCGACCTGGCTGACCGGCGCGAAGTCGCTTCTGGATGTCGTACGGAAGCTTCGAGTACACGGCGGCGTTGATGCCGTGCGATCCGGCGTTGCCCATGATGAGCGTGTAGCCGTCGGGCAACGCCTTCGCGACGTAGTCCGAGCCGACCACGCCGCCCGCGCCGGGCCGATTCTCGACGACCACCTGCTGGCCGAGCGCCGGCGAGAGCTTGTCTGCGACGAGTCGCGCGATCACGTCCGGTGCGTCACCGGGCGTGCTGGGCGCGACGAGCTTGATGGGCTTGGCGGGATACGGCTGCCCCCAGGCAAGAGACGAAGAGAGGACGGCTGCAATCGTCCATGCAATCAACCGGGCCATCAATCGACCTTCGCACCGGACTTCTTCACCACGTCGCCCCACTTGACGACTTCCGTCTTGACGAATGCGCCGAACTGCTCCGCCGTGTCGCCGACCGGCTCCGCGCCGAGGTCGATGATCTTCTTCTGCACGTCGGGCATGTTGATGATCTTCACGATCTCCGTGTTGAGCCGCGCAACGATCGCAGGCGGAACGCCCGCCGGCGCGAACACGCCCTGCCACGACCCGACCTCGTAACCGGGAAGTCCGGACTCCGCGAGCGTCGGGACCTCCGGCGCCACCGGCGATCGCTTGGCCGTGGTCACTGCAAGCGCGCGCAGCTTGCCCGCCTTGGCGAGGGGCCACGCGGTGGTGATGTTGTCGAACGTCATGCTGACGGACCCGCCCATCACGTCGGTCAGCGCAGGAGGACTGCCCTTGTACGGAATGTGCTGCATCTCGACGCCGGCCATGCCCTTGAAGAGCTCGCCGGACAGGTGCTGCGACGTGCCGTTGCCGGCGGATGCGAAGTTCCACTTGCCGGGGTTCGCCTTCATGAGCTTGATGAGCTCGGCCACGTCCTTGGCCTTGACGTCGTTGTTGACGACCAGCATGTTCGGCACGCGTGCGATGAGCGTGATCGCGACGAAGTCCTTCACGGGATCGTACGGCAGGTCCTTGTAGAGGCTCGCGTTGATCGCGTGCGTGCTGATCGTGCCGCCCATGATCGTGTAGCCGTCGGGCGCGGCTTTCGCGACCTCGGCCGCCCCGAGACCACCGCCTGCGCCCGGCTTGTTCTCGACGACGACCGGCTGGCCCAGCGCGACGCTCAGCTTCTCCGCGATGGTGCGGCCCATGATGTCCGTGCTGCCGCCGGCCGCGAAGGGCACGACGTAGCGAATCGGCTTCGACGGCCACGCTTGCGTCTGCGCGTGCGCCTGGAGCGAAAGCGTCGCGATCGCGACCGCCGTCGCAAATCGTGCGAGCGAGTGCATCGTTTGGTTCTCCTCCGGTGATTGTTCTCTTGTCGGACGGCTTCCGATTATACGAACGCCCCCGCAGGCGTATAGTAACTTTTGGGCTTCGGCCACGACCGGGCCGCGTCATGGAGATCTCGATGAAGCTCGCCCCAGCCACCCGTATCGCCGCCGCCGCGCTCGCGATGGCCGTCGCGATATCGGCGGCCGTGGCGCAGCCGCAGTCGCGCACGCCGCGGGCGGCAAAGCCTCCTGCGGGAGCCGTCGAAGGCGTCGACGCCGACAGCGTGTTCGCCGCCGTGGTCAAGGTGACGGCGCACGCGATTCCGGGCGCACGCAGCTCGGCCACCCTCGGCAGCGATCGCGAAGGCACCGGCATCGTCATCGGCGACAACGGGCTCATCCTCACCATCGGCTACCTGATCGTCGAGGCGGACGACGTGAGCGTCGTCGACGCCAAGGGCCGCTCGCTCGCCGCGCGCGTCGTCGGCTACGACCACGCCACCGGGTTCGGGCTCGTGCGCACGATCGCGCCGCTCGACGCGAAGCCCGTCGCGCTCGGCGAATCGGCCAAGGTGACGCCGCGCGATCCGGTGATGATCGCTTCGTCGGGCGACGACACGATCTCGTTCGCGTACGTCGTCAGCAAGCGCGCGTTCTCGGGCAACTGGGAGTACGCGCTCGACGAGGCGCTGTACACGAGCCCGCCGATGATGAGCTGGAGCGGCGCGGGGCTCTTCGACCGCAACGGCAAGCTGCTCGGCGTCGGCTCGCTCATCGTGCGCGAGGCCAACGACGACGAGCCGAAGATTCCCGGCAACATGTTCGTCCCGATCGACCTCCTGAAGCCGATCCTCGCCGATCTCGTCGCGTCGGGCCGGCGCAAGGGTGCGACGCGTCCCTGGCTCGGCATCGCTGCCGACGAGGTGTCGGGGCGGCTCGTGGTGGCGCGCGTATCGCCGGACGGTCCCGCCGATCGCGCGGGCATCGCGCCCGGCGACATCATCCTCGCCGTCGGCAGCGAGACGGTGCGCACGCAGGCCGAGTTCTATCGCAAGGTGTGGTCGCGCGGCGGCGCGGGCGAGAACATCCCGCTCAGGGTCCTGCAAGGCGTGGACGTGAAAGAAGTACCGGTCGCGTCGATCGACCGCACCGACTACTTCAAGCGGCCCACGACGTACTGACCATCGCGACGCGGCCGCTTCGAGTTCACGGCAGAAGCGCTGGCTGTCAAAGAGTCCGAGCGCCCGCGCTCCCGCGCGAGCATGGACTTGATGGCAGCGAGCCGCGGCTGGTCGAGTGCGAGGCTCACGGCGGCGGACGCATACGACTCGCACGAATCGGTGACGAGGTCGGTCAGCCCAATCGCGCGCAGCAAGCTGCCCGCCATGCGCGCGGCCATCGCGCCGCCGGCACGCGTGACCACCGGCACGCCGCACCACAGCGCATCGCTCGCGGTCGCCCCGCCGTTGAACGGAAACGTGTCGAGAAAGACATCGGCGAGCGCGAGGCGCGCGAGATGCGCTTCGTACGGCAGTCTCGACGCGAAGAAGAGACGCGACGGGTCGATGCCTTGCTCGTGCGCCTCGCGTCGTAAATTGTCCGCGAGCACCGGCGGCCCGCGAGCAGCCACAGCACGCTGCCCTCGCAGGATCGCAGGATGTCCATCCAGGTCCGGAACATCTGCGACGTGATCTTGTAGCTGTTGCCGAACGCGCAGAACACGACGCCTCGCGTCGGAAGCCCGGCTTCTTCGCGGCGCGCACTTCCTGGCGTCGGGCGCTTGCCGTCGTTCGCCTGAAAGGTACGGGGCAGGTCGATCACCCGTTCGCTCCAGTGCGCGCGTGCGTGCTCCGGCACCACGAACCCGTCCGCGATCGCGTAGTCGACGTACGGGGCTCCGCTCGTTCCCGGAAATCCGAGGTAGCTCGCACATATCGGCGCCGGCTTCATGGCGAGGACACGCAACCGGCTGCCGTGCGTATGCCCGTTGAGGTCGACCAGAATGTCGATCTCCTCGGCGCGAATCTTCGCGGCAAGCTCCTGGTCCGCGAGCTCGGCGACATCGTGAAAACGATCGAACGCGGCGCGCATGCGCACGTGCATCGGCGTCGACGACGCGGCGCCCGTGGAGAATGCAATGGTCATCACCCGCGCGCGGTCGTGCGCTTCGACCACGCCCGCCAGCAGGTACGCGACGGCATGCTCGTCCAGGTCGGACGAAAGGTACCCGATGCGAACACGGTCATGCGCGTAGCGCTCGCCATTCCACAACCGCGCCGCCGGCGGGGCATCGAGCGCGACCCACGCCCGCGCGCAAGCGAGCTGAAGCGCCGGTGCATCGGTAAGCGAGAGCATGACCAACGGCGATGCAGCGCACTTACCCCTTCGCGTCGCTTCCACGATCTGGCCTGCCTGTTGTTCGTATTCCCGCCAGTCGCACACATTGGCACGGGCGTGCAGCACGAGGCCCGGCAGCGCGGGCAGCGAAGGCTCGAGCGCCATCGCACGCTCGAACTCGACGGCGGCCTCATCGTGCCGCTTCAGGTACGCAAGCAAGGAGCCGCGGCGAACGCGCACGCGCGCGTCCGCGGATCGAGAGCAGCGCGCGGTCGAAGGCGTCAGCGCCTCGGCGTGACGAAGCGAGAAGAGAAGTTGCCGCGATTGGCGTGCGAGCGGAACGCAGGGTGTCGGCAATCAACGCCGCAGGGCCTGCGACTTGCGTTGCTCAGCGCTGCGGACGCGATCGTGCGGTTCGCCGCGGCCTCGGCGAAGCCTGGACGAAGCGCCAGCGCGCGCTCGAAGCAGCCCAGCGCCTCTTCCGTGCGATGCATCGACCCGAGGATCTGACCGCGCAGGTTCCATGCTTCGGCAGAATCGGCGCGCGTCGCGATTGCGTGATCGGCGCTCCCGAGTGCCTCATGCAGCCGGCCTGTCATGAGCAATGCGAGCGCCCGATTGACATGGGCTGCGGACAGCGTGGGCTCGAGCGCGATCGCGCGGTCGAAATGCGCGAGCGCGTCGTCGTAGCGGCGCGATGCCGCCATCGCCACGCCGCGGTCGTTGGAGGCGGCAGCTTGCGCCGTCGCGGTTTGCTGGGTAGCGTTCGGGAGCACGGGTCGCGTTATAGTACCGCCGCGCGCCGCGTGCGCAGCCCCTTCGGGCGCGTCGGACGTGCCGGGAACGATGAGCGATGAACCCCGGATTGCCGTTGCGTACGACTGGCTCCAGGCTTGGCGTGGCGGCGAGACCGTGCTGGCCGCGATCCTGCGGCTGTATCCGCAGCGCGGATCTGTTCGCGGTCGTCGATTTCCTCCCCGACGAGCTTCGAAGCCGCATCGGCGGCAAGCGCGCGCGCACGACGTTCGTGCAGAAGCTTCCCGGCGCTCGCCGCTACTTCCGCTGGATGCTGCCGCTGTTTCCGCGTGCCATCGAGTCGCTCGACGTCTCGCGCTACGACATCGTGATCTCGATCTCGCACGCAGTCGCCAAGGGCGTGCGCACGCCGCAGCGACCAGCTCCACATCTGTTACTGCAACACGCCGATGCGCTATGCATGGGACCTGCGCGATCAGTACCTCCCGCGCGACGGCCTCGGCGCGGGCCGGAAAGGCAGGCTCGCGCACCGGATGCTCGACCGCCTGCGCGAATGGGACCGGCGCACGAGCGATCGCGTGACGCACTTCATCGCCAACTCGCCTTCGTGCGCGAGCGCATCGCGCGCTGCTACGGCCGCGACGCCGACGTGATCCATCCGCCGGTCGACACTGAGTTCTTCACGCTCCCTCCCGCGGGCACGCCGCGCGGCGGCTACTACTTCGCGGCATCGCATTGGGTCCCCTACAAGCGGCTCGACGTCGTCGTCGCAGCGTTCGCGCTGCTCGCCGATCGCCGACTCGTCGTTGCCGGCGGCGGCCCCGAAGCGGCGCGTCGCGCGCGCCGCAGCGCCATCCAACGTGCGACTTCGAAGGCGAGGTGACGCGCGAGCGCATGCGCGATCTCATGCGCGGCGCCGCGCGTTCGTGTTCGCGGCCGAGGAGGATTTCGGCATCGTTCCCGTCGAGGCGCAGGCGTGCGGGACGCCGGTGATCGCCTTTGGACGCGGCGGCGCCCGCGAGACGGTGCGTCCCGTCGACGGACCGCCGGCCTACGGGCGTGTTCTTCGACGAGCAGACGCCGGAATCGCTCGCCGACGCCGTGCGCCGGTTCGAGGCCGCCCGGTTCGACGCGGCAGATTGCCGCGCGCAGGCCGAGCGTTTCGACGCGGCAGGCGTTCGATCCGGCGATCACCGCGTACGTGGCCGAGCGGTGGCGCGCGTTCCGCGCGATCGCGTGGCGTAAGCCGCCATGGCCCGCAGCGTCCTCAAGCCGCACGCGGCGCGTGTTCGTGACGCTGTTCCGCGTGTGCGACCCGGTGTCGACGGTGATCGTCGGCATCGTCGCCTACCGCGCCTACCTCGGCTCCTTCACGCTGCCCGATCACTATCTGTTCTTCCTCGCCGCCGGCGCGCTCGCCGTCGCAGCGGTATTCCCGATGTTCAGCCTGTACGAGCCGCATCGCGGCGCTGCGATCGGCGGAGGAGCTGCGGCGCCTGACCGTCGCGTGGCTCCTCATCGCGGCACTCGTGGGCGGCGCGATATTCGCGACCAAGATGGGCGACACGTATTCGCGCGTGTGGGTCGGCGCCTGGCTGCTCGGCGGCTTACGTGCGACGGCCGCGCTGCGCATCGCGGTGCGGCTGCTGCTGCGGTCGCTTCGCGGTGCGCGGCCTCAACCAGCGCCACGTCGCGATCGTCGGCGCGGGAACGCTCGGCCGCACGGTCGCGACGCGTCTGCGCCAGTCGCCGTGGGCCGGATTCTCGCATCTTCCGGCTTCTACGACGACGATCGCGCGCTCGTGGGCACGGCAGTCGCCGATCGTCCGGTGATGACGACCGACCCGACCTGCTGCGCCGACGTCGCCGCCGGGCGACGTCGACCAGGTGTGGCTCGCGCTGCCGCTGCGCGCCGAAGCGCGCATCCGCGCAGCTCCTCACGATGCTGCGCGATCACGCCGTCGAGGTGCGCTTCGTGCCCGACATCTACAGCTTCCACCTGCTCAATCACTCGGTGACCGAAGTCGCCGGCCTGCCGGTCATCTCGCTGACCGAGACGCCGATGTCGGGGATCAACCGCGTCGTCAAGGCGATCGAGGACTACGCGCTCGCCGCGCTGCTCTTCGCGCTCGCGTCGCCGCTGATGCTCGCCGATCGCGATCGGCATCAAGCTCTCGTCGAAAGGACCGGTGCTCTATCGGCAGCAGCGCGTGACGTGGAACGGCGAAGTGTTCGAGATGCTCAAGTTCCGGACGATGCCGGTCGACGCGCGGAGGACGCGACCGGGCCCGTGTGGGCGCGGCGCGGCGAGCGCGCGCGCGACGCCGTTCGGCACGTTCCTGCGGCGCACGAGCCTCGACGAGCTGCCGCAGCTCTTCAACGTGCTGCGCGGCGAGATGTCGCTCGTCGGCCCGCGGCCCGAGCGCCCGCAGTTCGTCGAGCAGTTCCGCTCGCAGATCCCGGGCTACATGCAGAAGCATCTCGTGAAGGCCGGCATCACCGGCTGGGCGCAGGTCAACGACCTGCGCGGCGATAGCGATCTCGCGCCAACGCATACAATACGACCTGTTCTACATCGACAACTGGTCGTTGTGGTTCGACCTGCGCATCCTGTTCCTCACGCTTTGGCACATCCTGACGAGCCGCAACGCGGGCTGACGCACCGCCGGCGCCCCGCGACGCCGTGATCGTGCTCGCGCTATTCGCCGTGCGCGCTTCGCGGTGCTGCGTCGCCGCGCTACGTCGTCGCGACCGTGCCCGGCGCGTGGTTTCCCGCGCACCGACACCAAGATCGCTGACTCATTGCGCGACATCTCGATCTCGCGAGGAACGCGGCCAGCCAGTGCGCGAGCCGCACGCAAGGCGACGCGCTCGCGGTCATGGCGACCGACGACAGCGGGGCTCGCGGTCGTCTCCGCGCGTCACCGACATCCGTTCGGCGGACTACCCGATCGTCGCGTGGCAACGGCTACGCATTCGCCGACGATGCCGACGTGCACATGCTCTGGCGCACCGATTACGCGCCCGGCAAGGTCAACTCGACGCAAGCTCGTCGTCGCCGGCGGCCGCCTCGTGCCGGCCGTCATGAGCCAAGGACCCGAATTGGGTCGGCCGCGTCACCGGTGTCGCGCTCGCGATTCGCGGTCCGCTCGCCGAGCCGCCCCGCGATCGCCGGCCTGTCGCTGCGTCCCGGCGGCGTCGTCGATGCGTTGCGCGAGATCGTCGGCGGATGGTTCTCGTTCGAGCGCTGGTCCGGCACGTCGATCAACACGCGACACCGGCGGCGCCGACGTGCAGGAGCTGCCGCTGTCCGCGCTGCTCGTGCTGTCGCTGCTGCTCGCGGCGCTGGCGCTGGTATGCATGGGCACGGTCTGGCGCGGCACGCGCGGCGGCGTGGCCGATCGCTGCTCGCGGCGTTGTTCGTCGCCGCGTGGATGGTGCTCGACGTGCAGTGGATCGCGAACCTGACGCGCCAGGTCGCGGAAACGCGCGAGCAGTTCGGCGGCAAGGACTGGCGCGCACGGCATGAGGCTGCCGACGACGGCGAGGTGTTCAAGTTCATCGAGCGCGTCGCGCGGCAAGCTGCCCGCAACACCGGCGCGCGTCTTCATGCTCGCGGACGCGGCACCACTTGCGCGGCCGCGGCGCGTATTACCTCTATCCGCACAACGTGTTGTTCGATCCCTTCGGCAACGCCCTGCCGCCCGCGTCTGCGCTGCGCCCGGGCGACTTCGTCATCGTCTATCATCGCCGCGGCGTGCAATACAACCGTGAAGCGCGCCGGCTGCGCTTCGAGGGCGGCGACTCGGTCGAGGCGGAGATGATCATGGTCGAGCCCGGCGCCGCGGTGTTCAGGATCGTCTGATGGATGCTCGTGGACTGCTCGCACGCTCGCGGCCGCGGTCGCGTGGCTGCCGGGAGTCGCCGCGCTCGCCGCTGCTGCGCCGGCCGGGACCGCTCGCTCGCCGGGCGAAGGCGCGTGGATCGCCGGCGCCGGCTATCTCGTCGGCGCGTTCGTGCTGACGCTGTGGATGCGCGCGCTGTCGCGGTTCGACGTCCGTTCGGCATCGCCGTCATCGCGCTGCCGCTCGTCGTCGTCGCGCTCGTCGCGCTTCGCGCTCGCGTGGCGGCGCGACCGCTTCGATGCCGCGCACGTGGCCCGGGCGGCTCGCGCATGCGATCGCTCGGCCGCGACCTCGCGAAGTGGGAGCGCGTCCTGTGGCTCGCGCTCGTCGCATGGCTTGCGGTGCGCTTCGCGCTGCTTGCAGTCGAGGTCGCGTCGCGGCCGCTGTACCCGTGGGACGCGTGGACGCAGTGGGCCACCAAGGCGCGCGTGTGGTACGAGCTTCGGCCACATCGCGCCGTTCGCGCGCGTCGACCGAGTGGTACGCGGCCGGCGGCAGCGTGCTACTTCGACGCTTCCCCGGAGTATCCGCCGACGATGCCGCTGCTGCAGGTCTGGACCTGCCTCGTGCTCGGCCGATGGGACGACGTGCTCATGAACGCGCCGTGGTGGCAGATCGGCCGTCGCGCTCGCGTTCGCGGTCTACGGCGGGCTGCGCTCGCTCGGCGCGAGCGCGCCCGTCGCGATCGTCGGCGCGTTCCTCGCGTCGTCGCTGCCGCTCGCCAACGTGCACGTCGCGCTGGCAGGCTACGCCGACCTGCCGCTGGCCGCTTGCTACACCGCCGCCGCGCTCGCGCTGATGCGCTGGGCGCGCGAGCGCGGCGTTCGCAATGCCGCGGTCGCCGTCGTGCTCGCGGTCGCGTGCACGCAGATCAAGAATCCCGGGCTGGTTCTGGGCGGCGACGCTCGTGCCCGCGGCGCGTCGTCGTGCTGCTGCCGCGCCACGGCGTGCGCGTGTCGATGATCGCGCTTCGCCGTCGTCGCGTTCGCGCTCGCCGCGGTCGCCCGCATGAAGCTCTCGCTCTTCAACTACCACCTCGACCTCGATTTCGATCCGCCGTGGCGCGATCTGTTCCAGAGCTACTTCCTGCTCGGCAACTGGAATCTGCTCTGGTACGGCGTCGTCGTCGTCGGCGCTCCTCGCCTGACAGGCAGTCTGCTGTCGCGCACGCTCGTGCCGATGACGATGATCGTGATCGGCGGCTTCCTGTTCCTGTTCTTCGTGTTCGCGTTCACCAACGCGAGCGCGTTCATCGCCGACCAGACGACGGTGAACCGCGCGACGCTCCACCTCGCGCCGCTGATGGTCTGCTACATGACGCTCGCCTTCGAGGCCTTCGCCCGCCGCTTCGCCTCGCCGAACCGCAAGCGCACGCGCCCGCCTGACGGCGCGCGGCATCCTTCAATTTCCACGTACACCCACGATGCCGCTTTTCGCCGTCACGATCTTCGCGAGCGCGTTCCTGCTCTTCCTCGTCCAGCCCATCGTCGCCAAGCAGGTCCTGCCGTGGTTCGGCGGCTCGGCCGCGGTCTGGGCGACGTGCCTCGTCTTCTTCCAGACCACGCTGCTGCTCGGCTACGCGTACGCCGACATCGTGGTCCGCAAGCTCACGCCGCGCGCGCAGGTGCGCGCTGCACGTGGCGCTGCTGCGTGGTGAGCCTCGTCTCGCTGCCGATCGTGCCGGGCGCGTTCTGGAAGCCGACCGGCGCCGAGCAGCCGATCTTCCTCATCCTCGGCATGCTCGCGGTCACGATCGGGCTTCCGTATTTCCTGCTGTCGACGACGAGCCCGCTGGTGCAGGCGTGGTTCGCGCGCCGCTTCCCGGGCCGCAATCCGTATCGCCTGTTCGCGCTGTCGAATCTCGCGTCGCTGCTCGCGCTGCTCGGCTATCCGTTCCTGCTCGAGCCGTGGGTCGCCACGCGCATGCAGGCGCTGCGGCTGGTCGGCGGGCTATGCGCTCTTCGTCGCGCTCGCGGCGGCGCCGCGTGGTCGAGCCGCACGGCGCAGCAGCGCGCGCCGGTCGCCGCAAGCGCCGGCAGTCGTCGGACGACGCGCCGCCGACGGCCGCGCGGCAGGTCCTGTGGTGCACGCTCGCGGCAACCGGGTCGGTGATGCTGCTCGCGGTGAGCAACCACATCACGCAGAACGTCGCGTCGGTGCCGCTGCTGTGGGTCGTGCCGCTGTCGATCTATCTCGTGACGTTCATCCTCTGCTTCGACGGCAAGGGCTGGTACCGGCGCGACCTCTTCCTCGCCATGCTGTCCGCCGCGCTCGGCGTCATGGCGTGGTCGATCGCCGACCCGAGCGTCACCCACGACCTCACGATCCAGCTCTCGCGTGTTCGCGTCGGGCTCTTCGTCGCGTGCATGTTCTGCCACGGCGAGCTCGTGCGGCTCAAGCCCGCGCCCGCGTATCTCACGCGCTTCTACCTCATGGTGTCGCTCGGCGGCGCCGATCGGCGCCGCGCTGGTCGGCATCGTCGCGCCGCTCGTGCTGCCCGCCGACTTCGAGCTCAACGGCGTGCTCGTCGCTCGTGCGCGCTGCTGCTCCTGTGGCAGGCGCGGCGCGAGCCGATGGTCTATCCCGCGCTGGCCACGCTCGCGCGTCGCGTCCACGGTCGGCTGCGCGGTCTGGAGCATCATGAACTTCTACGAGACGACCATCGTCGCGCAAGCGCAATTTCTACGGCGTGCTGCGCGTGCAGGAGACCGGCGACGAGGTGAACGGCATGCGGCGCCAGCTCATCCACGGCAACATCATGCACGGCAAGCAATACCTGCGCGACGACCTGAAGCGCGAGGCGACGAGCTACTACTCGGCGAACTCCGGCATCGGCCGCGTGATCGAGCTCATGCATCCGCGCAAGGATCCGATCAAGGTCGGCGTGATCGGCCTCGGCACCGGCACGATCGCCATGTACGGCTCCAAGGGCGACATCTACCGCTTCTACGACATCAACCCGGGCGTCATCGAGATCGCGAAGCGCGACTTCACGCTACCTCAAGGACTCCGACGCCACCATCGAGCTGCCGCTCGGCGACGCGCGCCTGACGCTCGAGCGCGAAGCCGCCGCAGAACTTCGACGTGCTCGCGATCGACGCCTTCTCGAGCGACGCGATTCCCGTGCACCTCATCACGCGCGAGGCCGTCGAGGTCTACCTGAAGCACATGAAGCCCGACGGCGTCATCGCATTCCACGTGACCAATCGCTATCTCGACCTGGTGCCGGTGGTCGAAGGCATCGCGCACGAGCTCGACCTGCACACGCTGTGGATCAACGACGACGGCGAGCTGCCGCTCGCCAACTCGTCGAGCTGGGTGCTGGTCGCGAAGGATCCCGGTGCGGCTGTCCGACCCGCGGCTCATGGAAGCCGGCACCAACATCAGTGCGCGCCGCGACTGGCGCGTCTGGACCGACGACTTCAACAACCTGCTCCAGGTGCTGAAGTAGCGCATGAAGAACGACGATCCCGCGCCCTATCGCGCGCTGGTGCGCCCGCCCGGCGCGCGCCACGTCGACGTGATCGACCAGCGCGCGCTGCCGCACACGCTGGTGCGCGTCAAGATCGCGAGCGCGGATGCCGCAGCGCTCGCCATCCGCAAGATGTGGATTCGCGGCGCACCGCTCATCGGCGCGGTCGGCGCCTACGGCCTCGCGCTCGCGCTCGATCGCGACGCGTCGGACGACGCGCTCGCCGAGCGCATTCGCGGCGCTCGACGCCACGCGGCCGACCGCCGTCAACCTGCGCTGGGCGCTCGAGCGCGTCCGCGCGAAGGTCGCGCCGCTTGCGCGTCGCCGATCGCGCCGACGCGGCATGGGCCGAGGCCGACGCCATCGTCGCCGAGGACGTCGGCGATGAACCACGCGATCGGCGAGCACGGCATCGCGCATCCTGCGCGGCATCGCGCAGCGGCGGCCGGGACCGGTGCGCGTGATGACCCATTGCAACGCGGGCGCGCTCGCGACCTGCGGCTGGGGCACGGCCACGTCGCCCCTCTTCCTCGCGCACCTCGAAGGCCTGCCGCTGGAAGTCTGGGTGAGCGAGACGCGGCCGCGGCATGCAGGGCGCCAACCTCACCGCGTGGGAGCTCGACCAGCGCGGCATTCCGCACACGCTCTTCGCCGACAGCGCGTGCGGCCTCCTGATGCAGCGCGGCGACGTCGACGTCGTGATCGTCGGCGCGGATCGCGTGGCCGCGCAACGGCGACGTGTGCAACAAGATCGGCACGTACGACAAGGCGCTCGCCGCGCGCGACAACAACGTGCCGTTCTACGTCGCGCTGCCGTCGCCGACCATCGACTGGCGGCTGCGCCTCCGGCGAGGCGATCCCCATCGAGGTGCGCGACAGCGACGAGGTGACGATCGTCTCCGGGCCGCGACGACTACGGGCAGACGGTGCGCGTCGCCATCGCGCCGCACAACACCAAGGCGCAGAACTTCGCGTTCGACGTGACGCCCGCGCGCCTCGTCACCGGCTTCGTCACCGAACGCGGGATCACGCGCGCATCGCGCGAGTGGCTGTCCGCGATGTTTCCCGAGCGGTCGCATGAGCGAGGGCGACGAGCTGCGCGCGGCGAGTGATCGCGACCGCGCTCGCGATGAACGACGCGGGCATCAACCGCGGCAAGTCGGGCAACGTCAGCGCGCGATTGCGCGCGCGAAGGCTTCGACGGGTTCCTCGTCACGCCGAGCGCGCTGCCCTACGCGCAGACGACGCCGCAGGACATCGTCGCGGTGTCGCTCGAGGGCGAGGCGCGCGGGTCGCGGCCGCCGTCATCGGAGTGGCGATTTCATCGCGACATCTACGCGCAGCGCGACGATGCGCACGCGATCGTGCACGCGCACGCGCCCGTTCGCCACGTCGCTCGCGTGCCTGCATCGCGGCATTCCCGCGTTCCACTACATGGTCGCCGTCGCCGGCGGCAACGACATCCGCTGCGCGCCGTACGCGACGTTCGGCACGCAGGCGCTGTCCGACAACGTGCTCGGCGCACTTGCCGGCCGCACGGCGTGCCTCATGGCCAACCACGGCCTCATCGCGATCGGCGAATCGCTCGATGCGGCGCTCGCGCTTGCGGTCGAAGTGGAGACGCTGGCGGAGATGTATTGGCGCGCGCTGCAGATCGGCGAGCCGGTGCTCCTCCCCGACGAAGAGATGCACGTGGTCGTCGGCAAGTTCGCGAATTACGGCAGGCGCTAGTTCAGCTTGCGCGCGAAAGCCTCGGCCGCGCTGCGCCAGGTGAGCCGCGTCGGCGCAGGCGGAACCGCATGGCGCGTCCGGGACGACGCGATCGCGCTCTCCCACGCCGCGACGTCGCCGGCCGCGACGTAGGTCACGGCGTCTCCGCCGACTTCGCGAAACACGGCGATGTCGCTCGCGATGACGGGCGCGCCGAAGTGCGCCGCCTCGACGAGCGGCAGCCCGAAGCCTTCGCACAGCGAGGCGTTCAGCACGCCGGTTGCGTGCCGGTAGCAGTAGACGAGGTCCGCGTCGCTCGCACCCGACAACCAGAACAAGCGCCGCCCAAGCTCGGCGTGACGGTCCAGCCGCTCGACCAGCGAGTGGCTGCCGAATCCTTCGCGACCGATCAGGATGAGGCGGGAAGGGTTGCCGCGCGCCCACAACCTGTCGAACGCGTCGAGCAGCGTCCCTTGCGCCTTGCGCGGCTCGAGCGTCCCGACCGCGACGAATGCCGGCGCTCCATGGAACATCGCCGCCAGCTCGTTGGTCGGCGCGACGGCCGGGGGATCCGCGAAGTCGCTTCCGAGGTGAAACCAGTCGACCTTCGCGCCGCTCCCCCAGCACCGTCCTGGGCGAGATATTCCCGGACGTCGTCTTGCACCGACGCCGAGATCGTGAGGATTCGGTCGGCGAGCGGCAACGTCCGCGCAAGCCAGCGCGAGAACACCCGCGCCGCTCCCGGTGATACGAGATCGGGGCGCCGGACCTGGATGAGGTCGTATACGACCGCGCAAACCCGGGCGCCCGCTCGCTTGGCGCGCGCGAGCTCCGGCCGCAGGTCGGGTCCCCATGTGGAGTCGAGCAGCACGAGCCAATCGCCTTCCGTGAATGCCACCGGCGACGCGTGGGACGCCCCGCGGCGCGCGCGCAATGCCCAGTACCCCGCGGACGCTCCTCGCCGCGCGACGCTTTGCAAGGCAGGATGCAAGATGGTCGCGCGCAACGCCGCCGAGCGCGAGCCGGCGAGGACCGCGCCTTGCAGTCGCTCGCGCAGGCGTATCGAGCCCGCGCGCGCAACGCGGACGTCGAGCGCACGAGCATCCGCGGCCACGAAATGCACGCCATCGAAAGCGACGGGAACGAATAGGCCGCCGGATATTTCCCGACCTGCCCGAAGCATCGACCGCACCGTGCGTTGGATCCCCGTGTTCGCGCCGACGCGCAGCGTCTCCGTGCAGTCGATGTAGATGTTCCCCCGCATGATTCGTGCGCTTGCCGTCCCGTCCGAAGGCCACATTCTACGAACCCCTCGCACTGCGCACCGGCGGCGGCCGGCATTTCATACCGTCGTCATAAAACGTGGACGAACGCGAGCGCCGTGCACAGGCAGCCCCGCACCGCTCGCGCGGTGCCTCGCAGAAGGACAAACAAATGACGGCTTCAAGCCCATAATTCGTCATTAACCCACATTGTATGACCCGACATACGGTTGCATATACACTATATAATATCAATTAAATCAATATATTAATAGAAAGTCTTAACATGTCGTCTGCATATAAGATGGCGTCAAATCGCCGTTTGTCGCCCGCTTTCAAAATAGTCTTGTAATTGAAGAACTGACCGGGAATAATCGGCCGGCGGTGCCCCTTGGGCGACGCGTCCCCGCCGGACGCGGTGCCCTTCGCACCATCGATCGATCAAGAACTCGGAGGCAGGTGATGAACGGCGAAAACACCAAAACGTCAAACCCGACGCCGTCTCGCAGCAGCTTGCGACGGCGCGCGGCACTGGCGTTCTGCGCCATGGTCGCAGCGCTGGCGGTGAATGCGGCGAGCGCCGCGCTCACTCCCGTGTACCGCTTCTATCACTTGGATGCGGGACGGCACTTCTACACGGCAAGCGAGAGCGAGAAGTCGAAGGTCCTGACCACGTACCCGCGCTTCGCATACGAAGGCGTCGCGTTCTACGCGTACGCGACGCAGGACGCGGGCACGATCCCGGTGTATCGCTTCTATCACCAGCTCAACGGCAGCCACGTCTACACGGCCTCCGAGACGGAGAAGGCGTCGATCATCGCCAACTTCCCCGTCTACGCCTACGAAGGCATCGCCTACTACGCGGAAGGCAACGGCAATACCGGGGCCATCGCGCTCCTCCGCCTGTACAACACGAAGCTCGGGACGCACTTCTTCACGACCAACCAGTCCGAGGCCAACAACGCGGTGGCGCAATGGCCGTGGTTCGCGTACGAGGGCACGGTGTACTTCGTGCGCGGCGCCGCGGCGCCTGGCGCCAACGTCCCGCCCATCGTTTCCCTCGCGGTCTCGCACACGACGGCCGCCGTGGGAACGTTCGTCACCCTGACGGCGACCGCCAGCGACCCCGACGGCAGCGTCGTCAAGGTCGAGTACCTGCGTGACGGCGTCAAGTTCGGCGAAACGACCAAGGCCCCGCACCAGTTCGGTTACTCACTCGGCGCGGCGGGCATTCACAACTTCACGGCGGTCGCGATCGACGACGGCGGGATGACCGCGGTGTCGGGTGTCGCGTCCGTCAACGCGACCGGCGGCGGCGGGGGCGGCGGCGGTGGCGGCGGCCCGAGCGGCAACCTCTCGCCCACGGTGACGCTGACGTCGACGAGCACCTCCATTGCGGCGGGCGGCAACGCAATGCTTTCCGCGACGCCGTTCGACCCCGACGGCACGATCGCCAAGGTCGAGTTCTACGACGACACGACGCTGCTCGCGACCGTCAGCTCGGCTCCGTACAGCTACACGTTCACCTCGTCGGTCGTCGGCAACCACACGCTCGGCGCAAAGGTCTACGACAACCTCGGCGCAACGGGGACGTCCAACGCGCTGATCGTGGTGGTAGCCGGTGGCGGTGGTGGCGGCGGCGGCGGTACCAACCAGGCGCCCACGGTCACGCTGTCCTCCGGCGCGAACGCGATTGCTGCCGGCGGCACGACGACCCTCACGGCGACGGCCACCGACCCGGACGGCACGATCTCCAGGGTCGAGTTCTACGACGGGACCACGCTGATCGGCAACGACACATCGTCGCCGTTCACGTTCAACTTCTCGTCGTCCGTAGTGGGCAGCCACGGGCTGCGCGCGATCGCCTACGACAACCTCAACTTGTCGACCACGTCGGCGACCGTCAACGTGCAAGTCAACGCCGTCGCCGGCTCCAGCCTGCCGCGCGTCACGCTGGCCGCGTCGACCACGCTGGTTCCGCCCAACGGCACGGTCACGCTGACCGCGACGGCCACGGCGCAGGCAACGGGTGCGACGATCGCGACGGTGTCGTTCTACATGGACGGCGTGAAGCTCGCCGACGACACGGTCACGCCGTACACCTTCTCCGCGACGATCCCGGCCGGCACGCATACGATCTACGCCACGGCGACCGACTCGCAAGGCAACATCAAGGCGACGCTGACGCAAACGGTCACCGCCGGGACGGCACCCCCCGTCGCAACGACGAGCGCGGACGTGTGGCGCCTGCTCAACCAGGCGACGTTCGGCGCGTCGCAGGCCGAGGCGGCCCGCGTGGCGCAGCTCGGCGGCATCGCGCAGTGGATCGACGACCAGTTCACGAAGCCGATCTCGGGATACCCGGACGCGAAGTACAACCGGATCCAGCTCGCGACGACGGCGGACTGCAACACGCAGATGCCCGGCGGCGGCAACTTCCCGGGGGACTCGCCGGAGGCGATGTGCGCGCGCGATCACCTGACGCTCGCGATGGTCCAGCGCGACTTCTGGACGAACGCGGTGTACGCGCCGGACCAGCTTCGCCAGCGCGTGGCCTGGGCCCTGTCGCAGATCATCGTCACGTCGGCGAACGAGCAGGATCTCTCGTACGCGCACGTGATGTCGCGCTACCAGAACCTCATGTTCCAGGAAGCGTTCGGCAACTACCGAGTCGCTGCTCGAGAAGGTGTCGCAGAACCCGGCGATGGGCAACTACCTCGACGCGGTGAACAACGACCGTCCGGCTGGCGCGCGCGTCCCGAACGAGAACTACGCTCGCGAAATCATGCAGCTGTTCTCGATCGGACTCGTCGAGCTCAATGCCGACGGCACGCCGCTGCTCGATGCGCAAGGCCGCACGATCCAGACCTACGGCCAGGCCGAGATCGCCGAGTTCGCGCGCATCTTCACCGGCTACACGTACTCGAGCGCCGCCAACCCGGCGGGCCCGGCGACGGCGAAGCAAGGCCGCTACTACGGTGCGCCGATGGTGGCGTACCCGATGACGGCCACCACGGGTCACGACCCGAACCCGAAGACGCTGCTGAACGGCACGGTCACGCCGGCCAATCAAACGGCCGACCAGGACTTCGACTTGGCCGTGCTGAACGTGTTCATGCATCCCAACACGGCGCCGTTCGTCAGCAAGCAGCTCATCCAGCGCCTGGTCACGGGCAATCCCTCGCCGGCCTACGTCGCGCGCATCAGCGCGGTGTTCGCCAACAACGGCTCGGGCGTGCGCGGCGACCTCCAGGCGGTGGTGCGCGCGATCCTGCTCGATCCGGAAGCGCGCGGCCCCGCCAAGACGGCGCCGGACTTCGGAACGCTGAGGGAGCCGGTGCTGGTGGTGACGGGTCTTCTTCGCGCGCTCTCCGGCGTGACCGACGGCGCGCAACTTTCGACGCAAACCGGCAACCTCGGCCAGAACCCGTACTTCGCGCCGACGGTGTTCAATTACTTCCCGCCGGATTCGACAGTCCCGGGTACGTCCGTCCTCGCGCCCGAGTTCGCGATCCACACGACGAACACCGCCGTGGGCCGCGCGAACCTCGTGTACCGGTTGGTGTACCAGCCTTTCGCGGCTGACGCGACGATCATCAACAGCAGCGGCACGCGCCTGTTCCTCGACCAGTTCGAGTCGCTCGCGACGACGCCTGCCGCGATGGTCACGGAAATCAACCGTGTACTTGCCGGCGGTCAGTTCCCGGCCGCGCTCGAGCCGACGATCGTCACCGCGGTGAACGCCGTCACGCTGAGCGCAACCCCGACCCAGGCAGAGCGGGCCAACCGCGTGCGGATGGCCGTGTATCTGATGGCATCGTCTTACGACTACCAGGTCCAGCGCTAATCATGAATACATCTCGACGCAAGTTCCTGACCTCCACCGCCGCGGTTACCGCGGGGGCAGCGGCCGCCAACCTGTGCACCTGGGGCGTGAACAGCGCCGAGGCGCAGGCAGCGAGCGGATATCGTGCGATCGTGGTCGTGTTCCTCTTCGGGGGGAACGACTCGAACAACATGATCATGCCGTTCACGGACTACGCGGCCTATGCCAACGTCCGGTCTGCCGCCTCGAACGTGGCGATCACGCAAGCGCAGCTGATCCAGTTCAACGCGCAGAGCAAGGTATACGGCTTCCACCCGAGCATGACCCCGGTCGCGCCGCTCTACACGTCGGGCAAGCTCGCCGTGCTCGCGAACACCGGCACCTTGAGGGCGCCGATCGCCAATCGAGCGGCGTACCTCGCGACGCCGTCCGCGCGTCCGCCGAACCTGTTCTCGCACTCGGACCAGCAGGACCAGTGGAACGGTCTGCAGCCGATGGCGCCGGTGCGCACGGGATGGGGCGGACGTTTCGCCGACAGGCTCCAGACGACCAACGCCGGCCAGCTCATTCCCGCGGCGGTGTCGGTCTCGGGTTCGCAGCTGTACACGCTTGGCGCGCAGACAGCGCCGCTCGTGGTCCCGTCAAACGGCGGCGTCGCGGTTTCCGGCCAGGCGGCGGACGCGGTGTCGACCGCGCGCTACAACGCGCTCGTGTCGCTGCTCAAGAATGCCAATCCCAACAACCAGGTCGTCGTCGGTTCCGCGAGCGTAATGGACAAGGCGCTGACCGCGAATGCGACGGCTAACCCGATCCTGACGGCGACGTTGCCGACGAACATCCAGACCGCATTCACCGTGGGCGGCGCGCTGCTCAACACGGGCATTGCGCAACAGCTGCGGCAGGTCGCGCGCCTCATCGAAGGACGCGCAGCCACGGGTGTGAAGCGCCAGGTGTTCTTCGTCAGCATGGGCGGCTACGACACGCACTCCAACACGGTCACGAACCAGACCAACCTCTTCAACCAGCTGTTCCCCGCGATGCGCGCCTTCTACGACTACACGGTCGCGGCAGGCGTGGCGAACGACGTCGTGCAGGTGACGCAGTCCGACTTCAACCGCACATGGATCGGCAACGCCAACTCCGGCGTCGACCACGCGTGGGGCGGTCATGCGCTCGTCCTGGGCGGCTCGGTGAAAGGCGGCGCGATGTACGGGACGTTCCCCGATCTCATTCGCGGCAACGCGGGCGGCACGATGGACGCCGGCAGCAACGGCTCGTGGATTCCGCAGACCGCGGTCGACCAGGTAGGCGCCACGCTGGGCAAGTGGCTCGGGATGCCCGGCACGGACATCACCCAGGTGTTCCCGAACCTTGGGAACTTTGCGACACCAGACCTTGGCTTCATGACCTAGCAAGCGTTTCTTCGATGCGGCGGCTTGCCGCGTCTCTCCTCCTCTCCCGGGTGTGTCGCGCTTCCGCGGCCACCCGGTTTTTGTTTGACGATGTCGGGCACCGATGCCGATGCAAGGGACCGCATTGAGATTCGTCTCGAAATTCCATGTGGCACACAAGTCATGCCGCCTGTCCGTGTGGGCGTGCTAATTGCATGGATAGACGCGCCGCATAGGGAGAGAAAATGTCAACTACAAAATGCCTTGTTGCCGTGCTGCTCGCCGGCGTCGCGATGTCCACATTCGGTCATCACGTGGAGAAGTCCGGAACGCCCGCGGCGCCCGCGGCTTCCGCTGCCAGCGTGTCGGTGTCGGGCTTCGTCTCCGAGACGACGATCGACAATCGCGTCACCGGCACGTCGTCGCGCGTACTGGTTCTGCACGCCGACGACGGGAGCCGTCGCGTGCTTTTCGGCGCCGCCGCATCGCCGCTGCGCGCGGGTGCATCGTATGTCGTGACGGGCCGCGCGAACGGCCAGGCGCTGTTCGTCGATTCCACACGCATGACGGCCGGTGCCGACGTGCGCGCGGACCGGCTCGCGACTTCGCCGCTGGTCAGCGTGGATGGCACGCTGCGACTCGGGCACGCCGACAATTTCGACGGCGGCCCGAGCGAGTTCTTCTACGCCATCGTCGCGAGCGACGCGCAATATCGATTGAGCGGCGCTACGCTCGTCGACGGCCTCGAGAACGGGATGACAGGCACCGCGACCGGTCACGTGGCGGATGACGGCGAGCTCGTCGCCGACCGCATCGTCATCATGACGGGAGGTGTCGCGCGCGCGAAGGTCACGCCCGACGCGTCGCCTCTCACGACGAGCTACATCGTGCTGCCGATCAAGTTCCCGACCAACGCGGCGGCGCCCTTCACGTACAACACCGATCCGTTCACGATTGCGTCGATCAACACCGCGGTGTTCGGCGCGACCAGCAGCGTGAGCAACTACTACGCCGAGACGTCGTACGGGCAGCAGCTCCTTTCCGGAATCGTCGCCGACAACGGCGCCGCCGGATGGCTGCTCGCCGAGCGGGCGTTGCCCGCGACCTGCGACATCAACGTCATCGCCACGGCGGCCGAGAACGCGGCAACCGCGCGCGGCTACAACCTCGCGAGCTACACGGGACGCATCTACGTCTTCAGCAACAACGTTCCCGGATGCGGCTGGGCGGGCCTCGCTTACGTCGGCTATGCGCGCTCCTACATCAAGCAGACAACGAGCCTGCTCGTGATCGGCCACGAGGTCGGGCACAACTTCGGCATGCTGCACGCAGCGAGCCTCGACTGCAGCGCCAATGTCGTCGGCGGAACGTGCACGTCCTCCGAATACGGGGATCCGTTCGGCATCATGGGCAACCAACGCGCCATGCACGCGAACGCGGCGCAGAAGTTCGACCTCGGCTGGATCGCGCCTGGAACGGTGAAAACGCACATCGTCGGGACGCGCGACGTACACGCTCACGCCGATCGAATCCGCGGGCGGCGCCACCTACGCCGTGAAGATCCCCGCGGCGAGCAATCGCACGTACTGGCTCGAGTATCGCCAGCCGATCGGCTACGACGCAGGGCTTGCCTCGTACCCCAACAACGGTGCGCAGTTCCGCGTCGCGTCGCCGTTCGAATCGATTTGCTCGGGCTGCGCGGACGACACCGAATTCCTCGACATGACGCCCGGAACGTCCGCGTTCACGGACGGCACCCTGGTGCTCGGCCAGTCGTATACCGACGCGTTCTACGGCTTCATGGTGAACATCACGTCGGCCACGCCGACGGCGCTCACCGTCGACGTTGCCGCGCTCGGCGATGCCCCCAAGCCCGACTTCAACGCGAGCGGCAGCACCGATCTCGTGTGGCGCAACTCGAGCACCGGGCAGACCGCAGTGTGGCTCATGAACGGCACGACGGCGACGACGTCGACGATCGTATCCGCCGACGCCAACTGGACGACAACGGTCACCGGCGACTTCAACGGCGACGGCAAGTCCGACCTCGTGTGGCGCAACGGCGTCTCGGGCCAGACCTCGGTGTGGCTCATGAACGGCACGGCGTCGTCCTCGAGCGCAACGGTCATGTCCGACGGCAATTGGTCGGTCGTGCAGGTCGGCGATCTCAACGGCGACGGCCGTTCGGACCTCGTTTGGCGCAACAGCTCCACGGGCCAGACGGTCGCGTGGCTCATGAATGGAACGGCCTGGTCATCGACTGGCCTGCTTTTCTCGAACGCGGCATGGGCAGTGACCCACGTCGGCGACTTCAACGGCGACGGCAAGACCGATCTCGTGTGGCGCAACGCGTCCACGGGTCAAACCGCGGTGTGGCTCATGAACGGCACCGCCGTCTCGAGCAGCGCAGTGATCTTCACCGATCCCGACTGGTCCGTCGTCGCGGTAGGCGACCTGAACGGCGACGGCAAGAGCGACGTCGTTTGGCACAACAGTGCAACGGGACAGACCGCGGCATGGCTCATGAACGGAACGGCCAGCACGTCGGCGGCGATGCTTCCCGCGCCCGCGACCTGGAGCGTCACGCACGTGGGCGACTTGAACGGCGACGGTAAGGGTGACCTCGTATGGCGCAACACGGCCGGGCAAACGGCGGTGTGGCTCATGAGTGGAACGACGGCGACCAGCGCGACCGTCATCTTTTCCGATCCGAACTGGAGCGTCGCGTTCGCCGGTGATTACAACGGTGACGGAAAGGTCGACCTCGTGTGGAAGAACTCGGCAACCGGCGCGAGTGCACTCTGGCTGATGAACGGCGCGGCAGCGTCCAGCTCGGCAGGTTTCGCCGTCGATCCCGCGTGGTCCCCGGTGAAATTGGTGCCCTGAAGGACCCGCCTAGCGAACCAGCGTCCAGCCCGCCGTGTTGGCGAGGAACGAGGACGAAAGTACGCTGCCGCCGTTCATGAGCCAAACGGCCGTGGTTCCGTCGGTCCTCCGCCACACGATGTCGGCCTTGCCATCGCCATTGCTGTCGCCGACCCAACCGACGGTCCAGTCGGTGGTCGCCGAAGGAATGATCGCTGACGAAGTGGTAGCCGTTCCGTTCTGGAACCAGACGGCGTTTTGTCCAGAGGCGTCTCGCCATAGGATGTCGGCCTTGCCGTCGCCGTTGAAGTCGGCCACCCCGACGATGGACCAGCTGCCTGGAGCAGGGGCGATCAGCGCGCTTCCCAGCGATCGGTAAGAGTCGAACCACCAGATCGCATTCTGTCCCGTGCCGGAGTCGCGCCAGAGGATTTCGGCCTTTCCGTCACCGTCGAAGTCGGCGATGCCCGCCACTTGCCAGTTCAACCCTAGCGGAGGCAGGACCGTGGTCCACCGGACACCGAGGCCACGCATGTACCAGATGGCGAGCTGGCCCGTGACCGCATGGCGCCACGCGATGTCCGCGAAGCCGTCGCCATCGATGTCGCCGACCCCCACCACTTTCCAATTGGCGTCGCTCACCGGTGCGATGTAGCCGCTCGACGGTTTCACGCTCGCGCCGTCCATCAACCACAGTGCATTTCGTCCGTCGCTGTGCCGCCACAAGATGTCGGACTTGCCGTCGCCGTCGAAGCTCTCGCGGCCGACGATGGTCCATCCAGAGTCGACCTGGGCGGCGATGTATTGGCCGGACACCGTGGCGCCGTTCATGAACCAGATCGCGTTCTCGCCCGTCGCCGCGCGGCGCCACAGCAGATCGCCTCTCGCGTCGGCGTCGAAGCTCGCGTTGGGGAAACGGCGCGCCGTCGCAGACAGCGGAAGCGCGTCGACATTGCCGGCCGCAAGCGCATGGGCCGAGTCGGCGATGCCGTTGCGGTCGGCGTCGTTCGCGGTTTGCGAAAAGCCCGTGCCCGACGGTGTCGCCCAGAAGTTCCCGGCGGCATACGGACCGCCCACGGTGTTGGCCGCGGCCGTCAGCGAAACGTTCCAGGCATTGCCGCCGTTCGCACCGAACCCCGCGTTGCTGGTATTCGAAAAATAGTTGTCGGAGATCGTCTGCCCGCTGCTGTTGCCGGTGTGGAAGATGCCCCAGTTGACGTTGCCGGCGAAGGTGTTCCGGCGCAGGACGTTGCTCGCTGCGTTCTCCACCCACACGCCGACGTTCTTGCTGCGGCGAACCGTGTTGGCATCGATCGTGTTCGACCTTGCTCCCGACAGCAGTATCCCGACGTTGGCGCTGTCCTCCACGAGATTGGAACCGATCGTGCTGCCATTGGACTCGATCCACAGCCCGGTGCTGTTGCCCTGCACGACGTTGAAGCTGACCGCGTTGGCATTGGAGCCGACCGACAACGCGATCCCCATTTGCCCGTTGTCCCGGGAAGCGTTGGCGCGGATCGTACCGTTCACGCACTGATTCCACATCCAGATGCCGCTGTGGCCGTTGGCGTCGGCCACGTTGTCGATGACAGCGTTGCCGATGCTGTCCACCAGGTAGCCGTCGCAAAGGATTCCCGCGATGAGATTGCCGGAAGCCACGTTGTATTGCACCGTGGTCCGGTGGGTTCGCCAGAAGTAGAGGCCATGCTGGTTGCCGATGGCCGTCACGCCTTCGATCCGGCCGTCGCTCACGGCTTCGAAGATGACGCCGAAGTACTTGTTGCTGACCCTGAGGTTGCTGATCTGGACGTTGAAGATATCGGTGCCGCCGTTCACCCGCACGCCGTAGAGGTTCGGCGTGCCCGGTGCCGTACCGGTCGGCGGCGCGGTGCCCGTGATCTCCTTGCCGCGGCCATCGACTGCGACGTTGCCTACTTGGACCCTGATCGCATATTCGGCGCTGGTCGCGAACGTAGGCCCGGCCACGTTGAGGTAATAGTTCCCCGGGCTTGTGATCGTCCAATAGCGGGCGCCGGCCGGTCCCAGCCAGTTGGTGGAATCGAGCGGAGTGTCGGCGAGTGCCGCGAGCGGGACTGCGACCGCGGCCACTGCCGCCCACCGAAGTCTGCGGCCGATCGCGCCACGACGGACGTTGAGCCGATGCATGTTAGTGCCTCCTGGGAACTTGGTTCGACCGCCGTGCCAGCCTGCCGTTCTCGGAGCGCAAGTTGCGTGCCGGGCGAGGCCCGACATAGGATCGCATCTTTGTTGGGGCGTACAAGTCGTGCCGGATTGTCGCATGCACTTGCCGATCGTCGAAAAAGCTGCGTCGACACGTCCACAACGACCGCCCCTGTGCCAGAATTTATTGGTCGCATAAATTTCTCACGTCAGGGACAACATGGCTCAAACTTCGAAAGCGTTGGCCGGGAAGGGCAAGCAGAGTTGGTGGCTTGGCCTGTCCATCGCGCTGTGCTCGCTCACCTTGCCCGCGGCGGCCTCCGCCGCCGCAACGATGGTGGATACGATCGTCGTGAAGTACCGCGACGACGCGCTGCCGCGCGTCCACGGTGCGCATGTCCGATCGCGACCTCGCCACGCTCGGCCACCTGCACAAGGCGAGCGTGAGCAATCTCGGCCGCACGCGCGACGGCGGGTTCCGTCTCGCGATCGATCCGCCGCTGTCGATCGACGCTGCGCGTGCCGCCATCAACAAGCTGCGTCTCAATCCCGCGGTGCTCTACGTGAGCATCGCGGAGCGCGACGCCCTTGAGCAAGAGCGTGGCCGCCGCGAAGACGGGCGTCGATGCGGGCACGCGTCCGGTGCGCGCGTTCATGGTGAAGTACAAGGATCCCGACATTACGGCGGCAGCGCTCGCCGATCGTGCGCCTCCTGACGGCCAGCGTTCAGCTTGTCGCCGACGTCGCGCGCACGCCCGTGGCCGCGTTGCGCTCGATGTCCGGCGGCGCGTACGTGCTGCAGCTCTTCAAGCCGATGTCGGCGAGCGCCGCATTCGCCGTCGCCGAACAGCTCGAGAGCCGACCCCGCGATCGAATACGCCGATCCGGACATGTGGAAGTTCCCGACGCTGATACCGAACGACACGTGCTATCCGGCCAACACGAACGCGTCGTGCTTTCAGTCGACACTGTGGTCAGCGACGTTCCTCTCCGAGTGGCACCTGATGCCCGGCGGGTCTGAACCGGGCGGCGCCAATCTGCCGCCGGCGTGGGACATCACCACCGGCTCGCCCAACATCTACATCGGCGTGATCGACACGGGCTTCCTGTACAACCATCCGGATCTCGCAGGGCGTGCGATTGGCGGCTACGACTTCATCTACGACTTCGCCCTCGCCAACGACAGCCAGCCGGTGCAGTCGCCGACCTGCCTGCAGGGCAACGATCCGCGGCTCTACGACCCGCTCTAGCCCGCCCTGCGTGAGCAGCCGCGATGACGACCCGTCGGATCCGGGTGACTGGATCGATGCGGCCGACTATCCCGACCCCGGAAGCTATTGGTTCTATCAATTGCTGCGCGTCGGCGCCAGCAGCTGGCACGGCTCGCATACCGCAGGCACGATCGGCGCGCTGTCCAACAACGCGCATGGGCATCGCGGGCATCAACTGGGTGAGCAAGATCGTTCCGTTGCGCGTGCTCGGCAAGTGCGGCGGCTACGACGTCCGACATCGTCGATGCGATCACCTGGGGCGCGGGCGGCACGGTCGCCGGCCTCGGCGCCAATCCGTACTCCGGCGCGCGTGCTGAACCTGAGCCTCGGCGGCGGCGGGCCGTGCGCGTCGGTCGAGCAGAACGCGATCAACGGCGCGCTCAGCCGCGGCACGGTCGTGGTCGATCTCCGCCGGCAACACGAACACCAACGCGAGCAACAACAGCCCCGGCAATTGCCTCGGCAACATCACGGTGGCCGCCACGCAGCGCCAGGGCATCAAGGCGCAGTACAGCGCGTACGGCACGTCGGTGGAGATCGCCGCGCCCGGCGGCGGCCGCAACTATCCGGAAACGCCGAACGATCACGCGCGACCTCGTCGTGTCGACGATCAACAACGGCGCGACCTACGCCGAACCCGTGCGGGCTACATCTACGCGGGCTACAACGGCACGAGCATGTCGGCGCCGCACGTCGCCGGCGTCGCGTCGCTCATGCTCTCGCGCAATTCCAGCGCTGACGCCGGCGCAGGTGCTGTCGATCATCCAGACGACGGCGCGTCCGTTCCCGACCTCGGGAACGCAGGCGGCGGCACCAGCGCGACGTGCCCGTCGGTTCAGAGCTGCAACTGCACGACGTCGCTGTGCGGCGCGGGCCTGCTCGACGCGGGCGCGGCGCGTCGCCGCCGCGCCGCCACCGCCACCGTCGCCCGGCCGTCAGATCGACTTCAACGCCGACGGCAAGGACGACCTCGTGTGGCGCAACAGCGGCAGCGGGCGCAGCCGCCCTGTGGCTGATGAACGGCACTCGGTACGCTTCGGAGCCGCGATCGTCTGCCCGGACGACCCCAACTATGCCGTCACCAACACCGGCGACCTCAACGGCGACGGCAAGACCGACCTCATCTGCCGCAAGCACGGCGGGCTCGACGGCCGCTGGCTCATGAACGGCACCGCGCGTGACATCGTCCGCGATCCTGTCTGGCGATCCGACCTGGGCTGGTCACGCGCGTCGCCGACTTCAACGGCGACGGCAAGGAAGATCTTGTCGTGGCGCAATACGGTCACCGGCCAGACCGCGATCTGGATCATGAACGGGCTTGGCGTCCACGGCGTCGGCCGTCATCCTCGGCCGACGCCAACCTGGGTGGCTCATGCCGCTCGGCGACTTCAACGGCGACGGCAAGGCCGACATCCTGTGGCGCAACACGTCGACCGGTGCAGACCGCGATCTGGCTCATGAACGGCACCGCGTCCATCGGCGCCGACGATCATCTTGCCAGCGATCCGCAGCTGGGTCGGTCACGACACGTCGGCGATTTCAACGGCGACGGCAAGGCCGACCTCGTGTGGCGCAACACGTCGACCGGCCAAACCGCGATCTGGCTCATGAACGGCACGGTCGCGTCGTCGGGCGCCGTGATCTTCGCGGACCCTGCCTGGCTGGTCACCCACGTCGGCGACTTCAACGGCGACGGCAAGAGCGACCTCGTGTGGCGCAATAACACGACCGGACAAACCGCGATGTGGCTCATGAACGGGACCACCCCGGCATCGAGCGCCGTCGTCCTGACCGACGCCAATTGGGCCGTTACCCACGTCGCGGACACCAACGGCGACGGCAAGTCCGACCTCCTCTGGCGCAACGCCGCTACCGGCGCGACGACACTCTGGCTCATGAACGGCAACTCGTTTTCGAGCTTCGCCACTCTGATCACGGACCCCACCTGGCTCTTGTCGCCGCCGAATGGTTTGTAGAACGCGGAAGATTCAAACTGAAAGCGGCGCCTTCGGGCGCCGTTTTTTTTGAGGCATTGCCAGGCGTCACCGCGCGCGATCACGCCATGGCACAGTTTGCCTGAGCGATTCAACTTGTCCGGCTTAGGGGAGCCCTTCAAATGCTGCTACAGAACGCTTGCGGGCTTACCGCGCGCGCCGTCACGCTTTCCCGCAGTGGCAGCCATCTTCGCGCTGTCGATGTCGTTGGCGGCCCCTGGGCCGGCGTATGCCCTGGTCGATACGATCGTCGTCAAATATCGACACGGCCAGCTCGCAAACACCACGGGCGTGTCCGACTCCGACCTGCAAGTGCTGGGACATCTGGCAACGTGGCATACCCACGCCGGACGCGAAACGAGAAGAGCTTCTCTCATCACTCGCCAACGCGTACTCAAGCATTCCTCCGCCGTCACGACCCGTGCAACGTGGAGTGATCGCGCTTGATCTTGCGATTCATTCGAAGCGTTTGGGCCGCGATGACGAATACAAGCGATGGCTGTCGACCGCCGCAGAACTGATCCCCGACAATTCTCATCTGCACGCCAGAACGAGCACACGAGGCTATCGCGAGGGGGGATTTTCAGGCCGCCAACGATCTCCTGCGGCTCGTTGTTTCCAAAGCCGACCGGCCGGGTCTTGCACGGGTCGTGTTTGCCAACGTTCTTTTGAAGCTTGGCACGTCCGAAAGCCAGAATTGAGGCCCTAGCAGTCCTCGATGCCGTGGCGTCAGATTCCACCGAGCCACCACGCGATCGCTCCACTGCTGCGGTCCGCCTCGTTGAGGCACAAATGGACGATGCACCTGCCGATGCATCGGCCACCATAGAAAAGCATCGCGACGTCCTCGGCGCTCATCGCAGTGAGCGGCTTCGCCTTGTCCTCGCGCATGTGACGGGAAGAGTCGACGAGACTCGAGCGATTGCGAACAGGATAGCGGCCGGTAGGTCGGGCTACTCGCACGATGAATTGCTCGATCTGGGCTCACTTCTGGGTGAACTGCGCCTCTCAGAGCAGTGTGTCGAAGTACTTGAACATGAGGCTCCCCGAGCAGAGCTCGCACCGTCAACCATTGCGCTGATCAACGCCGGGATGGCGCTTGGTCGCCGGGAGCTTGTCCGAAGCCTCTGCAATGCACTTCGAACGAATGGCGTCGAAGACTCGCAGATCATCGAAGGTGAAATCTACCTGCTGTCGGTGCGCGGAGATCTCAGGCGCGCTCGGCCTTGCCCAAGATTGGCTGAGTAAGCGCCCCGGGGACAAGCGAATTCGATTTCACCTCTGTCAGGTCGCTCACGAGCTAGGCCGCGTCGATCTCCTGGCGACCCGCGCGAATCAGCTACCAGAGCCGAGCGACGCCCAACCCGAATTCGCACCCAATGTCGTTAGGATTCTGCGGGCTGCTGGCGAGTACGAAGAGGCACGTGATTTCGCCTATAGAAACCTCAAGCGGAGACGACGAGATCCGTGGGCCTGGCAGGCGGTTTCTATTGCAGGCCTTCCAATAACCTTCGAAAGGGGCGAGAAGGAGCCCGATGAGGAGACGCCCCGTCCGGCTCTCGTCGCCGGCGCCGGAATGGCAGTTCGCATTAAAGAAAGAGAGGCATCGAAGTGGATCCAGCTTGAGGAGAGTGACGACCTTGCGACGTCCTCTGATGAATACGGGCCAAGGCACGCGATCACCATTGCCCTAACCGGGAAGAAGGTTGGCGATTGTGTAGAACTGCAGAAGGGCCCGACAGGCTTCCCACCGCGGTCGATGGAGATCACAGCCATTACAAGCTGTTTCGTTCGGACGTGTCAGCATTGTAACGACCAATATGAACTGGAGTTCCCAGAGCTTCCGTTCGTTCATAGCTTTCATGCCCCTGATTCGATGGACGATTTCGTCGCGATGCTTCTCGAGGGTGCGAAGGAGCGCAAGGACAGCGTCGTTGACCTCGTCGGTAGCTATAGCGAGAATCCCAGGATCTCGCTTCACGGACTGGCCGCAGCTCTCAAGCGATCGATCTTTGAAGTGATTCCGCTTCTTGTCTCACACAGCAGCTTCATCCATGCGTCTCGGCCGCCGGAGAACATGCAGGCCGCCCGGGAAGCGCTTCAGCAGAAGCGGGAGATCGTTGTCGAGGTTACTTCCATCTCTACGCTAGCGATGCTGGAGGCCGTACCTTGAGCGCGCGCTCACTTTGCAAAGCTCTGGATTGCTCGCGGAACGCTCGATCGATTGCGAGCGTACGTACAACGAGCTGTGTCCGATGGCGCGCCGGGCCACGGGGGTCTTGAGGGGGAGCGGCTTCTCTCTTCGCCTCGAGACGGAACCTTCGAGGCACGTCGAGCCCACCATCTACGCGAGCTACTCGCCTCGGTCGAGTCATGGGACGTTTTCGATGAGACCGAGCGAGGCCTCCGTGCTTCCACCGCATGGGACAACTGGACCCAAATCGCTGGAGGTGTGGGACCGCTGACAGTGTGCATCGGTCGAAGCGTCTGCGCGTGCCCCTGTGGACCGACGACGTTGCGATTGCGGCCGCTTCGCTGCACGAAGGCGCGCTGCCAGTCTCAACTCAGGCCGTATTCGAGGCCTTGGCCGGGATTGGCATCGTCACGCGCGATGAACTAGCAGTCGTTGGAGCGCGGCTTGTCGGCTGGCGCTATGTGGACACGAGGACGCCACCGGAGTCATTTCTGGCGGCTGCGCAGGTTGCAGAATGGAACTCCTCAGCGACGCCTCTGATGCAACACCTGGAACTTTTGACGCTGGCGCAGTGGCCCGATCGAAACTTGCTCGCCCTTGTCGCCGAGATCTTCCGATTGTGGTGGGGTGCTAGCGAGCTCGATCGCAATAGGTTTGATGCCGCAGTCGTCGCGGCGCTTCTGCGGCTGACCGCTCGGCAGAATTCGGGAAGACTCCTCATCGCGCTACCGGTAGTGATCCGACAGCGCTTCGGCCTAGACGTAATCGGTGCACAACGTGTCTCCGACCTCGTACTTGGTTGGATTGCTACGCACCCTCAACGCTGAGCGTCGTCGAGAAACATCTCAGCCGATGCCTCACCCAAATCGCAACGACGAGCATCACGACTAGATGTCCCTACGTTCACGACCTCATGCGCCCAAGAGTTTGCACAGGCGTTGAGCGATAGCGTGCTTCCAGATCGCGGCACCTGGGAGGGCGGCCTTGACTATTGCATGCCCCCATCGGGCCTTCGCATTCAGATAAGGGTGCTTCCAGCCAACGACCGATTGAATTGCGGGATCAATTACGGCTTTGTCGATCTCTCGAACATGGGTCTTGAATTTCGGCCAGTCCCTTGGCTTCTTGTCCTCAACTTTGAGAGCGCGACGAACGGTCATCTCGTCTGCAACGAATAGTGCCTCAAACATCGGGTCCATGAAGATGACCTCGACTGACCCCATTGCAGTACGGGGCTTGAGCTCCCCTCGGTCATCGTACCGCGTGAGCAACTCTTCAGCGGCTCTCTTGAACTTCGGATCAAGACGTTCGCTGCTTGCGAGTTTCCGCAGAACGAATGCAACCTCCGGTCGCATCGGACATCTCGTTTTCCGGTCCGCGACTGGGAGAGTCTGGTTCGGTTTCCAAAGATCGAACGCAACTACCACTCGGTCCAGAGGCGTTTTTGAGTGACACCGTTGAATGATGACGTCTAGTGGATCCTTACCTCCACTTGCCTGCGTCAGCCCCTTAACGAGTTGAGTTGCAGCATCGCGCTTAGGAAGATCACTAAGCTCTACGATATTGCCCTTGGTGATGCCCACGATATGAAGCTCAACGTTGTGTTTGCAATGCGCACCAAGCAATTGCCACATCGCGCAGAAATCGTCGCGCAGTGGATCGGTTCCACGCGACCCTTCCACAAACAGGCCTACCGTTGTTCTTGAGTCTGTTCTTTTCTTGAGCAAGGGTCCCGAGCTTCTCGTCCGATTACTCGTCGCCTCCGAAGTAGCCAGATATGTACATTGAGCCTGGCGCGACGGCGCCGTCGAACTTTGACGCCTCCGAATATTCGGAAATTGCGTGGTACGTAGAGTGCCCGTCAGACCGCCGCACATGAACAACTTCCTCTGTACGGACATGGTCGAGCAGAAACGGAGAGTGAGTCGTTACGAGAATTTGTGTCCCCTGAGAAGACGCGTCACGAAGCTCCTGAAACACCAGTTCGAGTGTCCACGGATCGAGTCCGTTCTCGATTTCCTCGATGATCAGGAGCGAAGGGCGCGGCCTAGCGGCCAGTAGCGCGAAGACAGCAGTGATGCGTCGCGTACCCTCAGAGAGCATCCAGCTCGGCAGCTCGACTTTTCTGCTTCCGCCCTTCCATTTCATGCGCTCGGTAGCGACGACGTAACCGTGAGATCTGTCGGTCCCTTTCGACTCGCACATCGCGAACGTTCGACAGAACCCGTGCGACACGTTCCCGAACCCACTCACGTTGGCCGTCGTCAAACGAGGAGAGGAGCGAGGGTAGCAGTGCTCCTTCTTCGTCGAGAATTCGAGTTCCACTACGTTCGAGCGGGCTCTCGAACCTCATGACAGTGGGACTCAGACGGAGGACGACGATTCCCTCGACAAACGCTGCTAGCGCCCTGAGCGTCCCAGTCGTCTCGGACATTGACTCGATAGCGAGCCGATTCGCGTTCTTCTCGGGATTTGAGTTCGCGCTGTTCCGATACACGGGGCCCTTCGACCCCTTCGTCGTCCAGAGAATCGTTTTCTGCGCTACCGTTTGGCCCTCTCGAACGGTTTCATCGACCACGATGGGGCAATCCACCGCCGACAGCCTTCCGCACTTCAAGGTCGTAGAAGAGCGGCTTGTGCGGCGATTCGAATTCGAGGTGAAGCTTGATGCTGCGTGACCGGCGGTTGAGAAGGTACGAGAAGGCGCGAAATCGCCCGACCGTGGCTTTAAGGAGCCCGTCGAAGTATGCGTCTTGCAACCATTGGAGCGCTTCGACGAGCGAGCTCTTGCCACTTCCGTTACGTCCAATCAGCAGGGTGAGTGGCTGGAGGTCGACGTAGCCCGATGACTTCACCGCCTTGAAGCCGTGAAGGCTTAGGCGCACGAGCCTTATCCGGGGCACACGCGACGGGGGCTTCGTCCTTCGCATCTCGGTTTCGCGAAACTAGCCCGGATCGCGGCGACCCGCGTCTTTCCGTCAGCCATCTAGCACGTTGAGATTCAGGTGCCGCTAGCCAACCGATACGCCCGAGGAGTGAGGGGCGGTATTCTTGCCGGTGACTAACTGGTGACTAAGGCCTGCGCGTCGCTTCTAACTGTC